>JBOEGW010000007.1:3094-465319 GCA_050633625.1 Maritimibacter sp. | reverse complement strand
CCTTGGTTCCAAAATTACCAAGCACAGCGTCTACAAATCTAGGGGCAGCTCAAACGTAGCCCTAGGTTAGCGGTATAGTGCGTTGTCTCATAAGCCCCCGGCTTCCATAGGTGTGTGAAAGCGGCGATAACTTAACGTGCACGTATCCTGTATTTCAGTGAAGAAAATCACGTTGTCGTTCTCACGGTCAAACCACTTTGTAAGCCGGATGATCTGGTCTCCATGCTGACCGCCGGGGCCGTAGGTTTCTTCCAGCCTCCGATACACCGAAACACATTCTCCGACGAAAGGCACAAGACTAACCATCTCGAGAGACTGGAAATCGTAAAAGACAAAGCGCGCCTTAAACTGTAGTTGCCCGTCTGTAAGGGCGTAAGGTGCGGTCAAGAGGTGCACCAAATTCGTGCCGAAACCCTCGGCCATATCTGGGCGCTGGGCCGCGCCCTCGCTGGCCGTCAAAACTTCATCTGGTGTCATGCCCCACTGCGTGTATTGCCAATCTGCAAACGCGGGTGCGCCGCTCAGAGTAAGCGCGGAAATCGCTAGTGCTGAAAAAACTGTTGCGTTCATGAGTGCCTCCATCCGCAAAATAGCAGGTGTCTAAGGCAGAGCAAAGCGCCACTGTTTGCTTACTATGCGCTTACTAACGCCAAACGCCCCCTGAGCCACCTCGCTGAGGTGTCTCATAAATCTTTGATCTACTTGAGGATTTTGGCTCCGGCGGTAGGGGTCGAACCTACGACAAATTGATTAACAGTCAACTGCTCTACCACTGAGCTACGCCGGAACATGAGGGGCGATATAGCAACCGGAATTGAGGGCGTCCAGAGGGTTTTGCAGAAAAATTTTGCCTTATGCCTGCGCAAAGGTGGCATTGGCGGATAGGGCGGGGGTGGCTATGGTTTTTTGCCGGGTTGTGAGGTCGATCAGATGGGCAAAGACATTGCGTTGGGCCGCGCCCAAGAGGGCGTCTGGCGTGTCTTTGTAGATAGCTTTGGCGAGCGCAGGCACGGTGGCGGGGCCTTTGCTAAGGGCTTGTAATATATCCGTTTCGCGCCCACGCCGGTGCGCCATAAGCCAGTCAAGGCGCGCCTTTGGGGTCTCGACGGGTGCGCCGTGGCCGGGGTAATATCTGGCCTCGCTGCGGCCAAGCAGCTTCTCACATGAGCTCATGAAGGCCGTCAAATCCCCATCGGGCGGCGATATCATTGTGCTGGCCCAGCCCATGACATGATCGCCGGAAAGCAGCACATCGTTCATTGCAAAACTCAGGTGATTGCAAAAATGCCCCGGCGTCCAGATCGCTTCGATCGTGCGTCCGTTGCCAATATCGAGTGTTTCGCCATCCGCAAGCGGGATGTCGGGCGCGAATCCCTGATCGACCCCTTCGCCGCCGGTGGCCATTCCTGCCTCGACAAGTGCGCGCATCACCTCTGAGCGCCCTGCGGTCGGTCCACCATAAGCGAAAACCTTGCAGCCAGCGGCCTCCGCCATGGGGCGGGCAAGGGGGCTGTGATCCACATGGGCGTGAGTGATTAGAATGCGCGCAATCGACTCGCCCGGATGAAGCCCGTCCAGGATGGCTTTGGCGTGCTGTGCCAGCTCCGGTCCGGGGTCCACAAGCGTCACTGCGCCTTCGCCCAAAACATAGGTATTTGTGCCCCAAAAGGTCATCGGAGAGGGGTTGGGGGCGAGAATTCGCCGCAAACCGGGGGCAAGCTGTTGCATCTCGCCAGCGGGGGGCGCGTCTTGCATCAGGTCGGGGGGGAGGCTGTTGTTCATAGGGGCACGAAATCCTGAGTTCACCAAAAACGCAAGTCAGAACCTGGGTTAAGGTTGGGGTGGGCGCGGCCGCGTGGCGTATTGCGCGGCCGCGCCTTTGTGCTTGATCTGTCCCTTCCCAAGATCGATCAAGCGACCAGATCGGCGCGCGCATCAGTCCCTTGTCTCAGCCTGATCGCTCCCTCGGAGGCTGAGCTGATGCGAAACTGCGACATCGAGCTGGTGAGATGCCCCGCCTCATGGGCGAGGGTCACGGTGGCGGCGCTGGTTTCTTCAAACATTGCCGCGTTTTTCTGCGTGGTTTGGTCGAGGTTATTGACGGCGACATTGATTTCGCGCAACCCAACCGACTGTTCATTGGCGCTATTGGCGATGTCAGAGACGCTGTCGGAAATCTTGCCGATTGAGGCCATCATATCTTGCAAAACCTGACCTGTTTGCGACACCAGACCCACGCCGCGCTCAATCTGCGCGCCTGACGAGCTGATCAAAGCGTTGATTTCGCGGGCCGCATCTGAGGAGCGCTGGGCGAGCGCACGCACTTCGGAGGCGACGACCGCAAAGCCGCGCCCACTTTCGCCCGCACGCGCCGCCTCGACCCCGGCATTGAGCGCCAGCAGGTTGGTTTGAAAGGCGATGTCATCAATCACGCCGCTGATTTTCTCAATTTCGCCGGAGAACCGTTCGATTTCGCCCATCGCTTGGACAGCATCTTCGACAACACTGCCACTCGCCTCGACAGATTGTCGTGTGCTCGAAACCATGCGCGCGGCGTCATCGGCGCCCTCGGAGGCGGTTTTGACGGAGGCGGTGATCTGGTCCAGCGCGGCGGCTGTTTGTTCTAGAGTGGCGGCTTGGGCCTCGGTGCGCCGAGACAAGGCAATGGCGGCATCCGAAATTTCAGACGTCCCATCATCAATCGCGCCCGCGCTGTGCGTGATCGCTTCAATTGTGCTTTCCAGCTTGGCGGTGGCGGCGTTGAAGTCATGGCGCAACCCCTCGTAACGCTTGGCAAAATCGGCAGTGATGCGCGCTGTGAAGTCGCCTTCAGCCAGATGCGCAAGCCCCGCTCGCAAGGCGTCCACCACAACTGTCTGTTCGGCGGTTGTGATCGCCTGTTCGGCTTCAGCTTTGGCAATGATTTGGCGCGCTTTGGTGACGTCATGCCCGAGTATGACGACCCCATTTGAGCGGCCAAGTGGATCAACAACGGGCACCATTTGGAGGTCCAGATCCATCGACGCAGTGCCGTAATGCAAGCCGCAAACCCCGGCGAGATGCTCCCCGCGCGCCATGAGGTCGTTGACGTCAGCCGCGCCAAAACTATCGGCGGCAGGGGTGAGGATCATGGTGCCGGGTTTGCCCAGCAAGTCCTTCACTTCAACGCCAAGCGTTTTGCAAACAAAGGTATTGGCCCATTGGATACGGCCGTCCGCACCAAGCTCAATACGCGCGGCTGTGGCGTCTAGCGCGGCCATGATCGACGCATCGCGCAGCGCTTTTGTTTGGTTTTGCCACTCCACAAGGTAGCCAACAATCTCCCCTTCATCGGAGGTCACACCATTGACCGAAAGGTTGAAATACGAGCCGCCCACCTGCATCACAGTTTGATAGGGCAAATTGGCAGGATCGCGCAGGGGGGCGCGGGCCTGTTCGGGCAAAGCGTGGAATTGATCCATATTCATGCCGATCAGCTCTTGGGCGTTTCGGGTGCCGGTAATGGCCTCAAAGGCTTCGCCACGAAACGCCATCAAATCGGTGAGCGCATCATTGGCATAGACCACGTTGAAATCCTGATCGACCATCAACATGGCACAGCTCGCCTGCCCGAAAGCCGAACTTTTGAACAAGGCTTCGCGGGCGACGCTGCGAAAGGTCAACAGCGCCCCGCGAAACTCTTCGAGTGTCTGCGCAATTTCTCCGATTTCGTCGGGGCGCGTTTGGGCCGGAACCTCGGTGTGCAACTCATCGGCTGCGATGCGGGCCATGGCCTCATTGACGGCTTCCAAAGGCTTGGTGATGGACCGAGCCACACTCCAGGCAACGAGTAAAACAAGGCTCAAG
Organism: Maritimibacter sp.; assembly: GCA_050633625.1. Lineage (GTDB taxonomy): Bacteria > Pseudomonadota > Alphaproteobacteria > Rhodobacterales > Rhodobacteraceae > JBOEGW01. The sequence continues at coordinate 461,473 of JBOEGW010000007.1, read as the reverse complement.
AGCACAGATCCAATGATCAAGAACTGGCGGCGCATGGCGTGCACGGGGGCGAGCATGGCTTGCGAGCTTTGCGCGGCGATGATGCTCCAGGTTTGATCGTAAACGCGAATTGGCGCAAAAATCGCGGCGACCTTAGTGCCAGCAAAATCAATGAACTGGCTTTGACCTGTTTCCCCACGCAGCGCGGGGATCAAATTTGGGTTCGTGACTTTGGTTGTGAGGATGTCATCTTGGGCGGTTGCTGGCATATCGGAGCGGAGCAGCCCATCTGAGCCGACCAGATAGCTATAGCCAGTGTCGCCAAGCCCAGTGGCCGCATTTGCAACCTCATTGAGCGCTTCCACTGGCATTTGATAGGCCAGAACCCCCAATCGCCGCCCATCTGGCGCAAACACAGGCCGCGCCACAAAGGCGGCAGGGGCCTCGGCGCTGGGGGTATAGGGGGCGAAATCATCAAAGGCCGGAGGGGCGTTCGGGCGCAGGTTTTTGGCAGCTCGAAACACGCGAGCAAGACCAGAGTCGCGCCATTTCCCGGTCATCAAATTGGTGGCAAAATCCGCTTCCTTAAACACCGAGTACACGATGTTGCCCTCAAGATCGATCAAGAACACATCGTAATATCCGTTCACATTCTGAAGCTGGTCGAGAAACCCATGATATTTCGCATGGATCGCGTCATAGTCGGGCTGGCCGCGTCCTTCGACGAGCTTGTCTTTTTCGCCGGCGGGATAGGGGTTTTGTTCGATATAGGCGCGTTGCAGGCCTTTGGGGGTGTTGGGCAGGGAGCGAAAGGCATGCGAAAAAGCGTCCAAGGCCTCGCTCACGGCAATATTGCTGGATTGGACCGACAAATCAGAGGCGATGTCATCTAGTAAAACCTCGACGCGCGCTGCTTGATTGGAGGTGAGGGCCAAGAGTTTGGCATCGGCCTCTTTGAGCACGGTTTGTCGCGATTGATGGTATCCGGCAAGGGCAGTGGAAATGATGGCGAGCGCAGCGACACCTAGGATGATGAGGGGAAGTTTTTGTGCGATTCTCAGCGACATTTTGGCTTTCACCGGGGAGCCTCCTTACAAGAATTACTCGTGATTTACGGTTCCGCCGAGTCGGGGCGGATGAGGCTTTCTAGCGGGCGATTTCTTAAGATTTGGTATTCCCTGTTCTTTTAGACAGTATCCCTATGAGTAGGCACTGGCCGTGGTCAGACGGGGGGTGAAGGTGTGTGTGACCCGATTGTGAGACCAAAAGAGGGACAGTTGCGGGCGCAGGGCTGGCACAGGGCTGGCATGGGCGGCAGACGCGAGAGCCGTCGCAGGGTTCAGGCACAAAAGGCCAGCGATAAGGCCAGTCGAGGGCAGGGCGGCGCTCTCCCAATGAGGTCGTGAATTGGTAGGCCCGGAGGGATTCGAACCCCCAACCAAGGCGTTATGAGCGCCCTGCTCTAACCGTTGAGCTACAGGCCCACCTGGGCGCAGGATTATCACGGCATACGCGCGGGTCAAGAGAGGCCAAGCCCGTTGCATCTTGGCGCGCGCTGGGCTACCTCATCGCCAAGCAAACGGGGGCTGCCATGACTGATGCGAAAAACACGATCACTTACGCCGATGCGGGCGTTGATATTGACGCTGGCAATGCGCTTGTGGAGCGGATCAAGCCCGCCGCACGCCGCTCGAACCGTCCCGGTGTGATGGCGGGGCTTGGGGGCTTTGGCGCGTTGTTTGACCTGAAAGGCGCTGGCTATAAAGACCCGATTCTGGTGGCGGCGACCGATGGGGTTGGCACCAAGCTGCGCATCGCGATCGACACCGGGAACGTGGATACGATCGGCATTGATTTGGTGGCGATGTGCGTGAATGACCTTGTGTGCCAAGGCGCTGAGCCTCTGTTTTTCTTGGATTATTTTGCAACCGGCAAGCTCGACACCGACACCGCAGCGCGCATCATTGAGGGCATAGCGGAGGGCTGCGTTCAGTCCGGTTGTGCGCTCGTGGGCGGGGAGACCGCGGAAATGCCGGGCATGTATGACGCTGGCGATTTCGACTTGGCGGGCTTTTCCGTGGGCGCGATGGAACGCGGGTCCGAGCTGCCAAAGGGCGTGCGCCCGGGCGACATCTTGTTGGGGCTGGCCTCGGATGGGGTACACTCAAACGGCTATTCGCTGGTGCGCAAATTGGTTGAGGTTTCCGGGTTGGGCTGGGAAGCCCCGTGTCCTTGGGACGCGGATATTTCGCTGGGTGAGGCGCTTTTGGCGCCAACACGGCTTTATGTCCGCTCCACTTTGGCGGCCATCCGAACCGGCGGGGTGCACGCGCTGGCGCATATCACTGGCGGTGGCCTGACCGAAAACTTGCCACGGTTCATGCCGCCGGGCATGGGCGCGCTTGTTGACCTTGATGAATGGGCGCTGCCGCCTGTGTTCAAGTGGTTGGTGGACACTGGCAATATGAGCCAAGAAGACCTGCTCAAAACCTTCAATTCCGGAATCGGCATGGTGCTTTCCGTGCGCTCTACCGAGGTGAAGTCTGTGCGCAAGGCCCTTGAAGATGCTGGGGAAAAGGTTGTTCAGATTGGTCGGGTCCAGCCCGGCGAAGGCGTCAAATACCTGGGTAGCCTCACATGACAAAACGGGTTGCCATCCTGATTTCGGGGGGCGGCTCGAATATGGTGGCGCTGGCGCGGGCCATGGAGGCGGATTTCCCGGCGCGCCCCTGTTTGGTGCTGTCCAATGTGGCGGATGCGGGCGGGCTGGAGAAGGCGCGCGCACTGGGCATTGACACGGCTGTTGTCGAGCACAAACCCTTTGGCAAGGACCGCGAAGCCTTCGAGGCGGCCTTGATTGAGAGGATTGACGCTAGCGCGCCGGATATTCTCTGTTTGGCAGGGTTCATGCGGATTTTGACCCCGAAATTCATCACCCATTACGCCGGGCGGATGCTCAACATTCACCCGTCTCTCTTGCCCAAGTACAAGGGCCTGCACACCCATGCGCGGGCGATTGAAGCCGGGGATGAGGCGGCGGGCTGTTCTGTTCATGAGGTTACTGCTGAATTGGACGGGGGCCGCGTGTTGGGCCAAGCGCGGGTTGCGATTTTGCCCGGTGACACCTCCGAGACACTGGCCGCGCGGGTCTTGCCGGTGGAACATAAGCTATATCCGGCAGTTCTGCGCGCCTTTGCCGAGGGGCAATGCGATGAGATGTTGACCCTCTAAAGAGCGCGTGGCGCGATGTTTTGCACCATTTTCTGCGCATCACTTCCTTTTCCTGCCTTTCTTGATTAAAACCCTTCAAATCCCGTCAATTTTGGCGGTCTAGCCGTAAAGAGCAGACAATGAAAACGATTACCACGACCGAGGCTTTGGCCGAGTACTGCACCCGCGCCGCCGCCTATCCATATGTGACTGTGGACACCGAATTCCTGCGGGAACGGACGTATTATTCGAAATTGTGTTTGGTTCAATTGGCATTTGCTGGCGAGGATGACGCGGCGGACGCTGTCTTGGTGGACCCTTTGGCCGAGGGGATTTCGCTGGAGCCACTTTATGAGCTGTTTCGCGACGAAGGTGTTGTGAAGGTGTTTCATGCGGCGCGTCAGGACTTGGAAATTTTCTATTTTGATGCGGATGTGTTCCCGAAACCCTTGTTTGACACGCAGGTCGCGGCGATGGTTTGCGGTTTTGGCGATCAGGTCGGCTATGAGACGCTTGTGCGCAAGATCTGCAAACAGCCACTTGATAAATCCTCCCGGTTTACCGATTGGTCACGCCGCCCATTGACCGATGCGCAGAAGACCTATGCCATTGGGGATGTTACGTTTTTGCGCGAAATCTATGAGCATTTGGCGGCGGAATTGAAGCGATCTGGCCGCGGGAAATGGGTGGAGGAGGAGCTTGGCGTTCTGACCCAGCCCACGACCTATCGGATTGAGCCAAGCGAGGCGTGGCGCCGGTTGAAAACGCGCACGACCTCAGGGCGGTTTTTGGCGGTGGTGCGCGAGTTGGCGCGGTTTCGTGAGGGCTATGCTCAAGCGCGCAACATCCCGCGCAACCGGGTCTATAAAGATGATGCGCTGATGGAACTGGCCTCGACCAAACCTGGCGATATGAATGATCTGAGCCGATCACGCCTATTGCTGCGCGAAGCGCGGCGCGGCGATATTGCTGAGGGGATTCTGGCGGCGGTGAAAGCCGGGCTGGAGGTGGCGCCGGAGGATATGCCGAAGGTTGCCAAAACGGGCCGTGAAAAGCTTCAGGTCAACCCGGCTCTTGCTGATTTATTGCGGGTTTTGCTGAAATCGCGCTGCGAGGAAACCGGGGCGGCGCAAAAACTGATTGCCTCGGCCGCGGATCTTGACCTTTTGGCAGCGGGCAAGCGGGATGTTCCGGCGTTGAAGGGCTGGCGGGCGGATGTGTTTGGCAATGATGCTGTTCGGCTGTGCAACGGCGAATTGGCCCTGTCGGTAAAGGGCCAAAGCATTAAGGTCATTGAGGTTTAGGGGCAGTCCTTTCGCGACCATCCACAAGTGACCATCTGGATATTCTGATTTGAAATCAAAGGGGTTATCGACGCGCTGTCAGCGTGTTGCGCCCGCCGTCAACGCGAATGCGACTGACGCCTGCAAGCTTTGCATCGGACACGAAACGCGCCACATAGACTTCGCGGGCGCGCTGTGAGGATTGCGCAGAGGCCCAGAGGGGGGGCGCGATGCGGAAGGTATAGCTCAACACGCCGCCGTCTGGTTTTTCGTCGTTTTCAGGTACAAGTTCCGCTTCCCAATACCCCAGCGTGGGCGGGACGCCCTTGGCGCGGATGATCACCCCGCCGGAGGTTTGTTCTACTTTAAGTTCAGTGACTTGGGCGATTGCATCGCGCGGGTCAACATCGCTGGGAAAGCCGCCATCCGGGGTGAGGGACACAAGGGTGACGTCTTCCTTTGGTCCAAACCAATCGGTTGGATCAAGGCTTAGCCCGTCGGAACAGGCGCTAAGCGCCATAAGAAGTGCCAGTGGCGGCAGAACTCGCAGCATGTTGTGCTCCCTTTGCTTGATCTCTGATTAGACCATGGCGCGGGGTTTGAAAACCCGCATCCTTGCATGGGAGCGCGGGGGCTGGACCTTTCGTGGTCGGCTGCTTAGGTGAAGGGCAAACGAGGAGACGCGCTATGGCCACCCAAGCCTTTGAAGAGATCGCTGAGGATTTTGAATTTCTGGACGATTGGGAGGATCGCTACGCCCATGTGATTGACATGGGAAAGGCGATGCCCGCGCTGGAGGAGGCGTTTCGTGTGCCGTCCACCAAGGTTGAGGGCTGTGCGTCACAGGTGTGGTTGCTGCCAGAGATCAAAGATGGGGTGTTTTGGTTTCGCGGTGAGTCGGATGCGTTGATTGTGCGCGGTATCGTGGCGGTTCTGGCGGCGCTTTATAATGGCGTGCCAGTGGGTGAGGTGGCGGCGATTGATGCGCGCGCCGAGCTTGGGCGTTTGCAGCTTGAGGAACATCTTTCGGCGCAGCGATCAAACGGGCTGAAAGCGATGATCGCGCGGATTCAAAAGCTGGCGGCGGAGGCGGGTTGAACGCGCGCCATTTGGGGCGCTGCCCCCGGCTCAAAATAGATTTTGAGCCTCCCCCGAGGTATTTTGGAACCAAAGAAGCCGGGCGTTAGAGCAGGGTCAGGGCGGGGGCGAGATCGCCATAGCCGGTCGGGCGCAAGACATAGGTGAGGCCAAGGGCCTTTGCGGCGGCTTTCGCTTTGGCTTCAAGGGCGGGATCGCTGGTTTGGGCCAGATAGACAAGTGTTTCGTAATTGCCAAAATAGGCGTCGCGCAGCTCAGGGTGGCGATCTAGGCCCAAGGGGCGGATGACGAAGGCGTCAAATTGGCGGGCGAGGAAATCTGTGAGGTAGAAGGCTGTATATTCTTCTCGCGCGGCAAATTGCTCGACCCCGTCAAAGAAGGCATAGCAATGAGCGCCGGGCAACATGGCCACGCCGCGCTCCTTTGCGAGGTTTTCCAGCGCGCCGCCGGTGCCGCAGTCACCATAGGCGAGAAACACTGTGTCGTATTGGGATTGGTAGGTATCAAGCGCCTCGCGCAGGGCTGGCACGATGCGCGCCGGGGTATTGTGCAAGATGGCGGGCAGGCAAGCGAGGTCGATATGATCAAGCTTATTCGCGGATTTGATCGCAAGGATTTCGCGCGCCAACGCCCCGCAGCCTAGAACCAGCACCCGCCCGGCCCCTGTTGGCCCATGGCCCGCATCGGTGAGTGTCGCGTCAGTGATCGTCATTGGAGGGGGTCTTGCGGGTGCTGATCAGGCGCACCGCGACGATCACACAGATCACAATTGGCACAATCGCGCCCCAGCCTGCCTCAAGTTCGCTATAGGCGCCCAACATCGAGCCAAGCCAAACCGTTAGCCCAGCGGCGATGATGACAGCGATCAAGAGAAAAGCGAGTCGTTGGATGGGCATCATGGTCTCCTAGGCAATCAATTGGCGCAGTCATTTCGGCGCTCAACTGTGCAGGGCGTCGGTGGGCGCGGGGCGCGATCAGGGGTTGGGATCGCGCGCGCGCGCGTTCCAGGCGAGGCCGCCAAGCATCAAGAGCGGCATGACCGCAAAGAATACTTGCCCCGTCAACGCTTCGGCCACAAGGGCTTTGAGCAAAATCCAAGCGCTCAGCCCAAAGGCCGCAAGCGCGAGAGCTGTCATGAAGATGCGCCGCGTCATCTGTTAGGCGTTGTGGCGGCGCGCCATCATGTCTTTCGCGATTTCCACGGCCACGGCGGCATCGCGACAATAGGCATCCGCGCCAATGGCGGTGCCGAATTCCTCATTGAGGGGCGCGCCCCCAACAAGCACCAGATAGTTGTCGCGCTTGCCTTGGGCAACCAGCTCATCAATCACCACTTTCATGTAGGGCATGGTGGTGGTCAGCAGGGCGGACATACCAAGTATATCTGCCTCAAACTCTTCGCAGGCTGTCACATAATCCTCAGCCGCATTATTGATGCCGATGTTCTTGACCTCAAAACCAGCGCCTTCCATCATCATCGTCACGAGGTTTTGGCCAATGTCGTGAATGTCGCCTTTTACGGTGCCAATGACCATGCGCCCCATCTTTGGCGCGCCGGTTTCAGCGAGGAGGGGTTTGAGGATGGCCATGCCCGCCTTCATCGCCCCTGCGGCAAGCAAGACCTCCGGCACGAACAAAATGCCATCGCGAAAATCATCCCCGACGATTTTCATCCCGGCCACAAGCGCTTCGGTCAGCACTTTGTAAGGCGCCCAGCCGCGGTCCAGCAAGATCTGCGTGGCTTCGACGATTTCGTCCTTCATGCCGTCGTAAAGATCATCATGCATGGTGAGCACAAGTTCTGCGTCGTCCAGCTCGGAAAGGATGATGTCGTCGTCTTGATCAGACATATGCGTGGTCCTTGATAAGGTTATGGCCGTTTCGCTCAGCTTGGCGCATTTCGCCCGGCGCGCTGGCCGGTTTGCGACATTGGCGGCGGTAATGCCGACTTAATGCGCGGTGAGGCCCATGAAAAGCTCAAATATTTCATCGCAATCATGAGCCAGATGCATATGGGCGGGCTGGGCTTAGCTGCGGGGGCGGCGGCGGGTGCTGCGTTCGCGCTTCTTGGGGCCGAGGTCATCGGTGCCATCAGACGGGGAGGAAAAGCCACCGAGGCGGGCGGCGATATCGTCCAAGGTCGGTTTGCTGCTGGCGGTTGGGCGGGTTTCGAGCGCCTCACGCATGGCCCGCAAATGCTCGGTGGTGGTGCCACAGCAGCCGCCAATGATCGTCGCGCCGCAATCGCGCGCCAGCACCGCATAATCCGCCATCAATTCGGGTGTGCCGTCATAGTGGATGTGGCCGTGGACATATTTCGGGATGCCCGCGTTGCCTTTGGAGATGATCGGCCGCTCATTGCCTGAAGCGGAAAACCCAAGTACCGTGCGCAGCAGATCGGACGCCCCAACACCACAGTTGGCACCGTAGCCAATTGGCGGGTTTGGCAGGGTTTCAACAAGGGCTGACATTTCGGCGGAGGTCACGCCCATCATTGTGCGTCCGGCGGTGTCAAAGCTCATTGTGCCGCACCATGGCATATCTGCCATTTCAAAGGCTTTGGCGGCGGCGCGGTACTCGTCAGGCGAGGAAATCGTTTCCTGCCAGAGCACGTCACAGCCCCCTTCCTTGAGCGCTTCGGCTTGCTCATGAAACATCTCAACAGCGCCTTCAAAGGACAAAGGCCCCATGGGTTCCATGATTTCGCCAGTTGGGCCAACAGAGCCTGCTACCACAACCGTGCGCCCGGCTTTGTCCGCGATTTCGCGCCCCAGTTCGGCGGCGGCCACGTTGAGTTCGCGCACCCGTTTGTCAGCGTCATGCAGTTTGAGGCGCGAGGCGTTGCCGCCAAAGGAATTTGTCAAAAACAGATCGGACCCTGCGTCCACGGCGCCTTTATACAACGTGCGGATTTTATCCTGCTCATCGACGTTCCACAATTCGGGCGCATCGCCAGAGGTCAGGCCGAGATTGAACAGCGTGGTACCAGTGGCCCCATCGGCCATCAACCAAGCATTTTCGGACAGCAGGCGCGTGAGTGCATCGGACATTTTGGGCCTCTTTGGCAGGATACGTTGTGCGCCATGTGCCAGAAAACCCGCCAAGGTGCAAACCTAACGGATGCAAGAAGATTATGAGCGCGCTTTCGGGGGCCGGGTGATTTCGCGCAGAATGTCGACGGCGGCAAGCAACAGGGCTGCTTTGGTGGGGGCGGCGAAGTACAGCGTTTCCCAATTTGGCCCAAAGGCAGATTTGAACTGACGCAGCCCACCTGCGCCTGTGACCCCATCCAAATGATTGCGCAGCTTTGCGAACAAGGCGGGTTCATTGGCTGCATCGCTCAGGGGCACAGCGGCGAGGGAGAAGCGCGCAACACCTGCGGTTTTGGCGGCTTCAATCGCGTAATGAACAAGAAGATGCATCGTGCCATCTGGCGCATCTTTGCTTGCGCGCATCAGATCGAGCGTGTGTTCATTGGGGGTGGCGTGCACTGTGATGAAGCCAATCAGCGCGCCCGTGCCGTCTTCAGCGAGGTAAATCCGCGACCATGCCAGCGTATCGGGCGCCCAAATCCCCATGGAAAATCCGCGCTCGCCGCCGCGCTCGGTTGCCCATTCGTTTGCGAGGGCTTCCATGGCCTGCAAGGGGAGCGGTGTCGGATCAGTGGGGGCGATGCTGCGCAGGGTCATGTTTGCGCTTTCTGCCTTGCGCAGTTTGCGGCGCAATTGGCGGCGCGCGGAGCCGGCTTCGCTGTAGCGCTGCGCGTCAATCCAGGCTTCGCGGGAGACCGGCAAAGTGGCCCAGCCAGCGCGCCGTGCTGCCGTGGCCAAGCGCCCGCCGCATTTATAGAGCGCAGGGGCCAGAAGGGCGGCGCGGGCACGCGAGGTGAGATCAGCAAGGACAACATCGCCTTGCGCGTCGCGGCGCAGCGGATCGCCCAGCATAATGAGGGTTTGCGCGGACGGCGCGGCCAGCGCTGTCGGACGGTTATTGCGATCTGAGAGGAGGTTAAAGCGCCCGTGGCGCAACAAAGCGGCCTCCGCGCGCGGTGCGGCGTCGAGCACAGCGTCCAGCAAGAAGGGCAAATACGGCGCCTTCACAGGTTCGAGTTTTGGCAATGGCAGCGTTAGGCGGGCAGCGCGCGGCGCCGGACCTCTGATCAGGAGTGCTGCGCCAATCAGGGCGGGGAGCACGTAATAAAGCGCGCGGTAGGCAATCACCGCCGCCAGAACCGGCTCAGAGGGTAGGCCGGGCAACAGCGCAATCAGCGCCACTTCAAACGGGCCAACACCGCCCGGAGTTGTCAGAACCAGCCCCGCACCGAGAGCCAGAAGATAGGCGGTGATCAGCTGGGCGGGGGCAATCGTCAGCCCGTCAGGCAGCATCGCCCAGAGCACCCCACCGGCGGCAACCGTATCGATCAAAGTGAAGACGAAGATCATCCCCATCGCTTTCAGAGAGGGCAGCGGCAAGCGGCCTATTGGTCCCGCCCGCCAAAGCGACAACCCAATCACAGCCGCCGCGCCGATGAGCACAACGGTGGCCACCAGCCGCGCCCCCGGCAGGGGCACCCCAAAGGCAAGCACCGCCAAGGCCGAAACGACAGCCCATGCCGCCAGAAAGGAAAGCGCGACAACGGCGGAAATCCGCGTTGCATCAAAAAGGCTGACATTGGGCAACATGCGCCACCGCACAAAACTCCCAGTGATCGCGCCCATACCCACGGTTTGCGACACGGCAATCGCGGTGATTCCGGTGCGCGATGCTTCAACGGGAGGGGTGCCAAGGCCCAACAATCGGTGCACAAGCACGTCATATTGGCCAAGCGACCAAAAACTCACCCCCGTCAGCACCAAGCCAAGCGCCCATTGACCGGGACCAACGGTTTGAAGTGCCGCAAACACATGCGCCATATCCAAGGTTTGAATGCGGTCCCAAAGCACCACGCCCAAGACCGCAAAAATCGCCAATGGCGGCATTTGCCGGATCAGGATCTTGCGCAGATCAAACTGTGATTGCAGTGTTTTTGCGGCGCTTAAATCGCGCGTGTTTTGGTTCGCCATCGTGGTCTCCACCCCCAGTTACCCGGTGAACAGGCCTATCAGCATGTCCCTTCTGGCGAGTTAACAAATCAAATTGAGCACAAAGAAGGCGAAGCGGGAAAAACCGCATGAAAAACAACATCATGGTTAACGAAGTTCATGCAGTCACAACAGCAAAAGGCGCGCCTCACCGAGAGGCACGCCTTTTGAAGTTCAGGTATGTTGAAGGGGCTTAGACTTCGTTCATGAGCTGTTGTTTTGCCAGCGCCAGAAGCTCAGTGCGTTTGGCGCGCACCTCGTCTTCAGAGGCGGCACCGCCAAGATCGCCCGCGACCTTGCGGATCACGTCGTCATGGCCAGCTTCCTCAAAATCCGCCTTGATCACCTCAGCGATATAGCCCGCCTGATCTTCGCGGCCCATTTTTTCGGCGGCCCAGATGGCCAAGAGCTTGTTGCAGCGGGAATCCGCTTTGAACTGCATTTCTTGGTCATGGGCGAATTTGTTTTCAAAAGCGTTTTCGCGGTCGTCAAAGCTGGTCATATGTCTCAGATCCCTACTGTGGCCGGTTTCCCCTCATATGCCTGCGCCGGGGCGGTCCTGCAACCCCTGTTGGTGGTCGGCGCGTCGTCATGAGGGGGCGCAAAAGCTGCTGCGTATTCTTGCGGGTCTTTGTGCATTGGATTATAGCGCAAGCAACAGCGGCACTTTTGCCGCCCGCGCGCAGAGGAAGATCGTCCCATGGCACGACGCAAAAAGCTTTATGAAGGCAAGGCGAAAGTTTTGTATGAAGGCCCAGAGCCGGGCACGATTGTTCAGTATTTTAAGGATGACGCCACCGCGTTTAACGCTGAAAAGAAAGATGTGATCGACGGGAAGGGCGTGCTGAACAACCGTTTGTCAGAGTATTTTATGACGGGACTCGCGCGCATCGGTGTGCCGACCCATTTCATCAAACGGCTCAATATGCGCGAACAATTGTGCCGTCAGGTGGAAATCGTGCCGCTCGAAGTGATCGTGCGCAATTTTGCCGCAGGGTCTTTGTCCAAACGGCTGGGAATTGAGGAAGGCACCCAATTGCCGCGCCCGATTGTTGAGTTCTCGTTCAAAGATGACTCGCTTGGCGATCCTTTGGTGCCCGAAGAATACATCATCGCCTTTGGCTGGGCCTCGCAACAGGATTTGGACGATATCGTCTCCTTGGCCTTGCGGGTGAACGATTTCATGTCCGGCGTGATGCATGGGGTTGGCATTAAGCTGATTGATTTCAAAATCGAGATTGGGCGGGTCTGGGATGATGAGCTGATGCGCTTGATCGTTGCGGATGAGATTAGCCCCGATAGCTGTCGTTTGTGGGACATCGAAACCGGGCGCAAGCTCGATAAAGATGTGTTCCGCCACGACCTTGGCGATTTGAATGATGCCTATACCGAGGTCGCCAAACGTCTTGGGGTTCTGCCCTCCAACGTCACCCATGCCACCAAGCCAACGCTGATTAACTAAGGATAGCTGACTATGAAAGTTCGAGTCGATGTGATGCTGAAAACCGGCGTTTTGGACCCGCAGGGCGAAGCTGTGCGTCATGCGCTTGGCGCGCTGGGCTTTGAAGGCGTGGATGGCGTGCGTCAAGGCAAGGTGATTGAGCTTGAGGTCGCTGATGGCACCAATGAGGCCACTGTCAAAGACATGTGCGAGAAGCTGCTCGCCAATACTGTGATCGAAAACTACACGATCCACATGGGCTAAGGCGCATGGGGCAGTCAGGGAAAACTCCTGTCGCTGGCCTGATCGCGAAGATATTGAAAGGCGGGCTTCGGCTCGTCTTTTTTGCTGTCGGGGCCGTGGTTCTGGCCGCCATTGCATTCATCGGTCCGAAGGTTTGGCGGCTGACCAATCCGCCCCTCGCCAGCAATTTGTTTTGGATCGGCGGCGGCTATCATGAAAGCGAGGCCGGGCGGGCCGAGCGTCTGCAACGGCTCGAAAAACGCCTTGCGCGTACCAGTCCGAACAAAACGACCGAGGCCGGACGCAGCGCGATGCATTTTGGCGCGGCTTGGGGTGATGCGGCCGCGATGGCGGCCTTGGTGGGCGCGGGCGGCGATGTGAATGCGCAGAGCGCGCAGGGGGAAACCCCGCTTATGGAAGCGGCTGGCACTGGCAATCTAGAGACCTTTGAGGCGCTGCTTGTGGCGGGCGCTGACTTGAACGCGGCGGATGCCGCGGGGCGAAGCGTTTTGGTTCATGCGATCAATCACGCGGCGCGGGGGATGATGGTGCTCCAAATGACTCGCTCGAAGTTGCGCGGCGGCTGATTGAGGTGGGGGCGGATCCGAACCATCTGGACGGACGCGGATGGAGCGCGCTGCACTACGGGGCGGCCAGCTTTGTGCCGTCAGAAATTGTGCCGATACTGCTTGAGGCGGGGGCGGACCCAAGCCTGACCAATACCCAAGGAGAGCGCGCGGTTGATCTCTTGCACTTTGATACCAGCGATGCGCTGATCAAATTGCTGACACCGCCGGAGAGGGATTGATGCAGGGCTTTGACGCAGAGCAGGAAGACGCGCCGGAGGCTCTGAGGCCAATTCTCCTGCGTCAACTTCTGTTCGCGGCGGTTGTTGGGCTGGCCGGTTTTGCTGTGCTAACCGGGCTTGTGGGCTGGCACACCTGGGGGATCACGCCGCGCCCGTTTCTCTATGTGGACGGTGATAGACGGTTCTGGGGCAGCCTCTATGAGCCGCGCCTTGGCCGGATGATCGAAAAGGGCGCGGATGTTTCGGTGCGCGGCGCGCATGGCGAGACTGTCCTCCATATGGCGGCGCGATATGGCACGGGGGAAAGCGTGCGGCTGTTAATCGCGGCGGGGCTGGACATTGAGGCGGGCACAGCAGAGGGCTTTCGCCCGCTGCACGACGCCGTGAGAAAGGGCAATATCGACGCGGTAGCGGCGCTCATTGAGGCGGGGGCCGACGTAGACGCGCGAAACGAGTTTGGCGAGCCGCCGCTTTTTATGACGGCGATTGGCAGCTATGGGCCAGCAACGCTTGAAGGGCGCAAGGCGGCGCTGTCGGCGTTGCTTCAGGCCGGGGCGGACCCAAACGCGCAAGACAATTATGGGCAAACCTCACTTTACGGGATCGCATATGGTTTGGTGTTTCCGGGACGCGAATATCCAGACCGAATAGACGCGGCCACAGCGCTGCTTGCGGCCGGGGCGGACCCGCTTATCCCCTCGAAGTCCGGTGACACCGCGCTGGACCTTGCACGAAAGCGAGAGTTTGACGCGCTCATCGCCCTTTTTGAGGCGCATATCGAAAGCGAGTAGGGTGGCTACTTCTCGTTTATCATGACTTCATTGAGGATTTCGGTCACGCGCGCCAGTCCGAGTTTGCGCACCTCCGGCTTGAGTTCTCGTAGGTACAAACGAAGTTCCAAATCGCTCATGGGCGCTCGCCCTGACGACTTGGGCGTGGGGAGTGGTTTTGTCGGAGACGTAGAAGTTTGGGCGGCGCTGGTGGTTTGGGTCGACGCGTTTGGGGCGGTTGGTGCCTGCGCCTTCTCGATTTTGGGGAGGCGCTCACGCCATTGGCACGTCTCAGCGAGCGCGTAGATCCCCTCGATTGTTTTCGGGTCATCAAGAATGAACTTCGCTGCGCCGCGTGCGGAATAACCTTCTACGTCGAAGACAACAGTCTTTTCTTCGATCAGCTTTAAGATGAAGGGAATTGGAGAGCCTATGAACGCCGCGGTGCCCGTTGTTGAATCACCGGCGCGAATTGGGGTCGCTCGCGACATGTCTGGCCAGCGGACACGTAGTTGGCCGTTGTATCCAAATACCCCGTCAACTCCCACGAAAACTTCGGTTTTGTTGTTCTCACATCGAAGATGTAATGCGCTGGCCCCACGACCGCCTTGTTCCGGGAAAATCATGATGCGGTGGGTGGGAAAGTCGGCGTTCGCGATGTTTTCCGTCACAGTTACAAAGTCCGCGAAAGCTCGCGTTGTTAACGCGACCGAAAAAAGAACACTTGTCTTTATCAACTTGAACATGAATTTACCTGTGTGTGTTTCTGGAATTGTTTCACGTAGGGGTGGATTTCAAAACACCTCAGTTTGGACGTCCATCTGACAGTCGCGCCACTTGTGCTGGACCTTGGTGCGGCGGCGGCGTATGAGGGGCGCAACGCGAAAATCCTTCTGGAGTGCACAAGATGAAAGCTGCTGTCATCCAATTCCCCGGTTCCAACTGTGACCGCGATATGGCGGTGGCCTTTGAGCGCGCTGGCGCGGATGTTTCGGTGGTGTGGCACAAGGATGATCACTTGCCCGATGGCACCGATATTGTCGCGGTGCCGGGTGGGTTTTCCTTTGGCGATTACCTGCGCTGCGGGGCGATTGCGGCGAAATCCCCGATCTCCGCCTCATTGATCAAACATGTTGAACGCGGCGGGTATGCGCTGGGCGTGTGTAATGGCTTTCAGGTGTTGACCGAAACCGGGCTATTGCCGGGCGCCTTGATGCGCAACGCCAATCTCAAATTCATCTGCAAACCTGTGACGCTCAAAGTGGCTTCCACGCAGACGATCTTCACAGCGGGCTATGCGCAGGGCCAAGAGATCACAGTGCCCGTGGCGCATCATGATGGGAATTACACAGTGAGCGAGGAGAAGCTCGCACAGCTCAAAGGGGAAGGGCGCATTGCCTTCACCTATGGCGACAATCCGAATGGTTCGGTGGCTGATATTGCCGGGGTAGTGTCCAAGAACGCGCGGGTGCTCGGCATGATGCCTCACCCGGAACGCGCAGTGGATGAGCTGCACGGGGGCACCGATGGGGTGGCAATGTTCCGCTCGCTTGTGGACGGTTTGGTCACAGCCTGACTTGTGAGGCGGGGCCTCTGGGCGTAATCTCGCCCCATGTCTGCGCCCGATCCAACATCCCTCACACCGCCACCGCCCTCAGGATTAGGGCCAATCGGGCGCATGGCCTTTGTGGTCTTGGTCTTGATCGCGATTGCGACGGTTTGGGTGTCAAACTCCTGGCTCACCCAACGCTATACGGAAACCACGCGCACGCGGGCGGATCTGCGGGTTGCGCTTTATTCTGGGAACCTGATTTCCGAGCTACAACGCAATTCTGTTGTGCCGCTTTTGCTGTCGCGCGATCCGGCCTTTATCGGCGCGCTGAATTCTGATGATTTTGTGAACTCCTCGCAGCGTTTGATTTCCTATCGTGATGAAATCGGCGCGGCATCTTTGCTGTTGCTGGATGAAAGCGGGCGCGTTGTGGCCGCGACCGAGCGCGAGCGCCTCAGCTCAAACCACCGCACAACCCCTTATTTTGTTGATGCATTGCGCTCCTCGGAAACCGTATTTACCACAGCGCAAACCGAAGCGGGCGGTTATGTTTTCACCTATAGCCGCAAAATCCTCGCCTCAGGCGAGCTGATTGGCGTGATCGTGGTTGAGGTGGATTTGCAGAAGTTTGAATCCGGCTGGGCTGGGATTTCGGACGCGGTTTTTGTGACGAACTCGGAAGGCACGATCATCCTCTCCACCGAGCCGCGATGGCGCGGCAAAAACGAGGTTGAGGCGCTGATTACAATGTCGGCCCCAACGGCCATTGAGCGCGCGCTTGAGACGCCGCCGGAATGGACGACTTTGCCTTCTGACGCGCTTTTTGCCGGGGAAGAGGTGCTGCGCCAGGATACGCGTATTCCGTTCCAGGGGTGGCAAATGACCTCCTTTACCACCTATGCGTCGGTGCGCGAACGGGTCAACGGGGTCTTGGCGCTGGAAATCATGGGATTCGCAATGCTTTTGGCTTTCGCGTTTTACATGATCAGCCGCCGCGCCACCTCGGCGTCACGGTTTTTCCAGCTTGAATCGGCAGAGCTGCGCCAGCTCAACGCCGCCTTACAGCGCGAAATGGCCGAACGTCAAAAGGCGGAGGCGAACCTGCAAGTGGCGGAGCAAACCCTCGCGCAATCGTCAAAACTGGCAGCGCTTGGCGAAATGTCGGCGGCCGTGAGCCACGAGTTGAACCAGCCATTGGCGGCGATGAAAACCTATCTCGCGGGGGCGAAATTGTTGCTGCAACGCAAGCGTTCCGAGGAGGCAATGTCGTCGTTTCAGCGTATTGATGATTTGATCGAGCGTATGGGCGCGATCACCCGCCAGCTCAAATCCTATGCGCGTAAGGGCGGGGATGCCTTTGAAGACATAGATGTACGCAAATCGGTGTCTGCTGCTTTGGCGATGATGGAGCCACAGCTCAAACGCCGACAGGTGCGCATCACCCGCAATGTGCCGCGCGAACCTGTGATGATCAAAGGCGATCAATTGCGCTTGGAGCAGGTCTTGATCAACCTGATGCGCAACGCGATTGATGCGACAAAAGCGGTGGATGATCCGCAGGTTGATATCTTGCTCACGAGCGGCGATGTGGCGCGCATTTCGGTGCGCGATAATGGGCCGGGGGTGGATGACCTCGACCAGTTGTTTGAACCGTTTTACACCACCAAAGCCCCCGGAGACGGGGTCGGGCTGGGCTTGGCGATTTCTTCGGGGATTGTGGGCGACTTCGGTGGGCGGTTAACCGCCCGAAATGGCACCGAGGGGGGGGCTGTATTTGAAGTTGAACTGCCTATCTTAAAAGATGAGACGGAAACTGACGTTTCAAACGTAAAAGCTGCGGAATAGTTTTTTTATGTCGCAGGGTTTGGGACGAGAATAATGGCCAAAGGGCCTGAAGGGTAGACGACCATGGCACAGGCAATGAAAATCGCGATTGTCGATGATGAACAGGATATGCGGCAATCGATCAGTCAATGGCTGGCTTTGTCGGGGTTTGACACCGAAACCTTCCCCTCTGCCGAGGAAGCGTTGAAGTCGGTCGGAAGCGATTATCCGGGCGTTGTGATTTCTGACATTCGCATGCCGGGCATGGATGGGATGCAATTTCTGAAGAAACTCATGAGCGTGGACAGCGCTTTGCCGGTCATCATGATCACCGGCCACGGCGATGTGCCGATGGCTGTGGAGGCGATGCGGGTCGGGGCCTATGACTTTCTGGAAAAGCCATTTAACCCGGATAAAATGACGCAACTTGCCAAGAAAGCCACGCAAAACCGCCGCATGGCGCTGGATGCGCGGGCGCTGCGCCGCGAGCTTGGGGATGGCACGACGATCATGAAAAAGCTGATCGGCGCCAGCCCGGTGATGGAGCGTTTGCGCGAGGATATTCTGGATATTGCGCAATCTGACGGTCATGTGCTGATCGACGGGGAAACCGGCACCGGCAAAACGCTGGTTGCCCATGCGCTGCATGCTGTGGGCGCCAAGGCCGGGAAGAAATTCGTGGTGGTGCGCTGCGCGGGCCAAGATGAGGAGGCGCTGGGCAAGCGCATTTTTGGGCCAATGGAGGACGGGGGCACGCAGCCGCTCGTCGAGGAAGCGCGCGGCGGAACGCTTGTTCTGGAAGACATCGAGGCGCTGCCCGAAACTTTGCAAGCCCGTCTGTTGAGTTGGATCAACGAGCAAGGCAGCCCGGCGGAAACCCGTGTTGTGGCGATTTCGAACCTGCAAGAAGCCGGGAAAACCTCGGAAGACAGTATGCGCCCGGATTTGTACTACCGTCTTGCGGCGATGAAGCTGACCTTGCCCCCGCTGCGCCAGCGCGGCGAAGATATATTGATGTTGTTCACCCGCTTCGCGGATCAATTTGCCGAGGAATATGGCTGCGCGGCCCCGGCTGTGAGCGCGCAGGAAGCCGCGCAATTGCTGCAAGCGCCTTGGCCGGGCAATATCCGCCAACTTATCAACATCGCTGAGCGTGCGGTCCTGCAATCGCGCCGTGGCACGGGGACGATTTCGTCGCTCTTGATGAACGATCACGACGATGTGCAGCCGGTCATGACCACTGAGGGCAAGCCGCTCAAGGAATATGTCGAGGCGTTTGAACGGATGTTGATCGACAACACGATGCGCCGTCACAAAGGGTCGATTGTTGGGGTGATGGACGAGCTGTGTTTGCCGCGCCGCACGCTCAACGAGAAGATGGCGAAATACGGGCTTCAGCGCTCCGATTACCTCTGAGATTGCCGGGCGTGGCGGGCTGGTGTAGAGCTTGACCCTACACAAGTTAACAACTGGAGGCCGCCATGCCCGCTCTCAAAAACCCCCTCAAAGCGGCGCTTGCGCGCGGTGAGATGCAGCTGGGCCTTTGGCTCAATTCCGGCGATGCAGTGGCGGCCGAAATCGCCGCGGCGACCGGGTTTGATTGGTGTTTGATTGACGGCGAGCACGGCCCCTATGATCCGGCGGCGATGTTGGGCCAGATGCGCGCGATTGCCCCCAGTCATACGCCCGTTGTTGTGCGCGTTCCGGTGGGGGAAGACTGGGTGATCAAACAGGTGATGGACATGGGCGCAAACAGCTTGTTGATCCCGATGATCGACAGCGGTGAGCAGGCCGTGCGGATGGTGCGTGCAACGCGCTACGCGCCTATGGGGGTGCGCGGCTTGGGCGCCAGCGTGGCACGGGTTTCAGGGTTTGGCAAAAACGGGGATTACCCGCAAACTGCGAATGAGGAAGTGTGCTTGATCCTTCAAGCGGAGACGCGGCAAGCACTGGAAAACATAGAGGATATTGCCAATACGGACGGGGTGGATTGTGTGTTTATTGGTCCGGCGGATTTGTCGGCGGACATGGGCTATCCGGGCAATCCGGCGCATCCGGACGTAAAGGCGGCGATCGAAAAGGGCATCGCGAAAATTCGCGCGGCGGGCAAGGCGGCGGGGATCATTCATTATGATGCGTCCAACTTTGGCTACTACCGCGATTTGGGGGTGACGTTCCTTGGGATTGGCGCGGATGTCACCTTGATGCGCACGGCGTTTGCGCATGTTTTGGACACAGCCCGCAAGGCTGTCGATTAGGGCGTTTGGTCGCGCGGGCCAGCGCTCACACAGCATCGGGCACAGCCAAAGTGGATTGAACCCAAACCGGGCGCGGCTGATTAGCTTTTCTTGGCGGCGCGGGCCAGTTTGGCGGCGCGCCCGCCACGGCGTTTTTGCAGGCGCGGGGCACGCGCGGGCAGCGCGGCGAGAAGATCGCGGCGTTGCTCAACGCTCATAAGCCCCCAAGCTGAAATTTCCTCGATAGAGCGCAGACACCCCGTACAGAGGCGTTCTTCCGGGTGGATCACGCAGATTTTTGTGCAGGGGCTTTGCACTTCGTCACGGCTCCAGACGTCATCACTCATAGGTGGCCCATCCGGTCAAGCGCGCCTTGCAGGATGTATCCGGCTGCAACATTGTCGATCAAATCGGCGCGCCGTGCACGCGATGTATCGTTTTCAAGAAGCATCCGTTCAGCGGCCACCGTGGAAAGGCGTTCGTCCCAATATCCAATTGGCAGCTCGGTGAGGCGCGAGAGGTTGCGCGCAAAGGCGCGGGTGGACTGGCAGCGCGGGCCTTCAGAGCCGTCCATGTTGAGAGGCAGGCCGAGAAGAAGGCCGCTGAGGCTGCGGTCCTTGGCGATCTCAAGCAAGCGCGCGGCGTCGACGCCGAACTTCTTGCGCCGCACAGTTTCAAGCGGGGTGGCGACATTGCGCAGGGAATCTGACACAGCAACGCCGATGGTTTTGTCGCCAAGATCCAAGCCCATAACGCCGGTCATGGGGGGAAGTGCGCTGGCGAATTCGGAGATGTCTTCAAAGATCACTCTGCAACTCCGGCAGCGACAGCCGCTTCGCGCACGAGAGACAATTCGGCGGGCGCTTGCGCAAAGACGCTTCGCGCCTCGTCCCAAATGGCGGCGGCTTTTTCCAGGTTGCCTTGCACGCTGAGCACAGAAATCAACCGCGCCCATTCTGCGGGGGTGCCGCCTTCTGTTGCCAAGCGCTCCGATAGCCCGTCGACCATGCTTTGGATCATCGCGGCGCGCTCCTCGGCTGTCATGTTCTGGGCATTTGATACGTCTTCGGCTGAGGGGCCGGGAAGGGCTGTGGAGATGGCCGGAGGCAGCTCATAGTTCACCCCGGCAAGCCAGGCCAATTCTTCGATTTGTTCGCGGATCACAGGCACCCAAGGCGCTTCAATCGGTGAGGTTTCAAGCAAGCCACGCCAGAGCGGAAACGCCAGATCGGGGCGGCCAGTTTGTGCCAGCATCAAGCCGGAATAGTAGCGCGCGAGGGCTTCATTTGAGTCGATTTGCAGGGCTTGCGACAAGGCGCGTTCGGCTTCTGGCGATACATAACCGCGCGCGGCCAACACAAGGTATTCGCCAAGCTGGGCATAGTCTTCGGCTGTGACGGCATCGCCTTTCACCTCGATCAATTTGGACTGTGCGCTATAGGCACCGCGAAAATTGCCAAGCGCGGCTTCGTGGCTTGCCAAAAGCGTGAGGCCCTCAGGATCGTCGGGGCGTTTGCTCACAGCAAGGCGCAGCCGGTCCACAAGTTGCGCATACTCAGGGTCGGTGCCTGGCGACGGGGCAGACCAAGCCGGAAATCCCTCTTCCGTTTCTGCCTGCGAAGGGCGGCTTTCGCGCAGCGAGCGCGCCGCGTCTTTGCGCCCTTGGAGCGGCATGTCCCAATATCCGGGCGCGCCGTAATGGGCGTATGTCGCATAGCCGCCGCCCAACAAAAGCGCCGCCAAAAGCCCAATAATCGTGAGGTTCGCGGCAAAGGGCGCGGGGGTGCCGCCGGTGGCCTTTTGCGCGGCGCGATCCGCTTCGAGGAGGCGGCGCGAAATCTCCACGCGGCTGCGCTCGGCCTCATCTTGCGCAATGACACCGCGCGCCAAATCGCGCTCCAGTTCCGCCAGTTGGTCGCGGTAAATGCGCATATCGTAATCGGCTGTCGCTTCGCTTGTGGCGCGCGCAGGCGACCAGAGCGCAAAACCAAGCGCGATGATGATAAAGACGGCAGCCAAAGCGGCCAGGATCCAAAAACCCATGTTTCCTCCCACTCCCTATTCCGGGGCCCCAAATCGGGGGTTCCCTGTGCGGGGTTCCCCTCATGTAACCGGGAACGCGGCGCAGAAAAACCCCCTGCGGCGCTGTGGCCCGCTTTGCGCGCGTGAAAGTGATGTCGGTTTTCGCCCTGAGGTGCCGGATGGTGCATTTGCATCGCCCGGCAAATGGCTAAGATCAAGCGAAAGCCCGAAGGGAATCGGATGAAACGCTATTCAGCATTTGCCATCGCGCGCGAAGCGTTGAGCTGGCACAAAGGGTGGGAGAAAGCATGGCGCTCCCCCGCGCCAAAGCCGCGCTATGATGTGATCATAGTCGGGGCTGGCGGGCATGGATTGGCGACGGCCTATTACCTCGGCAAGAATTTCGGCATCACAAATGTCGCGGTGCTCGAAAAGGGGTGGCTTGGCGGCGGCAACACTGGGCGCAATACGACGATCATTCGCTCCAACTATCTGCAAGACCCATCGGCGGCGATTTATGAAAAGGCGCGTGGTCTCTACGAGACGATGAGCCAAGATCTCAATATGAACGTGATGTTCAGCCCGCGCGGTGTGATCATGCTGGCCCAAACGCAACATGAGGTGCGCGGCTATCAACGCACGGCGCATGCCAACGCGCTGCAAGGGGTCACGACCGAGTGGATTTCGCCCGCGCGCGTCAAGGAATTGGTACCGATCATCAATCTGGATGGCCCGCGCTATCCGGTGCTTGGTGGGTTGTGGCAGGCGCGCGGCGGCACGGCCCGCCATGATGCTGTGGCTTGGGGCTATGCGCGGGCGTGCAGCGCGATGGGCATGGATATTGTTCAGGGCTGCGAAGTGACCGGGGTGCGGACAGAGGCGGGGCAGGTGGTCGGCGTGGAGACCTCAAAGGGAGCGATTGGCTGCTCAAAGCTGGCGATGGTGGTTGCCGGACACGCCAGCCAGCTTGCGCAAATGGCCGGGTTTCGCCTGCCCATTGAGAGCGTGGCGCTGCAAGCTTTGGTGTCTGAGCCGATCAAACCGGCGATGGATGTGGTGGTTATGGCCAATACTGTTCATGGCTATATGAGCCAATCAGACAAGGGCGAAATGGTGATTGGTGGCGGCACTGACGGGTTTGGAAACTTCACCCAACGCGGCAGTTTTCACCACGTCGAGGAAACCGTCCGCGCGCTTGTTGAAACCTTTCCGATGCTGTCACGCCTCAAGATGCTGCGCCAATGGGGCGGCATTGTGGATATGACGGGGGACCGCTCACCGATCCTCTCCAAAACGCCGGTTGGCGGGGTCTATGTGAACTGTGGCTGGGGCACGGGCGGCTTTAAGGCGATCCCCGGTTCAGGCTGGGCGATGGCGGAGCTTGTGGCACAGGATAGGCCGGGACCATTGGCGGCGGGCTTTGGGCTTGAGCGGTTCGCGGAGGGGCGGTTCATTGACGAAAGCGTGGCGGCGGGTGTGGCGCATTGAGTGGGGGCCTCACCATGTCTGTTTTATCAGGGCTATTGGCGCTCTTGGGCTTGGAGATGCGTGGCACGATGCCTGCGGATTTTAAAACGTATGAGCGGCCTTCATTCGATCAGGTGTACCCTGAGCACTTCACGCTGACGCAGGCGCATATTGATGTGATCCGGCAGGCGCGGCTCAGTTGGGCAACCTATGAGGTGGGCGCGCCGCAGGTCGATTTGCAGCGCCCTTGGACAGGGGAGTCGGGCGCGATTTTTGCGCAGGCTGTAGGTGAGGGTGCTGCGCCCGGTGCCGCTCAGGATTTTGCGGTTTCCATGGTGTCCGCCATGTTCGCATATTTCCGCCATGTGGAGATTGAGCCGGGCCTTTATGAGGTGAAGAATGTGGCGCTTGCGGATTTATGGGCGCAATCGGGCAACGAGGCGCCTGCGCCAGCGCAGTTTGAATTGACCCAAGAGCTTATCACGCTTGCGCGCGGGCTGACGTGGCAATGGCCCCATGAAGATGAGATCGCCCTCGCTGAGCACGCCAAAGTCATCCCTGGCCCTTCGGGCGATGGCAAGCGCCCCTATGGGGACATGAGCTATTTTGCCTTTGATGTGCACCGTTTGCTTGATTGGCCTGTGGAGCTGCGCGATGCGGAGGGTTGGATTCGCACGACCCCTGCGCAAGACGCCGAAGCGGACCGGCTTCACGCTTTGATCCTGCCCGCAGCGCAGGTGATCATTGAACATGGGGTGATCGCGCCCGGTGTCGGCTTTTGAAGGAGCGCGCAGCATGCTGAGACTTGAATGCCCATATTGCGGGGTGATGGCGGATGAAACCGAGCTTGAGCCGGGCGGAGAGGCGCATGTTCAGCGCGCGGGCGTTGAGGCCGATGAGGCGGCGTTTGAGGCGTATTTGTTTGCGAGAAAGAACCCGAAAGGCGTCCATTTTGAACGCTGGCGGCATGCGGCGGGCTGTGGCAAGTGGTTTCACGCCGCGCGCCATACAGTGACGCTTGAAGTCTTTGGCACCTACATCGCGCAGGTCTCGGCGCCGCCGTCCGACCTTTGTGCCCTGATCCAAAAACGTCTGCCAGAATGGGAGGGGTTCTCATGAGCTTTCGACTCGATGGGCGGGGGCGGCTGATCGACCGGTCCAAACCTGTGTCCTTTACCTTCAATGGCAAATCGCACAGCGGTTTTGCGGGCGATACTTTGGCCTCGGCGCTGCTTGGTGCTGGGCAGATGATGGTGGGGCGTTCGTTCAAATATCACAGGGCGCGCGGGCTTGTGGCCTCTGGCGTTGAGGAGCCAAACGCGCTTGTGGGCCTTGGGGAAGGCGCCCGGTTCGAGCCAAACCAGCGGATGACCACCACCGAGGTGTTTCAGGGTTTGGTGGCGAAATCGCAAAACCACTGGCCGTCTTTGGCCTTTGATATTGGCGCGATCAACGCTGTGTTTTCGCGGTTTTTGCCAGCAGGATTTTATTACAAGACCTTCATGTATCCGCGGCGCGCTTGGGAGGCGGTTTTTGAGCCGTTTATCCGCCAATCCGCCGGGCTTGGGGCTGCGCCTCAGGCCGACACTCAAGACGTTGATCGTTATGAGCATATCTATCACCATTGCGATGTGTTGATCGTCGGCGGCGGGGTTGCGGGGCTTGCGGCGGCGCGGGCGGCAGCGGCAACGGGTGTTTCGGTCGTGGTGTTGGAACAAAGCGCATATTGGGGCGGGCGCGCGCCTGTTGAGGGCGGTGAGATCGACGGGATGGCACCGGGGCAATGGGTCGATGCGGCTGTTAAAGCGCTGTCTGATATGGAAAATGTCACGATGTTGGCGCGCACATCGGGGGCGGGCGTGTATGATCATGGATTTGCGCTTGGCTATCAACGTGTGGCCGATCACACGCCAGGCGATGGGCGTGTGCGGCATCGGTTGTGGCGTATTCGAGCGGCGCAAATCGTCGCGGCGACCGGCGCGATTGAGCGCCCGCTGGCCTTTGCGCATAACGATGTGCCGGGGGTGATGTTGGCGAGTGCTGTGCGCGATTACGTTGTGAATTGGGGCGTTGCTCCGGGGCGGCGCACGGTTGTTGTCACCAATAACGACGATGCGTATCGCACAGCGCTTGCGCTTGTTGAGGCGGGGCTTGAGGTGCCAGCGGTGGTTGATGTGCGCCCTGTTTTGACCGGACCTTTGGCGGATAAACTGCGCAAGGCAGGGGTGCGTTTGATGCATGGGCAGGGGATTGCCGATGTGAAGGGCAAACGCGCTGTGAAATCGGTGCTTGTGACGCGCCAAGGCGGGGCAGGCGCGGCGGTGGAGGAGATCAAATGCGATTGCGTTGCGATGTCGGGCGGCTGGTCGCCGGCTGTTCATTTGTATTCGCATTGCGGCGGGAAACTCTTGTGGGATACGCGCGGCGCGATGTTTGTGCCGGACAGTGGTCGGCCCCCGCTTGGGGCGGATGGTGAGGGGTTTGTGCGCTGCGCCGGGGCGGCTTCGGGGGCTTTGTTGCACCATGAAACCTTGCTGGATGCGCATGACGCGGGGCGCGCGGCTGCCAAGGCGGCAGGCGCAAAACTCACCCGTAAAGCTGCGCCAAAAGGAACACATGAAGAAGCGCAACCGCTGCACCCTTGCTGGGTCATGCCGGAGGGGGCCGAGGCGCGCGCGAAGTCGAAAATGTGGCTCGATTTTCAAAATGACGTTAAGGTCGCGGACGTGGAATTGGCAGCGCGCGAAGGCTATGCGAGCGTGGAACACACCAAGCGCTACACCACACTTGGCATGGCGACAGATCAGGGAAAACTGTCCAATATCAATGGTCTGGCGACCCTTTCTCATGCTTTAGATCAAGGTATTGCGCAGACGGGCACCACGACTTTTCGCCCGCCCTATACGCCCATTTCGATGGCCGCCATCACAGGCGAAGCGCGCGGCGATTTGTTCCAGCCAATCCGCAAAACGCCAATGCACAGCTGGCACGAACAACAGGGTGCTGTGTTTGAACCTGTTGGCCATTGGCGGCGCCCCTTTGCCTATCCGCATGGGGTCGAAACCACGTCGCTCGCGATCAATCGTGAAATCCTCGCCGTGCGCAATGCGGTCGGGGTGCTGGATGCGTCGACCTTGGGAAAAATCATCGTCAAAGGCCCGGATGCCGGGCGTTTTCTCGACATGATCTACACCAACAAAATGTCAGCGCTTAAAGTTGGCAAATGCCGCTACGGGCTGGTGTGCAGCGAAAACGGGTTTCTGTCTGATGACGGTGTCGTGGCGCGCATAGATGAGCAAACCTGGCTGTGTCACACGACCACAGGCGGCGCGGAGCGCATCCATGCACATATGGAGGAATGGCTGCAAACCGAATGGTGGGATTGGCGCGTCTATACGGCAAATGTGAGCGAGCAGTTCGCACAGATTGCTGTGGCCGGGCCAAAGGCACGTTTGGTGCTTGAGGCCCTTGGCGGCATGGAGGTTTCGCGCGATGCTTTGCCGTTCATGACCTGGGCGCAAGGGACGCTTGGCGGCATTAAGGCGCGGGTGTTTCGGATTTCGTTTTCCGGCGAGTTGAGCTTTGAAATCGCTGTGGCGGCCGGGCAGGGACAAGCCATGTGGGACGCGATCATGCGCGCGGGGGCAGATCACGGGATCACGCCCTATGGCACCGAAGCGATGCATGTTTTGCGGGCCGAAAAGGGGTTTGTCATGATCGGGGACGAAACAGATGGCACGGTTATCCCGCAGGATCTGGGCCTTGAATGGGCGATTTCCAAGGTCAAACCCGACTATATCGGCAAGCGCGCACAGGCGCGCCGTCATATGGTGGACCCTGATCGCTGGAGGCTTGTTGGGCTGTCGACTTTGGACGGAATGGTGATCCCGGATGGCAGCTATATCAGCGGGCAGGGCGTCAATGCGAACGGGCAAAACGTGACTCAAGGGCGGGTGACCTCCACCTATTATTCGCCCACGTTACGGTGCGGGATTGCTATGGGTTTGTTGCAAGGCGGCATGGATCGGATGGGCGATGTGGTGGATATTCCAACCTTGGATGGCACTGGCGTTGTGATCAAGGCGCGGGTTGTGGACCCATGTTTTTATGATCCCAAAGGGGAGAAGGCTGATGTTTGATTTGGCGGGTGAGGCGCGGGTTTCCAAGGCGGCGGCGCAGGGGATGATCACGCTGCGCGGCGCGGCGGCAGTTCTGAGCAAGATCGCCAAGGCGCTTGGTCCTTCGTTGCCAGATCCGCTCACCTATACGCAGGCCGGGTCTGTGCGCCTCGCTTGGATGTCGCCCGACGAGCTGTTGGCGTTCTGTGCCCCCAAGGAAACCGAAGCCCTGATCGAGCGGGCCCTTGTGGCGATTGGCTCGGGGCACGGGGCGGCGATTGATGTCAGTGAGGCGCGCGTTATGTATGACATTACCGGCGCGGAGGCTGAAAAGGTGATTGCCAAGCTCTGTCCGTTTGATCGGCGCGGCTTTACCCCCGGTATGATCCGGCGCACGCGAATTGCGCAGGTGGCGGGGGCGGTGATGGCGGAGGCCGAGGGCTACCGCGTCTTGGGATTTCGCTCGGTTGAGGACTATTTGACGGCGCTGCTCGAAAACGCGGCGCGCTAAATGCCCATCATCGCTGGGTAAGTCTCCAAACCGTTGAGACAAACCCGGCGCTGCTCAAAAATTCCTCAGTTCATCAGAGCACATACGCTGTGGGCTTCCTGTGTACCGCTTTTCACGGGGTTTTCATAAAAACAACGCGCGCGCCCCTTGACCTTACCCCCCGGTCAGGCACATCTAATACCCAACTGAAACGCTAAGAACAGGGGGCTATCCCAATGGCTTTTGAACTTCCCGACCTTCCCTATGCACATGATGCGCTGGCCGCGGCTGGCATGTCGCAGGAAACGATGGAGTACCATCACGATATCCACCACAAAGCTTACGTGGACAACGGCAACAAATTGATCGCTGGCACCGAATGGGAAGGCAAATCCGTTGAGGAGATCATCAAGGGCACCTATGACGCCTCCGCTGTGGCCCAAAACGGCATTTTCAACAACGCTTCGCAACACTGGAACCACACACAGTTCTGGGAAATGATGGGGCCAAATGGCGCGGCAATGCCGGGCGAGCTTGAAAAGGCGCTCAACGAGGCCTTTGGGTCCGTGGACAAGTTTAAAGAAGAGTTCGCCGCTGCGGGCGCTGGTCAATTCGGCTCTGGCTGGGCATGGCTCGTAAAGGACACGGACGGATCGCTTAAGGTGACAAAAACCGAAAACGGTGTGAACCCTTTGTGCTTTGGTCAAACCGCGTTACTGGGTTGCGATGTCTGGGAGCACTCCTATTACATTGATTTCCGCAACAAGCGCCCGGTGTATCTGAGCAACTTCCTTGACAAGCTCGTCAACTGGGAAAACGTCGCTTCGCGCATGTGAACCTTTGCGACATAAGTGATTTAGCGGCCGTCCCGAACTGGGGCGGCCGTTTTTGTGTGTTGTTTAAAGTGGCCAGTTTTCAATGCGTTGGACCCGTTTGGCGATCAATGGGAACAGCGGTGAGATCAACATGACCATGCGCCCGGAAAACGCCGGGCGACCGTTTTCGATAAAGGCTTTCAGGTTTTGCGAAATGAACTCTTGAGCGCCCACCATTTCCTTTTCCAGCTTGCTGCCGGGCACTGCGTTTTCGATCACGAGGTCAAATTGCGTTCCGCCCTCCACCTCACTCAACTCATAAACGATCGTGGCGGCTGGCTCATCAATATGGGTCATCTGAAAGGTGTGTGAATAGCGGTGGGGCGGCTCAAAGGCCAAGACCTCGCCCACCACCATCGCCACTTTGCCCGAGGGGTGGCTCATGCGCATTTTCGCGCCTTTGGCGAGCGCATTTGTGGTTTGGCACACGCCCCCAAAGAAAAACGGCAAAGCCTCATCGGTTTTGACGAGCGCCGCCCAAACTGTCTCAATCGGGGCGTCAATCATCGTGCGCGTGCGGTATGTCTTTCGCTCAGTCGTCATTCTTATGGTCCTTTTTGGCAGCAAGCGCGGCGGCTTCGGCCACGCGTTTGATTGTGAAAGTGCGCTCCGCCCAATGGGCGGCGTATTGATCAATCCAACGGCTGTGGATGTCGTGAATTGGGGCGGCGTTCAGGTATAGTTTGCGCGCACGCCCGTCCTTTTCGCTGATCACCAAAGCACAGTCCGTGAGCACGCTGAGGTGCTGCATGATGGTGATCCGGCTCACATCGAAATGCGCGGCGAGTTTGCCAACTGTGATGCCGGGATGATCGCGCACAATGTTGAGCATGTGACGGCGGGTGCCATGGGCGAGCGCGGCGAAAACCGAATCCATATGATCATTTGTAGTCATGTAGCTACATAACTACATAATCACGCAGCGCGTCAATCCCTCTAACTCAAAGGGGCGTTAAGGCCGGGGCAGGAGCGCGGGCTAGGCGAGGGCGGTTGTGAGCTGTGCAAGCGTTGCCGGGACATCCGCGACAATTGTGATGAAATCCAAGATCGACGCGTCCGCGAAGCCCTCAGCGACGACATGATCCATCAAGCTGATCAGCGGATCCCAATATCCATTGGTGTTGAGCAACAAAATGGGCTTGTCGTGCAAGCCAAGCTGGCGCCAAGTCAGCACCTCGAAAAACTCGTCAAGCGACCCGGCGCCGCCGGGCAACACCACCACGGCGTCCGAGTTCATGAACATCACCTTTTTGCGCTCATGCATGTTTTCAGTGATGATAAAGGTGGTGAGGTCGCGTTTGCCGACCTCAAATTCGAGTAAATGCGTTGGGATCACGCCAAAAGTTTCGCCGCCCGCGGCTTGGGCGGCGTTGGCCACCGCCCCCATCAAGCCGACATCGCCTGCGCCATAGACCAAGCGCCATGAAAGCTGCGCCAATCCCGCGCCCAAGTCGTCGGCTGCTGCTTTATAGGCCGGATCAGCCCCAAAACGAGAGCCGCAATAGACGCAAACGGAACGGGGGCTGGCTGACATGAGTTTGACCTTTGATGATTGCTTTTGACCGCTCATAGACCTGTTGCTAAGGTCGATCAACCGCCTTTCAGATAGGGAATATTCCATGACGAAACTTATGCAAGGCTGGGCTGGATGGCTTCTGGGGGGCGCTGTTTTGGTGGCGATTTTCTTGGTGTCGGTTTGGGGATTGATGTCTGAGCAAACTGACGGCGAGGTGGCGCAGAGCGACACCGCCGACGTTGAGAGGCCAGCGCCCATTGTGGCGGGTGACACGCCTAATGGTGCACCGGTCGAGGCGCAAGAGAAGACGACCGAGCCGCCTGTGCAACGTGAGCAACCTGAGCAACCTGAGCAGACGGACAGGGCGGATGGGCCGCAAGAAGCGCTCAAGGCCCCTGAGTTTGACGTTGTGCGCATTACGCCCGATGGGAACGCGGTGATTGCGGGGTTTGCCGCGCCCGGTGCGACGCTGCGCATCCTGGCAGGTGGGCAAATCGTCCATGAAACGCTTGCCGATGCTGGCGGGAATTTTGTGGCGTTGTTTGATATGCCAGAGGGCGAGGAGGGGCGCGACCTATGGCTTGAAATGGACGTGGCGGGCGAGGTCACGACCTCGGCGCAAACGCTCTTGGTTGAACCTGTGGCACAGCAAAGCGCGGCGGCGTCCCTTGAGGATGGCTTTGAGGACGGCGCGCAAGACGGCACGCAAGAAGTCGAGGTTTCGCAGCAACCAAAGCTGGTATTGGCTGGTCCAGAGGGCGCAAAGGTTGTTCAGGACGCACCTCCACTTGCAAACCAGCAAGACAACGAAGGCGGACCGGTGATCGCGCCTTTGTCGCTCGACAGTATTGCGTATTCCGATGCGGGCGGCGTTGCTTTGGCTGGGCGCAGTTCTGGCGCGGTTCAGGTCTATTTGGACGGGGCGCCGATTGGGCTTGCGCCTGAGGCGGTGGGCCAGTGGCACTTGCCATTACCGGAGGATGTCCAAGCGGGGGTTTACACCTTGCGATTGGATGAGGTGACACCGCAAGGCGAGGTGACAGCGCGGGTAGAAACGCCGTTTAAGCGCGAAGAGGCTGCTGTGTTGCAGGCTGCGGCTTTGGCGGCAAATCTGGGCGAAGACGGCAAGCGCGCCGCTGCGATCACTGTGCAACATGGGGCGACCTTATGGGCCATCTCAGAGGCGCGGTATGGGGATGGGTTGCGATACGTGCAGGTGTTTGCCGCCAACCGCGATCTGATCCGCGACCCGGATTTAATCTACCCCGGGCAGGTGTTTTCCTTGCCTGAGTAGGGCGACACATGAACTCTCCGCGCGCTCCCCTCTGGTCATTGCCTGCAATCGCGCCTACCTAGACCCTTCAATTCTCGGAAGGACGAAACCATGCGACGGGGCGGCGGACAAAGAACTGTGACAGAGGCGCGGGTGTCGGGCGAAGCGGATGGGCAAAGTTGGCGCACCATCAAACGGGTTGTGCCGTATTTGTGGCCAGAAGGTGAGCGCGATATCAAAGCGCGGGTCATCTTGTCGCTGTCGTTGTTGATTTTCACGAAGTTTGTCGCCCTCGCGACGCCCTTTCTTTACGGGGTTGCGGTGGATGCGCTCACGGGCGAAAGCGTTTCGCCGGCGTGGATGTTGGCGATGGGGGCGATCGGTCTGACGCTGGCATACGGCACTTCGCGCTTTTTGTCGGTGGCGCTGAACCAATTGCGGGACGGGATTTTCGCCAAGGTTGCGCAGCGCGCGTTGCGGGCGATGGCGCTTGAGACTTTTCAACATATTCACGCGATGAGCTTGCGCTATCATATCAGCCGCAAGACGGGTGGTCTGAGCCGGATCATGGAGCGCGGCGTTAAGGGCGTTGAGTTCTTGTTGCGGTTCTTGGTGTTCAATATCGTGCCGCTGTTCTTGGAGCTTGGGCTTGTTGCGATCTTTTTCGCCTTTTATTTCGGCTGGTCGTATTTGGCGATCGTGCTTGTCACGATTGCGCTTTATGTGCGCTTCACCTTTGCGATCACCGAGTGGCGTGTGCGTATTCGTAAACAGATGAACGACCAAGACACGGACGCCAACCAAAAGGCCGTGGACAGTCTGTTGAACTTTGAAACTGTGAAATACTTCGGCGCGGAAAAGCGCGAGGCAAAGCGCTTTGACGCGTCGATGGCGGGCTATGAGACGGCGGCGATCAAGACCTCGCAATCCTTGGCGTTTCTCAACGCTGGTCAGAGCTTTATTATCACGTCCGGGCTTGTGGGTGTGATGATTTTGGCCGCCTATGGGGTGGAGAGTGGCACCCTGTCGACCGGGGATTTTGTCATGGTGAACGCCTATATGGTGCAGATCACAATGCCGCTCAATTTCCTTGGCTCGGTCTATCGTGAAATCCGTCAAGCGCTTGTGGATATGGGAGAAATGTTTGGATTGTTGGAGCAGCCCGCAGAGGTCAGGGACAAGCCCGGCGCGCCTGATTTGGCCATCTCCGGCGGGCATGTTGCGCTGAAGGACGTGGCGTTTGGCTATGAGGACAGTCGGTTGATTTTGCAGGGCGTCGATATTGATGTGCCTGCCGGGCACACGGTGGCGATTGTTGGCCCGTCCGGGTCTGGAAAGTCGACGATCGGCAGGCTTTTGTTCCGGTTTTACGATGTGAGTGACGGGGCTTTGTCAATCGACGGGCAAGACGTGCGTGATGTGACGCAAGAGAGCCTTCACAATGCGATTGGGGTGGTGCCTCAAGACACGGTTTTGTTCAATGACACTGTAGGTTACAACATCGCCTATGGGCGCGAAGGTGCCACGCAGGAAGATATTGAACGGGTGGCGCGCGCGGCGAAAATCCATGACTTTATCGCGGGTTTGCCCGAAGGGTATAACACCACAGTTGGCGAACGCGGCCTCAAGTTGTCGGGGGGCGAAAAGCAACGTGTGGGCATCGCGCGCACGCTTTTGAAAAATCCGCCGATTTTGGTGTTGGATGAGGCGACTTCGGCGTTGGACACAGAAACCGAGCGCGACATTCAAGACTCGCTCAAGGCGATGAGCCAAGGGCGCACAGTGATCACGATTGCGCACCGGTTGTCGACGATTGTGGATGCGGATCGGATTGTGGTTTTGGAGGCTGGCGTTGTGTCCGAGGAAGGCACCCATGAGGCTTTGCTGGCGCGGGGCGGCAAATATGCGGCGATGTGGGCGCGTCAGGCCAGCGAAGACGAACAGGGGCAAGATGGCGAGGCCCCCACATCCTAGGCTGAAGGGCTGCGCGATGGGGACGTGGCAAACGTGAGCTTGCGTCTGCTTCGACGTGCGAGCGCGCGCGCCTTTGTTGAAAGGCTTTCTGTTTGGTTAATCTGCGCCTCCGGCGGAGGTATTTTTGAACCAAAGAAGGCGGGTGTCTGGCTTTGCGGTTGATCTTGGCGCTGTGTTATTGGGCGGCCTTTGTAGACGGGTCCACTGCGCCTTGTAGGGGCGCTGACAATTCTGCCGCGTCCAAGGCTTGAGCTTTGGCTCTTTTGCGCAGCATGTCATCCAGATCGGGGGTGGTTTGCGAGGTGAGGTCCTCCGGGGCGTCCGGCTCCAGCCCGGTCTCTGCCTCCTCCCAGATCAAATCTCCGGGCTGGGCCGCGCGGGCCGTTTTGTAGAGCGCCATATCGCGCGCGGCTTTGGAACTCTTGCCAAAAACCAAGGCTTGTAGCCCTCCCAAAGATCTATAGGCACCTGCGCTGAGCCACAGGCGCAAGGCCAACATCGAGGGGGTGAAGACAAGTGTCAGGATCGTCGCGATGCCAAGGCCGAACACCACGGCGGTTGCGAGTTGTTTCCACCAAAGGGCTGTGGGCGCGTCGACGGTGTAGCCGCCATTTATGAAGTCCAGGGACAGGCCAAACATCATCGGCATCAGCCCCGCCATTGTGGTGATGGTGGTGAGCAAAACCGGGCGAATCCGATCTTCGGCGGTGCGAATGATCGCCTCGATGCGGGGCATGTAGCGGCTGTAGTCTTGGTAGGTGTCGATCAAGACGATGTTGTTGTTCACCACGATGCCAGCAAGCGCCACAACGCCGGTGCCGGTCATGATGGAGGAAAAGGGTTGGCCCATGACCAACATGCCGTAGAGCACGCCCGTGGTGGACAGCACAACCGCGAGCAGCACCAGAACCGAGTTGTAAAAGCTGTTAAACTGCGCGAGCAGGATGATGAACATCAAGAACAGCGCGCCCGCAAATGCGTTTTTCAGGAAGGCGTTGCTTTCGCTCTGATCCGCCACGTCTCCGGTCCACTCATAGGATATGCCAGCGGGCAAAGCCCCGGAGGCAAGCCATGTTTGGATTTGGTCAATCCGCTCGTTCGGGGTGACGGCGGTGGTGGAGAACTTGCCATCTTTCGCGTCTTTGGTGATGGCGTCCGCCTCTTCAAGGCTCATGACTTTGCCGGGATCGTTTGCATTGTCGTTGTCAGTGAG
The DNA here is from genome assembly GCA_050633625.1 of Maritimibacter sp. Taxonomy (GTDB): domain Bacteria; phylum Pseudomonadota; class Alphaproteobacteria; order Rhodobacterales; family Rhodobacteraceae; genus JBOEGW01. Next base: position 426,999 of record JBOEGW010000007.1, on the reverse strand, counting down.
CACTACCAGACCGGGCACTACCCCGGCTTTGACGTCAAAGTAACGGGCCTGATCAACGCGGTCGATTTGCGCCAAGGTTGGAACCGGGCTGCGCGACACGAAGTTTGAGAGCGGCACAAGCCCTTGGGCGGTCCGCAGTTTCAGGCTGTCGAGGGTGGATAACACGCGATGCTCTTCGGGGAAGCGGACGCGGATTTCGATTTCCTCCTCCGAGCCATCTAGGCGCATGGTGTCGAGCAAAAGCCCGGTGGTGACCAGCTGCACAATGCCCCCGATGGTGGCGACATTGGTGCCGTAGCGCCCGGCTTCGCCGACGTCGATGTCCAGTTGCCAATCTATGCCGGGTTGCGGGCGGGTGTCTTCGATTCCGGTGAGGCCGGGGAGGGTTTGAAAATGGGCATTGGCGGCGTTTGTCGCGGCCAAGAGATCATCCCAGTCCTGACCTTTGAGGCGCAGATGCACAGGTTTTGCCGAGGCTGGCCCGCCTGCAAGCCCGATCACCTCTGCATAGATCCCCGGAATTTTCGCAAGCTCCTGGTTGAGCGATTTGATCACACTGTCGCCCGAAAAACGCCCGTCCACTGTGCGTTTTGTATAGGGAATAAAGCCTAGAAGTTTTGCCTTTTGCGTGACCACAGGGCGGTCTTCATAGGTGGCCACTTCGATTTGAATTTGGCCAATACTGTCGCGCGGGGCCGCTGCGCCGCCTGTGTTTTGGTTTAGGCCGCCTTCGCCCGCGAAGGCAAAGGCGTTCTTGACGCCGGGGGTGGCCAGAACAACGGTTTCCACCTCGCGTACGAGCGCGTCTTTTTCTTCGATCGACAAGTTGCCGCGTGCGCGCACATAAACGATGACCTGTTCGGCTTCGGTTTCTGCGAAAAATTCGAAACCGCTGTTGTTTTCTTGGTAGTCCGCGAAGACGCCCATGATCAAAATGCCGACGATGGCGATGGATGCGATGGGCATCACCGGGTTGCCAACCAGCGCTTCAATCACCACGCCAAAAGGCGACCGGCGATAGCCGGAAACGACTTTTTGTGGCTTGGAGGCGGGCTTGATCGCATCCAGACAAATCACAAAGGCGCTGGCGGTGAAGGTGAACATCACAATGCCCGGCAACAGGGCCACGAAGCCCTGCGTGGGCACGCCCATCCCGCCCAAAAGGTAGTTTGGGTTCACAAGCTGCATGGCGCTTGTGTAAAGGGCGATGGCCATGACAGCGGTGAGGGCGAGGCGCAGAGCGATGTGCAGCGGGCGCAGGGTTTGAGAGGCGCGCTCCAAAATGCGGCTCATGCGCCCGGCCAAGCCCCCGACGATGGGCAGGAAGATCAGCGCCACCAAGAGGGACGCGGAGAGCACATAAATCAGGGTTTTTGGCAACATTTCCATGAATTCGCCGGGAATACCTGGCCAAAAGAGCATGGGCATAAAGGCGCACAGCGTGGTGGCGGTGGAGCTGACGATGGGCCAAAACATCCGTTTTGCGGCTTCAGTATAAGCGGCCATTGGGCCAACGCCGTCATTGATGCGTTTATCGGCGTATTCCACCACAACGATTGCACCATCCACCAACATGCCCACCGCCAAAATCAGGCCAAACATGACGATATTATTGACGGTATAGCCAAGCAGGCCAAACAGCGCGAACGTCAGTAGAAATGAGGTTGGGATCGCAAATCCGACCAGCAGCGCCGAGCGCATTCCGAGGCTTGCGAGGACGACGATCATCACCAGTGCAATGGCTGTGATCACCGATCCCTCTAGTTGGCGAACCATTGAGTTCACCACATAGCTTTGGTCGTTTGAGAAGGCGACTGTCACAGCGTTTTGCAGCTCCGGCGGCCAGGCGGCAACGGCGTCCTCGACCACGCGGCGCACCTCTCTTGAGGTGTCCATAATGTTGTAGCCTTTGCCCTTCACGACCTGTAGCGCCACGGTTGTTGCGCCGTTAAAACGCGCCGTGCCGACACGATCCTCAAAGGCGAGGCGGATTTCTGCGAGGTCGCCAAGGGTCACGACACTGTCGCCATTCACTTTGACGGGCAGGGCGTAGATGTCTGCAACCTCATCAAACGCGCCCGGAATCTTGACCGAGGTTGCGCCGCTGGCCGTTGTGATTTGCCCGGCGGCGATCAGTTGGTTGTTGTTGGTGACAACGCCAATCAACTCGGCGGCAGTGACATTATAGGCCTCCAGCTTTAGCGGATCGATAAGCACTTCCATCATTTCGTCGCGGTAGCCTGTGAGCTTGGCTTCAAGCACGGCGTCGATGGCCTCAACATGGTCTTGCAGCGCGCGGGCTTGGCGCACAAGGGTGCGTTCTGGCACATTGCCAGTGAGATTGACGATCAGGATCGGGAATTCTGAAAAGTTGATCTCGTTGACGCTGTATTTCTGGTAGCCAGCCGGGAAATCGGCCTCTGCTTTGTTCATAGCGTCGCGCACGTCAGCGATGACTTTTGTGCGGTCCCAGCCGAATTCAAATTCCAATGCGACCCCGGCGTAGTTTTCCGCGGCGGTGCCCGTCATTGTCTTGAGGCCGTCGATATCAGCCAGGTTGGTTTCCATCGGTCGCACCAACATGCTTTCGCTGTCAGAAGCCGATATCCCGGGGAAGGGGACCGAAACAAACAGCGCCGGAATTTCGATATCCGGTTCGCCTTCTTTGGGCAGGCCAACATAGGCCGCAATCCCGGCGATGATCGACAGAGCGATAAACGCAAGGATCATACGCGCGCGCGCGGCGGCCCAATCGACGATATTCATTGCGCGCGCTCCTGATAGCTCACGGCCAGCGGCACGCCTTCCACCACGTAGTCTTGACCAACGACGATCACCGATGCCGTTTCCGGCAGGCCCGCAACCCAAACCCCATCCACCGTGTCGCGCAACATGGTGACTGGCAGGAATTCAGTGAGGTTGCCCTCACCAACAATGCGCACGCCAAGACGGCCCTCATTGTCCAGCGTCAGCGAGGATTGCGGCAGCAGATGCGCTTTGCGCCCGGCGCTGGAGATCAGGATTTCGGCGGTTTGCCCATCGCGCAAAGACAGATCGTCGTTTGCCACCAGTGCTTCGACCCGAAAGGTGCGCGTGACGGGGTCTGCCGCGCGCGACAAGAATGTCACTTCGCCCAAGACCTGCGCGCCCGACGAAAGCCGCGCCCCGGTCTTGGCACCGATTTCCACCCGGCCTACATCGGCTTCCGAGACAAAGCCTACGAGCTTTACGGGGTTCATTTGCACGACAGTTGCGCATAGCCCGCCGGGCTGCAAAAGGCTGCCAAGTTCCGCCGATGTGCTTTCCAATATCCCATCAAAAGGCGCTGTTATTTGCAGATCATCAATCGCCCCAAGCGCTGCGGCAACGGCGGCCTCTGCGCTTTGCATAGCGGCGCGGGCAGACAACACGCGAGTTTCGGCGGCGTAGCCTCCTTTTGACAATTGCTCTGCGGCTGTGAGGTTGATTTGCGCCTCCGCCAAACGCGCCGACGCTTCTGCCAAGGTCACTTCACGGGTGCCTTTCTCGATCTCGCAAATCACCTGTCCTTTGGTAATGAATGCGCCTTTTTCGATGGGGGTGGACACGACCTTACCGGAGGTTTCGGCGCGCAATTCCACCTGCCGCATCGCTTCGGTTTCGCCGCGCAACACTACGGCGCTGTCGATTTCGCGCGCAACCGAAGCCAGCGCCACAACCGACACAGCCTCAGGGGCCACGTCCGCGGCCACGTCCGGGGTCACGTCCGGGGCGGTTTCCGGGCGCGGCGCTGTTGTGGCCGTTGTCTCTGCGTCGTCAGGCGTTGCGTCAGAGGTGGGAGCGCCGCTTGTCTCGTCTGAGGCAGCAGCACCATCCCCGCGCACAAAATCGCGCAAGGCTTCGCGTTGAAACACCATCAAGAACAGCAAAACCATAACGGCAGCGGCTGTCAAAAGGGGGATTGGGCGCATGGACTCTCTCTTTTTGATGGTCGCAGGATAGGCGATCTGGTCCTGAAATAGGGTTAATGTCAAAGCGGCTCAACGTCGCAATATAGGGTATTCGAAATATGGTGTCATTCGGATCACTTTTGCTCGCCCCTTGGCAAGCCTTCGTGGTTCGCGGTAAAGAGGGCCGAGCAGTAACCCGGAGAGCAGCCTGTGAGCGATACCGACACCTTCATTGACGAAGTGACCGAAGAGGTCCGCAACGATAAGCTCTATGCGTTGTTGCGCAAGTACGGCTGGATCGGCGCGGTCTTGGTGGCGGTGATCGTGGGGGGGGCCGCTTACAAGGAATGGTCAGACTCCAAGGCGCGCAGCGCGGCTGAGGCGCGGGGCGATGCGATGTTGGCCGCGATGGATGGCACCACGGCGAGCGCGCGTGTTGAGGCGCTTAAGGCGATCGAGACAGACGGCGATTCTGCTGCGGTTTTGGCGCTTCTGACAGCAAGCGAAACCGACGATCCTGCGGTGGCGGATGCCGCACTGAAGGGGCTGGCGGACGATCCAGAGAAGCCGACCCTTTACCGCGATCTGGCAACGCTCAAGCGCGTGAGCTTGCCGGGGGGGACGTTGTCGGCTGCGAGCCGTATTGAGCTATTGGAGCCGCTGGTCGCCTCTGGTGGCGTGTTTCGGGTCTTGGCGGAGGAGCAATTGGCGCTCGCAGAGCTTGAACTTGGCAATTCGGACAGCGCGATCACGCGCCTCAAAGGGCTTTTGGAAGATGCGGACGCCAGCGAGGGCTTGCGTACACGCGCGCAGCAGTTGATTGTGGCGTTGGGCGGTACGGTGGATGAGGCCGGTGCGGCGAGTGAATGAACCCGCAGTCGGCAGAGTGCCGCAAAGAACGGGCCAAAAATTGGGGGGCTGTCGAGTGACACGCACAACTATGATCAAAACTTTGGTGTTGGGCAGCGTTTTGTTGCTGGCAGCATGTGAAGACCGCGAAGTGATCTTTGAGGGCAAACGCGAGAGCCTGCGCAGCCCTGACCCCGAAGTTGTTGGCGAAGCCCAAGCGGCGCGCTTTGTGAGCGATGAAGCTGCTGCCAAGGAAAACCGGTCAGTGGCCGTGGCAACAGGGGCGCCGCGCTCTTTGTCAAGCTGGCCTCAACGGGCCGGAGGCGCAAGTCATGCCCTTGGAAACCTTGCTTTTTCCGCTGCACCACAGGTGATTTTCTCGGTTGATGTTGGGGCTGGATCGGATCGCAAACAACGGGTTTTGGCCGAACCTATTGTGGCGGAGGGCCGCGTGTTTACGATGGATGCGCAAAGTCAGGTCGTCGCACATTCCACGGTTGGTGCCGCGCTTTGGATGCGCCCGCTGACCCCCAGCTCAGACAAGCCCACAGACGCAAGCAGCGGCGGTTTGGCCTATAGTGCGGGGCGGATTTTTGCCACAACCGGATTTGGCGAGCTTGTCGCTTTGGATGCGGCCTCAGGCGCGCCGATTTGGACCCAACGCTTTGATGCGCCGGTTTCTGGGGCACCAAGTGTTGCAGGCGGCGATGTTTATGTGCTGACCAAAGACAACCGTTTGGTGTCGGTTGATGCGGCCTCTGGGCGGGTCAACTGGGACCTTGATGGCACCCCGGCGCGCCCTGGTGTGCTTGGCTATGCCAGCCCCGCCGTTTCGGGGGGCACAGTGATTACGCCTTTCTCAATCGGGACTGTTGTTGGGGTCAAAGCCTCGGACGGCACGCCAACCTGGGCGGTTCCCGTGGCCGGAAAACGCAGCGGGCGGGCCTATGCGAACGTCAATGAGCTTTCGGGCGAACCTGTTGTTGTTGGCTCTACAGTCTATGTCGGCAGTGCTGCGGGCACCTCGGCGGCGATGAGCACCAAAGGGGATCTGAAATGGACCTCGCCGGACGGGGCCATGGGCGCGATGACGGTTGTTGGCGGATCAGTCTTCATGGTCTCAGACAACCTGCAACTTGTGCGCTTGAACGCGACCAGCGGCAAACGGATTTGGGCGGTCGATTTACCGGGCTATGAGAAAGACAAACCGCGCCGGCGCAAATCGGTCTATCAAAGCTATGGCCCAACGCTTGCGGGCGGGCGGCTTTGGGTTGCGTCCTCGGATGGGTACTTGCGCGCATTTGATCCCGCATCAGGGGCTTTGATCTCTGCGGTTGAGCTGCCAGCAGGGGCCGCGAGCCGCCCTGTGATTGTGGGTGGTGTTGCGTATATTGCCACTGTAAAAGGCACGCTTGTCGCGCTGCGCTAGCCGCTACCACTTGGCTATCGGATCGGGGCGCATACGGCTGCACGCGGCCTGAAAAGGACTTTGATCATGAGCTTTACACTCGCCATTGTGGGGCGTCCAAATGTGGGCAAATCGACCTTGTTCAACCGGCTGGTTGGCAAGCGGCTGGCGCTTGTGGATGACACGCCCGGCGTGACCCGTGACCTGCGCGAAGGCGAGGCCCGCTTGGGCCAACTGCGATTCACGGTGATCGACACGGCGGGTCTGGAGGAGGCCACCGACGAGAGCCTTCAGGGGCGGATGCGCCGGTTGACGGAGCGCGCTGTTGAGATGGCGGATGCCTGTTTGTTTGTCATCGACGCGCGCGCGGGTGTGTTGCCTGCGGATGAGGTTTTTGCCGATATTTTGCGCCGCAAGAATGCCAATGTGATTCTCGGTGCCAACAAATGTGAAGGCCGCGCGGCGGAGGCGGGGCTGATCGAAGCCTATGCGCTGGGGCTTGGTGATCCCTTGGCGATTTCGGCGGAGCATGGCGAGGGCATGGGCGAGTTGGCGCATATTTTGGCGCCGCTGTGCGAAGACGCCGAAAAACGGATGCAAGCGGTTGCTCCCGAGACGGATGTGGCCGTGGATGGCGAGGAAGAGGACCAAGAAGCGCTCGAAGCCGCGCGCACACCCACCAACGAAAAACCGCTGCAAGTGGCGGTTGTTGGCAGGCCCAATGCTGGCAAGTCCACCCTCATCAATCAATTGCTTGGCGAGGATCGTTTGCTCACCGGACCGGAAGCCGGGATCACCCGCGACAGTATTTCCGTGCCCTTCAACTGGGGCGGGACGCCGACGCGGATATTCGACACGGCGGGGATGAGGAAACGGGCGAAAGTCCAGGAAAAACTTGAGAAATTATCGGTTGCGGATGGGCTGCGCGCCGTGAAATTCGCGGAGGTTGTCGTGGTGCTTTTGGACGCGGCAATCCCGTTTGAACAGCAGGATTTGCGGATCGCGGACTTGGCGGAACGCGAAGGGCGCGCGGTGGTTGTGGCGATCAACAAATGGGACGCTGAGGAGAACAAACAAGAAAAGCTGCGTGATTTGCGCGAAGCCTTTGAGCGGCTTTTGCCACAGTTGCGCGGTGCGCCGCTTGTGACGATTTCCGCCAAGACAGGCCGTGGAATGGAGCGCTTGCAACAGGCGGTGATCCGGGCGCATGAGGTTTGGAACCGCCGGGTTTCGACGGCGCATCTGAACAATTGGCTGGCGGAAATGGTGACGGCGCACCCCCCGCCCGCGCCCGCAGGTCGCCGGATCAAATTGCGCTATATGACCCAAGTGAAAACGCGTCCACCCGCGTTTGTGGTGATGTGTTCGATCCCGGAAAAACTGCCCGAAAGCTATTCGCGCTATCTTGTGAATGGGCTGAGAGCGGATTTTGACATGCCCGGCACGCCGATCCGGCTGACGATGCGTTCGCAGGCCGACAAGAATCCCTATAAAAACAAAAAGAAATCGACGCCCTCGCGTCTGCGCAAGCACCTTGGAAAAGGGCCAGCGGACGGCTAAAGGCTGCGACCTTGGGCGGGTGTCTTTGCCCAAGGTCGCAGATTTCGAAGTGTTTTCATTAGTTTAGGTAGGTCAGCGGGTCGACGCTGGTTGTGCCTTCGCGCACTTGGAAGTGCAGCGCGTTTGAGCCGGACCGCACGCTTGCAATGCTTTGGCCCCGGCTCACCGATGCGCCCTTGGCGACCGAAATATTGTCGATCCCCGCATAGACAGTCAGCAAGTTGCCAGCGTGTTTCAGCACAAGGATCGGCACGCCTTCCGTGTCTTTCGTGATCGCGGCAACGGTGCCAGCCGCCGCCGCCTTAACGGTTGCGCCAGAGCTTGCAGCGAAATCAACACCGTCTGTCTTGCCCTTCACAAAGGCGGACACGATTTTGCCGCCGACGGGCATTGTCATTTTGGAACTTGAGGCAGTTGTGCGTTCGGCCCCCAGATTGGCGGGGGTCGGGCTTGGCGCAGCCTCTGCTGTGGCGATGGGCGTGGTCTTTTCGTCCGGCAGCGCGGTAGACGCGGAGGGCGGCAGGGGCACGCTTGAGCCTTCGCCCGGTTGCGTCACGGCAGCAATGTCTTGGACGGGCGCTGGTTCAATCACCACCGGGATCAACAAATACTGGCCTTCGCGCACGGACAGCGCGCTATCAAGGCTGTTCCATTCCGCCAGTGCCCGCGCCGAAACGCCATACAACCGCGCGATGGAATAGGCGGTTTCGCCGCGTTGGACTTGGTGACGGGTGGGCGCATCGCCTTGCGGGGCGGCGGCCACAGGCGAAGGCCCGATTTGATCGAGCGCATTGCCCGCAAGGGTTGTCACATCCACCGCAGACGCCGCAGCAATCGGCGCGGCATTTTCGGCGGCGACCCGCTTAGGCAGGGCCAAAATCTCGCCTGCGCGCAAGACAGCGTCCGCTTTCAGCCCGTTAAAGCGCGCAACATCGCCCGCCGCCAGCCCAATGCGGGCAGCAAGCGAGGAGACACTATCGCCCTTTTGCGCCACGGCAACTTGATAGGTCGGATAAGAGATCACGCCGCGCGCATCCGCTTGTGGGCGCGCTGCGGTTTTGGCTTCGCGTGCGGCAGCTGTTGTCGAAAACCCTTCGCCAAAACGGCGCAGGTCAAAATCCATGTCCCCGTCACAGGCGCTCAACGTGATAAGGCTTACGCCCATCAGCGCCGCGCGCAAAGGAAATTTGTGGACACTCATGCTCATACCCTTTTTCATTTTCGACCCTTCTGCGCGAGCCTTCATTTTCGTCGCCTATTCCTGCCCCAGACCCTCGATAAGTGGGACAAATCTGACAGGCAAAATCTCGTCGTACTCATAGCCGGCTTCCGTGCGCGTCACCTTGATCAGGCTTTGCACATGGTCGGATTGCCCCACCGGCACCACCATAATACCGCCAACCGCCAGTTGAGCCAAGAGGGGGCCGGGCGGATCCTCGGCGGCGGCGGTGACAATAATGCGATCAAAGGGGGCCTGTTCGGGCAAGCCGAAGGAGCCGTCGCCGGTGATCGTGGTGATTGTGTGCATGTTCATCGCCTCAAACAGCTGACGTGCTGCGCGCACCAAGCCGCGATGGCGATCCACCGTATAGACCCGGCGCGCCAGATGCGACAAGATCGCTGCCTGATAGCCAGAGCCGGTGCCAACCTCCAGCACCTTATCGCGCGGGTGCACATCAAGAGCTTGGGTCATCAGACCGACCACAGAAGGCTGTGAGATTGTTTGGCCCGATGCGATGGGCAGGGGCATGTCCTCATAGGCGCGTTGTGCGAAAATCCCCGTCACAAACCGCCCTCGATCAACCTTCTCCATCGCGTCCAGCACCCGCGCATTCGTCACGCCTTTGGAGCGCAACTGAAACAAGAACTGCATCTTGCGTTCCGCGTCCGTGATGTCGGGGTCTTGGGTCATGAAAACAGCGCTTTCACCGCGTCCAGCTCGGCGCGGGCTGTCAAATCGGCGCGCATGGGGGTGACGGACACATAGCCTTCAAGGTTCGCGGCCGCATCGGTGCCCGGTGCTGTGGGTTCGTGCTGTGGCCCGCCCTTGATCCAGACAAATCGTTTTCCGGAGGGGGAGGACTGGGTTTGGGTGCCAAAGAATGTGTTTTCGCGCCACCCTTGGGCGCAGCCGCGAATGCCCTTTACATCCTGTGCCGGAACAGGGGGGAAATTCACGTTGTAAAACGGCGTATACCCGGCTTTGGGCTGCCAAGGCGCATCCTCAATCAGCCTGCGCACCACTTTCACGCCAAAAGCCGCCGCCGCTTCAAACGGGTTGTCGAGGCCGATCACTTTGGGGCCGAGATATTGCGAAAGGGCGATCGACGGAATGCCTTGAAGCGCCCCTTCCATTGCGCCGCCAAGGGTGCCGGAATACAGCGCATTATCGGCGGCGTTGTTGCCGCGATTGACCCCTGAGAGGATCACATCCGGGCGGTCGGGCATCACCTCGTTGATCGCCGTCAAAACACAATCCGCCGGGCTGCCCTCCGCAGCAAAGCGGCGCGCGCCAAGCTCTGCCAACAGCATGGGATGGGTGTAGGAGATGCAATGCGCTACGCCAGATTGCTCAAATGCGGGTGCCACGCACCAGACGTCGCCTTGAGGTCCGGCAAGCTCCTGCGCAATCGCCTCCAAGACTTTCAGGCCCGGTGCATTGATACCATCGTCGTTGGTGATGAGAATGCGCATGTTTGCTGTCCCCGCTGGCTTTTCTCTTCAATAGGTCAGGGCGTGCGCCGCGTCCAGCGGGGGCTGCAAAATTGCGCGGATCAAAGCCGCGCGTGGCGCAGGCTCAACAGGCTGGGGTCGTGGGCGAAAGCGAGCCGGGGGAAAACATGGTGAAAGCGCCAGTTTCATTCGCCACAAAGCTGCGTTCATAAAAGCTCCAGTGATGCGTCCAGCCCGCGCTTTTGGTGCCCGCAAGCAGCCAAGGGCGGGTCATGCCGCGCCAGTCGATCGCCCGAAAGTCCCCCGGAGCAATGCCAAAAGCGTGGCGGGCCTGGCTCCCGGTGGGCGCGCGCAAACACACGGCCGCCCCTTGAGGGAAAGCGGCGCGCGCGGCGGTTGTGATCTGGATGGAAAGCCCGCCCCAGACCACAATCGCTAAGAGCACAAGCGCAAAAGGCAAAAGGCGTGCTTTGTTGGCTTGGGCATCTGGAATGAGCGTGCCCAAGGTCGCGGGCGGTGTGATCAGGGCAATCGCCCCTGCGCCAAAAGCTGTGCTTGCGAGTTTGAGCGCGGGATGCGCGTCGCCATGGAGCAGCGTCCCCACATTTGAAAGCGCCAAGCCAAACGCCGCACCTGCAAGCGCGAACATAACGCCCGCCGTGAGTGCGGCGCGTTTGATCCGGTGTTTTCGCAACAAGGGTAGGGCGACAAAGACAATCGGGACGAGGCTCACGAGGCTCGAAAACGCCCCGCGCAGCCCTTGCCAATTGGCGAGCATGAAAATCACAAGCAGCCCAAGCATGGTCATCGCCGCAAAATGACGCGCGCTCACAAGCCACATCGGCTGTTTGTGCGCGGCGCGCCAATCCAGCACTTTCAGCGCGACCACAAGGGCCACAAGGACATATACCAGCGCCACCGCCCTTTAGCCCAGAATATCCGGCAAAAGGCGCGCGGCTTCTATGTCGGGCGCGATCAGCCCGGAGCGATCTTCAGAGGGGTGAAAACGTGCGCGCATGGCAGTGGCAAGTGGCCGGGGCGAGAGAATTTTGACAGTCGCGCCGATTTTGGTCGTTTCGCTCTGCCAGCTTTTGGCGAGCGCGATCTGCGCCGCTTTGGTTGCGCCGTAGCCGCCGAAGAACTTTTCGCCCGCGTGCGGGTCGTCAAAAAACACGGCAGTGCCCTCATCGCCCAGCAAAGGCGCCACATAAGCGATCAGTCGGGCGGTGGCGTCGACGTTGATATCAAGGGATTTTTTCCAGTCCTTATCCGCCAGCGCCATATGTTCTGTCGGGCTGAGGTGCATGGCTTCAATCGCCGTATGCGCCCAGATATCTACGGTGCCCCATCGGTCGTGGATCGAATGGCAAAGCTGCGCCATCGCGTCCGCATTTGTGATGTCCATCGGGGCCAAAGTGGCGCTGCCACCTGCGGCTTTGATGCGGTCATCAACCTCCTCAAGCGCGCCCGTTGTGCGCCCAAGCGCGACAATATGATGGGTCGGCGCAAGCGCAACAGCTAGGGAAGCGCCAAGGCCGCGCGAGGCTCCCGTGATCAGGGCGATTTTCTCTGGCATTTGGCCTCCGGAATTTGGTTTGAAACCGTATCTCACCCAGCACGGCGTATGTCTAGACCTTAGCCGATTTCGGTGATCCGCCGATCGAGCGCTTCTTTGAGTGCCCAATCGGGAATTGGGGTGGTTGGGGTAAAGGTGATACCAGATTTTGAGGTCTTGAACCCCTGTGCTGCCAAACGCTCTGCCAAATGCGGAATAATTGTACCGGAGTGCGGGTAAAACCCGAGCGACTTCGAAAACGCCCCCATGCCGGCCACAACTTTAAGTGTGCCTTTGGCTTTGGGCGGCGCTGTTTTTGCTGTCGTTGACTTGGATGCGGCTATTGTGTGCGCGCGCACCGGGACGCGCCAGCCCGGCATCCCATAGGAAAAGCTGCGCGTTGCGTCCTTTGGCAACAGCGCTTCAATCCGCAGTGCCAGCTCCATGAGGGCGAGGCGGGCCTCTGCGGGGCAGGCGGCCAAATAGCTGTCAAAACTGTCTGGTTTGCTCATTCCTCGTTTGTGTCAAAGGTCTCATTCGCTCGCAAGCTGGGTTTAGCCAATGGCAATGGGAGGGACGAAGGCCGAAAGCCCTGTTGGTTTGGTCAAGACAACTCCGGTGGCCTCAATTTCGGTGAGCCGTCCAATTTCGGTCTTGTCGCCTTGGCTCAGGGTCCGAATTTCGCCACTTGGCAATCGCAGGATCGCGCGCATTTTGCCCGGCTCGCCGCAAATCCCGACGAGCGCCAGTTCATCCAGCGCAATTCGGTCCGTTTTGGTGGCGTTCATGGCCACAAAGGCGTTTGGCGCGCCGCCATGGGGGGGCGTCGTTTGGGTGGTCATCTGGGGCCTCACAATCAGCTTTGGCATGAGCGCGGGGGGAGGGCGCGCCCATTTGTGCCGTCTGACATCAGGCTACGGGGACTTGGTTAAAGTGAGGTTTCCAGCGCGGGGATTTCGCGCAAATTACCCAAATTCGGTCATGCGGGTCAGGGTCTCAAAATCGACACCCTCTGTTTGCGCGTCAAAAATCGCCCCGGATTGCGCAAAAAGCTGAGGCGGGCGACCGGCCGCCCCGGCGCGCAGGTTGCAAGGGGTTGGCGCCTCTGTTTCGAGACCGGGCAGGGTGTTGGCCGCCCAAGCAAATCCGCCCTCAAACGCAGGCCCACCGGTGCGCGCCGCCAAGACCGCCTGATAGGTTTCATCAGAAATGCTGCCCCAACAGGAATAGCAAAGCGCCGCCGGGGTGCCGCGCACGGGCACCAGCAAGTCAGCCCGCAAAAACCGATGCCCTTGCACAGTGCAATAGGCCCCGGAAAGCGTGTCATTTCCGTTGGTTATAGATTTTTGACCGCTGCCTGACAGCGGCGCATGGGGCCATGGATCTGGGTGATCAAACACCACGTCATCCAACAAATCCGTGCCGACAAACCGCGCCCAGTCAGGGGAGTCCACGCGCGAGCTGGTATCCGCCAACCAGTTTGCGCGCAGGGTCATTCGGCCGCCGTTTTCAGCGCAAATCCTTTGGCGAGCATATCGCGCGGCGCAACGGGGTATTCGCCGGAGAAACAGGCATCACAATACTGAGGCGAAGCGCCATCGCGCCCTTCAACTTCGCCCACCGCGCGGTATAAGCCGTCCAGCGAAATGAACTTGAGGCTATCCACGCCAAGGTGGTCGCGCATTTCTTCCAGCGACATGGAGGCGGCGAGCAATTTGGAGCGTTCCGGCGTGTCAACGCCATAAAAACAGGGCCATTGCGTGGGCGGGCTGGCAATGCGGAAATGGACTTCTTTGGCCCCAGCATCCAGCACCATATCCTTGATTTTACGCGATGTTGTGCCGCGCACAACGCTGTCGTCGACCAAAATCACCCGTTTTCCCTCAATCAAGGCCCGGTTCACGTTGAGCTTGAGGCGCACGCCCATATTGCGGATTTGCTCGGTCGGCTCAATGAAGGTGCGGCCCATATATTGGTTGCGCGTGATGCCAAGCCCAAAAGGAATGCCGCTCTGAGAGGCAAACCCAATCGCTGCCGGGGTGCCACTGTCGGGCACCGGGCACACAAGGTCCGCCTCGACGGGGTTTTCGCGCGCCAGCTCAATGCCGATTTGATGCCGGGTTTCATACACGGAGCGCTCACCAATCAAACTGTCGGGACGGGAGAAATACACATGTTCAAAGATGCAAAAGCGGGGTTTTTGGGGGCGGAAGGGATGGCGGCTTTCGACGCCTTCGGCGGTGATCACCACCATTTCGCCTGGTTCAATCTCGCGCACGTATTTCGCGCCAATAATATCCAGCGCGCAGGTTTCTGAGGACAAAACCCAACCATCGCCAAGCTGACCAAGCACCAGCGGGCGCACCCCCAGCGGGTCGCGCACGCCGATCAATTTGGTGCGCGTCATGGCGACGATGGAAAAGGCCCCCTCAACCCGGCGCAGCGCATCCTCAAGCCGTTCAGCATGCGTTTTTTGCAAGGAGCGCGCCATCAGATGAATGATACATTCGGAATCGGATGAGGATTGGAAAATCGAGCCGCGTTCGATCAATTCGCGGCGCAGCTCTTCGGCGTTGGTGATGTTGCCGTTATGCGCAATCGCCGCGCCACCCATGGAAAACTCCCCAAAAAACGGCTGCACATCGCGGATCGCCGCCCCCTTGGACCCGGCGGTGGAATAGCGCACATGGCCAATCGCAAGCGGGCCGGGCAGGGTTTCCATCAGGGATTGTTTTGTGAAGTTATCGCGCACATAGCCAAAGCGGCGCGCAGAGTTGAAGCCCTCAATTGGGTCATGAGCGACGATGCCACCGGCCTCTTGGCCGCGATGTTGCAGCGCATGAAGGCCAAGGGCGACGAAGTTTGCCGCGTCGGTAAAACCAACAGCGCCAAATACACCGCACTCCTCCTTGAGCTTATCGTCATCAAACGGATGCGCAGGGGGCAGGGATTTGGCGGGCGTATGAGCGGACATTGGGCAGCTCCGAATCCGGGTCGTTGGGATACCCTTGTCTTAGTGCTTCGCTCGCCGGGTGTCACCCGCCAAGCGCCGCTTTGTGACATGTTTGTGAAGGTTACTGCGCCGGGGCTTCTTCTGGTGCAGGTGTTGGCTCATCTGTTGGCCCACCGGCGGTGCAGGTCGAGACCAATTCCTCATAACGACCAACGATCCAACCGGGTGCATCCTCAGGGATTTGCTCATCAATGTTTTGAGCTGTGCGCGCAAAAATGTTCGCGGTTTGCGAGTTGTCCACGATCTCAAGGCTGTCTTCGGTCATCACCTTATCATAGATCACAAGCGCCACCGCCACGAGCAAAATGCCGCGCAACACCCCGAAGACGAAACCAAGCGCTTGGTCAATGCCGCCAAGGGAGCTGCGTTGAATGATCGAGGAAAACAACGGGGTGAACAGCGATATCACCACAAGTGTGAGCGCCAAGACGCCCGCAAAGGACACAAGGAGCGACAGCTCGCAAGACTCCGCGAGATAGGTCGAGATCACCGGAATTTCTTTCACCAAAGGTACAAATTGCGGGGCCAACATATATCCGACGACAGCCGCCGCGATCCAACCTGCAATCGCCAAGCCCTCGCGCACAAACCCGCGGGAATAGGCCAAAATAGCCGATACCAGAATGATCAACGCCACTCCGCCATCTACGATTGTAAAGCTTTCCATTCGTCCCCGTCCCTTTGATCTACAGGTTGTGCCTGCTTGGTTTTGTGTCAGCCCGCGCCGAAAATGTCGCCTACAAATGCCGTGAGATCGGCCATTTGTTGCATCTTAAGCCCAGGTTTGCCGGATACTTTAGACCGACTTGGCGCTATGGCAGAGGAAAAACCAAGTTTTTGCGCCTCTTTCAACCTGTTTTCGGTTTGGCCAACCGGACGAAGAGCGCCCGACAGGCTGATTTCGCCAAAAACAACTGTGTCTTTGGGAATCGAGGTGTCCTCGCGCGCTGACAAAAGCGCCGCCGCCACTGCCAAATCGGCAGCCGGTTCGGAGATTTTGATGCCGCCTGCTACGTTGAGGTACACATCCAGCCCGGCAAACGGGATGCCGCATCGCGATTCCAACACCGCCAGAATCATCGCCAGCCTGCCTGAGTCCCAGCCCAGCACCGACCGGCGCGGCTGGCTCAGGGACGAGGGCGCCACCAAGGCTTGAAATTCGACCAACACAGGGCGCGTGCCCTCGATGCCCGCAAATACAACCGAACCGGGGGCAGGGTCTTCGCGATCTGACAAAAACAACGCGGAGGGGTTTGTGACCTGCGCCAATCCGCCGCCCGTCATTTCAAACACGCCGATCTCATCGGCAGGGCCAAAACGGTTTTTCACGGCGCGCAAAATGCGAAACTGATGGCCGCGCTCGCCTTCAAAGTACAGCACAGTATCGACCATATGTTCGACAACGCGCGGCCCGGCGATTTGTCCGTCTTTGGTGACATGGCCCACAAGGATCACAGCGATGCCGCGGGTCTTGGCGAAGGATGTTAGCTCATGGGCGGCGGCGCGCACTTGGCTGACACTGCCCGGCGCACTGCCTACATTATCCGCCCACATCGTTTGGATCGAATCAATGATGACAAGGTCCGGCTGTTCGGCCTCCAAGGTGGTGAGGATGTCGCGCAGATTGGTTTCGGCGGCAAGCTGCACGGGCGCATTGTCCAGCTCAAGGCGTTGCGCGCGCATGCGCACCTGCGCGGAGGCTTCTTCGCCGGACACATAAATGGTCTTCAGGCCTTGCTCTGCGAATTTCGCCGCCGCTTGCAACAGCAAGGTCGATTTGCCGATCCCCGGATCGCCCCCCACCAAGATAGCCGAGGCGGGGACCAATCCGCCCCCCAAGACCCTGTCCAGTTCATCCATGCCCGAACAGGTGCGTGGCGGCGGGGTTTCTTTGGTGGAGAGTTTGGTCAAGGGCACCGTGCGCCCTTTGAGGCCACCGAGGGTTTTGCTGGCGGGGCCTGCGCTTGAGAGCGGTTTTTCCTCAACAATCGTGTTCCACGCGCCGCAGCCTTCGCAGCGACCGGACCACTTGGAATAGCTGGCCGCGCAGTCCTGACAAACGAATGTATTCGCTTTGGCTTTAGCCATTTGGCTGCGCTTTCTTGGCCGTTTTATGGCTCACAAACAAAGAGGCAAGCACGCAGAATGTAAACAGATAAAGCCCCCATCCGGTTTCGACCCGCGTGAGAGCAACCCCCTTAATAATAACGATATACAGCGCGATCAGGAAGATATCCGCCATTGCCAGCTTGCCCAGCACGTTGAACACGGGCAGCACTTTTCGTTTCATCAAACCAAACTGGATCAGGGTCACGCCAATCACCTTGAGCAGGGGGGATATGATTGCGAAAAACGTGACCATAAGCGCAAGGAACACATCGGTTTTCCAGAGCGCTTGCAGGCCGGAAATCACGCTGATTTCTTCGAGTCCAAAGAGCGGTAATTTGAGGCCCGCGCGCATCAAAGGCGCGAACCAAGCGATCGGGAAAAGCACGATCAGGGACAGATTGAGGGCTTTGAGTGGCGTCATGAAGTCGGTTTAACCGATCACGCGTCCGTCTTCGAGGGGGATTTTGGCCGCGCCTTGGCGGGCATCGGCACAACTGTTTCGTCGACCTCAATTTCCTCAGCGCCAATCTCAAACCCAAGCTGCGGCAAAAGCTCCATCAAATCGGCTTCAAGCGTTGTCATTTGCCGCTCAACGATGGCTTCCTCAGCGTCCAATTGCTGCATCCAATGGCGCAGGTCTTCGATGGTTTTTTGGGCCATGGCGAGGTTTTCGAGATAACTGTCAATTTCCTGCTGACGCTGTTTAAGAAACCCGCGGGCGCGGTCCACTTTGTCTTGGCTATAGGTGTCGGCCAAGTCGCGGGAAACGAACGACATTTGCGAGGCGAGTTCGAGAATTTCCGGCTCCAGCGCGCCCAATTCAGGGTGTTCGCGCAGATGCTCAAGGCGTTCGCGCACCGAATCAAACTCAGAGCCAATTTTGAACAGGCGTTTGCGGTCCGCTTCATGGCTCAACCGATAGGCGCGCACCACGTCATCCATCGACATTTGAAAGTCACGGTGGCTTTGCTCAAGACGCATAATTCGGCGGTTGGCTGGCAAAAAGAGCGCCAAGGTCACGGCGAGCGCCGTCGCGGCGACTTGCAGGATTATGCCCGCGTTCTCAAGGGGTTGCCCATTGGCGCTGGCCTCAATTTCGAGCCAAGGCATGAAGCCAAACGTGGCCCCCAACGTAAAAAACAATAAGACAGCCGCCAAACCCATAACAACTGTCATGGTGACGGCAAGCATTTGCCGCTGGCTCTCGGCAAACAGGCCCGGAATCGGTTTCATCACACTTCCCCCACCAAAACGCACAATGAGAACGCTTGGAGTTACTCACGCCTCAAGACTAAGCGCAAAACCGCCGACCGTTAAGCCCATTTATCAGCGACAGTCGGGGGAAAGGGGCGCTTTTGTTCCCCTTAGGGAAACATCTGCGGGAAACATCTGCGCGCTTTTGAGAAAGGCTCGCACGAGGCTGTCTTTGGTCTCGGCCATGTCGTCTGGTGCGCCGCGCCAGCGAATCTGCCCGTCCTCCAGCAAGACCACAGTGTCCGCTACCGCCCGCGCGAGGTTCAGGTCATGGGTGACGGTGAGGGTGGTGGCGGCGTCACGCCCGGCGATGTCGGCCAAAAGCACGCCAATGTCGCTGGCGCTCACAGGGTCCAGCCCGCTCGTTGGCTCATCAAAGGCGATCAAGCGGCGCGGCGCTGCCAAAATGCGCGCAAGCCCCGCGCGTTTCGCCATGCCGCCAGACAAGTCGCTCGGCATCAATCGCGCAGTGTTGGGCGGCAACCCAACCGCCACCATCAGGTCGCGCGCCGCAGCAATGGCCGATCTGCGCGACATCGGGGGCAGGGCGTGGCGGGCGGAAAACATCACGTTTTCCCAAACCGCCTGAGAGGCCAAAAGACTGCCTGATTGCAGGGCGATGCCGCTGTCGTTCATCATTTTTCGATGCCGTCTTGCGTTCATTTTGGCGCCATCAACCCAGACCTCGCCCGCATCTGGCGCTACCAAGCCAAGCGCAATACGCAACAGAACGGATTTCCCGGTGCCAGAGCGCCCGATAAGCGCAACACGCGCCCCGCTTTCAAGCGTAAGCGATACATCCCTGAGCACCGCGCGCCCCTGAAAGGACTTGGAAATATGGCGCAGTTCGATCTTCATGAGGCGAACAACACGAGCGTTATCAACACGTTGACCGCGAGGATCATAAGGGCTGCGGACTGAACCGCGCCGCGCACCGCACGGCCAACGCCGCGCGCGCCGCCTGTTGCGTGCAGCCCGTAGAAACAGCCCATCACCACCGCCAAAACCGCAAACACCTCGCCCTTCACCAGTGATGACACAAGATCCGCGGTCGTGAGGAACCCCCAACTCTCCAGAACATAGGGTTCGGGGGCAAAGTCCAGCACAAGTGTTGCCATGAGAAACCCGCCCATCAGCCCCAATGTGTCGCCAAGAAAAAGGAGCATCGGTGCGACGAGCAACGCCGCTACAAGGCGCGGTGCCACGAGATAGCGCATGGGGGGAGCGGTGAGGGTGTGCAGGGTTTCGACCTCGCCGCGCACGGTCATGGTGGCCAGTTCGGCGGCGATTGAGGCGGTGACACGGGCGACGATCATCAGCCCCACCATCACCGGGCCAAGCTCGCGCAAAATCCCCACTGCAACGAGTTGTGGAACCAAGCTTTCCGCCGCAATCCGGCTGCTTCCCGCATGGACCTGAAGCGCGAGCGCCGCCCCCGTGAACCCCAGCGTCATCCCAATCAGCGGTAGGGGCCGCCAGCCAATCGCCATGAGTGCGCGCCCGGTTTCGCGCGGATAGATCACAGCGCCGGGCAGGGCGGCAAACGCCCGCACGAAAAACAGAGTAAAGCGGCCAATAGCGGCAAGCACAGAAAGACCCCAGCGTCCCACCACGGCGAGAGCCGCGACAGGCGAAAGGCCTGTCATCAGCTGCGGCCGCGCGCGAAATGGCGCTGGTAACGCGACCCAAGGCTTGTGAGGATTTCATAGCCAATCGTGCCTGCGCCGGTGGCCAAATCATCCACAGTTTGCTCACGACACAACAGGTGCAGCGCGCGCGGGGTTTCGCGCAGGTGGGTGATGTCCACAGTGATCAAATCCATCGACACCCGACCGATGATCGGGCAGGGCGTGTCGCCTTGAAAAAACACACCGGTGTTGGACAGGGACCGCAGGATACCATCCGCGTAGCCGCCTGATACTGTTGCCACTTTCCGTTTCCCATCCGCGATCCAGCTGTTGCCGTAGCCCACGCTTTCGCCCGCCTCTACATCGCGTATCTGGATCACCGGCAGCTCAAGCTCGACCACCATCTTTGCCTCCGCAAAGGGCAATCCGCCATAAAGGCCAATACCGGGGCGGGTCAGGTCAAAGTGATAGTCGCGGCCAAGCAAAATTCCGCCCGTAGCAGACAATGAGCGCGGCACCTCCAGCCCTTCGGTCATTGCGACAAAGGCGGCGAGCTGGGCGCTGTTCATCTCGTGATCCGGCTCATCGGCGCAGGCAAGGTGGCTCATGATCAAACGGGGATTTGCTGCCAAAACAAAGGCGCGCACCGCCTCCCATTCGGCAGGTTCCATGCCAAGCCGGTTCATGCCAGTATCAAGCTGGATCCCAAAGGGGGCGCCGGGCAGGGCTTCAAGGTGGCGGGTGAGCTGGTCAATCGAGTTGAGCATCGGGATCAGCGCAAGATCGTGGATCATATCGGTGTCGCCGGGCATATGGCCACCAAAGATCGAAATCTCCGGTCCCGGTCCAAGCGCTTCGCGCACGGCTGCGCCTTCCTCAGCCACGGCGACAAAAAACCGCCGCGCGCCTGCGGCCGCCAAGGCCCGCGCAGCTTTGCCAACCCCAAGCCCATATGCATCGGCCTTCACAACGGCAGCGGTTTGCACCCCATGCGAGGTCATCGCATCCAAGCTGCGCCAATTGCCCGCTAAGGCATCCAAATCAATCGTTAAACGTCCTGTGCTCATGGATAAGGGTTTCCTTGAGAGGGGGCGCTAGGTCAAGGGGGAAATCGCGCGCAGATGCAGCGTTACTTGGCGAGTCGCGTGACGATTTGATTGTCTTGGTGCAGGGTTTTATGGACCGGGCACTGATCGGCGATTTCGAGCAGCCGAGCGCGTTGCTCAGCATCCAAAGCCCCGGTGAGCGTGATAACACGCCTGAACTCATCCACTTTAACAGCAGGGGTTTCGTCGGTCTTGGCGGCGTCTTCTGCGTGCACCTTGGCATGGGTCACATCCACGAAGACATGCTCCAGCGGCCAGGCTTTGCGCCGCGCATACATGCGAAGTGTCATCGAGGTGCAAGCGGCAAGGCCCGCAGACAAGAACCCGTAAGGCGACAACCCTTTGTTGGTGCCCCCATAGGCTTCGGGTTCATCCGCGAACATATGATGGTCCGAGCCGCCAAAAATATCCTGCAAGAAGCCGTCCGGGTCCGCCTCCTCTGCTCGAACAACCCCCTCAGGCGCGTGTTCAACAGGCGCTTCAGGCGCAAGCTCCAAATAGCGCGCCGCCCAAGCGGCGATGACCCCGGCCGCATAGTCCGCGTCCTCGCCATCGCTGATCAAATGATCCGCATCATCCAAGGTGACAAAGCTCTTTGGGTGCTTCGCGGCTTTGAAAATCTCCTCAGCGTTGTCGATGCCCACAACCGAGTCGCGCGGCGCATGCATCACCAAGAGCGCGGCATTAAGGGATGTGATTGCCGGACCAAGCCGTTCGGCGGTGATGTCTTGCACGAAATCCTGCCTGATGCAGAAATCGCGCCCGCCAAGGGCAACCTGGGCTTCCCCGTCTTTCATGATCTGCTCAAGGTGAGCACTGAAATTCTTGGTGACATGGCCGGGAGAAAACGGGGTGCCAAGGGTGACAACGACGCGTGTGCTTTCAATCCCATTGGCTGCGCGCAGCACCGCCGCACCGCCAAGGGAATGGCCAATCAGCAAGGATGGCGCAAGGCCCCGCGCCGCCATGGCCTCTGCGGCTTTATGCAGATCGTCCACGTTTGATGTGAAGGTTGTATTGGCGAATTCCCCGCCGCTGTGGCCAAGCCCGGTAAAGTCAAACCGCAACACAGCAATGCCCGCGCCTGTTAACCGTGCGGCAATGCGCCGGGCAGGCAAAATATCCTTGGAGCAGGTGAAACAATGGGCAAACAAAGCCGCCGCGCGCACCTCCCCCTCAGGCAGGTCGAGACGCGCATCCAGGAGCGAGCCATCATGGCCCGCAAAGCTCAATCGTTCGGTGTTCATCGCTCATTCCCCCTGCGTGCAGATTTGACCTCAAGGTGGGCTGATCGGCAAAGGGTTGCAAGGCGACAGTCAGACGGGGGCTGTTGGTTTGCGCGGTCACGAGCTTGGTGTAAGCAGCCAGCATGAAGAATCGCGTCGTGAGATTTTGCAAATTTGCCGGGGGGCTGGCCTTGCTTGTAGCGGGGCTTGGGTTTCTGGGCGCTTGGCATCCGGCTTTGGTCTCTCTGAGCGTGTTTCGCCTTTATGCGGCAGGGGTTTTGGGCGGCGCGGCGGTGCTTTGTGTGGTGAGTGGGGCGCGCTGGCGCGGCGCCATCTGGGCGCTGTTGGGGCTGGCGATTTGGGCGTCAAGCGGGCAAATGCGCCCCGGTCATGCGCCCATCGCACAGGCGCAAAAATCGACAATCCTAAGCCATTATCAAAAGAACGTGCTGTTCAATACGCAGGGCTTATCGCTGATCGTGAACGACATTTTGGAGGCGCAGGCAGATAGTGTGAGCCTGCAAGAGGTGTCGCAGGCGCATCTTGAGGATCTGAGCGCGTTGAACGCCACCTATCCGACCCAACACAAGTGTTTGTCCAAGGCCTTCGGCGGTACGGTTGTCTTGTCGCGATTTGAGGCCCTGTCCGAGGGGATATGTCTGGATGCGAGCCGGGCGGCGGCCATTCAGGTGGCGGGGCCGGAAGGTCCGTTTTGGGTTGTGTCGGTGCATCTGTTCTGGCCGTGGCCGCGATCCCAAGCGGCGCAGCTTGAGCGGCTGGTGCCTGAGCTTGCCAAGCTCGACGGGCCAAAGGTGATTTCGGGGGACTTCAATATGGTGCCTTGGGGGGAGCCGATTGGCGAGATCGCACAGGCCGGTCAGGTTGCGCTCTTGGCGCCGCGTCCTGTTACTTTGGTGCAATTTGGCGGCGTTTTGCGGGTGCCGATTGACTTGATCTTGGTGACGGGCGGCGAAGGCGCAGTGGAGCGGCGTGCGCGCCTTGGTTCGGATCATTTTGGCTTATTGGCGCGCTATCGTTTGGCGCGCAGCGATTAACCCGCCATCATTACAGCGCAGAATTCACCGGAGGCGCGGCGTTCAAGGCGGCGAATGCGGGTGTGGAAGGTGTAATGGCGGGCTGCGGCGGGGGTGATGCGCGCAAGAACCCGGCGCAAGACCGAGGCACGCGGGCGAAATACGCGCACGAGTTCGCGTTCGGCGCTGCGTCGATCCTGGCGGATGCGGGCCGCGTTATAATGCGCAATTGGCAGTTTGCGATATGTCATCAGTCTTCCCTTTCGACGCTGTGCAGGTCATCCCCCCGGATGGTGCGCGTGCATTTTGTGATGCCCCTTTGTCGGCTTTGATTGCGAAAGGGATGCGGAGGAAACATGGCGGAAACCGATTGTTTCGAGGCGCTATTGGGCAGCAATGGGGCAGCGGCTTGATTGATCGGGCGCAAAGACCTGCGGGTTTTACTGGCGTAAAATTACCCTTGAATTTGGCGACCCTGCGCTGCCGTCGGCGCGCTTTGCCAAGCATGAGGGGGTACGAAAACAATGCAGAATTTTGGACGTTCAACCCTGTGGGGCGCGGCCCTTATGGCTCTGGCGGGCTGTTCTGGCCCGGCGCAGATGATCGACCCGGCGCAGGTGAGCCGGGTGGGTTATGAGCGCGCCTTTGCTGGGTGTTGCGACACATCCGGCGGCATTCCTCAGGCGCTCTATGATTTTGGCGAGGCACATTCGCTCTGGATCGTGCCGACATTGCGCGAAATCGTTCTGCGGGAGGCCTATTTGTTTCATGACGAGGCGGCGCAGGTGGCGATTTTGGACAGGTTGCGCCCAATGGATGTGATGTTGATCAACAATCATTCGCGCGCTTCAGGGGCCACGGGGGCTGGGTTCTTTGGCCATTCGCTTGTTTATCTTGGCGGGGAGGCTGAACTGCGTGCGATGGGGATGTGGGATGATCCGATCGTCCAGCAGCACAAGGCGGCTTTCCGTGCGGGGGCGCGCGCGATTGAGGCGGTGGGCCAAGATGTGAGCCTTGCGTCGGACCACATGTTTGAAGCCGATAGCGTTGCGATTTTCAGGCCAGTTGGTCTTTCTGAGGCGCGGCGTAAACAGATTTATCCTGCGTTACTGCGGGAGGTGGGCCATCCGTTTGATGTGAATTTCCGGCTGAATAATGGGGATGCGCTGTTTTGCACAGAGTTGATCGACAAGGCGATGCCGGAGCTGAATTTCCCCCGTCACACCTATAAGGGCCATGAGCTGATCCTGCCGGATGAGGTGGCGATTGCGGCGCTGACGGGCAAAAGCCCGATGCGTTTTGTTGGGTATTTTGAGGGAAGTCTGAGTGGGTTTCGAGAAGGGTCGCGCGACAAAATGGCAGCGCGGATCATGGAGGGCTGGGGATTGCGCCTTGAGAATGAGCCTTGAACCTAGAGCTTAAGACCTTGAGCTTGTGGCGAGGCAAGAGGGGGCGCTGCCCCCCGCCTGCGGCGTCCCCCGAGGTATTTTGAAACCAAAGAAGCGGCATTGTCGGCTGGTACATCCGCTATGAGACGAAAAAGGCGCCCCCGAAGGGACGCCCAAATGTCGTGCACTGCTGCTGATTAGCAGGAGTAGTACATTTCGTATTCGGCAGGGTGTGGCGTGTGCTCGTAGTGGTAGACTTCTTCCCACTTGAGTTCCAGATACCCTTCGATTTGATCCTTTGTGAACACGCCGCCTTCGAGGAGGAAGTCGTGATCTGTTGTGAGGCATTCGAGCGCTTCACGCAGGGAGCCACAGACGGTTGGGATGTCTTTGAGCTCTTCTGGTGGCAGATCGTAGAGGTTTTTGTCCTGCGAGGGGCCGGGATCGATTTTGTTTTTGATCCCGTCAAGACCCGCCATCATGAGGGCTGCGAAGCACAGGTAGGGGTTAGCGGCGGGGTCAGGGAAGCGGGCCTCAACGCGTTTGGCTTTGGGGCTTTCGGTCCATGGGATCCGGACGCAACCGGAGCGGTTGGACGCGGAATAGGCGCGCAGAACGGGCGCTTCAAAGCCAGGGATCAAACGTTTGTAGGAGTTTGTCGATGGGTTTGTGAAGGCGTTCAGTGTTTTTGCGTGCTTGAGAATGCCGCCGATGAAATACAGCGCTTCTTGCGAGAGATCCGCGTATTTGTCGCCTGCGAACAGGGGTTTGCCGTCTTTCCAGATCGACATGTTCACGTGCATCCCGGAGCCGTTGTCGCCTTTGATGGGCTTTGGCATGAAGGTGGCGGAGCGGCCATAAGCCTGTGCCACGTTGTGGATCACGTATTTGTATTTTTGCAGCTCATCCGCTTGCTTTGTCAGCGAGCCGAAGATCAGACCAAGTTCGTGCTGCGATGTCGCAACTTCGTGGTGGTGTTTGTCCACTTTCATGCCGAGTTGCTTCATGGTCGACAGCATCTCGCCACGAATGTCCTGAGCGTCATCCGATGGGTTGGCAGGGAAGTAGCCGCCTTTGAAACCAGGGCGGTGGCCCAGGTTGCCCATTTCGAATTCGGCGTCTGTGTTCCAAGCGGCGCCGTCGGCGTCGATTTCGTAGGACACTTTGTTTGGCGACACGGCGTAGCGCACATCGTCAAACAAGAAGAATTCAGCTTCTGGGCCGAAGTAGGACACGTCACCGATGCCGGAAGACTTGAGGTAGGCTTCTGCTTTTTGTGCTGTGCCGCGTGGGTCGCGGTCATAGGCTTCGCCGGTGTCAGGCTCAACGATCGAGCAGTGCAGGCAGAGCGTTTTTTCAGCGTAGAATGGGTCTACGTAAGCGGACTCCGCGTCGGGCATCAGTTTCATGTCCGAAGATTCAATGGATTTCCAACCCGCGATGGAGGAGCCATCGAACATGAAGCCTTCTTCAAGGAAGTCTTCGTCGACGAGGTCGGACACCACCGTGACGTGTTGCAGCTTGCCGCGTGGGTCTGTGAAACGGATGTCGACATAGGCAATGTCTTCATCTTTGATCTGTTTGAGAACGTCTGCGTTGCTCATGCTATCTCTTTCCCCTGTGTAAAGTCGAGAATGGTTATGGATTAAACGGCGTCGAGGCCGCTTTCACCTGTGCGAATGCGAATGGCTTGTTCAACCGATGATACAAAGATCTTGCCGTCACCGATTTTGTCTGTTTTGGCGGCCGAAACGATGGCCTCAATCGCTGTGTCAACCTGATCAGCAGGCAAGACAACTTCGATTTTGACCTTGGGCAAGAAGTCCACCACGTATTCAGCACCGCGATACAGTTCGGTATGGCCTTTCTGACGGCCAAATCCTTTGACCTCGATGACGGAGAGGCCCTGAACGCCAATGTCCTGTAGTGCTTCTTTCACTTCATCCAGCTTGAATGGCTTGATGATGGCTTCGATCTTTTTCATGTGGTGTGTCCCCCCAAGGAAAACTATTCGCAGCCCATTGAACATTTTCGCGTAGGGGCCACAATTGGATAGGGTTCTGGTAGCTTAGGTCTGCGCAGGATTCCAGTATAATTGCACAAAATTTATGCGACATGACGCTGCGGTGGGCGATTTGTGAAGTTTTCGAGCAATTTTTGGACGGTGGCGCGCAGGAATGCTCAAATCTGCGCCGTAATCTGCGCCGTAATCTGGGTCGTCTTGTTGAGGCGTCTGAGGGCGGGCATACTCGCGGGCATTGGGGGACGATCATGGTTGAGGTTTTGACGGCTGCGCAGATGCGCGCGCTGGAGGGCGCGGCGATTGAGCAGGGTTTGCTAACGGGGGTGGCGTTGATGGAGCGGGCCGGGGCCGGGGTTGTCGCGGCGATCCATGCGCATTTTGCTGTGCCGGATCGTGAGCGAGGGGCCAGCCCCTCGCGCTCCCCGAGGTATTTGGAAACCAAAGAAGGGGCGCGCGCGGCGTTTGTATTGTGTGGGCCGGGGAATAATGGCGGTGATGGCTATGTGATTGCCCGGCTGTTGCAGGCGGCGGGCTGGCGCGTTGAGGTGCAGTCTTTTGGGGATGTGGCGGCTTTGCCGCCGGATGCGCGGGTGAATTATGACCGTTGGTGCGCTTTGGGGGCGGTGACGCCTTATGTGGATGCGGAATTTTCGCTTAATCCTGAGGACTTTGGTCGGGACAGCGTGATTGTGGACGCTGGGTTTGGCATCGGGCTGTCGCGCCCTGTTGTGGGGCTTGATGCGTTTGCGCGCTGTTGTCGCAGTGCTGTGCGGGCCAAGGCGGGGTGGAGGCGTGAAGAGGCTGTGGCGCAAAGCTTGGTGGTGGCTGTTGATGTGCCGTCCGGGTTGGATGCGGACAGCGGATATGCGGTTATGGGACCGGGCGAGGGGCAGGTGCGTGAACAGCTTCATGCCGACCTGACTGTGACGTTTCATGCGCCCAAGCTTGGGCAGTATTTGGGGCATGGGCCGGAGATTTGTGGTGCGCTTGAGGTTGTGGACATTGGGCTTGCGGGCGCGCGCCATGAGGGCGCCGTTCAGCGGGTTGAGGCCAAAGCGCGCAGGCTGCGTAAATCCGGCGGGCATAAGTTTGCGCATGGGCATGTCTTTGTGCTTGGCGGTGGTCCTGGCAAGGGCGGCGCGGCGCGGCTTTCGGCGCGCGGGGCGTTGCGGGTTGGGGCTGGGCTTGTGACGCTTGGGGTTGAGCGGGCGGCGCTTGCGGAGAATGCTGCGCGTCTTGACGCTGTGATGTTGAGTGCGGTCAAGGATGGGGGCGCGTTTGAGCAGATATTGGGCGATGGGCGCATTGGGGTTGTGGTGTTGGGACCGGGGCTGGGCCATGATCGGGCGCGCGATTTGGTGCCGGTGGCCTTAGAGGCGGGGCGGCGGTGTGTGTTGGATGCGGATGCGCTGTCGGCCTATGAAGTTGCGCCGAACCACCTGTTTGATCGGCTCAACGGGGGCACTGTTTTGACGCCGCATATGGGTGAGTTTCGCAGGTTGTTTCCCGATATTGCCTCAAAGCTGACGGATCGCCCCACCCAAGCGCCGGCGTTTTCCAAGGTGGATGCTGTGCGCGCGGCGGCGGCGCGTGCGCAGGCTGTGGTGCTGCTGAAGGGCGCGGATACGGTGATTGCGCATCCAGATGGTCATGCTGCGCTTCATGCGGCTTGCTATGCGCGCGAGATGCCTTGGCTGGCGACAGCGGGGGCTGGGGATGTTTTGGCCGGGATAATTGCCGGGCTGATGGCGCGCGGGTTTTCGGCGTTTGATGCGGCGCAGCAAGGCGCGTGGCTGCATGTGGAGGCGGCGCGCGCGGTCGGGCCTGGGATGATTGCGGAGGATTTGCCCGAGGCGTTGCGAGAGGTGTTTCGCACCCTTGAGACGCCCGCTTAGGCTTTGAGTTTTGCGGTGCTGATCGCGCAGCCGAGATTGGCCTGTGCATGGCGCTGCGCGCTGCGCCTTAGCGTAGATACATCAGCCCGGACAGTCGCGATGACATGCCCGTAAATGATACATTTTCAATAGGTTGCGGCATTTTGTTCAAGCGCTTTTTGAAGACCGTAAAACGCCTGTCGAAAAGCAGACGCGATTGCGCACGGGGCTAGAATAACCGGGCGCGCAATCGCTCTCTTGTTAGCTGCGACCGCGCGCCGCCAATCGCGGCAACATGGCCGAGAAATCGCGTCCTTTGCCGTCTTCATCCTCAACAAATTGGCGATAAAGCTCAAGCGCCGCCGCGCCCATAGGTGTGTCTGCATCTACGGCCTCTGCCGCTTGTTGCGACAGGCCCAAATCCTTGAGCATCAACTCCGCCGCAAAGCCCGGCTGATAGTCGTTGTCGGCTGGCGAGGTCGCGCCGATGCCGGGCGCGGGGGTATAGGCGTTCATCGACCAGCTATAGCCGGAGGATGTGGAGACAACATCGAACATTTTTTGCCGATCAAGACCCAATTTATCAGCCAAAGCAAAGGCTTCGCAGGTGGCAATCATGGTGACGCCAAGGATCATATTGTTGCAGATTTTCGCGGCTTGGCCAGCCCCCGCATCGCCGCAATGCACGGCCTTTTGGCCCATAATCTCAAACAAGGGCGCGGCTTTGGCAAAGGCGTCATCCGTGCCGCCCGCCATAAAGGTGAGCGTGCCGCCCGCCGCGCCGCCAACCCCGCCAGACACAGGCGCGTCAACGAACAAAAGCCCTGCGTCTTGTGCCATGTTCGCGGCTGCGCGCGCGCTTTCCACGTCCACTGTGGAACAATCACAAAAGGCCGCGCCTTGGGTCATGGCGGGGATGATTTCGCCCGCGACGGCGCGCAAAATAGCGCCATTTGGAAGCATTGTGATAACAACATCCGCTTGGGTCGCGGCCTCTGCGGCGCTTTGGGCCTTCTCAACGCCCTTTGGCATAGGCGCTGCGAGGTCAAACCCGGTGACCTCATGGCCTGCTGCTGCCAAATTGGCCGCCATTGGGCCGCCCATATTGCCTAGTCCGATAAAGCCGATTTTCATGTCAGAGTCCTTCTAGATTGAGCGCGTTTTCCCCCAAGGGGGCGAGCATTTGGGCAATGTCGTTTTGCGTGACATCGGCAAGGTTGGCGTGTTTCCAGGCCGGGGTTCGGTCCTTGTCGATGATGGCGGCAC
Source organism: Maritimibacter sp. (assembly GCA_050633625.1). Taxonomy (GTDB): domain Bacteria; phylum Pseudomonadota; class Alphaproteobacteria; order Rhodobacterales; family Rhodobacteraceae; genus JBOEGW01. The sequence goes on along the minus strand of JBOEGW010000007.1, from coordinate 397,104 downwards.
GAATGCCTTCAAGAAAGTCGCCATGCTCCATGGCGCGGTAGGTGAATTCGTATTCAAAGCCAAGCGCGGCTGTGAGCGTTCCCGCCTGTTTGGCGCGCGCAATGTTCGCCAGGGTGCAGTGCACCGCCAAGGGCGAGGCGCGGCGCAGCGCTTTGAGGGTTGAGGTGGCGAAGTCTGTGCCTTTGGTGTCGCAAGCGGCGATAACCTCGGTTGGCGCAAGCGCAAAAAGCGCGTCGATTTCCGCTTGCTGCGCTGCCAAATCGCTGGGAGGAGGTGTTTGCGCTGTGGCCTTGATCCGGTCAGTATCACCGCTGATTTCCAAGGTGGCGATCAGGTCGAGCCAATATTCGCGCGGCACGTAATGATCCGCAAACCCCGCAAAAATCGCGTCCGGCCCGGTCATGCGCGCAGCCGTGGTGGCGAGGTAGTCGCCGGTCCGCCCAGGGGCCTGCGCCAAGAGCCATGTGCCCCCCACATCCGGCACCAATCCAATACCAACTTCAGGCATGGCGACTTGGCTCGTTTCGCAAACAATGCGGTGTGCACAATGGCCCGATACGCCCACGCCACCGCCCATCACAAAGCCGTGCATAAAGGCGACAGTGGGCTTTGGGAAAGCGGCGAGTTTCGCGTTCATCCTGTATTCGTCGGCCCAGAATTTACGCCCATATTCAAAGTCTTGCGCGCGGCCCGTGGTATAAAGCTCCTGAATATCGCCGCCGGCACAAAAGGCTTTGTCGCCAGCGCCATCAATCACCACCAAGGCCACCTCATCATCATCGCGCCACGCCTCAAGCGCGGCTTCGATGTCGAGACACATTTGATAGGTCAGCGCGTTGAGGGCGGCTGGGCGATTGAGGGTGATGCGTCCCGCGCGGCCTTCCTTATAGATCAGAATATCGGTCATGTTTGGCCTTTGAATTTGGGCGGATTACGCACGATCCGCGAGCATTTGACGGCTGACGATCAGGCGCATGATTTCGTTGGTGCCCTCAAGGATTTGATGCACGCGCAAGTCACGCACGATTTTCTCGATCCCATAGTCAGCAAGGTATCCGTAGCCGCCATGTAGCTGCAAACACTCATTGGCAACCTCAAAGGCCGCATCGGTGACTTGCATCTTTGCCATGGCGCAGAACTTGCTAGCGTCCACAGATGCATTGTCCAGTTTCCACGCGGCTTGGCGCAAGAAAATCCGGGCGGATTGCAGTTTGACCTCCATATCCGCGAGGCGAAATTGCAGCGCTTGGAATTGATCAATCGTGCGACCAAAGGCTTTGCGCTCTCCCATATAGGCGAGGGTTTTGTCGAGGGCGATCTGCGCGCCCCCAAGGGCGGAGGCCGCAATGTTGAGCCGTCCCCCATCCAGACCGGCCATCGCGTAGGAAAACCCTTTGCCTTCCTCACCGATCAGATTGTCCATCGGCACGGCGCAGGCGTCAAACTGCACCTGCGCGGTGGGCTGCGCGCGCCAGCCCATTTTTTCTTCGAGCGCGCCGAAACTCAGCCCTTGCGTGCCGTCCTCAATGACAACGGCAGACACCCCTTTGGGGCCGTCGTCGCCTGTGCGCACCATTGTCAGGTAGGCGTCCGAGTAACCGCCCCCCGAGATAAAGGCCTTGGTGCCGTCCAGAACGTAAGTGTCGTTTGTTTTCACAGCTTTGGTGCGCAGCGCCGCCGCATCGGAGCCAGAGCCAGGCTCGGTCAGGCAATAAGAAAATACCGTGGTCATCGCTGTGAGGCCGGGCAACCATTTTTCTTTGGTTTGCGCACTGCCAAATTTGTCGATCATCCCGCCGCACATGTTGTGGATCGACAGAAAGGAGCCGACCGAGGGGCAGGCCATGGCGAGCGCTTCAAAGACCAGGGTTGCGTCAAGGCGGGAGAGGCCTGAGCCGCCGTATTCTTCGCTCACATAGATGCCGCCAAGACCAAGCTCCGCGACTTTTGCCCAAAGCTCTTTGGGGATCGTGCCTTGGCGTTCCCATGCTGCGGCATGCGGGGCGATATGGTCTTGGCCAAAGGCGAAGGCCATGTCGAAAATAGCCTGCTGTTCCTCGCTGAGTGCGAAATCCATGATGTCCTCCTCCCAGTCATCGCGTCCGGTTTGTGAGGAAACTGAACGCGCGTTTAGTTCATGGGTGCCATAGTATTTACGCAATGCTCAAGGGTAAATCCTGCGGGGTAGCTTTGCGTTTTTGCAAGACTAAAGCTCCGCGTGAAAGTCCTCGATCAATTGGCGCACCACAGATTTTAATGCGTCTTCTTTGCTCGACTTGGCCTCTAGAGCTGTCGCGTAGGTGGCGCGTTGACGATCGGCGGAGGTGCCCGACACCAATATGCGCCGCGCGTTTTCGACCTCCGGTAAACAGCCAAGCGCCATGGCGTCGTCGCGAAGCAAGTCGATCAATTCTTCAATTAAATATTCGAAATCAATCACTTCACCCCGGCCAAAGTCGATCAGACCATTGTTGGTGCCGTAGCGTTGCGCATGCCAGCGGTTTTCTGCGATCAGGAAATTGTCATACAGGCGCCACCGCTTGTTTTCCGCTTTGAGGCGCCACAAAAACCGCGTGAGCGATTGGATGAGCGCAGCAATTGTTAACGCGGTTTCAAGGCGCGGCGTCACATCGCATATGCGAGTCTCCAAAGTGGGAAACCGCGCGGAGGGGCGCAGATCCCACCAGATTTTTGAGCTGTCCTCAATCACCCCAAGCCCCACAATCGCCTGAACCGAACGCTCATATTCACCCCAAGAGCCGAATTGCGGCGGCAAGCCCGTGCGCGGCAGATTGTCAAAAATGGTGAGCCGATAGGAGGCCAGCCCGGTGTCTTCGCCCTGCCAAAACGGCGAGGAGGCGGAGAGCGCGAGGAGATGCGGCAAGAAATAGGTCAATTGGTTGGAAATATCGATGCGGGTTTCCGGGTCAGGCAGGCCAACGTGCACATGCATCCCACAAATCAACAAACGCCGCGCAACACCGCCCAAATCGCGGCTCAGATCATTGTATCGCTCTTTGTCCGTGCGACTTTGGTCTTTCCAGTCCGAAAACGGATGACAGGCGGCGGCAATCGGCGCGAGACCGTAGATGTTGGCATGTTTGGCAACCGTTTTGCGCAGCCGGGACAGGTCGGCGCGCGCCTCAGAAATATCCGCGCACACCCCCGTGCCAACTTCAATCTGGCATTGGAGGAATTCAGGGCTGACTTGGCCGTCAAGCTCAAGGCGGCAGGCCTCCATCAGCCCGGGCGGCGTTTGGGCGAGGGCAAGGGTGCTTTGATCGACAAGGAGGTATTCTTCCTCAATGCCAAGTGTGAACTCTGGCTCGGTCATGCTCTGAGCCTGCGCTGAAATCGGAGGGCAGACAAGAGGGCGTGGCGCTATGCCTCGTTTGTAGGGGGCGCCGGGTCTTCTGATTGCACAAGCTCTGCCAGGCTTGAGGCGCCTACGCCAAGCACTTGCAGCGCTTCATCCTCGTGCGTGACAACGACCGAAATCACCTCGGAGACCACATCCCAGGATTTAAGCACCATGCTCGCCACTTGCCGGGTCATTTGGGTGGGCGCGATACAGACCATCATGGTGGGCATCGTTGTGCCTTCAAACAAGACAAGTTGTTCGGCCTGAAACTTCAAAAACTCGGTGTAATCGCGTTCCCAGTCGGTGATGTCCGAAAGGTTAATGAGCTGTTTGAGGCCAGGGCGATAGCTGGGGTGCCGCATGAAAGCACTCATCGCTTCGCGGCCTTCTTGCACACCCATAAGGCCTGAATAACGAATATAAATCAGGCCCTTACTCGGTAGGATTCTAAAATTAATAGCCAATGTAAATATCCTTCAATGAGCGCATGTTAAGCGGATTGAAGAAGAACGTCCAGACTTGTTGCGCTGGATCCGATGAGCGACAGGGCTTCAGATTCGCTTTTTGCAAGAAGGGGGATCACATGGCTCAATCCCTCCCAGGATTTGAGGGCGGCGCGCGCGGCCGCCTGGGCCATGGCGTTTGGGGCGTAATAGGCCAGCAAAGTTGGGGTTGGCGCGGCGGAGACCATCTCGACCTTGGTTGCTTGCAGGCGGATGATTTCCGGGAAGTTTCGCTCAAAATCCGTGATGTCAGCGAGATCGACCAGATGTTTGTGAGTGGGGCGAAAATCCGGGTGCGCCTGATAGGCTGCAAGCTGCGCAAAACTCTCTTGGACGGTCATGACACCGGTGTATTTCACATAGACAATGCCCTCACCGGGCAAGATTTGAAATGTCAGCGCCATGGGCGTGCTCGAAGATGAGGAAAAGGTTTATTCCCCGAGAGTGGATCACAAATCGCTGTCCAATTCAACCAATCGGCCCGTGCCCATGATCAAATCAAACGCACCTGCGCGCCGATTTCGACAAGCGCGTAAAGCTCAGCGATTTTTTCGTTATACAGCCCGATACAGCCGTCGGAGGAGCGACGCCCAATTTTGCGCGTGTCATGGGTGCCGTGGATCAGATAGGCGGGCCAGCCAAGGTAGAGCGCATGGGTGCCCAGCGGATTACCGGGGCCTGCGGGCATCACATCGGGAAGATCGTCGAACCGTTCGCGCATCGAGGCGGTGGGGGTCCAGGTTGGCCCTTCTTTTTTGCGCACAATTTCCGTATAGCCGCGTTTTGTCAGCTCATCGCTGCGCGGCACGGAGGTCGGGTAGAGCTTGTAGGTTTGACCATCTGAAGACCAAAAATGCAGCGCCCGGCTGACCGTGTCTGCAACGATAGCGCCTTTCCCAAGACTGTCGAAATGATCCTGCCAATCGAGGCGGCGAAATGACGAAATATTATGGCGCGAAAACTCGGCGTCACTTTCATACATCTGCGGCAACTCAACGGGGGAGCTGGGTTGCGCCGCCGATTGGGCGCGCAAAATGGCGGGGCTCATCAGAGGCAGCGCGGCGGCGCTGGTGATCAGGGTGCGGCGGGACATACGTGAAGTCATGGTCATGCTCGGTTGTTTTTCGCGTTGTTTTGTGAGCCATGCGCCAAGTTTTTCGATGACGCAAGGGCGGGCTGGCGCATTTCATATGGTTTCAAGCGAATGTGAGCCAAAGTGAGCAAAGTCCTGCCTATTTTGCTGCGATGTGCGCTGATTTATAGCCCAATCGCGGCTTGGGCGTCGCGAAGGTCTTGATGCACCGTGATCGAAAAGCGCTGATCAACCCGCGCAAGAGAGGCGAATGTCTTTGCGATGGCGCGGTCGCGCGGGCGGGGGGCATGAATCGCGATTTTCATGCTGACATCGGGGGCGCGCAGGGCGGTTTGTACAAACACAAGGAGTTGCAGCACATCGCGAAACGACAAATCAATGTCCGTCACGGCTGTAAGATCTGTGATGAGTTTGTACTGTGGCGGGCCAGTCCGCAGAGCGATGAAACGGGCATAGGACATGCGCATTTCATCGAGCGTCACCGTGCCTTCGCAGCTGACATGGGTGATGCCGTTTTCGTCGGTCGTATGTTCAATAGGCATGTGCCACCTCCTTGACCCAGACTGGCGGGCAACTCGGTAAGTGGACAGGTTAAGGGGCGCAGGCCGCGTGAGAGACCTGCGCCAATCGTTTAATCCATTGCTTTGAAAGCAAATTCTCCGCCGTCTTTGATGCCGGAGAACCAGCGCGCGGTCACGGTTTTGGTTTTCGTGTAGAACCGGAACGCATCTGGACCATATTGGTTGAGATCGCCAAAGGCGGATTTCTTCCAGCCGCCAAAGGTGAAGTAGCTCAACGGCACTGGGATTGGGAAGTTGATCCCGACCATGCCGACATTGACCCGGCTTGCGAAATCGCGCGCTGTGTCGCCGTCTGCTGTGTAGATCGAGGTGCCGTTGCCGTATTGATTGTCCATCACCAGTTTGAGCGCTTCTTCATAGCTGTCTGCGCGCACTGTCGACAACACGGGGCCGAAGATTTCTTCGTCATAGATGTCCATGTCGGGGGTCACGTTGTCAAACAGGGTTGGACCAACGAAAAACCCATCTTCATAGCCTTGAAGCGAGAAGTCGCGGCCATCGGTGAGCAAGGTTGCGCCTTGATCCACGCCCGAGGTGATCAGCCCCAAAATCCGCTCTTTCGCGGCTTTGGTGACAACAGGACCGTAATCCACATCATCGCCCGCAGTATAAGGCCCGACTTTGAGTTTTTCGATGCGCGGAACCAGCTTTTCGATGAGTTTATCGCCGGTTTCCTTGCCCACAGGCACCGCCACCGAAATCGCCATACAGCGTTCGCCCGCTGCGCCAAAACCAGCGCCCACAAGCGCGTCCGCTGCCTTATCGAGATCGGCGTCCGGCATGATGATCATGTGGTTCTTCGCCCCGCCAAAACACTGTGCGCGTTTGCCGTTATTGGCGGCGCGCCCGTAGATGTATTGTGCGATTGGGGTGGAGCCGACAAAGCCAACGGCTTGAATCGTTTCATTGTCCAAAAGCGCATCCACAGCGCTCTTGTCGCCATTGACGACCTGCAAAACGCCATCAGGAAGACCGGCTTCCTTGATCAGCTCCGCAAGCATCATCGGCACAGTTGGCGCGCGCTCAGAGGGCTTGAGGATCATCGCGTTGCCCGCAGAAATCGCCGGGGCCATTTTCCAAAGTGGGATCATGGCAGGGAAGTTGAACGGCGTGATTCCAGCAACAACACCAAGGGGTTGGCGCATCGCGTAGAGGTCAATGCCCGGCCCGCCGCTGTCCATGAATTCGCCTTTGAGCATATTGGGTGTGCCCATGCAGACCTCAACAACTTCAAGGCCACGTTGCACGTCCCCTTTGGCATCGGGCAGGGTCTTGCCGTGCTCGCGCGACAGGGCTTCGGCCAGTTTGTCCATATCGCGCTCAATCAAGGCGGCGAATTTCATCATGACGCGTGCGCGGCGTTGTGGATTGGTCGCGGCCCAGCCGATTTGCGCTTTGGCGGCACGTTCGATCGCGTCATCGACCTCGGCGGGCGTGGCGAGCGCCACTGTGCCTTGGACTTCGCCTGTGGCCGGGTTGAAAATATCGCTGGTGCGCCCGGATGTGGAGGCCTGTGTTTGACCGTCGATCCAATGTTCAATTGCGTACATGTTGTTCTCCTGTTGAGTTGAGGCATCTTACCCTTGCAAATTTGCGTGAAAAAGAGACAATACCCCAAAGGCGTTTTGCAAAAATGCAATACTCAAATGGGCAAGACGCGCGCAACAATCGTGCAATGGGACAGGGTGACATGGACTTGGATTGGGATGATCTGCGGGTGTTTTTGGCGGTGGCGCGCGGGGAAAGCCTCTCGGCGGCGGGCAAAACGCTCAAACGTGATCCGGCGACGGTGGGGCGGCGCATCACCCGGCTTGAAGAAAGCATTGGCACAGCTTTGTTTGCGCGCTCGCCGCAGGGCTACGGGGTGACGGAGGCGGGGGCGCGGCTCTTGGCCCATGCGGAGGACGCGGAGCAGGCGGTGACGCGCGGAGCCGAAGCGCTCGCGGGCACTAAAGGCGGCTTATCCGGGCAAATCCGCATCGGTGCCCCGGATGGCTGTGCGAACTACATTTTGCCGCAGGTGTGCGCGCAAATCGCCCGTCAACACCCGGAGCTTGAGCTGCAAGTGGTGTCGTTGCCCCGGCTGATCAACCTGTCAAAACGCGAAGCTGACATGGTGATTGCTGTCTCGCCGCCCACCACTGGGAGATTGGTGGTGAAAAAGATTACAGATTACCAGCTTCACCTCACAGCCGCGCGCCGCTACCTCATTGAACACCCTGATATTAAATCGGTTTCTGACCTCAAGAACCATCCGATCATCGGCTATATTCCTGATATGATTTTCGCCAAAGAGCTGGATTATCTCTCCGAAATTTCCGTTGAGAGGGTGGCGCTCGCGTCAAATTCGGCCTCGGTTCAGATCGGGTTTTTGCGGCAAAGCGGCGGCGTTGGGTTTGCGCATGATTTTGCTCTGCCGTTCGCGCGCAATCTGCGCAAGGTCTTGCCGGATGAGGTGGCTTTGACGCGCAGCTTTTACTTGGTGCGCCACGCCTCGGACGCGCGCATGGAGCGGCTGACGCGGGTGGCGGAGTTGTTGAGTGCGGGTATTCGGGGCGAAGTTAACCGACTGGAAAGCCTCACTTGACAAAATGTCGCTAAGGCTGCGAGCCTATGTTTACGCAAACACCGCTTTTGAGGGAAGCACGCGCAAAGGCCGCGCAAAACAAGGCGAGGCGCGAGACAAAGCAAGACGAGGCAATACAAGACAATCTGGCTCCGTGCGACGGGGCGTCACTGGGAGGACACCATGCTGATTCAACAAATTCTGGCCGATAAATCCACACAGGGCGTGCTGACAGTTGCGCCCTGCTCAAAGGTGGAGGAGGCGACCCATATTTTGTCCGCCAAGGGGATTGGCGCGTTGATTGTCTCGGAAGATGGGGTGCATCCGGCGGGGATTATCACGGAGCGCGACATTGTGCGCGAGCTTGGCAAACGCGGCGCGGCGGCGCTTCAGGATCCGGTGGATGATCTTATGACGACCAAGCTTGTGACTTGCGGTCCGGGCGACAGGGCCTTGCGGGTGCTCAAACTGATGACCGAAGGCCATTTTCGCCATATGCCGGTTTTGGAAGAGGGCAAAATGCTGGGCCTTGTGTCGATCGGAGATGTTGTCAAAGGGCGGCTCAAGGAGCTTTCCGAGCAAAACGAAGCGCTAAAATCCATGATAATGGGCTACTGACGCGGCGTTGTTGCGCCCGGACGTGCTGCAATGCAGAAATCCCTTGCAAAGGCCCGCGCAATAATGTTGCGTGGTCCCCTCTACAGGGAGTGAATTCATGCGCGTTGCACTTTATCCGGGCACCTTTGATCCGGTCACATTGGGACATGTCGACATCATTTCGCGCGCCTGCGCCTTGGTGGATCGATTGGTCATTGGCGTTGCGATCAACCGCGACAAAGGGCCGCTGTTCTCGCTGGAGGAACGCGTGGCGATGGTCGAGGCGGAATGTGCCAGCCTGAGCGCGCGCACGGGCACCGAGATTGTGGTTCATCCGTTCGAGAACCTGCTGATTGATGCGGCGCATGATGTGGGGGCGTCGATAATTGTGCGCGGTCTGCGGGCGGTGACAGATTTTGAATATGAATATCAAATGGTTGGCATGAATCGTGCGCTCGACAGCACCGTGGAAACCGTGTTCTTGATGGCCGATCTGAAACACCAGGCGATTGCGTCAAAGCTTGTCAAAGAAATCGCGCGCCTCGGTGGGGATGTGTCTAAGTTTGTGACGCCGCCCGTCAATGTGGCGTTGCGCGCGAAAATGGACAAAGCACCGTGAGCCTATCCCTTTAGATATGGTTCATTTCGACAGGTTTTGCGCTATGGTCGCGTCTCATAGTCGATTTGGCGAGGGGTGTTGCGTTCATTTTAACGCGACATAGGGTGAACGGCGGACTTTCTGTTGTGCACTATAGAATTTCAAGGCCTCATTTTGGGCCGATTCCGAGGAGCGTTTGGTGCGACTTAAATGGCTCAGCTCACAATACCGGGTTGCTTGGCTTTATGTGTTTGGCACAACTGTCGTGTCTGTGCCGGTCGCGCATCTTCTTGTTTTGGCGTTTATTGGCCCGGAACTTTGGCGCGGGTCTTGGCCCGACATCACTGCTATTTCCGCCTTAATGGCCTTTACGTTTTCCGCCTTCATCGTCATGAAATTTGTGGGCTATACCAAGCGTTTGCGGGAACTTCTTCATGAGACGCGCCATGATGATTTGACAGGACTTTTGAACCGCAAAGGTCTGCGGTCCTACTTTGAGCGGCATATTCGCGAAAGCCACGGCGAGGCGGCCCCTGTTGGGACATTGTTGTCTGTCGATCTGGATGGGTTCAAGGCGGTGAACGACACCTTTGGTCACCAAGCTGGGGACGATGTGCTTGAGGAATTTGCCGCGCGTTTGCGCAAAGCTGTGCGTCCGGGGGACGTGATTGCGCGAGTCGGCGGCGATGAATTCATCGTGGTGCTCAAGAGTGTGGTCTTGCCGGAAGGGGCGGATTTGGCCGAGCGGCTGCGCACTGCTGTTTCGGATGCCCCATTCAAGGTTGGTATGACCACGACCCGCGTGACTGCCAGCATCGGATTGATCAATATTGATGCCGAGGAAAATGCCCACGATATCATCAAACGCCTCGATACAGCGCTCTACACAGCCAAAGACCGCGGCGGAAATGTTGTTTTCGTACAGTCCTTTGCCAGTTAAACAGCCAGTTAAGCAGCCAGCTCCGCGGCTAGTTCGCGCAGAAGTGTGGCCACGGCTTCGGGCTGTGTCAGGGGCAGCATATGCCCGGCGCCAGGCAAGGTGGTCAGGCGAAAATGCTTATAGCGCGCGCTCACCCCTTCGCCTTGTTTCGCAAAACTCAGGATTTGGTCCTCAGTCCCATAGAGAACCCGCACCGGGCAGGTGATCTCATCGTAGCGTTTGGATTGTGCGGGCAGGGCGATGGGCACGGAGGTAAAGTCGCGCGAGGCATTGAGAAAGCTCTTTGGCGTGAAGGACAACTGCCCGCCGCCCTCGATGTCATAGTCTGGCGTGATCGGTTCTGGGCCAAAAATCATTGCGCGTGTTTCTGCTGCGCCTTTTACAGAAGCGGGAACGGCGACTGTGGCCGCGATCAGGCGGCGCATGAAGGCGTTTTGCACCGCCAGCCCCTTAAAGGCGTCGGCGGGGCCAGAGGCGGGAACCAGCAAGGGCGCGATCAGGGCGAGGGCGGCCACCTTGTCAGGGGCGCGCAGGGCAAGACCGGCGGAAATGGCCCCGCCAAGCGAATGACCCAGCACAATAGGACGCTCAAGTCCAAGCGCATCAATCACTTCCTCCACATAGCCCGCTTGGGAGGCGATATCGGCGGGCATGGAGGGCGGGCGCTCAGAATAGCCCATGCCGGGGCGATCAAGACTGATCACGCGAAAATCGCTCTCAAGCAGCGGAACGAGGTGTTGGGTGAGGGATTTGAGCTGGCCGCCGAGACCATGGATCAGGAGGATCGGTTGACCGCTTCCTTGATCGGTGTAATGCAGTTTTCCCGTTGAAATATTTATGAATTTTCCACTTGGCGGCACCAAGGTTCTGGCCTTGGACGCAATGCTTTTTGTGCGCAAGGCTCCAAGTGCGAGAAGGGCCAATAGGCCCGCTGGAAGGATTGCAATGATCCAAAACATAAGTGTTCCCCCGTGTTGGCGTGACCCTATGCAAAAAGCCCCGGCGATGGCTAGCCGGGGCGTTCATATCAGGGCAAAGGTGCCGCAACGTCAGATGTGTTTTCCGATTTGGGCGGCTGTGTCGAGCATCCGGTTGGAAAAGCCCCACTCGTTGTCATACCAGGTCAAAATCCGCACGAAATTGCCGTCCATGACCTTGGTTTGGTCAGTGGCAAAGGTAGAGGACGCCGGGTCGTGGTTGAAATCCATCGAAACAAGCGGCTTGTCGGTATAGGCGAGCACGCCCTTGAGGCGGCCATTGGCGGCTGTGCGAATGGCATCGTTGATTTCGTCTGGCGTGGTGTCACGCGCGGCTTCAAAGGTGAGGTCGACGCAGGACACATTGGGCGTTGGCACGCGGATCGCAACACCGTCCAACACGCCGTTTAACTCAGGCAACACAAGGCCGACAGCTTTGGCCGCGCCGGTGGAGGTAGGGATCATGCTCATGGCGGCGGCGCGCGCCCGGTACATGTCAGAATGCATGGTGTCGAGCGTCGGTTGATCGCCTGTGTAGCTGTGGATCGTTGTCATGAAGCCGCGTTTGAGGCCCACGGTTTCGTTGAGCACTTGGGCCACGGGCGCGAGACAGTTCGTGGTGCAAGAGGCATTTGAAACGTGCAGATCAGTGCTTGTGAGCGTGTCGTGGTTGACCCCGTAAACGATGGTTTTGTCAGCGCCGGGCGAGGGGCAGGACACGAGCACGCGAGAGGCTCCGTTTTCCAGGTGAACCTTGGCTTTGTCTCCCTTAAAAATCCCTGTGCATTCCAGCACAACATCAACATCCCCCCAAGGCAGCTCGGCGGGATTGCGAATGGCGGTGACGCGCATTGGCCCGGCCCCTGCGTCAATCGTGTCGCCGTCGACGATGACCTCATTTGGGAACCGGCCATGGACGCTGTCAAATTGCAGCAAATGCGCGTTGGACTCCACCGGCCCAAGGTCGTTGATGGCGACGACTTGAATATCTTGGCGGTTTTGTTCGTGCAGGGCGCGCAGCACCAAACGGCCAATGCGGCCAAACCCGTTGATAGCGACTTTGAGGGTCATGATATGCTCCTTGAGCTGGCCGCGCGACGGGCGGCGAATTCCGTTATCGCTAACAATCCGATTTTGCGCAAAAGGTCAAGGGCAGGACGCGGCAAATGGCCGTGGGTATCGAGGGTGCAAACTGGCGAGGTATGTGGACGTATAGGGGCGAAATATCTGCCCGGCGTCAGCGCCAGAAGGCGATCCAATCGAGAAACACAAAGAACTTGCGCGCCAAAAACAGCGGCGATTGCCCGCCCCACAGCACGACATCCAGCAGGATGAAGGCAATGATGAGGACCAGAAGTCCGATGGCAATTTTGTTTGTCATGAGGATGTTGTGAGCCAAGCACGCTGCGCAGGCAAGACAAAAGCGGCGTTTATTGAGGCTTTGGCGCGATTTGGATAGGCTTAGGAAACTCTAGGGGAGCGGGAATTGGGACAGCGATTGGATTACGCGGCACTCAATGGCGCGGCGATTGCCAGTATGGCGAAGGCGAAACATAAGATGCCGCTGATAGACAAGCGGCTGCGGGCCTTGGTCGAATTGCGGGTGTCACAAATCAACGGCTGTGCCTATTGCGTCGATCTGCACAGCCGTGAAGCGCGCGCGCTTGGTGAGGATCAACAGCGGCTTGATTGTTTGACTGTGTGGCGCGAGGTGGCGTTTTTTGATCCGGCGGAGAAAGCAGCATTCGCTTGGGCCGAAGCTGTGACATTGGTGGCAACGACAGGCGCGCCAGAGCCAGTCTTTGAAGCGCTCAGGCCGCATTTTGGCGATGCGGAGATCGTTGATTTGACCTTGGTGATTGCGCAGATGAATGCGTGGAACCGTTTGGCGATTGGCCTTGGGGACAAGCCCGCAGCGCGCTAGGAGCAAGGAAAAACCCCGCGCGGAAGGCTCCGGCGGGGCTTTGATCTTTGACAGTCGGATGGCGACCATCCGGCCCTTACGTTTGGGGCCTACATCCGGCCCATCATTGCGGCGACATCGGCCATGCGGGTCGAGAACCCCCACTCGTTGTCATACCAAGCCAAAACGCGCACGGTGCGGCCAATGACCTTTGTTTGGTCTGGCGCGAAAATCGAGCTTTGTTCGGTGTGATTGAAATCAATCGACACTTTTGGTTCGGTGTCATAGCCAAGCACCCGGCCCATTTCGCCTGCCGCCGCTTCGCGCATGATTTCGTTGATGTCCTCAACTGTGACGTCCTTGCCAGCTTCAAAGGTCAAATCAATGCAAGACACGTTGGGCGTTGGAACGCGCAGCGCAGTGCCATCGAGTTTACCGGCGAGTTCGGGCAGCACTTCGCCAAGGGCTTTGGCGGCGCCTGTGGAGGTCGGGATCACGGCCATTGCAGCGGCGCGCGCGCGGTACAGATCATCATGGCGTCGATCCAAAGTGGGCTGATCGCCGGTGTAGCTGTGGATCGTTGTCATAATCCCGCGCTCAATGCCGACAGTATCGTTGAGCACTTTGGCAATCGGCGCGAGACCGTTTGTGGTGCAAGAGCCGTTGGAAACCATGTTGTCAGCGGCGAGCAGCTTTTCGTCGTTCACGCCAAACACGATGGTTTTTTGGACGTTTTTCGCCGGGGCAGAGATCAACACTTTGCGCGCGCCGCGCTCAAGGTGGGCTTTGGCTTTTTCGCCGTCGTTGAAGTTGCCTGTGCATTCAAGCACCACATCACAGCCGGTCCAGTCCAGCTCGTTCATATCGTAAGTCGAATACATGTCCATCGGGCCGCGCCCCACGTCCAAAGTGCCGTCCCCGACAGTGATGTCTTGGGGATAGCGGCCATGAACGCTGTCGTATTTCAGCAAATGCGCGGCTGTTTCCAGCGGGCCTGTGGCGTTCACTTTTACGACTTGGATATCATTGCGACCAGAGCCTGCGATTTGGGCCAGTGTGCAGCGGCCAATCCGGCCAAATCCATTGATACCGACGGTGACTGTCATCTTTAGATCCCCTCATTGATCTGCGGTGCCTCGCAGCACCCCCGTACGCTTGGCCTTCGTATAGGCGGGCAGAGATATGAGGCCAATTAAAAATTGGGTTATTTGCCAATATGTTAGCGAAAACATGCGCTGGGGCGGCGGCGTTAGCGCAACCGTGATCGTTAACTGTGGACCAGGGTATACCGAGATGGCGGGCGCAACGAGCTGCCAAGAAGTCGCGCAAAGAGGGATTCGCGGTCTTTGCCTTGGGCGCGGCATTGGTTAGAGTGGCGCGAAACAGAATTGAGGTGTGGGTATGAGCGGTCTTCTGGCGCTTTTGGATGATGTGGCGGGGATCGCGAAGGTCGCGGCGGCGTCTGTGGATGATATCGCGTCGCAAGCGGCGAAGGCGGGGGCCAAGGCCGCCGGGGCGTTGATTGATGATGCGGCGGTGACGCCCAAATATGTCACGGGATTTGATGCCAGCCGCGAGTTGCCGATTGTGGGCAAGATCGCCCTTGGGTCGATCAAGAACAAGATGCTGATCCTGCTGCCGGCTGGGCTGTTGCTTGCCAATCTGGCGCCTTGGCTCATCCCGCCCTTGTTGATGATTGGTGGGGGGTATTTGTGTTTTGAGGGCGCTGAGAAGATCTGGCATGCGCTGTTCCCGCATGAGCATGTTTATGACGCCGCAGAGCACATTGAGGGCGATAAGGCACATCTTGAAGAAGAGAAGGTGTCGGGCGCGATCAAGACCGACTTTATCCTGTCGGCAGAAATCATGACCATCGCGCTGTCCGCAATCCCTGACACCAATATTTGGATGGAAGGGGCCATTTTGGCGACTGTCGCGGTGGGCATCACTGTGGCGGTTTATGGCTCGGTGGCGATCATTGTAAAGATGGACGATTTGGGGCTGGCGATGTCTGGCAAGAGCCGCATTGGGGCCATTCGCGCGCTGGGGCGTGGGCTGGTCAAGGGGATGCCGTATTTCATGAAGATGCTGATGATCGTTGGCACCGCCGCGATGCTTTGGGTCGGCGGCAATATCGTCATCCATGCGCTGCATGAGATGGGCTGGCATGTGCCTTATGACTTTGTGCATGACAACGCCAAAGCCGCCGCGAATCTGGTCGGTGAGGGGCTGCAAGGGGCCGTCAAATGGCTCGCAACGGCGGCGCAAGACGGGGTGTTTGGCTTTGCGCTTGGGCTGGTGCTGATCCCGATCGTGACGCGGGGGATCAACCCTGTCATCGCCAAGGTCACGGGGAAAACGAAAGCGGCGCATTGATCATGGTCGTGCTGTCTGTTCTGTGGTGGGCACTGCCCTATGCTGTGATGTCTGTCTTGTTATGGGCGTTGCGCCGGGAGCTGCGCGACCTGCGGCCCAAAGCCGCGTTTGAGCTGACGGTTGCGATTGCGCTTCATGTGTTCACGCTCATGTTGGCGCTGGGGACGTTTACCCGCGAGCCTGCCTTGCTCATCTACATGGATTGGTCGGCTCTTTTGGCTGCTGTCTCAACGGCTTACGCTCTTATTCTTGTGCTGGTGCGCCGTGATGGGGGCGTGGCCATGCATGAGCGCGCGCAGTGGATTTACGGGGTGTCGGTAGCGGTTTTTGTGGGTTTCGTTGTGTTTTGGCGCATGTTTTAGGGGGTTAGCCTTACCCTTCTGCGCGGGCCTTCACATCGCGCGCCAAAACGCCCATCGCGAGGTATCCCGCGCCCTTCATCATGGGCGCAAAGGCAAAAGCCGGGGCGAGGTGGCGGTCAAAATCCAAGCGGACCAAAAGGCGCGTCTTTGCACCGTCATCCTCAACGCTATAGGTGATCGCATGAAAGCCGATCCAGCCGGAAAAAGGCGTGGTGTCTGAGGTGACGCTATAGGTGACGGCGGTGTCGCTGCGTGCTGTCACAACGAGCGAAAGCGCGCCGCGCCCTTCACGCCCCGAAAAATGCACGATCCGCGTGGCGCCAAGCGCGGTGCCGCCGGTTTCTTCAACGCGCACGGGCTGTGGAAAGGTCAATAGGGCGCTGGGGAGGGGCACCTCTGGGGTGGTGGCACTTTCAAGTGCCTGCCAAATAGCGGCGCGCGGCGCGTTGATCGTTTGTTGCGCGGTGGCGCTGCCCTGCGGAGAAAACCTGAAGCCTTGCGGCAGACCTTCGAGCGAGGCCACTCCCAAGACGCCAAAGGTGAGCACCAAACTCGCCGCTTCAAACAGGCGCGTGTTGGGCGGGTCATCCGAGCCTTTCGTGAGTTGGCGCACAATCATGCCGATCACGCGAAACACGAGGATGATCAGATACACAACCCCAATTAGCACAGCCACGCAAAACACCAAGCTAAGGCCAATTCCGATCGCTCCACCGATGTCGGAGGAGGGGGAGGCGTCTATTGGATGTGGCAGCAAAATCGTCATTGCGAACAGAGCGATGCTCAGGGTCAGGGCCGTTGTGGCGCTGCGTTTTTGGATTTGGGCGGTCAGGCCGGGTTTGAGGCCTTGCGTGGCGGCGACCCAGGCCAAATGCACGCCGAGAATGACGATGAGCGGCGCGACGAATTGCAGCCCCGATGTGACGTAAGGGGTGCGCGATATCATCCAAGCGTAGAGCAGCGCGGCTCCGGCGGCGAGCAGATGGGGCGCGAAGGCGTAAAAGCGGGGGAAAGACCCTGACATAATGAACTCCGCTCTAAGAATGGCTCAACACTGGCAGGCTCCTTTGGAAAGGTCAAATGCATCGCCAACGCACAAAAAAAACGGGGCGCAGCAAGGCACCCCGTTTTTCTTGGCGTCATAAGGGTTTAGGCGATCATTGCCTTCACCGAGGCGACGACGTTTTCTGCGGTGATCCCGAAATCTCGGTACAATTCATCCGCCGGGGCGGAGGCACCAAAGCCTGTCATGCCAACAAAAGCGGCTTTCTTTTCGCGGCCACGTTCGCCAAGCAACCACCGGTCCCAACCGCCGTCACGCAAGGCCGCTTCGACCCCAACGCGCACCGGGCCGGGCGGCAGGATTTTCTTTCGGTAGGCTTCGTCTTGTTGCGCAAACAGTTCCATACAAGGCATGGACACAACGCGCGTGCCGATGCCCTCAGACTGCAATATGTCGCGGGCTTTCATAGCGATTTCCACCTCAGAGCCGGTGGCGATCAGGATCGCTTGGCGTTTGCCTTCGCTATCGGCCAAGACATAGGCCCCTTTGGCGGTGAGGTTGGTGTTTTTGTGGTCCACACGCAGGGTCGGCAGACCTTGGCGCGACAGCGACAGCACCGAAGGCGTGCGCTCAGAGGTCAGAGCGATTTCCCAAGCTTCAGCGGTTTCCACTGTGTCACAAGGGCGGAAGGTGTAGCTGTTTGGGGTGGCACGACAAATCGCGAGGTGTTCCACGGGTTGGTGGGTTGGACCATCTTCGCCAAGGCCGATGCTGTCATGGGTCATCACATAGGTGACGGGCACGCCCATCAGCGAGGACAGCCGCATCGCGCCGCGCGCATAGTCGACAAAGGCAAAGAATGTCCCGCCATAGGCACGCAGCCCGCCGTGCAGGGTGATGCCGTTCATCGCGGCCGCCATGCCGTGTTCCCGAATGCCGTAGCGCACATAGCGCCCTTTGCGGTTGTTTTGATCGAAATCCCCCAGTTCCGCTGTCAGCGTCAGGTTGGAGCCTGTGAGGTCGGCCGATCCGCCGATGTTTTCGGGCATGATCGGGTTGACGACTTCGAGCACCATTTCGGAGGATTTTCGCGTGGCGACTTTGGGCGCGTCAGCGGAAATCTGCTTTTTGAGGGCTTTGATGCGCGCTGAGAGCTTTTTCGGGGCTTGCAGGCCGAACACGCGGGCAAATTCTGCCTGACGTTGATTGGAGAGTTCGGCAAGGCGACCTTCCCATTCGCGGCGCGTCTCTGCGCCTTTTGCGCCGATGGCTTTCCACTGCGCTGCAATGTCCGCCGGGATTTCAAACGCCGGGGCGCTCCAGCCGTATGTTTCGCGCAGTTTGACGATTTCCTCGGCCCCCAGGGGCGATCCATGTGCTTTTGGCGTGTCTTGCTTGGAAGACCCAAGGCCGATGTGGGTCTTGCAATCAATCATCGTTGGCTTGTTGGACGCCTTCGCAGTGGTCAGCGCCGCGTCAATGTCATCGGGGTCGTGACCGTCACAGGCGATCACTTGCCAGCCGGCGGATTTGAATCGCTGGTGCTGATCGGTCACGCAGGCGGCATCGACCGTGCCGTCGATTGTGATGTTGTTGTTGTCCCAGAGCACGATCAGCTTGGAGAGCTTTTGTTTGCCAGCAAGGCCGATGGCTTCGTGGCTGATGCCTTCCATGAGGCAACCGTCCCCGGCGATCACATAGGTGAAGTGGTCTTGTACCTTCTTGCCAAACCGGGCGCGCAACATTTCTTCGGCCATGGCAAAACCAACTGCGGTTGCGATCCCTTGGCCCAATGGGCCTGTGGTGGTTTCGATCCCGGCGGCATGGCCATATTCGGGGTGCCCCGCCGTTTTCGCGCCGGTTTGGCGGAAGTTTTTGATCTCCTCGATGGTCATGTCTTCATACCCAGTGAGGTGCAGCAGCCCGTAGAGCAACATGGAGCCGTGACCTGCAGAAAGCACAAAGCGGTCACGATCCGGCCAGTCCGGGCGCGCTGGGTCAAAACGCATGTGTTTTTCAAACAGCACAGTCGCCACATCGGCCATGCCCATCGGCATACCGGGGTGGCCAGAATTGGCAGCTTGCACAGCATCGACGGCCAACATGCGCAACGCAGCGGCGCGCTTCCAGTGATCAGGGTGTTTCTTGATGAGCGCAGCGATGTCCACAGGGCGATCCTCTTTGGCTAAATCCAGGTGTTAGCGCCGTGCATAGCAGCCCGCGCGCCAAGATCAAGGCTGGCTTACAAACCCCTGACGGGAAAGGGGGCGCAATTGCTTCGCGCATTGGTTAAACTTGGTAAAACCCCGCCGCAGGTGCGATTCGCGGGGCAACTGTAGCAGGCACGGCGTGTTTTGAGTGGCCGGAGCCGAGATGAGGAGGCAGCAGGCGGAATATGAGCGAGATTTCTGAACTGCAAACGCGGCTTGCCGCTGCGTTGGACCGGATTGGCGCCGGGGTCGAGGGGCTGGCAAAGCCCGTTGCGGCCCCCCCGGTCGACACAACTGAAGTTGATCAGCTGAAGCAACAGCTCGAAGAGGAGCGCACAGCGAATGCGCAGCTCGAAGAGCGGGTGCGCGCTATTAAGAACACGCAAGATGAGACCCTTGAGAAGCTGCAAAGCGAAGTGGAGCGTCTGCGCGGGATGCTGGCAAGCGAGGAAGGGCGCACGCAAAAGCTGGCGCGCGTCAATGCCGATCTGCGGGCCAATAATGCCGCCATGCGCGAGGCGATTGAAGCCGGGGTCGCGGAGCCACATCTTGTGAATAAGGCGATGATGGCCGAGCTTGAAGCGCTGCGGGCCACGCAATCAGCGGATCGCGCGGAATTGGACGCTGTGCTTGACGAAATCGGCAGTTTGATCGAACAGGCCGAAGCCCCGGCCATCGCACCCAAGGCTGCGCCACAAGAGGAGCCTGCAAATGCCTGATATCAAAATCACAGTTGGCAATCGCGAATTCGATGTGGCGTGTCAGGAGGGGGAGGAGCATTTCCTCAAGTCGGCCGCGGCGATGTTGAACGTGGAAGCCGAAGTTATGGTGCAATCCATTCGCCATTTGACCGAAAGCCGCATGTTGTTGATGGCGGGTCTGATGCTGGCCGATAAAACCGCCGGGCTTGACGACGATTTGAAGATCGCGGAAGGCAAGATTGCAGCACTTGAGGCGGAAGTTTCCAATTTGCGGGCGCAGGCCTCAGAAGGCACATCCATTGGCGCGATGACAGACACGCTGAGTGCGATGGCGGCGCAGGCGGAGGCGATTGCTGCGCAGGTGGAAGAAAAAGCTGCCGGTTAAAAAGGCGCAATAAGGCCCTGATAGAAAATAGAAAAGCCCGCGCGGAACTGTCCGGCGGGCTTCATTGTTTTTGGGCGGTGCTCAGCCGTTGGCTTCGCGAATTTTGTCGGCGGCTTCTTTATCAAAGGCCACGCTGTTTTGTTCAAACAGGGTGTCAAGCTCGCCCGACAGGGTCATTTCGGTGATGATGTCGCAGCCACCCACAAACTCGCCTTTCACGTAAAGCTGCGGAATTGTGGGCCAATCGGAATAGTCCTTGATGCCTTGGCGAATGTCTTCATCCACCAAAACATTCACGTCAGAAAAATCGACGCCCATAAAGTTCAGCACACCTGCAACGCGGCTGGAAAATCCGCATTGTGGCATTTCCTTTGTGCCCTTCATGAAAAGCACAACGTCGTTTGTGGTGACGGTTTCTTTGATCGTGTCTTGCGCGCTCATGTCTTTGATCCTATTCGGTTTTCGTATCAATCTGGGGCTGTTGTGGTCAGGGCCAATGCGTGTAACTCGCCTGCCGGGCCGTCCATTTTGCCTTTGAGGGAAGCATAAACCGCGCGTTGCTGTTGGACGCGATTTTGGCCTTTAAAGCTCTCGTCGATCACCTCAGCGGCCCAGTGATTGCCATCGCCAGCGAGGTCGGTGATGGTGATTTTTGCATTCGGAAAGCTCTCGCGGATGAGGGCTTCGATTGCGGATGCTTCCATGGCCATGTGCGGTGTCTCCGGTTTGTCTTGTCCAGATGTAGAGGTGCGCGGGCTTGGCCGCAAGGGGCCTCGCTCAGACGTGTGCGCGCAGGCGGGGCAAAAACGCGGCGAGCCGTTTGGGAGCGTTTGAGGTGAGGAAGGCATCAAGCGATGCTTCATTCCAGCCGTCCTCCGGGGCATAAACATCGATCAAATCCTCAAGCTCCAGCTCCAAATCCTCATCCAGATCCAGCCGCATAGCCGCCACCAATAATTCCAAGCCTTCATGAACTTTGCGCATGACATCAAAGGCTTGGGTCATGGGGATCGCAAGTTTGGGATCCGTTAGCCAGTTTTGCCTAGCAAAGACCTCTTGCGTGACGCGCTGGCCCGCGCCGCGGCAATCATAGCGCGCACAGCCGCCAAATCCGGCAGGCTCAAGCTCGTCAAAAATCGTGCAAGTGAGCGTGTCGTCGAGGTTGGGGCAGGGCAGGCCCGCCGGCTTATCAATCGCGAAATCTTCGCCAGCATCAAAATGCAGCGCCATGCAGCACAGAGCGGCGCAAGCGGAGCAATCGGCGGTGAAATCTGGTAATGCGGCCATGGGGGATATGTGGCGCGCGGGGCGCGGTTTGGCAAGGGGCTATGAGACGGGAGATTGAGCCTCACGTGGGGTGAGGTCTCATGACAGGGTCATGGAACGACGAATCGACATGTCCAGCGATCGAGCGGAATATACAGTGGGGCAGCTCGCAAAGCTGGCCGGGGTGAGCGTGCGCACGCTTCATCACTATGATGAAATTGGGCTTTTGCGGCCAGCGCGTGTGGCCAGTAATGGCTAGCGGCTCTATCGGCGCGCCGAGGCGGAGCGGCTTCAGGAGATCCTGTTTTACCGTGCTGCGGCGATGAAGGCATACGCCGCGCGCCTGTGATGGAAAGCTGGGGCGCTGCCCCAGAGTTTGTAGGTATTTGGGGATCAAAAAAGAGCGGCGATAAAGATTTCTTAACTATGTTCCTCCAAACTGGCGGCACGGTACAGGCTGAGGAGCCGATGACCGTGATCGAAAAAGGCATACTTTTGCTTTCAGGAAGGGGTGGGCGCGCGCTCGCCCCTTTTTTGATCCCCAAATACCTCCGCCGGAGGCAAGAAATCTGTCTTGGCCAAGGTGCGCACGAGCTGTTTCTCAGGCATATGAACACCCAACGGAAAAGCCCGCGCGTGAGCGCGGGCCTCCCCAATCGGCAAACGCGATTTGATTAGGTGGCTTTGTCTGCGAAGCTGCTGCGAAAGATTGCGGCCAGCTCAGCCAAAGGCGCTTCTGAGCCGCCGAATTTCACGGTGTCGCCAGTGAATTTGCCCACGGTCTCGACGCTCACCCCAGCCGCGCCAGCGGCCGTCATCAGGGCTTCGGCTTGATCGAAGTTACAGGCGATCAGGTAGCGGGCTTGGTCCTCACCAAAGAGCGCGCCTGTGTCGTCCGTGTCGATTTGGATGCCAACGCCTGCGGTTTCGGCCATTTCAAACGCAGCGAGCGCGAGGCCCCCGTCAGACAGGTCGGTGCAGGCTGTGATCATGGCGCGGTTGGCGTGGATGAAGTCGCCGTGCTCTTTTTCAAGGTTTAAGTCCACATGGGGGGCGTCGCCGTCTTCGCGGCCAAAGACTTCAGCGAGGAGCGCGGATTGGCCGAGGTGGCCTGTCGTCGTGCCAAGCACAAGCGCCACATGGCCATCGCGCGCGGTGCCGGCGATCAGATCGGTGTCCAGATCTTTGATCAGGCCAATCGCGCCGATTGTGGGGGTGGGCAGAATGCCGGTGCCATCTGTTTCGTTATAAAGCGAGACATTGCCTGAAACGATTGGCATATCAAGGGCCGCGACAGCTTGGCCAATGCCATCAAGCGCGCCGACAAATTGCCCCATGATTTCGGGTTTTTCCGGGTTGCCGAAGTTCAGGTTATCGGTGGTTGCGAGCGGCGTTGCGCCCACGGCAACCAGATTGCGGTAGGCTTCTGCCACCGCTTGTTTGCCACCTTCGACAGGGTTTGCTTTGACGTAGCGCGGGGTGACATCAGAGGTGAAGGCCACGGCTTTATTGGTGCCATGGATACGGGTGATGCCAGCGCCAAGGCCCGGTGCGCGCACCGTGTCGCCCATGACTTGGCTGTCGTATTGCTCATAGACCCATTGTTTTGCCGCGTAGTTTGGCGCGCAAATCAGCCCTTTCAGGCCGTCAATTGGGTCGATCTGCGGCACGTCAGCCATAGGGGCGGCTGCGGGTGTTGGCACCCATGGGCGGTCATATTCTGGCGCCGAGGAGGCCAGCGTGGAGAGCGGCAAATCGGCCATGCAGGTGCCGTTTTGCATGATCAAGAACCGGTCTTCCTCAATGGTCTCGCCGACGATTGCGAAATCGAGATCCCATTTTTCAAACACAGCGCGCGCCACGGCTTCTTTTTCCGGTTTGAGCACCATCAACATGCGTTCTTGGCTCTCGGACAGCATCATTTCATAGGCTGTCATGTTTTCTTCGCGTTGCGGCACGTCCTCAAGATTGAGCTTGATGCCGAGCTTGCCTTTGTCGCCCATTTCAACGGCGGAGCAGGTGAGGCCCGCAGCCCCCATGTCTTGGATCGAGATCACCGCGCCGGTGGCCATGAGTTCCAGCGTGGCTTCCATCAGCCGTTTTTCGGTGAAGGGATCGCCCACTTGAACGGTGGGGCGTTTGTCCTCAATCGTGTCGTCAAATTCCGCCGAAGCCATGGTCGCCCCGCCAACCCCATCTCGGCCCGTTTTCGCGCCAAGATAGACAACCGGCATACCAACGCCCGAAGCCGCAGAATAGAAAATCTTGTCACTGTCGATCAGGCCCGCGGCAAAGGCATTGACCAAGCAATTGCCGTTATAAGCGGAATGGAAGCGCACTTCGCCGCCCACCGTGGGCACGCCAAAGCAGTTGCCGTAGCCGCCAACGCCCTCAACAACACCGTGCACGAGGCGTTTGGTCTTGGGGTGGGTGACGTCCCCAAAAGACAGCGAGTTCATCGCCGCGATGGGGCGTGCGCCCATTGTAAAGACATCGCGCAAAATGCCGCCAACACCGGTCGCGGCACCTTGGTAAGGCTCGATATAGGAGGGGTGGTTGTGGCTTTCCATCTTGAAAACAATGGCTTGGCCATCGCCAATGTCGACAATGCCAGCGTTTTCGCCGGGGCCGCAGATGACTTGAGGGCCGGTTGTTGGCAGGTTGCGCAGCCATTTTTTCGAGGACTTATAGGAGCAGTGTTCGTTCCACATGGCCGAGAAAATCCCCAGTTCCGTGAAATTCGGGTCGCGGTTCAGAATGCGCAGGATTTCGCCGTATTCCTCATCATTGATCCCGTGGGCTTGGATGATCTCTTTGGTGATCTCAGGCTCTTTGGTCACGTCACGTCCCCTGTGGCAGCTGCTTTTCCCCGCCTCATAAGGGATCGAGGCGCAAGGGGGAAGAGCGGAGTTCGGGGGCCTTTGCAAAAAAGAGCGATAGAAAATTTTGGGAGGATGTCGAAATCAGCCTCCTTGGAACGTCTTTAAGATGTCAGGCGCGCAGGGCTTGCGGGCATTGGCAAAGCAAACGACAGTCTGAGGATAGGAGATGACCAGATGAAATACCTTGCATTGATTTATGACGTGGCCCCTTCGGGGGATGAGCCGCAGCCCGGCACGCCGGAGTTTGACGCCTATATGGCGCAGTGGGAGGCGCTCAATGACGCCTATATCGCGGCCGGTGTGATGGGCGGGGGCGAAGCGCTCATGCCGCCTGAGACCGCGACCACGCTGCGGGTGCGCGGCGGCAAAACCGAAACTATGGATGGCCCCTATGCCGAAACCAAGGAACAGCTTGGTGGCTATTATATTCTTGAGTGTAAGGATCTGGATGAGGCGTTGCATTATGCGGCGATGATTCCGGTGCATGAGACGGGCACGATCGAGGTGCGTCCGATCATGGACTTGCCTGAGTAGCGGCCTGAGGTGGCGCAATGACAAAGCAGGGAGCAAGCGCGGGCGCGGATATGCGGGCAGAGGTGGCCGCTGAAGTGGCGAAGGTCATGCGCGCGGATCACGGACGTTTGCTCTCTACACTTGGCTTTCGACTTGGGGATTTGCAATTGGCGGAGGACTGTTTGCAAGCCGCCTATGAGCGTGCGCTTGTGCATTGGGGGCGGCTTGGCTTGCCTGTTTCCCCGGCGGGTTGGCTGCTTCGGGTGGCGCAGCGCCGGGCGATTGACAGGTTTCGTAAAGAGGCGCGGTTTGCGGCGCGTGCCCGCGAGATTGCGCTTTTGGCCGAGGAAGACGCCGAGATGGGCGAGACCACCGACATTCCGGATGAGCGCCTTCGCTTGATGTTCACCTGTTGTCACCCAGCGCTTGAGCGCAAGAGCCGGGTGGCTTTGACGCTTGTGAGCCTTGGCGGCTTGACCACCGAGGAAGTGGCGCGCGCATTTTTGGACAAGCCAGCGACCATGGGGCAGCGGCTCACGCGGGCGCGGCGCAAAATTCGCGATGCGGGTATTGCTTATGAGGTGCCTGAAGGCGAGGCCTTGATTGCGCGCCGTGCAGCTGTTTTGGAGGTGATTTATCTGATTTTTAACGAGGGATATGCCGTCACATCCGGTCCGGGCCAGTTGCGGGTGGACCTCTGTGAGGAAGCGATTTTTCTGGGGCGGATGCTTTGTGCGCTTTGCCCGAAGACGCCGGAGGTCATGGGGCTTTTGGGGGTGATGCTCTTGATCCATGCGAGATGGGATGCGCGCACCGATGAGGCTGGGCGCTATGTGCCGATGACACAGCAAGATCGCGGGCGTTGGGATCAGGCGATGATTGGCGAGGGGGCGGCGCTGATTGAGCAGGCGATGTCGATGGGGCAGATCGGTCCCTATCAGGTGCAAGGTGCGATTGCGGCGCTACACTGTGAGGCGCCCCGTGCGAAGGATACGGATTGGCAGCAGATTGCGGCGCTGTACCGGGTGTTATGCGCGATGGAGCCGGGGCCGGTGGTTCAATTGAATTATGCTGTGGCGCGCGCCGAGATTGACGGGCCAGAGGCGGGGCTGGCGCTCTTGGCGCCTTTGGCTGACGCGCTTGACGGGTATCAGCCGTTTCACGCGGCGCGGGCGCATTTCCTGCGCGATACTGGCGCGCTTGCGGCGAGTGTTGCAAGCTTTGACAGAGCGTTGCGTTTGACCAAAGTGGCGACCGAAGCGCGCTACCTTGAGGGGCAGCGCGCACAGGTTTTGGCGGCGCAGACCTAGCCGCGCCAGATGTCTTGCATGTTGCGTCCCACATAGATTTGCGGATTTGAGTAGAGCCGCGTCGGGAAGCCGCGTTTGATTTCCCAACCGCGAATAATGCTCTGCGTGCGTTTGGCGATCTCTTGCCAGCTTCCACCTTGGGCGATCGAGGCGTTGAGCGCTTGGATGAACCATGTGTTGTGGCGGTCTGGGCGACAGCCAAAGGAGGATCGGTCCTGCGCGGCGGCGGTCAGGATGATGCGGTTGGGCGACGCAAGGTCGTCAATCAGGGAGCCGGAAAAACAGGCCTGAATGATGATCACTTGTTTGTCGTTTTGCAGCGGCGCGAGGCGGGATTTGAGCATCTGCGCGGTGATGGCTCGATATTGTTTGCCGGGTTCTTTGTAGGCGAGCATGTCTTTCTGGCCGTGGCTAGTGAACATCGCGATCACCAGATCGTCGCCATCTTGGGCCTTTTGAGCAAGATCGGTGAGCGCGGCAAACCCCGCGTTGCCCGTGCTGCGGGGCAAGCCCTTGGTGCCGAACTTATAAGCAGCGCTTGGGCGCGCCATGTGCTGCGCGATGGTCTTGGAAAAACTGTCCACATCGTTCTTGAACACCGGGTCTTCATAAAGCGCTTCAGTATAGAGGTAGGTGTTTTGCCAGGGGCGACTGCTGGAGGGCGGTGTGGCGGCTTGGGCGTTGGTGGTGGTGCTGGGGAGCTGTGTGCTGGTGTCACAGGCCGCGAGAAAACCCATCAGGAATAGGGGAAAAGCCCTAAGAAACATACGCATCGTTAAATACCTTCAAAAAAACTGTTCGAACGCAAAACAGTAAAGAAGCGGGCTATCTTGTCAATGCGGCGCCATGCGGTGGGTCGAGGAAGGAAGCGTGTGGACCAAAAAAGAGAGAGAAGACTGCGGAAATGTTGGGGGAAAACCGCAGCGAAAAAAAGCGCAAAAAAAAGCCGGGCACACGGCCCGGCCTAAGTCCAACAGGGAGGTGAAACCAACGAAACGTCGGCTTCGAGGGGTCATTTAGGGATTGGGGCAGACACGGGCAAGGGCAATTGCTGCAATGCGGCTATGCGCCCAGCGCATGGCTTAAGGGGTTAGCTCTGCGTCTTGCACAAGTTTCCGGTGTTCGAAGATTTCCTCTGTCACAAAGTCGCGAAAGGCGGAAATCCGTTTGGAGTGACGCAGTTCTTCGGGATAGGCGAGGAAAACAGGGATTTCCTTGCTTTCATCTTGCGGCATGACGCGCTCGATTTCAGGGAAATCGCGCAAAATATAATCTGGCAAAACGCCAATTCCCAAGCCGTTGAGCACAGCCTGCAACACGCCGAAATAATTGTTCACTGTCAAAAGTGACGACACGTCATAGGTCAGAAGCTCTTGGGTGAAGGTCGATCCGGCAGAAACCTGCGCGGAATTCACGTTTTGACAGATCAGACGGTGGGTCTTCAGGTCGCTCATTGTTTCAGGGCGGCCATGGGCGTCGAGGTAGTCTTTGTTTGCGTAAAGGCGCATGTTCACGCCCATCAGCTTTTTGCGGATCAAATCGGCCTGGGATGGCTCTTTGAGGCGGATGGCCACATCGGCTTCGCGCATTGGCAAATCAAGCACGCGCTCCTCAAGCATGAGGTCAATCTTCAGGTCGGGGTATTGTTCATAGAGCTTGGGCAGGCGCGGCGCCAACCAAAGCGAACCAAAGCCTGTGGTGGTGGTCACGCGCAGCTCGCCAAACACCTCTTCTTTGGAGTCGCGGATGCGCGCCACGGCGGCATCAAGGCGTTGGGTCATGGCGGAGGTGGCGTCAAACAGCAACTCGCCCTGTTCGGTCAGGATCAGCCCCCGCGCGTGGCGGTGAAACAGCACCGAGTTCAAACTTTCCTCAAGCCCGCGAATTTGGCGCGAGACGGCGGATTGACTGAGATTGAGCGACTCGCCCGCGTGGGTAAGGCTGCCCGCATCCGCGACCGCGTGAAAAATTCTGAGTTTATCCCAATCCAACATGACTCTTCTTATACCGTGAACATTAACAATCTGCGTTCCTTATCTGGGGATCAGCGAAAAATACAAGCTGCCATTCGCGGCGATTGACTTTTACAGGGCAAATTTTTTGACCTAGCGTAAAAAACACGCCTTTTGATGGATCAGGAGCAGTTTGATGACCCGCACGGATGTTTCGCTTACGGACCGATTTGATTTGGGCAAAAAGGATGTTCTGCTCAATGGCACGCAGGCGCTTGTGCGGCTGATGCTGATGCAAAAAGCGCGCGACCGGGCGGCGGGGCTGAACACGGCGGGGCTTGTGACCGGGTATCGCGGATCGCCCGTGGGGGCGGTTGATATGTGGATGGAGCGCGCGGGGCGCGAGCTGGCGGCGCATGACGTGGTGTTTCAGGCGGGGTTGAACGAGGATTTGGCGGCGACAGCGCTTTGGGGCGCGCAGCAAGCGGAGTTGCGCGGTGAGGGCAAGTTCGATGGGGTGTTTGGCCTGTGGTACGGCAAGGGGCCGGGGGTGGATCGCACGGGGGATGTGATGCGCCATGCCAATATGGCGGGCACATCGGCCAAAGGCGGTGTGTTGATGGCCATGGGCGATGATCACACGGGCGAAAGCTCGACCGTGCTGCACCAAAGCGACTGGGCGCTTGTGGATGCCTATATGCCGGTGCTCTCGCCTGCGGGGGTGCAGGAAATTTTGGATTACGGGATCTATGGCTTTGGGTTGAGCCGGTTTGCTGGGGTCTGGGCGGGGCTGAAGCTGATGAAGGACACTGTGGAGGTGACTTCGGTGGTGGATGGGCGCGCGCAGCGTATGCAGCTTGTGACGCCTGAGTTCATGATGCCGGAGGGGGGGCTGAACATCCGGCTTGTGGATGATCGGATCGCGCAGGAAGCGCGGTTGTTTGATTTCAAGCGCTACGCCGCAGAGGCCTATGCGCGCGCCAATCGGATCGACAAACGTATGTGGGGCAAGCCGGGGGCGAAGATTGGGTTTGTTGCGGCGGGCAAGAATTGGTTGGATTTGGTTCATGCGCTCACCCTTTTGGGGATTGATGAGGCCGAGGCCGAACGCTTGGGGATCACCACCTATAAAGTGGGGCAGGTTTGGCCGCTGGACACGCAAAGCTTTACGGATTGGGCTGAGGGCGTGGATTTGATCGTTGTGGTGGAGGAAAAACGCAAGCTCATTGAGGTGCAAGCCAAGGAAGCGATTTTCAACAACCGACAAGGGCGGCGCATTTATGGCGCGCAAAATGATCGTGGTGAGGCGTTGTTTACGGCGCGGTATGCGCTGGATCCGATCATGATTGCCGAGGCGCTGGGCGGGGTGCTGATCGAGGAGGGGCGCGACACGGAAGCGATGCGTGCTGGGCTTGCGTGCCTGAGCGCGGCGAAACAAGCGGACAACGCTCAGGCGCTGGCGGCGCGCTTGCCGTATTTCTGTTCAGGCTGCCCGCATAACACCTCAACCAAGGTGCCGGAGGGGAGCCGCGCCTATGCGGGGATTGGGTGTCATTTCATGGCGCAGTGGATGGACCGTGCCACGCTTGGATACACGCATATGGGGGGCGAAGGTGCGAATTGGATCGGGGAAGCGCCGTTTTCCACCACTGAACATGTGTTTCAGAACCTCGGGGATGGGACGTATAATCATTCGGGCCTATTGGCGATCCGGGCTGCGATTTCGGCAGGCACCTCAATGACCTACAAGATCCTCTACAATGACGCTGTGGCGATGACGGGCGGGCAGGCGAACGAGGGCGGATTGGACGCGCCGCGTATTGCGCGTGAGGTCTTGGCGGCGGGGGCTGTGAAGGTTGTGCTGGTGTATGATCCGGCGGAAGCTGTGGATTTGGCGCAATTCCCGCGCGATGTTGAACGGCGCACGCGCGATGAGTTGTTGGTGGTGGAAGAAGAGTTGCGCGATATCCAAGGCGTGACTGTGTTGCTCTACGTGCAGACCTGTGCAGCGGAAAAACGACGCAGGCGCAAACGTGGCACCTTTCCCGATCCGGACAAGCGCGCCTTTATCAACACCGATATTTGTGAAGGCTGTGGCGATTGCGGGGTGCAGTCCAATTGCGTGTCGATTGTGCCAGTGGAAACCGAATTTGGCCGCAAGCGCGCGATTGATCAATCAAGCTGCAATAAGGACTTTTCTTGCGTAAAGGGGTTTTGTCCGAGCTTTGTGACCCTTGAGGGGGCCGTGCCGAAAAAGGCGGCGGCGCGCGAGATCGAATTGCCGGATTTGCCGGAGCCTGCGTTGCCCAAGATCAACGGTACGCACAATACTGTCATCACCGGGGTTGGGGGCACGGGCGTTGTGACGATTGGTGCGATCATGGCGCAGGCGGCTTATGTGGATGGCTTGGGCGCGGGGATGATGGAGATGGCGGGGCTTGCGCAAAAAGGCGGCGCTGTGCTTGTGCATTTGCGCATTGCTGAGCGTGGCGAGGATATTTCTGCGATCCGGGTGGCCACGGGCGAGGCTGATGCGCTGATTGGCGGGGAGCTTGTGGTTTCGGCCAGCCCGGCAACGCTTGGGCTAACCACCACCGGGCGCACAAAGGCGGTTGTGGATTGTCATGAGACCGTGACTGGCGATTTTACCCGCAATACCGAATTTCGCATTCCGGGCGATCAACTTGGGCTGTCGATTGAGGCGCGGCTGCGCGAGGGGGCGCATTTGTTCGATGCAAGCGCCTTGGCCGAAACGCTGTTGGGGGACAGTATTTTTTCCAACATGATGGTGCTTGGGGCGGCATGGCAACGCGGGCTTGTGCCGATTTCTCAGGCGGCGCTTTTGAGGGCGATTGAGCTGAACGGGCAGGCGGCACAGCGCAATATACGGGCGTTTGAAATCGGGCGCTGGGCGGCTGTCGATCCAGAGGCGGCGCGCCGGGTGCTGTCTCCGGATGTTGTGGAAATCCCAGCAACGCTTGACGCGCGAATTGCCGCGCGTGCTGACCATTTGACAGCCTATCAGAACGCAACATTGGCGGCCAAATACCGGGCTTTGGTGGCGCGCGCCCCAGCGGAGGCGCTGCGCAGCGCTGTGGCAGAGGGGTATCATAAGCTCTTGGCGTATAAGGACGAATATGAGGTTGCACGGCTGATGCAAGATACAAAGGCGAAGGCGCGAGAGGCTTTTGAAGGGGAGATGCGCATCACCTATCATCTTGCGCCGCCTGTGCTCTCGCGCCGGGGGGCGGATGGTCGCCCTTTAAAGCGCGCGTTTGGACCGTGGATGGGGCCAATGATGAGGGTGTTGGCAAAATTCAAAGGGTTGCGCGGCACTCCCTTTGACCCGTTTGGCTATACCGATGAGCGCAAAATGGAACGTGCGCTGATTGAGGAGTATGAGGCGGATATGGAGCGGTTGTTTGCGCGCGCGAGCATTGATGATGCGGCTGATGATGCGGCCGTAGAACTGGCGCGTTTGCCGCTTTCCATTCGCGGGTTTGGCCCGGTGAAGGCACAGGCGGCGCAGGCGGCGGCCAAGCGACGTTTGGAACTCCTGGCAGCGTTGCAGGATGGCACCACTGTGCGGGCGGCGGAATAAACGTCACGCGAACGTCATGTTTTCGCGTAACATTCTACTTATGAGTGCGGCGCGTGACATATCCTATGCCCATTCGGCGCAAAGCCGGGGTGGCAAAGCTTTGATCCGGGTGATGGAGAATTCCACCGGGCGGCTGGGGTTGATCAAACGCGCCAATGGCTACCAAAAGGCGGTGGCGCAGGGCGCGTGTTTTTGGCGCGAAATGACGGATCGCTTTGGCGTGACGCTTGATCTGGCGCCCGGTGCGCTGGGCAATATTCCTGCGACTGGTCCCCTTATTCTTGTGGCAAATCATCCATTTGGGATTTTGGATGGGCTGATCATGGGCCGTATTTTGGCAGAGACGCGGGCCGATTTTCATATTCTGGCGCATCAGGTGTTTCGTAAAGCGCCTGACCTTGAGCGGGTGATTTTGCCTGTGTCTTTTGACAACACGCCCGAGGCGCTGCGCACCAATATCGACACCCGGCGCGCCGCCCTTGGGCATTTGTCGGTTGGCGGTGCGATTGGCATTTTTCCCGGCGGCACAGTTTCGACGCCGGCGCGCCCTTTTGGGGCGGCCATGGACCCTCAGTGGCGGCGGTTCACAGCGCGTATGGTCGTGAAATCGCGCGCGCAGGTGGTGCCGGTGTGCTTTGAAGGGGCGAATTCGCGCCTGTTTCAGGTTGCGAGCCATGTGCATCCGACCTTGCGCATGGGTTTGTTGATCCGGGAATTCAAAAAACGTATCGACAAACCGGTGCGCCTACAGATTGGCGCACCGTTGTCCCCAGAGACGCTCCGCCAATATGCCAATGATCCCAAATCCATGATGGATTTCCTGCGACAATCGACTTATGCCTTGTCACCAACGGCCTTTGACCCTGCCCTGATGGGGCATGAGTTCGAGGAGAAGCATAAGACACGGCCAGAAATTGAGCCGGGAGCAGAAGGTTTGGTGCGCTATGGCAGTCGGGATTTTCGATAGCGGTTTGGGCGGTTTGACGGTGCTGGACGCCGTGGCGACGCATATGCCGAATTTGCCGCTCGTGTATTATGGTGACAACAAGCACGCGCCTTATGGGGTGCGGGATGCGGATGACATTTATGACCTCACAACACAGGCTGTTGAGCGCTTGTGGGAGGAGGGGTGTGATCTTGTGATTTTGGCCTGTAACACGGCCTCGGCGGCGGCGTTGCGCAAGATGCAAGAAAGCTGGATTCCCGATGATAAACGGGTTCTGGGGGTGTTTGTGCCGTTGATTGAAGCGATGACGGAGCGCAAATGGGGCGACAACTCGCCGCCGCGCAAGGTTGCTGTGGAAAACGTCGCGCTTTTCGCGACGCCTGCGACAGTGGCGAGCCGTGCGTTTCAGCGCGAATTGGCGTTTCGTGCGATTGGTGTTGACGTTGAGGCGCAGGCCTGTGGCGGGGTTGTGGATGCGATTGAGGACGGGGATATGATCCTTGCCGAAGCGCTTGTGCGCAGCCATGTCGAGGCGCTCAAACGCAAGATGCCAAGCCCGCAAGCGGCCATCCTGGGCTGCACGCATTATCCGATCATGCAGGAGGTGTTTCAGGACGCTTTGGGCGCGGATGTTGCTGTGTATTCGCAAGCAAATTTGGTGGCGCAGAGCTTGGATGACTATTTGACGCGCCACCCGAACATGGCGGGCAGCGGGAAGGTGTCGAAGTTTTTGACAACGGGGGATCCGAAAAAAGTGGCGGATCGCGCTGTGCAATTCCTGCGACGAAAGATCACGTTTGAGCAAGCGTGATTGAAGCCTGCGCTATTCACCCTTATCTAAGTACAACAACCAAACGGGGCCAAAATGACCCATAAAATCGCAATTCTTGGTGCGTCTGGATACACCGGCGCGGAGCTTGTCCGCCTGATCGCCACCCATCCGGGGATGGAGATTGTTGCGCTGTCGGCGGAACGCAAAGCCGGGCAGGAGATGGCTGAGGTTTATCCGCAGCTGCGCCATTTGGACCTGCCTAAACTTGTGAAGCTGGAAGACATTGATTTCACCGAAGTGGACATGTGTTTTGCCGCATTGCCGCATGGGCTGTCACAGGCATTGGTGCGTGATTTGCCGGACCATGTGAAGGTTGTGGATCTTGGTGCTGACTTTCGACTTGTCGATCCGGCGGCCTATGAAAAATGGTACGGCGCGCCGCATGTGGCGGTGGAATTGCAGAAAACTGCAGTTTACGGCCTGACTGAATTTTACCGCGAGGAGATCAAATCTGCGCGGCTTGTGGCGGGCACCGGCTGTAATGCGGCAACTGTGCAATTTGCGTTACGCCCGCTGATTTCAGCCGGGTTGATCGACCTTGATCACATCATTTGCGACCTCAAGAACGGGCTGTCTGGGGCAGGGCGTTCGCTCAAGGAGAACATGCTGTTTGCCGAGCGGTCCACTGATGTTGCGGGCTATGCGCAGGGCGGCAAGCACCGGCATTTGGGGGAGTTTGATCAGGAATTCTCAAAGCTGGCGGGGCGGTCGGTCGAGATCATCTTTACGCCGCATCTTGTGCCGGTGAACCGCGGGATTTTGGCCGACTGCTACGTCAAGGGCGATGCGAAAGCGATCCACGCGGCGCTTGAGGCGCAGTATAAAGACGAGCCGTTTGTGACGGTTTTGCCCTTCGGGCAAGCGCCGGGCATGGGGCATGTGACCGGGTCAAATCAGTGCCATATTGGCGTGGTTGCGGACCGGGTTGCGGGGCGCGCTTTGGTGGTGTCGGCGCTGGATAACTTGACGAAAGGGTCATCCGGGCAGGCGATTCAGAATGCGAATTTGATGTTGGGCCTTGAGGAAACGGCGGGGCTGATGCTTGCGCCTGTGTTCCCCTAGGATCGGGCGAAAGGACGTGCGGCATGGCCGGATTTAAGAGTCTCAAAAAGCGGCGCCGGGTGCAGGTCATTGTGTTTGCCTTTGTGGCATTGATTGTCGCGACCGGGCTGATTGGGGTCGCGTTTAAGGACGGCATCAATTATTTTCGCTCCCCCTCCGAGGTGATCGCTGCGCCGCCAAGTGAGGCGGAAGTGTTTCGGATTGGTGGGCTTGTGGCGGAGGGGACTTTGGTGCGCGGTCAAGGCGAAGAGGTGCGCTTTAGTGTGACGGATGGGGGCGCGGTTGTGCCTGTGACGTTTACGGGGGTTTTGCCGGATCTGTTTGGCGAAAACCAAGGCATGATCGGCACGGGGCGTTACATTAACGGAGTCTTCGAAGCCTCTGATATTCTTGCGAAACATGATGAGGAATACATGCCGAAAGAGGTTGTGGACAGCCTCAAGGCGCAGGGCGTCTATCAGGAACCGGACTCCTAATTCTGAATTAATTAACGCCGCAGAGGCAGCCTTATCTTCGCAGATTACATGCGAGGCAGAGGCAAAATGCGGTCAGTTCAAGACATTGCGACAGAGATCGTAGCGCGCGAAGGCGGCTATGTTGACGACCCTTCCGATCCCGGTGGGGCAACGAAGTTTGGCGTTACGATTCATACAATGCGCCGGCTCGGGCTGGACTTGGATCGAGACGGAAAAGTGACCCGCGAGGACGTGAAGCGGCTGAGCCGAAGCGACGCGCGCGACATTTTCATCAAGCACTATTTTGAAGCGCCGGGGATTGCGGCTTTGCCGGAACAACTCCAGGCAAGTGTGTTTGATATGTACGTCAATGCGGGGTCGAATGCTGTGCGGCTGTTGCAGCGGATGCTCGTCAAAATGGGGTTTCCGGTAACGGTGGATGGGGCGATTGGCCCGCAAACGGCGCGAGCGGCGGCGGCGGCGGCGGCGCAGGCACCGGGGCATATTGGGGACGCTTATGGGATTGAGCGGCGCAATTATTACTACCGATTGGCTGATAAGCGCGCTGCGAGCCGCAAATACGCGCGGCGCCGGGACGGGGGCAAGGGCGGTTGGATCTTGCGGGCGGAGGAGTTCATCTCTGCGACGTATCACCTGAGTGAGGCAGAACACCGGGCGCGGGTGGCAGCATGGGGTTGATCGAGACGGTTTTGAACCTGTTGTTTGGCGGCGGGCGCAATGTTGTGCGCGACACGGCGGGGGCGTTCTTGGAAAACGCTGAGAACAAAGGCGCGCGGGAGTTTTCCTTGCGCGAAGCGGCGCTTGATCAGTTTGCGGGGGAGTTTTTGCTGCCGAAGAAATCAAAGTTCGATCAGGTCATGGATGGGCTGAACCGGGTGCCGCGCCCTGCTTTGGCGCTGGGGAC
The DNA here is from genome assembly GCA_050633625.1 of Maritimibacter sp. GTDB lineage: Bacteria > Pseudomonadota > Alphaproteobacteria > Rhodobacterales > Rhodobacteraceae > JBOEGW01. The sequence continues at coordinate 361,204 of JBOEGW010000007.1, read as the reverse complement.
ATTGGGGCTCTTGGTGTCCTCGATGGTTGATCCTGTTTGGTTCGCTGCGCGCATGCAAGGGATTGCACTGGTGCCGGACCCGATGTGGTGGCTGATGGGCGCGATTGTGAGTTTTTACTTTGGGGCGCGGCATCAGGTGAAAAGCCAGGATTTTCAACGCTCTATCGCAACGACAATGGCGCGCACGCCAACTGTCATGCGCAATTTGGGCGCGCTTGATGCGCTGGCGGCGGGCGCGGGCGGTGCGCGGTCCGATCCGAACCCAGCGCTGGATGATTGGAAGGCGCGCGATGAGTAGCAATGTCTTTGTCGCCCTTCTGGCGGAGCACGGGCCTTGGGTCTTGTTGGTGTTTTACCTGCTCTGGCGCGACTTGCAGAAAGATCAGGCCACGCGGGCGGTGCTCGACAAGAATTCGGCCATTCTGATCGAAATCACCACGATTATTCGCGAACGATTGCCGCGTCACGGGGGGCGGTTATGAGCTGGCTTCGGGCGCTGCGCCGGGTGTTGGCGGGTGCGAAATTTCAAAGGGCATTTGAGCGAAATGAGAAGGCGGCGCGGGAGTTGGACGCGGCTGTGCGAGAGGTTTTGGACGCATGAAACAGGCTTTGGCAATGTTGGTGCTGGTGATCATTGCGCTTGGCACCGGGTATTTGGTGTTCGGGTATGAGGCGATGTTGATGATCGCTTATGGGGCGATTTCGATCATGGCGATGATGATCTCCGCGACGTTCTTATGGCTATGGTTCGAGCGCACAACGCCGCTTGCACTTGGCATGGCGTATAGTTGGGCGGGCACAGGGTTGATCACGGGCTGGTGGTGGTGGGTCAAGCTGATGGGCAGCCCTGCGTGGGTGCGGGGGCATCCTGGTATTTTTGGCGTGCTTGGGCTTTGTTTTGTCGGGGCTGTGTTGCACTTTGCGGTGATCCACCGGAGTTTCGGCTATCACGGCGCAATTTTTGTGTGGCCGATCGCGGTTGCAATCGGCCTGTCTGCTTGGATTTACGTGATCTTGTGAGGATCAGAAATCGTAGTGGAGGCCACCTTTGAGGCGCACGGAGTTGGGGGTTCCGGCGGCAAAGCCGTCCATGTATTCCGCTTCAACCCGTGCCCCAAGCGGGGTGTCTGGAACCAAGGTTTCAACGCCCAGACCGACCGCCCAAATGCCGCCCACCGTGGGCTGGAAGCCACCGCCTGCTTTGAGGTAGGTCATGCCGCCTTCGATAACTTCGTACCCAATGCGGCCAGATACCATATAGGTTTGTGCGTTTGTGCCCGGATCATATGTGGCTTCTGCCTCAGCGCCGCCAATAAAGCGATCAGAAAACCGCATGTTATAGCCGCCATAGACGCCGATAAATTTGTCGAATGTGCCCCAAGTTGCAATTCCGCCCGCATTTATGCCGACATATGCGCCTTCAAGCTCTCCTGCGAAAACGGCGCTCGGGGCGCCCAATACGAACGCCGCAACGGCGCCAGCACGCAATAGCTGTTTCACTTTACTCTCCTCGTGTACCACCTGCGCATTTCCTGCGCTTATGGGGAGTGAGAGTACAGCGTTTCAACCTGTGGGTAAAGCTGTGGATAACACCGGTGAGCTGGCCGTTGCGCGATAGTCCCACCCTCAAAGGGTTAGGTCTCAGGGGGCTTGGTGGTCTTGGAGGGCGGTTTTAGGGCTTCGCCGGGAGTGTGAAGGCCATGCCGAAGTTGATTTCGCCGCCAAATTCCAGATCATTGTCCTGCGTTGGCGTGCTTTCAATCTCATTGGGCTGTTTTTGCAAGCTGCGCTCTTGGCTTTCGCCGCGCAAGATGCGGGCACGGCCTTGCTGGCGGCTGGTCTGAGAGGGCGGCCCGGTCCAGGCGAACAAGCTGTTTGGCACGTAGCCGCTTGGCAAAGGCCCTTGCGCATTTGCGGGCAGAGCAGTTGCGACCAGCGCCACTATGGTGAGCGGGAGTGCAAGAGGCCGGCGCGGGATAGCTGTGCGTTTCATGGTGATCTCATCGGATAGGAACCCTGCGTAGTTTGCGCCCAATAGCCTTGTGTTTCAAGGGCGCGCTAACAATTGCGCGACATGGGCGCGCAGCCGCTTGGCGCGGGGGCGAAAACGCCATACTGTGCCGCCATGATTACAGAACTCGGACATGTCGCGCTGGTCTTGGCGCTTGGGGTGGCGATCGTGCAAACGGTCGTGCCGTTCATTGGGGCGCAAAAACGCTGGGCGGGGTGGATGGCCACCGCGATCCCGGCTGCAACCTTGCAATTCTTGTTGATCGCGGCAGCCTTTGGCGCGTTGACATATGCTTTTGTCACCTCGGATTTCTCCCTCAAAGTGGTCTGGGCGAACTCCCATAGCGCCAAACCGATGCTCTACAAAGTGTCGGGCGTTTGGGGCAACCACGAAGGGTCTATGCTGTTGTGGGTGCTGATTTTGGCGCTCTTTGGCGCGATGGCGGCTTGGTTTGGCGGCGGTTTGCCGCCCCGGCTTAAGGCGCTTGTGCTGAGTGTCCAAGGCGCGATTGGAGTCGCGTTTTTGGCCTTTGTGATTTTCACATCAAACCCGTTTTTGCGCCTTGGTCAGCCGCCGTTTGACGGGCAAGACCTCAATCCGCTGTTGCAAGACCCCGGTCTCGCGTTTCATCCGCCGTTTTTGTACCTCGGCTATGTGGGGCTTTCGATGTCCTTCTCTTTCGCGGTTGCGGCGCTGATTGAGGGGCGTGTGGATGCGGCTTGGGCGCGTTGGGTGCGACCTTGGACTTTGGCGGCTTGGATTTTCCTGACAATTGGCATCGGGCTTGGCTCTTGGTGGGCGTATTACGAGCTTGGCTGGGGCGGCTTTTGGTTCTGGGATCCTGTTGAAAACGCGTCCTTTATGCCGTGGTTGTTCGCGGCCGCCTTGCTCCATTCGGCCATTGTCGTGGAGAAACGCGAAGCGCTCAAGAGCTGGACCATCCTGCTTGCGATTTTGGCGTTTGGGTTTTCGCTCATCGGGACGTTTTTGGTGCGTTCGGGGATTATCACCTCGGTGCATGCCTTTGCGACGGACCCGGAACGCGGCGTGTTTATCTTGATGATTTTGGCGGTGTTTACTGGCGGCGCTTTGACGTTGTTTGCGGCGCGTGCGCGGGTCATGGAGGCGCGCGGCGTGTTCCAGATGGTGAGCCGCGAAAGCGCTCTGGTGCTCAATAACATCCTGCTGGCGGTCAGCTCGATCGTGGTCTTTGTGGGCACAATCTGGCCCTTGGTCGCGGAGCTGTTCTTTGATCGAAAGCTCTCTGTCGGCGCGCCGTTCTTTGAAATGGCCTTCACGCCGTTCATGGTTGTTTTGGCGATTGTCCTGCCGGTGGGGGCGATGTTGCCCTGGAAACGTGCGCGCATTGGTCGGGCGGCAAAACCGCTGGTGCCCGCCTTTGTTTTGGCGGTTTTGCTCATGCTTTTGGTTTGGGTCATCCAGGCAGAGCGCAGCATTTTGGGGCCGATTGGATTCTTGTTGGGGGCTTGGTTGGTGCTTGGCGCTTTGACCGATATTTTCCAGAGGACCGGGCGCGGGGCGCTGGCGGGGCGGCTGGCGCGGCTGTTGCGATTGCCGCGCGCGGATTGGGGCAAGGCGCTTGCGCATGGCGGTTTGGGCATTGTGTTTATGGGCGTGTCCGGGTTGATGGCCTGGCAGGTTGAGGACATTCGGGTCGTGAACTCCACCGACACCTATGAAGTTGCGGGGATGGATTTCACCTTGGCGCAGGTTTATCGCGAAGACGGGCCGAACTACTTTGCCACAACAGCGGATGTGATTGTGCGCAAGAAAGATGGCAGCGAAATCACCCGTTTGAAGCCGCAAAAACGGGTTTATCCGGTGCAAGCGATGCCCACCACAGAGGCGGCGATCCACAATGGGTTTTGGCGCGATATCTATGTGGTGATTGGCGATCCACAGGATGATGGCGGATATGCAGTGCGGACCTTTATCAAGCCGTTTGCCAATTGGCTGTGGTTTGGGATTTTGCTCATGGCCTTTGGTGGCACTGTGAGCTTGACGGATCGCCGCTACAGGGTTGCGGCGGGGGCGCGCAAACAATCGGCGCCCGTGGTGCAGGGAGCGGCGGCGGAATGATAAAACGATTGTCTCTCGTGTTTGCTTTGCTCGCTGCGCCTGTGTTTGCTGTGAACCCGGATGAGGTGCTCAAAGATCCGGTGCTTGAGTCGCGTGCGCGCGAGGTCTCTGCGGGGCTGCGCTGCGTGGTGTGTCGGGGCGAGAGTATAGACGAGAGCAATGCCATGATTGCGCGTGACTTGCGGGTGTTGGTGCGCGAGCGGCTTGTGGCGGGCGACAGCAACGACGAGGTGCTGGCCTATGTTGTGGATCGCTACGGTGAGTACGTCTTGATGAAGCCTTTGTCCGGGGGCGCGAATATGTTGCTTTGGGGCGCGGGGCCTGTGCTGTTCGTGATCGCGCTTTTGACGAGCGTAATGTATCTGCGCCGCCGCTCAACGGCACAAGAGCCGGGGGGCGCGGATTTGTCGGATGAGGAACAGGCGCGCGTTGAGGAGCTGTTGCAGCGATAAGTGGCGCAACGTCATCTGCTGATCGAAGGGCAAACCTGACCTACTGGTTGGGTTTGGTGTTCCCAGAGGCCTGTTGATTGCCTATGCTTTGGGCAACACATAGGGAGAACACAGCGATGACTTACGACACAATCACATATGATCTGAACGATGGGGTGGCGGTTGTGACACTCAATCGGGCCGACAAAATGAATGCGCTGAACACGCAAATGCGCGCGGAGATTACCGATGCTGTGCGCCGCGCGGGCAACGAGGCGCGTTGTGTTGTGCTGACGGGGGCGGGCAAAGCCTTTTGTTCCGGGCAGGATTTGGGCGATCGTGCCAATGCGTCAAACATTGATATGGAGCGAACCCTGCGCGACGAATATGAGCCGATGCTCAATGCGATTGTGGACTGCCCTGTTCCGACGATCTCGGCGGTGAACGGTCCGGCGGCGGGGGCTGGGGCAAATCTGGCCTTGGCGGCGGATGTGGTGATTGCGTCGCGCTCGGCTTACTTTTTGCAGGCCTTCTCCAAGATTGGGCTGATCCCGGATGCGGGGGGCACATGGACATTGCCGCGCACGATTGGTTTGGCCAAGGCGATGGGGACGGCTTTGTTTGCGGAGAAGGTGACAGCGGATCAAGCCAGCGATTGGGGCATGATCTGGGAAGCTGTGGACGACGCGGCGTTTGTTGCGCATTGGCAAGGGCGCGCGGCGCATTTGGCGGCTGGACCGACCAAATCGTACAAGGGGATCAAGGACACGATGCGCGCCTCTTTTGGCAATTCGCTGGAGGAGCAATTGCGCATGGAGGCGAAAACCCAAGCTGGCTGTGGCAATTCGCGTGATTTCAAAGAGGGTGTCTTGGCGTTCCTTGAGAAACGAGCGCCCAAGTTTGAAGGGCGCTAATAGCCCGGGAAACGTGCTTTGGAGGGCCAGCCCTCCAAACCTCCCGAGGTATTTCGAACCAAAGAAGGGCACATCCCGAAGGGTGTGCGCCCGGCACAAAAAAGGCCGCTCCGATTGGGGGCGGCCTTTCTCGTTGTCTGTGGGTGTGACCTAGCGGTTTTCAACGTCCACATAGTTGCGGAATGTTTCGCCTTGATAGAGTTGGCGTGGGCGGCCGATTTTCTGGCCCGGATCGTTGAGCATTTCTTTCCACTGCGAAATCCAGCCCACGGTGCGCGACAGCGCAAAGATTGGGGTGAACATCGAGGTCGGGAAGCCCATCGCTTCAAGGATGATGCCCGAGTAGAAGTCGACGTTCGGGAACAGCTTTTTGTCTGCGAAATACGGGTCTTCAAGGGCTTGTTTCTCAAGCTCTTTTGCGACTTGCAGGATGGGGTTGTTTTCGATGCCAAGCAGGTCGAGAACCTCATCGGCGGATTGTTTCATGACAGTCGCGCGGGGATCGAAGTTTTTGTAGACTCGGTGGCCAAAGCCCATGAGGCGGAAGGGGTCGTCCTTGTCTTTTGCGCGGGCGATGAATTCTGGGATGCGCTCCACCGAGCCGATTTCCTTGAGCATTTCGAGGCAGGCTTGGTTTGCGCCGCCGTGCGATGGGCCCCAGAGGCAAGCAATCCCGGCTGCGACACAGGCGAAGGGGTTTGCGCCCGAGGAGCCAGCAAGGCGCACCGTGGAGGTGGAGGCGTTTTGCTCGTGATCGGCGTGCAGGGTGAAAATCCGGTCCATGGCGCGGCTCAGGATCGGGTTCACTTCGTAGTTTTCGGCGGGCACCGAGAAGCACATGTGCAGGAAGTTCGAGGCGTAATCCAGATCGTTGCGCGGATATACGAACGGCTGACCAATTGTGTATTTATAGGCCATCGCTGCGATTGTTGGCATTTTGGCGATCATTCGGATCGAGGCGACTTCGCGCTGCCACGGATCGGCAATATCGGTGGAGTCGTGGTAAAACGCGCTCATCGCGCCGACAACGCCGACCATAATCGCCATCGGGTGCGCATCGCGGCGAAACCCGGAGAAGAACTTTGACATTTGCTCGTGGACCATGGTGTGGCGAGTCACGCGGAATTCAAAGTCGTCAAGCTCGGTCGCGGTTGGCAAATGCCCGTAGAGCAGCAGGTAGCAGACTTCCAGATAGTGGGATTTTTCCGCCAATTGGTCGATCGGATAGCCACGATGCAACAGGACGCCTTCGCCGCCGTCGATATAGGTGATTGTCGAATCGCATGAGGCGGTTGAGGTGAATCCGGGATCATACGTGAACACGCCGCCTTGGGCGTAGAGCTTGGTGATGTCGATCACGTCTGGCCCCGTGGTCCCAGCATAGATCGGCAGCTCCAGTTCCTTATCGCCAAAGCTCAGCTTTGCGGTACCCTTCTGCTCAGTCATATCTATGTCCCTTTCCTTAGGGCCCGGCGGGAGGTCCGCGGGCACGTGTGTCAGCTTGCGTCTGTGAGGCGCGCCAGTGTTTCGTCGCGGCCCAAGACGAGCATCATGTCAAAAACGCTCGGGGTGGCGGCCCGTCCTGCAAGCGCGGCCCGAAGCGGGGCGGCGAGCTTGCCGAACTTGATGTCGTGAGCCTCAGCCAGAGCGTTCAGAGCCGCCTCCAGCGCGTTGCGATCCCAGCTAACAGTTTGCAGCTGCGGCGTCAATTCTTTCAGTATACCACGGGATACATTATCGAGGGCTTTCGCGGCTTTTTCCTCAACCTCAATTGGCCGGTCAATGAGGGCAAAGTGCGCTTTATCAATGAGTTGCGGGATTGTTTTGGCGCCTTGGCGGCAGCAATTGAGGGCCGCGACAAATGCAGATTTCTTTGCGTCGTCCCAGGGCTGTGCTGCAGTTGCAGCCCTATAGGCGTGAACCGCTGCCAAAATCTCCGAGTCTTGCATTGTTTGAATATGTTGCCCGGACAGGTGATCGAGCTTTTTGAAATCAAACCGTGCGGCGCTCTTGCCAATGCCGCTCAGGTCAAACCACTCAAGCGCTTGGGCATCGGAAAACACCTCATCATCTCCGTGACTCCAGCCAAGGCGGGCGAGATAGTTGCGCATCGCCGCCGCCGGATAGCCCATATCGCGGTATTCCTCGACGCCAAGGGCGCCGTGGCGTTTGGACAGTTTTTTCCCGTCCGGGCCATGGATCAGAGGGATATGCGCATAGACGGGCAGAGGCCATCCCATAGCCTCATAGACCTGCCTTTGACGGGCGGCATTATTGAGGTGGTCGTCGCCCCGAATAACGTGAGTAACGCCCATATCATGATCATCCACGACAACGGCAAGCATATAGGTGGGCGTACCATCTGAACGTAAACAAATCATGTCGTCGAGCTGATCGTTCTTGATCACAACCCGGCCTTGAACCTCATCGTCAATGACAGTTTCCCCGGTCAGCGGCGCTTTGAGACGTACAACAAAGGGGGCGTCGGGGAAGGTGCTTGGATCTGCGTCTCGCCACGGGGAGCGAAACAGGGTGGATGCGCCCTTGGCCCGCGCGTCCTCGCGAAAGGCCGCGATCTCGTCTTGGGTGGCGAAACATTTATAGGCGTGACCCTGTTTGAGCATCGCGTTGGCGACTTCGGCGTGGCGGTCTGCGCGTTCAAACTGGCTGACAGCTTCGCCATCATAATCAAGGCCCAACCAGTCCATGCCTGCAAGGATTGCTGCGGTGGCCTCGGGGGTGGACCTTGCGCGGTCCGTGTCCTCAATGCGCAACAAGAATTTGCCGCCTCGGCCACGGGCATAGAGCCAGTTGAACAGGGCCGTGCGCGCGCCACCGATATGGAGAAAGCCTGTCGGGGAAGGGGCGAAGCGGGTGACGACAGGGGCGGTACTGGCGGGGTTTGACATGGCGCTGTTAACCTTTTGGAAACCATCTTTGGGGTAGCGTTCACTGGTGGTCTAGTCCCTGTGGAAGGAATGAACAAGGGTGCAGCTTGTGGCTCCAATGGCGGGGGTTCTCTTGGCGCTGTCAGCGCGGCTTGATCGGCTGCGTGGGCGGGTCTTGGTGGTTGCGCCGATTGCGATGGGCTGCGGCGTGGGGTGGTATTTCGCGCTCCTTCAAGAACCCCTTACGCTGCACTGGGTGGGGCTGGGCGCGGCTCTTGTTGGCTTGAGTCTCGCAGGGCGTCGGTTTGGGCGCAGCGCCTATTCTGGGTTTGGGGTCGCGGCCTATCTCTTGGCGTTTCTGGTCGCGGGGTTTCTGGTTTCCGGTCTGCGCACGACTTTGGTTGCGGGACCGGTGCTTGAGTTTCGCTATTATGGCCCGGTGGAGGGGCGTATCACCCATATTGATCGGTCAGGGTCGGACGCTGTGCGTTTGACGTTGGATCAGGTTCGCCTCAGCAAAATCGCCCCGCAGGACATTCCGCGCCGGGTGCGCGTGTCGCTGCATGGTCCCCAAGGATATATGACGCCGCAGCCGGGGATGCGGGTGGCGATGACGGCGTTTTTGGGCGCCCCAAACGGGCCAGTTGAGCCGGGGGGCTTTGATTTTCAGCGGATGGCCTGGTTTCGCGGGATTGGCGCTGTGGGATACACGCGCGCGCCGGCTTTGTCGCTTGCACCGGCGCAGGGGGCGGCGCTCTGGGTTCATCGGCTGCGCCTCACGATGTCGCGGGCGATTCAAGCGGTTATTCCGGGGGATGCTGGGGCTTTTGCGGCGGCGATTGCGACCGGGGATCGGTCGCAAATGGGGCAGCAGCTCAAGGTGGATTTGCGCCGGGCCAATCTGGCGCATTTACTGGCGATTTCCGGTTTGCATATGGGGCTTTTGACGGGGTTTATCTTTGCTGCGGTGCGGGCTGGATTGGCGCTGGTGCCGGGGATCGGATTTCGGATGGATGCGCGCAAACCGGCCGCCATTGTGGCGCTCTTGGCGGGGTTTTTTTATCTCGCGCTCTCCGGCTGGGCGGTGTCGACGGAGCGCGCATTCATCATGGTGGCTGTGATGTTTGGCGCGATTCTCATAGGGCGGCGCGCATTGACCCTGCGCGCGGTGGCGGTGGCGGCGTTGATCCTGTTGACCTTACAGCCCGAAACACTTGTGGAGCCGGGGTTTCAGATGTCATTTGCGGCAACAGCGGCGCTTGTGGCGGTGTTTGGAGCCTTGCGCATGGTGGAGCTTCCACTCTGGGTGCCGCGCTGGCTGCGCGCTGTGGGCGCGGTTGTTGTGTCGTCTTTCGTGGCCGGTTTGGCCACCGCGCCGTTCTCGGCGGCACATTTTAACCAAGTTTCACAGCTTGGATTGATCGCCAATGTTCTGTCAGTGCCGGTCATGGGGGCCTTGATCATGCCATTGGCGGTGATTGCTGGGGTGGCTTCGCTGGTCGGGTTGGCGGCGCCTGTGTTGATGGTGATGCGCTGGCCGATTGAATGGGTCTTGGGCGTTGCGCGATGGGTTTCGGGGCTGGAGGGGGCTGTTGGCTTTGTTGCGATGCCCCCTGACGTTGTGTTGCCGCTTGTGGCGCTTGGCGGGCTGGCGTTGATTGTGTTGCGCGGCGCGGGGCGGGGCCTTGGTATTGTGCCGATTGGCGTGGCTCTTGTGATTTGGCAGGGGGGGGAGCGTCCGCAGGTGTTGATCTCTGCGAGCGGTGGGTTGGTCGGCGTGATGGGCGCGGAGGGTCGGGTCTTCAATAAATCGCGCGGGGAGAGCTTTGCCGCGCGGTCTTGGCTTGAAAACGACGGTGATCCTGCGGCGCAATCCGAGGCGGCGGCGCGCCATGGGTTCTTGGGGGAGACCGGGGATAAAGCGGCGCAGATTGGCGGGGTGCGCTTGGCGCATTTGACAGGGCGCGGGGTTTTGACGCGGGTGAATGACGCCTGTCAAAGCGCTGATATTGTGGTGATTTCCGCGACATGGGACGGCGAAAGACCGGCTTCATGTCTTTTGTTGGATAAGGTGTCGCTCTCGCAAAGCGGCGCGGTGGCGCTGCGCCTGACCCCTGAGGCGGCGGCGCCGTTTTCGCTCCTGAGCACAGCACAAACACGAGGCGCGCGCCCATGGACGCGCGCTCCTTGATCTTGATCTTTGTGGGCGTTCAATAGGTGCGGATCAATCCGACGAGTTTGCCCTGCACTTTGACCTGACCATCGCGCAAAAGCCGGGTTTCATAGGCGGGGTTTGCCGCCTCAAGCGCGATCATGTCCCCGGACTTGCGAAACCGCTTCAGCGTGGCTTCGTAACCGTCTACCTGCGCCACAACAATATCGCCATTATCGGCGTTTGAAGTCTCGCGAATGATGACGACATCGCCGTTGTTGATCCCGGCGTCGATCATGGAATCCCCTTTGACTTCAAGGGCGTAGTGCTTCCCAGTGCCATTGACCATATTGCCGGGCACCGCGACTTGCGTCTGGCCGTCTTCAATGGCTTCAATCGGCGTCCCCGCCGCGATCCGCCCCAAGAGCGGCAGTTCGAGCGCCGGGGCGTTTTCGAGGGCAATTGCCGCCGAGGGCCGCGCATCTGGCAGGTCACCATCAATCACTTTCGGCTCAAAACCGGCCTTGCCAGACGGGTCGAGCGCTTCGGGGAGTTTCACAATTTCGATGGCGCGCGCACGATGAGCAAGGCGGCGAATGAAGCCCCGTTCCTCCAGCGCCGTGATCAAACGGTGAATCCCTGACTTTGAGCGCAAATCAAGCGCTTCTTTCATCTCATCAAACGAGGGGGGCACCCCGTCACGTTGAATGCGAGTGTGGATAAAGTTTAGCAAATCCAGTTGCTTACGGGTCAACATTGCTCGTCCTCTCTGGCCATTTCTGCTGTCCAAGTTGGGCGCAGAGAACGGCGTTTTGTAGCGCCTCGGTCATGCCCACTGGCGGGGCTGTTCGGTTAATGTTCTACCCGCGTTCCTGGTTCGTGTCAATGTTCTCGTTTACGAAGATTAAGCTCTAAAGCGGAAGATATTCCACGATCTCGCCCTTTTTGCGCGCCGGATCGCCAACGGGGCGCACCAAAAGCGCGTTCGCTGTGGACAGAATCGACAACAAGGAACTGTCCTGACGGTCCATCGGCGCGATTGAATCCTTCGTTATGACGGCGCGCATATAGTGTTCGCGGCTCCCGTTTGCCTCAATGTCTTGGCTGAGGGGCGCGGTTTTGCGCCGCATCGCTTGTGCAGGCAGACCTTGCATCGCCAAGAGTGTAGGAACGACGAACAATTGCCCGCAAATCATCGAAGAGACTGGGTTTCCCGGCAGTCCGATCAGGAGAGAGTCTTGCATGCGACCCGCCATGAGGGGCTTTCCGGGGCGCATGGCCACCTTGTAAAAGCTCTGCTGGAGACCCAGACTTTCGGCCACGGGAGCAACGATGTCGTGATCGCCCACAGAAGCCCCGCCAATCGTGACAATCATATCCGCGCCCATGGCCAATTTGAACAGGGCGCTCAGGCTTTCAATCGTGTCCTTTGCGATGGGCAATAGCCGCACCTTTGCCCCGGCGGTTTCAAACATCGCCTTTAATCCGAAGGCGTTTGAGGCGATGATTTGATCTGGGTTGGGGGTTTCACCGGGCATGACCAATTCGTCACCCGTGGCAATGAGCGCGACGATCGGTTTGCGGCTGACTGTGAGCGTGGGATGGTTCATCGAGGCGGCCAGCGCCACATCGGCGGCGCTCAAACGGCGCGGGGCCGCGAGCCTGTCTCCCACAGTGAAATCAACGCCGGCGGGACGAATGTTATCGCCGGTCCCAAGGTCTGTGTGCAGGGTGATAAGGTCGCCGCGCCGCTCAACATCTTCTTGGATAATCACCCGGTCCGCGCCTTCTGGCACCGGCGCGCCGGTAAAAATGCGCACCGCTTGCCCGGCGCCAACCTGCCCCGAAAACCCGTGACCGGCGGCGGATGTGCCAATGACCTTGAACATGGCATCCGGCTCCGCCTCAAGCGCGCGCAACGCATAGCCATCCATCGCGGAGGCGGCAAAAGGCGGCTGTGTGCGCCGGGAAATGACATCGGCTCTGAGCACCCGGTTTATGGCCTGCGAAAGGGGCTGGGTTTCGGTTTCGAGCGAGGGAGCTAGCGCAAAAAGTTTGTCCAGCGCCTCGGTGACGGTGATCATGCCTCTGCCTCATAGGTGCCGGATTTGCCGCCGGTTTTTGATCTGAGCTTGATGCCTTCAATCCGCATGCCCTTTTCGGCGGCTTTGAGCATATCATAGACCGTGAGCGCGGCGGTGGTGACGGCGGTGAGGGCTTCCATCTCGACGCCGGTTTGGCCTGTGGTTTTCACGGTGGCGGTGATGTTCACACCGGGCAATCCCAGGTCGGGCACCAGCTCCACAGCGACCTTGGTAATGGGCAGGGGATGACAGAGCGGGATCAAATCCGCGGTTTTCTTCGCGCCCATGATGCCGGCCAAACGGGCGATGCCAAGCACGTCGCCTTTCTTGGCGGACCCCTCCATCACAAGCGCCAAAGTGCGCGCTTCCATGATCACAACGCCCTGCGCCACGGCGGTGCGCGAGGTTACGTCTTTGTCGGACACATCTACCATATGTGCCTGTCCGGCGGCGTCAAAATGGGTCAGGGGATTGCTCATGCGGGCACCGGGTTTGCGAGGAGGGTCCGGGTGGCGTTGGCCACATCGTCTTGGCGCATCAGGCTCTCGCCAATGAGGAAGGTCCGCGCGCCGGTGGCGGCCATATCCGCAAGGTCTTGCGGCGTGAACAACCCGCTTTCACACACCAAATGGCGGTGAGGATCTGCGCGTTTCGCCAAGTCACGGGTGGTGTCTAGCGTCGTTTCAAAGGTCTTGAGGTTGCGATTGTTGATCCCCAAGAGCGGGGATTTCAAAGCGCGGGCGCGGTCGAGTTCGTCGGCGTCATGCACCTCAACAAGCACATCCATATCCCAGCCAAAGGCCGCATCTTCAAGCTCTTGCGCCTGCGCGTCCGACACGCTTGCCATGATGATCAAAATGCAATCCGCCCCCAGGGCGCGCGCCTCGCTGACTTGATAGGTGTCATACATGAAATCCTTGCGCAGCGCGGGCAGGGAGGTCGCAGCGCGCGCGGCCACGAGAAATTCGTCAGCGCCCTGAAAACTTGGCGTGTCTGTGAGCACTGACAAACATGTCGCACCGCCAGCCTCATAGGCTTTTGCCAAGTCAGGCGGGTTAAAGTCGGCGCGGATCAAGCCCTTGGAGGGCGAGGCTTTTTTTACTTCAGCAATTAAACCGTAGCCGGTCTTGCTGGCGTTGATCAGCGCATTCGCAAACCCGCGTGTTGGGCTTGCGGCTTTGGCGGCGGCCTCGACCTCAAAGAGCGGCGTTGCGGCTTTGCGCGCGGCCACGTCTTCAAGCTTATAGGCTTTGATTTTATCAAGAACATTGGTCATAGCGCAGGTTTACGCAACAGGCTGGCGCTGTGCAATGGGCCAAAAGGCGCGGGGTCAGTCGTTTTGCGCTGCTTTCTTTCGGGCGTTCTTGCGGGCACTCAAAGGCATCAAGAACAAAAAACCAACGCCGATCCCCGTAAACACGATCCCCATCAGCCCAAAATCGATAGGAGGCTCGCTGGTTCTCACGGCACCGGGATTTATGAGTTCGATGATCAGATCAACGTTCATGATCGCAAGACCCAGCACAATAAACAGAACGCCGGGCACGAAAGAAAGAATGGTTTTCATACCTACACCAATAATTTTCGCCTCAATGATGAGAGACTATAATGTCCCAAGGATCATGGCAAGCACGCGCTCCATCCCGTGTCGCCCGCTTCGCCCCCCTTCCTTGTTTCACAAATACCTTATGAATCGCCGCAGGCGATAAAAAAGCCCCCGCGCTTGGCAGGGGCTTTTTCTTTGGCGCGCAAGACGCCTTATTTCAGGATGGATTTTCCGGCGTATTCGGCGGTTTCGCCCAGCATTTCCTCAATCCGGATCAGCTGGTTGTATTTGGCGAGCCGGTCTGAGCGCGCCAATGACCCGGTCTTGATCTGACCGCAGTTGGTGGCAACCGCAAGATCCGCAATCGTCGCGTCTTCGGTTTCGCCCGAGCGGTGGCTCATGACGTTTGTGTAGCGCGCGCGGTGCGCCATATCGACGGCTTTCAGCGTCTCGGAAAGCGTGCCGATTTGGTTCACTTTGACAAGCATCGAGTTGGCAACGCCCTTGGCGATCCCATCGGCCAGACGCAAAGGATTGGTCACGAACAGATCATCCCCCACAAGCTGAACCTTGTCCCCGATCTTGTCGGTCAACAGCTTCCAGCCGTCCCAGTCGTCCTCGTCCATCCCATCTTCAATGGAGATAATCGGGTAGTCGTTGCAAAGCTCTGCGAGGTAGTCGGCATTTTCAGCGGAGGTCAGCGATTTGCCTTCGCCTTTCATTTCATATTTGCCGTCTTTGTAATACTCTGAGGAGGCGCAATCGAGCGCCAGATAGATGTCTTCGCCCGGCTTGTAGCCAGCTTTTTCGATCGAGGCGAGGATCAGGTCGAGTGCGGCGCGCGTGCTTTCAAGATTGGGCGCAAAGCCGCCCTCATCACCAAGCCCTGTGTTATGGCCTGCCGCTGTCAGCTCTTTTTTCAGGGTGTGAAACACCTCAGATCCCATGCGCACAGCTTCGCGGATGTTTGTCGCGGAAACTGGCATGATCATGAATTCTTGGATGTCGATTGGATTGTCAGCGTGCTCGCCGCCGTTGATGATGTTCATCATCGGCACCGGCAGAACGCGCGCGGCAGAACCACCGACATAACGGTACAGCGGCAGGGCCGAGAACTCCGCTGCCGCTTTGGCGCAGGCCATCGAGACGCCAAGGATGGCATTTGCGCCAAGTCGGGCTTTGTTGGGTGTGCCGTCCAACTCGATCATCGCCTTGTCGATGCCTTCTTGGTCCGTGGCATCCAGCCCGGCCAGCTCTTCAGCGATTTCACCGTTCACGGCCGCCACAGCCGCCAAAACGCCTTTGCCCATGTAGCGGTCTTTGTCGCCATCGCGGATTTCCACAGCTTCATGCGCGCCGGTTGAGGCGCCAGAAGGCACAGCCGCGCGGCCTATTGTGCCGTCTTCAAGGATCACGTCGACCTCAACTGTTGGGTTGCCCCGGCTGTCGAGGATCTCGCGGGCGAAAATGTCGATAATTGTGCTCATGGCTGGCCCCTATCTGTTAGGTGTCGGACTTCGTCGCGCACTTCATACCAGCAAAGACGCGGGCTTCAATGTGAAAGCCAGCTTTGCGCGCACTAAAACACCCGTTTGGCGCGCAATTGATGCCGCTCGCGGATCAAAACGAACAAGCCCGCCGCCACAATCAAGCCCGCACCGAGCACTGTCATCGCGTCCGGGGCTTCATCGAAGACCATAAACGCCAAGATCAGCGCGAAAATCAGCCGGGTATAGCGAAACGGGGTCACGATTGCGATTTCGCCGGCTTGCATTGCCCGTACAAGGGCAAAATAGCCAATCATCCCAAGCAGGGTCGCGGCGAGCATAAAACCGGTTTCTTGCAGGTTTGGCACCACGGGGCCATCCCCCAGCGCCATCAAGGCCGCGCCTGCCGGGGCAACTGACAAAAAGCCCCAAGCCGAAATCACGGTTGTCGGAATTTCGCGCGGCAATTGCCGGGTCGCCAGATCGCGCACGGCCAATCCGAGTGCCGCGCCAAGGCCAAACAATGCGCCCATCTCGAAGCCTTCAAAACCGGGGCGCAAAATCACCATGACCCCGATAAAGCCCACAACAATCGCAATCCATCGCCGCCAGCCCACGGTCGCGCCCAAAAAGACAATCGCCCCCAGGTTTACGAACAATGGTGTGGCTTGAAACAGCGCTGTAACCAGCCCGAGCGAGACGACCGTGATGCCCAACACGAAACACAGAGTCCCGGCCATTTCGCCAAGATTGCGCAGGATCACCATGGGGTGGAAAAATTGTTTGGAGAAGACCGAGTGGCCCTGTTTTGCGGCGATCAGGGAAAAAGAACATGCGCCAAGGATGCCAATCACCGCCAGCACTTCCCCGACAGGCAGGGTTTGGGTTGCGAATTTTACGAAAACGTCTTCGGTGGCAAAAAACGCCATGGCTGCGATCATCAGCAATGCGCCGGTTAGATTGTCCATTGGGTATCCCGTTCGCGGTGTCCGTCCGGCTTACGCCTCGATTGGGGGGATGGGAAGGGGAAATTGGCGCTTGGCTTGTGGAGCGCTGCGAAGCTGGATCGGGCGGTGGCGCTTGTGGCGCGTTGGGGCCTCCGGCGGAGGTATTTTTGAACCAAAGAAGGCAGGCGTTTTAAGGCGTGATCATCGTCAGGAGCGCGTTCACCGTTGCTAGATTGCGGGCGGTTGCCGGGGTACCAAGGGCGGATTCTAGGTGCGCTGCCAGTTTTGAGCGGCCAAATCCGTCGGGCGTATGGAGATAGGTGGCGTGGTCGGTGATGCGGATTTCTTCGCTTGGGGCGCGCAGGGAGTCGATCATTTGCAAATCTGGTTTAGCGAGGCCCGTGTGAAAAAAGATGTGTCCAGTTTTCGGGCTGTCTGTGGCAAAGGGAAACTGCGCGCGGTCTTGGAAGGTTTGCGCGTCTACCATCAGGGCTGTTTTGCGAAATCCATGGTTCGCTTCGATGTGGTCCCACATGGTTTTCAAGAAAGGGTCTGGCGCGCAAGCAGCGGAAAACACCACGTTGCCAGATTGGATATAGGTGGTGATGTCACTTGCGCCTTTGGAGGCCAGGAGGGATTTGAGATCGGCCATGGGCAGCTTTGCATGACCGCCCACATTGATGCCGCGCAACAGCATGACCCAGCGGATAGGTTGTGTGGTCATAGTGTCAGCTCGCCTTGCATCATGTGCACAGCACAGCCCGAGACAATGACATGATCCGTTTCAGCCTTGATGCCGATTTTGGAGGGCCGGCCCATGTCAACGCCTTGATGAATGAGCGCTTCAAATGGGCCGCGCGTTTGCTGCAGCACCGCCGCAAGCGCCGCCGCCGCGGAGCCGGTCGCCGGGTCTTCGGGAACGCCGTTGAGCGGGGCAAACATCCGCATATGCAACGTGTCGCCTTCATCCACATAGGCAACCTGCGCGAAATCGAGACTGCTGGGATGGGCTGCATGGCCTTCGCGAAACGCGGCGATTTTGGTTTGAATCAGCGCCAAAGCGTCGCGGGTTTTGAGCGCTGTGAAGGTGAAGTCGAGGCCCACAGAGGCCATGACCGGCGCCGCTGCAAAATCGCTTTGTGACAGTCCAAGGGCGCGCGCGACCAATGCTGGCGCAGGATGCGCAAGGGTTTGCAGCGGTTGCGCGTTCATAAAAGAGGCGCGCTCTGCGGTTGCGTTGATCGTCATTGGGCCAATCCCAAGATCCAGCTCCATCTGCGGGCCTGCGCCCGCCTGCGCCAGCATCACAGCGGTGCCAATCACCGGATGCCCGGCAAATGGCACCTCGCCGCCGGGCGTGAAAATGCGCAGTTTCGCGGTGCTCCCTTCGCGTTCTGGAGGATAGAGGAACACTGTTTCAGAGAAGCCAAATTCACGGGTGATCGCATGCAAATGATCTTCAGGCAGGTCACGGGCATCAGGGACAATTGCCAGTTGATTGCCGCCAAATGGCCGATCCGTAAACACATCATAAGTCACAAACTGCGTTGTCATTTCCGCGTCCTTTTTTGCCTTCTTTGGTTCGCAAATACCTCACGGGGGGCTGGGGGTGTGAAACCCCCAGCCGCCACATTTGGCCAGCGCCCCGCGCGTAGGCGGACCCTACATAAGCTCGGGTTCACGGCCAAGTCGGGTCGCCAGTTGTTTGACGGTCAACCCCTGCACAATTATGGAGAAAATAACAACGATGTAAGTGGCCGCCAAGATGACAGGTTTCCATTCGCCATCGGGCAAGGAGAGCGCCAAGGCCACCGAAATACCGCCCTTCAAGCCGCCCCATGTCATGATCGGGATCACACCCGGGGAAAAGCTGCGAAACGGTTTGAGCACCAACACAGGGATGGCCACCGCCGCAAGCCGGGCCACCAGCGCCAGCGCAATCGCCAAGACCCCGGCGACCACCGTGTCCATGGTGAATGCCACAGCAAAGACCTCAAAGCCGATCATCAAGAACAAGACAGCATTGAGGATTTCGTCAATCAATTTCCAGAAGGCATCGACATATTTGCGGGTTTCCTCGCTCATGCCTTGTTTTGCCCCGACATCGCCAATCAACAACCCCGCCGAGACCGCCATAATGGGCGCCGAGACATGCAGCGCGACCGCAAGCTCATAGCCGCCAAAGGCCAGACCAAGCGTGATGAGAACCTCAAGTGAGTAATCATCAATCAAGCGCATGACCCGGAAAGTCAGCCAGCCCAAGACCACGCCAAGAACAAGACCGCCAAGAGCCTCTTGCAAGAACAAAGCCGCCGCGCCAGCCAGTACATTGACTTGGGCGTCATGCGCATCACCAAGCCCATGGTCAGATCCGCTTCCATGACCGGACACCATCGGGAAGGCGATGCCGACAAGGACCAGAAACACCACATATCCAACGCCGTCATTGAACAGGCTTTCTCCGGCGATTTTCGTTTCCAGCGGTTTTGGCAAAGAGGCCTCGCGCAACACGCCCAAAACGGCCACGGGATCGGTGGGTGAAATCAAGGCCCCAAACACAAGCGCGATGATGAATGGCATGCCCGTGATCAGCGAAAACCCAGTGCCGACGATCAAGGTCGACAGGCCAACCCCCAGGGTTGCCATCAAGAACACCACACGCCATTGGGCGCGCAAATCCGCGATTTTGACGTGCAAAGCCCCGGCAAAGAGCAGCAAGCCCAACATGCCTTCCAGTAAGGCATCCGAGAAATCGAACCCCATCACCTGCGTGCGCACAGTGTCGGCTACGCCAAGGCCGGGTGCTGCGAAATCCAGTCCTAATATCGCCAGCGAGGCAATCAAGGCGACCACCAGAATGCCGATGGAACTTGGCAGTTTCAGGAACAGATAGTTGATCGCGCCAAAGGCCCCGGCCAAAACGATCAAAAGCGACGCGATTTGCAAAAATGTCATGAATGCCCCTCAAGCTTTTGCGCTGCATAGCACGGGGTCGGGCGCAGGCAAAGCGGTGTGGGCGCTTGACAAAATCGCGCGTGAGTCGTCCTGTCGCGCTATGGATGAAAAACAAAACCTAAACGCCTCAGGCGTTGCGCTTTTGCTGATGATTTCCCTCACACTTGGGGTGAATCAGGTGGTGATCAAAATCGTCAATGACGGGCTGTCTCCGATCTTTTCTGCTGGGCTGCGCTCGGTGGGGGCGGCGTTTGTTGTGTGGGGCTGGATGCGGTTTCGCGCGCTCCCGATCACCTTTCGCAAAGGGACGATCGGTCTTGGTGTCTTGATTGGGGTGATCTTCGCGATTGAGTTTATTTTCCTGTTCGTTGCGCTGGATTTGACAACTGTGACGCGGACCTCGGTGATCTTTTATTCGATGCCGGTTTGGATGGCGATTGCTGCGCATTTTTTGCTGCCGGGGGAGCGGCTCACGCGGGTCAAGACGGTGGGGCTTTTGCTGGCGTTTGGCGGGGTGGCTTGGGCGATAATGGACCGCGAGAGCGCGGGCGGCGCGGCGTCTTTGGTGGGCGATCTATTCGCGCTTGGGGGGGCGTTGGCTTGGATGGGCGTGGCGCTTGTGGCGCGTATGACGCGGCTATCAGAGGTGAGTTCTGAGATGCAAATGTTCTGGCAAGTGCTTGTTTCGGGGCCGATTTTGCTCGCGGTCGCCCCATTCTACGGCCCACTCATTCGGGATTTGCAGCCTATTCATCTCTGGGGGCTGGCCTATCAGTCGATCTTCGTGGCGGCGGCCTCATTCCTGATTTGGTTTTGGTTGATAAACCGTTTCAAAGCCTCGGCTGTTGCGTCTTTTTCGTTTCTGTCGCCGGTGATTGGTGTGGCGGCGGGCTGGCTTGTGTTGGGAGAGGCATTGTCGCCGTCATTGGTGCTGAAACTGGCGCTTGTGGCGGTGGGGATTGTGTTGATCAACCGTGCGCCCCGGCTGGCGGCGTGATCTTGGCCCAGACCGGCAAGTGATCCGAGGCGCGGCGCGCAAGGCGGGTCTCAATCACCCCTGCGTCGTGCAAGTTCAACCCATCGCTATGACCGATCTTGTCGAGCGCGGCCATTGGGCGGTTTGCATGAAAAGACCGCCCCGGCGAATGCATATGAAAGCGACCTTCAAATGGCTCTAAGCCCACTCGTTTTGACCATTCGTTAAAATCCCCCGCGATGATCGTTGGCCCTGTGCCAAGCGCGGCACCAAGCGCGCGCAACTGGAGGTGCCGATGGCGGCGCAACAGCCCCAAATGCACGCCAACAAGGGTCACGCCAGCCAGATCCACCGCCACCGCACCGCGCGGCTCAAAGCCTGGCAAGTCGATCCGGCGCGGGGCG
The DNA here is from genome assembly GCA_050633625.1 of Maritimibacter sp. Classification (GTDB taxonomy): domain Bacteria; phylum Pseudomonadota; class Alphaproteobacteria; order Rhodobacterales; family Rhodobacteraceae; genus JBOEGW01. Next base: position 340,309 of record JBOEGW010000007.1, on the reverse strand, counting down.
CTAAAGCGAGCGTCTTTGCGCAGCAAAATCGCATTGCCGTGCCAGCCAAGCGAGACATCATTCAAAGCGAGCGGCACCGGCGCGAAATCGCTATGCGCCTCAAGCATTTCGCGGGGCAGGGCTGCGGGACGTTGGCCCAGACGGCGATCAGCTTCTTGCAGCACCACCACATCCGCTTCAATCGCGTTGATCACATCAATCACCCGGCCCGGATTGCGGGCGCGGTCGGTGCCGATGGCTTTGCGAATGTTGTAGCTGGCGACTTTCATAGGGGGAACATGGGGCTTTTTGCGCCGAGATTGAAGGGGGGCGGGAAGTGGCGTAAAAGGAGGGATGATTTTGCGCAATCAGTCATGGCTTGTGTATGGCGTTTGGGGGACTTTGGTCACCTCTGTCGTCGTGGCGCTTTGGCTGCGCGATTGGCCGCATGCTTTTGTAGGCGCTGTGACGCTCCTCGCGACGATGGTGCCCGCGCTGGTGGCGGAACGCTACGATATTCGTATGCCTGTCTACTTCTTCGCGGGAATTGTGTTGTTCATTTTTGGCACGTTGTTCCTTGGGGAAGCACTTGATTTTTATAACAGGTTTTGGTGGTGGGATATTGTGCTTCATGGCAGTTCTGCGCTTGGATTTGGGCTTGTGGGGGTGACGCTGGCGCTTTTGTTGTTTGAGGGAGATCGCTACGCCGCGCCGCCTTGGGCCTTGGCCGCGATTGCCTTTACTTTTGCTTTGGCGATTGGCGCGCTTTGGGAGATTTTTGAATTTCTGATGGACAGCATGTTTGGTTTCAACATGCAGAAATCTGGGCTGGTGGACACGATGAGCGACCTGATTGTTGATACGATCGGCGCGTTTATTGGGGCGATGTCGGGGTATCTATACCTTGCAGGGCGGGCCAATCATGGCTTGCCGGGGCTGATTGCGCAGTTCGTGGCGCGCAATCGACGTTTGTTTCGTAAAGCCATTGATGAGTTAGACAAAAAGTAACTCAGGTGCCACAAAAAGTGCGTTTGACTTCTTCGCTTGGGGTGGGGGGCGTTGCGAAAAACGCAGTGTCACCCTTAGCCTCAAACGGGGTTTCTAGCGCTTTTGTCATCCGTTTGAAGGGCGCGAAATCTCCCGCGACACCGGCCTCGATCACGGCTTGGATGTGGTGATTGCGCGCAATGATCAAGGGGTTCGCGCGGCGCATTGTTGCGCTGGGATCTTGGGGTTCGCGCGCAAGGCGCGCCCGCCAATCGGGCACCCAAGTTTCCCAGGCACCGTCTTGCGTGATTTCGGCGCTGGCATCGCCCTCCCTGAGCGCGGCGAAGGTCTTGGTGAAATCTGCACCACTTGTGGCCATGCGGGACAAAAGCCCTTGAATCAGTTCGCTATCCATATCCTCACAGCGCGAAAGCCCGATTTTTGCGCCAAACGCGCGTGCCCAAGCGGCCTGATACTGATCCGGGAAGGCTGCCAGTACCTCTTCGGCCGCCTCCTGTGCGGCCTCTTGTGCAGCTTCGCCTTGGCCGACCTCGCTTTCAATGAGGGGCAGGAGCGAAATCGCCAGTTGCGCCAGGTTCCAAACCGCGATTTGCGGCTGATTTTGATAGGCGTAGCGGCCATGTCGGTCAATTGAGGAGAACACTTTGGCCGGGTGATATGCATCCATGAAAGCGCAGGGGCCGTAGTCTATTGTTTCGCCCGAAATGGCCATGTTGTCGGTGTTCATAACGCCGTGAATAAAGCCGAAAGACATCCATTTGGCGATCAAGTCTGCTTGCGTTGACGCCACAGCGCGCAGCAAATCCAAGGCCCCATTCGCGTCCGGGTAATGGCGCGAAATTGCGTGCTGTGTCAGGGCGTTCAGCGTGGCGTGGTCCCCCAGCATGGCTGCACCTTGAAAGGTGCCAACCCGGATATGTGAGCGCGCAACGCGCATCAGCACAGCACCAGGCAAAAGGGTTTCGCGGATCACATCTTCGCCGGTGGTGGAGGCGGCCAGCGCGCGGGTGGTCGGCACACCGAGCGCAAACATAGCCTCGGACACGATATACTCGCGCAGCACAGGACCGAGCCACGCGCGCCCATCGCCGCCGCGCGAATAGGGCGTGCGCCCCGCGCCCTTGAGCTGGATATCAAACCGCGCACCATCCGGGGCAACCACTTCGCCCAACAGCACAGCGCGCCCATCGCCCAGCTGACCTGCCCAATTGCCAAACTGATGCCCCGCATACATCTGTGCAATCGGGTCCGCCCCTTTGGGCAGCGCATTCCCGACGGCAATTTCCGCCGTGGGCCGATCAACGCCAAGGCGAGTGGCGAGTGCGTCATTGACGATAATCAAGCCGGGCGCCGCCACGCGAGAGGGTTTTTGGCGCGAAAACAACCTGTTAGGCAGGCGAGTATAGGAATTGTCAAAAGCGGTTGTCATGGGCGCATCCTAGGGCAAGCGGGCAAGGCGGGTGGTGAGCAAAGAGAAGAACCCATCTGCGTCCAAATCACCAATGAACTTTGCGTTAGGCGCGCGCCCAGAGACGCCCCACCAATCGGCAACCGTCATTCCAAGGGTCAACTCGGAGCTGGTTTCAATCTCGACGTTGATGCTGCGCCCGGTGAACAATTCCGGCGCGATCAGATAGGCGATGACTGTCGGATCATGCAGGGGCGCGCCCTTCGAGCCATATTTCGAGATGTCGAAACGCTCAAAGAAATCAGTCATTTGCGCGACGAAATTGCCGGTTTTGTTGGGGAGGGCGCGAAAGGCATCATTGCGGGCCGGGGTGACCAGCGCCTTATGGGTCACGTCCAGCGGCAAAAAGGTCAAAGGGACGCCGGATTGCACAACAAGGGCTGCGGCTTCGGGGTCAACAAAGACGTTGAACTCTGCTGTTGGGGTGATGTTGCCAACTTCGAAGTAAGCGCCCGCCATGGCAACGATTTCGGCTGTGTTTTCAATGATGTCAGGGGCGCGCGCAAAGGCGGTGGCGATATTTGTGAGCGGGCCAAGGGTGGCCAGCGTGATACTTTTGGGAGGGGCGGCGCGCAGGGTTTCGATCAAGAAATCAACGCCGTGTTGGTCCTGCAATGCCATCTCAGGTTCCCACAAAGCGGGACCATCAAGGCCGGTGCGCCCGTGCACATGCTCCGCCGTAACGAGGGGGCGATTGAGCGGCGCATCGCAGCCGGCAAACACCCGAATATCTGGTCGGCCGGCCTGTTCACAAATGATGCGCGCGTTCTTTTGGGTGAGCGACAGCGGGACGTTTCCGGCAACGGTTGTGAGGCCGAGCACCTCCAGTTCCGGGCTGGCGAGCGCCAGCAAAATGGCCACGGCGTCGTCTTGTCCGGGGTCTGTGTCAATGATGATTTTGCGCGTCATGACAAGACCTTATGCGTCGAGTTGAACCCAGATCGGCACATGATCTGAGGGTTTTTCGCGGCCCCGAACCTCCTTGTCGATTTGACAGTCTAGCAAAAGGTCAGCACAGCTTGGCGAGAGCAGGAAATGATCAATGCGAATGCCGTCGTTGCGCTGCCATGCGCCGCGCTGAAAATCCCAAAATGTGAATTGATCGGGCGCTTGGCTGCGGGCGCGAAAGGCTTCGGTCAGGCCGAGGTTGAGCAGGCGGCGATAGGCGGCGCGCGTATCGGGACGAAACAGCGCATCCTCGCGCCAATCCTCTGGGCGGGCTGCATCGCGCGCCTCGGGGATCACGTTGTAATCGCCCGCCATCAAGAAGGGTTCTTCGGTTGCGAGAAGCTCAATGGCGCGGGCACGGAGCCGCTCCATCCAGGTCAGTTTATAGTCGTATTTTGGTCCCGGCGCCGGGTTGCCGTTTGGCAAATACAGCCCGCAAATGCGCAGGGCTTTCTCACCCACGACTGTTGCTTCAATATAGCGCGCCTCGATGTCGTCCACGCCTTCGCGCCCGGCCCCCATTGCGCCGGGCAGTCCGCGCGTGACGTCCTCAAGCGGTAGTTTTGAGACAATCGCCACACCGTTGAACGATTTTTGTCCATGGGTTTCTACGTTGTATCCCATGTCTTCAAAGTGTTCGCGCGGGAAGTTTTCATCCACGGATTTGATCTCTTGAAAGATCGCAACATCCGGTTCGGCGTCTTTGAGCCATTCGGTGACGGCGGGCAGGCGCGCCTTAATTCCGTTGATGTTGTAGCTGGCGATTTTCATCTGAAACTCCTTGGTTGTCTCAGTCTTAGTGGGCCGGGGCGCGCTGTGCAATCGCGGTGGCGGCGGCAAAGGCAGAGGCCCAAGCCCATTGGAAGTTATACCCGCCAAGCCAGCCCGTCACATCCACCGCTTCCCCAATGAAATAGAGGCCGGGAACGGATTTCGCTTGCATCGTTTTGGAAGATAAATCGTCGGTATCCACGCCACCAAGGGTCACTTCTGCTGTGCGATACCCTTCGCTACCTGTGGGGGTAAGTGTCCAGTTGGATAAGGCGTGGATCACTTCGTTCAAGCGCGCATCCGATTGATCTGCGAGGTTGCCGGTGAGGGCCAAATCATCGGTGAGATGGTCGATCAGCTTGGCGGGCAGGTGGCGGGCGAGTTCTGTTGTGAAATTCTTGCGGCCTTCTTTTTGGCGCTGTGCGCGCAGGCTGTCGAGCAGGCCTGCCTCTGGCAGAAGGTTCACTGTGATCGCCTCGCCATCGCGCCAATAGGACGAGAGTTGCAGCACAGCGGGGCCAGACACTCCGCGGTGCGTGAACAGCAAGCTTTCTGTGAAGGTTGCGCGGGAATTTGACAGGGTGGCGGGGGTTGCGAGGCCGGCGAGTGGGGCGAAGCGGTCACCAAAGGTGAGCGGCACGAGCGCGGCGCGGGTGTCGGTGACGTTGAGACCGAACTGGCGCGCGATGTCATAGGCAAACCCTGTCGCGCCCATTTTGGGAATGGATTTCCCGCCGGTGGCGACGATCAGGTTTTTCGTGGTGAGGGAGCCGCTTGAGGTGGTCAGGCGAAAGCCATCGCCGGTGTGAGCAATCTCGGACACGGAGGTGCCAAGGCGCAGGGTTGCCGCGCGTGCCTCATCGAGCAGCATCTGCACGATTTGGCCGGATTTCCCGTCACAAAACAACTGGCCTAGGGTCTTTTCATGCCAGGTGATCTGGTGGCGCGCGAGCAGGTCGAGAAAATCCCACTGGCTGTAGCGCGCGAGAGCGGATTTGTGGAAGTGTTTGTTATTGCTTATGTAATTTTCCGGGGTCACATCGAGATTTGTGAAGTTGCAACGGCCGCCGCCAGAAATACGCACCTTTTCGGCGGGGCGTTTGGCGTGATCAATGACCAAAGTGCTCGCCCCTGTGTGCGCGGCGGCAAAAAGCCCTGCCGCCCCGGCGCCAAGGATCACGGTATGGAAGTGTTCAGCCATAACGGCAGTGACCATTTGCGCCGGGTTTTGGCAAGGGCAAACACGGGCGCGCGGGCCGCGTAGGGCGGCTTAGGCAGATTTTTTGATCGGGTGTTTGCGCAGATGGAGGGGAAGCGGGCGCTGAAAACGGCGCGTTTTGTTAGGGTTTTGGAGGATGGGCGCGGTGTCGGGCAGGGTGAGCGCCTTTGTGTCCAGCCCACTGCGTGCCTCGGCGGTGGTGAGCATAAGGCGCGCTGGCGCATTGCCCGAAAGCCGGTCGCCGCGCGCTGCCAGTTTGAGCCATTTCGTACGCGCGCGCCCGTCAAGCTGGGCGAAAACGCCGGGGCCGGGAAACAGGCTTTCGACGGCAATCCCCTCAGCGATGATCACCTCATGGCGGGGCAGCAGAAAGTTGAAATAGGTGATGTGGCGCCGTCCGGGCAGGGCGCGGATGCCCTTTGTGCGCGTCAGCGCTTTGATCGGGGCGAGGGCGCCAAGCGGGTCGTGCAGGGCGAAGCTTGGCGCGGTTTTGACCAGCAAACGATGGTTTGGCGAGAGCAATAAATCACGCTGTGGCAAGGCTTTGCCCAGAGCATTTTTGCGCAGCCTGATCGGTTGTGCTGGGTGTTGGCCCCCGGCGAAGTTCAGCCGTTGTTTGGCGATCCAGCGGATCGGTTGCGGGCCATTGTCGAGCGTCAAGAGCTGATCCCCCAAACGCAGTTTATCAGCACGCACCGCGCCGTCAGGGGTTTGCAACAGGGTGCCGGGGCCGAAACACACGAAATCATGGTCATCCGCATTGGCCTGTGTGACGCCAGAGTAGTTGGACCCTGTGACCGAGGTGAACGTCACGCTGTCAATACCGTCGGAAACAAGCTCGCTTTGGCTGTCGAGCACGATCATGAACACGTTGCCAATGTCATCCTGCATCACGGCGAAATTGGAGCTGAATGTGCTGCCATCATGGAAGGTGACTGTGCCGTTGAGCAACATGACACTGTCCATTTCGGAGGTGACACTGCCCGCGCCCAAGTCATAGGTCAAAGTATCGTTGGAGCCAGCATCGTTGTTCGTGGTGACGGAGGTGTCGCCAAAGCCAGCGTCCGTGTCAATCGTCACGATATTGTTGGACAGGGCGTTGCCCGGCCCTGTGCCAAATGTGGTCAGCAAAGCAGAGGCGTCTTCCACCTCTGCCGTGCTTTCATTCGTATCCATATCGGCAAAATTGCCAAGATAGATGGCTGACCAAAATACATTATCGGCCACACTCTTCGTCCCTTAGATCGTAACTCTCTCCTGAATTACTCTCAAAAGGTTAGGGACTGGTGAATCCGTTAAGCACGTTTTGCAAAGGGGTTCATCGCCCGCATGACGCCGTCGCGCTTGATGAATTTGTGGAACAACGCCCCCGCAATATGCAGGGCGACAACGACGATGAGCGCCTTGGTGCCGAACTCATGAAGCGGGCGCAGGGTCTCGTAGGACATGAGATTGGGCGTTGAAATATTGGTAATCCCAAAGGGGCTGACGGGCAGTGGGTGCACCCGCGCTGCTAAAAAGCCGGTAACAGGCACAAAGATCATGAGCGCATAGAGAGCATATTGCGCGCCCGTGGCGATGCGTTGCAGCATTGGCGATATGGGCAGGGTTGGTTTTTGCGAGGCCCCGGTTGCGCGCATCGCAATGCGGACCACCAAAAGCAAAACAACAATAAGTCCAAGCGAGCTATGGGCGGAAAGCGAGAAAATCCGGTCCGCCTCTGGCATTTGGGTGCCAAATTTCTGCCCAACGAGCAGCATGAGCAAGATCAGTACGGCCATGATCCAATGAATCCAGGCGTGTTTGCGGGCGTAGGTTTGAGTGGCTGTGGTCATGGCGTTCTCCTCGTTATGAGGCGGTCTTAAGCGGCCATGAACACTTTGGCAAAGCGCAGATGAATGTGCGTTTTCGCACAGAGATGGTTATGCGGAGCAGGATGCGCCGCCCAGCACGCAGAATTTCGCACAATGCGGATGGTTGAGCGCAACCCTTTTAGCAGCGCCTTCAAGGGTCGGTCCAAGGTTAAACCCGGCCTCATAGGGCAGCAGGGTGCAGGCGATCACGTTTGGCGCACCGCCTTTGGGTTTGACCACCATGCGCGATGACGCACACATGACATCCTTCGGGGATTTCCCAAGAATATCCCAACATTCCGTTGTAATTTCAGGGACTTCTACGGACATATCCATTTCCGGGAAGATCACGCATTGGGCCGGGTTGTCGGCGTCAATTGGCAGGGCGTTTTCAGCGAACAGCGCGGCGTACCCTTGGCGGGCAGCGGTCTCGCTGTCATCCCAGCGGGCGCGCCCAGCAATGGCGATCGAGGCCTTTTGCTCCGCCAGCCACCGCAGCCCCTCAAGGGTTTTCTCAAAGCTCTTGGCACCGCGCACCGCATCGTGGCCGTCTTGTGTCCAGTGATCCAGCGACACCCGCAAGGTGAGCCGCGCGCCAAAGCCCTTGATCAACTGGGCCAATCCCTCGCGCACCATGGGGCGCATCATGGGTTGCATGGCGTTTGTGAGCACAAGCACCTCAAACCCAAGCGACAAAGCATCGCGCAGCATCGGCAAAATGTCGGGGTTCATGAATGGCTCGCCCCCGGTGAAGCCAATTTCGCGCACGTCAAGCTTGAGCGATTTGATTTCGTCAAAATAGCTGTGCGCGTCAGCGAGGGTCAGGTAGGCAAGGCGATCATTGCTGGGCGAGCTTTCAATATAGCAGCCTTCGCAGGTGATGTTGCAAAGCGTTCCAGTGTTGAGCCACAGGGTCTCCAGACGGTCAAGCGCCACGCTGGCGCGCGTGCTGCCATCAAGGGTTTTGTCCGGGTCAATGAACTTGCCGATATTTGCGGGGGCGATACGCTGATCCATAGGGGCCTTTGAGGTTGGTTTTCATTAGGGCTACACGAGGGCGCAGCTTAGGAAAAGTGGGTCGCCTGCACCTGACGCGCTTGTGATGTGTATGATCGGTGCTAGACTTGCGCTGAGGGGACGGGTATCAGGCAGGTAACGGTCTTCGTTAGCGGTAACATTGCGCATTGGCGGTAACATACCGCATGAAGGGCAACAGACTGCGCGGCGGCCAGATATGAAGAACAAAACGACACACCACGGAGACCCTTATGGTATCGCGCGTAATCCCGGTTGATCCCTTTGATCTTGTGATATTTGGCGGCACGGGGGATTTGGCCCGGCGCAAAATCCTGCCCGGTCTTTATCGGCGGTTCTGGGATGGGCAAATGCCGGAGGAGGCGTGCATCATCGGCGCGGCGCGCGCGGAGATGAGCACAGCGGACTACCGTGACTTTGTGCGCGATGCTGTGCGCGAGTTTGTCTCCGAGCGCAAATGTTCGTCTGAGTTGTTGGATATGTTCCTGTCAAAGCTGCATTTTGTGCAGCTTGATGCCTTGGGCGCTGAGGGCTGGAGCGAACTTTCCGGGCTGTTGCGCAAAGATGTCGTGCACGCCTTTTATTTCTCGGTGGGGCCAAGCTTGTTTGGTGATATCGCCAAACGGTTGCAGGAATACGGGATGGCCGATAGCGAAAGCCGGATCGTTGTGGAAAAGCCCTTTGGCCATAACCTCGAAACAGCGCGCACGCTCAATCGCACCTTGGCGAGCCATTTTGACGAAACACAGATTTATCGCATCGATCACTATCTTGGCAAAGAAACTGTGCAAAACCTCATGGCGGTGCGCTTTGCGAATATGTTGTTTGAGCCGCTCTGGAACGCGCAGCATGTCGATCATATCCAGATCACGGTGGCCGAAACCGTTGGGGTTGGGGGGCGTGGGCCGTATTATGACAAATCTGGTGCGATGCGCGACATGGTGCAGAACCATTTGATGCAACTCTTGTGTCTGACAGCGATGGAACCCCCATCGAAGTTTGACCCGGATGCTGTGCGCGATGAGAAACTCAAGGTGATCCGCGCGTTGCAACCCGTGGCGGCGGGCGACATTGTGCGCGGGCAATATCGGGGCGAAAGCGATGATTACCTACAGGACGTGGAAAACGCCGACAGCCTGACTGAAAGCTATGTGGCGATGAAGGTCGAGATTGCCAATTGGCGCTGGAACGGCACGCCGTTTTATCTGCGCACCGGCAAACGGATGAAGGAACGTGTCTCCGAGATCGTTGTGCGGTTTAAGGAACCGCCGCATTCGATCTTTGAGGAGGACACTGGCCAGACCGCGAATGAGCTGACGATCCGGCTGCAACCCAATGAAGGTATGGATTTGTCGGTGACGATCAAAGAACCGGGGCCGGGGGGGATGCGCCTTATTGATGTGCCGCTTGATATGACCTTTGCCGAAGCCTTGGGGGCGGAGGCCGCGGATGACGTGCCTGATGCTTATGAGCGGCTGATTATGGATGTGATCCGGGGCAACCAAACGCTGTTTATGCGGGGCGATGAGGTCGAGGCGGCTTGGGCTTGGACTGATCCGATTATCGCAGCTTGGGAAGACAAGGCCGATAAACCAAAACCCTATGAGCCGGGATCAACGGGGCCAGAAGATGCGCTGATTTTGTTGCATCGCGATGGGCGGCGTTGGCGGGAGCTTAAGACATGAAGTTTGTGGAATACCCCGATTCTGAATTGATGATGATGGATTTGGCCGACCGGATTGCGTCGGATTTGCGATTGGCGTTGGCGCAAAACGAGCGCGCGTCCTTGGCAGTGCCGGGCGGAACCACGCCGGGGCCTGTGTTTGACGTGCTGTCCTCGCTGGATTTGGCGTGGGATCGGGTGGACGTGATGTTGACCGATGAACGATGGGTGCCTGAAAGCTCGGAGCGGTCCAACACGCGGTTGTTGCGCGCGCGCCTGCTCACCGATCGCGCGGCCTCAGCGCGGTATGTGCCGCTCTATGGGGGCAGTGAGACGCCAGAGGAAAGCGTTGCAAGCCTTGGGTTTGGGGTGGCTGCGTGCCTGCCTTTGTCGGTTGTTTTGCTTGGCATGGGCGAGGATATGCACACGGCAAGCCTTTTCCCCGGCGCGGATCAGTTGGACCTTGCGCTATCGGCTGGGGCGCCCGAGATCGTCGCCATGCGTGCGCCCGGTGCGCCTGAACCGCGCATGACCCTTTCTGCGCCTGTGTTGGATGGGGCTATGGCAAAACACTTGGTGATCATCGGAGCCAAAAAACGTGCGGCGCTGGACAAAGCGCGCGGTATTCACGACGCGAAACTTGCGCCCATCACGGCGGTTTTGAATAATATGACGGTGCATTGGGCACCTTGAACACAGTGTTTGATTGAACGGATTTGGCATGAATTGGCAGGCAATAAGAGACTACAGGCGCGACAATTCGGACGTGGAAATCAAAGATCTCTTCGCGGCCGACGCCGCGCGCGCGCAGGTGTTTAGCGCGCGTTTGGCGGGCGATGATGGCGGGCTTTTGTTCGATTTTTCAAAGACCACGATCGACACTGCCGCTTTGGAGCTTTTGCTGTCGCTCGCACAGGATGCCGGGGTTGAGGCGCGCCGGGACGCGATGTTTGCGGGCGAAAAGATCAATGAAACCGAGGGGCGGGCGGTGCTGCATACGGCCCTGCGCAATCCCGGCCCTGAGCCAGTCCTGTTTGAGGGGGAAGACGTGTTGCCACAGGTGCACGCAACGCTAGACCGGATGGAGGATTTCGCGGAAGGGCTGCGCAAGGGCAATGTGCGCCCGGCGGGGGGCGGACGGTTCACGGATGTTGTGAACATCGGTATTGGCGGCTCGGATCTGGGGCCTGCGATGGCGACGATTGCGCTGGGTCCGTTTGCCGATGGGCCGCGGTTGCACTATGTGTCCAACGTGGACGGCGCGCATATTCATGACACGCTGAAAGCCTGTGATCCGCGTACGACTTTGGTGATCGTTGCCTCCAAGACCTTCACCACGATTGAAACCATGACAAACGCCGCCACGGCGCGTGATTGGCTCGTGTCTGCAGTTGGTGCCGAGGGCGTTGGGCGGCATTTTGCGGCCGTGTCCAGTGCGGTTGAGCGCACCGCCGAATGGGGCATTGATCCCTCGCGGGTGTTTGGGTTTGAGGATTGGGTCGGTGGGCGATACTCGCTTTGGGGACCGGTGGGCCTTGGGTTGATGATCGCAGTTGGGGCGAAGAACTTTCGTCGGTTTCTCGCAGGTGCCCAAGCGATGGACCACCATTTTTGCACAGCAAAAGGCGCGCAGAACATGCCGCTTATGCTGGCGCTTGTGGGGATTTGGCATCATCAGATATGTGGCTACCCAACGCGCGCGGTGCTGCCGTATGATCAGCGGCTTTCGCGACTTCCCGCCTATTTGCAGCAACTCGAAATGGAGAGCAACGGCAAGCAAGTCATGATGGATGGCAGCGCGCTTGATCAGGTTTCCGGGCCTGTCGTTTGGGGCGAGCCGGGCACCAATGGGCAGCACGCCTTTTATCAGCTCATCCACCAAGGCACCACGCCGGTGCCCTGCGAGTTCTTGCTTGCAGCACGCGGGCATGAGCCGGAGTTATCCCATCAACATCAATTACTTGTGGCCAATTGCCTCGCGCAATCCGAAGCGCTCATGGTGGGGCGTGACTTTGAGACGGCGCTCGCCATGATGGAGGCGAAGGGCTTGTCAGGGGACGAGGCAAAACGGCAGGCTAGGCATCGGGTATTTCCCGGCAATCGCCCGTCGACAACCTTGGCATATGATCAGCTCAACCCCTTTGTGCTGGGCCAGATCATTGCACTTTATGAGCATCGCGTTTTCATTGAGGGGGTGATTTTGGGGCTGAACTCCTTTGATCAATGGGGTGTTGAGCTTGGTAAGGAATTGGCCACGGCGCTTGGCCCGATTGTTGCGGGCGAAGAAAGTCCTGAGGGCAAAGACGGCTCAACGGTTCAGCTTGTTGAGTTTGTGCAAAGCGCCTCATAGGCGCGCCTGCGGCGGGCACTATTTCACCTGCGGCGGGCAGTGTTTCGCCTGCGGCGGGCTGGGCGGGGGCTTTGCCCCCACACCCCCAAGGTATTTGGAAACCAAAGAAGCCTTTATTCGCGCGCGTCGATGGCGCCATCGCGCTCCATGAATGTTTTTTTGATCTGCTCTGGGAGCGGGAGTTTGGTTTTCACGTCATTGCCCACGCAGACCATCACAGTTTCTGCCGTTGTTTTGAGGGTGCCATTCACCCAAACGCCGTAGTCCATTGTGAAGGACGAGGTGCGAAAGGCTTTGGTGCGCAGAGTCACGATGTAGTCCTCGCGCAAATGGATCGGTGCGAGGTACCGGGCGGTGTTTTGGATCAAGACGAGGCGCACCCCCGCCTTATAGCCGCGCTCAAAACCTATATCGTCAAAATAGGCAATCCGCGCGTTTTCAAACCAGTTGAAATAGACGGCGTTGTTGACGTGGTTGAGCGTGTCGAGTTCGCCAAAACGGGTGCGATCTCGAATCCCCCAGCTCCAAGGGGCAGGGATGTTTTCGGCGGCAAGGTCTTGGCGGGTCAGGGGCGTCAAATATGTCATACGCGCTATGTCGTCGCAATTCTCGCGCTTGGCAAGAGGAACGCGGCGGCGGGAGCGAGCAAATGGGCGATCATCTGAGAGATTGGAGCGGGTGAAGGGAATCGAACCCTCGTATTCAGCTTGGGAAGCTGCTGCTCTACCATTGAGCTACACCCGCGTAGGGGCTGATTTAGGCTATGGGGTTCGGGGCGTCAAGTGGGCCGTTTTCGCCGCCTTGCGCGCGCACCACCTGAAGCGCCCGCGTTGAAGTTGGGCATGGGGAGCGTCACGATTTTGGCGAGTTCAGGAAAGGGGTCGGCGGCGTTGGGCAGCGCGGAGGCATTGACGAAATGCTCTTGAAAACGCGGCTCAACGGCGGTTTCAGTCTTGACGATCTTTTGCACTTCGGCCTCGATTTCGCGGCGCGCTTCGCGGTTGAGCAGGGCAATGCGCGCGCCCGTGCCTGCGGCGTTGCCCGCCGATGTCACATGCGGCAGCGCACAATCGGGGATCATACCCAATACCATCGCGTGTTTGGCGGAGATATGCGCCCCAAAGGCCCCAGCAAGCACCACCCGGTCCACGTGATCCACGCCCCGTTTGTCCATCAAAAGTCGCGCGCCCGCATAGAGCGCCGCCTTCGCCATTTGGATCGCGCGCACGTCACCATTCGTGACGGTAATGCGTGCGCTTTTCTCGTCCCCTTCGAACAAGACATAAGCTTGCGTGCGCCCATCGGGGATCAAGCGCGCGCAGCCCGTGGCCTCTTTGGAGCCGATCAGCCCGGAGGCATCCAGCAGCCCGGCCATGCGCAGCTCTGCCATCACCTCGATAATCCCAGAACCACAAATCCCGGTCAGGCCGGTTTCGGCGGTGGCCTCGGCAAAGCCATCCTCATCAGACCACATATCCGCGCCAATCACCTTGAAGCGGGGCGTTCCTGTGGTCGGGTCAATTTCCACATGTTCGATGGCGCCCGGGGCGGCGCGTTGCCCGGATGAAATCTGCGCCCCCTCAAAGGCGGGGCCAGTCGGGGAGGAGCAGGCAAGAACGCCCGATTTGTCGCCCAGGAGCAGCTCCGCATTCGTGCCCACATCGACAATCAACACAAGCTCATCCGAGCGATAGGGCGCTTCAGACAGCGCAACCGCAGCCGCGTCCGCGCCAACATGACCTGCAATCAGCGGCAAGACATAAACCCGCGTGCCGGGCGCGATTGTGAGGTCGAGATCTGTTGCGCGCAGGTTTTGCGCCGCACCGGTGGCGAGGGCAAAGGGGGCTTGGCCCAGCTCATAGGGATCAAGGCCCAAGAACAGGTGGTGCATGACGGGGTTCATCACCACGCTCATATCCAAAATGGCGCTCAGCTCCACCTCGGCCTCAGAGGCAAGTTCAGTGATGAGGGTGTTGAGGCCCGCGCGCACGGCGACTGTCATTTCCTGCGCGCCGCCCGGGTTCATCATAGCATAGGACACGCGCGACATCAGGTCTTCGCCGTACCGAATTTGCGGGTTCATCAACCCGGAGGACGCCAAGACCTCGCCAGTCGTCAAATCGACCAAATGCCCGGCAATTGTTGTGGAGCCAAGGTCGATCGCGACACCAAAAAGCCCCTCGTGATAGCCCGGCCAAAGCGCCACAAGCCTCGGCCGATCCTGAGCCCCATGCCCCGTATGAACAGCTGCCGTGACCGCCCATTTGCCTTGGCGCAAAGTCTTTTGCAAACCGGCAAGGAGGTGGACGTCATGGTCCAAATCCTCAAGCGCCATTTCGGTCATGAGCGCAGATTTAAGCCGATCAAGATCACCACTTGGATGGTGCATGTCAGGCTGCTCCACCTCGACATAATGAAGCCGCACAGTTGGGTCCAAGGTGATGTCGCGCGCCTCGGCACGTTTGCGCACCACCTGTTTGTGCACTTGGCTCGTGGCGGGCACATCAATGACCATATCGCCAAGCACCTTCGCCTGACAGCCAAGGCGGCGACCGGGGATCAGCCCGCGCACGCGATCATAACGCTCCTCAACGGCATTGATGGGAGATAACGCGCTTTCATGCGCCGTGATGCCATGCTTGGAAAAGGCCCCAAATGAAGGCGCAACCTGACACTTCGAACAGACACCACGCCCGCCGCAGACACTATCAAGGTCAACGCCAAGTGCCCGCGCCGCATCCAAAACGGAGGTGCCAGGGGCCACGCGTCCGCGTTTGCCGGAGGGGGTGAAAATCACCAAAGGGTCGCTTGTCTCGCTCATGGGTTCCTTGTAACGCCCAGAGCCGCCCGCGCAAGCGAGGAGATTTCATGAAGATGTTGAAACTCAATCTGGTGAACGGCTGGCGCGCGGAACGGCATCCAGTGCAGAGCCTTTCTTCTCGGCCTGTGGCTCCAACACGCCTCTCCGAGAGCGATGCCGGTTCGCCCTTCTTTGGTTCAAAAATATCTCGGGGGTATGGGGGCTGGCCCCCATGACGCTGTCATACTCGCTTTTGAAGGCCTCGCTTATGAAGGTCTATCGAAGGGCCTTTTGCGCTAGGTCGGCAGGGGGAGCGCGCCGCTGCAAAGGCTGGCCCCGCCACGAACAGCCCGCGCGGCGTGTCCATGAACCAAAGGCGGGCGTGTTCCTTCTTCGGCTCGACCTGAAACAGCGCATCGAGACGCTCCGCAAGCAGCCGCCCGCCGCTTATACCATTACATTGAAAAGGAGGTGCCACAGCCGCAAGACGAAGTGGCGTTTGGGTTGTTGATCACGAACCGCGCCCCGATCAGCTCTTGGGTGAAATCAATGACAGCGCCTGTCAGAAAAGGCAAAGAGACCTCGTCAATCACCACCTGTTGACCAGCGCCTTCAAGCACCATGTCGCCTTCGGCAGGATCATCCAACGAGATTTCGTATTGAAACCCAGAGCAGCCGCCCCCTTCAACGGCCACGCGCAGCGCTTTGCCGGTGTCATGCGCGCCGATCTCTTCAAGCCGCGCAAAAGCGCGTTCTGTCACGGTTGGGGGCAGGGTCAGGTCCATTTTCGCACCTCGTGTTTTCCTTGTTCGCACAATGGAATATAGGGGGTGTATGTTCCAGCGGCAAGGCAGCGAGGCCCCCATGACAGCCACTTTTGCGTGTAAACCGAATGAAAGCCGTGGGCGGCTCTACCCAGAGAGCGAAAGCGCTTTTCGCTCGCCGTTTCAGCGCGACCGTGATCGGATCATCCATGCCAGCGCCTTTCGCCGCCTCAAACATAAAACTCAGGTGTTTGTCGAACATGAGGGCGATTACTATCGCACACGGTTGACCCATTCCATTGAGGTCGCGCAGGTGGCGCGCACGATTGCGGGGGTGTTGGGGTTTGACGAATACCTCACCGAGGCAGTGGCTTTGGCGCATGATCTGGGGCACACGCCATTTGGGCACACGGGCGAAGATGCTTTGGACGCCATGATGAAGCCCTATGGTGGGTTTGACCACAACGCGCAGGCGTTGCGGATCGTGACCTCACTTGAGCGGCATTATGCACAGTGGGATGGGTTGAACCTCACCTGGGAAGCCCTTGAAGGCATTGCGAAACATAACGGACCTGTGGTGGGGGCGCTGCCTTATGCTTTGGCGGAGTATGACGCGCACCATGATCTTGAACTTGGCACCTATGCCAGTGGTGAAGCGCAGGTTGCCGCGATTTCCGATGATGTGGCCTATAACAATCACGATTTGCACGATGGGCTGCGCGCGGGGCTGTTCACGGTGGAGGAGATCTGTGAGTTGCCAATCATAGGCGCGTGCTTTGGCGAGGTGGATCGGCTGTATCCGGGGCTTGAGGCATCGCGCCGACAGCATGAGGCCTTGCGCCGGGTGTTTGGGGTGATGGTGGAAGATGTGTTGACCACGTCAAAGCGGCTGATTGGTGAATTGAACCCGGCCTCGGCGCAGGATATTCGCGCGGCGGGGCATGCTGTTGTGCAGTTTTCACCGGCGCTTTTTGCCGATTTGAAGCAGATCAGGGCGTTCTTATTTGCCCGCATGTACCGCGCGCCTTCGGTTGTTGCTATGCGCGCGCGGGTGACGCGGGTGATTGAGGATTTGTTTCCTTTGTTTATGCGCGAGCCGTGGCATTTGCCCGTGGCGTGGCGCGCTGAGCTGCCAGAGCAGGGCGACACAACAGCTTTGGCAAGGTATGTGGCGGATTACATTGCCGGGATGACGGATCGTTTCGCCTTTGAAACCCATGCGAAACTGACAGCGGCGGGCGAACTTCCTGAATACAGCGCTTAACGGCGAGATGCGCCTCCGGCGGAGGTATTTTTGAAACAAGGAAGGGCGAAAGGGCCGCGCGTCTCTGACGGGGCTGTTTCATAAACTTATAGCGCAGAAAGGGGGCGGATGCGCGGTTGATCGACGTTGACCACTGTGTTCAGCGTGATAAACGCGAAGGCGCTCTTTAAAGGACATGACCATGAACCTGTTTGCCGATATCCGTGCGCTTGTAATTGATAGCCTTGTGGCGCTCACCGAAGAGGGTGTTTTGCCGCAGGGGTTGGACTTTGCGAATGTGGCTGTTGAGCCGCCACGAGACGCAGCACATGGGGATATGGCGACCAATGCGGCGATGGTTTTGGCTAAGCCCGCACAGAAAAAACCGCGCGATATTGCGGAGGCTTTGGCGCTCAAGTTGAGCGCGGATGCGCGCATTACATCCGCAGCGGTGGCGGGGCCGGGGTTCTTGAACCTGCGGCTTGATGGCGCAGCTTGGACCGGGTTGGTCACTGGGATTTTGAGCGATGCTGACTATGGGAAATCCGCCATGGGGCAGGGGCGCAAGATCAACGTGGAATATGTGTCGGCCAATCCGACAGGTCCACTTCATGTGGGGCACACCCGGGGCGCTGTGTTTGGCGATGCTTTGGCGTCTTTGCTTGAGTATTCCGGCCATGATGTGACGCGCGAATACTATGTGAATGATGGTGGCGCGCAGGTCGATGTGCTCGCGCGTTCGGTCTATTTGCGGTATTTGGAGGCGCATGGGCAAGAGGTCGCGTTTGAGGATGGAACCTATCCGGGCGACTATTTGATCGATGTCGGTGTGGCGCTCAAGGACAAGGTTGGCGATGCCTTTGTGGATAAGGGTGAGCAGTTTTGGCTCGAGGAGGTGCGCGAGTTCGCGACCCAAGCGATGATGGTGTTGATCCGCGAGGATTTGGCGTCGCTTGGGGTGACGATGGACGAGTTTTACTCCGAGAAATCGCTTTATGGGACCGGTAAAATCGAGGCGGCCATTGATGATTTGCGTGCCAAGGGTTTGATCTACAAAGGCACGCTTGAGCCGCCCAAGGGCAAACTGCCGGAGGATTGGGAAGCGCGCGAGCAGACCCTATTCAAGTCAACTGAATATGGCGATGACGTGGACCGCCCCATTATGAAATCGGATGGGGCGTGGACCTATTTCGCGCCCGACATTGCTTACCATTATGACAAAGTTTCCAGAGGGTTCGACGCGCTTATTGATGTGTTTGGAGCCGATCACGGGGGCTATGTGAAGCGGATGAAGGCGGCGGTTGGCGCGCTGTCGGATGGCAAGGTGCCTGTTGATATCAAGCTTGTGCAGCTTGTGAAGCTGTTCAAGAACGGAGAGCCGTTCAAGATGTCAAAGCGGGCTGGTACGTTTGTCACCTTGCGCGATGTTGTCGATCAGGTTGGCCCGGATGTGACGCGGTTTGTGATGCTGACGCGAAAGAACGACGCGCCACTTGATTTTGACTTCGCGAAAGTCACCGAACAGTCGCGCGACAACCCTGTGTTCTACGTGCAATACGCCAACGCGCGGGTGCACTCGGTTTTGCGCAAGGCCGAGGCTGCTGGGGTGGTTTTGAGCGATGTGCCGTTGATCGAAGATGAGGCGGAGGTGCGATTGGCAGCAAAGCTCGCGGAATGGCCACGCCTTGTGGAAATCGCGGCGCGCACCCATGAGCCACACCGGATTGCCTTTTATCTTTACGAGCTTGCCTCGGATTTCCACGCCTTGTGGAACAAAGGGAACGACAGCGCATCCTTGCGGTTCATTCAAGAGGGTGACTCGGATGCAACAGCCGCGAAAATAGCGCTGCCACGGGCTGTTTCCGTTGTGATTTCGGCGGGTCTTGGTATTCTTGGGGTCGTTCCGGCTGAGGAAATGCGCTGATCACAAGTGCTGCTGAGCCGGGCGCGAGCGAGGCAATAAGCAGTATACCGGCGCGCGCTTCTTTTTGGGGCGCAAGAAGTCGGAGTGAGGCAGGCAATGGCACATCAAGGTTGGAACTCATCCGGGTCCGCATTCGATCCCGCGCATCACGGGCATCAGGAGGGGGCGGTCCCAGGGGCAGCCGCACCACAAGGAGAGTGGGGGGCGCCGACTCCCTTTGGTCAGCAACAGCCTGTGCTTCAAACACGACAGCCATCTGCGCCGCAGCAGGCCGCGCAAACCAATGCGCCGCAATACGGGCAGCAACACGGCCAGCAACACGGCCAGCAACACGGGCAGCACCATGCGCTGCCCCAGCAGCCATCTGCCCCACAGGCCGCGCAACAGTATCAGTCAGACTATCAAGCGCAGCCTCATCCCGCTCAGGCGGCTGCGGGGTGGCACAATCAGCCACAACAGCAAGGCTACGCGCCGCAGCACATGCAGCAGCCAACTCATCCCACAGCTCAGGCCCCTATGTATGACGCGCCGCTTATGGCGGAAGCGCCAGCACAAGACCCGCGTGTGGCGAAGATCGTCAATGGGGCCGGGGCGGCGTTGTCTTTGGCGCTTATCGTTGGTCTTGGCGTTTGGGGGTATAATCTTGCTGTGCGCGATGCATCGGATGTCCCGGTCGTGGCGGCTCTTGAGGGGCCAATGCGCGTGCAACCTGAGGAGCCGGGCGGGCAGGCCGCTGACCACCAGGGTTTGGCGGTGAATGCTGTTGCAGCGGGGGGCGTGGCGGAAGGACCGGCCAATCATGTGATGTTGGCGCCGGGCGCTGAGGCGCTGACGGAGGCGGATGCGCCGGTGCGCCCGCGTACGCGCAGTGCTGAGGCCGATGAAGAAATTTTGGCGCAAGCGGATGTGCCGCAAGAAACATTGAACGCGATCAGTGCCGATTTGACAGGCGAGGGGACTGCTGCGGCAGCGCAGGCCTTTGTTGAAGCGATCACCCGGGGCGCGACCCCGCTGTCTGGTGATGAAATTGACGCTGTCACGGCGGCTCAGACGGAGCAGTTGGAACAAGAGGCGGCGGCGGCGCGTGTTGCGGCGGTACTGGGGGAGGCTGAGGACGAGCCAGCGCCCGCAGCTGTTGCGCGCGTGGCGGGCGTTAATGTGTCGCCCGTGCCCCAGCGCCGTCCGGCAAGTCTTGTGACGCGCGCGAGCGCAAACCCTACGGCTGCGCCGCTTGCCAGCGCGGATGCGCCAGTGGCGAATGTGGCGGAGGTTGCAGCAACCTCAATTCCCAAAGGCACCCGCCTTGTGCAGCTTGGCGCCTTTGACAGCCAAGAGGTTGCACGCGGCGAGTGGGACAAGCTGGCAGGACGCTTTGATGAGTATCTTGAGGGCAAGAAACGCGTGATCGAAAAGGCGCAATCCGGCGGCAAGACCTTTTACCGGCTTCGGGCAATGGGCTTTGACGATGTGTCGGATGCGCGCCGCTTCTGTTCGGCTTTGATGGCAGGCAAAGCGGCCTGTATCCCTGTGGTGACCCGTTAATGGCCAATCAAGGCGCTGTTATATTTGGCTGCGAAGGGCTGCGCCTGACGCGCCGTGAGCGGGATTTCTTTCGCGACATCCAGCCTTGGGGGTTTATCCTGTTTGCGCGCAACGTCGAGGATCCTGAGCAGCTGCAATGGCTGACCACGGAAATTCGCGAAGCTGCGGGCCATGATGCGCCGATTTTCATTGATCAAGAGGGCGGGCGCGTTGCGCGCCTCAAGCCGCCTCATTGGCGCGATTGGTTGCCCGCGCTGGAGCAGGTTGAACTGAACCGAAAAGACGCGCCGCGCTCGATGTATCTGCGCTATCGCATTATCGCGGATGAGCTGCGCAAGGTCGGGATTGATGGCAATTGTGCGCCATTGCTGGATTTGGTGCAGCCGGACACCCATGAGATTTTGCGCAACCGTTGTTATGGCGATGATGTTGTGCATGTGGCGGAAATTGCGGGGGCTGTTGCCTCTGGGTTGATTGATGGTGGCGTGCTTCCGGTGGTCAAACACATTCCCGGCCATGGGCGCGCCACTGCGGATAGCCACCTTGAATTGCCCCGCGTCGCGGCGAAGGCAAAGGCGCTGCGGGTGTCGGATTTCTTGGCGTTTGAAAGCGTGCGCGGGTTGCCGATCGCGATGACGGCGCATGTTGTTTATGACGATATCGACCCGCAGTTGCCCGCCACCACCAGCCCGGTGGTCATGGCCTATATTCGCGACAAGATCCGCTTTGGTGGGCTTGTGATGTCGGATGATATTTCGATGCAAGCGCTCAGCGGGCCGTTGTCGGCGCGCAGTGAGGCGGCGTTGGCGGCGGGCTGTGACATCATTTTGCACTGCAATGGGCAGATGGACGATATGGTCGAAGTTGCGCAAGCGGCGGGCACGATGAGCGACATTGCGCAATCGCGGGCGGATGCGGCGCTGGACTGGCGCAACGCGCCTGAACCGGCGGAAATCGAGGCTCTGGAAGCGGAATTTCGCGCGATTATGACAGGTGGCAGCGTTTAACGCGCTGTTGCCGAGCAGCCTCTTGCCCCAAAGCGACAAAGCACCGATAACCCTTTAGGAGTGATCTTTTGGGGGCCGCGCGCTTTATGGCCGAGCAGCAGGAATTTGAGGCAGACGCAATGTCGGTGTCTGAGCGCTTGGCCGCTGAGGCGCTGATTGTTGACGTCGACGGCTATGAAGGGCCGCTTGATTTGCTGCTGACGATGTCGCGCACTCAGAAGGTCGATCTGCGCAAAATATCGGTGCGCCAATTGGCGGAGCAATATCTGTTGTTCATCGAGCGCGCGCATGATTTGCGCATTGAGCTTGCGGCGGATTACCTGGTGATGGCGGCGTGGCTGGCGTTTTTGAAGTCGCGGCTTTTGTTGCCTCCGGACCCCAGTGAGGACGGCCCATCGGGCGAGGAATTGGCGGCCCATTTGGCGTTCCAGCTTGAACGGTTGCAAGCGATGCGCGATGCGGCGGCCAAGCTCATGGCGCGCGATCAGATGGGGCGCGACTTCTTTGCGCGCGGCGAAGTTGAGGGGGTGGAGCGGCGGCGCAAAGTGATCTATTCCGCGTCGCTTTTGGACTTGATGCAGGGCTATGCGCGCATTCGCACGCGCGACGAGTTTCGCCCCTTTGTACTCGACCGAGACGCGATTATGTCGATGGAACAAGCGCTGGACCGGATGCGCGAGATGATTGGATTTGCGGGGGATTGGACCGATTTGTCGAGCTATTTGCCTGCGGGCTGGACGGCGGACCCCGCCAAGCGCCGCTCCGCTTTGGCCGCAAGTTTTGCGGCCAGTTTGGAGCTTGTGAAAACCGGCATGATTGAAATCAAGCAGGGCGAGACCTTCGCGCCTATTCAAATCCGAAAGAGGCAAGACTGATGGCTGACGATCTGAAGGGGCAAGAAGAGAGCCTTTTTGAAGCGCCGCCGATGGGCGAACAGGAGCGCATGGTGGAGGCAATTTTGTTTGCAGCGGCGGAGCCAGTGAAGGTTGCGGAGCTGGTGGACCGGATGCCGCATGGTGCTGAGCCGTTGGAGGCGCTGGCGCATCTGTCAAAACGCTATGAGGGGCGCGGGGTGCGGGTTGTGCGGGTGGGCGACGCCTGGGCGATCCGCACGGCGCCCGATCTTGGATATCTCATGCAAAAAGAAACGGTTGAGCAGCGTAAACTCAGCCGCGCCGCGATCGAAACCCTTGCAATCATCGCCTATCACCAGCCGGTGACGCGGGCCGAAATCGAGGAAATTCGGGGGGTTTCGGTGTCGCGCGGCACGATTGATCAACTGATTGAGATGGAATGGATCCGGTTTGGACGGCGCAAAATGACCCCCGGTCGGCCTGTGACCTTTGTGGTGACACAGGGGTTTTTGGATCATTTCGGTCTTGAGAGCGCGCGCGACTTGCCCGGGCTTAAGGAATTGCGTTCGGCGGGGCTTCTGGAAAGCCGGCCCGTGCCCGGGTTTCAAGATGCGGAGTCTGATGATGAGGACGAGGCCGATGAGGATCAGGCCGAATTGTTTGAGGACGAAACCTAGCGCGGCCCTTGGGGATTTAGCCTTTCTCTGCTATGCTCACAAAAAATGAGGGCGAGCAGATGAACCCCAATCAAATATTTAGACTGTTGCGTATGCTTCTTGGCCCGCTTTTGCAGCGTGGCATGAATGCCGGGATTGACCGTGCTGTCGGGCGCGGCAAAGCGCCGCAGGACATGACAGAGCAGGAAAAGCTCCAAGCGCGCAAAGCCAAAAAAACAGCAAACAACGCGCGCAAAATGGCGAAACTCATGCGGCGCATGCGCTAAAATTTTAGACTTTTTTTCTGAAGAATTGGGAGGTGTTCGCGCTAACACTACCTTTTGGGCAGGTGTGCGCTGGACCCGCATTAATCAATCGCTAAGCTTACTTTGATAGTGTTAACGGGCGAACGGGGATTCATTTTGTAGACCTGAAAGAAAAAGGCTTTTGATGTGAAGGCCCACCCGATCACAACGAACCTCGATTTCGCGAGGGCATCGCTTCATGAACCAGACTTGGTTCATGCAGGACAGGTGCATTTCGAGTTTTATCTGCGTTTGATGGGCGCTTATAAATGGGCGCTTGGCGTGTCGTCTTGCTTCGCCGTGCTCGCGGTCATTGGCTATGCAACTCAGATTCGTATCCTTTACCAACCATTTGTCGACGGTCCCGGAACGCACTTATTTTCCGCGTTGACGGCGCTCTTGGTTCTTTACGCTTTTGTACGCTGGGTGCCCCTCGTGGCGATGAAGCGGGACGTGAAGTTTGCCTTGGTCGCAGCGACCCTTTTGTCGAGTTATTCCATGTATTGCGCTCTTCAGCCACAAGGGCCACTCACGTTCATGGAGGAGGCAAATACAGCGCTCCAAGGGGCATTGCATTTTGACGCTTTGATTCAAAAGGGGTGGAACACCTCGGTGACGCTGATTTTTGTGTCAGCGTCACAGTTATTGCGCCAGCGCCATGCCACGTTTGGGCTGTTGCTGTCGTCCTTTTCGCCATTTTTTCCGCTTTCTGCGCTTGTCGGGCATATCTTGAGCCTTGACGTTGTACATGGCGCGATGTCGTTGCCGACCATCGCGATTTTGCTGCCGCTCGCCTTTGCAAATATCCTGAGTTTCATTCATGCGCGTGAAGTGCGGGTATTGGTTTCAAACACGGCTTTGGGAAAATTGGGCCGATTTCAGCTGGCCTCGGCAGCCTTTGTTCCACTGGCTCTTTGGGCGATTTTCGCAATCGGCGGTAGTGCAGTCCTTCTTCCTGCCAGCACCACGCATTTCGTGATCAGTATGATCTGGTTCGTTGCTTTGACAGTGGTTTACAGTGCGCGCGCGCATGAGTTTACGGAGCGAAAACGCCGCGAAAATGAACGCCACTTGTCGCGCGCATCCATTACTGACGTTCTTACCGGCGCATCGAACCGCTTTGGCGCTTCGCTGGCGATCAGCCGTGGCGGCTATGGTGCGCAAAGTGGTGTCATTCTCGTGGATTTGGATCACTTTAAGGGCATCAATGATCAATACGGCCACGATGTTGGGGATCGTGTCTTGGTGGCCGCGACGGCGATGATGCGCACGGGGCTGCGGGAAGCAGACGTTTTGGCGCGCTGGGGCGGTGAGGAGTTTCTGATCGTTTTGCCCAGTTCAGGCAAGGAGATCGCGCTTGTCGTTGCCGAACGCCTGCGGGCGAAATTGCGCGGGCTTTCGATTGAGGACACCTCTTTGCCGCAAATCACCGCGTCCTTTGGCGTGTCCAAGGTGGAGCCGGGCGAGATTTCGATTGAGGCGGCGGTCAAACGTGCAGATGACGCTTTGTATCAAGCCAAGGACACCGGGCGCGATCGTGTTCTGACGAATTTCGTCCGACCTCCTCGCGATCTGCTAACCTGAGTTAGCCCGCGCGAAAATGCTTTGAAAGTTTGAGCCCTTGGCCTTGATAATTTGACTTGATGTCAGTGCCATAAAGCGCTTCGGGCACCTCAGACATGCGTTCATAAACCAAACGACCAACGACCTGCCCGTGTTCCAACACAAATGGGGCTTCGTGGCAGCGCACTTCCAATACCCCACGCGAGCCAGCGCCGCCGGCCGCATCATGGCCAAAGCCCGGATCGAAAAACCCGGCATAATGAACCCTGAATTCGCCCACCATCGCGAGGTAAGGCGCCATTTCTGCGGCGCAATCGGGCGGAATATGAACCGCCTCGCGGCTCACCAGAATATAAAATGCGCCGGGGTCGAGGATGATTTGTTCCTCATGGGTGAAAATCGGCTCCCAGTACTGCGCGGCGTCATAATGGCCAATCAAATCGAGGTCGATCACGCCGGTATGGGGTTTGGCGCGGTACCCCACCAGCCCGTCTTCGCGCGGTTTCAGATCGACCGAAAACCCTAGCCCATGGTCAATCACCGCATCCCCATCCACAAGTCGATCCTGCGCGTGGCGCGATTTTAGCTCCGCATCGCTCAACACAGCCTGACCTTGGCGAAACCGGATTTGATTGAGCCGCATGCCAGGGCGCACCAACACCGAAAAACTGCGCGGGCAAATCTCAGCATAGAGCGGCCCTGTGTAGCCTTGGGCAATGCGATCAAACTCAACGCCACCATCAGTGATCAGCCGCGTCAGCAGATCAAGACGCCCAGTGGAACTTTTGGCATTGGCAACGGCCTGAATCCCTTCAGGGAGGGCCAAGCTTTCCATGAGTGGAACAACATAGACCGCGCCTTTTTCCAGAACCGCGCCGTTTGTCAGGTCGATTCGATGCATTTCGAACTCGTCCAAGCGCTCAGCAACGCTGCGCCCATCGCCCGCCAAAAACGACGCCCGCACCCGATAGGCCACAGTGCCCAAACGCAAATCGAGAGACGCCGGTTGGATTTGCGCATCGAGGATCTCCGGGGTGCCTTTGAGCATGCCCGTCTTGATCATTTCGCCAATGGCTTGGCTCGGCAATACGCCGGTTCCCGTCATCACACTGTCCCCCTCATAGGCGGCAAAATCGGCGCGCCAGATACACGAACGCCCGCCCAAATGCGGGCGGGCGGGTCGATGTTGGTCGGGCTAGCAGGACTTGAACCTGCGACCTTCCGTCCCCCAGACGGACGCGCTACCAGACTGCGCCATAGCCCGACGTGGCCCTCTACATAGCGGTTTTGCGCGTGGGGGCAAGTGCGTTTCGCCATGAATTTTGCTCAGAGGTGACCATGATCCGCGCCGCCCTGTGGCTTGGTTGCGCGCAGGGCTTCGAGCCGATCCGAAAAGGCGCGCAGATGCGCGGCACTTGGTTTTGTTTCGCTCCCGCTCAAAGCCCGCAACCGCGCCGAAATGGGCGTGGGAAGGGTGATGCCCTCATCACTGGGGTCATTGGGAATATCGGGCATCACGAGGGCAGGCGGCGGTGGCGGGGCGCTCAAATCGGTTGTCGCGAGCGCGGCATCTTCCTCATCCGTGCCCAAGTCTGGCGTTTCAGCCGAAACGCCTTCTGAGGTCTCAACAGCGGCGGGGGATGGACCTTCGGGCGCGCCAAGAGTTGCCTCGTTCACAGAAACATCCGGCGTGTTTTCGGCGGCGGGCGGAGCATCAGGCGCGGGCGGATCAACGGGGTGCTCTTGTGTTTGCAGATCATCGGCCGGGGGCACCGCATCAGGCGCCGCAAAGTCTGGAGCGTCCGCACTGGCGACTTCTTCTTTGGGGGCAACCACAACAGAAGCGTCTACAAGCGAAGCATCATCAATGGGCGCGTCCGTAGTGGGCGGCGCTGGTGTTGGCTCGGTGGGAGGCTGTGGCGCGGGCGTTTTGGCTGCACCATCAGCGGCACCCACGGCAACACTCGCGTCTTCCTCTCCAGACGCGAGATCGCCAATGCCCTCATCCACTGGCGCTGCACTCATTGGCGCTGCATCTGCTGGAGTTTCGGTGGCTGATGCCTCAACCGGAGCCTGCTCAACTGGGGTTACCTCACCGGTCGTCGCATCCCCGAGCGCCACATCTCCTGTATCTTCGATTACCGTATCTTCGATTTCGGGGGCGGGCTGGGTTTGGGGGGCGGCAGTCTCGGCCAGTTCCTCTGACGTGGGCCTCTCAAGAGGGGCTTCAAGCTGCGTCTCACCGCTTTGCGCCGTGGAAACATCGGTGCTCTCAAGCTCTGACGGCGGTTCCGCAGGCGATGGGGCGGTATCGCCAAAATCCATCGCAGCGGTTTCAGGTTCGGGGGCTGCCGTTTCGGGCGCAACCGGGTTTTCTGTGTGCCTGTCTAGCTGGACAACATTGGACGGGGTCACATCGCGCAGTGCAGGAGAGTCTTCACTCGCGCCCTCGCCATCGACGGAAGGCGACAGTGCAGCGACATATTTGATGCCTTCTTCGCGCAGCAGTTTTTGCACGCCGCGAATTGTCATCCCGTCTTCATGGAGGAGCTTGCGAATGCCGCCCAACAATTCCATATCGGCGGGACGATAATACCGTCGCCCGCCTGCGCGTTTTACAGGTTTCACCTGACTAAAACGGCTTTCCCAAAACCGCAGGACGTGGGTCGGCACGCCGAGCCACTCTGCCACCTCGCTGATCGTGCGAAAGGCGTCGGGTGACTTTTTATCCATGGTGCTGCCCGTTCTCTTCCTGCTCAAAAACTAGGTTCAGCGTTTGTTTCCCGCCGCGACCCGTTCTTTCATAATGTGGGAGGGCCGGAAGGTCAGAACTCTGCGTGGCAGGATCGGCACTTCTTGCCCTGTTTTTGGGTTGCGCCCAACGCGGGCCGCTTTGTCGCGCACCGAAAACGTCCCGAAGGACGAAATTTTCACGGTATCACCGCCCGCCAGCGCATCGGACAGATGGCCCAATACGCTCTCCACGAGCTGCGCGCTTTCGTTGCGAGAGAGACCAACTTCGCGAAAAACAGCTTCGCTCAGGTCCATTCGTGTCAATGTCTTTTCGCTCATGTTTCCCCCCGGAATAAGGCGTTCGCTAAATCATGGGGGCAAAGAGATTCTAAGTCAAGATCAAGGGTTTGAGCGGGCGCATTGAGGCTACCACCTGAGTGCGACCGCGCCCCAGGCCAATCCGCCGCCGATCGCCTCAAGGACAAGAACGTCGCCGGGGGTGATCTGGCCTTTGGATTTGGCGGTGGAAAGCGCCAAGGGGATGGAGGCGGCGGAGGTATTGCCGTGGTCTTGCAGGGTCACAATGACCTTTTCCATGGGCACGCCAAGCTTTTTGGCGGTGCCTTGAATGATGCGAATATTGGCTTGATGCGGCACGATCCAATCCACGTCTGCGTGGGTGAGTCCTGCCTTGTCTAGCGCTGCGTTAGCGGTTGAGGCAAGCTTGCCAACTGCTTGACGAAAAAGGGGATTTCCTTGCATCCGCAGCTTGCCAGAGGTGCCAGTGGTGGACACGCCACCGTCCACATAAAGCATGTCGCGCAGGCTGCCGTCTGAGTTGAGATCGGTCGCGAGAATGCCGCGATCCGTAGCCGCGCCTTCGCCCGCTTCCCCCTCAAGCACCAAAGCCCCCGCGCCATCTCCAAACAACACGCAGGTGGCCCGGTCTTCCATGTCCAAAATCCGCGAAAAGGTCTCAGCGCCGATGACCAACGCGCGCTTCGCCTGGCCCGAAACGATCATGGCATTGGCGGTGGACAGGGCGAAAACGAATCCGGCGCAAACCGCCTGCACGTCGAACCCAAAGCCGCGAGTCATGCCAAGCCCGTCTTGCACCATGGTGGCGACAGAGGGAAAAGTCAGATCGGGGGTGGAGGTGGCGAGGATAATCGCGTCAATGTCTTCTGCCACAATGCCAGCATCTTTGAGCGCGTTTTTGGCGGCGTTGATGGCCATATGCGAGGTTGTTTCGCCCTCAGCGGCAAAACGCCGGCTTTCGATTCCCGACCGGGTGCGAATCCACTCGTCTGAGGTGTCTATTTTGTCTTCAAACCACGCGTTGGGAACCACACGTTCGGGCAGGTAATGCCCACACCCTTTGACCACAGCCCGTATCGTCATTTCGACTTTTTTCCCGTTCGCGTTTTAGTTGGAGGGAGTCTCATCCTGACGGTCACCGGGGGTATATGCAACCCGTGCAGCGAGCTTATCTTGAAAGCCTGCGTGGGCAAGGTTGAAGGCGAGGTTCACAGCGGCCGCCATAGCGGTCGCATCGGCGCTGCCGTGGCTTTTGACGACAGTCCCGTTCAGCCCCAGAAACACACCGCCGTTTGAGCGGCGCGGATCCATGCGTTTGGACAGACGCTTCAGGGCAGGGGCGGCGATGAAAGCTGCCAGTTTTGACGCAGGCGTGGCCTTGAAGGCGTCCTTGAGGAACCCCTTCACGAGATTCGCTGTGCCTTCGGCGGTTTTGAGCGCCACATTGCCGGAAAACCCGTCAGTGACGATGACATCGACCTTATCGGAAGGCATATCGGAGCCTTCAACAAAGCCAACATAGTCGAAATCGGAGACCGTCGCGGCTTCCTCAATCAACTCATGCGCGGCTTTGATTTCGGCGCGCCCTTTGTGCTCCTCTGTGCCCACGTTCAGCAAGCCAACGCGCGGACGATCTACAGCCAGACCGTTGCGGGCAAAAGACGCGCCCATGAGCGCATATTGCATCAGGTCCATTTCATCGGCGCGAATGTCAGCTCCCGCATCTAGCAAAATGTTAAAGCCTTGTGGATTGCGCGAGGGCCAAAGCACGGCAATCGCGGGTCGGTTCACGCCGGGGATTTTGCGCAGGCGCAGCATCGACAGCACCATCAGCGCTCCGGTGTTGCCACAGGACACACAGGTGCTCGCATCGCCGTTTTTCACAGCATCAATCGCGGACCACATGGATGTTTTTTGCCCATGGCGCATGATCTGGCTGGGCTTATCGTTCATCGTGACCACATCGTCGGCGTGGCGCAGCTCAGAGACAGCCGCAAGGGCTTTATCGGCCTTTAGAAGCGGAGCAAGCTGGGCCTCATCGCCGTGAATCACGAAGCCGATGTCAGGATTTTTGGCCACACATTTAGAAAGGCCAGCGACAACCGCCGCTGGCCCAAGGTCTCCGCCCATGGCGTCAACCGAAATTACGGTGCGTTTGGCCCCTACAGTTGTGGTAAGCGTCCGATTCTCGGAAATATCACTCATAGGAACCCGTCAGAGACGTGACTTACGCCGCGTCCTCATCGTCAAAAGCTGCATCGTCAACAACCGCGATGACTTCGCGATCTGCATAGTTGCCGCAAGATGGGCAAACGTGATGCGGACGCTTCAGCTCGCCGCAGGACGAACATTCGTTCGGGTTGTCGGCAACAAGAGCGTCGTGGCTGCGACGGTTATTGCGGCGCGACCGCGTGATTTTATTCTGTGGGACAGCCATGTCACAACCTCAGTTTTAGGGGCTTCTTTGCCCGGTGTCTAAAGAGCCAGAAGGCCCGATCAGGAGAGGGCTTTCGCCCCGGTGTTTCGTGGTTCTGACCGCCTCATAAGCGCTAATGAGCGCGGTGTCCAACCCATCTTGTGATGAAGGCCGGGAAAATACTGTGAATTTGTCGTTTGGCAAGGTTTTTTTGCAAGAAAAACTGTGCTGAGACAGAAAGCGGGTGCCTGTCTAATTCGGATTCCTCGCTGCCGCCACCACTCAGTTGCCACTTCCGCCGTCAGTCCCGCCGTCACTCAGTCGTCACTCCCGCCGTTTTCCAGTTTGGATTTTAGCGCCGCCAAGCCCGCAAAAGGGCGCGCGTCTTCGTCTGTCATCGGGGCTTGTCCCGGTTCGGTGAATACCTGCGTGTCCAGCGCCGCGCCGTCACGTCGGGGGTATTGCGGCAAGGCAAGCGCTAGTGCTTCCATCAAGACCGCGCCCATATCAATCACGCTGCCAAGCGCCTCATCTCCGGCCTGTTCGGTCACGTCGATTTCGTCTTCATTGTCTTTATAGGGGTCAAAATCGGCTTTCCAACTGCGCATCACGGGGTCTTCGATGCGCGTTGTCACCGGCTCAAGCGTCACGACACAGGGCTGCACAACCGTTGCGCCCAGATGGCCTTCAAACTGCCAATCGCGCTTTCCCAAAGGCGCGAGCACCCCAGTCAGGCGCGTTTTGCGCAGCGCTTGCAGCTCAAGGGTCTGTGCGAGTCGCGATTCGACCTCTGGCGGGAGTGTGATTTCGATCGGATAGCGCTTTGCGGATTTAAGCTCTGCCACAACCAGTTGCGGTCCAAGCTCTGACGTGTTCTGTATATCGGTGTTTTGATCGGCCATGGCCACTTTCGTTTCTTGAATAGAGAGCGCGGGTTCTGTAAGCCGATACCCACAACAAAGACGTCAAGGCAAGGGGGCGGCATGTCGATTACGGGGTCAATGACTGGTCGGGCGATCCGATTTGTCACTGTTTTGCTGGCCATTGTGACGTTGAGCGCGTGTTCTGCGACCTACACAAACCATGGATTCGTCCCGACGGATGAAGACGTGGAAGAATTGATGGTTGGGCTTGATACGCGCGAGACTGTTGCCGCGATTGTCGGCAAGCCGGGGGCAGCGGGGCTGCTGACGGAAGAAGCGTGGTATTACGTGTCCAGCCGCTTTGAACACTATGCTTATAAGGCCCCAAGTGAGATTGACCGCGAAGTTCTGTCGATCAGTTTTGACGACAATGGACTTGTGGAAAACATCGAGCGGTTCGGTCTTGAGAAGGGGCAGGTCGTTGTTCTTTCGCGCCGTGTGACCACCTCCAATGTGGCCGGTGTGAGCTTCTTGCGCCAGCTCTTGGGCAGTGTCGGCAAGTTGAACCTCGAAAAGATTTTGGAAAACAACTAGGCTTGGCACAGCTGGTTTGAGTGGCTGAGGGGCTTTTGTGGCCTTGCAGGCGGGTGCTCGAATCATTGCGGGTCGGCGGTGCTGGCGCCATTGTTTGAGCCGGGTGCGGGGCGCTTTGTGGTCGGTTTTCGCAAATTTGGCTGCGCGATGCGTTGCGCGGCAGGTAAGTCGTACCGTCTGACAGTCGAGCGACTGGTGTCCGAATATCTGAAAATGGATTTCCGAACGAGGATCAAGGTTTGAACAAGACGCGCGGCGCTTCAACAGGACTCACTGTGCGGTTGGCGGCGACACGCGAAGATGTCGCGGCGGCGCAGGCGCTTCGGGCGCGTTTGTTTCTTGGAGGGGGGGACGGGCGCGATCAGGATGCGTTTGACGATCATTTTTCTCATGTTTTGGTCGAAACCTCCGATAAGCGCTTGGTGGCAACGCTTCGGTTCCAACACCTGAAGAGCAAAAAGGCCCTGAACACGAGCTATTCAGCCCAGTTTTATGACCTTGAGCCTCTGGCCGATCTGCTGCCAGCGGTGGAAGTCGGGCGGTTTTGCATGGATCCCGCCCTTGGTGATGCACAGGCTTTGCGTTTGGTCATGGGGGTGATGACGCAGGAAGTCATGCGCGAAAAGGCGGCGATGATGTTTGGCTGTAGCTCGTTTGCGGGCTGTGATCCAAAGGTGTCTGCGCCGATTTTTGCCGCCTTTGAGCCGCAGCACGTAGGGCCATTGAGCCGTCAGCCACGCGCCACGGCCTCTGCGTGTTTTGATCTGTCCCAAGTGGCCCGTGGGGCGGAATCTGGGCAAATTCCCGGGCTATTGGGCGGGTATTTGGCCATGGGGGGATGGGTTTGTGGAACGGGTGTGATTGACCAGACCTTGGGCACCCACCACCTTTTGACGGTGGTGGAGGTTGCGAAGGTGCCGCCGGCGCGCCGCCGGGTTTTTGAAGCCTTGGCCGTCAGTTTATCAAACGGGTCGTCCACGACGCCTTGACGGCGCATGGGCAGCGCAATAGGTCGAGCCTATGGCACGTTTACCCCTGATCCAGCTCTCCGATATCTCGCTCACTTTTGGCGGCGATCCCGTTTTTCATGACCTCGATATGGTGGTTCATCCGGGCGACAGGGTGGCCCTTGTGGGGCGAAATGGGTCGGGGAAATCGACGCTCATGAAGGTGATGGCCGGGCTTGTGGAGCCGGATACGGGCGAGCGGGTTTTGTCGCCCGGCGTTCAGGTCGGCTATATGGAACAACACCCGGATATGACGGGGTTTGAAACCCTTGGTGACTTCGCGGCGAGCGGTCTTGCGGAGGGCGAGGAGTATAAGGTTGCGCGGGTCGCGGAAGGGCTGAAGTTCAACCCGGATGTGGCAGTGGCCACAGCGTCCGGGGGCGAGCGGCGGCGCGCGGCCTTGGCAAAACTTCTGGCGGAAGCGCCTGAGCTTATGCTGCTGGATGAGCCGACGAACCACCTTGATATTCAGGCGATTGGCTGGCTTGAGGCGGAGCTGAGCAGCACGCGCACGGGCTATGTTTTGATCTCGCATGACCGCGCCTTTCTGAACGCTTTGACCAAGGCGACACTCTGGGTGGATCGCGGTCAGGTCCGCCGCCATGAACAGGGGTTTGCGCATTTTGAAGCTTGGCGCGACAAGGTTTGGGAAGACGAAGACATCCAACGTCATAAGCTGGACCGGAAAATCAAAGCCGAAGCCCGTTGGGCGGTGGAAGGCATCTCTGCGCGGCGCAAACGCAACCAGGGCCGGGTGCGCGCTTTGGGCGAGTTGCGCGCTGAACGCGCCGGGCAGATCAAGCGGCAGGGTGCTGCGGAAATGGCGCTTGAGGCGGGGCCGAAATCCGGGCGCAAGGTTGTTGATGCTGTTGGTATTTCAAAGGCTTATGGCGAAAAGGTCATCCTGAAACCGTTTGATATGCGCATCAATCGTGGCGACCGGCTTGCGCTGGTTGGCCCCAATGGCGCTGGCAAGACCACGCTGCTCAAGATGTTGATTGGCGAGGTCGCGCCGGATGCTGGCACGATCAGCCTTGGCACCGGGATTGAGATGGCGGTGTTTGATCAAAACCGAAGCACCTTGGACGACGAGGCGAGCCTATGGGAGAACCTTGCGGGCGATCCTGAAATGCGGGTTTCTGGCAAGGCGGATCAGATTTTGGTGCGCGGACATCCCAAACATGTTGTGGGCTACCTCAAGGAATTTCTGTTCGATGAGCGCCAAGCGCGCGCGAAGGTTTCGTCCTTGTCGGGCGGCGAAAAGGCGCGGCTGATCCTCGCGAAGATTATGGCGCGCTCCTCCAATCTCTTGGTGCTCGATGAGCCGACCAACGATTTGGACGTGGAAACGCTGGATTTGTTGCAAGAGGTGATTGGTGACTATGACGGCACGGTGATTCTGGTCAGCCATGACCGCGATTTTCTGGACCGTGTGGCCAGCAGCACCATCGCACTGGAGGGGGACGGGCGCGCTACGCTCTATGCGGGGGGCTGGAGCGATTACTTGGCGCAGCGCTCAGAGGTCTTGGGACTCACCCCGACAAAGCCGAACAAATCCAAGGGCGGAAAAGCGGCAAAACAGGCAGAAAAACCAGCGGCGGACGGGGCTTTGTCTTTCACAGAAAAGCACCGCTTAGAGGCTTTGCCGGGCGAGATTGAGCGCATTGAGGCGGAGATCAAGAAGCTCGAAGACTATATGTCCGACCCTGAGTTGTTCACCAAGGAACCTATGAAATTCCAAAAGGCAACCGATGCGCTTTTGGAGCGGCACGAAAAGCTTGCGCAGGCGGAAGAAGAGTGGATGCAACTGGAAGAGCGCGCCGCGGGCTAAGCGACCCAGCCGGTGTTCACCCCCGCAAAAGCTTCGCCGCAGCCGGGGCGAAATAGGTCAAAATACCGTTGCAGCCCGCACGTTTGAAGGCCAACAGGCTTTCCATCATCACCTTGTCGCCGTCGAGCCAGCCGTTTTGCGCCGCCGCTTGCAACATCGCGTATTCCCCAGACACTTGATAGGCGAAGGTTGGCACCGCGAAGGTGTCTTTCACCCGGCGACAAATATCAAGGTAAGGCATGCCGGGCTTCACCATCACCATATCCGCGCCGTCCAGAAGGTCGCGCTCGATCAAACGGAGCGCTTCATCGGAATTGGCAGGGTCCATTTGGTAGGTGTTCTTGTCGCCCTTCAGCGCACCGGAGGCGCCAACAGCATCGCGAAACGGGCCATAAAACCCAGAGGCGTATTTCGCGCTATAGCTCATGATCGACACATGTTTGTGGCCAGCCGTTTCAAGCGCGTCACGCATCGCGCCTATCCGCCCGTCCATCATATCTGACGGGCCAATGATATCTGCCCCCGCATCCGCCTGTGCCAGCGTCATTTTTACCAGCGCTTCAACGGTTTCGTCATTGAGGATTTCTCCCTCCACCACATAGCCGTCATGGCCGTTGATGTTGTAGGGGTCCAAGGCAACATCGGTCATGACTGCCATGTCGGGCACCGCCGCCTTCAGAGCGCGAATTGCCCGGTTTGACAGGTTGTTCTCATCCCAAGCCTCGGCGCAATCCTCGGTTTTGCGCGCTTGCTCGATGTAGGGAAACAAACAAATCGCCGGGATGCCAAGATCATAGGCTTCGCGCGCGGCCTCAACCACACGGTCAATCGTCAGGCGCGCAACGCCGGGCAAGGATTTGATCGGATGGGACGCATCTTCGCCTTCCATCACGAACACCGGCCAGATGAAATCCGCCGGGGTCAGCCCGTTTTCGCGCACCATGGCGCGCAGGGCATCCGTGCGGCGATTGCGGCGAAGGCGGGTGCGTGGAAAATGAGCAACTGTGCGCGGCATGAGGGTCTCCTTGGTTGGCCCATTTTGTGACACGCCTTGCGCGCGCTCTCAAGGGGTAGCGCCCGCCGCGCAGCAGGGGTAAGGTCGGCGGAAAGAACAAAGGACGGGCAGAGCGTTGGATTGGTATTCCGCTGTTTTCGAGTTGATCGACCTCAGGTCGTTCTCCAATCTTTGGTATTGGATTGCCTTGGCTGTTGTCTGGTCGACAACCAGCCATTGGGTCATTGGCGTGCCCTATGACATGGTGCAGCGGGCCGAGCGCCACGGCGGGCAGGCGGAAACGGACCTTGAGGATATGGTGCGCATCAACTGCAACCGATTGCTTTATATTGCTGGGGTTTCCGGGCTTTGGCTGATGGGAATCACGACGATGATGTTGACGACATTATTGCTTCTGGCCTTCCTGTATGATGTGGAATTTGCGCAGGCTGTGTTCTTGTTGGCGGCGCCCATGACGGTTGTGGGCGCGCTCTCGCTGAACACGGCGCGTATCATTCGTGACGGTGCCCTTACGGGCGCGGATTTGCGCAAACGGATGCTCAAACATCGGGTGTCGACGCAATTCGTCGGCATGATCGCGATTTTCGTGACCGCCATGTGGGGCATGTATCAAAACATGGCGATTGGGGCGCTTGGCTCCTAGCGCGCCGCGGCAAAACGGCGCGGGATTGTGCGCAAAGAGGTCTGTCTTTCATGGCTGAGAAGAGCAAAATAACCCTGTCCGGGGCACCTGAGGGCTATGATGCGGCGCTTGTTTGGCGCGAGCTTGAGGCCAGCGGCGGGCCGGTGGTGCATGTGGCGCGCGATGCGAACCGGATGGCGGCCATGCAGGCGGCATTGGCGTTTTTTGCGCCCGATGTGACGGTGATCACACTGCCCGGTTGGGATTGTTTGCCATTTGATCGCGTGTCGCCCAATGCTGATGTTTCGGCCACGCGCATGGCGACCTTGGCGGGGCTGGCGCATGGGATGCCAACAACGCGCTTTGTGCTGCTGACAACCTTGGCCGGGGCGATGCAAAAATTGCCAGCGCGCGAGGTCTTGCAGGAAGCGAGTTGGTCGGCGCGGGTTGAGAGCCGGATTGATGTGGACGGGCTTAAGGCCTTTTTGGTGCGTATGGGGTTTTCGCAAGCGCCCACGGTGATGGAGCCGGGCGATTTTGCTGTGCGTGGCGGCATCATCGACATCTATCCGCCCGGTGAAGCTGGCCCTGTGCGCCTTGATTTGTTTGGCGACACATTGGATGGCGCGCGCCGGTTTGATCCGATCACCCAGCGCACCACCGAAACCCTTTCGGTGATCGAACTTGCGCCAGTCTCAGAGGTGATTTTGGACGAGGCGGCGGTGACGCGGTTTCGCCAGAATTACCGGATCGAATTTGGCGCGGGCACCTCGGATGATCCGCTCTATGAGGCGGTGTCTGCCGGGCGCAAACACCAAGGCGTTGAGCATTGGTTGCCGTTTTTCTATGAGCGGCTTGAAACGCTGTTTGATTACCTGCCCGGCGCGTCGATCATGTTGGACGACCAACTGGAGGCCGCGCGCGCTAGTCGGTGGGAGGGCATTGCCGATCAATATGATGCGCGGCGCGAAGCGATGAGTGCCAAGAACCGGATGGATACTGTCTATAAGCCTTGTCCGCCGGGGCTGTTATACCTTGATGATACGGCGTGGGAGGCGGCGCTTGCGGGGGCGCGGGTGCTGCGCTTTGCGGTCCTTGGTCAGCCGACTGGGCTGAGCGTGTTGGACGCGGGCGGGCGGATTGGGCGCAATTTTTCGCCTGAGCGTCAGCAAGAAAAGATAAACCTTTTCAGCGCTTTGGTGGAACATGTCAAAGCGCGGCGCGCGCATGGCCCAGTGGTGATTGCCAGCTATTCGGAGGGGGCGCGCGAACGGCTTGGCGGTCTCTTGGCGGATGAGGGGCTGACGGCCTCAGCGCAGATCAAGGATTTTCGCGATGTTCCTGAAAACAAAGGCGGCGTTTATCTGGTGGTTTGGCCGCTAGACCATGGGTTTGAAGGGCCTGCACGTCACGGCGCAGCGGGAACACTGGGCGCAGCGGGAACACTGGGCGCATCCAGTACACAGGGCGAACATGGCACATTGACCGTGATCAGCGAACAAGATGTGTTGGGGGATCGCCTGATCCGCGCGCCAAAGCGCAAAAAGCGGGCGGAAAACTTCCTCACCGAAACCCAAAGTCTGAGTCCCGGTGATCTGGTGATCCATGTGGATCATGGGGTTGGGCGCTATAAGGGGATGGAAACCATCACGGCAATGGGCGCGCCGCATGAGTGCATATCGCTCGAATATGCGGGCGGAGATCGTTTGTACCTTCCTGTCGTCAACATTGAGCTTCTATCCAAATTCGGCCACGAGGAGGGCCTGCTTGATAAGCTCGGCGGCGGGGCGTGGCAGGCGAAAAAGGCCAAGCTCAAGGAACGCATTCGCGAGGTTGCGGATAAGCTTATTCGCCTCGCAGCGGAGCGCGCCTTGCGCAAGGCGCCCGTGTTGGAAGCACCGCATCACGCGTGGGAAGAATTCGCGGCGCGCTTCCCCTATTCGGAAACCGAGGATCAGCTTGGTGCGATTTCAGACGTTGTGGAGGACATTGCCTCAGGTCAACCGATGGATCGGCTTGTCTGCGGCGATGTGGGCTTTGGTAAAACCGAGGTCGCGATGCGCGCGGCCTTTGTGGCGGCGATGGCCGGGATGCAGGTTGCCGTGATTGCGCCCACGACCTTGTTGGCACGCCAGCACTACAAAAGCTTCTCTGAGCGGTTTCGCGGGTTTCCTATTCAGGTCGGCCAACTGAGCCGGTTCGTCGGTGCCAAAGAAGCGGCGCAAACACGCGCCGGCATGGCCGATGGAACAATGGATATTGTCGTGGGCACCCATGCGTTGCTGGCCAAGAACATTCGGTTCAAAAACCTTGGCTTGCTGGTGATTGATGAAGAACAGCGGTTTGGCGTCACCCATAAAGAGCGCCTTAAGGCGTTGCGCTCTGACATCCATGTTTTGACCCTCACAGCCACGCCCATCCCGCGCACGTTGCAAATGTCTCTGTCCGGGGTGCGCGATCTCAGCATCATTGGCACGCCGCCCGTGGATCGGCTGTCGATCCGTACCTATGTAAGCGAGTTTGACACTGTGACGATCCGCGAGGCGCTGTTGCGTGAGCATTATCGCGGCGGGCAGAGTTTCATTGTGGTGCCGCGGGTGAAAGACCTGCCGGACATTGAGGCTTTCCTGAAAGATCATGTGCCGGAAGTGAGTCATGTGGTGGCCCATGGGCAGATGGCGGCGGGCGAGCTGGATGACAGGATGAACGCCTTTTATGATGGCAAATACGATGTGTTGCTGGCAACGACGATTGTGGAATCGGGACTCGATATTCCGACAGCCAATACGATGGTTGTGTGGCGGGCTGATATGTTTGGACTGGCGCAGCTTTACCAGATTCGAGGCCGGGTCGGGCGCTCCAAAACCCGGGCTTACGCCTATATGACGACGAAACCGCGCACGCCCCTGACACCGACCGCGGAAAAACGTCTGCGCGTGCTTGGGAGCCTCGACAGCCTTGGCGCCGGGTTTACGCTGGCGAGCCAAGATCTGGACATTCGCGGCGCCGGGAACCTAATTGGCGAGGAACAATCCGGGCAAATGCGCGAAGTGGGTTATGAGCTGTATCAGTCCATGTTGGAGGAGGCGATCAGCAAGATCCGTTCGGGGGAGCTGGAAGGTTTGCCCGGCACGGATGATCAATGGGCGCCGCAGATCAACCTTGGTGTGCCTGTGTTGATCCCTGAGACTTATGTGCCGGATTTGGATGTGCGTTTGGGGCTGTATCGGCGGTTGTCCGGGCTGACAACAAAGGTTGAGCTTGAGGGGTTTGCGGCGGAACTGATTGATAGGTTCGGGAAACTTCCGAAAGAAATCAACATGTTGATCAATGTCGTGCGGATCAAGGCCATGTGTAAACGTGCAGGGATCGCGCGGCTCGATGGGGGGCCAAAGGGCGCAACGATCCAGTTTCATAACGATAAGTTTGCCTCACCCGCCGGGCTTGTGGATTTCATGGCCGATCAAAAGGGGTTGGCGAAGGTGAAGGACAACAAGATTGTGGTGCGCCGCGATTGGACGCGGGACGCTGATAAGATCAAGGGGGCTTTCGCGATTGCGCGTGATCTGGCGGAAAAGGTGATCGCTGAGAAGAAAAAAACCAAAGCCTAGCGCGGCTTCACGGGCCGGGGCCTCCGGCGGGGATATTTTTGGAACACTGAAAGCCTGTGGTCGATATTGACACATTCGTATTTTAGAATATATAGGGGTGGCAAAACAGGAGTGCCACCATGCAACAAATCGTTCTCGTCGTCACGGCAATCGGGCTTGGTCTCGGAATTGGATCGCTGACGGGGGGCTTTGCGTTTTCATCCACTGTCTGTTTGGTGGCTGGTGTTTTCCTTGTCACGCCAACGCTTTTTAAGTTTGATATCAAAGATTTGGCGCTCGTTCAAAATGCGCTGCCTTCGATTGGCGCGGCCCTTTGGATCAACTATATCGTGATGGTTTTGGCCAGTCTTCTCATTGGGTTTCTGAGCCGAGATATTGGCATCGCGGGCGCGTTGTTTTTGTTGGCTTTGTTGCCCGGCGGCGGCATGGTGATGATGTGGATCAAGACCTCTGGCGCGAATCCAAAGCTGGGATTCATTATTTTCATGCTCAATTTGGCGTTGGTGTTGCCTGTGACCATGGTGTTTTCGCAGCATTTTGCTGTGGTTTCCGGGCTGTTTCCGGCGCCTGATCTTTCCGAGGTTAAGGCGGCTGCGGGGGGCGGAGTGAAGCCCTTGGCACCGTTCATGATTTTGATCGTCTTGCCTTTCGTGCTGAGCCGCATTGCCCGCGCGTTTGTGCCCGGTGTGATCAACGTCACCGAGCGGTATCAGCAGGTGATTTCAAAAGCGACGATGTTTGGAATTGTGTTCTATTTGTTCTCGCTCACAACGGCGCAAATGTTGTTCTCGGTGTCGATCACGTCGCTTTTTCAGGCCGCGATCGCCACTTTTGCCTTTTATGGGGTGGCTTTTGGAGCTGCGCGATATTTGACAAAGAACACCCCGGAGGGGCGCGCCGTCTACTGGCATGTTGCCACTCGGTATATCACCTTGGCCTTGATTATGGCTGTGTTTTCTATCGACACCTATGGGCCGACGTTTATCCTGCCGGTGATGATCGCCTATTTTGTTCAAATCGGTGCGGCGGGTATATTGCGCCGCCAGATGCAGGCGCGCACAGCCGCACTCACGCCTGTTTCATCAGCCGCGCTTTCGGGCTTTGAGGTCTTGCCAAACCAATAGGAAGGCGATGGCGCATAGAAGCGCAGTCCCGGCCATTAGTATGCGCGGAGTGCCGTCAAAGGCGGCGCCAAGAGGCACAGCAATCACCATTCCCGCGCCCAAACCGAGCGCCGTTGTCACGGCGGCGGCGGAGCCTGCGATATGGCCCATCGGTTCCATCGCCAGCGCTGTGAGGTTTCCCATCACAAGCCCGTTGACCATGAAAAGCCATGACGCCCAGATCAAAAACAGCACAAGTTCCAAAGGACCGACGGTTGCCACCGTGGGGGCCAGCACCGTGAACCACAAGAGTGCGAGCACGCTTGAGAGGATCGTTTGCGAGGCGAAGGCAAAGGCGATCAAGCGCCGAATGCCGAACCGTCCGACGATTTTGGCGTTCACCAGCCCGGCGCCCGCGGCAAACACGGACACGAGGGCGAAGTACAAGGGAAAGGCGTGCCCAACACCCAAAGCATCGACGAACAATTGTTCGGCAGAGGCCAAGAAGGCGACGAACTGGCCGTACAGCAGCATCAGGACGAGGGTGTAGCGCCGCGTAATCGGGTGGCCTGTGACCTCGCGAAAGGCTGCCAGCACGGGGCGCAGGCGAAAGGGGCGTCGGTTTTGTGGGACAAGGGTTTCGGGCAGGCGGGTGAACAGCCAGATGAGCGTGAAGGCGCCATAGGCGACATAGGCTCCCATCAGGCCGCGCCATCCCACGGCGAAAACGATTTGCTGGCCCATGAGGGGGGCAAGCGCGGGAACGACCACGAAAACCATGAAGATGAGAGAGTTGATGCGAGCTTGGTCTTCGCCTTTGTAGAGGTCACGTGTGACGGCCTGAACCACTGCGCGCGAGGACGCCGCGCCAAAACCCATCATGAAGCGCAGCGCGACCAAGGTTTCCAAGTTTGGGGCCAGCACGCAGGCAGCGGCGCTGATCATGTAGAGCGTCACGCCGAGGGCGTAGGCTTTCTTGCGTCCGAGGCTGTCTGCGAGCGGCCCGAAGATCAGCATGCCAAAGCCCGTACCGAGCATGAAGATCGACACGATGAGCTGGGTTTTGGATTTGTCATCGGGGGCAAGTGCGGCGCCGATGTCGCTCATGGCGGGCAGGATCGAG
This sequence comes from Maritimibacter sp., assembly GCA_050633625.1. GTDB lineage: Bacteria > Pseudomonadota > Alphaproteobacteria > Rhodobacterales > Rhodobacteraceae > JBOEGW01. The sequence continues at coordinate 298,121 of JBOEGW010000007.1, read as the reverse complement.
TCGGTGGAAAACGCCATGAGGGACATGACGGCGGCCAACATGGCGATGAGTTCGGCCTCACGGGGCCGTTTGGGGGATGCGTGTGCCACGTTAAGTCCGGATCCGATCACTTGGGGGGCATGGGGGCTGCGATTGACCTGCGCGACTAAAGGTGTTGAGGAGCGCGTCAGTTTTTCAGTTGTTCTGTCAGCTCATCTATCACGTTGAGCCACAAATCGGTGGGCTGCGCGCCGGGCACGACATGTTGGTTGGCAATGACGAAGGTGGGCACCGAATTCACGCCTTTTTGGCGGGCGTCATCATCGCGCGCGCGGATGTCTTCACTGTCTGCCTCGCTCTCCAGCAGCCGCAAGATGAGGTCACGATCCATGCCACATTGAGCCGCAAGCTGCGCCAGAACCTCGCTCTTGCCAATGTCCAAGCCGTCAACAAAATAAGCTTTGAACAGGGTGGAGACCATAGCCGTTTGCCGGTGTTCAAGCTGTGCCCAATGGATCAGCCTATGGGCATTGAGGGTGGAAGGGGTGGTCTTGATGGCGTCCAGATTGAGCGTCAGCCCCGTGGCTTCGGCTTCTGTTGTAACGGGCAAATAGGCGCGCACCGCACCGTCTTGTCCGCCAAATTTTGCCTCAAGATAGGCGCGCCGATCCATGCCGCCTTCTGGCATGTTTGGATTGAGCATGAACGGGTGCCACTCCACCTCAAACGGATGATTTGGGCGTTGTTCCAATGCGCGGTCCAGACGGGCCTTGCCAATATAGCACCACGGGCAAATCGGGTCAGAAAAGATAACGAGCTTGATCATGGGAGCTTTCGTATTTGGTTTCGCTTGGGCTGTCAGCTGTCTTGTGTGGCGCGCCATTGATCGAGGAGGGCGCGCCGCAGGAGTTTGTTATTTGCGCCGCGCGGCAGGCTTTCGAGCGCGATGAACATGCGCGGGCGTTTATAATCGGCGAGGGTGTTTTTGGCATGTGCCTCAAGTTGGGTCTCATCCGCGCCTGATGCCGCTGCAACATAAAACAGAGCAATGACGCTTGCTGTCTCTTTTACGGGCAGTTCAACCGCCGCTGCCTCGATCACGCTGTCATGGCTGCTCATCGCGGCTTCCACTTCAAGCGGGGACACCCGAAATCCGCCAGCGTTCATCATGTCGTCTTCGCGGCCAAGATAGGTGATCGCCCCGGCCTCATCCATCGTTACGCGGTCGCCTGTCAAGAACCAGCCAGCGCGAAACCGTTTCGCCGTCTCGTCGGGGTGGCCGATATACCCAAGGGTCAGGCCGGGGTCGTTCGCATCAACCGCCAACACCCCCGCTTCGCCGCGGGCTTGGATGGGAGTGCTTTCGTCGCTGTCATCGACAACAGCGATCTTGCGGCCGGGTTGTGCGAAACCAAGTGCTCCGTCCGGGGCCGGGCGGCTTGGGCTGGCGGAGACAAAGGTTGAGCACTCAGACATGCCAAACGCCTCATATATTTGGGTATTTGTCGCGTTATGCCAGGCGTTGCGAATGGGGGCTGCGAGCTTTTCGCCCGCGCTCAGCCCGTGTCGCAGGGCGGGCATTGCTGGCATGTCAGCGCGCAGCATTTGCCGGTAAACCCCCGGCACCGCAGCAAAAATTGTCGCGTCATGATGGGCGAGGAGCGCCGGAAGCGCTTCGTTTTTGGTTCCGGGCGCTGGGATGATGGCGCTTGCGCCGCGCGTCCATGGGTCCAACAGCCCGGTGCCAAGTGTATAGGTCCAGTTGAACGCGCCAGCATGTAACAGCCGGTCATCTGGGCGCAGCCCGTACCAGCCGTCCCACATCATTTGGCGCGCCCAAATTGCGCGATGCGCATGGAGCACGGCGCGCGGCCGCCCTGAGGTGCCGGAGGTGTAGACCGCATAGCCCGGGCGCTCTGGCGCACCCATTTGAAAGGGCGCAGGCGCGGCTTTGGCATAGCTGTGCAAATCGCCCTCATGGATCACCGGGCAGCGCAGCGGGGCTGGCAATTCAATGCCGTCACTCGCGATGATCAAAGCGGGCGAAATATCCGCCGCCATTTTGGAAATCTCAAGCCGGGTGAGGGTCGCGGCAGTGGGCACGGGCACCAGACCGGCCGCAATTGCGCCCAGGAAGGCCAGCGGAAACTCGACAGTATTGCCAAGGCGCAGCAGCACCAGATCGCCCTCCACAACGTCCTGCGCGCGCAGCCCCGCCGCAATCCCACGCACAGCGCGGGTGATTTCGCCGTAGGTCCAATCCTGAACATCCGTTGCCCCAGCGATCCGTAAGGCCAGCTTGTCCGGGTGGGATAGCCCGGCCGCCAGAACATGTTGCGCCATGTTGAACGAGGCAGGAGGGGGGGCGAGCGCGGGGCCGGGGGCGTCTATTGAAAGCATGGTTTTGCCTACCTTTGTGACGCAGCGCTTGCAAGGGTGAGGCTTGCATAAGGGCAGGCGCGGCCTTTATATCCTGTGCATGGAAAATGACCCTTCTGACCTCTCGAAAACGGCAGCTCCGGCAGCTTCGTCTGCGCCAAAAGAGCCATCCCTGATCCAACTTGCGCGCGAAACCGGTCAGGACAGCCCTGACCCTGTCCCGCTCAATCTGGGGGAACGGGTGCGCGAGCTTCGAAAATCTCATGGCTGGACCTTGGAGCAGGCGGCGGGGCAAGCGGGGCTTGCGCGCTCGACTTTGTCCAAGATCGAAAACGGCCAGATGTCGCCCACGTATGAAGCGCTCAAAAAGCTCGCCGTTGGGCTGGAAATTTCTGTGCCGCAATTGTTCACGGCACCGCGAAACGACAGGGTGTCGGGGCGAATGGCGGTGACTAAGGATGGCGATGGACAAAGCCACCCGACGACCACATATGAGCATGAAATGCTGGCCAGCGCGCTGACAAAAAAGGCGATGTTGCCCTATCGAGCGCGGGTGCGGGCGCGCAGTTTTGAGGAATTTGATGGCTGGGTGCGCCATGATGGTGAAGAATTTTTATATGTGCTCACCGGGACAATCCGACTTTTGACGGAGTTCTATGAGCCTGTGGATATGCGCCGGGGCGACAGTGCGTATTATGATGCGTCGATGGGGCACAACGTCATTTCCACGTCCCAAGATGACGCGATGATCCTTTGGGTGACATCGCTGTAACGCGCTGACGATTTGGCGCGAAACGAGGCCTGAAACGTCGCAATTTGAATGGTCGATGCGACGCCTTCCTGATAGGGACGGCGCGACGGCACGCATAGGATTGGCGCAATGATTCAGGTTTTATCAAGTGCTTGGGCGCTCTTGCTTGGGCTTATGTTGTTGATGGTTGGCAATGGCATTCAGGGCACCTTGTTGGGGATTCGAGGCGCGATTGAGGGCTTTAGCGCCTTTGAAATGTCGATTGTTATGTCGAGTTATTTCGCCGGGTTCTTGTTTGGCAGCCGGGCGGCGCCGGGGCTTATTCGACGGGTCGGCCATGTGCGGGTGTTTGCCGCGCTTGGCAGCTTTATTTCCGCCGTTTTGATCCTTTATCCGGCGGTGGCCGATCCAATTGTTTGGTCCATCTTGCGCCTTGCGATTGGGTTTTGTTTTTCGGGCGTCTATGTGACAGCGGAAAGCTGGCTCAACAACGCCGCCACGAATGAAACACGCGGCAAAGCGCTGTCGCTGTACCTGATCGTGCAGATGATCGGCATCATCGCGGCGCAGGGACTGGTGATGGCGGGGGATCCGAGCGGCTTTATTTTGTTCATTATCCCCTCCGTCTTGGTGTCGATTTCCTTTGCGCCGATTTTGCTGACCGTTGCGCCTACACCCGCCTTTGACACGGCGCGGCGTATGACCTTGCGGGAGCTGTTTCACAACTCGCCGCTTGGGGTTGTTGGGATGCTACTGGTCGGCTCGGCCTATGCGGCGCAATTCGGCATGGCTGCGGTTTATGGTACCGAGGCGGGGCTGAGTATTCGCGAGCTGACGATTTTCGTGTCGATGTTTTATGTGGGCGGTTTGGTGCTGCAATATCCGATTGGGCAGATTTCGGACCGGATGGAACGGCGGCAGTTGATCATTTTGACGGCGTTTGTGGCGATGGTGGCCTCGATTGCGGCGGCGCTTTCGGAAAGCTTCATTGTGTTGTTGGCGGCTGCGTTCATGATTGGCGGCATGTTGGGGCCACTTTATGCGCTGCTGATTGCGCATACCAACGATTACCTTGAGCCGGAGGATATGGCGGCGGCTTCGGCGGGGCTGATGTTCGTGAACGGGGTGGGCGCGATCATGGGACCGCTGGCGACGGGCTGGATCATGGGGGCCTTTGGCGCGAACGGGTTTTTTGTGGTGCTGGCTGTGTCTTTGGCGGCGCTTGTTGCCTATGGGATGTGGCGGACCACGCAGCGCGCTGGCGTTCCGGTGGAGGACACGGCGAGCTATGTCACGGTGCTTGCGCAGGCCTCGCCGGTGGCAGTCGAATTGGCGCAAGAAGTCTATGTGGATGCGCTTGAGGAGGAGGCGGCCAACGCGGAAAACAGGGCAAGTGAGGATATTTTGTCGCAGAATTCCACGCCCAATGCGCAATAATCGCAAAGTCGGTTGCGCAATTGTGAAACTTTTGTAAAGCTTTCCGGGCAGCAGGAGTTTTAGGGAGGGCGCTATGATCACGCCTGATGAGGTTTTAGCGTTTTGGCTCGATGAAATTGGCCCCAAAGGCTGGTATCAATCGACGCCGGAGTTGGATGCGGAGATTCGCGCACGGTTTATGACGGCGTGGCAAGCGGCTCAGGAAGGCGCGTTTTCCTTGTGGCTGACCTATCCCAATGGCGCGTTGGCTTATCTGATCCTGACCGACCAATTCCCGCGCAATATGTTTCGGGGCGAAGGGCGCGCGTTTGCGACAGATAAGGCGGCGCTTGCCGTGGCCAAATGTGCGATCGACAAGGGCTGGGACATGAAGCTGGACGAGCCGCAGCGCCAGTTCTTCTATTTGCCGCTTATGCATTCGGAAAGCTTGGTGGACCAGGACCGCTGTGTGCGGTTGATGCTGACGCGGATGCCTGAGGCGGGAGAGGGCAATTTGTTGCACGCTAAAGTGCACCGCGAGGTGATCCGCCGGTTTGGGCGCTTCCCCTATCGAAACGAAGCTCTGTCGCGCACCACCACCGAAACCGAAGCCGCCTTTGAGCAAGAAGGCGGTTACGGCTCGGTCTTGGCGCAAATGAGTGCTTAGCCAGCAAAGCGACAGGCCCGAAATCTGAGTTTTTGCCCCTGCTGCGATCTGCGGCGGGGGTTTTTCGTTTTTTGAACACAGTTTCCGTGCAATCATTGGGGTGTGATGCGAGAGATTGCACGCCTCAACAAAATAGTTTAAGGCTCAACTACTTTTTCACAGGAGAGACCCATGGCTGAAAAATCCTATGATCTGATCGTGGTGGGCGCAGGCCCCGGCGGCTATGTTGCAGCCATTCGCGCCGCGCAGCTTGGCAAGAAAGTTGTCATTGTCGAGCGCGAGCATCTTGGCGGTATTTGCCTGAACTGGGGCTGTATTCCCACCAAGGCGTTGTTGCGATCAGCTGAGGTGTTTCATTTGATGCAACGTGCCTCCGAGTTTGGCCTCTCGGCAGAGAACATCGGCTATGATTTGGATGCGGTTGTCAAACGGTCGCGCGGGGTGGCGAAACAGCTTTCCGGTGGCATCGGTCATTTGATGAAAAAGAACAAAATCGACGTTGTCATGGGCAGCGCAACCCTGCCTGCCAAGGGGCAGGTTTCCGTCAAAACCGATAAGGGCGTTGAGGTGCTGAAGGCGGCGAACATCGTGCTCGCCACAGGTGCGCGCGCGCGCGAATTGCCGGGGCTTGAGGCGGACGGCGATTTGGTCTGGACCTATAAAGACGCGCTCAATCCGCCGCGCATGCCGAAGAAACTTCTGGTCATTGGGTCCGGTGCGATTGGGATTGAGTTTGCAAGCTTTTTCAACACTTTAGGCGCGGATACGACGGTTGTTGAGGTGATGGACCGGGTGCTTCCTGTTGAGGACGCAGAGATTTCCGGCTTCGCCAAAAAGCAATTTGTGAAACAGGGCATGAAGATCATGGAAAAAGCCATGGTCAAGAAACTTGATCGTGCCAAAGGCAAAGTCACAGCTCATATCGAGACTGGCGGAAAAGTTGAAACTGCCGAATTTGACACTGTGATTTCCGCTGTCGGGATTGTTGGCAATGTCGAAGGTCTTGGCCTTGAGGAGCTGGGCGTCAAAATTGATCGCACCCATGTTGTGACCGATGAATATTGCCGCACATCCGTCGATGGATTGTTTGCGATTGGCGATATTGCCGGTGCTCCTTGGCTTGCGCATAAGGCGTCCCACGAAGGGGTGATGGTTGCCGAATTGATGGCCGGGCAACACCCGCATCCGGTGAAGCCGGAAAGCATTGCAGGCTGCACATATTGCCATCCGCAAGTGGCCTCAGTTGGCTATTCTGAGGCCAAGGCGAAAGAACTTGGCTTCGAGGTGCGCGTTGGGCGGTTCCCCTTTATTGGCAATGGCAAGGCGATTGCGCTTGGCGAGGCTGAGGGGCTTGTGAAAACTGTGTTTGATGCGAAAACCGGCGAGCTTTTGGGCGCGCATATGGTGGGCGCGGAGGTGACCGAGCTGATTCAGGGCTATGTGGTTGGGCGGACGCTGGAAACCACGGAAGAAGAGCTGATGAACACAGTCTTTCCGCATCCAACGCTCTCTGAAATGATGCATGAAAGCGTGTTGGACGCCTATGGTCGCGCGCTTCACATGTAGCGTTTTGTATGTAGTTTAATCGCTAAACAGTGCCGCGAACCCGTGTCGCGGCACTGTTTTTTTGCGGGGGTGTGCAAGCGGCTGAGCACCTTCTGCGCCTATCATAAACATAATCTATTCAACGCCTTAAACGCGTTCGATTGCGCCGCCCGCGTTTTGCCAGTGGCCAAGCCCGCCGATATTGTGCACCTCGAATCCAAAGCCTGAAAACACCTGAGCAGCCATTGCGGACCGCGCGCCTGAGGCGCAATACACAGCGGTGGGTATGGTGCTGTCTAGGGCGGGGTGAAAATCCGGGGACTTTGGATCCGCCTGCATCCGGATCACGGCCAAGGGAATATGAATGGCGCCTTTTGCTTTGCCCGAGGCTGTCAATTCGGCCATGTCGCGCACGTCAACCACCGTCACTTCACCGCGCGCGGCTTTTTCGACGGCTTCTTTGGGCGTTAAGGCGGTGGGTGTGCCGCGCCTGCCGCTCATGAGTTTGTTCAACATGTCTCTGGTTCCTATTCTGATCCTGTGTCCAATATATGCGTGGATGTGAATGTTTCAACGGCAAAGCACAAGACATCCGTTTTTTGGCTATCCAATGATCCGGTCCCTTTATTGCCCCGTAAACCCTTGGCCTGGGCGCGGCCTTTGGCTTGCGTTCGCCCTTCGTTCTCACTTTTTCGTTGGCGCGCCCGGCGCAATCGCGTAGACAACGCATAAACACGGGGTGTGTTTGGAGGTGGTGATGGCTGATCAAAAATTTGTCGAAGTGCGCGGCGCGCGGGAACATAACCTGAAAAACATCGATGTGGATATTCCGCGCGACCAATTGGTCGTGATTACGGGATTGTCAGGCTCCGGAAAATCCTCGCTGGCCTTTGACACGATCTATGCCGAAGGTCAACGTCGCTACGTTGAGAGCCTCTCGGCCTATGCGCGCCAATTCCTTGATATGATGGAAAAACCGGATGTAGATCATATCTCCGGTCTATCCCCGGCGATTTCAATCGAACAAAAAACAACCTCGAAAAACCCGCGCTCCACCGTGGGCACTGTGACCGAGATTTACGACTATATGCGGCTGTTGTTTGCCCGCGCGGGCACGCCGTATTCGCCAACGACTGGCCTGCCGATTGAAGCGCAGCAGGTGCAGGACATGGTTGATCGCGTCATGGCGATGGAGGAGGGCAGTCGCGCCTATTTGCTCGCGCCCATCGTGCGGGATCGCAAAGGTGAATACCGCAAAGAATTCGCGGACTTGCGCAAACAAGGCTTTCAACGGGTCAAGGTGGATGGTGGCTTTTACGAATTGGAGAATCCGCCCAAACTTGCGAAGAATTTCCGGCATGACATCGATGTTGTGGTGGATCGGATCGTGGTGCGTGAGGGGCTGGAAACGCGCCTTGCAGACAGTTTGCGCACGGCGCTCGATCTTGCGGATGGTATCGCCATTTTGGAGACCGCTCCCAAGGATGACGAGGGCGAACCGGAGCGTATCACCTTTTCTGAGAATTTCGCATGCCCCGTGTCTGGCTTCACAATTCCAGAAATCGAGCCGCGCTTGTTTTCGTTCAACGCGCCTTTTGGGGCGTGCCCGAAATGCGATGGGCTTGGGGTAGAGCTGTTCTTTGATGCGCGTCTTTTGGTGCCAGATCAGACACTTAAACTGTTCGACCTGGCCGCGGCCAACTGGCCCGAAGGGGGGACGCCGTTCTTTAAACAGGCGATGGAAGCGCTCGGAAAGTTTTACGGGTTTGATCCGCAATCGCGCTGGAAGGATCTTTCGAAAAAGGTTCAGGAGGTCTTGCTGTTTGGCTCTGGCGAGGATGAAATTCCGTTCCGCTTCGATGACGGCGGGCGGGTTTATGAGGTTGCGCGGCCCTATGAGGGCGTGATTCCCAATATCGAGCGGCGGTATCGGCAGACAGATAGCGATTGGATCCGTGAGAAATTCGAAAAATATCAAAACAACCGGCCTTGTGGCGCCTGCGGTGGGTTCCGTCTGCGCGAAGAGGCTTTGGCGGTGCGCATTGGCGATCAACACGTTGGGCAGGTCGTTCAAATGTCGATCCGCGAGGCCTTTGAGTGGTGCGATACTGTGCCTTCAGCGCTTTCGAAGCAGAAGAACGAGATTGCCCGCGCGATCCTGAAGGAAATTCGTGAGCGACTTGGGTTTTTGGTGAATGTGGGGCTGGATTATCTCACTTTGAGCCGCAATTCCGGTACCTTGTCGGGGGGCGAGAGCCAGCGCATTCGTCTTGCAAGCCAGATCGGCTCTGCGCTGACTGGCGTTTTGTATGTGCTTGATGAGCCGTCAATCGGGCTGCATCAGCGCGACAATGATCGCCTGATTGGAACGCTGAAAAACCTGCGAGATCAAGGGAATACGGTGATCGTTGTGGAGCATGACGAGGAAGCTGTGCGCGAAGCGGACTATGTGTTTGATATTGGTCCGGGGGCGGGTGTTCACGGCGGTCAGGTCGTGGCAAAAGGCACGCCCGCTCAAATCGTCGCGGATCCCGCCTCATTGACGGGGCAATATCTGTCCGGGGCGCGCGAAATCGCGGTGCCCGCAACCCGGCGCAAAGGCAATGGCAAGACTGTGAGTGTCGTGAAGGCCACTGGCAACAACCTGAAAAAGGTGACGGCGGATTTCCCACTTGGCAAATTTGTCTGTGTGACAGGCGTGTCGGGCGGCGGAAAATCGACGCTCACAATTGAAACGCTTTTCAAAACGGCCTCGATGCGCCTGAACGGGGCGCGCCAGACACCTGCGCCTTGCGAAACCATCAAAGGGTTAGAGCATCTGGACAAGGTGATCGACATTGATCAGCGCCCAATTGGCCGGACTCCGCGTTCAAATCCAGCGACTTACACGGGGGCCTTCACCCCAATCCGCGATTGGTTTGCCGGGCTGCCCGAGGCGAAAGCGCGCGGATATAAGCCGGGACGGTTCTCCTTTAACGTCAAGGGCGGGCGCTGCGAAGCCTGTCAGGGCGATGGCGTGATCAAGATCGAGATGCATTTTTTGCCCGATGTCTATGTGGAATGCGAAACCTGCAACGGCCATCGCTACAACCGCGAAACTCTGGAAGTTCGCTTTAAAGGCAAGAGCATAGCCGATGTTCTTGATATGACAGTTGAAGATGCGCAGGCGTTTTTTCAGGCGGTGCCACAGATACGCGACAAGATGGACGCTTTGATGCGCGTGGGCCTTGGCTACATCAAAGTCGGGCAACAAGCGACAACTTTGTCAGGCGGCGAAGCGCAACGCGTCAAACTGTCAAAAGAGCTGGCAAAACGCTCCACCGGGCGCACTCTCTATATCTTGGATGAGCCGACAACTGGCTTACATTTCGAGGATGTACGCAAGCTTCTTGAAGTGTTGCATGAACTTGTGGATCAAGGAAATTCTGTCGTTGTGATCGAGCATAACCTGGATGTCGTCAAAACTGCGGATTGGGTCTTGGACATTGGTCCGGAAGGCGGAGATGGTGGCGGGAAGATCGTCGCCACGGGCACCCCTGAAAAGGTTTCAAAAACCGCCGGAAGCTATACTGGTCAATACCTTAAGGACATGTTGGACCCGTCAGGCAAGCGCGCCTAGCTGTTTTCAGTGTTCTAAAAATATCCGCGCCGCAGGCATGAAAACTGCCGGGCGTCAGCCCGGCCGCCGATAGTGGTTGAGAACATAAAGGCGGATGGCGGAGGCCAGCCCGGAGGATACGCCACGCGCTGCATCAATTTCCGCCGTCAACTCATTGATCCCTTTGTTTTTTTCGCGGGCAATGTCTCGAAAAGCTTGCCAGAATTCATCTTCCAGCGACACCGAGGTTCGATGCCCGTGCAATGTGAGCGAGTGCTTTTTGGGGCGCCCATCAGTCGTCACGTTTATGGCCTTCAAGATCGCGCGCTGCTTTTTCGGCGCGGCGTTTTTCCAAGTCTTTTTCCGCCTTGCTGCGCCCAAAACGCAGAGCGTTTTCATTTGCTTTCGCGCGCTTTGCGTTTTTGGCTTTGGTCTTGCGGGCCTGAGTGAGGCTGACGATTTTGCTCATGCGCCTATCATTGCGCCAAAATGCGTAAAGAAAAAGCCCCTCGCGCGGGGCGAAGGGCTGATTTTTGTGATGTGCAGGTTTTTAGGCTTTTGGCCCGATCATCTGCTCCGGGCGCACAACGGCATCAAAGGTCTCACTGTCGACAAAGCCCAGTGCGATGGCTTCCTCTTTCAAGGTTGTGCCGTTTTTATGCGCCGTTTTCGCGACCTTTGTGGCGTTGTCATACCCGATGGTCGGCGCCAATGCAGTGACGAGCATCAGGCTTTCTTTCATCAGTTTATCAATGCGCGGTTCATTGGCTTTGATGCCCGACAACATCCGCTCGGTGAAGCTATCTGCGGCGTCACCAAGGAGCTGGATCGACTGAAGCAGGTTGTAGCTCATCATTGGGTTATAGACGTTCAGCTCAAAGTGACCTTGGGAGCCTGCAAATTTCATAGCAGCATCATTGCCCATGATATGAGCGGCCACTTGGGTCAGAGCTTCGGCTTGGGTGGGGTTCACTTTGCCCGGCATGATCGAGCTGCCCGGCTCGTTTTCAGGCAGGATCAACTCACCGAGACCGGAGCGCGGACCAGAGCCAAGAAAGCGAATGTCATTGGCGATTTTATAGGCGGATCCGGCTACCGTGGCGATGGCGCCCGACAAGAAGACCATAGCGTCATGCGCGCTGAGCGCTTCGAATTTGTTGGGAGCCGTCACAAAGGGCAGCCCTGTGATTTCGGCCATATTTGCCGCAACCTGTTCGCCCCAGCCGGGTTTCGTATTAAGGCCGGTGCCCACGGCGGTGCCGCCTTGTGCCAGCTCATAAATGCCGGGCAGGGCGGCGGTGATGCGCGCGATGCCTTGGCGGATCATATGGGCGTAGCCGGAAAATTCCTGGCCCAGCGTGAGCGGTGTCGCGTCTTGCGTGTGGGTGCGGCCAATTTTGATGATGTCTTTGAATTCAGCCGATTTGGCCTCCAGTTCGGCGGCGAATTTTTCAAGGCCCGGTAGCAACACATCGCGCACAGACATGGCGGTTGCGATATGCATGGCGGTGGGGAATGTGTCGTTTGAAGATTGCCCCATGTTGCAGTGATCATTAGGGTGCACCGGGTCTTTGGAGCCGATCACACCGCCGAGGATTTCAATCGCACGGTTGGCGATGACCTCATTCGCGTTCATGTTGGACTGGGTGCCTGACCCGGTTTGCCAAACGACCAACGGGAAGTTGTCGTCGAACTTGCCCTCAAACACTTCGCCAGCCGCCGTAATCACCGCATCCGCGATTTTGCCGTCCATGTCGCCATTCGCTTTGTTCGCTTGGGCGCAGGCTTTCTTGATCACACCGAGCGCGCGCACGATGGCAACTGGCTGTTTTTCCCAGCCAATTGGAAAGTTCATCAACGAGCGTTGCGTTTGCGCGCCCCAGTATTTGTCGGAAGGAACTTCGAGCGGGCCAAAGCTGTCGGTTTCGGTGCGTGTCGCGGTCATGGGATGCCTCCTCGGATCAAGTTGCCATGGGTTTAGCAACGCCTGCGCGAAAGGCAAGGCTGTATACCGTTGTATAGCGTTAACATGCAGGACAAACCCGGCGCTAAGCGAGCTGGAAAACCTCGCAGCCTTCACCAATTGCCGCCTGCGTGACCAGCGGCGTCAAGACCGCTTCCATGTCACGATAGGAAGGCCCGGCGAAGAAAAACCGCGCCCATTTAGGGCCGATAAAGTGGCCTTGGTAGCGTCCGGCATCCTTCAGGGCGCTGGCCAGTGTTTGCACGAAAACGTCTGAGTCAAATGACTCGTAAACCTCTGGCGCAAGGTCTTGTCCGTTGAGTGAAATCGCTGTGATCTCCATGCGCCCAAACTGGCGCAGGGACTTGGCGTCATCATTGAGCAAAGTGCTGCCCTTGGGCGCGCCAAGGTCTTCGATCGTCTGAACAACGAAATCAAGGGCGCCTTCGCTTGTGTCTGTAAGGCGGAGTTCAAGATCGACATGTTGGGCAAACCCATCTGTCCCCATCAAGGTTCCGCCGCCGCTGACTGTTCCGATCCCCTTGCTCTCCAATGCTGCATTCAGAGGGTCTTCGAAAAAGGTGCCGCGGTCGATGGGGCATATTTGCAAAGGAAGCTTTGCTGTCAGATATATCGGGCTGGTGGCTTTTTTCCTGAAGCCAAACACCTGCGTCTATTTCCTGAAACTATCAAGCGACACCACTTCGGCGTCTTTGTCCTTGGCGGCGGGTTTTGCATCGCCCTCGCGCGGCTCGCGGATCGGCAGCGAGGCGAGGGCGTCCACATCAACGTCACCATCGTCTTCATCGTCCTCGAACCCGTCTTCATCGTCCTCATGGCTTTCAAAGCGCAGGCCAAATTCAACGGAGGGATCAACGAAGGTGCGGATCGCATCATAGGGGACGAACACGCGCTCAGGGTTGTCGCCAAAGCTCAGCGTGACGCCAAAGCCGTCCTCGCCGACATCCAGATCTTCGAACCAGTGCTGCATAACGATTGTCATGTCATCGGGAAACCGATCCGCCAGCCATTGAGCAAGCTCAACGTCTTCATGGCGGGTGTCAAAGCTGATGAAGAAATGATGCGCGCCTGGCAAGCCGTTCTTGGCCACATCCTCAAGCACCTTGCGGATCAGGCTCCGCATGGCGTCATGCATTAGGTTTCCGTAGTCGATCGTCGGGGTCATAGCAATTCCCAAGGTTGTACGCCCAACATACGGGATTCGGAGGCGATGAAAAGGGGGAAGCGTCACCGGCAAGACTGGCTATGAAACGCGAGTGAGGGCGGCGCGAGATTGAAAGCGACCACTGCGCGGGTGAGTCAAAAAGCGCACAATTCACCGGCGCATATGACCGGCGTGATCTGGGGGTACTTTCGCGGGGCAATCAACCGCGTCACCTTGAGCGCCACCTTGAACGCCACAACGAGCCCCTTTGAGCGGGACGTTCAGGAAAACGGGGCGAAGAAGGCTGGGGAAAGGTGCAGGTTTCTGTTGCCAGGTACCTGCGAACCCCGCCTTACGCGGCTAGGCGCAAGGGCTTAGTTTTCGATAGATCGAACCGCTTACGCAGCCAGAGCCATCGGAGCTTTGTTGTCATTTGCAACTAGCTTAAATGTACCGATAACGGTGGTAACTCACCGAAACAAAGCTAACCCCTTTAGACGTCCGTCGATCCTATTTCGTCCCCATGATCCCCAAATGAAGGATGTTTGGTGGAGACGCCGGGTACCGCCCCCGGGTCCGAGCCGCTTATTACGAGCGCGTTTATGTCCATAGTCCCGAAGGACAGGGTGTATATAGGGGCGGATGAGGTGTTTGAAAAGGGGCGTTTGGCCAAGGATGGTTTGGTCGAGGGTGTGGTCTGGACGCGGGAGCGGTGAGCTTTATGATGTCAGCTGTTGATTGAATGGTTAGAAAGGCATGCCAATGGGCCTGTGGTTTGTGATTTTGAAGCGAAGTTTTGCCGAGGTTTACAATGGGCTTTGGGGGCTGTTGCGGGGCGAGTGGGTGGTGCTCTTGGTGTTCGCCGCTTTGGGGGGTGTTTGGCCGTACGTCGATGGGTCCGAGGTTCAAGGGCGTTTGATCTCTTTCGGAATGCTTGTCTGGATTAGCTGGTCCTGGCACAGGGCGGCGGCGGCTGACGGTACGAGACCAAAGGCACTCAAGCCTGTACCGCTGATCAAATACACGCTGGACTTTTTTCTCATGGGACTGGTGGCTGTTGTGCCAGTGTTGCTCCTTTCCACAGTTATTCAAGGCGTCATAGAATATATTCAGGCGGTCCAATTTGACTACGTCATTGAAGGTTCTTTCGACCCCGGGGCGGCCAATGAAATCATGAGCAACTTTCAGTATCCGACCCGTGGACAATTGGTTCTGTCGTATTTACCCATCATCGCCACAGCGCTTGTGGCGCCGTGGGTCGCGCTGCGCATCAGCCTTGTGCTCCCGACACGAGCGCGGGGGCAGGACATGGGATTTCGTGAAAGCTGGCGCGCGACAAAGCCTTTGACCTGGCAGATTTGGTTTCTTGGGGTTGCTGCGAACCTGATCTATATGTCGATCGGATTGGGGGCGTTTTTTGCGGCCTATAATTGGGGGGGGATCTCGCTTGTCGTTTTTGATCTGGTGATCGTTTTCTTGTTTGAGGTGCTGAGCGCGGTTTGGATCGCGAGTTTGGTGCTGCAGCTTGACCGCGAAGTCGAGGCCCGCGCGTAAGCTAGCCCTGTTTCGCCGCCCGAAGGTCCGCCGCAACCTTGAGCGTGTAGCTGGCGAGGTCCGCGAGGGCGGTTTCGGCACGCGGGGCATCTCCAGCTTCAATCGCGTCGGCAATGGCGCTGTGCAGGCCGACAATCTCTTCACGCGAGCGGGCAGAAAAGGTGATCATGTTCATGAGGGGCTGCATCGCTTCAACGGCGCCTGTGAGTTGGTAGGACAAGACCGGGTTGCCCGCACCATCGACCAGCGCGCGGTGAAAGGCCACATCGGACGCGCAAAAGGCTTCATCCGTCAGGCCGGGCTGCGCTTGGCGGTGGATTTCCGCGCGCATGGTGGCGAGGTGATCGGGGGTGCGGCGCGCGGCAGAAAGCGCAACGCAGGCGCGTTCCATCGCATAGCGGGCTTCGGCGGCGGTGTCGAAGTCAACGGCGTTCATGGACAGCAGCAAGGTGGAGGTGGTGACCTGCTGCGGATAGGCTTCTTCAAAGGACATGCGGTTCACAAAAGCGCCGCCCGTGGCGCCCCGCTGGGTGCGGATCAGGTTTTGCGCGGCAAGGCGTTTGAGCGCTTCGCGCACTGTGGGGCGTGAGACGCTGAATTGATCAGCAAGTTCCGCCTCAGAGGGCAGGCGTTCGTCCACTCGCAAGGTGCCAGCGATGATGGCATCGCGAATGGCTTGTGCGATTTGGGCGGATAAGTCGCGGTCCGGGGTGAGGTCGGTGTGCATCGACGTGGCGTCTTTCGTTTCTTTGTTTCAATTGTCATACAATTGAGGATAGGCTCAGGCCAAACCATAACCACTTGCCGCCAAAAAGGGGAGAGCGATGTTTAAAGCACTGGTACTTGAGCAAAATGATGAGGGTGTCGCAGGCGCGCATATGCGCGAGCTTTCCATGGATGATTTGCCAGCGGGCGAAGTCACTGTGGCGGTGGAATATTCGACAGTGAACTACAAAGACGGGTTGTGTTTGTCGCCAAAGGGTGGCGGATTGGTGCGCCAATATCCCCACGTGGCGGGGATTGATTTTGCGGGCACCGTTGAGGCCTCTGAGGATGCACGTTTTGCGCCCGGTGATAAGGTCGTTTTGACGGGATGGCGTGTGGGCGAAGTGCATTGGGGCGGCTATGCGCAAAAGGCGCGGGTCAAGGCGGATTGGCTTGTGCCCTTGCCGGACGGTCTTTCGACGCGCGATGCGATGGCGGTGGGGACGGCTGGATTGACAGCGATGTTGTCGGTTTTGGCGTTGGAGCAGCATGGTTTGACCCCGCAAAAGGGTGAAGTGCTTGTGACCGGGGCGGCGGGCGGTGTTGGGTCCGTGGCGACTGCGATTTTGGGCAAGCTTGGCTATGAGGTGGCGGCCGTGACAGGGCGCCCGGAGCAGGCGGAGTATCTGACGTCCCTGGGGGCGGCGCGCATTGTGGCGCGCGGCGAGATCAACGAGGTGGTCAAGCGCCCGCTTGAGGCGGAAACATGGGCGGGTTGTATTGATGCTGTGGGCGGCGAAATGCTTGCGCGTATTCTGGGGCAGATGACATACGGCGGATCGGTCGCGGCTGTGGGGCTTGCGGGCGGGGCGGCTTTGCCGACGACTGTGATCCCGTTCTTGCTGCGCGGGGTGAATTTGCTTGGGATTGATAGCGTGATGAAGCCTTATGAGGGGCGGCTTGAGGCCTGGGGTCGGATTGCTCAAGATTTGCCGATGGAGAAGCTGGCGTCGATGATCCAAACTGCAACGCTTGAGGATGTGCCGCGGCTTGGGGCTGATATTTTGAGCGGCAAGGTGAAGGGGCGTGTTGTCGTGGATGTGAACGGATGATGCGGTAGGGCTGATGAGAGGGAGGCCAGTTCCGCTAACCTCAGATTAGATGAGGGGCAGTCCCCCAAATCGCAGTTTTGATGGAGGACCAGTCCCCCAAACCCCAGTATAGATGGGGGACCAGTCCCCCAAACCCCCTGGGATACTTTCGGAACACTGAAAACCACGTGCGAGTGATCCAAAGGCTTGGCGGATGCGTAGGCAGGGTATGACTGATGTTCCTGTGATTTGGTGGGTCCGGCGTGATCTGCGCGTGACGGATAACCCGGCGTTGGTGGCGGCAGCTGCGCGCGGCAGGGTGATCCCGGTTTTCATTCTAGATGAGGCTTTTGATGGCTTGGGCGCGGCGGCGAAAATGCGTCTTGGGCTGGGGCTTGAGGAGTTTGATGCGGCGTTGCGTGCGCGCGGATCGCGCCTTGTGTTGCGGCGCGGCGCGGCGCTTGAGGTCTTGCGGGCGGTTGTGGCTGAGGTCGGTGCGCGGGCTGTTCATTGGGCGCGCTGCTACGATCCGGAGGCGATTGCGCGCGATACCCTTGTGAAAGCGGGATTGAAATCCGATGGGTTTGAGGCGGAAAGCCATGGCGGGCATGTGTTGTTTGAGCCTTGGACTGTGCAGACCGGGCAAGGGGGGATGTATAAGGTTTATACGCCGTTTTGGAACAATCTGCGCGGGCGCGATCCTGGTGTACCGTTGTCTGAGCCAAAGCTGCGTGCGCCGGCGGTTTGGCCTGTGTCGGACCAACTTGAGGCTTGGGATTTGGCAGGCGAGATGAAACGCGGCGCGGCGATTGTGCGCAAACATATGCGCCCCGGCGAAAGCGCGGCGTTTGCTGCGCTTGATCGGTTCATGGATGGCCCTGTTGAGCAATATAAGGACCGGCGCGATTTTCCTGCGGTGGCGGCGACCTCTCAATTATCGGAATACCTGACCTATGGCGAGATTTCGGCGCGCTCCATTTGGTCGGCGGGGCAGCGCGCGACCTTGACGGGCGCTTTGGGCGGCGAGCAGTTCCTCAAAGAGCTTGTTTGGCGCGAATTCGCTTATCATTTGATGTACCATTCGCCCCATATTCTCAGTGAAAGTTGGCGCGCAGGCTGGGAGCGGTTTCCATGGTCAAAGGACGCGGAGCAGGCATCGGTTCTGGCGTGGAAACAGGGGCGAACGGGCGTTGAATTTGTAGATGCGGCGATGCGCGAAATGTATGTCACTGGGAAAATGCACAATCGCGCGCGCATGATCGTCGCCTCGTATTTAACGAAACATTTGATGGTGGATTGGCGGGTTGGTCGGGATTGGTTTGCGGAGTGTTTGACGGATTGGGACATCGCCTCCAACGCGATGGGCTGGCAATGGGTGGCGGGATGCGGGCCGGATGCGGCACCGTTTTTTCGGGTGTTTAACCCGGAGACGCAGGCCAAAAAATTTGACCCCGACATGGCCTATCGGCGCAGATGGATCGCGGAGGGCCAAAGCGCGCCTTCTGAGATGGCTTTGGCGTATTTTGATGCTGTGCCTCAGACATGGGGGCTTTCGGCGCAAATGAGGTATCCTGAAACGCCTATTGTTGCGTTGAAAGCGGGCCGGGAGGCGGCGCTTGCGGCCTTTGCAGCGCGACAGACTTAGGAAAATGACGCGCCCCCCTTGCCAGCCGTCCGCTGGGTTTCTAGGTTTTTGTTAACACTTTATTGCTGGGGGTTACGGGAATGATACTCTTGTCCACCGAAGGGCAAACGGGGCTGCCGCGTTATTTTGCGCGGGTGTTTGCATTGGCGCAGGGAGTTGCGCAGGGGCAGCTGGATATGGAGCTGCCAGATGGGCGCGTGTTTCGGGCCACCGGGGCGCGGCCGGGCTATACTGCGAAAATCAAAATCCATTCGCAGGACGTCTTTGCGCGGCTTGTGCGCGAGGGGGATCTAGGGTTTTGCGACAGCTATATTGAAGGCGGTTGGTCCAGCCCGGACTTGCAAGCCTTCCTTGATTTTCTTCATACGGACAACGAGATGCTGTACCGGGGCTTTCCGGGGCAAGCCCTTGTGCGCGCCTATGAGCGGTTGCGGTTTTGGATGCAGTCAAACAGCAAACGCCAAGCGCAGAAGAACATTTCTTACCACTATGATTTGGGCAATGACTTCTACGCGCTTTGGCTTGATCCCAGCATGACCTACAGTTCGGCTTACTTTAAGAGTGGCGAGGAAGCGCTTGAAAAGGCTCAGGAACAAAAGTACGCGAGCCTTGTTGATCAAATGGGCGTGCAGCCGGGCGATCATGTCTTGGAAATTGGCTGTGGTTGGGGCGGCTTTGCGGAATATGCGGCGCGAGAACGCGGGCTGAAGGTGACGGGATTGACGATTTCGCGCGAACAACTGGCCTTTGCAAAGGCGCGAATTGAAGCGGCAGGGCTGTCTGACCGCGTGACGCTCAAATTGCAGGACTATCGGGACGAGAAAGGGCAATACGATGGGATTGCCTCGATTGAGATGTTTGAGGCGGTGGGCGAAAAATACTGGCCTGTATATTTCAACACGCTCAAACGCTGCCTGAAACCGGGGCGCCGGGGGACATTGCAGATTATTACTTTGGATGAGGCGCGCTTTGAGGTCTATCGTAAACGTGTTGATTTCATTCAAAAATACATCTTTCCGGGTGGGATGTTGCCCTCGAAAACAGCGCTAAGGGACGAGATTGCCAAGGCGGGACTTGAAGAGAGCGCGATGATTGATTTTGGCGAAAGTTACAGCAAAACTTTGCGTTTGTGGCACGCTGCGTTCAACGCGAAATGGGGGGCGGTGAAGGCGCTTGGGTTTGATGATCGGTTTCGCAATATGTGGAATTTTTACCTAACCACTTGCGCCGCAGCCTTTCATTCGGGAAACTGTGACGTGGTGCAGGTCACCGTGCAGCACCCGGCGTAATCCGGGCTGAAAATAAGATTTATGACGCAAAAACAATAAATAACAGGCGTCAGTTAAGAGGAGAGGTGAGCAGATGCCAACCGCATCAAGACTTGTTGCCGCACTTATTCTGGCCGCGTTGGGCTGGTTTTGCGCCGACCTTGTGAAGGCCTATGTGACGGAAGGCTTGCCAGTGGGGAAGCTTTCGCCGGTGGCGGCCGTTGTGGGGCTGGGCACGGGATGGTTGTTCACCGGGCGCAAACTTGAACGCAAACAGGGGACGGCTGTGGCGATTGGGCTGACAAGCTCAGTGATTTTGACGGTTGTGACGGCTGCGGTTTTTGGCGGCAACGCGATGTTGGAGCGGGCTTTGCGCAAGAGTTATGACGGGCCGATGGAAGCGATCTTGGGGTTTTTCGCTGAAACTGTGAACAATCTCGTGCTGGCGGCGCAAGCGGATGTGATTATCGCGCTTGTTGTGGGGGGCGTGCTTGCGGGCTGGCTGACGGGCGCTGTGTCGCGGCGGTTTTCCTGAAGGTGTCGCGCGGGCTATTCGTATTTGGCACTCTGCGCCATCTGCCCTTGCTTGATACGGTTGTCGATGGGCTGGACGGGCTAAACTTGCGGCCGGCCCTTGCCCCCGGATTTCAGGCGCATTCTGTTCAGGGCGCGGCTTATCCTGTTTTGCGAGAGGGCGGTGCGGGGGCGGCGCAATTTGCCGAAGGGTTGTTGATCGAAGATTTGGACCCGGTGCAGCGCGCACGGCTTGATTTTTTTGAGGCTGGGTTTGGCTATCATCTGCGCGACATCCCTGTGACCCTAGAAAAGGGCGCGCGGGGGACGGCGCAGGTCTACTGGCCTGATGTGCCCACTGATGTGGCGGAAAAAACCTGGAGTTTGAGCGCGTTTTCAGAGCGTTATGGCGAAATATGGGTGGAAGCGGCGCGCGAAGCTATGGGCTATTTCGGCAAGAAATCGGCGCATGAGGTGGCTTTGATGATGCCAACGATCCAAATGCGGGCGGCCAGTCGTTTGCGCGCGCAAGAGGCGCTGCCCACAAGCCTGCGCAGTGGGTTGAGCGCGCGCGATGATGTTCATGTCCTTGAGGCGCGAACGCCCTATGTGAATTACTTTCAAATCGGTGAACAAGACCTGTCTTTTCGCCAGTTTGACGGTGAGATGAGTGCCGCCGTGACGCGAGCGGCCTTGGTGGGCGGTGACGCTGTGACGGTTTTGCCTTA
Source organism: Maritimibacter sp. (assembly GCA_050633625.1). Lineage (GTDB taxonomy): Bacteria > Pseudomonadota > Alphaproteobacteria > Rhodobacterales > Rhodobacteraceae > JBOEGW01. Next base: position 277,154 of record JBOEGW010000007.1, on the reverse strand, counting down.
TGATCCTCAGCGCGACGTTGTGTTGTTGATTGAGCAGTTTCGCATGGGGCCATTTTTGCGCGGCGATCCAAAGCCTTGGTTGCTTGAGCCGATTGCGGGTCGCATTGATCCGGGCGAAACCCCGCAAGCGTGCGCGCGTCGGGAAGCTTTTGAGGAAGCGGGTGTGACTGTTGGGGCACTGGAAAACGTGGGTCAGGGCTACCCTAGTCCGGGCGCCATGAGCGAATTTCTCTATTCCTATGTGGCGGTTATGGAGCTTGCGGGGCTGGGCGGCGAGGTGCACGGCTTGAAAAATGAGGCGGAAGATATTCGCACGCATGTCATTGGGTTTGATCGGTTGATGGAGCTTGCGCGCGGTGGTGAAGTGGCGAGTGTGCCCTTGCTCATGAGTGCCTATTGGCTTGCACTAAACCGTGAACGATTGCGCGCCTCTGCTTGAGTTCCCGCGCGCGCTTGCCTACTACTTTTACAAACGGCACACCGCGTTGGCGCGGGGCCATACACCTGTGACAAGAAGGGCGACCCATGGATATTCGCAAAGACCTCGTTGAGCTGATTGGCAACACGCCTTTGGTAAAGCTGCAGGCGGTATCTGAGGCCACGGGCTGTGAGATCTTTGGCAAGGCAGAGTTCATGAACCCCGGCCAATCGGTGAAGGATCGTGCGGCGCTTTATATCATTCAAGATGCTGTGGCGCGCGGGGCGTTGCGCCCTGGTGGCACGATCGTTGAGGGGACAGCGGGCAACACCGGAATTGGGCTGGCGCTTGTGGGCGCCTCGCTGGGGTATCGCTCGGTCATCGTGATTCCGGACACGCAAAGCCAAGAAAAGAAGGACATGTTGCGTATCGCGGGCGCGGAGCTTGTGGAGGTGCCCGCCGCGCCGTATCGAAATCCGAACAATTTCGTCCATTATTCCGAGCGGCTCGCGCAGCGATTGGCGCAATCTGAGCCAAATGGCGCGATCTGGGCGAACCAGTTTGACAATGTGGCGAACCGTCAGGCGCATATTGAAACGACGGGTCCTGAAATCTGGCAGCAGATGGACGGCAAGGTCGATGGGTTTGTCTGCGCTGTTGGGTCAGGTGGCACTTTGGCGGGTGTTGGCATGGCGTTGCAGCCCAAAGGGGTCAAGGTCGCCTTGGCCGATCCGATGGGCGCGGGGCTTTATAGTTATTACACAACCGGGGAAATCGCCATGGAAGGCGGCTCGATTGCCGAGGGAATTGGCCAAGTACGCATTACCAAGAACCTTGAAGGATTTACCCCCGATATGTCCTATCAAATCACGGACGGTGAGGCCCTGCCTTATGTGTTTGAGTTGCTCGAAAATGAAGGGTTATGCCTTGGTGGCTCCTCCGCGATCAATATCGCGGGGGCAGTGCGTATGGCGCGCGAAATGGGGCCGGGGCATCGGATCGTGACTGTGCTGTGCGACTATGGAACACGGTACCAATCCAAAATGTACAATGCTGAATTTCTGAGAGAAAAGTCGCTTCCCGTGCCAAGTTTTCTGACACGCGCCAAAGTGGATTTGCCAGATGTGATGGCCGAAGCATGACGCGTTTGACACTGCGCCAATTGCGCGCGTTTTTGGGCGCGGTCTTGCTCGTCATCATGAGTACGGGCCTGAGTGTCGGCACGGGATTTTCGCAGGTCTTGTCGGTTGCGGATGTCACGCCGGGCGCAGGCACGAACTCGCCAGCAGCGGAGCTTGCCGCGACCGTTGAGTTGCCAGCCAATGCCCCCGATTACGAGGCCTGGGCCAAGGTGGCCTCGCGCGCGGAAAAAGCCGTTGATGCGGCGCGGGCGTCTGATGCGGATTTGGAGAGTTTGCGCGCGGAAATGGTGACATGGCGCGAGGCGTTTTCGACGGCGCGCGGCGAAAATACTGTGCCGATTAAGTCCCTGCGTGAACAGATCGCGGCGCTTGGGCCAGAGCCTGCGGATGGCGCTGTAGAAAGCGACTCGGCCGCCACCCAACGCAAGGCGCTTCAGGGGCAATTGTCATTGCTTGAAACGCCAGTTTTGGCCGCCGATATTGCCTTTGCGCGGGCGAACGCGATCATTGAAGGGATCGACGGGCTGCTCAGGTCGCGCCAGAATGACAGCTTCTTTACCATGGGGCCAAGCCCGGCGGCGCCCGCATTGTGGCCGGCTGCGTTCTCGGATGTTGTCAATACAATTCAGTCGGTTATGCGCGATTTTCGCGCTCTCGCCACATCGGACGTGCGGCGCGCTGAGTTGCGCCAGTCCGCGTTTCCGATTTTGTTTTTCTCGCTCATTGGCTTTGTGCTTTTGCTGCGCGGGCGGGCATGGATCATAAAGGGGGGCGCGCGCCTCACTGCACGCAGCAAAGGCCCCGGAAAAGGGGTTTGGACCTTCGCAATTTCCATCGCGCAGGTCGGCGTGCCGTTGCTTGGGCTGGGCGCGCTGTTGATCGCGCTCTATGCGGCTGGGTTTGGCGACAATAGGCTGCAATACATCGCCATTTTCGTGTTGTTCGTTGGCGCTGGCTTCATTGTTGCGCGCTGGATCGGTGCGCGCGTTTTTGGCCAGCCTGAGTCGGATTGGGCGGTGCTCAATCTCGCCCCGGCGACACGCATTGAAGGACGCTTTGATGCTGTGATTTTGGGGATCGTCTATGGCGTCTATGGCGCTCTTGGTAAGGTCGCGCAGGCAGAGAATTATTCTGCCGAAACCATCGCCGTTCTCAATACGCCAGTCGTTATTTTGGGCGGTGTTTTGGTGTTTCGGCTTGGTCGGCTTTTGTTGGCCTATGGCGGGCAGGCGAGCGAGGAAAGCGAAGAGGTCGCTGGCTTCACAAGCCGCACTGTCAAAATCGGCGCGCGGTGGCTGAAGATCATCGGCGTTGTGGGGCCGCTCTTGGTGCTTTTGGGCTATGGCACGCTGGGCGAGCACCTCTTGTTTGCCACGATGTTGTCGCTGGCGCTGATTGGGGTCTTGTTGGCGTTACATGTGTTTTATGTGGACCTGTTTGGCCTGTTGATGAAGCGCAGCACCCAAGACGCACAGGACGCGCTGTTGCCGGTTTTGGTCAGTGGCGTGACATTGCTCTTGTCGGTGCCTGTGTTCGCGCTGATCTGGGGCGTGCGCGCGACCGAACTGTCGGAAATTTGGGCGCGCGTGGGCGAAGGGGTCAGCTTTGGCGAAGGGGTGATTAAGCCCACCGATTTACTCTGGATGATCGTGGTCTTTGTGATCGGCTACGGGGCGACACGCTTGATTCAGGGCATGTTGAAAACCACGGTTTTGCCGAAGACAAAAATGGACATTGGCGGGCGCAACGCGATCACGGCGGGGATTGGCTATGTTGGCTATTTTCTGGCGGCTCTTTTCGCGGTGACGGCGGCGGGGATTAACCTGTCCTCACTGGCGATTGTCGCTGGTGCGCTTTCGGTTGGTATCGGCTTTGGTTTGCAAAATATCGTGTCCAATTTTGTCTCCGGTATCATCTTGCTGATTGAGCGGCCGATTTCGGAAGGGGATTGGATTGAGGCGGGCGGACAAATGGGGTTCGTGAAGGATATTTCCGTGCGCTCCACCCGGATCGAGACCTTTGATCGGACCGATGTTGTGGTGCCGAATTCGGACCTGATTTCCGGCGTTGTGACCAATTATACCCGCGGCAATAAAATTGGCCGTGTGATCATCCCTGTTGGGGTTGCCTATGGCACCGATACAAGGCGGGTGGCGGCGATCCTTCTGGAAATTATCAAGGCGCACCCCTTGGTTGTTGTAAATCCTGAACCCGCTGTTTTGTTTACGGAATTTGGAGCAGACAGCTTGAATTTTGAGGTCAGGGCGATCTTGTCAGACGTGAATTTCAAACTCTCGGTGCATTCGGAAATCAACCATGAAATCGCGCGCCGGTTTTTGGAAGAAGATATCGAAATTCCGTTCGCACAGCGCGATGTTTGGTTGCGAAATCCTGAGGCGTTGCGCGGGGAGGAAGCGGCCAAACCCGCGCCAGTGCAACACCAGATTGATAGCGCGCAAGACCCGACCTTGACGCGGGATGATGCAGTGGATTTGGGCGAGGGCGCGGACCAATCTGATGAAAGCTAGAACTTTTTTGCGTTACAGCCCGCAATGCCCCTTGTCAGCCCCCCCAACTCAGGGATAAGAACCGCCGCACGGAGAGGTGGCCGAGTGGTCGAAGGCGCACGCCTGGAAAGTGTGTAGGCGGGAGACCGTCTCCAGGGTTCGAATCCCTGTCTCTCCGCCATTCCCCCTTTGGGTTCCTCTATGACATCGTGATGATTTGAGCGCGGCTTTCTCGGTCGATGGACTGCGTTTTTGCAACCGATGATCAAACTATTCTCCAAAATCAAATGCGCTACCTGTCTGAATTTGAAAGCATTTCCGGGGATTTCCATTTTTTTCATATTGCAAATGCACAGAATTAACCGGTCCGAAAGGGCTGGTGCCTAAATTGTGCGGGAAACTGATTGAAGGCGGCCGATTTGCGCTGCGAGATTCTGAGGAGATCATCAATGAAGACCGTCACATATGGTGCCTTGTTTGCTATGTTTGCGACTGGCGCCTTCGCCAGCTCGACCGAAGGGATGAAGACTTTTCTTGTAGAAAAAGTTGCGCCTTGGGCGAGTGATCCGGTCTTGATCGAGGCGATTAAGGCGCAAAACGCAAAAACGGGCGGCATGTCGCTTGCGGATATCGAAGCGCAGGATCAGGTCTGGCGCGGTCAGATTGGATCTGCGGACACTTCCTTGATTGACAGTGTCCTTAACGCGCCCAGTTCCGAGTATTTGCGTCAACAGGTTGAGGCTGCGGGCGGGCAAATTACGGAAGTCTTCATTATGGACGCGCAAGGGCTGAATGTCGCGGCTTCTGCTGTGACCTCGGACTACTGGCAAGGCGATGAAGCCAAATTCTCCGAAACTTACGGTATTGGCGTGGACGCAATGCATTTCTCGGAGATTGAGCTTGATGAATCGACGCGGGAATATCAGGCGCAGCTTTCCATGACCCTCGTTGATCCGGCATCAGGCGAAGCCATTGGCGCGATGACTGTTGGCGTGAATGCAGAGGCGTTTGAATAGCGCGCAATCCTTCGCGCTTTGGCTGCACTTTCGCGGGAGTGCCCCGCATCAATGACCTTTGAGGCAAAGAGATGACCCAAGTTTTAGATATGCCCACTGACAAACCAAAACGTTCGATGTCCATTTTCGTTAAGCTGACGGTCTTGATCGTTGCGGCGGCGGTGCTTTTGACGTCCGCCATTGCTGTCATTTTTTCGGTTTCGACAAAGAATGTCATTCTAAAACAAACAAGCGAAACCGCGAGGCAGGTCAATGAGCTCGTCACCACCTCACTTGCGGGAGATATTCGGTATGGAGGTGCGGAGCAGATTGCCGCGCGTTTTGACGCGCTCATCAACAAAGAGAACAGTTCGGCGGTTCAGGGGGTGGCTTTGTCGGTCTCAGGTGAGGTCATCCAAATGTCTGGCACACGACCAGAGCTTGAGGCTGCCCTGACCTTGCTGGGCCAAAGGGCGATTGAGACAGAGCAAACTGTCCTGGCCGAAGATGGATTGAGCATTGCCACGCCTGCCATTTTTGAAAAATCGGGCGCAATTGTGGGTGCGGTTGTCACCACTTGGACCGCGGATCAACAGATCGCTCTTGCCATGAACACCAAGAGGAAGGTGATTTCGGGAATTGCTGGGATTTTTGTCGTCGCGATTTTCGTGACCATGTGGATCATGTCGCGGGGCATCACGGCGCCGATGGTGCGCCTGACACAGTCCATTAAGGATGTGGCGGACGAACATTACGATACAAACGTGCCCAGCGTTGCGCGCGGAGATGAAATTGGTGGGATCGCCAATGCCGTTGAGGCGTTGCGCAAGAAGCTTTTGCGTGGGCGTGAACTTGCGCAAGAAAGCCGGTTTAGGGGCTTGGCATTTGAAAGCTCGTCCGCCGCTCTCATGATGGTCGATCGCCAGCTGAACATCTTCGCGCTCAACAGTTCGGTGGATAAGATGTTGCTGCGCTATGAGCACGAGTTTCAAAGCATGCATTCAGGCTTTGCCGCGAAAGACGTGCTGGGGAAACCGATGGACTTCTTTCATCCCGGCGCATTGAAGGACCGTGTGAACGCCATTCTCGCAGACCCGGCGAACCTTCCCTATGAGGCCAATATCAATGTGGGGGAAGCCCGGTTTCGCTTGTTGATCAATAGCGTCAACGGCGCACAAGACACGATTGAGGGTTATGTCGTCGAATGGGTGGATGTGACGGCCGAGTATCTCAACAATGCGATTTTGGCCGCAATTGAGAGCAATCAGTTGAAAGCTGAGTTCTCTATTGAAGGGGCTGTTCTGGACGCGAATGCCCATTTCTGTGATCTGATCAAATATTCGGTGGAGGCCTTGCGTGGGCAATCCAGCATCGACGTGTTTCAGTTCAATTCGGCTTTGGCTGACGAAAGGGGACCTGTCTTTGACAGGCTTGCGAAAGGCGAGACGGTTTATGGTCGTTTTGATCTGAAGAAATCTGATGGCGCGATTGCGACAATTGACGGTGGGTTTACACCCGTCATGGATGTGCATGGTAAATTGCTCAGGATCGTTTTGATTGGCAATGATGTGACCGACGCCCGCCGGAGTTTGGAAGAGGCCGCAGCCCAAGCCAAACGGGTCAAAGACGCGCAGGATCATGTTGTTGATGCGTTGCGCAGTGGGCTTGGGTCGCTTGCGCAAGGGGATTTGACGGCGCGTTTGGATGAGGCGTTTTCGCAGGATTATGAACAGCTGCGCGTTGATTTTAACAGTGCTGTTGAGGGGCTTTTGGCGGCCATGCGAGGGGTCGTTGAAAACGCGGATTTGATCACCGGCGAGGCAGCGGAAATTTCCTCTGCGGCGGATGATTTGTCGCAACGCACTGAGCGCCAAGCTGCCACATTGGAGGAAACAGCCTCCGCTTTGGATGAGATGACCTCTTCAGTGAAATCCGCCGCGGAGGGCGCTTTGCACGCCAATGAAATCGTTGAGAATGCGCGGCGAAACGCAGAGGCGTCCGGCGAAATCGTGCGCGAAGCTGTGGAGGCGATGAGCGAGATTGAAAGCTCCTCGACGCAGATTTCGAAAATCACCGGGGTGATTGATGACATTGCGTTTCAAACCAACCTTTTGGCGCTCAACGCCGGGGTCGAGGCCGCGCGTGCGGGCGAGGCGGGGCGCGGCTTTGCGGTTGTTGCCTCTGAGGTGCGAGCCTTGGCACAACGCTCCTCTGATGCGGCGCGCGAGATCAACGAGCTGATCTCCGCCTCTGGCGCACAGGTCAAACGCGGCGTTGATCTCGTGGATCAAGCCGGCGGCGCGCTCAAAGGGATCGTCGAAAGCGTGTCTGAGATCAGCCAAAACGTGTCTGATATTGCTGTGAGTTCGCAAGAGCAAAGCGCGGGTCTTGCGGAAATCAACTCCGCCATGAACCAGCTTGACCAGGTGACCCAGCAAAACGCCGCCATGTTTGAAGAAACCACAGCCGCCAGCCATGCGCTGACGCGCGAAGCGGAAACGCTGGCGAAAACCATGGCGCAATTCAAAACGGGCACAGGCACACGACCTGGCACTGGCACAGGGGCAGGCAAAAGCGCTCAGATCGTTGATGCCGCCAGCTTCGCCTCACGGCGCGAAGCCGCAGCCCCATCCCCCGCAAAGCCCACTCCCCCCGCGCCTACTGCCCAATCGGTGGCAAGCGCACCAGCGAGCGCAACCGCGCAGGCCCTCGATATTGAGGATGACGACGGCGGATGGGATGAATTCTGATCGGACAGCTGGGAGATCTCACCAATGGATGAAATCCGCGTTCTCATTGTGGACGACTCTGCGACAATGCGGCGGCTTATTCGCTCCGGGATAGAACGCGATCCGAGCATCAAGGTGGTCGGAGAAGCTGGGACAGCGAAAGAAGCGCGTGACGCTGTGAAATCCATGGCATTGGATGTCATGACGCTCGATGTTGAAATGCCGGGAATGAACGGCATCGAATTCCTTGAGCGCCTTATGCGGTCGCGGCCGATGCCCGTTGTCATGATCTCATCCTTGACGAAGAAAGGCAGCGATGCCGCCATTCGCGCTTTGTCGATTGGCGCGGTTGAATGCATAGAGAAACCTCGTTTCGGAGGCGCGCGCGATACCTTTGCACATGTCGTGGACACCTTGAAAATTGCAGCCCAAGCGCGGGTTCAGAACAGAAAAGTTGCATCGCCCTTGGGGCGTTCAAGAGAGGTTCCGAGCGCCGCTGCCTTTCCGTGGAATGGCAAATACGTGTTGATCGGTGCATCGACGGGTGGGGTTGAGGCGTTGGAGACCGTCTTGAGCGAATTTCCCGAAGATTGCCCGCCAACGATGATCACGCAACATATGCCGGCATCGTTCCTAAGAAGTTTCGCGACGCGTTTGAACGCTGCGGTGGCGCCAAAAGTGCGCATCGCGAAAGAAGGGGATACTTTAGCTGTGGGGCAAGTCTTATTGGCACCCGGAGACCTGACTCATATGTGTTTGAACGGTGCGAAATGCGAGTCGATTTCATTGGTGGAAGGTGCCAAGACCAGCGGGCACCGCCCTTCGGTTGACGAGCTGTTTAGATCGGCCCATCCGATTGCTGAGAATGTGGTCGCCGCCCTGCTGACAGGTATGGGACGAGACGGGGCGCAAGGCATGTTGGAGCTCCGGCAAGCCGGCGCATATTGCATCGGGCAAGATGCGAAAAGCTCAGTCGTTTATGGGATGCCACGCATCGCCAAAGAGCTGGGTGGAGTGGATGAGGAATGTGCACTGGCAAACATCGGCGCCGCACTTCTTCGTCGAGCGTCCCATAACCGCCACGAAGGAGGACGAATTCTTGCATAATGGACTTAGCTCAGCAAAGCCTCGGCGGGTGTATATTGGCCAAGTCGAACATGCGATAGATGGTGGCGATGACACAGTGATCACCACTTTGCTTGGGTCTTGTGTTTCATCTTGTATTTGGGATCCAGTCCGCAAAATTGGCGGCATGAACCACGTCTTGTTCATTGATGAAACGGAAAACGCCGCCGGTACTTTTGGCCACGGTGTGAACGGGATGGAACTGCTGATCAATGGTCTCGTGCGCCTTGGAGCGGATCGGCGCCATTTGAAAGCCAAGGTGTTTGGCGGCGCGCGCATGATACAAGGTTTGTCTGACGCAGGAGAGCGGAATGGGGACTTCGTGAACGAGTTTCTTTCGCGCGAAGGCATCGAAAATATGGGCGGCGATATCGGTGGAGCGAAAGCACGACGCGTTGAGTTTTGGCCTTCCAGCGGGCGCGCGCGGGTCAAGTATGTCGAAAAAGAAGTTCCGATTGTGAAACCCGTCGAGCCTGCTGTTTCGGCAGAAGTCGAGTTGTTCTGAGGCGATTGCGTAAAATTGAATGACTAAGGGGACGTCCAAAATAATTGGACGTCCCCTTTTTTCCATAAAACGATTGATTTCAAAACCAGGTGATTTCTTGTTCTTCTAATGCGTCTTGTGAGTCTTCAGATCCGAACACACGTTGCTTCAGGCTGTCGAGTTTCATGACTTTTTTCAAGTCATCGTCTTGGATCGTCAAATGCTGCGTGTGTTGGGCGGAGACCTTGATCATCGCCGCAAGGTCAACATAGGTTTGGTGCAGCCTGTCAATGTCTTGAAGCATTTGTACCTCAGCCGCTAAATCCGGGTGATGGAGCTTTTCTAACAGAGTGGAAATCGTCCATTGGAGTTCGGAAAGGATTTTAGCGGCAGCAGAAATCTCGTCTGCGGCCCTGTCCAAGGACGTCCCAAGCGGTCGTTCGGACGGCTGCTCTTGCGAATTGACGTTTTCTATAGGCATATGAATTTCAAAGGCGTCCAACGATCGCTTCGATCGCATTTTTCAAGTCATTCGGCTGAAACGGCTTTGCGAGAAAATTGTTCATTCCAAGCTTCTTACCGGTTTCGATGATCTCTCTGTCAGCCTTCCCGGTGATGAGCAGAAATCCAACCTTTTGCGTTTTGGCTGCCGTGCGCAGGGAATGAAGGAGTTGGAGACCATTCATACCAGGCATGTTCATATCTGAGATTACCAAATGCACGGGCCAAGCACCAATTTTTTGAAGCGCGGACTGACCATCCGCAGCGCTTTCAACTTGCCGCACGCCGAATCCATCCAGGGCTTGGGTGATGAGGCCGCGACTTGTGGACATGTCATCTACAACAATGACGCGAAGTTGGTCTCGAAGAGCCATGTCGGTTTCCTTTCGCTATTAACTGCGCAGCGACTGCGTAGGGATTTCGGTGCGGCGGTAGGTTGTGACACCGCTGTTTCTGAAATGGGTCATGTTTTCTTCGCAAACGCGCTCGCTATGCCCAAGGAACATCCAGGCCTCGGGCGCAAGCACCTTTGCAAAACGCTGCCACAAACGCGTTTGGGTTTCTGCGTCGAAATAGATCACAACATTTCGACAGAAAATGACGTCAAAAGTGCCCTTCATGGGCCAGTCGCGCAACAGGTTCAGTTGTCTGACAGAAATCAGGGACTTTAGATCATCGTTGGCTTGCCAGCCGGACACGCCGTCCTTGTTTTGAGCTGTGAAAAACCGGTTTCGACGGGCCTTATCTAGCCCTGAGATCATCTGTTCGGAGTAGAACCCTCGTTTCGCATGAGCCACAACCACGGGGTCGATATCTGTTGCGAGGATTTTCACATCCGCATCGGCGGGCACATTTGCCTCGCGCAGGGTCATTGCGATGGACATGGGTTCTTGACCGTTTGAACAGCCAGCGGACCAAATGCGGAGTCGTTTGCCCTTGCTCAAATTCGCGATTAAGGGCGGGAGGACATCATTGCGCAACGTTTGAAAATGATGATCCTCACGAAAAAAATGCGACACATTCGTCGTCAGCGCTGAAATCATTTCGCCGAGTTCTTCTTTTCCTTCGGGGCTTTGAACATGATCGCAATAGGCTTCAAAGCTCCTAAGGTTTAGGAGCCGCAAACGACGAGAAAGGCGGGTGCGGACCATCGCTGCCTTTGCGCTGGCAATCGCCAACCCGGCTTCACGCTTTGCGAGTGCTGCGATGCATTCGAACGCGGCCTCAGACAAAGCCGGTCCGTTCGCGCGTGATTGCGGTTGGGCACTTGCGGCCGGGGCCTCTGTTTTGGGAAGACTTGGATCTTGAAACGTCACGCGGCTTCCTCTCCAGGTGGAGGCAGGACCGCCGTCAGGTCAAGAACGCGGATCATTCGATTGTCGACGATTGTCAGCGCAGAGACAAAGCTGCGCTCATTGTCTGCGGGCAAATCGGGCGGCGGTTGAAGCTCGTCCTGTTCAATGGCGAGAATGTCAGACACCGCATCGACCATGAGACCGACAGTTCTTTCGCCAACGGCGACCACAATGATTACATTTCGGGTTTGGTCCGTTTCATTTTCGAGGTCCAAACGGTTGGAGAGGTCCATGATCGGCAAGACAGTTCCGCGCAGGTTGATGACACCGCGCATGAAGGACGGAGAATGGGGCAGGGTCGTCGCTTTTGCGCCGCCGCGGATTTCGCGAACCGACATGATGTCGACGCAGTAATCATGGCCACCGACGAGGAACGACAACAATTCGATGGTGTTCCCGTCTTTCGATTTCTCTGGTGGAGGAGTGGTCTCGGTCATAGTTCTTGTCCCATTAGTTCGAGTTCAGCCTCAGGAGGGGGCGCCATGCTCGCGCCTGGCTTCGTGTGTCCGCTGGCACCTGCAATGAGGTCCACCGGGTCAAGGATGAGGGCGATCTGACCGTCGCCCAGGATGGTTGCCGCGGCAATTCCGGGCACTCTGCCATAGCTATCTTGCAGGCCCTTGATGACAACTTGGCGTTGATCTTCAATGGCATCCACGACAACTGCCGCCGTGGAGCCGTCTTCTTGGCTGATCAGCAAAACGACGCCGCCCGAATAATCGGAGAGCGGGGAGCGGTATCCAAGTTCCGCGCCCAGGTCGAGGAGAGGGACGAATTTGTCGCGGATATTGACAACATGGGTTGAAGGGCCAAAGGCGCGCAGGTCATCCTCTGTTAAGGCGAGGGTTTCCAAGATAGAGCTCAATGGAACGACGAGGGTTTCATTGGCGACGCGCACGACCATGCCGTCCAATACGGCAAGTGTCAGAGGAAGGGAGATTGAAAAGGTCGTGCCTTTCCCGGCTTCCGAGGTGATTGTGATCCGCCCACCAAGGGCTTGGATCGAGCTGCGCACCACATCCATGCCCACGCCGCGCCCCGACAAATTGGACACTTGATCCGCTGTGGAAAACCCCGGCATAAACAAGAGAGCGTCGATTTCGCTGTCGCTGAGTTGGCTGTCAGCGGGGATCAGGCCTTTTTCAACGGCTTTGTTGAAGACCTTTTCTCGATTGATCCCGGCGCCGTCGTCAGCGACTTCGATCACCACGCGGCCGGAGCGGTGCATGGCTGTGAGATAGACTGTGCCTTCGCGGGGTTTCCCGGCCGCGATGCGGTCTTCATTGTCTTCAAGCCCATGATCCACTGCGTTTCGGATCATATGAGTCAACGGGTCGGCAAGGCGTTCAATGACGGTCTTGTCGACCTCGGTATTCTCACCTTCTGTCTTGAGGCGGACGTCCTTTGAAATGGCGGAAGAGGACTCGCGTACGATACGCGACATGCGTTGAAAGAGGGATTTGACCGGCTGCGCGCGGATCATCATCACGCTTTCTTGGATGTCGCGGGTGAGTTGCAGAAATTCTTCCAGCCCGGTGCGCACTGTTGAGTTCGGTGCGAGGCCAGCGGCCTCCACGCTTTGGGTCAGCATGGCTTGGTTGATCACAATTTCGCCCACGAGGTTTACGAGGCGATCAATGCGTTCCAAGTCAACGCGAACTGTGGCGCGCGGCGTTGCGGCGGCTTTGGCGGCTGGCGCCGCTTTTTCGCTGGTTGGCTTTGCGGGTGCCGGGGCGGCGGTTGTGGCGGGTGGCGCAGGGGGCACAGGCGTGACCTCTGGTGCTTCAGCCTCGTTATGTGGCTCGCCATCGGGTGGTGAGGCTGCGGGCGCGCTTTGCGCCGCGCTCATGTCCGCATCACTCATGGGCGTGTCGTCTTCGTCCGTGATCGATGCGAGGTCTGGCAAATCGGCAAGGTCGGGCAGATCGTCAGCGGATGATTGCGCTGTGTTCACGGGGGCAATTTCGAGCGTGCAAAGCCCGTCTACAAACTCGAAGGCTTCAGCGACATCGGCTTCGGATTCGCTGGTGGAGACTTCAATTTTCCACGCCAGAAAGGGATGTTCAGGGTCAAGGTCGTCAAGGCCAGGTAGTTCGCTCTCATCACATTGGACGACGAGCGGGCCAAGATCACGCAGGGCGCGGAACAAGAATTGTGGCTCATTGCCGTTGGCGTAGAGCAGGGCAGCTGGCTTGAAGGCGATCGTAAAGCCGGGATCCCCCGCGGATTCACTTCCGATGGCGGATAAATCTGGCGCATCAGCCAGATCAGGGCCAAGATCAGGGCCAAGATCAGGCAAGTCGCCTATATCCAGATCGAGAGAAATGCCAGCAGGTTCAAACTCGATCACTTCTTCGGGTTCTTCTTGCGACCCGTCATTGCCGATTAAAGCGTCAAGATCGGCCAAGACTGGATCAATGCGGGCGTAGTCGTGGTCTTGTTCATCACGACATTCGCGGACCAAATCTGTCAGAATATCGCTGCCTTGGAAGAAGATTTTCAGCGCATCGCCATCCGCCGCCAACCGGCCGGCGCGCACTTCGTCCATGGCGGTTTCATAGCGGTGCGCGAAAGCGACGAGACCGTCGAGACCAAAAGCCCCGGCGCCGCCCTTGATCGAGTGCACAGCGCGAAACACGATGTTAACGGTTTCCTCATCCGCTTCGCCGTCTTCCATGGTCTGAAGGCCGTCTTGAAGGGCTTCAAGCAGTTCTTCACATTCGATGAAGAAGGACGCGCGAATTTCTGCCATTGGATCGGACATCGTGTTACCCCGCTACCATTCTAAGCGCTTTCACCAGCTTAGCTGGCTCAAACGGTTTCACGATCCAGCCCGTCGCACCGGCCTCACGGGCGCGGGTCTTCATGTCGTTGGCGCTTTCCGTGGTGAGTACAAGGATTGGAATCGATCTGTATTCTTCGCGGCTGCGCACGGCATCGATGAACTGAAATCCATCCATGCGCGGCATGTTAATATCAGTGATAATCGCGTCGGGCGGCGTCATGTCATCCAGGACTTCAAGCCCGTGCACGCCATCTTCCGCGAGATGCGCTTCGATGTCTGCACCCGTCAAGGCAAGGCGCACCATATCGCGCATTGTTCGGCTGTCATCTACGGCCAATACCTGCATGGTCATTGAGCAGTCTCCCATGTCGTCAAGTTGTCAGGGGTGTATCCCAAGAGCGTCAGTTGATCGGACAGATCGGACGATACGTTCTCGATGCCGAAAGATGCCCCGGCCTCGGCCCATGTTTTGCTGGCCGCGCGCACCACTTGAAGGGCAAGCGCGCCAAAATGATCCACGTTCACTGCGTCCAGCACAACATCCTGTCCCTTAAGGTCAAGGAGTGCTGATCGCAGCTCGCTGGCTGCGCGCAGGTCGAGTTTTGGCTCCAAAGTCACTGTCGCAAGGGTCATAGCCACCCCCGCGCACACCGGGTCCGTCCATCCATGAAGTTGCCACCTTTCTTACGTCTCGTGGCAATGGTGTACGGCAGGGGAGGTTAATATTGGCTTACGGGAATTCGGTTTTTTTGAGCGCTTGTTTTTGCGCCAAATAACACGCGCATCCGGTCAGCGCGGCGTAGTCGTCTTCCACAACGCTCACGCTGAAATCCGCAACGAAATCGCTAAACCGGCCTTTATCTGTGAGCGCCGCCTGAAAGCCGTTTTCCAGCAGAAGTGGGCTGATGGCGCGGGCCATGCCCCCAACTAGGAAAATGCCCTCAAAAGGAAGGCTCATAAGGGCCAAATCGCCGACAACCGCCCCCAAGAGTCGCGTGAACAAGGCCACGGCGCGCTGCGCTTCGGGAAGACCGGCGGCGTAGGCCTCCAGAACCGCGGCACTGGTGAGCGGAGCGCTTGGGGGCTGGTGTTGCGTCTCAAAGGCAAAAAGGGCCGCCAAGCCGCGCCCGGACAGCGCGTCTTCGACGGCGGCAAACCCGTGTTCGCGCGCCAAATAGGCCGCCAAAGGCTGAATGTCGGTGTCTTTGAGTGGCAAGGTGACATGCCCTGATTCTGAGGCGGGCACATGGCGGCCCATGGCTTCCACATCAAACACAGGGGATGAATTGAACCCTGTCCCAATGCCGATCACAAGGCGGGTTGCGTTTGATTGCGGGGCAACATCGGGCGGGGTGCCAATCAAGGGGGTCACGGAATTGGGCGCAAGATTGTCCAAGGCATAGCCCTGCGCTGGCAAGTCGTTGAGGAGGGCAACGGTCTGTGCGCGCGTCGCGCGCGCCAGTGTTGTTTCAGAAATTGTCCACGCAAGGTTTGTCATATGCGCGACACCCGCGCGCACCGGGCCAGCAACCGCCACACAGGCCCCCACACAATCGGGTTGGCCTATGTCGGACAAATACTGCGCCAAGACATCGTCAAGCGAGGCATATTCGGCGTTGGCATAGCGTTTGATCGTGTCAGGCAGGAGCCTGCGCCCTTGGCTCAAGGCCAAACGGGTATTGGTGCCGCCGATATCAGCAAGTAATGACAAGGCATTGAGGGCGGTCATGATCAGCTCCGGGTAAGTGCGACCTTTAGAGCGTGGTAGGATGCTTTGGGGCGACGTTCAAGGGTGTCGAAGTCCACATGCACGAGGCCAAAGCGCTTCCCATAGCCCATGGCCCACTCATAATTATCAAGCAATGACCAAGCGTAATAGCCTTTCACGGGCACTGCCTCCTGGCTTGCGCGCGCCACAGCGGCGAGATGGGCATCAAGATAGGCGATGCGGTCGCTGTCTTGGAGTGTGCCGTCTGTTTTTATGTGATCGGGCGCTGCCATGCCGTTTTCGGTGACATAAAGGGGCAGGGTGCCGGTGTAGTCGCGCGCCGTGCGCGTGAGGAAGTGGTACAACCCTTCGGGGTAAATCTCCCAGCCCATATCGGTTTGTGGCAATTCGCCAGTGGTTTCGCGGTAAGCTGGCCAAGGGGCACTGTCTGTGCGTGGCGCTATCACTTTTCGGGTGTAATAATTGAGGCCAAGCCAATCGAGAGGTTGCGAGATCTGCGCCATATCGTCTTGCCAGCCCTTTGGCAGATGCGGCGCCAGCCCTTTGAGGACCAAATCAGGATAGGTGCCTTTGGTCAGGGCTTGCAGGAAAAACCGGTTGTAAATCGCGTCATAGCGCGCGGCTGCGGCCTTTGCCTCGGGGGTCGCGTCAAGGGGCGTTGCGAATTCGAAATTGCACACAGCACCAAGGTTTTTGTGCCCTGTGTCGCGCATCACAGTGGTGGCGCTGCCATGGGCCAGTAAGACATGATGCATGGCGCGGGCGGCGGCGCGAATATCGCGCAGGCCCGGTGCGTGTTGGCCTTCAAAATGCGCAAGCCAACTCACGCACCACGGCTCATTGATTGGGGCGACCGACCAGAGCCGATCTCCAAGGCGCGCCATGACGATCTCAGTGAAAGCCGCAAATCGCGCCGCGATGTCGCGGTTGGTCCAGCCGCCGATATCCGCAAGCGGGCTTGGCAACTCCCAATGATACAGGGTGGCGGCGGGCTTGATGCCGCGCGCAAGCAGCCCGTCGATGAGCCGATCATAGAAGTCCAACCCCTCCATATTGGGCTTACCTTGGCCGTCGGGTTGAATGCGCGCCCAGGAGGTCGAAAACCGATAAACATCAAATCCGGCGGCTTGGATCAGGTCCAAGTCCCTCTCCCAATGTGTCAGGTGATCACAGGCCAGCGCGCCGTTTTCAAAGCCCGAAACATTGCCCGGGGTCGCGGCGAAACTGTCCCAGTGCGTTTGCCCCGCGCCGCCCTGAGCATGCCCCTCGATTTGATAGGCGGAGGTGGCAACGCCAAACAGGAAATCATCGGGGAAATCGGCGCGGCTATGGGCGAGGGGTGGCATGCGGGACGTTGTCCTGTTCGGGCGCGGGGCCGGTCTTGAAGTCGAGGCTGGTGGCCGGGCCATTGGTTGGGGCCGGGCCGGTGGAGGCTCCCAGTATCAGCTCTGCTTCCAAAAGGTCGTTTTGCGGGCCACGACCGGGCGCTTCGATGACCGATAGCAACATGCGCGCTGCCCGTTTTCCGGCTTCGCGCACGGAGGATCTTGTGGCAGTGAATTGAGGGGGTTGCCCGCCGTTTTTCAGGTAACTCAAGTCATCATCATGGGTGATGACGGACACATCGCGCCCCATTTTGAGGCCCATGTCCTCAATCGCGCGCCGCGCACCGATTGCGGGAATAATGGAGGAGAGCAAAATCGCAGTGGGTGCGACAGCACGTTCGAGGAGGCCGCGTGTCACGTTGTAGCCATAGCCTTCGGTCATCTCATCCCCAAACATCAAGGTCGGGTCCGGTGCAATGCCGCGCTCTGCCAGCGCATCAAGATAGCCTTCTTGGCGTCGCATGGCGAAGTCCATATCCGCCAGCCCGTTGATCAGGGCGATGCGTTTGTGGCCAAGATCCAGCAAAAACTCCGTGGCATGATGAAACGCATAGCGATTGTTCATATCGACCCAATTGTAAGGATCGCAACTGTCGGTGGCGCGCCCGTGCACCACGAAGGGAATCGCGACTTGATTGAGCAGCCGGACGCGCGGATCGCCCTTGCGCGGCGCGTGCACAATGATGCCATCGACAATGCCGCGCGTGCTGAATTCCTGATAGGCGCGCGCTTGGTCGTGGTCCGCAACAATCGAAATCAACATGTCATAGCCTTTGGCGGCGTAAATCTCGCCAGCCCCCGCTGTGAAATCGGAAAACACCGGGTTCATCATCTCGTGTTCCGAACTCACAGGGATGACATGGCCGATGGTCATCGTGCGCCCGGTCGCGAGGCTTTGCGCGCGATTGTTTGGTCGATACCCATGCGCTTTGGCGGCGGCTTGCACCTTGAGCAGGGTGGTTTGGGATACCTCTGGATACCCGTTCAGCGCACGGCTCACGGTGGTGGGAGAAAGGCCTAGAATTCTTGACAGTTCTTTGAGGGTCATGGTGTTTTCAAACCGCTTTGGATTGGTTTGACAGTAGCCGCGAAAAGGCAGTTCGTCAAAGGGGGTTTTCTTAAAGCGGTCAGTATTACTGACGCAACGTGCGAAGGCCCGCGACGGTTCGCCTTTGTTGACAGGTGTTCAATGATCGGTCAGTCTTTTTACATTCAAACCGCTTTGAGGTGTGGAGCGAAGATGAGTCGAGGGCGCGCCTGTGCTGTTGATCTCAAGCAAAGCGGTGGATGGATGGGCGCGATGGCGCAAACCGGGAGGATAAAATGGACAGGAACCTGAAACGAAATTTTTATTGCAGTGCCGGGGCCTTGGCGCTTGTGATGGGCATGGTTGGCAGCGCGGCAGCGGAGCAATTGACGATCTCAGGCCCTTGGACGGGCGCCGATGAAGAACAGTTGCGCGTGGTGCTCGAAATTTTCGCCGCTGAGTCGGGGCATGATGTGCGCTATGTTGGCTCTGACAGCTTTGAGCAGCAGATCGTTGTCGATGCAGAAGCCGGCTCAGCGCCCAATATCGCGGTGTTCCCACAGCCCGGTCTTGCGGCAGACATGGCGAAGCGCGGTTTTTTGACGCCTCTCAAAGAGGGCACAGCGCAATGGGTAGAAGACAACTATGCCGCTGGCCAGTCTTGGGTTGATCTTGGCACCTACGCCGATCCGCAAGGCGCGGAGCACCTTTACGGGTTCTTTTACAAAGCCGATTTGAAGTCTCTTGTGTGGTATGTGCCGGAGACCTTTGAGGATGCTGGCTATGAGGTGCCGCAAACAATGGAGGCGCTGATCGCGCTGTCTGACGAGATTGTCGCGGCGGGCGAAACGCCTTGGTGTTTGGGGATTGGTTCAGAAGCCGCAACGGGATGGCCTGCGACGGATTGGGTTGAGGACTTGCTTTTGCGCACCCAGCCGCCTGAGGTTTATGACGGTTGGGTGAGCAATGAGATCCCGTTTGATGATCCCCGCATTGTTGGCGCGATTGAGGCCTTTGGCGGCTTCGCATTGAAGGACGGCTATGCGGTTGGCGGTGCCCAAGGCGTGGGGGCGACTGATTTTCGCGATAGCCCCAAAGGTTTGTTCTCGTCGCCGCCGCAATGCTACATGCATCGTCAGGCGTCTTTCATTCCGGCGTTTTTCCCAGATGGCACCGATGTGGGCGTCGATGTGGATTTCTTCTATTTCCCATCCTACGCCGATAAAGACCTCGGCGCGCCGGTCCTTGGCGCGGGTACCCTGTGGGCGATCACCGATGAAAATGACGCGGCTCACGAGTTCATCGAATTTCTGCAAACCCCTCAGGCGCATGAAGCGTGGATGGCGCAAAAGGGCTTCTTGACCCCGCATAAGGGCGTCAACCTTGAGGCGTTTTCTGATCCGACCTTGCGCAAGATGAACGACATTTTGCTTGGGGCGACCACATTTCGTTTTGACGCGTCTGACCTGATGCCCGGCGGTATTGGGGCTGGGAGCTTTTGGACGGGGATGGTGGACTATGTGGGCGGAAAGCCTGCCGCCGAAGTCGCCGCGGAGATTCAAACAAGCTGGGATGCGTTGAAATAAACGCTGCAAAACAGGGTGGGAGGGGCGTTTTGGTCGCTCTCACCGTCGTTCTCACCGCTGTTCTTACTCTCGCTTTGCGCTTGAGGAACGGCGGCTGACCGGAAGGGGACATCATGCATCCGATGACACAGGGGTTTTTGACGATCGTGATTGGCGTCGGTGTGGCGATTGCGTATTTCTTCCTGTCTAACGTTTTGCTTGATAAGGTTATATTCCCGGCGCGGGGCAAAAACCCTGGGCGCAATATCAGCCGAGCGAATGTGATCCGGCCTTGGCTTTTCATGTTCCCGGCTCTGTTTATGCTCGCTGTCTATTTGGCCTATCCGGTGGTGGAAACGCTGCGCTTGAGCCTGACGGAGCGGGTGCCGGGGGGCGGATATGCGTTTGTTGGGCTTGAGAATTACCGGCAAATGATCAGCGAAGCGAAGTTTCGCGAGGCGCTGTTGAACAACTTTCTCTGGTTGTTGATCGTTCCGGCTGCGGCAACAAGTTTTGGGCTGTTGATTGCGCAGCTCACGGACCGCATTCGCTGGGGCGCGCTTGCGAAAGCGCTGATTTTCATGCCCATGGCGATCAGCTTTGTCGGCGCCTCCGTGATTTTCAAACTGGTTTATGATTTTCGCCCCGAGGGCCAAGAACAAATCGGCCTGTTGAACGCACTCTATCTCGCGCTCGGTGGCGACACGCCGCAGGCTTGGCTCAGCATACCGGGGCTGAATTCCTTTTTGCTCATGGCTGTGTTGATTTGGGTGCAAACCGGCTTTGCGATGGTGATTTTGTCGGCGGCTTTGCGCGGCATCCCTGAAGAAACAATTGAAGCGGCGATTGTGGATGGTGCCGGGCCGTTTCAGGTGTTTTTCAAGATCAAGGTGCCGCAGATTATGCCAACGATCATGGTGGTTTGGACGACAATCACCATCACAGTGCTCAAGGTGTTCGACATTGTTTACGCTATGACAAACGGACAATGGGGCACGCAGGTTTTGGCGAATTATATGTTCGATAAGTTGATCCGCTCTCAAGATTGGGGCCTGGCCTCGGCGTCAGCGCTTGTCATCATGGTTTTGGTCAGCCCAATCCTCGTTTGGAATGTCATCACAGCGCGCCGGGAGATGCGGTAATGGATCATATCGCTGGCAAAAAGTCGCATCTTACCTGGGCCGTTCATATTTCGGTTGTGCTGATTGTGGTGCTCTGGATGCTGCCAACGCTTGGGCTTTTGGTCAGCTCGTTTCGGACGGGCGATCAGATTTCGACGTCTGGGTGGTGGCGCGCGCTATCAACCCAAGAGCGGCAGGAGCCGGCCATCCGGTTGTCAGGCGCAGAAACCGCAGTTGGCGCGCAATATGTGATTGAAGGGCGTTTGTTTGACGGGCGGGAGGTTGTGATTTCTGCCTGGGGCACCTCGTCGCGCGCGCCTCAAGCCCATGCGCCGGGCGACATTGCTGTGCTGAAGTCAGGGGCGCGCCTCACCGTGAGCGATCAGGGTGATTTTGTCTTGACGGGGGATGAGAGCTTTGCGGGCACACGACTGCCGCGCGTGTTTGTGACAGCCGCGAGCGCGCCGGAACTGACGCTCAACAACTATGACAAAATCCTGTTTGATCCCAAGAACGTAGATAGCATTAGCCGCGCATTTATCTCGACGTTGACGGTGGTGATCCCAGCCACCGTGATCCCGATTTTATTCGCGGCTTTTGCCGCCTACGCTTTGGCATGGATGCGGTTTCCCGGGCGCGCTTTGCTCATCGCAACGGTTGTTGGGCTGCTTGTTGTGCCATTGCAATTGGCCCTTATTCCGCTGCTGAAACTGCATCTGGGGATTGGCATCGGGAAGGGCTATCTTGGGGTCTGGCTGGCCCATACTGGGTTTGGTTTGCCGCTGGCGATCTATCTCTTGCGCAACTACATGGCCGGGTTGCCGCGCGACATAATTGAAAACGCGCGCGTTGATGGGGCCACGGATTTTCAGGTGTTCACCCGGATCATTCTGCCCCTCAGTTTTCCGGCGCTTGCGTCCTTTGCGATCTTTCAATTTCTGTGGACGTGGAACGACTTGTTGGTGGCACGGGTGTTCTTGATCGATGCGACGGGCCAAACAACCGTCATGACACAACACATCGTTGAACTGCTTGGCTCGCGCGGCGGCGACTGGGAAATCCTGGCCTCTGCCGCCTTCGTGTCGATGGCCGTGCCGCTCTTGGTTTTCTTTCTCATGCAAAAATATCTGGTGCGCGGATTGCTCGCCGGATCGGTAAAATAGGACGTACATGACACAGCTCGTCAAAGACCCAGATTGGTGGCGCGGCGCGGTGATCTATCAGGTCTATCCGCGCTCCTATCAGGACGACAACGGAGATGGTATTGGCGATTTGGCCGGGATCACCCGGCGTTTGGATCATATTGCGGA
Source organism: Maritimibacter sp. (assembly GCA_050633625.1). Taxonomy (GTDB): domain Bacteria; phylum Pseudomonadota; class Alphaproteobacteria; order Rhodobacterales; family Rhodobacteraceae; genus JBOEGW01. Next base: position 254,976 of record JBOEGW010000007.1, on the reverse strand, counting down.
TTTGGGGGTGGATGCGGTTTGGATATCTCCGTTTTTCCCATCGCCAATGAAGGATTTTGGCTATGATGTTTCGGAGTACTGCGATGTCGATCCGATGTTTGGCAGCTTGGCGGATTTCGATCGGCTCATTGCGCGCGCGCATGACCTCAATCTGAAAGTGATGATTGATTTGGTGCTCTCGCACAGTTCTGACCAACACCCGTGGTTTGCGCAAAGTGCGCGCGATGCGCTAAATGACAAGGCAGATTGGTACGTCTGGGCCGACGCAAAACCGGACGGCGGGCCGCCCAACAACTGGTTGTCGATTTTTGGCGGTAGCGCATGGGCTTGGGCGCCCGGACGGATGCAGTACTATTTGCATAACTTCCTGACATCACAGCCAGATTTGAATTTTCACAGTGCCGATGTGCGCGCGGCGTTACTGGATGTTGCACGGTTTTGGCTGGCGCGCGGGGTGGATGGATTTCGCCTTGATACGATCAATTTCTATGCCCATGACGCGCGGTTGCGTGACAACCCGGCGCTTGATCCAGCTCAGCGCAACGCCACCATCGCCCCTGCGGTGAACCCGTACAATTGGCAAGAGCATCTCTATGATAAAAACCGGCCTGAAACGCTCTCGTTTCTGCGCGACTTACGGGCTGTCATGCAGCCCTATAACGCAGCGGCAGTGGGCGAGGTTGGCGATGCGCAGCGCGGGCTTGAGATCATGGGCGAATACACGGCCGGGCCTGATTTGATGCACATGTGTTATGCGTTTGAGCTGTTGTCGGGGGATCGCCCGACAGCGACCTTTGTGGCGCGGCTGTTGCAGAAGGTTGAACAGGTGGCGCCGCAAGGGTGGGCGGCTTGGGCGTTTTCAAACCATGATGTTGTGCGCCATATGAGCCGTTGGGAGCTGTCAGAAGCGGCGGCGCGCGGGCTTGTGACCTTGCTCATGTGCCTCAAAGGATCGGCTTGCATTTATCAAGGCGAGGAGTTCGGCTTGAGCGAAGCTGATGTTGCTTTTGACGAGTTGCAAGACCCTTACGGAATTGAGTTTTGGCCTGCGTTTAAAGGGCGTGATGGGTGTCGGACGCCGATGGTTTGGCAACCGGAGGCCCCCTTTGGTGGCTTTAGTCCTAAAAAGCCGTGGCTCCCGGTGTCGCCCGATCACATTGCACGACTGAAGGATGAAACTGCGGCGGGGGCTGATGCGTTGATCCACCATTATCGCCGCGCAATCGCGCTGCGTCATGCGCATCCCGCGCTTGCGAAAGGCGATTTATCCGGGCTGGCGGTGAACGGCGATGTTGTGTCGTTTGAGCGCAGGCTGGGCGAGGACGCCGTGTTTTTTGCCCTGAATATGGCGGATGTGCCGGGGCAGGTTGCACGGCCTGAGGGCGCGTGGACTGTGATTGAGGGGGCTGACTTGGGGCAGGGTGCGTATGAGCCGCTTGCGCCTTGGCAGGCGTTGATTTTGCGGCGTCAAAAGGAGGGGTAATGGATGGCTGATCTACTTCTGGAGAACATCGGCAAGAGTTATGGCGGCAAGGTTGAGGTTCTGAAGAACATCAATCTGGACATCAAAACCGGCGAGCTGATCGTGTTTGTTGGCCCCTCTGGCTGCGGAAAATCGACCTTGTTGCGGATGATCGCCGGGCTTGAACAGATTTCATCGGGCACTCTGATGATTGATGGCGTTGTGGTCAATGATGTGCCGCCGTCTTTGCGTGGGATCGCCATGGTGTTTCAGTCCTACGCGCTATATCCGCATATGACGGTCTATGATAACATGGCCTTCGCGCTCAAAATCGCCAAGAAATCGCGCACCGAGATTGATGTTGCTGTGCGCCGTGCCGCTAAGATTTTGCAGCTTGACGCCTATCTTGATCGTCTTCCCAAGGCGCTGTCGGGCGGGCAGCGGCAACGGGTTGCGATTGGCCGCGCGATTGTACGCGATCCGAAGGTGTATTTGTTTGACGAGCCGCTCTCAAACCTCGATGCGGCTTTGCGCGTGGCCACACGGATCGAGATCGCCAAGCTCAAAGAAGCAATGCCAAACAGCACGATGATTTATGTGACCCATGATCAGGTGGAGGCGATGACCTTGGCCGACAAGATTGTGGTTTTGGCAGAGAAAGGCATCGCTCAGGTCGGCAGCCCGCTTGATCTGTATGAACGCCCTGACAATGAATTCGTGGCGCAATTTATTGGGTCTCCCTCGATGAACCTGCTGCCCGGCGTCATTCGGGAAACTGGCACACAAACCGCTGTCGAACTTGAAGGGGGCGGGATTGGGCTTGTGGATATTGCCGCGCCCGAGGCGGCAAAAGGGCGCGCTGTCAACTTTGGCGTCCGCCCGGAGGATTTTCGCATTGCACAGGGTGATGAGCCGGCGGTTGTGGCGGGGGTTGTCGATTTTGTCGAAGCGCTGGGAGAGGTCACATTGCTCTATTTTGACGCTCAAGAAGGCCGTGATCCGGTTTTGGCAAAGCTCCCTGGCGTTCATGCCGATTTGCGCGGTCAAACCGTGCGCCTCACCGTTGATGCGGCGAAAACGCACCTGTTCTTGGAGGGGCAATCCATGCGCACTTAGGGTCTTGTGCCGGCCATGATGCAAAGCTAAAAGCCGGTTTTTGCCCAAGGTGCACCATGTCTCACTCCCAAGTTTCGACCCTCGCGATCGACTTTGGAACCTCCAATTCGGCGGCGGCCATATTGCAAGATGGGGTTGTGCGGCGCATCCCGATTGAGCGCTTTGAGGACACCTTGCCCACGGCCGTATTCTTCCCTGTGGGCGGCGAGATGCTGATTGGCGCAGAGGCCGGAGAAGCGCTCATTGCGGGGGAGGAAGGCCGCTATATGCGCGCGCTCAAAAGCGTGCTTGGCACGCCTTTGTTTCATGAGATGCGCCTTGTGGGGGGCAAACGTCGCAGTTTGGCACAGATTGTCACGGCGTTCTTGAGTGAGGTGAAAACCCGTGCCGAAACCTTAAGTGGTCTGCGTTTTGACAGTGTGATTTCCGGGCGCCCTGTGAAGTTTCACTCCCATGACGACCGGCGCGATGCGCAGGCCGCTGCTGATCTCGCTGGGTGTTATCGTGCCGCTGGGTTTTCGTCTGTGCGCTTCGTGTTTGAACCAGAAGCCGCGGCGCTGGCGGCGGCACCTCTTTCGCAGCCCGAAAGGCTCGGATTGATCGTCGATATTGGAGGGGGCACCTCGGATTTCACGGTCTATCGGAGCACGCAAAATGGCCCTGAGGTGCTGACAAGTCATGGTATTCGTCTTGGCGGAACCGATTTTGACAAATCCGTATCCCTCACCCATGCAATGCCGCTTTTGGGGCACGGAGGGCAGCTGAAACGGGACTTTGGCGAGGCACTTTTGCCAGTGCCAAACCGGATTTTCGTCGAGCTTTCCACATGGGCCACGATCCCGTTCTTATACACGGCAGAAACGCGCCGCGAAGTTGCGGATTACCTCAAACACGCCACAGACAAACAGGCCATGGCGCGGCTATCGGTGGTGTTGGAAGATGAGCTGGGCCATGATTTGGCCTTTGCTGTTGAGCGCGGCAAAATCGCCGCCAATGGCGATGCAAACTCCGGGCGTATCAACATGGGATTGATCGAAAAAGGACTGAGCGCAGAGGTGACCCGCGACACGTTGAACGCGGCGCTTTCGCAAAACACCGATATCTTAGGCGACGCTTTGGCCAGGACACTGACACAAGCCGGGGTGCAACCGAGCGAAATCGGATCCATCGTGCTTGTGGGTGGCTCGTCTTTGATGGCGCTTGTGGAGCGGGCCGCGCGCCATCTTTGTGGAGAGGCCCATTTGGTGCGCGGCGCCGCTTTCACGGCTGTGGTCGATGGGTTGGCGCTGGCGAGCGCGCGCAAAATTGGTGTGTTTGCCTGATCCGATCCCGGCGCAGACCCTTGCCCCGCGCCACGCCCGTTGATAGGTAAGGCGCTGACAAACACAGGATATAAAAATGCGCGCCGAGGTTCAAAAACACGTTGATGCCATCGAGAAATCACTGACGCTTTTGGCGCAGCGCATTGGCATGGAAACCGCCGAACACCGGCTCGAAGAATTCGATGCCATGACCGAAGATCCTGACCTCTGGAACGATCCCGCCCGCGCCCAAAAGCTCATGCGCGAGCGGCAAACGCTTTTGGATTCTACCAATATGTTCAAAGCGATGCGCCAAGAGCTGGATGACAGTATCGAGTTCATCGAAATGGGCGAAATGGAGGACGACGCGGATGTCGTGGCGGATGCTGAAGCTGCGATCGAAGCCTTGCAGGTCAAGGCGGCGGCGGCGGAATTGGAAGCGCTCCTCAATGGCGAGACCGATGGCAATGATGCGTTCTTGGAAGTGAAATCCGGGGCCGGGGGCACCGAGGCCTGCGATTGGGCGTCGATGCTGGCGCGCATGTATACACGTTGGGCCGAGAAACGTGGGTTCAGCATCGAGTTGCAAGAGGAAACCCAAGGCACCGAGGCCGGGATCAAATCCGCGACCTACCAGATCAAAGGCAAGAACGCCTATGGCTGGCTGAAATCGGAAAGCGGCACGCATCGGTTGGTGCGGATTTCGCCCTTTGGCAAAGGCACGCGCGAAACGTCCTTTGCGGCGATTGGCGCCTATCCGGTGATTGATGACAATATCGAAATTGACGTGAACCCGGCCGATATTCGCATTGATACCTATCGCTCGTCCGGCGCGGGGGGGCAGCACGTCAACACCACCGATTCCGCTGTGCGGATCACCCACCATCCCACCGGTATCGTCGTTACAAGTTCCGAAAAATCGCAGCACCAAAACCGTGAAATCGCCATGAAAGCGCTGAAATCGCGGCTGTATCAAATGGAGCTGGATCGGCGCAATGCTGAGGTCAACGCGATGCATGAAGCCAAAGGGGATGCGGGCTGGGGCAACCAAATCCGGTCGTATTTCTTGCAGCCCTACCAATTGGTCAAAGACCTGCGAACGGGCTACGAAACCTCCGATACCTCTGGGGTTTTGGATGGCGATTTGGATGCGTTCATGGCGGCAACACTGGCGCAGGACGTGGCCGGGAAGTCGCGCGCCGAGGCCAATTCGGACGAATAACGCCGCCCAAATCGCGCCCTTGGCTTGACAGGTGGCCCACCGCGCGCTGACACTCTCCCTGCGCGAACACATAAGAATTTGTGCAACACGGGGGGCACCATGACAGAGACACGCCGAACATCGGTGCCTGATGCGGCGCCGGTGCCCGACATTGCGCAGCTTGAGTTGCCCGTCCTCAAAGAGGTGCTTGTGGCGGGCTGGCAGGATTTTCGCCGGGTGCCGCTGGTGGGGCTGTTTTTCGCCGGGTTCTATGTGATTGGCGGCTTGGTGCTCTTTTTCCAACTACAGGTCGCGGACCAGAGCTATTCAATCATTCCGGTGGCGCTTGGGTTTCCCTTGCTCGCGCCCTTTGCTGCTGTCGGGTTATACGAGGTGTCGCGCCGGCTCGAAATGAACACAGCAACAAACCAAAACCAAGGTCTGAATTGCCGCTGGCGGGACATTCTGGGCGTGGTCTTTCGCCAAAAAGACCGGCAAATGCCCTCGGTTGCCATGGTCATCATCATGGTCTTTTTGTTTTGGGTGTTCCTTGCGCATATGATCTTTGCGCTCTTTCTGGGCTTGATGCCGATGACCGAAGTCTTGTCGAACTGGCAAGTGACGATCTTGTCTTTCAACGGGTTGAAAATGATCGCGGCTGGCTCGCTCATGGGTTTGGTGTTTGCCTATGTCTTGTTTTCGCTCACAGTTGTCGCGATCCCCTTGCTGCTGGATAAGGAAATCGACTTCATCACAGCCATGATCTTGAGTTGGCAATTCGTGGCGCAAAACCGGTTTGTCATGATCATCTGGGGCATGGTGATTGCCGGTTTGATGTTTGTGGCGATGATCCCGGCCTTTGTTGGGCTATTCGTGGTCTTGCCCGTCCTTGGTCATGCCACATGGCACCTTTATCGCCGCGCTCTGATCCACCAAGGGTAAACTGCGTCTTTTCAGTGTTCCTCAAATATCCCGGGTGAATGCGCGCAGCGCAGAGGGCAGCGCCCTTATCAAAAGTGGGCAGCGCCCTTATCAAACGGGAGATCAAACGAAAAAGACCGCCCCAATTTGGGCGGCCTTTCGTTAGGACAGTCGCGCGAGAGCTTACTCAGGAATCTTTTTCGCTGTGCCATTCAGGGGATCATCCTGACGCTGCACAGAGCCTTCGAAATGTGCGCCGCTCTCAATGGCGATTGTTTTGTGAATGATATCGCCTTCCACGCGCGCGGTGGAGGTGAGGCGGACCTTCAGGCCGCGCAAACGGCCAATGATACGACCATTCACCACAACGTCATCCGCCACGATTTCGCCGTTCACAGTGGCGCTTTCGCCAACCGTCAACATATGTGCGCGAATATCGCCTTCCACGGTGCCTTCAACAAGGATGTCACCTGTCGATTTCATGTTGCCAGTGACAACAAGGTCCGACGAAAGCGTGGAGGCTGCTGGTTTTGCTTTGGGCGTAGTGGGGGCCGATGGTGCGGCGGAACCCGGAACAGCCGGAGCGGCTGGTTTCGTAGCCATAGGGACGTCTCCTGTGGGGGGCGTTGTCGTTTCACCGGCTTGCTTTGGGCCGGGCTCATTGATCCTGCTTTTAGAAAACATCTCTTCCTGCCTTGATGTAATTCATAGGATTGACGGCGTTACCGCCGACGCGAATTTCGTAGTGTAGGTGAGGTCCGGTAGACCGGCCAGAATTCCCCATATCACCAATTCTTTGTCCGCGCGATACCCTTTGACCTTTAGAAACATTAATGCGTGACAAATGTGCATATCGGGTTTCGATGCCAAATTCGTGGCGGATTTTGATGAGGCGACCATAGCCGGATTGCCAATCAGCGTGTGTGACGGTGCCATCGGCGGTGGCATAGATCGGCGTGCCGATCGGCCCCGCCATATCTGCACCCGCATGCAAGCGCCCCCAACGATAGCCAAAGCCAGAGGTGAAACGATAGGAGGATTTCACGGGCATATCAAACGGCAGCTTCTCGGCCGCGATACGATACATGTTCATCCTGTCAAGTTTGGCCAAAATCTCATTCGCCCGCTCCATATCGGGGTCATTGCCCGCGCCCTTTGTTGACAGGATCATCGGGGTGAGCGGGCCGCCTTGGCCGCTATAGCCGCGGCGCACTGTGTTCAGGATCGTATCCGTCGACATGCCCGAGGCTCGAAACATCTTGTCGAGTGGCTCAAGCGAGACTGTCACAGCTTCTTCAAGCTGGGAGAAAATCTGGTTGTTGCGTTCTTCGCGAAGGCGGGTTTCGTAGAGCAGGTCTTGCGCTTCGGCGCGGGCTGCATCGGCGGTTTGGGTCGCCTTGTCGCGCTCGCTGGCCGTGGATTCGAGCGCAGCAGTCAGGAATTCGACGGTGGCTGCCATGTCAGAGGGCATTTCGACGCCCAGGCCGCCGCTTTCTCCGCGCGCCTCCGCCAGCATCACCTCGACCGATCCGCGCGCATCGTCGCGTTCGTTCATGGTGCGGCGCAGGGTAGACTGGATCACATTGATCCCGGTTTCCAACTCCCGGCGGCGTTCTTCAGAGGCGAGAAGTTCGGATTGCATGTCCGAAATCTGCCCAAGCGCGAGATTGAACCGTTCTTGCGCAGCGGAGGCTTCGCTTGACCGCAAATCGCGCTCGCTTGCCAGCAATTGTAGACGTTCCTCATAGAGGCTTTGTTCGCGCGCTGTTTGCTGGCGCGCATTGCCCGATGAAATCGAATCCATCATCAACACAGCCGTCGCGATGATGGCCCAGGCCACAAAGGCGGCGCTGCCGGTCCATGCGATCAGCTGCGTGAGCGGGGTCAGGATCACGAACCGTGTGCCGGTTTCGGATCGCAAAAACAGGCGCTGTTCCGGAAAATGCGCCTCTAGTCGTTGTTTTAGCTTATAACTCAGTCTGCTTAGCAAAGGTTCAGCTCTCGTTGCCCCATCCCAATTTTCGCGCCTGTTTCCCTACAACAGGGCGTGCAGAGTGATTACCTGCCATGTTCGAAATAGGCAAGTTTTTCGCGCCGCTTGCTGGCATTTCTTTGCCCTCTGTGGCGGGAAGTCGCCGACCATGCGCCACTGGGCCATAGCTGCGACAGGCGGTCCTATTTGGGGGTGGGTGGTTTGATGTCTTCGCTCAAGGGCCAATAGAAGTCAGGCGGCATCCCCGCATCGGCGCGTTTTTCCTCGTTAAAGGGCGGCTTTAGGGGGCCGTGGAAATAGCGCCGAACAAGGTCGTGAAAGGTGTCCTTGGGGTCTTTCTCGTGGCGTCCGCATAGGAAGTGAAACCATTTGGACCCGTAGGCCACATGGGCGACTTCCTCCGCGTAGATTACCTTGAGCGCCTCAACGGCCTGCGTGTCTTTGGCGTGTTCAAACAGGGTAATCATGCCCGGCGTGACGTCCAATCCGCGCGCCTCCAGTACCATCGGCACAACCGCGAGGCGGCCAAATAGGTCTTGCGCCGTGTCCTGCGCTGCGCGCCACATGCCAGCATGGGCCGGGAGCGCGCCGTAAAAGCTCCCGTGGGCCTCAAGAACATCACATACAAGATTGAAATGCTTAGATTCTTCGTCGGCAGCCTTGACCCAATCATCATAAAACCCCATCGGCATTTTTGTGTCGGTAAAGCGCGCGATCAAGTCCCAGTGCAGATCAACGGCGTTCAGCTCGATATGGGCAATCGCGTGCAATATGGCGAGCCTTCCGGGGCCTGTGTTGGGGCGGCGGCGCGGCACCTCGCGCGGGTCGAGCAGGTCGGGCTTTTCGGGGCGGGCTGGCGATGTTGGCGGGGAGGCACTGCCGATTGGGATGTCTGGCGCTTCGTCGGAGCGCGCTGCTCGCCATTTTGCGGCGTAGGCGCGCGACAGCGCCGCTTTCTTGCGCCCATCACCCAGACGCAAAACGTCCTCCGCCATTTCGGCCAGTGACAGCGTCATAGGGCGCGGACCGCCTCAAGAACTTCTTCGGCATGACCTTGGACTTTGACCTTGGGCCAAATGCGCGCGATCTTGCCCTCTGCGTCGATCAACACAGTGGTGCGGATGATGCCCATAAAGGTTTTGCCATACATCTTTTTCTCGCCCCAAGTGCCGTACTCTTCGCAGAGCGTGCCATCGGCATCAGACAGGAGCGGAATTGTAAGGTCTTGTTTTGCGCAGAAATTTTCTTGTCGCTTCACTGTGTCTTTGCTCGCGCCAAGCACCACAGCCCCAAGCGCCTCAAACTGGGGCATGAGGGCGGTGAAGTCGCGTGCTTCCAAGGTGCAGCCGGGCGTTGAGGCTTTGGGGTAGAAGAACAAAACAACGGGTTTGCCCGCAAAATCGCTCAGCGAAACCATCTCGCCACCATCGCGCGGCAGGTGAAACGCTGGCGCTTTCGCGCCGATCTCAAGGGGGGTGTCGCTCATGTTCTTCACATCTTTCTCTTGATCCCGTAAGGCTCTGACATTAGGCAGGTTCATCCCAAAAGGAAAGCCGATGTCCGGTCGGGTCCGCGCATATGAGCGATGAAAAATCTGACGATGAAACGTCCTTAGAGGAGGGGGCGGATCAATCAAGCTCCCGCCCCGTGAAAGACGCGGAAAAGGCGGCGGATGAGGATGTGGTTCAGCCTACAGAGGCTCAAACCGATGCGCCCACTGATACTCCCAATGATGAAGGCGAGGGCGAGGAAAGCGGTGCGGCAGATGCGGCATTGAGCGGTGATGATCGCGCTGCCGACACGGAAGCGTCCGGTCCTAAGGACTCAGAGGATGCCCAGGTTGAGCGAGATCTAGAAGGGGGCGACGCCCAAGTGACAGATCCAAGCGCGCCAGAAGACCTGTCTCATGAAGCCAAGAGCGATGTTCTGAGCGATACGCCGATTGATGCGACAGAGGCCGACCAGCATAAGACAGCCAAAGAGGACAGCGGCGCGGCCAATGATGAAAAGGCTGAAGACACAGAACAGCACGCAGAACAGCACACAGAACAGGACGCTGACCACGAAACTGAACGGGAAGCTGAGAGCGAGTCCGCGCTCGATGAAGCCCCTGTTGTGGCAGACATTCTCGCCGTGCCGGTCCCCGAAAAAGACCAGGCCGCAACCCCGCAAGCTGCGGCCATTGCGCCTGTTATTGGGGTTGCCGATCCCGATCATCAAAGGCGCAAACGCCGCCGCCGTTTGCACATTCACCTAGGCGTTTGGTCCTCTATCACAGTTGTCTTGATTGGCGCGTTTTTGGTGCTCGCCTCCATGTCGCTGACGGGTCGCGTGGTGGTGATGCCGCCGTGGCTGGCGGCCAAGGTTGAGGAGAAAATGAACGAGGCGATGCCCGATGGCAGCCTGACATTGCGCCAGATTGAGTTCGGCGTCACACCCAAAGGACGGCCGCGGTTTCGCCTCGTGGATGTCGGTATTCGAGACGCCACCGGGCTGGATATTGCGCAGCTCAACGGGGTCGAAGGCGGGGTCCGGTTGAACGGGCTTTTGCGCGGTAAGATTGAGCCAAAATCTGTTTATCTGAGCGGCGCGCAGATGACATTGCGGCGATTGTCGGATGGGGCGTTTGCGCTGTCGTTCGGGCAGAGCGGCATGGCGTCGGGATCGCTCGCAACCGTGCTTGACGCGATTGATGAGGTCTTCACCACCGGGATTTTGGCGGAGGCCGAAAAGATCCAAGCGGATGCATTGACGATCACCCTGGAAGACAGCCGCTCAGGGCGCATTTGGCAGGTGACCGATGGGACAATGTCGGTGCGCCAAACCGCGCGGTTGGTGGAAAGCACTGTGCGCTTTGATGTGTTTAACCAGACAGAGGATTTGGCCTCGACCTCTTTGACGTTTCGCTCTGCCAAAGGCAGCTCCGAGGCGAGTTTGGCCGCGTCGTTCCAGAATGCTGCCGCCTACGATATTGGCGCGCAAACTCCGGCATTGTCCTTTCTGCAACTCGTGAATGCGCCGGTATCTGGTGCGCTGCGCACGACAATCGGCGCGGACGGCGCGCTGCAGAACCTCGCAGGCACGATGGAAATTTCGGCAGGCGATATGCAACCCAGCAGCGCCGCCGCGCCGATCAATTTTGAGGGGGCGAAGGTTTATATCGACTTCAACCCTGATACGCAGCGCATTGATATATCTGGACTTTCGGTGAAAAGCGAAATCGGGGAGGCACAGGGCGAAGGGCATGTTTATCTTGCCGATTTCAACCGGGGCTGGCCGGGTAGCTTGCTGGGGCAGATTTCGCTGCGCAGCGCTAAAATTTCCGCGCCAGAGCTGTTTGACGAGCCGCTTGAGATGGAACGTGGCAGCACCGATTTTCGGCTGCGCCTTGATCCCTTTGAGATTGATATTGGTCAGGCTGCCGTTTTTGTGAAGGACACGAAAGTATCCCTCAAGGGCAAGATCGGAACCAACAGTGAAGGCTGGAACTTGGCGCTGGATGCGCGCTCAGACGGGTTTGACGTGGCCACGCTCAAGACGATTTGGCCCCTTACAGTATCGCCCGGAACCCGTGATTGGATCATCGCGAATGTGTCGCAGGGGCATGTGATTGCGCCCCATTTGGCGCTGCGCGGCCCCAGTTTGGATGAGGCCAAAGTGGCGATCAATGGAGAGCTGGAAGGGGTCACGGCGCGGGTGATGGACCATTTGCCGGTGGTCACGGGGGCTGCGGGCTATGTGTCCCTTGGCAATTCCAAGCTGACCTTGATGGTGGATGACGGGGTGATGACGGCGCCGGACGGATCGGTGATGCAAGCGGGCGGCACGATATTTACGGTGCCGGATGTGCGCCAGAAGCGCACGATGTCTCATGTGGATATTGCGATGGCGGGCAATCTGCGCGGCGCGCTCGAATTGCTGAACCTCAAGCCTTTCAACGTGTTTGAGGGCACTGGCTTTGCGCCTGATGTTGCGAGCGGCACGATGGAAGGGCGCGGGCGGGTGGCCTTTCCGCTGATCAAAGAGCTGCCGTTTTCCGAGGTGGATTTTGAGGCGTCGGGGACTGTGTTTGATGTGGCGTCCGACCAACTGGTACCTGGGAGTGACTTGCGCGCGAACACCATGAGCTTTCGCGTCGATCCTGAGGTGTTGGAGGTCTCTGGACCTGGGATGATTGGCGCAGTGCCCATGACGGCGACATGGCGCCAGCCATTGCAGGCACAGGAGGCGGCGAAGGGATCGACAGTGACCGGCACCATTGAGGTGAGCCAAAAGCTCGTGGATGAGTTCAACCTTGGTTTGCCCGACGCCATGATTGGGGGCAAAGGGCGCGGTCAGTTTTCCTTGCTGTTAAAAGGCGGGCAATCGCCCTATTTGACAGGTTCGTCGGATTTGAAGGGGGTTTCGCTTTCGATTCCGGGCACGGGCTGGCGCAAAGCGGCGGGCAGTGGTGGTGCGCTGGATGTGGGTGTGGTGCTCTCGGCCAGCCCCCAGGTGGACAAGTTCGCGATCAAAGCGCCGGGCCTGACGGCATCTGGCACGATATCCACCAAGAACGGCGGCACGTTTGATCAGGCGCGATTTGCGCGGGTGAAACTTGGGTCGTGGCTGAATGCGCCGGTGACCATCACCGGGCGGGGCAATGCGCCGATTGCCATTTCTGTGAACGGTGGCACAGCTGATTTTCGAACGGCGAGTTTTGAAACGGGATCCGGGAGTGCCAGCAGCGCGCGCGGCGCGAAGGAGCCATTGGCGATCAAACTTGACCGGCTGACAATCGCGGATGGCATTGTACTGACGTCTTTTGATGGTGATTTCAATTTGGCCGGGGGCCTGCGCGGCACCTTTACGTCGCGCGTGGACGGCGGGGCGCGGATCAATGGCACTGTCGCCCCAACAGATCAGGGCACGGCCTATCGCATCACCTCGAAGGATGGCGGCGGGGTCATGCGCGATATTGGCGTGTTTGAAAACGCGCAGGGCGGTGACTTGGAGGTCACATTGGCCCCGGCCAAAGGCTCTGGCACATATGAGGGGGAGTTGACGCTCGACGACACCCGCGTTGTGAACGCGCCAGCGATGGCGGAACTGCTCTCGGCGGTCTCGGTAGTGGGCATGCTTGATCAGCTCAACGGGCCGGGGATTGGCTTTGCTGAGGTGCGCGCGCGCTTTCGCATGACGCCCAAGCGGGTCACGCTTTATAGCTCGTCTGCGGTTGGGGTGAGTATGGGGATTTCGATGGATGGGTATTACAACCTCGACAGCTCGACCATGGATATGCAGGGTGTTTTGTCGCCGTTTTACCTGCTCAACTCGCTGGGGCGCGTTGTCTCCGCGCGCGATGGTGAAGGGCTTGTCGGGTTCAATTTCAACTTGCATGGACCCGATGACAACCTCACAACCGACATAAATCCGCTGTCGATCCTGACGCCGGGGGTGTTTCGCGAGATTTTCCGCCGACCACCGCCAACGCGCCCGGCTCAATAACCTGCCAAGGACGCCCTGAACATGACCAACCAAAGCCCACCGCTTGGCACCCGCCTGTCGGAGTATGACTTTGAATTGCCAGAGAATTTGATCGCCACGCGCCCAGCGAAACCGCGCTCCTCTGCGCGTTTGCTGGTCGCACAAGACGGGGCGATTGCTGACAAATCGGTGATGGATTTGGTCGATCTTCTCGGTCCGGGTGATCGGCTTGTGCTCAATGATACGAAGGTCATTCCGGCGCGTTTGAGGGGCACACGCAGGCGGCTTGAGGCCGTGGCGGGGGTTGAGGTGACGCTGTTGGAGCCAGCGGCAACGCAGGGCCATTGGCGGGCCTTGATCAAACCGCTGCGCAAGGTCAAAGACGGCGAGGAGATCGAATTTTCTCCAAATCTCAGCGCGAAACTCGTGCGAAAAGACGAAGGCCAAGCGGAGATTGCCTTCAATGTCGTGGGGGCTGATTTTGATGCTGCCCTGTCTGAGGCGGGTTTCATGCCTTTGCCGCCTTATATCGAGGCCAAACGCAAAGCTGACGCGCAGGATCGGGTGGATTATCAAACGGTTTGGGCAGCACAAACGGGGGCTGTGGCAGCGCCAACGGCCTCTTTGCACTTTGATGAAGCGCTTTTGGCGGCATTGGCGGCGCGCGGGGTGGCCTTCACCTATGTGACGTTACATGTCGGTGCTGGGACGTTCCTGCCTGTGAAGGTGGATGATGTGCGCAGTCACAAGATGCACGCGGAATGGGGCGAGGTGAGCGCGACGGCGGCGCAGGAGATCAACGCTACCAAGGCTGCGGGCGGGCGCGTCATTCCGGTGGGCACAACCGCGCTTCGGTTGATTGAGAGCGCGGCGCAGGGCGGCCACATCGCGCCCTGGCGCGGTGCGACCGATATTTTCATCCGCCCCGGATTTTCGTTTCAGATTGCTGATGGGCTGATGACGAATTTTCACCTGCCAAAATCAACGCTCATGATGCTGGTGTCCGCCCTCATGGGGATGGAGGAAATCAGACGCATCTACGCCCATGCGATTGCGCAGGGGTATCGGTTTTTCTCCTACGGGGATTCGTCGCTTTTGTTGCCGCCTCGTTAGGGCCGGGCCGCTTGCGGCGATTACTCCTCATACCACCAAACATCCGGCAAGTAGCCGAGCCAATTGCCATACATCGGAACATATTCTGGGAAGTGGATGTCCTTGGAATGGGCCACGCGCGACACATCTGAGTACCAAAGGGGGATCACGTAGCGCCCTGCTGTCAACAGCCGGTCCAGCGCTTTGGTTGCGGCGCGAAATTCTTCTTGGCTGGCGGCTGTCAGCATCGCGTCAATCGCGGCATCAATCGCGGGGCTTTTGACGCCCATCCAGTTGCGTGAGCCATTTTCATCGGCCAATTCGCTGCCCCAATAGAGTTTCTGCTCATTGCCGGGGCTGAGCGATAGCGAGCGCGCGTAAGGCGCCATGTCGAAGTCAAAGTTGTTGGTGCGCTCGGTGTATTGCGCGTCATCAAGCACTGAGATTTTGACGTTCATGCCAAGCTGTTCGAGTGCTGGTACATAGGCGTCGATGATGGTTTGTTTGATCTGCGCGCCTTGGTTGAGCACGATTTCAAAGGCGAATTGTTCGCCTTGGGCGTTTTCGAGTTTGCCTTTGTCGGAAATCGTCCAACCGGCCTCGTTGAGCAGCGCCATGGCCGCGCCGATGCCCTTGCGGTTGCGCGCGCTGCCATCGGTTTGGGGCAGGGCGTAGCCCTCAAGCGTGCCGGGAACGAGGCTGTCGGTGAAGGGCGTCAAGATCTCCGCCACCGCGCCGGTTGCCGGGGTGCCAATCTCCATCCCAAGCACGGAATTTGCAAAGTACGACTGAATGCGCGGTTCGCGCCCACCTGTGAGCGTTTGATTGATAAACTCAAAATTGAACGCCTGAATCATCGCCTCGCGCACGCGCCAATCCGCGAAAACCTCCCGGCGGGTGTTCATCACAAAACCTTCGATGCCAGTGGGGCGTTGGTGCGGGATTTCAGACAGGATCACATCGCCGCGCTCGACGGCGGGAAAGGTGTATTGTGTTGCCCATTTTTGGGCGTTGGTCTCATTAAAGAGCGAGGCTTCGCCCGCTTTGAACGCTTCAAACACCACGCTGCTGTCGCCATAGTAATCCACGCGGATTTCGTCAAAATTGGCTTTTCCGCGCATGAACGGCAAATCCTTGCCCCAATACTCAGGGTTCCGTTTGACGGTGAAATAGCGGGTGGGCACGAAGTCATCCAAGACATAGGGCGACGATCCGATTGGCAAGACGTCAACGCCTGAGGCCTCAAAATCTTTGCCCTGCCATTGGGCCTTTTGCAAAATGGGCCGTAGCCCCATGATCAGTGGGGCTTCAAGGTCTTTGGATTTGAAGGTGAAGCGGACCGACCGCGGGCCGGTTTGTTCCATCGTTTCTACATTGTTCCAGGCTGCATGATAGCGCGGATGGCCAATCGTGCCGAGGGTCTCAAAGGACCACATCACATCTTCGATCGTCACCGGCGCACCGTCGGAAAACCGGGCTTCTTCACGCAATACGAATTCGACCCATTCGCGGTTGGGTCCGGTTTCGACGGTTTCCGCCAACAACCCGTACAAAGTGAAGGGTTCATCATAAGAGCGGCCAAGCAGGCTTTCGAAGATCAGGTATCCAAGTTGCCAGGGCGCGCGGCCTTTGCGGATGACCGGGTGCAGCGAATCGAATCCGCCCGATTCGGCAAATGTGATGCGTCCGCCTTTGGGGGCGTCGGGGTTTGTTTGCGGCAAATGGGTGAAATCTGCGGGCAGGGCTGGCGCGCCGTACATCGCGATCCCATGGCGTGGCTCCGCCAGTGCGGGCGCAATGGCGTACCCCATACCTATGGCGGTTACGCCGCTCAAAATGCGTAAATGTTGGGTAATTCGGCGGAAAAACTCTGATTTCATTTCGTCAACAATCCCCGTTGGACCTATGTCTGTTGGGGTTTACGTTACGGGGGTCTTTGAGGGTTTTCAAACTTTTAGCTTGGCGCGGCCCAAGAGAAAGCCTATAAAGAGGGCACTGCTCGATAGGTTTCTTGCCTGTATGAAACCTGCCTCAATGACTTAGCGCCGGCCTTGTGCCGGCGTTTTTTTTGGTGTTGTTATTTTGGCGGGCAGGCGCGGCTATGATTTTCAGATGTGGTTTGGAAGCAGCAGCTTTGCGGCGAGCGCCCACATTGTCAGCCCAATCAAGACATCCAAGACCTGCCACGCTCTTGGTGAGCGCATGATGGGCGCAATCAACCGCGCGCCAAACCCAAGGGTGAAGAAGAACACAAAGGACGCGAGCATCGCGCCTGCGCCAAAGGCGATGCGCAGGGGCCAAGATGGGTAATCGGTGGAAATTGCGCCGATGAGACCGAGGGTGTCGAGGTAGACATGGGGGTTTAGCCATGTGAAAGCGGCGGCAATCGCGATTGTGCGCGTCAAGCTTTGGCCAGCGCCCGTGAGTTCCATGCTGTGATCCGCTTTGCGCGCTGCCCAAAATCGACTGGCGCCATAGATCGTCAAGAACGTGGCGCCACCAAGTGTCATAAGCGTTGGCAGGACGGGCAGGGCTGATGTGAGCGCGCCAAACCCAAGCACGCCCGCCGCAATCAACACAGCGTCGGAGCTGGCGCAAAATAGGCACAACCAAAACACATGTTGTTTCAAAATGCCTTGGCGCAGCACAAATGCGTTTTGCGCGCCAATGGCCAGAATGAGGGAAAGCCCGGTGGTGAACCCGATCAACGCCGCAGCACTCATGCGGGAGGCGCGTCTTTATCTGCGGCGTCGCTCGCGCGCGCCTCAAGCCCAGCCTTGGCCTTTTTTCCATCCGGATAGACAAGCCCCGCCGAAATCACCAATTTCGCGGCATCCTCGACGCTCATATCAAGCTCGATGACGGAATGGCGCGGCACGAAGAGCAAAAACCCGGAGGTCGGGTTTGGTGTGGTCGGCAAAAACACCGAAATCAGATCTTCCTGCACAGGGATTTTCGCGTCGATTTCGCCCTTCGCGCTGGTCGAGACAAAGGCCACCGCCCAAATCCCCTTACGGGGGTATTCGACCAAACAGGCTGTGTCGAATTTGGTGTCTGTGGTTTGCGAAAATACGGTTTCTGCGATTTGTTTGATGCCTGAATAGAGCGAGCGCACAACCGGCATTCGGTCGACGATCCGTTCGCCCCAGGCCAAAAACTGCCGTCCAATCAGCCCTTTCGCGATCCAACCAACCATGATTGTGAAGAGGAAGAACACAACAACCCCAAGGCCGCGAATGTTCACTTGGACATCTTCGCCAAAAATCGCCCGGAACCATTCGCTGTCCCCAAACCAGCGGTCAATCAACATATCCGGGTGGTAGCGCCCCGGCACAAAGGGCAAGACCCAGCTGTCAATCCAGCCGACAAAACTCCAGATCAACCAAAGTGTCAGCGCGATCGGCGCGACCACCACAAGGCCCGTCAGGAAATTGTTGCGCAGACCCGCAAAGGGACGCAGGCGCCGACGTGTTGGGTCGGAGTCGTCGGGTTCAACGGGTTTTGGGGTGCGTTTCGCGCTCATGGGTCGGCAAATGTCCTAAAGTTGGTTCTTACTTAAGCGCGAACAGGGAACACGACAATGGGGCGCGGGGAGATTGGTTGATTTGGCGCTAAGTCTCGGCAAAAGCATGCGCAATTTCGGCAGCAAGGCGGGCGTTGTTTTTGACGAGCGCGATATTGGCGGTCAGGGAGGCGCCGTTGGTGGCGTGAAAGATGTGATCAAGTAAAAAGGGGGTGACGGCTTTGGCGCCTATACCTTGCGCCAGCGCCGCTTTGAGCGCGTCGTTGATCACGGGCGTCAGAATGTCCGCGCTGATTTCATCGGATTTCGGGATGGGATTGGCGACCAATTGCCCGCCGGGCACGCCCATTTTCTGGCGCAATATCCCGGCTTTCGCGATCTGGCTGGCGTGATCCATGCGCAACGGGGCCTTGATTCCAGAGGTGCGCGACCAAAACGCGGGCACCTCGTCTTGCCCATAGGCAATCACGGGCACACCGTTTGTTTCCAGCACTTCAAGCGTTGCGGGGATGTCCAAGATAGCCTTGGGACCAGCCGCCACAACAGTCACGGGGGTTTGCGCCAGCTCCAAAAGATCGGCGGAAATATCAAGCGTGTTCTCCCATCCACGATGCACCCCCCCGATGCCGCCGGTTGCGAACACATGAATGCCCGCCAAATGCGCAGCGATCATGGTGGCGGCAACGGTGGTTGCCCCGGTGCCAGCGCTCGCAAGACAGGCCGGCAAGTCGGCGCGCGACAGTTTGGCAACGTCTTTGGCTTGTCCGAGGGTTTCAAGTTGCGCCTCTGTTAGCCCGACGTGCAGGGCGCCGTCGAGCACGGCGATGGTGGCTGGCACCGCGCCTGCGCTGCGCACCTCGGCTTCAACGGCGCGTGCGGTTTCTACGTTTTGGGGCCAGGGCATGCCGTGGGTGATGATTGTGCTTTCCAACGCCACAATGGGGCGTTTTTCGATCTTGGCGGTCGCGACGTCCGGGCTGTAGGCGATATCGATCATTTGGTTGTCCTAGTTTGCGTCTTCGCCCGCGACATAGCGCGCGGCGGCGGTTTGGGCGGCAATTAAAGCGGCTTCTGGGCCAAGTCCGCGCGCTTCTGCTGCGATATGCGCCGCCATACAGGTGTCGCCTGCGCCGGTCACGCGCAGGCAGGTGACGGAGGGGGGGCGCGCTGTGAAACGCTGCGCGCGATCAGCAAAACTTGCAGCTTGCGGACCATCGGTGACAAAAGCGCGCGCGGCCCCGGCCGTGACAAGCGCCGCTGCGGCCATTGCGGCGTCTTGAAAGTCGCCCTCCAAAATGAGCCGAGCTTCTTCGAGGTTGACGTAAAAGGTCGTGTTGGGATGGGCGAGCAGGGGGCGAAGGCGTGTGCATTTTCCGGGGCTTGCGGGGGCCACGCGCAAATCCGCCCGGCCAAAGGAGGCACGCGTTGCGATCTCCTCAAGCAAGTGCTCCGTCAGGTTCCCGTCAAGCGCAAGCCGCCCCTCATAAGGGGTTTTTGCGCTACCAAGACGGCCATCCTCAAGAGGCGCAAGAATACGGTCTCCCGCGGCTTCAAGAGAATGTGCATCGGCCAAAGCCGCAACAAGCCCGCGTGGGTCTTCGATGGCCATGTATATGTCGGTGGGCAAGTGGGCATCGCGCAGCAAATACTCTGTGTGCATCTTCATGGCCTTCGCCGCGCGCACAAGTTCGTCGCCGTCTGGATCTTGCCCCACCGCGCTCAGCAAACCGGGGGTGAGGTCAAAGCGCAGCAGCGTCATTGCGATGTTCATGGCCACGCCGCCGGGGATGCGCCGGATACGTCCGGGCACATCGCGCACGCTGCCATAATTGGCGTCCGCGCGCCCCACAATGTCCCACAAGACGCTGCCAATACACCAAATGTCGACCGATTTGCTCATAATCCCTTGTGACAAGGGGGCGAGGGGGTTGCAATAGCGAAGAAAGGGCGGTAGGGAGCGCGCACTTCACAGGTGAGGCTTGGGCTTGTCGGGGAGAAATCCCGATATGTCCGCCGGTTGGGACGGGGCGTTTTGCGCTTACAACCCTCAAGGCTTCACCGAGGTAGAAACCGGAAAAGGAACATGGACATGGCGCTCCCTGAATTCACTCTTCGTCAGCTGCTTGAGGCTGGCGTACACTTTGGTCACCAAACACAACGCTGGAATCCCCGTATGGGCGAGTTCATCTATGGTGATCGCAACGGCATTCACATTCTTGACCTGACACAAACGGTCCCAATGCTTGATGCCGCTCTTAACGTGATCCGCGAAACTGTTGCGAAGGGCGGCCGCGTGCTGTTCGTTGGCACCAAGCGTCAGGCCGCTGGTCCGATCGCTGACGCGGCTGACAAATCGGCTCAGTACTTCATGAACCATCGTTGGTTGGGCGGCACGCTGACAAACTGGCAAACCGTTTCCAAATCCATCGCACGGTTGAAAAACCTCGATGAGAAATTGGCATCCGGCGCAGAAGGCCTCACCAAGAAAGAGCGCCTCGGCATGGAACGCGATCAAGCGAAACTGCAAGCGTCGCTTGGCGGTATTCGCGAAATGGGCGGTGTGCCTGATCTGTTGTTCGTGATCGACGTGAACAAAGAAGACCTGGCCATTGCGGAAGCCAATAAGCTCGGCATTCCTGTTGTGGCTGTTGTGGACACCAACTGTTCGCCAAATGGCATCGACTACATCATCCCAGGCAACGATGACGCGGCGCGCGCGATTTCGCTGTACTGTGACTTGGCAGCCCGCGCTGCGCTGGACGGGATGTCTGGCCAAATGGAAGCGGCTGGCATTGATGTTGGGGCGTTTGAAGAAGCGCCTGTGGAAGAAGCTGTTGCGCAAGACGCGCCTGCTGAGGCCCCTGCTGCCAACTAAGGCAGAGCAATTGTCACATTTCTGAAACCGGGGGCGGGCATTCCGGCCCCGGAGATCAATTTAGGAGAGCCAACATGGCAATCACAGCTGCACAAGTGAAAGAGCTGCGCGAAATGACCGGCGCAGGCATGATGGACGCGAAAAAAGCGCTGACCGAAACCGATGGTGACCAAGAGGCTGCGGTGGATTGGCTGCGGACCAAAGGTTTGGCGAAAGCTGCAAAGAAATCTGGCCGTACGGCCGCTGAGGGCCTTGTGGCTGTTGCGGTAAACGGCGGCAAAGGGATCGCTGTTGAGGTGAACTCTGAAACCGACTTCGTGGCGAAAAATGCGGAATTCCAAGAGGTTGTCGCCTCGATCGCGCAAGCGGCGTTGACTGTATCCGATGTGGATGCGCTCAAAGCGGCTGATCTTGGCGGAAAAACCGTGGAAGACACGATCACCGACAAAATCGCGACAATCGGCGAAAACATGTCGGTACGTCGCATGGCGATTGTCGAAGCGGAAACCGTTGTGACCTACATCCACAACGCTGCCACAGACGGTATGGGCAAAATCGGCGTGCTTGTCGGGATGACAGGCGGCGATGAGGCGTTTGGCAAGCAGGTTGCGATGCACATTGCGGCCGCGAACCCAGCCTCCTTGTCCGAAGATGATCTTGATCCGGCTGTTGTCGCCAAAGAGCGTCAGGTGCAAATCGACATCGCACGCGAAAGCGGCAAGCCCGAGCAAGTCATCGAAAAGATGATCGTTGGTCGGATGAAGAAATTCCTCTCCGAAGTGACCCTGTTGGGCCAAGATTTCGTGATCAACCCTGATCTGACGGTTGAAGCGGCTGCCAAAGAAGCCGGCGCAACCATCACTGGGTATGTGCGCATGGAAGTTGGCGAGGGCATTGAAAAAGAAGAAGAAGACTTCGCCGCAGAAGTCGCGAAAATCCAAGGCTCCTAAGACGGAGCACAGCAGCGCAGGCGCGGCTGGATTTGGTTTGAATTTGAAGGGCAGGGCGCGCGCGTCTTGCCCTTTTTCGTGGTGGGCCATGAACCGATTGACGCGGGGGCGTTTCCCTTGGGTCAGCTTTGACGGAATGGATGACGCAAGGTCAGCCTTCTGTGCGTCTGAAAACGCGAATGCGGCGCCTGCCGGGAAAGCAAGCGCCGCTGGTCCGGATAGGGAATGGGATGGATACCCGAACCCGTTCACGCTTTGGCTTTAGGCTTGCACGACCCAGTATCGGCAGGGAAACCAAAGGATCATGTGAAATAGGGATGAGGCGGCCCCGAAATCGCGAGAACCTCATCCCTTGTTCCTAGGCCTAATGCCACCACTCACGGAACAGGGACAGTTTTTCTCATTTTCGGGGGACAATCCAGTAAGGATAACCTTACCGTTTCTTGTTTTGATCGTCCTTTGTACCGTTTTTATTCTGCATCAAATTATAGCAGGTAGATTTGGTTCTGGAATGAGGCCTTCAAAATAGCCTGTGCGGTTGTATCGACGCCCAATTTTTCCCGCGCAAGGCGAAGATGTTTCTCAACTGTGGGCACCGAAACACCCATGATCGTCGCTACATCCTGATTCGATTTGCCCTCGCCGATCCATTCCAAAACCTCGCGTTGTCGCTTTGACAATTTGGGGCGTTGGGTGACTTGGGGCAGGGAGGTGATTTTGAGATGCGCCATGTTGTTCATGATCATAATTTCGCGGCCATGCACGGCCCAGGTCTCGTCCAACTCGTCTTGGCTCAGGCCCGGACGGCCTGCCATGGCAATCAGCCCGGCGCTGCGCGGACTTGGCGCGGGAAACGAGATTGTATAACCCGCGGTGACGCCCATAGCGCGATTGTAGGCAATGACTTCAAGCTCTTCTGGCGTGAGGTTCTCAGGCGCTGTCCAGAGTTTCCCCCAAGACATCGCGCCAACATTGTCCAACGCCCAGTGGGTGACGGGCGCATTGAGGAACATCTTTTCACCGATGTAGCGATCAAAATACTCGTCATCATGGCTTGAGAGAAACAGAGCGTCTTCCAGCTCGCCTGCGCCGCGCTGCGTGGCAAATCGGGTGAAGCCGTAGATCATCCGATCAAACCCGCGCGCCTTCATCGCCTCGCAATGAAGCTCCCAAACCTGTTGAAGGTTCGTGCTTTCGCCAAGTTTTTCGAGATAATCGATCATTCACCTGTCCCCATCGGTGTATTTCCCACGCCTTCAAGTGGTCGCGTGCTGCGAATAGACGTTCAAAAGTATGGTAACGTCTAGATGGATATTCTGTCGATGGGAATGCTAGCTTTTTGCACAGTTTTGTTGCGAAATGCAAATGGAGGCGTTTCAGAGGTTACGCTGCGTTACCTATAGTTTGATCTGGCCCTGTATTTGGGTGACGCCCTACAGCATTGTTCGACTGCTCGCTAACTTTACATAATACTGATTATGCGTATTGCCTGTGCGGTAGAGGCGCTTGCATCATGAGATGCAATAAATCCCCTATCTACATGAAAAGAATGGACACTGGACTGGCGCTTTGTGTCGGCCTAGCCAAGCGCATAGCCGGTGCCGCGCACTGTGCGCAGAGGATCGGCGCCGCCTGGCTTGCACAGGGCTTTGCGCAGGCGCCCAACGTGCACGTCGACGGTGCGCGTATCCACATAGACATCGCGGCCCCATACCCGGTCCAACAGTTGATCTCGGCTCCACACACGGCCGGGTTTTTCCATGAAGGTCGCCAGAAGCCGAAATTCGGTTGGGCCAAGTTTGATTGGCGCACCTGCGCGCTCCACGCGGTGCGTTTCGCCGTCCAGCGTGATGTCTTCAAACTCCAGCCGCCCGCCGATGCTTGCAGGGCGTGTGCGCCGCAGCTGCGTGCGGATACGGGCCATTAACTCCTGTACCGAGAACGGCTTGACCATATAGTCGTCAGCGCCGGTTTCCAGCCCCCGCACCCGGTCCATTTCCTCTGATCGTGCGGAGAGCATTATCACTGGAATATCAGCGGTTTCCCGCCGTGTCTTCACGCGGCGACAAATCTCGATACCGGACACGCCGGGCAGCATCCAATCGAGTAAAATCAAGTCAGGGCCGATTTCAGACACCAAGGTCAGCGCGTCATCGCCGGTTTCGGCCATGGTCACCTCATAGCCTTCGGAAACAAGGTTGTAGCGCAGAATTTCGCGTTGAGCTGGTTCGTCTTCAACCAAAAGAACAGTTGGGTTTTGCGCTGCCATTACTTCTCGGCCTCTTGGAACTCTTCCAATTTATCAATGTCATAGACGTCAGAGTTGCCCTTTGGTCGGGCTTCTTCGGGCATCTCCCCCGTGGCGAGGTAAATCACCTGATCGGCCACCGCTGTGACATGATCGCCCATTCGCTCCACGTTTTTGGCGATGAAGTGAAGGTGCATACAGGCGGTGATATTGCGCGGATCTTCCATCATGAAGGTCAGGAATTCACGAAAGAGCGCATTATACATCTGGTCAACTTCAAGATCGCGGTGGCGCACATCGTCCGCAAGCACAGCATCGCGCCGAATATAGGCGTCCAGCGCGTCGGAGAGCATTTTCTCGACCTCTTTTGCCATGCGTTTATTGGCGCCTGCGGCCCCGTCGATCTGTGGCAATTGAACCAAAACACCCGTGCGTTTGGCGATGTTTTTCGCGTAATCGCCAATGCGTTCCAGGTTGGCTGCGATCTTCATCACTGTCAAAACCGTGCGCAAGTCGGAGGCGATTGGCTGGCGCAGCGCAAGCACGCGCGCGCACTCAATATTGATTTGGTCTTCGAGTTGATCAATCGTTTTGTCGGCTTTGCGGACCGTTTCTGCCAGCTCAATGTCGCGCGCCTTGAGCGCTTTCGCCGCGCCACGAATGGCCTCCTCAACGAGGCCGCCCATCTTCATGACCATCGCTTGAATGGCTTCAAGGTCGCGGTCAAAAGCGGATGCGATATGTTGTTCACTCATGTTTTTGCCCTGCCCTGTTAGCCAATGCGCCCGGTGATGTAGCTTTCGGTGCGCTCATCTTGGGGGTTGGTGAAAATTGTGTCGGTATCGCCGTATTCGACAAGGTTACCGAGATGAAAAAACGCGGTTTTTTGGCTGACGCGCGCGGCTTGTTGCATGGAGTGCGTGACGATGACCACGGAGTAGCTTTCTCGTAATTCGTCAATCAATTCCTCGACTTGCGCTGTGGCAATCGGGTCAAGTGCAGAACAAGGCTCATCCATCAAGAGCACCTCAGGAGCGGTGGCCACGGCGCGCGCGATGCACAGACGTTGTTGTTGGCCGCCCGACAATCCGGTGCCCGGTGCGTCCAAACGATCCTTGACCTCGTTCCAGATGGCCCCCCGGCGCAGCGAGGTCTCAACAATTTCGTCAAGCTCGGCCTTCGAGCTGGCAAGCCCGTGAATGCGTGGCCCATAGGCGATGTTGTCATAAATGGACTTTGGGAATGGATTGGGTTTTTGGAACACCATCCCCACCTTGGCGCGCAGTTGCACCGGGTCCACCTGCGCATCATTGATGTCTTCGCCGTCCAGCCGAATATCGCCCTCAACGCGGCAAATCGGAATTGTATCATTCATCCGGTTCAGCGTGCGCAGGAAGGTGGATTTGCCACAGCCTGACGGGCCAATAAAGGCGGTGACAGTCTTGTCCAGAATATCGACATTCACGTCTTTGATCGCGTGGTTGTCACCATAGTACACCTGCACATCTTTGGCAGAGAATTTAACGTCCATTTGGTCTACCCCAAGTCTCAGGTCAATTTGGTCTTTCATGATCGGCTCCCTGCCCGCTCGCTACCAGCGGCGCTCAAACCGGCGGCGCAGGATCACGGCCAGAATGTTCATTGTCATCAAGACGATGAGTAGGATGATAATGCCTCCCCATGCCCGCTCATAGAACGCCGGATCGGCGCGTTTGGCCCACTCATAGATTTGCGCTGGCATGGCCGAGTTCGGGTCCAGAAACCCGCTAGCGATGCCGTCAGGGTAGTTGGAGGCAATATAGCCGACCATCCCGATCAACAACAGCGGCGCGGTTTCGCCAAGCGCTTGTGCGAGGCCTATGATGGTGCCTGTCAGAATGCCGGGCATGGCCAGCGGCAAGACATGGTGAAACACAGTTTGCATCTTTGACGCCCCGATCCCAAGTGCCGCTTCGCGGATTGAGGGCGGCACGGCTTTAAGGGAGGCGCGCGTCGAAATGATGATCGTTGGCAGGGTCATCAGCGTCAAGACAAGCCCGCCCACAAGCGGCGCGGATTGCGGCAAATGCGCGAATTGGATGAACACGGCCAGACCAAGAATACCGAACACGATTGAAGGCACGGCTGCGAGGTTGGAGATATTCACTTCGATCACATCTGTGAGGCGGTTTTGCGGTGCGAATTCCTCAAGGTAAATCGACGTTGCAACCCCGATGGGCAAAGACAAAAGCAGGACAACGATCATCATGAACAGCGATCCCAGTGCAGAAACCCCAATTCCAGCCTGCTCAGGGCGGCTTTCGGAGGCATCAGCGCCAAAGATGAACGCCCAGTTGAATGTGCGTTCTACAACGCCGATACTGCGCAATTCATCCACAATATCAAGGTGTTCTGCGTCCAGATTCTTGTCGCGTGCAAGGTCGATGCGCGTCACGCGCCCTTTGAGGTAGCCATCGACGCGGCTTGAGGCGAGCAGCTTGAATTCGACGGTTTGCCCGACGAGTGATGGGTTCGCCAAGACAACATCGCGCAGTTGCGACGCGGCGCCTGAAGACAACATTTTGCGCAGGTCTTTGGCTTTTGAAAACGGGTTCTCGATACCGGCCTCTGTGAGGGTCTTTTCCAGCGCCGCGTCCAAAAGCGGATTGTACCCGAAGGTCGAGACCTTCTTCATCGTCTCAATGTCGCGGGTGCCGGATTTGTCGATCTTGGCTTCCAAAAGCTCGACTTCGACCGTCACGAAGGTTTGGGTGAATGCGGGCACGCCATTGCGGACAATGGAGAACAACAGCACAGCAAGGAAGATCAGTCCGACCATAATCGCCGCGATCCCATAGGCGCGAAAGCGCTTCTCGGCGGCATTGCGTTTCTGCGTGCGCGCGTCCGGGGCCATCAGCGATGTCTTGGCTTTGGCTGGCGCAGAGTTTGGGGTTGAATTTGGGGTCATGGATGCGTCGCTCATTCGTACTGCTCCCGATATTTGCGCACGATATAAAGCGCTATGACGTTTAGCCCAAGCGTGAGCACAAAGAGCGACATGCCAAGCGCGAAGGCCACAAGCGCCTCCGGGGAGGCAAAATCGCTGTCGCCTGTGAGTTGGCTGACGATTTTGGCGGTCACGGTGGTCATGGCTTCAAAGGGGTTCAGGCTGAGGCGGGCGGCGGCCCCTGCCCCAAGCACAACAATCATGGTTTCGCCAATCGCGCGCGACGCCGCCAGCAAGACCGCGCCCACAATGCCGGGCAAAGCGGCTGGCAAGACCACCTGTTTGATGGTTTCAGACTGGGTCGCGCCAAGGCCATATGAGCCATCGCGCATGGCTTGCGGCACGGCGTTGATGATGTCGTCCGACAAGGAGGACACGAAAGGAATGAGCATGACACCCATGGTGATCCCGGCTGTCATGACAGCGCGCCCGCCGCTCATCCAGCCCGCGCCATCGTCGCCAAAGACTGTCAGCAAGAGCGGGCCAACCGTCAGCAGCGCGAACAGCCCGTAGACGATGGTTGGGATACCGGCGAGCACTTCGAGCAGCGGTTTGGCGAAGGATCGTGTGGCGTTCGACGCGTATTCAGAGAGGTAGATCGCCGCGAACAAGCCGATGGGGACTGCCACGAAAAGGGCGATAATGGAAATGTAGAATGTCCCCCACAAGAGCGGCAAGATGCCAAGGCTCGACGATCCCCCGCGCCCGGAAAAGCTTGGCGCCCATTCGAGCAAGGTGAAGAAATCAGCCGCGGGATACAGCCTGAAAAACTCGATCGTGTTGAACAGGAGCGATAGGAAAATGCCGATGGTCGTGAGGATCGCGATGGAGGCGGAGAACATCAAGATGCCCAGCATCGTGTTCTCGACCCGGTTGCGCGCCCGGAAGTCTTTGTTGGTTTGTAAATAGGCATAGGCGAAACCGGCGATGGCCGCGCCAAGGACAGCGAGAGTCATCAAGAGCGAGCCGATGCGCTGGACCTTGCGATAGCTTTGCGCGGCGTTCAAAATACCGCCATCCACGTCCGACCCAAGCGCCACTCCGACAGAGGCGAGCCGGTCGCGAATATTGGTGAAATCGGCGCGGATATTCTCGCTCTCGGGCTTGCTCATAACGCCTTGCGCGACCGCGAGATCAAGCCCGTTGGCAACCCGGCGCACATCAGACATGACAAGCCCAAGCGAGCTGCCTTCTTTGATCGAGCTTTGCGGAATGTCGCCCGATACCACCGAGTTCAACACAATGGGTTGAACTGTCAGCCATATGACCAAAATCCCGAAAGCTGGCAACAAGACAGAGGCCAGTACGTTGGACCCATAATATGAGGGGAGCGAATGAAGCGCCTTCGCATGTCCTTGTGCGCTTTTGAGCGCGCGTTGACGCCCAAGCACAAATCCGACAATTGCGATGAGGAGCGTGACGGCCACGAGCCAGGTAAGAGGCATTTTTTGTCCGATTTTTTGGCGTGAAACACCCGCAAAGCGTGGCGGGTCTGAAAGAGAGTGGGCAGCCCCAGATCACTGGGACTGCCTTGTGTGTGTTTAGTTCATTGTGCCTTCGTTGGCGACGTTTTCTTGGGTCATCGAAAGCTCAGGAT
Source organism: Maritimibacter sp. (assembly GCA_050633625.1). GTDB lineage: Bacteria > Pseudomonadota > Alphaproteobacteria > Rhodobacterales > Rhodobacteraceae > JBOEGW01. Next base: position 226,245 of record JBOEGW010000007.1, on the reverse strand, counting down.
CGGACACAAGACCGTATTCCGCCAAAGGACCATCTGGACCAGCGATTTCGTCGGACACAAAGAACTCAGTGTATTCTTTGAGGCCGGGGATAACGCCGATGTGCGCTTTCTTCACGTAGAAGAACAAGGGGCGCGACACAGGGTAGTCACCGGCTGCGATGGTTTCGGTGGTTGGCTCAACACCAGACATTGTTGCCACTTTGAGCTTGTCAGTGTTGTTCTCATAGAACGCGAGACCAAAAACGCCGATTGCATTCGCGTTTGCATCGATGGAGGCGAGGGTTTCTGTGTAATCGCCATCAATATCGACCGAACGACCGTCTGCGGAGACTTCAAGGCAAGCGTCCTCTGCGTCGTCTTCGGACATGCCGCCTGCGATCATGGCTTCCATCGCGCCTGTGGCTTCACAGCCAGCAGCGATCACTTTTTCTTCGAACACTTCGCGTGTGCCGTGCTTTGTGCCGGGGATGAAGGCGAGAATGTCTTCAGCTGGCAGGTCGGCGTTGAAATCAGCCCATTGTTTGTAAGGGTTGTCGACCAATGCGCCGTCAACCATGACCTTCGGTGCCAGAGCGTTGAAGATGTCGGATGGGGTGAAGGCGGTATAGGCTGGGCCGTCGAGTTGGCTTGCGAACACGATGCCATCATAGCCGATGCGCACTTCGATGATATCGGTCACACCGTTTTCGGCGCAGGCTTTGATTTCTTTTTCGCGAATGGCGCGCGATGCGTTTGCCACGTCTGTGTGCTCTTCGCCAACGCCTTGGCAAAAGCGCTTGAGGCCTGCGGAGGAGCCGCCGGATTCAACAACTGGTGTTGGGAAATCGAAGTTCTCACCGAAGGCTTCAGCAACGATGGATGCATATGGAAGAACGGTGGAAGACCCGGCCACCTGGACCTGATCGCGAGCCACAGCAGCGGTGGCAGATACGGCGGCAATTGCCAGTGCCGAGGTGGTGAGTTTTACGAAGGACATTTCTGTCTCCTGATTTATGTTTCACAAAAGGCGCCAGCGCTCCGGCGTCCTTGTGCTGCGTCCTACGGGGGCATGGCAATGCTTTTGTGACGGGAATGTAACAGCCATGTAACAAAGTGCGGAAAATCTGGGGATAATTCTAGAGAAAACTGACTCCCCATTGAGGCGGCCTATGAGGCGGCTTCGCGCGCCACTTTGTGCCGCTCCCTGTGCCCCTATGTGCGGGGCAAGAGCACAGTAAATGTGCTGCCTTGTCCGGTCGCGCTTTCGATCCGCAAACGGCCCCGATGGCGGCTAACGATATGTTTCACGATGGCAAGGCCCAAGCCAGTGCCCCCCATGTCACGCGAGCGATGGGTATCCACACGATAGAAACGTTCGGTGAGGCGCGCGAGGTGGCGTTCCTCGATCCCCTCCCCTTCGTCGCGCACAGCGATCTTATATCCAGCGCCGCGCAACAAAGGCTCAGTCTCGATCGCCTCAAGCGACACATGGACAGTGCCGCCTTCACGACCATATTTAATAGCGTTTTCAATGAGGTTCGTCGCAACCTGCGTGAGTTGATCCCAGTCACCGGGCAGATGAGCGGGCGCGTGATCGGTGCGCAGATCAATCTTTGCGTCGCCGCGCGCTTTGGCAACGCCCGCGAGGTTGGTGCAGGCTGTGGTGAGCACCTGCGCCAGATCCACGCTTGCATCGGGGCGCATCCGTTCCACGTCCTGAACCCGCGCCAAGGACAAAAGATCATCCACCAAACGATTCATGCGCGAGGCTTCGCGGTCCATGATTTCAAGGAAGTGGTCGCGCGCGGCGGCGTCGTCTTTGGCTGGGCCGCGCAGGGTTTCGATGAAGCCGGAAAGAGCCGTGAGCGGGGTGCGCAACTCATGGCTGACATTGGCGACAAACTCGGTGCGTTGCTCCTCGGCGGTTTCAAGGGGTGTGGTGTCTTGAAACGCCAAAATGACCCCAACCGGGGAGATCATCGGCGTGATCGTCGCAACATAGATGGTATCTGCGCCGCCGGTGGACTGTTCGTGGCGCCCAATCTGCGGCGTCCCTGTCCGAATCGCGGTTTCAATTGGCCCAAGCAGCTGCGGGCGGCGAAACACAGCGCCAAAATGCCGCCCCTCCACGGTGGCGCCAAACAAATCCTGCGCGCTCGCGTTCATGGCTGCCAATAGCCCGCGGTGATCCACGTAAACACAAGGGATCGGCATGGCGTTGAGCAGGTCTTGGGTGTTCATTTTGTCGGTTTCCGATTGGTTTTGTCGCGGCAGTCTGCGCGCTTTAAGCTATCCTTTAAGAATGTCGCGCGGACGTAAAGGTTGTTTGTCAACAATGTGTTTCCGGCGTTTATTGAATTGCAATCCACTTTGCACCGCCTATACTTGTGAGGCGTGAGCGTGGGTCTTGGACCAGTTACGGTTGTAATCGTTGCGATCAACCAAAACGGATCAGACTATGCACCAAGTTATGACGACAGCGGCGCATGATATGCGCCATTGGAACACAAAAAGCCCGTCTGGGCTCGTCTTTCTAGCGGTTGGCGATCCTCGGCGTTTGCCCGATGGTGTGACTGAGGGCGACGAGGGGTTGCGGGGCGTTCATTTTGTCGGAATCGACAGGGTGAGCGCGAAAACCCTAGAGGTGATTGCACCGGATATCGTGTTATCGCCAATGGTGAGTACCAGTTTTGATTGTTTAGAGTTGGCGGAACGGCTGGACCGGATCGGCTACTCTGGGCGGTTTCGGATCGTGGTGGATCACCTGCCCCGTCCAGACTTGATCCGGCGCGAAATCGTCGCTGCCTTCCCGTCGCTTGATTGCGATGTCTTGATGCTCAATCGCCCCAAATTTGCGGTTGTGGATTAAGCCGAGGTTGACTGGACGGAAGTTGACTGGGCTGAGGTTGACTGGGCCGAGGTTGACTGGGCCGAGGTTGATTTGGCGGTGCGGTTTCGCATTGGTTTTTCTCGACATATATTCGCAAAATGAAAACCCCCAGTGGTCCTGCACCGGGGGTTTTCATGTCTTTAAACGACCTTAATAGATCAAATTGTAAGTGTCAGCGCCCTGCGTTGCATAATGGCGTTCCAGCGTGGCCAGCGCGATGCGCAGAACGATTTTGCCAGAGCGCGCCGGGTAGTCCAGCTTATCCTCAATGGTTTCCATCCCATGTTCATGGCAACAACTCAAAATCACACATTCCGCAAGTTCTGGCCCTAAAGCGGCAATCGCTTTGGCGAGACTGGCTTCGGCCGTCATGCGACGATCCACTTGCGCTTCGGCCCCGGTTGAATGAGAGGCCGCGCGCAATTTGCCGCCGTTGCCCTGTAACAAAGCCTCCCAATCCTGTGTCACCTGCCCGTGCAGTTGCGCAATTTCAAAGCTCTCGCGAAATCGCTCTGCGGCCTGGACCATTTGCGGGGACAAAAACGGGGTGCCGCCCGCGCGTTTGCGCCTTGCGAGCACATGGATGGGCGCGTCCGCCCCGGCTGAGCGGCGGGCGCGGCGTTGCGTCTTGGCGGCCACCTTGCCCCGCGCCGCATCGAGATCGCCCTCCTCCAGCCCGGCGGCCCGCGCTGATTCTGCGTGCGCCATCAGCCGGTTAAATTCCCCGCGCCCTTTTGACGTGATGCTATAGCGCGCCACCTTGGCACCCGGCGTGCCTGTGAGTGTGATCCACTCGCTGACCGATAGGTATTCTGCAACGTCTTGGCTTGTGATTGCGCGGCGCACAGGGCGGTTATCGGTGCCACTCTTAACGACAATCGCCCCCTCGACCCCTTGCGCAATCACCAAGAGCGCCCCCGGCTCACTCATAGCGCGCAGCACCAGTAGGCTTTCGCGCGCGAGTTTTTCAGGCTCCATTTTGGTCCAACTGTTCATGTTCCCCGCGTCCTTCCGATTGAGGTCTGAGATCCCGTCCAAACCGCGCGGTTCAAAGGCGTTGCCCAATTGGGTCAGCGCCTTGTCAAACAGCGGGTCATCGCGGCGTTGTTCCAATCGCCTAATATGTCTCAGAACTGTGGAAGCATGGTCGCCGTGTTGGCGTGCAATCGCGCGGATGCTGACCCCTTGCACCGTATGGACAAGGTAGTCTTGGACGGATTTCGGCAAAGTCACCGAACTCCCGCGCATAGGAGCGCTGTGCAGGCGAGTGCGTGCGGCCATGTGTTCTCCCAGGTGCTCTCCTTTTGGTCGTATCGTTGTGGCGCGTGCCGTGAGTGGTTGCACAACCTAAAGGTGAGTCGTCCTTTCCGGTTTATGTGGATTTGGTTACTGAGACGTTAATGCGACGAAACAATTTCCAAATTGCGCCAGAAAGTTAAAGAGTTGTTAAAGGCAGCGCGCGCCAAAATGCGCAATCGGCAACACCCGTTTAGGTTGTGCCACACCTGAGGGACTCACAGTCCAAAGGAGCCAACCATGACCGATGCTGTCACCATCCTCAATGCCCTGCGCCGCCCCCGCCTTTTGATCCGCGCTGCCCGTTTCGGGATCGAGGACTACAACCGGGATCGCGATTTGCGCCGTTTAATGAAGACCACAAGCACCCCCTCGCCGCAGGTCGCTCTGGATCGGTTGCTCGCTGAGGAGGAGCAGTTGGAAGCCACGCGCCAAACCGGGGCGGCGTCCTATTCTATCGCACGGCATGTGGATGTGTTGATCGCGCTCATGGGCGAAGCGCGCCTTTTGCCGCGCCCGTCCTTGAAGCCCGTTGGGGATGGATAAATCGCTAGCCCGCCAATTCAGCCCGGCGCTTGGTCACATAGGCGTCAAGCGCCGCGCGCACCTGCGGGTCGAGGTCAGGCGGTTCATATTGCGCCAAGAGCTTGTCCACCCGCGCTGCGGCCAAGGCCATGGTGTCACAGGCCCCCGCATCTTCCCAGGTTTCAAAGGCTTGATAATCCAGAACATGCGAGCGCCAGAACGCTGTCTTGAAATGCGCTTGCGTGTGGGCACAGCCAAGGTAATGCCCGCCCGGGCCAACTTCCGCAATCGCGTCCATCGCTTCGTCCTCAACCTCGTGGGCGATCCCGGCTGCTGCCTTGTGCAGCGCGCCAAGCTGATCGGCGTCCAGAACAAACTTTTCAAAGCTCGCAACAAGCCCGCCTTCCAGCCAACCACAGGCGTGAAGCATGAAATTCACACCCGATAACAGCCCTGCATTGAGGGAGTTGGCGGTTTCCAGACCGGCCTGCGCATCCACAAGTTTGGACCCGGTAAAGCTGCCAGCGGAGCGATAAGGCAGGCCAAGGCGGCGCGCCAATTGTCCTGCGCCATAGGTGATCTGAGCGGCTTCTGGCGTGCCAAACGTGGGCGCGCCTGATCCCATGTCGATCGAGGTGACAAATGCGCCAAACACCACAGGCGCACCGGGGCGGATGAGTTGGCTATAGGCGATCCCCGCCAGAACCTCCGCATAGACCTGCGTTAATGTGCCCATCACCGAGACCGGCGCCATGGCACCGCCCACGATAAAGGGCGAAATAATGCAGGCTTGATTGGCAGCGGCGTAGACCTCAAGCGCGCCCATCATCGTAGCGTCAAAGGTCAGCGGTGAGTTGATGTTGATGAGGCTAATGAGCGCCGTCCGATCCTCAAGCCCGCCAAACAAAATATCCGCCATGGCAACACTATCGGCGGCGTTTTCAGGGGCCGTAACCCCTCCCATGAAGGGTTTGTCGGTTAGGGTCATATGCGCCATGAGCATATCGAGGTGGCGTTCGGGCACCGGCACATCGGTTGGCTCGCACACGGTTCCGCCAGAGTGGTGCAACCATTGCGACATATGCCCAAGGCGCACAAACGTCTCGAAATCTTCCATCGTCGCATAGCGCCGCCCGCCTGCGCGCCCGCGCACAAATGGCGGGCCGTATACCGGTGCCAGCACCAGATCACGCCCGCCAATCGTGACGCTGCGCGCCGGGTTGCGGGCGATTTGCGTGAATTGGCTTGGCGCGGTGGCACAGAGCTTGCGTGCAAGACCTTTTGGCAGGTGAACGCGGGTGCCCCGCACCTCTGCGCCCGCCGCGCGCCAGCGATCCAACGCGCCGGGATTGTCAGAAAACTCAACGCCGATCTGCTCCAGCACGGTTTCCGCATTGGCCTCAATGCGCTCAAGCAGGTCTTCGCTTAATGGCTCATAATCAGGAATGGCGCGTGTGATGGGGGGCACCGAGGTGGGCGCGCTTTCCACGCGCGCTGCGCGCCGCGCCGCGCCGCCGCCCCGCCGCCGCGAGGCGCGCTGTGTTGGTCCGCTGCCATTGGTCAATTCATCTGTCATTCGCCCGCTCCGCTCATCTTCCCTTCTTGATACAACCGCGTGGCGCCGCCCGAAATTGCATTTGCGGCAAGAAAACGCAAAAAACGACAGTTTCGCTATTTCTTGGCGCCCGCTTGGACTTCGGAAATCGAGGCATGATCCACAAGGTTCCAGGGCAGACCCTTCTGGCGGTAAATTCGTTTTTCTTGGCGAGGGTAGTCGCCGACATCATGCGCAAGACGCTCGCCAATCACCAAAAGCCGGAGCGTTTCATCCCCTGTATTGGTGATCGAATGGGCCAGCCCGCCTTTGCGATACCCGATGAAGTCACCGGGGCCGATGTTGGTCTCGGTTTCACCGATATAGGCGGTTGCCCTGCCACTGATCACATAGACGGCCTCGTCCTCATGGTGATGAAGATGGTGTTCTGTTGTCTCATGTCCCGTCGCAACCTCAATAAGGTGAATGCCAAGCCCGGTTAGGCCGGTCGCGTCGCCCAGGGATTTGTTGATGCGAATGGCGTTGGGGTTCAGGAAGTGGGTTTTCGCCAGCCCTTGCATGGCGTTGATGTCTTCTTGGGTCAGTAGATAAGTCTCACGCATCGCACACTCCTTTTGAGCGAGTGTTGCGCATTAAAATAGCTCTCGCAAGGGGCGTTGCCCCCGCGCCTGCGGCGCTCCCCCAAGGTATTTTGAAACCAAAGAAGGGGGCGGAGCGCTCGGGTATGCGCCCCCAGTGGTTTGACACACTGGGGGCCTTCTTCGGTTGCGGTCATCGGCGCCTCCGCCTGTACCGCCCTGTCATCTTGGGCGATCAGGGTTAACAAAGGGTAACGCCTGTGCTTCTTTGGTTCAAAAATACCTTCAGGGGGTGAATGGCGCAGCCAGAGGGGGCAGAATGCCCCCTTCCCTCTTGCCAGCCGCGCGCTTGAGGGATAATCCGCGAGATATGACTGATTTATCCCATGACCGCCTTTTGATCATCGACTTTGGCAGCCAAGTGACGCAGCTCATCGCGCGTCGTTTGCGCGAGCTGAATGTCTATTGCGAAATCCACCCCTACCAAAACGTGTCGGATACGTTCTTGACAGATTTTGCGCCCAAGGCGGTGATCTTGTCAGGCGGGCCGGCTTCGGTGATTGATGACGGATCACCACGTCCACCAAAAGCTGTGTTTAGCCTTGGCGTGCCAGTGCTTGGAATTTGTTACGGCCAGCAGGTCATGATGCATATGCTGGGGGGCAAAGTTGAGCGGGGGCATGGGACTGCCGAGTTTGGCCGCGCGTATGTTGAGCCAAAAAACGGCACAACCGAGCTTTTGTTCGGCTGGTTTGCGCAGGGACATGAGCAGGTTTGGATGAGCCATGGCGATCATGTCTCGGCCATTGCGCCCGGATTTGAAGTCTACGGCACCTCTCCAAACGCCCCTTTCGCGATCACAGCGGATTTGGCGCGCAATTTCTACGCTGTGCAGTTCCATCCTGAAGTGCACCACACCCCCAATGGCGCAACTTTTTACGAAAACTTCGTGCGCATCGCCGGGTTTAGCGGCGATTGGACCATGGGCGCTTATAAGGACGAGGCCATCGCCAAAATCCGCGAACAAGTGGGCGATAACCATGTGATTTGTGGCCTGTCGGGCGGGGTCGATAGCTCGGTGACGGCGCTTTTGTTGCACGAAGCGATTGGCGATCAGCTGACCTGTGTGTTTGTCGATAATGGATTGTTGCGACTCAATGAGGCGGATGAGGTCGTGACGATGTTTCGCGACCATTACAACATCAACTTGATCCATGCGCCCGAGGCGGACCTGTTTCTGGGGGCGCTGGAAGGCGTGTCTGATCCTGAGGTCAAGCGCAAAACGATTGGCAAGCTGTTCATTGATGTGTTTCAGAAATACGCCAATGACATTGAGGGGGCAAAATTCCTCGCGCAGGGCACCTTGTACCCGGATGTGATTGAATCTGTGTCGTTTTCGGGTGGCCCTTCTGTGACGATCAAGTCGCACCACAACGTCGGCGGCCTGCCGGAAAAAATGGGTCTGGAGCTGGTGGAGCCGCTACGCGAGTTGTTCAAGGATGAGGTGCGCGCGCTTGGTCATGAGCTTGGCCTGCCCGCGAGTTTCATCGGGCGTCACCCCTTCCCCGGCCCCGGTCTTGCCATTCGCTGCCCCGGCGAGATCACTCGCGAAAAGTTGGAGATTTTGCGCCGTGCGGATGCCGTTTACATTGATCAAATTCGCAAACATGGGCTGTATGACGACATTTGGCAGGCTTTTGTTGCGATCTTGCCGGTGCGCACGGTTGGCGTCATGGGTGATGGGCGAACCTATGATTTCGCCTGCGCGTTGCGCGCTGTGACATCAGTGGATGGGATGACCGCCGATTACTACCCGTTTAGCCATGAATTTCTGGGTGAAACCGCGACCCGCATCATCAATGAGGTCGGCGGGATCAATCGGGTGACTTACGACATTACCTCGAAACCGCCCGGAACGATTGAATGGGAATAGGAAGCAACGATAATCTATTTATTTAGATTAGGAAGCCAGCATCTTACTTTCAAGGTCATCAATCGGGGCTCCTTTTTCTTGACTCGGAAAAGCAAATTGAGATTGAAGTTGGACGAAGCCACTTCGACTAGAATTTGCTATGTTCAAAACGTCTAGTAAGACGGTTTGGCAAATTTTGATAGTATTAACTTCTTCATATTTCTGTTCATAGGTTTGTCGACGTATTTGTAGGTAATTTGCCCTATGACAAGTGACGCTCCGAGAGTCAGGGTGACACCAGGTGCAGAGTAAAATTCATATAGTCCGAGTTTTTCATCAAGTACTTTTCGACAAGCAACAACGACATACCAATGTGTAAGATATGTGGCATAGCTTGCGTCTCCCATATTCGTTAGAATTGACGTAATAATACTTTTGGATTTTATTAAATATTTTTCGAGTCCAACGACGCTCAAAACAAGTATGAATGAAGGTATGCCAAATGCAATAAATCTATTCCCGACATGTCCACTGACCTCCAAGTACGCCAAGAGTCCATAGGATAGTATAGATGTTGGAAGGAGTATTGATTGTGGCGCTAGTTTTAGCTTTCCTGAATGGAATATTTTGAAAGCCAAAATCCCCAGAATGAACTCAAATATAAGTTCAGATCCAAAGAAACCATTTGCGGTCTTGTTGGTGGAAAGGCTTCCAAAAATTAAATAGAAAGCCGCAAGAAATCCAAATGAAAAAAGCAATACATGTTTCTTAGTGGATATTATGGAAATCCACACGCATATATAAAATAGCATTTCGTAGTTAAGTGTCCATCCTAACCTCAGCATTGGCTTTAATTCGTCTGCGCTATAATATGGGATAAAAAACAGTGACTTAAGGTAGTTGATGAAAGTCGCTGAGGCTACGGTCGTTTCGTGAACGTATTGAGGTTTGAAATATATTAGAAATAGCAGTAGCGTTGTGAGTAGCCAATAAAGAGGAACAATCCTTGTTAGCCGGCTTATCGCAAAAACTGTGGCTGATTGCTTGCTGGAAACAACAAGGGCGATTACAAAGCCACTCAATACAAAAAATATGTCTACTCCAAAGGAGCCAAAGTTTGGGCTAACATTTATGTGAGTATAGACAACGCTTGTGGCGGCAATAAACCGCAATATTTGAATTGATTTTATATCGCCATGGACTTGATGGTCGCTGTGAATGCGAGTCTCCATTGATGTTCCTTTCGACGCCACGATTATTGGCCTTCGATGTGTCGTTTGTGTCTCGCTTGAGGTGAAAACGATAAATCTGACTCGCTTGCAATAGCCTGGAAAAGTGGATGCACGATTTGTTTCTTGGTTTCAATCGCAAGTGTTCAGTATTCTACCGAGATTAGCAACTAGGTACGAGGCCATACTGTCTGCCAAAGTAAATGGAAAATGGTTGTAGATGAACGTTATAACAATGACTTATGCAGAGTTTTTGGTGGCAAGGAGATGACTCCTTTCCAGTTTCACCTTGCCGCGAAGGCGGGCCTGCGCCTTGCTCTTTCGGCCAAAACCATGTGAGTTTGGCGCGGAGATCCCTTTGGCAATGAAGGTGGTGTGGGCTGGACTGTTTATTACATATCGGGACCGAAAAAACCGGCACGACCTTTTTGCAAGGGTGGCTGTCCTCGCAAGAAAAAGCGCTTTTGGCGCAGGGGCTTGCGCTGTCCAAGGTGGCGGGGCACCGCAATCACCGCCGGCTTGTTATGGCGGTGCAGTCGCAGCCTGATCACTTGATGCGGCGCCTTGGGCTGGATGATCCGGACCATTTTGCGCGCGGGTTTGACGGGTTCCAAGCCAAGATCGCCGCCGAAATTGAGGCAGCGCGTGCGGCGGGGGCCACGCGATTTCTGTTCACCTCAGAACACTTCCACAGCCGATTGAAAACCGTGGAAGAAATCTCAAAAATCAAGGCGATCCTGGCGCCCAGCGTGGCGCGGTTTCGCGTGCTGGTTTACTTGCGCGAACAGTCCGATGTGCGGCGCTCTCTCTATTCGACGGCCCTCAAAAAGGGATATCCGATCGCGCCGGTTGCCTTTCAGTCCGATGTTGATCCAAGCTGGTCTTATTACAATTACGAAGCCCTGCTCAACCAGTGGGCGCAGGTCTTTGGCCATGCCGCGATAGTGCCCGTGATCTATGCGCCCGATCAGTTTGAGCAAGGCGACATTCGCCGCGATTTTTGGGCGCGTCTGAACGCCGAAACCTCAGGGAAGACCACCGATACGCCCCCTGCCTTTCCCCTTCAGGATCGAGAGAACGATGCTTTAAGTTTGGAGGAAGCGCAGTTCGCCTATGCGCTTAACTGCGTGATGCGCGGGCCGGATGACACCCAGCGCGCACATGAGCGGCGCGCAAGGATCATGAAAGGTCTGCGCGAAGCACAAGGGGCGCGCAGCCGCTTTACGCTGCCAAATGCGGCGCAAGTGTTTGACCGGTTTCTGGCCTCCAACAGCCGGATGGCGCAGGCTTTTCTTGCGCATCAGGCTGCGCCTTTTCAGGCTCCGCAAGACAGCTATGATCCCTCCCAATGGGCGCAGGTTGCGCCCGCGCAAGGCCCTAGATTGCGCGCGATCACCGACCAATTCGACCTTCACCGCGATGTCAGCGCAGATATCGCGCGGTTTGATGCGCAAGGCGGATCGCTCAATGATCTTATCGTGTTGATCCATCACCTTCTTGCGCCGCCGCCCTCTTCGCGGCGCGGCTTTTGGCAAGCGTTGCGATTGCAATGAGTGCTTTTCATATGGGTCTTGATCAGGCAGCATGGCTTGTAGATTTCTGTTAGGATCATATGAAAACGCCCCTTCCACCATCGTCAAAATCGAACACAGTCCTTGCCGCGCTTTGGATGAGCGGCGCCATCGCCTCTTTTTCCGCGATGGCGGTGGCCGGGCGCGAGCTTTCCACAACCCATGATACGTTTGAGTTGATGTTTTATCGCTCGCTAGTTGGCGTGGTGATTGTCTTTTCGCTGACCACGGTGACGGGGCGCTGGGGCGAGGTCACTGGCGAAAAGTTTGGCATGCATATGCTGCGCAATCTGGCGCATTTTTCCGGGCAAAATCTGTGGTTTTTCGCGGTGACCGTGATCCCGCTTGTGCAGGTGTTTGCGTTGGAGTTTACCTCGCCGTTGTGGGTTTTGGTGCTTGCGCCTTGGCTGTTGGGCGAACGCATTACCCCGGTGCGCGCTTTGGCGGCTGTGCTTGGGTTTGTTGGTATTTTGATCATTGCGCGCCCCGGTGCGGCCCCGATCAGCGCGGGTATGATTGCGGCGGCATTGGCGGCGATTTGTTTCGCTGTGACGATCGTTTTGACCCGCAAATTGACGCGTTCTCAAAGTGTCACGGCGATATTGGTCTATCTGACAGCAAGCCAAGCCGTGTTTGGATTGATCACGGCGGCGATTGATGGCGATATTGCTTTGCCGACAGCGCAAAGCGCGCCGCTTTTGGGGCTTGTGGGCTGCGCGGGGTTGTTGGCGCATTTTTGCCTGACCCAAGCGCTGCGTCTTGCCCCGGCAACTGTAACAATTCCAATTGATTTCAGTCGATTGCCGGTGATTGCTTTGATCGGTTGGGTCTTTTATGGCGAGTCTCTTGAGGGCTGGGTGATCCTTGGGGCCGCCTTCATTCTGGTGGCCAATGTGATCAACCTGCGCGCGGAGGCAAAGCCATGAGACATGCGCAAGAAACGGGTCGCAAGGTAGGTGTCATCATGGATAAAGTCGACCCATGACACAAAAATCGCTTTCCTCTTTGGCTTGGGTTTTGCTGTGCACTTTGGCGTTGATCTGGGGCGGCAGTTTCCTTGGCACGCGCACGGCGATGGACGAGTTGACGCCCTTTCATGTGGTGGCGCATCGCGTGCTTTGGGCGGCTTTGGCGCTTTGGGTGGTGGCGCTTGTGACGCGCCTTTCGCTGCCTTCGCGGCGCGATCTTCTTGCCTTGGCGGTTATGGGGTTTTTGAACGTGGCCTTGCCGTTTTCGTTGCAAGCCTGGGCGCAATTGACGATCGAGACCGGTCTTGCGGCGATCTTCAACGCCTCCACTGCCGTATTCGCTGTGCTTACGGCGGCGGTGTTTTTGGCGGATGAACGCTTGAGCCTGCGCAAGGCTGCGGGCGTTGGGCTTGGGTTCTTGGGGGTGGCCACGGCCATGGGTTTGGCCCAGATCACCCATTTTGACCCCCGCTCGCTGGCGCAGCTTGCCATGGTCGCCTCGACCTTGTGTTACGCGTTGTCCGGGGTTTGGGCGCGCAAGACCCTTGCCCATTTGCCGCCACTCACCATCGCGCTTGGCGGGCTGAGTTTTGCAACGCTTTTCGTTGTCCCGTTTTCCTGGGTCATGGAGGGGCCGTTGCCGTTTGATCTCTCCGTTCAGGGGTGGTTTTCGGTGGGCTATATCTCCTTGGCGGCCACGGCGGGCGCGCTTTTGTTGTTCTATCGGTGTTTGGCGCTTGCGGGGGCTGGCAACACCGGGCTTGTGACCTTGATGGTGGCCCCGATCGCCGTTGTTTTGGGGGCGGTTGTGCGCTTTGAGGCCTTGCCGCCGCGCGCCTATGTTGGCTTTTTGATGCTGGCGCTTGGTTTGATCATTTTGGATGGTCGTTTGCTTTGGCGGGCCAAAACGCCGCCAACAGATTGACCGCGCGCGCCTGCCCCGCTACCACAATTGAAAGGGTATGAGGGGGCATCGATGCTGTATGAAACCGCGACAGATTGGCAAAACGCACCGCACAAACGTGTCCTCGTGTTTGGCATGTCCGGGCTTGGCAAAACCCATGTCGCCCAGACCCTACGCGCGGGCGGCAACTGGTTTCACTACTCGATAGATTACCGCATCGGCACGCGCTATATGGGCGAACATATCGTCGATAATTTCAAAGCCGAAGCGATGAGAGTGCCGTTCCTGCGCGATCTTTTGATGTCGGATTCGATCTATATTGGCTCCAACATCACTTTCAATGATCTGTCGCCTGTGTCGACCTATCTGGGCAAGCCGGGAGACGTTGCAAAAGGCGGGCTCAAGATGGGCGAATACCGCGCCCGCCAAGAGCAGTTTCGGGTTGGTGAAATCGCCGCTCTCAAGGACACAGGCCATTTCATTGATCGCGCTGCGCGCCTTTATGGGTATGAGCATTTCATCTGCGATACGGGAGGCTCAATCTGTGAATGGGTTGACCCCGATGATGCGCATGATCCCCTGCTCACACTGTTGGCCAAAGACACTTTGATGGTCTGGATCAAAGGCGATGACGCGCATACTGACGAGCTGATCCGCCGTTTTGATCGCGCCCCAAAACCGATGAGCTATATGCCAGAATTCCTCGAAGCGGTTTGGGCCGAATATCTCACCACATTCAATATTACTGAGGATGACGTTGATCCTGACGACTTTATTCGTTGGACCTATGCGCGCGCGCTTGCCCATCGCCAACCGCGCTACGAGGCAATGGCGCGCAATTTTGGCATCACAGTCACCGCTGATGATGTCGCCAAAGTCGATAGCCCTGCCGCTTTTGATGCGCTGATTATGGCGGCCCTTGAGGCGCGGTGATCCTCCCCTTATCTAAAGACAGCTAAGTGACTATCCAACAGAAAGCCCCGCGCTATGCCGATTAAAATTCCTGCCACGCTTCCCGCCTATTCCGTCTTGTCGGATGAGGGCGTGATGATGATGCGCGAGGACAAAGCGGCACAGCAAAATATTCGCCCGATGCGGATTGCGCTGTTGAACCTGATGCCCAAAAAAATCGAGACGGAAACCCAATTTTCCCGTCTGATTGGGGCGTCGCCGTTGCAGGTGGAATTGACGCTCGTGCGCCCCACGGAACATGTGTCCAAGACGACTTCGCAAACCCATATTGGCAAGCATTATCAAACCTTTGAGGAAATCCGAAACGAGAAGTTTGACGGATTGATCATCACCGGTGCGCCGATTGAACAGATGCCCTTTGAGGAGGTCACCTATTGGGATGAGCTGTGCGAAATCTTTGAATGGACGCAGACGAATGTGCACTCCACATTTGGCGTTTGTTGGGGCGGCATGGCGATGCTTTATTACTTCAACCAGGTGCCCAAACACATGCTGGACGAAAAGTCCTTTGGCTGTTTTGCGCAAGAAAACCTGTGCCCAACCTCGCCGTATTTGCGCGGGTTCTCTGACAATTGCGTGATCCCGGTGAGCCGTTGGACAGAGGTGCGCCAAGCCGATATTGACGCGCATCCCAACCTTGTGTCCCTGCTCGGCTCCAAGGAAACCGGTGCCTGTTTGGTTGAGGATCCGGCGCACCGGGCGCTCTATATTTTCAACCACTTTGAATACGACCGCGACACGCTGAAAGGCGAATATGACCGCGATGTCGCAAAGGGTGTGCCGATCAATGTGCCGCAGAACTATTATCCGGGCGATGATCCGAGCCAGATGCCGCAAAATCGGTGGCGCAGCCACGCGCATTTGCTGTACGGCAATTGGATCGCGGAAATGTATATGACGACCCCCTTTGATGTCGCGAAAATCGGCACCGCCACCGAAGACCGGCGCATCTGACATGACTGTCTTGTGGTTTGTTCTGCTGGCTCTGGTTGCTGTGCGGGTTGATGTCTGGCGCAAAACAAAGGTCGCCGAAACTGCCTATCCCCCTGAGGGAAAAGAGATTTTGCCATCCGCGAAGCGCGTGCATTTTGTGCAGGCCGGGTCTGGTCCTGACGTTGTGTTGATCCATGGCTCAATGGGGACAACGCGCGACATGACATTTCGCCTGATGCCCGCCCTGACGGCGGCGGGGTTTCGTGTGACGGCCTTTGATCGCCCGGGGCTTGGCTATTCGCAAGGGCGCGCGTGGCAAATGCGCAGCCCATCGGCGCAGGTGGATCGGCTGCTGGAGGCCTGCGACGCTTTGGGGCTGGAGCGGCCAATTGTGGTGGGGCAAAGCCTTGGCGGCGCGCTGGCGCTGAATTGGGCGGTGCGCGCGCCGGAGCGTGCGGCGGCGATCGTGTCGGTCTCCGGCGCGACCCATCCCTGGAAGGGTCCGCTGGACCGGAGCTATCAGCTGCTTTGCCTGCCCATCATCGGGCACATCGCGGCCCTCTTGGCGGCGCTTTTTCTGTCTGAGAAACGGCTTCATAAGATGGTGGAAGATGTGTTCACCCCTGACGAGATGCCCGACGGCTACATCGCGCATTTTGGCCCGGCGCTCAACATGGCGCCGCATCGGCTGCGCGCCAACGCGCTGCAACGCACTTTGTTGCGCCATTATCTGCGCCAACAAGCGCCGCACTACAAAGACGTGTCCTTGCCAATCGAAGTGATCCACGGCGATACGGATGCCACAGTGGGCATTGATCTCCACGCCCGCCCGCTGGTTCGGGATGTGCAAAACGGCGCCCTTACAACGCTTTCGGGTGTGGGCCACATGCCCCATCACACCGCCACCCCTGAAGTGGTCGCCGCAATTCAGCGTGCGGCGTTGCGTGCCGGGCTGAAATAGCCATACTGTTGAGACGCTTACAGGAGAATAACATGACCTTGCCTTTTGACGGTGGTATTTCCAAATTCTACGCAGAAAACGCGCCCCAAGAGGTCCGAGAGGCGATCAGGACAGCCGGCAAAAAGGACATTCTCGCCGCCGGTTTCCCCTATGAACGTTGGATGGACAAGACAGCTTATGAGACAGCACTCAAAGCGCTCCAACTAGAGCTTGTGAAGCTTCAACATGACGTGAAAGAGACCGGAAAACGGGTGGTCGTGGTGTTTGAAGGGCGCGATGCGGCGGGCAAAGGCGGTGCCATCAAACGCATCCGAGAAAACCTCAATCCGCGCGTCGCTAAAGTCGTCGCCCTATCCAAACCCTCTGATCGAGAAGCCGGCGAATGGTATTTTCAACGCTACGTGCGCCACTTGCCAACGGCGGGTGAAATCGCCCTGTTTGATCGGAGCTGGTATAATCGGGGCGTTGTCGAAAACGTCTTTGGGTTTTGTACTCCCAAACAACGCGCCGCCTTCTTTCGCCAGTTGCCGGAGTTTGAAGACATGCTTGTTGATGAGGGGATTCATTTCGTGAAAATCTGGCTCAATGTGAGCCAAGCAGAACAGCTGCGCCGCTTCTTGGCGCGCGAGAATGATCCTTTGAAACAGTGGAAATTGTCCTGGATTGATGTTGAGGGATTGAACCGATGGGAGGCCTATTCTGACTCCATCAAAGAAACCTTCGCCATGTCCCATACAGCGCGCGCCCCGTGGCGGGTTGTCAAATCTGATGACAAACGCCGTGCGCGTTTGGCCGTGATGCAAGCCATTTTGCAAGGCATTGACTACGTTGGAAAAGACAGCGCCGTAGCCTGCGCGCCCGACCCGAAAATCTGTGGCGGCCCGGATATGTGGAATGGGTAAACGCGGCTATCACCACGGCAATCTGCGACAAGCCCTGGTCGAAGCAGCCCTTGCGCTGATCGAAGCCAAAGGGCCAACTGGATTCACCCTGTCCGAGGCCGCAAAACAAGCGGGCGTGACCCCGGCGGCGGTTTATCGACATTTCGCAGGGCGCGAGGATTTGATCGCGGAGGCCGCGCGCCAAGGCTATGAGATATTTGCCGACCTGATGGAACATGCCTATACCGCTGGCCAGCCCTCAGCGCTCGCGTCCCTAGAGGCCACTGGACGTGCCTACCTTGCGTTCGCGCGCAAATTCCCCGGCCACTATATTTCGATGTTTGAAAGCGGAATTTCGGTCAACCGCACACCGGAGCTTGCCCATATTTCCACCCGCGCGATGGGGGTTCTGGAACGGGCTGCCTCCGAGTTGATGAGCGAAGTCCCTGAAGATAAACGCCCGCCTGCGCGCATGGTCTCCGCGCATATCTGGGCGCTGAGTCACGGTGTTGTTGAACTCTTTGCGCGCGGCTCGCCCGGCACCAAATCCCCCTTCCCGCCCGAAGATCTGCTTGAATCCGGGATCGGCGTCTATCTGCGGGGACTAGGGCTTATCGAGCGTGACCCCTAAAGCGCGTTGTGCTTCCTTGTTTTACAAATACCTTCGCCGAAGGCCGCGCCCGCGCGAGCGGGCGCATGTCGCTCATGTGTCAGGCAAATAACCTGTGACACAACTCCAACCCTTCAACCAAACGATCAATATCATCCGTTGTGTTATACATCCCAAGCGATGCGCGCGCCGTTGCCGCGACGCCCAGATGCTCCATCAAGGGTTGCGCGCAGTGGTGGCCCGCACGCACGGCGATGCCCTTTTTATCAAGGATCGTCGACAGATCATGAGCATGACCCGCACCTTCAACCGTCATGGAAAAGATCGCCGCTTTTCCCGGCGCATTGCCTTGAACATTGAGCCAGTTCAGCCCGGCAAACTTGGCGTTCGCATAGTCCACAAGCGCGCTTTCATGGGCGTGAATCGCGTCCATGCCAATCTCCATGAGGTACTCCAGCGCCACCCCAAACCCAATTGTCTGAACAATGCCGGGCGTTCCCGCCTCAAACTTCATCGGCGGATCATTGTAACTCACATCGTCCTTGCTGACCTCACGGATCATATCGCCGCCGCCAAAAAACGGCTGCATTTCCGCTTGTCGTTCCGCACGCACATAAATCGCCCCGGACCCGGAAGGCCCATAGAGTTTGTGGCCCGTTATTGGGTAGAAATCACAGCCAATCGCCTGCACATCGACAGGCATATGCACAGCACCTTGACTGCCATCCACCAAAGTCGCCACGCCTTTTTCCCGTGCGCCCGCACAGATCGCGGCCACATCGACGCAGGTGCCAAGCACGTTTGAGCAGTGGGTTACAGCAATCAGCTTCGTGCGCTTCGTGATGGCCGCGAGCACCTTTTCAGCAGGCAAAGTCCCGTCTTCCTCCGGGTCCACCCAAATCAATTTCACCCCAAGACGTTCGCGCAAAAAGTGCCAGGGCACGATATTGGCGTGATGCTCCATCGTTGAAAGAATGATTTCATCGCCTTCCTTCATGCGCGGCGCTGCCCAAGAATAAGCCACCATGTTAATGCCCATTGTGGTGCCCGTATTGAAGATGATCTCGTCTTGGGAGGCAGCGTTCAAGAATTTGGCAACTGTGCTGCGCACTGCTTCATATTTGTCAGTCGCAAGGTTCGACAAAAAATGCAGCCCACGGTGCACATTCGCATATTCCTCAGCGTAGCCACGGGTGATGGCATCAATCACAACCTGAGGTTTTTGCGCGGACGCGCCGTTGTCCAAGTAAACAAGCGGTTGCCCATTCACCTCGCGCGAGAGGATCGGAAAGTCGCTGCGAATTTTGGCCACGTCATACATCAAAGGTCATCCTTCTAAGCCTTCCATACCAGACAGGGCGCCCGCCCCGACTCCGGCAAGCGTCAACATCACCGAGACCACCAGCAAAATCACAAAACACGTCAGGACAATTCCGAAAAACACGCTGAGCGCGGATTTAAAGCCGTGCATCTCAGCTGTGAAATGGCTCAGCACCCAAAAGGATGTGACAGTGCCCATAACCCACAGCAACAGGCCGATCGCTGGGGCAAACAACATCACGAGAATTGTGATCATCGCGAACATCAACAGAACGAATTCCATCCAGGCCAAAGTCATGATCGCGTCTTCAAACCGCCCTGTGCCACCCGTCATCCGGCCCACCCAGAACACCAAGAACACGCCAATGATGCCAAGCGATGCTTCAGCGATACTCGTCATGAAGGGGTTTGCAAATATCGTCCCGTCAAAGGCGGGATCGGGTGGGAAAAACGTGCCAATCAGCACCGAAAGCCCGCTCGAAAGCGTCAGGACCAAGATCAGGATCATCCACAGCGCGCCGCGCTCAATCTGCAAGTCAAACAGTTCGCGCGCGACTTTGCGCGGCTCTGCAATGGTTTGCATCACCATGCCCAGCAGATATCCCGGCTCAATGCGCATCACTTCCCCGTGCAACGATCGTAAGGTTGACAATCCAATGCACCAAAAACGCGGTAAGCGCAATGAAACCAACGATTTGCAGCTCTTGCCCTGGCCCGATATATCCGGCGACGAGCCCCCATAACAGCCATAGCGGCGAGGCCACGAGCAGCGCCCAAAACAGCGCGAAACGGGCTGAAAACCAAGTGGTTTTGCCGCCAAACAGGTTCAGGATCAGTTTCGTCACCCCGCCAAGCGCATAGGCAAAGAGCGGCACGAAAAACAGCCAGCCCAGCAATGTCCCGCCCATGAGCGCCTCAAGAGGCACCTCGGCATCGGTCATGGATTGACGCATCAAACGCGGCCATTGCGCCACAAATATCACCAAACACGCGGCCATAAGCACAGCAATCGCACGGTCTTCGCGGATGGTGTCCCCGAGCCTGCGCCGAAACACAGCCCTTGGCCGTCGATAGGCCGCGAGAATATCTTTCACCACCGACATGGATCAGCCGCGCCGCCGCAACAGCCATGCATTAAGGCGTCCGTTTATGTCTTCGCGAATGGCTTCGTCTTCAATTTCTTCCATCGCATCCGCAAGGAACGCCAGCACCAAAAGATCAGTCGCGATCACCTCTGGAATACCGCGCGATTGCAAGTAGAACATAGCCTCCTCGTCAATCGCCCCGGTGGTGGAGCCATGCGAACAGGCCACATCATCGGCGTAGATTTCAAGCTCTGGCTTCGCCAAGAAGGTCGCATCCTCGCCCAGCAAAAGCGCTTGGGATTTCTGGTACCCATCGGTTTTCTGTGCGTCTTCTTTGACGAGGATTTTGCCCTGAAACGCGCCGACAGCGCCGTTGCGCAGCACTTTTTTGAACACCTGACGGCTTTCGCAATTCACAGCGTCATGGGTGATGAACACAGTGTCATCATGGTGAAAATCACCATCGCCCATCGCTGCACCGGCCACATGACACACAGCGTCATTGCCAAGGATATCAACGACACATTCGTTGCGTGTCAGGCGTCCATTGACCGTCAAGGTGAAGCTTTTGAACACGCTTTCCCGGCTGAGGCGCGCGAAAATATGCGTGATCGCGCGTCGATCATGGTCCCGGCCTTGAGCGCGGATATGGTGGAACTTGGCCCCCTCCGCCACATCGACTTCCAGCACTTTGTTAAAGCGTGCCGCCGCCGGGCCGTTTTCCAACAAGGTCAACTCAGCGCCCGCCTCCAACTTCACAACATGGTGTAATATCGCATCCGAAGTGCTTGATTCGTGCCGATAAATCAGGCTGATCGGCTTGGCCGCTTTGCCCGTGACATGGATCAAAACACCATCCGTCGCATAGGCCGAGTTCAGCGCCGCAAAGGGACGTTCGACTGGCGTTTGCCCGGTCGCCTCAAGGGTTCCGTAAAGCGGTTTCGCCCAGTGATCCGCCGCGTGTGCCGCCTCCGCCAGCCGCTCAATTGTCACGGCCTCAAGCGCTGCTGCGTCGCTTTCGTCTGGGGCGAAAACACCGTCAACAAACACAAGTTTCAGGCGATCCACATCATGAAACACAGGGGCTTCGCCGCCATGATCCAGGGCCTCCGCTTGCGGGGCTTGTGGCGCGTTCAATGTGTCTGGTTTTGTGTAGAACCAATATTCGTCCCGGCGTGTGGGCAGCCCCATTGCCGCGAGGCGATCTTGAGCGTTTGCGCGCAGTGGTGCCAGCCATGCCCCGCTGTCCGGAACGCTCAGACCTGCCAGTTTGGCCGCCAGCGCATCTTGTTTTGCCGTGAGCGCGTTCATGCATCAAGCTCCGCAAGAATATCGGCATAACCGTTGTTTTCGACTTCCAGCGCCAGTTCAGGACCGCCGGACTTAATGATCCGCCCGCGCGCCATAATATGCACCACATCGGGTTTGATGTGATCGAGAAGACGTTGGTAATGGGTGATGACAAGGAACGAGCGCCCCGCGTCCCGCAGCGCATTCACCCCCTCAGACACAAGTTTCATAGCATCCACATCAAGGCCACTGTCGGTCTCATCAAGGATACACATTTTTGGCTCAAGCATAGCCATCTGTAGGATTTCATTGCGTTTTTTCTCACCACCTGAGAAGCCCACATTGACAGGACGTTTGAGCATATCAGCGTCGATTTTGAGTGTCTTCGCTTTGGCGCGCACCTCTTTGAGGAAGTCTGCGGCGCTCATTTCTTCTTCGCCGCGCGCTTTGCGCTGCGCGTTTACGGCGGTGCGCAGGAAGGTCATGTTGCCAACGCCGGGGATCTCCACCGGGTATTGGAACGCGAGGAACAGCCCCGCGGCGGCGCGTTCAGCGGGGTCCATGTCCAGCAGATCTTCGCCGTCCAATTGGGCCTCACCCTTGATCACCTCATAGCCGTCACGCCCAGACAACACATAAGAGAGCGTCGATTTCCCGGACCCGTTTGGCCCCATAATTGCGTGGACGGCCCCCGCTGGCACCTCAAGGTCAACGCCTTTGAGGATTTGCTTATCTTCTTCTTCAAGATCGACGTGTAGGTCTTTGATACTTAGCATTTATTTGTCCTTTGGTCTGCGCGGCTCAACCGGCACCTTCTGTCCCGTCAGCCGTATTTGGCGCAATCAGGTAATTTTTATTGTTTTCATAGCGTTGCCACTCGTTTTGAACGCTATAGTTCATCTTTTCGACCCAGCTCATAAAGGCGTCGATGTGATCGTTTTCCACCTCAACAAACATCAAAGGCCGATGTGTGGAGACTGTTTTCTCAAGTCCAGAAAGGACTTTCATTTCCATGCCTTCCACGTCGATCTTAATGAAGTCGAATGCTTCATCCTGAAACAGATCATCGCCCGCATGTGCTTCGATCGTGCCTTCATTGGGGCGCATCGGTGTGCCCCCAAGGTTGATCGCGCGGCGGTTCATGCCAAAGCCACCTTCTGAACGATCCGAAAGACCAATCCCAAGTGCGCTGATGTCGATCACATCGTTCAAACCGTTGAGCATTACATTGCCCACAAGCGGCGCGATGGCGAGTGGATTAGGCTCGATCACCACCACTCTGCGCGCGGATTTGAACAGGGCGAAAAACAGCGCGTGATTGCCGACATTGGCCCCCACATCGAGCATCGACAAGCCATGTGGAAGCGCCGCCGCCAATGCGTTCAGTTCAGGTTGCTCGTAGAATTCGCCTTTGCGATGGCAGTTCTGGATCGCGTCTTTGACCATGTTCACACAGAAGGTCACATTGGTCGCCCCCATCCGCGTGCGCACCACCTCAAACGGCGGAAAGGCAAAGGGCGCGCCAGACTCAATCGAGTCCTGCGCGGCGGCCAGATCAAAGTAATCCGCCCCCGTTTCGTTGGTGATTGGCATGTCAACGGTGCCGGACATGGGATTAGCCAACGCTCCCTTCCAAAGAGATCGCCACAAGCTGTTGAGCTTCCATGGCAAATTCCATCGGTAGCGCTTGCAGCACCTCTTTGGCAAAGCCGTTGACGATCAGCGCCACAGCGGCCTCCTCGTCCATACCCCGGCTTTGGCAATAGAACATTTGTTCGTCGTCCACTTTCGAGGTCGTAGCCTCATGTTCCACCCGCGAAGAGTTGTTCTTCACTTCGATATAAGGGACAGTATGCGCGCCGCATTTGTCGCCAATCAACAGGCTGTCGCATTGGGTATAGTTGCGGCTGTTCTTGGCCTTGGGGTGCATGGACACAAGCCCGCGATAGGTGTTTTGCGCCACGCCTGCAGAAATCCCTTTGGAGACGATCCGGCTCTTGGTGTTTTTGCCCAGATGGACCATCTTGGTGCCCGTATCGGCTTGCTGATGGTTGTTTGTGATCGCAATCGAATAGAATTCGCCCTGGCTGTCATCGCCGCGCAGGATGCAGGACGGGTATTTCCAGGTGACCGCTGATCCGGTTTCCACCTGCGTCCACATCACTTTGGAGCGCGCACCGCGACAATCGGCGCGTTTGGTCACGAAGTTATAGATCCCGCCTTTGCCGTCCTCGTCGCCGGGGAACCAGTTCTGCACTGTGGAATATTTGATTTCCGCGTCGTCCAGCAGCACCAGCTCAACAACGGCGGCGTGCAATTGGGCAACATCGCGCTGGGGCGCTGTGCAGCCCTCAAGGTAGCTCACATAGGCTTCTTTATCCGCGATGATCAACGTGCGCTCAAACTGGCCGGTGTTTTCGGCATTGATGCGAAAATATGTCGAAAGCTCCATTGGGCAGCGCACACCCGGCGGAATATAGACGAACGACCCATCGGAAAAGACGGCGGAATTGAGCGTTGCGTAGTAGTTATCAGTCTGGGGCACCACGCTGCCGAGGTACTTTTTGACAAGCTCCGGGTGGTCTTTGATCGCCTCAGAAATGGAACAAAAGATCACGCCAACCGCTTCGAGTTCTTTTTGGAAGGTTGTGCCCACGGAGACGGAGTCAAACACAGCGTCCACAGCAACCTTGCGGCCCTCTGCTGGCATGTCTTCGGCGCCCTCTACCCCTGCGAGGATCATCTGTTCTTTCAAGGGGATGCCAAGTTTCTCGTATGTTGCCAATAGCTTAGGGTCAACATCCTCCAGCGATTTTGGCTTTTCTTCCATGCTTTTTGGGCGCGCATAATAGTATTGGTCTTGGAAGTCGATTTCAGGATAATCCACCATTGCCCATGTCGGTTCGGTCATCTTGAGCCAACGGCGATAGGCCTCAAGCCGCCAATCCAACATCCATTCCGGTTCATCGTTCTTTTGCGAAATCAGACGCACAATATCCTCAGACAGCCCTTTGGGGGCGTAGTCCATCTCAATATCGGTGTCCCAGCCGTATTTGTACTTTCCGCCCAGTGAGCGCACAGCTTCTACGGTTTCTTCCTCGACGCCGTCTTTGACGATCACATCCTCATGGCTGGCCATCTGTGCTTCTCCTGGCTGCGCGCCTCAGCCGGGCTGGCGGGCGCGAAATTTCTCATGTTCTTTGCTCCAAGCCTTTGCAAAGCTCAGAACGTCATCCTCAGTTGTCGTGGCCCCGATGGAGACCCGCAAGGCGCTGGCGGCCAGCGTCTCATCATATCCCATCGCGCGCAAAACCCGGCTGGCTTTGACTTTACCTGACGAGCAAGCCGAGCCTGCCGACACAGCAAACCCAGCCAAATCCATCACCATCACCTGTGTCTCCCCCTTCCAGCCCGGCGTGATAAAGCAGGATGTATTGGGGAGCCTGTCCGCATCTTTCCCGACAAAAATAGTCTCTTTAGCGGATTCGGCAATGGCGTTTTCTAGAATCTCTCTAAGTTGTGCGAGTTTGGGCGCAAGGCCGGCGTCCAAATCCTGTGCGCTGGCCTGTGCAGCCGCGCCAAAGCCGGCAATTCCAATGATATTTTCCGTGCCCGAGCGCCGCCCCATCTCCTGACCACCGCCCCGAATTTGCGCCTCAATGTCGAGGCCGCGCTTGAGCACCAAAGCCCCAACACCTTTTGGACCGCCGATTTTATGCGCGCTGACAATCGCCATATCTGCACCGGACCAATTGAAGGCAAACGGGATTTTACCAAAGGCTTGCGTCGCGTCCACCATCGCAAGCCCATCCGGCAAGGCTTGAAGAATTCCAGTTTCCGAGTTCGCAAGCTGCACTGTGCTGTGGCGAGGGTCATCCGCGACAACCGTGCCGCCTTTTGTGACCTTCAAATCAGCGGCACACCAACTCGAAACCGCCTCATGTTCCACATCCGCACAGTGAAAACCGCCCGCTCGAAGCGCAAGCGCCGCCGCTTCTGTGGCCGACGAGGTGAAGACAACCTCCGCGCCCTCGGCACCAAGCGCGGCCGCCACCTGACGGCGCGCTTTTTCAAGGATCGCTTTTGCCGCGCGCCCCTCCCCATGCACCGAAGACGGGTTGCCGATGACATCCATCGCGCCCAGCATCGCCGCCCGCGCTTCATCCCGCAGCGGCGCAGTGGCATTCCAATCAAGGTAGGTCCGGGTCATGAAATCACACCTTTTTCCGTCATCGCAGCGGCAAAATGCCCGTTTAAGTCGATCGCGTGATCCAAGGTCAGGGCAAACTCACCCATCGCTGTCATGCCTTCAGGGGGCGCGGTATTGAGCGCGCGATACACAGTCATCAACACAGCGCCAGTTGCTGTCACGACCTCGCCTTGAGTGCCCGACATCCAATTATGGACCCGCCCGACAAAGGTTCTTGCCCGTTTGCGCGCCTTTTCTCCCTCAGACACCTTGCGATGAAGATGAAGCACAGCCTGCCCCTCGCTCATGCCAACCTTGTCCGCCAAATCGCGGAACCTCGCAACAAAAGGGACAGCGCCAATCACGACTGGCTCAATCAGGTTCCGTTGAAACTTGGTCTTGTTGCGGGCCATGGCGTGCCCCTTTTCTGTCCTGCGATAGCCCTTGAAAGCCGCGATACCTTGGTTTCACTGTTCCAAAAATATCCGCGCCGCAGGCAAACCTGGCTTATGTTTCGTCAATGATTTCAAACAAGTTCGGCACAGCAGGGCACGGGGCCAATTCGTTTTGCACAACGTCCGAAAGCCGGGTTTGATGCAAAAACACATACACATGCGCAGAAAGACCTTCCCACAAACGGTTCGTCATGCTCTGCGCACGCGACCCCGATTTTGCGCCAGACGCGCCCGCACCCGTATGCATCGCGCTCACGGTTTCGTCCACGGCGGCCAAAATGTCCACAACCCGGATGTCGCTTGGGCTTTGGGCCAAGCGATAGCCTCCGCCTGGCCCGCGCACACTCTCCACAAGCCCGGCCCGGCGCAGCTTCACAAACAGCTGTTCAAGATAAGGGAGAGAAATGCTTTGCCGCTTGGACAGGTCGGTCAAAGATAACAAATTCTCGTCCGTTTGCAGGGCCAGATCCGCCAGAGCAACCATCGCATAGCGCCCTTTGGTCGAAAGTTTCATTCGCACAGCCCCCAAAACATTGACGAAAGCGCCTGTGCCGATTAGGTGACACAGGCAAGCTTGACACAGATGTGCCGAGCAAAACTGTATTATGGTGCCCGACCTTTTTCGTCAAGAAACGGCGGGCGCGCGTGGGGAGAGACAAAACCATATGCCCGAGGTGATTTTTCCTGGCCCCGAAGGCCGGCTCGAAGGCCGCTACCATCCGCAACGCGAAAAAGACGCGCCCATCGCAATTATTCTGCATCCGCATCCGCAATTTGGCGGCACGATGAACAATAAGGTCGTCTACAACCTGCATTACGCGTTTCACAACATGGGCTTCAATGTGTTGCGGTTTAATTTCCGGGGCGTTGGCCGCTCGCAAGGGGAATACGACCAAGGCGTTGGTGAATTGTCAGATGCAGCCTCGGCTCTCGATTATCTCCAGTCGATGAACCAAAATGCCAAACATTGCTGGGTTGCCGGGTTTTCCTTTGGCGCCTGGATCGGCATGCAATTGCTGATGCGCCGCCCTGAAATCACAGGATTCGTTTCGGTGTCCCCGCCTGCAAACATGTATGACTTTTCCTTCCTCGCGCCCTGCCCGTCTTCGGGATTGATCCTGAACGGCACCTCTGATCGCGTGGCACCACCAGCGGACACCCATACGCTCGTGGACAAGCTGCACGAGCAAAAAGGCATCACCATCACCCATACCGAAGTCGAAGGCGCGGGTCACTTTTATGAAAACGACCACATGGACACGATGATTGGCGCGGTTGATCAATACGTGCGCCGCCGCTTGACGGAAAACACCCGCTAAGGAGGTTTCATGCAGTATCTTGAAGGGATCGCGGACAAACTGGCCAATGAGGTGCTCGATGTGATCGAGGCCACGGGCAATGAGGACGTGGTGGATGATGTGAAAAAAATCATCGGCACCTCCTCCACGACCTTGGAAGAAGCCTATATGACGGCTGTGCGGGTGCGGCGCGCAGAACGGCGCGCAACCGAAATGCTGAGCAAGCTGCGCGAAACCGCACAGTAAAGGATGAATGGCGACGCGCTGCGCGACGACCTCAAACACCTTGTGTTTGAGGTTGTTGCTGGCATCATCACCCCCGTCGCCATACCCCCTTCGCGATCGGGACCATGGCGGTCTTTGGCTGTTAGCGTTACGCGGTCACCGATGATCGGCTCTGGCAGGCCCTCAGGGACACCGTAATCCCTGATGCAACTTACCCGGCGCTTGCTTGATTTCCTCGTTTTCCAAATACCTTGGGGGAGCGTAGCGGGGGCAACGCCCCCTCGCCCTCAAAGCTTGTAGACCCGGGCAAATTTCTCCTCCAGATAGGCGAGAAGCGGCAATTCTGTCGGCGCTGATCCGGTTGCTCGGGTGATCAAGTCTTGTGGCGCATAGAGCCCACCATGGCGTTGCAGATTGTCGCGCAACCATTGCGCCGGTGTCGCCCCTTCGCCGCGTTCCAAATGGCACTCCACATCGGCAACATCTTGGCGCAAAGCCTGCCAAAGACACCCAGCATAGACATTCCCCAAACTATAGGTCGGGAAATAGCCAAACAGACCCACGGACCAATGCACATCCTGCAAACACCCGTTTGAGGGCTTGTCAACTTTGACGCCGAAATCGGCTTCAAACCGCGTGTTCCAAGCCTCTTCAAGGTCCGCCACCTCAAGACTGCCAGCAATCATCTGCCGTTCCAGATCAAACCGCAGCATCACATGAAGGTTGTACTGAATTTCATCGCTCTCGGTGCGAATATACCCCGGCGAGACCCGGTTCACCGCGCCAAAAAACGCGTCCTTGTCGGGGGCGCCTGTGTCGCCAAAAACCTCGGTCATTTTATCAAACAACCAGCTCGTATAGGCAGCGCTGCGCCCCATTTGGTTTTCGTAAATCCGGCTTTGGCTTTCATGAACACCCATCGACACCCCGCCCCCAATCGGCGTCAAAAGGTAAGCGCGATCAATGTTTTGTTCATAGCACGCGTGGCCGACTTCGTGGATTGTCGAATAGATTGAGTTGAACGGGTCGGTTTCATTCGTGCGCGTTGTGATGCGCACATCAAGGCCCGCGCCGCTGGAAAACGGATGCACCGCCTTGTCGATGCGCCCATGCGACATGTCATAGCCAAAGGCCTTGGCGATTTCGCGTGTGAGGCGCATTTGCTTTTGTTCGTCAAATCGGCCAGTGAGCGCCTTGGGTTGATAAGCGGCTCCCATCACCCGGTCGCGCAGCGCCACAAGCCGAGGGCGCAGCGCATCAAACATGGATTGCAGCTCAGCGCCCGTGGCGCCCGGCTCATAGTCGTCCAAAAGTGCGTCATAAGTGTCACCCCCTTGCGCCAAGGCCTGCGCCTCTTCGCGTTTGAGCGCCACAATGCGCGCCAAAACAGGGGTAAAGGTCGCAACATCATCATTGCCGCGCGCTTCGGCCCATTGGCCTTGTGCCTCAGAGGTCACGCGCGCCATTTCACCTGCCAGTTTGACAGGCACCCGGTTTGCGCGCTCATAATCCCGGCGGATTTGACGCAGGTTCGCACGACCAACATCGTCCAAATCCGCCGCGTCAATCTCGGCCAGCCATGCGCCCAATTGTGGGTCCGAGCGGCGCGCATGAAGCACATGTTCCATGGCCTCAGATTCCTCGGCCCGCTGCGGCGCGGCGGCGCGCGGCATCACGGTCTCCTGGTCCCAGCCAAGGCGCCCGGCGACTTGCGCGAGCGCTTGGGTTTGATGTTCATACGCCATGAGGTCATCAAAATGGGACATATTAGCCTCGCACGGATTGGGTGGCCGGGTATCCTGCTTGGAACCGGGCATAATGGATGAGGGTGAAGGTCAGGATCGCGCCGATTTGATGGGTGATTGCGATCTCAAGCGGCGCTGCACGCAGCACAGTGAAGATACCAAGCCCCATTTGCACCACGAGCATTGTAAACGCCAAAACAAACGCTTGGCGCGTCACCGCATTGCCGGATTTGCGCGACCGCAAAAAGACGACTACCCCAAAGATCACAAGGAGATAGCCCGCCAAACGGTGCATGAATTGTACAAGGCCCGCGTTTTCAAAGAGGTTCTTCCACACCGGCGAAATCGCAAAGGCATCCGGCGGAAACACCTGCCCACCCATGAGCGGCCAATCGACAAAACTGCGGCCAGCGTCAATGCCCGCCACCAAAGCGCCAAGCAGGATTTGCAACATGGCGAAATGCATCAAGCCTGTGCTCATGGAGAATAGTTTTGCCTCCCGCAAACGCCGCGCGGCGAGCAGCTCGGCTTCGCTGCGAGACAGGCGCAGCATGGACCACAGGATCAGCCCCAGTATCCCAAAGGCCAGGCCCAGATGCGTGGCCAAACGATAGGACGCGACGTCAACACGCTCGCCTTGCAGCCCAGAATGCACCATCCACCAGCCGACAATGCCTTGAATACCAATGAGACAGCCCAAGATGAACAAAGGCCGCACCCATCCTGTGGGGATTTTGCGCGTCGCCAAGAACCCCAAAAATCCGATGATCCACACAGCGCCGATGACCCGGCCCAACAAGCGGTGGCCCCATTCCCACCAATAGATCGACTTGAAGTCTTCAAGGCTCATTCCGGCGTTTTGCAGGCGATATTCGGGGCTGTCTTGATATTTTGCAAACTCAGACGCCCAAGTGGCAGCATCCATGGGCGGCAAGGTGCCCAGCACGAGGTTCCATTCGGTGATCGACAGCCCGCTATCCGTCAGCCGCGTCAGCCCGCCGATGATAATCATCACGAACACGAGCGCAAAGAGCACCCCCAACCAAGCGCGAATGCCGCGCCGCGCGCCGCGCCCGGCACCCTTGTCGATCATCCCGCCTTGTGGCTGGGCGCGGGCCTCGGCGGGCGTTTTGTCGACCTCTTCAAAGATACTGCGCGGCTTGCTCATTGGGGGCTCCTCTCGTTCTTGGGGCGATACTTAATGAACCCGGCCCAAATTCCAACCCGGCATTTCCACATAAAAACCCCGCCACGCGCATTGCGCCCAAGAGGTCGTAGGTGATATACCCTGTAAGACTAGATATGGTGGCGGGATGCGCTGTGGTGCAACCCCGACGCACGAGACGAGAACTACACAGATTTTGAGGCGGCATAACACGTGAACGATACTCCGGATACCCCTGAAAACACAGGAGAAACGCCTCCTGAACGTCCGGCCTTTGACGGCCCCTCGATCACGATTGAGCAGGAAATGCGCACCTCCTACCTCGATTATGCGATGAGCGTGATCGTGAGCCGGGCGATCCCGGATTTGCGTGACGGGCTGAAACCTGTTCATCGGCGGATTTTGTACGCGATGAATGAGGTCGGCAATACCCATGACAAGCCCTACCGCAAATCATCGCGCCCGGTAGCAGATGCTATGGGGAAATACCACCCGCATGGGGACAGTGCGATCTATGACGCGCTTGTGCGTATGGCACAGGATTTCTCAATGTCCCTGCCTTTGCTGGACGGCCAAGGCAACTTTGGCTCCATGGACGGCGATAAGGCGGCGGCATTTCGTTATACCGAAGTGCGGATGGCGAAATCGGCTGGCGCTCTGCTGGCAGATATCGAAAAAGACACTGTAGATTTCCAAGACAACTATGACGGCAAGGACCAAGAGCCTGTTGTGCTGCCTGCCCGCTTCCCGAACATGCTGGTGAACGGCGCTGGCGGGATCGCGGTTGGGATGGCAACCAATATCCCGCCCCATAATCTTGGGGAAGTCTGTGACGCCACATTGGCGATGATTGAAGAGCCTGATATTTCTGACGAACGGTTGATGGAGATCGTGCCCGCGCCTGATTTCCCGACTGGCGGCGTTATTCTGGGCCGATCCGGGGCGCGCAAAGCCTATCTTGAGGGGCGTGGGAGCGTGATTTTGCGGGCCAAGACCCGCGTTGAGGAAATCCGCAAAGATCGCTACGCCATTGTGGTCGATGAGGTGCCTTATCAGGTCAACAAAGCCTTGATGATCGAGAAAATCGCTGACCTTGTGCGCGACAAAAAGCTCGAAGGGATTTCGGCGGTTCAGGATGAAAGCGACCGCATTGGCGTGCGTGTTGTGATCGAGCTGAAACGCGATGCAACGCCGGAAGTGGTGCTCAACCAATTGTTCCGCTTCACCCAGCTCCAAACCTCGTTTGGCTGTAATATGTTGGCGTTGAACGGGGGCCGCCCGGAACAGTTGACGTTGCGCGATTTCTTGCGCCATTTCATCAGCTTCCGAGAGGAGGTTGTGGCGCGCCGTACAGCGTTTGAATTGCGTAAAGCGCGGGATCGCAGCCATATTTTGTGCGGTCTTGCGGTGGCGGTTTCCAACGTCGATGAGGTCGTCGCGACGATTCGCGCCTCTGCGGATCCTGCCGAAGCGCGCTCCAAATTGATGACCCGCCGTTGGCCCGCCAGCGACATTGCCGACTACATCATGCTGGTGGACGATCCGAGCCACAAGATGAACGACGATGGCACCTATAACCTGTCGGAAACCCAAGCCCGCGCGATCCTCGAATTGCGCCTGCAACGGTTGACGGCGATGGGCGTCAAGGAAGTGACGGATGAGCTGCAAGAGCTTGCTGGCAAAATCCGAGAATACCTTGAAATCCTGCGGTCGCGCGACCGGATCATGGCGATCATCAGCACAGAACTTCGCGAGGTGCGTGACGAGTTTGCCGTGCCACGGCGCACGGAGATCGTCGATTGGTCCGGCGATATGGATGACGAAGACCTGATCGAGCGCGAAGAAATGGTCGTGACGATCACCTCAAGCGGTTGGGCCAAGCGCACGCCGCTCGCGGATTTCCGCGCGCAACGCCGGGGCGGTAAAGGGCTGTCTGGCATGTCCACAAAAGAAGAAGACGTGATCACCACGCTCTTTGTGGCCAATACCCATACTCAGCTGTTGATCTTCACCGATGACGGCATGGCCTATAAGCTGAAAACATGGCGATTGCCGCTTGGCGGACGCACCGCCAAAGGCAAACCGATGGTCAATATTCTGCCCATCCCAACGGGCGTTGGGATTGCCGCGATCCTGCCGATTGATCGTGATGAGCTTGAATGGGACAAACTGCAAATCATCTTTGGCACCTCCAAAGGGTCGGTGCGCCGCAATCGCCTGTCCGATTTCACCAACGTCAAAGCGAATGGTAAAATCGCTATGAAGTTTGAGGGCGAGGATGAGGGCACCCGTCTGATCAACGCGCGGATATGTGACGATGGCGATGATGTTATGCTTGTGACCAACACAGGGCGCGCCATTCGCTTTCCTGTGACCGATGTGCGCGTGTTCAATTCGCGCGCCTCAACTGGGGTGCGGGGCATCCGCTTGACCGATGACACCGAAGTTGTGTCGATGTCGATCCTGCGTCACTTCGAGGCCGAAGCCTCTGAACGCGCCGCCTACCTCAAAATGCGCCGTCAAATGGCCGGGGCGGATGAGGTCGAGGGCACCGATGATGATGAAGAAGCAGTGCCAGTGGGCGACATTTCACCAGAGCGCTTTGAGGAAATGAAAGCCTCCGAAGAACTGCTTGTGACGATTTCGGAATCCGGCACAGGGAAGCTCTCCTCGTCGCATGATTATCCGGTGCGTGGTCGCGGTGGCATGGGCGTCACGGCGATGGACAAAGCCATGCGCGGCGGTCCAATCGTGGCTTCCTTCGCGGTCGGTATGGGCGATCAGATCATGCTCGCCACCTCCAAAGGCCAATCCATCCGCTGCCCCATTGAAGGCATCTCCTTCCGCTCGCGCTCAGCAGGCGGCGTGAAAGTCTTCAACACTGGCAAAGGCGAAAACGTGGTGTCGGTGGCCTGGATTGCAGAGGGTGATGAGGACGACCTCGATACACAAGAGGCAACGCAAACCCCTGCAAATAGCGCAGACGCCCCTCCAGAGGCCTAGATCAAAAAGAAAAAACAAAAGCGGCGACCTCCCTCAACGGCGGTCGCCGTTTTTATTGCACGGAGTAGCGCCCGGCGTGATAGCGCAGAGCTGCGCGCGGTGGCGCAGTCCCATTTGCGCTTCAGTGTTCTGAAAATATCCCGGGGTCTGGGGCAGCGCCCCAGAAACAAATTCGTTTGTTTCCGTTCCATCGTCACTGCCAAGGGGACGCGATGATTGCCCACAATCGCCCGACAATCACCAAAGCCGCGCCCCGATCACGCCCCAATCTTGCAGCATCGTCCTCCTGAACGACACGCAAGGATGACCTCATGACCCGCGCATATGCTCAAATAGATCAACGCCCAACAAGCGCCGCAAAACGCATCCGCTGGCATGAGCGTCCTCAGGGGCGTTACAAATTGCTCCTCGCCTACCTCGGACATGGCCGCGCCCCGGAAACGCCCCAAGCCCGCGCCATGGCGGGGCTGTAAGTTTCAATCTCCTCAAAGGTGCACCTTGGCCCGCCGCTGTCTGTCTGACAGGGCGGGCCTTTTCTTTTGCGCGCGCCTAGCCTACATCGCAGGCATGACAGATAAAACACTCCACATCGTCGGCGGCGGCATGGCCGGGTCAGAAGCAGCATGGCAAGC
Source organism: Maritimibacter sp. (assembly GCA_050633625.1). Taxonomy (GTDB): domain Bacteria; phylum Pseudomonadota; class Alphaproteobacteria; order Rhodobacterales; family Rhodobacteraceae; genus JBOEGW01. The sequence continues at coordinate 192,074 of JBOEGW010000007.1, read as the reverse complement.
GGCGCAGGCCGGTCTTGACGTGGTGATCCATGAAATGCGCCCCAGCGTCGAAACCTTCGCACATCACACAGATAAACTTGGCGAAATGGTCTGTTCCAATTCGTTTCGATCCGACGATCACGAACAAAATGCCGTTGGATTGCTGCATTGGGAAATGCGCGCGGCGAACGGGCTGATCATGCAAACCGCGCAGGAGCATCGGCTCCCCGCGGGTGGCGCTTTGGCGGTGGACCGAGAAGGGTTTTCCGAGGCGATTACCGCCAAAATCCGCGCTCTGCCCAATGTACGCGTTGTTGATGAGGAAATCACAAGTCTGCCCACTGAGGGACACTGGATTTTCGCCACAGGCCCGCTCACCTCCCCTGCCCTTGGCGCAGCGATCCAAACGGAAACTGGCGCTGATCGGCTCGCCTTTTTTGATGCCATTGCGCCGATTGTCTATGCCGAAAGCATCAATATGGACGTGGTCTGGGCGCAGTCGCGCTATGACAAAGGCGATACGGAGGATGAGCAAAAGGCCTACCTCAATTGCCCGATGACCAAAGACCAGTACGAGGCCTTCATCGACGCACTTTTGGCGGCGGACAAGACGGAGTTTCATGAGGGGGAAACCGCGAAATATTTCGACGGGTGCCTGCCGATTGAAGTCATGGCCGAACGAGGCCGCGAAACGCTGCGCTTTGGCCCGATGAAGCCCGTCGGGCTGACAAATGCGCATGATCCGCAAAACAAGGCCTATGCCGTGGTGCAACTGCGGCGTGATAACGCGCTTGGCACGCTCTATAATATCGTCGGGTTTCAAACGAAAATGAAATACGGCGCGCAAACCGAGGTGTTCAAAACCATCCCCGGATTGGAAGAGGCCCGCTTTGCGCGACTTGGCGGTATTCACCGCAATACCTTCATGAATTCACCAAGTTTGCTCGATCACGAAATGCGTTTGAAAACCAAGCCGAACCTGCGGTTTGCTGGGCAAGTGACGGGTGTTGAGGGCTATGTGGAAAGTGCCGCCATGGGGTTGCTTGCCGCGCGTTTTTCGATTGCCGAACTCAGCGGCACCCCCCTCCCGGCGGTGCCTGACACGACAGCCATGGGGGCCTTGGTCACGCATATTACAGGCGGCGCGGACGCGAAAACCTTTCAGCCGATGAATGTGAATTTCGGTCTCTTCCCGCCGGTTGAAGGGCTTAAAGGCGGACGGCGCGGCCGCAAGGATCGTTACAAGGCTTATACGGATCGTGCGAAGACGGATTGGCAGGCCTGGCTTGACGCGGCGCCTTGATGAAAACTGGCCGGGGCTGGGCCCCGGCATGCCTCCGGCGGGGATATTTTTGAAACACTGAAAAACAAGGCAGGGCCCTGAGGTTTTGGCCTGTCCACAAACCTCAAAGACTTTACCCTCAAAACTCCAAGCCATAGTCTTGCGTTATGTTGACCCGTTTTGCCCCTTCGCCAACTGGCGCTTTGCACCTTGGTCATGCCTTTAGTGCGCTGACGGTTTGGCATCAAGCGGAGCACTTAGGCGCGACCGCCTTGTTGCGCATTGAAGACTTCGACAGTGAACGGTGCAAATCTGGCTATGTTGATGACATTTTAGAAGATTTGACCTGGCTCGGCCTAAGCTGGCCAGCGCCACCGCGCCGCTCCTCGGAGCATTTCGCTGAGTATGACGAGACTCTTAAAGTGTTGGAAGCCCGGGGCCTACTTTACCCTTGCGGGTGCAGCCGTCGCGTCATCAAGGCGGCGGGTGCTAAACCGGGATGGGACGGGTATGTCTATCCGGGCACATGCCGTCATCGGGCCATGGAAACGCGCGCGCCAAAGGATGCGATCCGTTTGAACCTTCAAGCAGCGCTGGCACAGATCGAAACACCCCTCACGTTTGTGGAAACAGGCCCCCTTTTTGGCGGCGCCTATAGCTTTGTGCCAAACGATATGAAGCAGCACAAACTCTTGGAGCGTATGGGCGATCCGATACTGAAACGGGCGACGGGAGATCCGGCCTATCACCTGGCCTGCCCCCATGATGATGCGTTTCAAGGGATGACGCATGTGGTGCGCGGCGCGGATTTGTGGCGCGCAACCTGGCTTCATGTGGTGCTTCAAAACCTTATGGGCTGGTCGACACCCACCTATCACCACCACGATCTCATCACCGATGATCAAGGGAAACGGCTTGCCAAGATTGATGCCTCAAAAGCGCTGCGCAGCTTTCGACAAGAAGGCGCAACGCCCGCCGACATCCGCGCCCTTGTCGGGTTTTGACGCCGCGCGCCCCTTCTTTGGTTTGCAAATACCTCGGGGGAGCGCAGCGGGGGCAGCGCCCCCTCTCCGTTAAACCATTGGCGCGCTGAGGATTTCTTCTTTGCCCTGATCCACACGGGTATAAAAACATGAACGTCGATTCGTGTGACAGGCCGGGCCTTCCTGTTCGACCAAGACCAGCAAACAGTCCATGTCACAATCCATGCGCATTTCCACGAGCTTTTGCACATGGCCGGATGTTTCACCCTTGATCCAATATGCAGCGCGTGATCGGCTCCAATAGGTCACACGTTTTGTTTCAATCGTGCGCTCCACGGCCTGCGCGTTCATCCATGCCATCATCAAGACTTCGCCGGTTTCGGCGTCCTGAGCGATGCAAGGAACAAGCCCTTTCTCGTCAAAACGTAGGGCTTTGGGATCAAACGACATGGCTGTACCTTTCCAAAGGGGCTGTGGCGTCCTATCTAGTAACAAACATTGGCAAGGGAAAGCCCGGACACATGAGCGACAGCGACCTGATCAAGCTTTACTCCAAAACGATCCTTGCTTTGGCTGCGGACATTCCTCATGCGGGCAAGCTTGATGCGCCTGAGACGCGCGTGAAGAAACGCTCGCCCCTTTGCGGCTCCACCGTGACGGCGGAGGTTGTGATGAAAGACGGCAAGATCAGTGAGTTTGCACAAACCGTGCGTGCCTGCGCCTTGGGGCAGGCCTCCGCATCTGTGTTGGGCGCACAGGCGATTGGGCTGGATCACGACAGGTTGCTAAAGGGGCGCGCCGAACTAGCTCAGATGTTGATCCATGATGGGCCAACCCCAAGCGCGCCGTTTGAGGGGCTGGAGGTGCTTCGTCCGGCGCGCGATTACAAGAACCGGCATCCCTCTATCCTTTTGGCCTTTGACGCGCTTCTTGAGGCCATGGAAGAGGCGTCCAGCGCCAAGGCGTGATACCCGTTAACTCTATATAAAATTCTTTTCGCTAGGCCGTGTGTGTAGCGAAAAGGAGCGGTCATGAAAGCGGAACACGACATCACCCCGGCTTTGGCAGTTCATAATGTCGAAGGCATGTCTGCACTCTCAAATCAGGCAACGGCGCTTGGGTTTGAAATTGTTGAAATTTCTGGCTTCCTAGATCACGTTGACCGTCAATCCGCAGAGCAAATTGACGCTTTGGGCGGGCTGTCGCAATCCGCGAAAGAAGTGGTGACGGCAAATGCGCGCATGGGCGGTGCGCTTGATGAATTATCGCTGATGGCCAATGGCACGGCGCAAACCGTTGAACGCTCGGTGGACATTGTCCAAACTGGATCGCGTAAGGCCCAGGAAATCGCCGGTTGGGTACAGGATTTGGCGGCACAAATGGCGGCGATGGCGGAAACGCTGGACGCTGTGTTGCATTCCAACCAGGAAATCAGCTCTATTGCCGCGCAGGTGAATATTCTTGCTGTGAACGCCAAGATCGAGGCGGCGCGCGCGGGGGATGCGGGGCGTGGCTTTGCTGTGGTCTCTGAGGCCATCAATGAGCTGTCTGGCAAAACCGCCAAAGCGGCTGCCACGATTGGCGAACGCATCGAAGCGATGAGCAAGAGCGTGACCAAACTCTCTGAGGAAACGGGCCAGGTTTCGGAAAGCGCCGAAGGGGTGTTGGCCTCCACATCCGAAGCGGATGCGGCGATGAGCCAGATCGCGCAGGGGGCGCGCGGATCGGTGGAAAAGACAGCTGTTTTGAGCCGGGAAGTTGAGGCTGTTGGCAAAGCGATGGATCAATTCCAGCCTACGTTTGACAGAATTTCAGATGGTGTTGTGGAGGTCGCCCATGGTCTTAATGACACCACTCGTCAAGTTCATGCGCTTGTGGACCGCTCAGAAACCATCGTGCAGCAGACCGTTGCATTAGGAGGCGTATCGGCGGATCGGAAATATATCGAGCGTGTTCAGGAGGATGCGGCTGCGCTCAGTCTGGCCTTGGAAAATGCGATTGACGCTGGTCAGATCACGTTGGACCAATTGATGGATCGGCGCTATCGCCCGATTGAAGGCAGTAACCCGCCGCAAGTCATGGCGCCCTTTACTGAACTGACCGATCAGGTGTTTCCTTTGGTGCAAGAGGCGGCCGCGCGGTTTGCGCCAAACGTGGTGTTTTGCGCCGCGCTCGACATGAACGGATACTTGCCCACACACAATCAAAAGTTTTCGCAACCTCAAAGCGCTGATCCCGTTTGGAACGCCGCACATTGCCGGAACCGCCGGATTTTTGATGATCGAGTGGGGCTAAAGGCAGGGCGCAATACAGAGCCGTTTCTGTTGCAAGTGTACCGCCGTGATATGGGCGGCGGGACGTTTGTGATGATGAAAGACCTTTCGGCGCCCATCATTGTGAAGGGCCAGCATTGGGGGGGGCTTCGACTGGCCTATACGCCTTAAAAGACGAAGGTATCGAGGTGTTCGAGCGAAGCAAAGTCGAGCGGCGTCGCGCCCTGCCCGCTGTCGCTGCCTATCCTGTGAGCCGCGACATCGGGTGCAAGGCCGGTAATGTCTCGTGGCCGGTATTCATCAAGCGCAAAAGGCGGGAGCACAAGCCTGTTGGCTGACGGATCGTGTTGCGCGTCGGGGTGTGCGCCCAGTTTAACGATCAGATCGGACAAAACATCCGTCATTGCCGTTGCCAGATCTTCTGGCGGCAACAGGTCGAGGTTGATACCCTCTGTGTTGAACGACAGGTCAATTTCGTCCAAAGCGCGGGTATCTGTCAGATAGAGCGGCGCGTCGATTTCCTTCAGAAATATGAGCTCATCCTGCAAGGTCGGGATCGACTCCGAAAGATTTACCTCAGGTACATATTCAACAACAAAAATCTCCACATCGGCGTCATGCGCGAGTGTCAAAAGGGTCTGCGACCCAGAAAGCCAGCCTTCTGGCACCGCGCCAAATGCCTCTGACTCCCCATTCGGGTAGTAAAAATACAAATCTTCTTTTCCGATCCCGTCGATCACGCTGAGGTATTCGGGGAATTCGGCCAAGTCTTCACCGTTCTGACCAATGATCGCGAAATCCGCGCCAGCCTCACCATTGTCCGCTTGGCGCGCCTCAGCGCGCGCCTTAATCGCAGCGACGAAATCAATCATCAAAGCGCGATAATGATCGGGGTCTAGATGCGGGGCCGTCTCCTCCCAGTAATAGTAAGCATCAATAATATCGAGATAAAGCCCGTCAAATCCGGCGTCCACAATGTCGTCTACCATGTCAAAGACGATGTCCTGCCAAGCCTGCTCCCAGTAAGCGACTTTCACGTTCCCGTCCCACTCAGGGTTCGTCGCGCCGAGCCAGGCGGGCGGTGTATGGTCCCAACTTGCGTCCCAATAGGGCCTGTATGTCTCGGCTTCTCCGATCGACAGGTACGAAATCACCTGCTTGCCGCCCGCGCCGCGCATCTCTTGAACCTGCGCTGGGGTGAATGCGATCAACGCATCATCGGCCTGATCCACCACGACCAAATCCGCACCATGCGCCCCTATGGCAGCAAGTTCATCGCCGGTCAGACCACCAATATGGTAAAGCCAGCTGCGCACGTCTGATAGCGGATTTGTCAAATTTCAAGTCCTCATGAATGCGCTCAGTATCCCCGTCTTTTCTTGCATGACAAGCCTCGTGGCGGATCACTGGCACATGCGCAAAAAAAAGCCGCCGCAAGCACGAGGCTGCGGCGGGAGTAAGCGGATTTCGGGTCGTGTCCGGCAAGGAATGAGGCAAAAAGCAGGACAGGCAAGTGGTGCATACGCACCGGCATCAGTGGGGACAGGATGCGTGGGACCAGAAATCCACGGGCAGAAACAGAAATTAAAGGGTGCCGGGCAAGTGAAGCGCCGCCAGAAGGAACACCATCAGCGCTGTGCCTCCAGCAATATCTTGCCAGATGGTTTGCGAGGATCGGGCCAAAACGGATCGGATGTCCTTGATCATGATGTTCTCCTGCTCAATGGGTGGGCGCTGTTTGTGCGCTGTTTGTTCTTTTGTTAACTCTTTGTTCTCATATAGGCGGGCAGCTTGTAAAGAGAAATTTAGAACATTTGAGAACATTTATTTCAACCCACTGAAATTAAACGAATTCCCTCGTCCTGTTTCATGAGCCAGAGCAGAATACGAGCGGCCTCGCCACGCGCGGAAGTGAGGGTTGGGTCGTCATTGAGCAGCTTGCGCGCGTCTTTTTGCGCCACGGCCATCAGGGACGTTTGGGTTTCCAGATCTGCGATTTGAAACCGTGGGACACCTGATTGCGCTGTGCCAATGAGATCACCCGCGCCGCGCATCTGCATATCTTCCTCCGCAATCCGAAAGCCGTCTTCCGTGTCGCGCAGCACGCCGAGGCGCCTTTGTCCGCCTTGTGTCAGAGGGGCTTGATAGAGCAACAAACAGGTCGAAGCCGCCGTGCCGCGCCCGACCCGACCTCGCAATTGGTGCAGCTGTGCAAGCCCGAAATGTTCCGCACGTTCAATCACCATAATTGTTGCGTTGGGCACGTCGACACCCACCTCAATGACGGTTGTGGCGACCAGCACTTGCGTTTCGCCGCGCTGAAACGCTGCCATCGCCGCGTCTTTCTCAGCGGGCGGCATTTGCCCATGCACCAAACCAACGCGCCCCTCGCCCAAAGCGGCGCGCAAATGTTTGAACCGATCTTCAGCTGCGGTCAGCTCGCTCACCTCGCTTTCCTCCACAAGCGGGCAGACCCAATAGGCCTGCCGCCCATCGCGCAGGGCAGATCGCAAATGCTCAACCACCTCACCAAGACGTTCAGTGGGGACGGAAGCGGTCTTGATTGGCAGGCGTCCGGGCGGCTTTTCGTCCAAAATCGACACGTCCATATCGCCGTATTGGGCCAAGGACAGTGAGCGGGGAATGGGCGTCGCTGTCATGACCAACACATCAGAAGCCGTGCCTTTCGCGCCAAGTCGCATCCGCTCATTGACGCCAAAGCGGTGCTGTTCATCTACAATTGCAAGGCGCAAATCGTGGTAGTGCACATCGTCTTGAAACACAGCATGGGTGCCAACCAAGATGTGGATCGCGCCAGATTTGAGCGCGTCAAGCTTGGCTTGGCGCTCCTTGCCCTTATCGCGCCCCGTCAGGATTTCGACGGTGACGCGGGCCTCCTCGGCCAATGGGCGCAACGCGGCGAGGTGTTGGCGCGCAAGGATTTCGGTCGGCGCCATCATGACCCCCTGCCCGCCAGCCTCCACCGCGATGAGCAATGCCATAAAAGCGACAAGAGTTTTCCCCGCGCCCACATCGCCCTGAAGAAGCCGGTTCATGCGATACCCGCTTGCCATATCGCCGCTGATTTCTCTGATCGCGCGCTCTTGTGCCGTGGTGGGCGCATACGGAAGGGCGGCGCGCACGCGCGCTTGCAGGTCTGAGGTGCCAAGGCTGGCACGACCTTTTGCGCGCCGCACTTGGGCGCGCGCCAGGGCGAGCGTGAGTTGATGCGCAAAAAACTCGTCATAGGCCAATCGGCGGCGCGCGGCGGCATCTGCGCTTAGGTCTGAAAGGGTGCGCGGCGTATGGGCATGCATCACAGCGTCTTGCCAATCGGGCCAGTTTTCTTGCTCTTTCAGGCTTGGGTCTATCCATTCTTTGAGGGGCTGGCTGCGAGTCAAAACATCGCCCACCGCGCGCATCATCACTTTTTGCGTGACGCCCGCTGTCAGATGGTAGACAGGCTCAAAGGCCGGAATGTGATCGCGTTCATGCACAGGCAAAATATGATCCGGGTGAACCATTTGGGCGATCCCGTCAAAATGCTCAATCTTGCCGGACACAACGCGCCGTTGGCCGGTGGGGAGTTGTTTGCTCAACCAATCCGCATTGGCATGGAAAAACACCAACTGGAACGTGGTCAAGGCATCCGTGACCTCCACGCGGTAGGGTGCGCTGCGCGACCGGGCCGCGATGTGACGACCAATCTCGACCTCGACCGTGCACACGCCCGGAGGCTCAACCTCGCTTACTGACGCCCGAAAACTGCGATCAACCCCCGAATAAGGCAGTGAAAACAACAGGTCACGCGGGGTTGTGATGCCAAGTCCTTCAAAGCTCTTGGCGGTTTTTTCGCCCACGCCAGCCAGCCCTGTCAGATTGGCAAAAAGCGGAAACAGGATTTCGGGGCGCGTGCTCATAGGTCTTGAATGAGAGCGATCCAGCCGTCTTCGTCAAGGGTATTGATCCCAAGCTCCGCGGCTTTTTTCGCTTTTGAGCCCGCCCCCGGCCCCGCAATCAGCAGATCCGTTTTCGCGCTGACTGAGCCGGACACCTTGGCACCAAGCGCTTCTGCGCGGGCTTTGGCTTCGGCGCGAGTCATCTTTTCGAGCGTGCCTGTGAACACAACTGTTTTTCCCGCCACGGGGCTGTCGCCGGTTTCTGGCGCGATCACGTCTTGGATTGTGAGTTCGGCCGCCAGCCGGTCGATTGACGCGCGTTCGCGCGGCTGATGAAAGGCGCTGACAAGCGAAGTTGCCAGTGTTTCGCCAACGCCATCAATCGCCAGCAAGTCTTCCCACTCCGGGGAGGTTTCTCCGGGTGTCATCGCGTCAATCGCTTGAGTAAAAGCGGCCCAATTTGCGTAGTGGCGCGCCAAGAGATTGGCGCTTCCCTCACCAATGTGGCGAATGCCAAGGGCGAAAATCACCCGATTGAGCGCAATCACGCGCCGCTCATCGATCGCATCAAACAGCTTGGAGGCGGAGCGTTCTCCCCATCCATCTCGGTTTTTAAGCCGTGCCAAGGTGGTCTCATCGCGGGCTTTCAGGGTGAAAATGTCGGCGGGCTCTCGGATCGGGAGCACCTCATCATGATAGAAAGCCTCAACTTGTTTTGCGCCAAGCCCATCAATGTCAAAGGCGGCGCGCGATATGAAATGTTTGAGTTTTTCCACGGCTTGTGCGGGGCAAATCAGCCCGCCGGTGCAACGGCGCACCGCGTCCCCCTCCTCGCGAATGGCGTGTGAGCCGCATTCGGGGCAGGTTTCGGGAAACACATAGGGCTGGCTATCCTTGGCGCGTTTGCTGAGATCGACATCCGCCACTTTCGGGATCACATCGCCAGCGCGATACACTTGGACCCAGTCGCCCACGCGGATGTCTTTGCCGGCGCGAATGTCTTCGCCTTTTGAGGAGCGCCCGGCGATGTAGTCTTCGTTGTGGAGCGTAGCGTTTGAGACCACGACACCGCCTACCGTGACGGGCGTGAGCCGGGCAACAGGAGACAATGCGCCGGTGCGCCCGACTTGAATTTCGATGGCGTCGAGCCGGGTCCAGGCGAGTTCGGCGGGGAATTTATGGGCGATGGCCCAACGCGGGGTTGTGGAGCGAAAGCCGAGCCGGTCTTGTAACGCGAGATCGTCAACTTTGTAGACAACGCCGTCGATGTCATAGCCTAGGGTGGCGCGGGCTGTCTCAATATCGCGGTAATGTGCGATCATATCCGCCGTTGACGTGAGGCGTTTGGTGAGAGGGTTTGTGGAAAACCCTAGGGATTTCAGCCTGTTGATGGCGTCCATTTGGGTGTTTGCCAAAGGGGCTGAGAGCGCGCCCCAGGCGTAGGCGAAGAATTTAAGCGGGCGAGAGGCTGTGATATTTGCATCGAGTTGGCGCAATGAGCCGGCGGCGGCGTTGCGCGGATTTGCAAAGGGTTTGCCGCCGCGCGCCTCTTGGCGTTCATTAAGAGCGGCAAAATCCTCGTGGCTCATATAGACTTCGCCGCGCACTTCCAAAATTTCAGGGGCATCCGTCAATATTTGTGGCACATCAAAAATAGTGCGCGCATTTTGCGTGACGTTTTCACCAATCGCGCCGTCGCCGCGCGTTGCGGCCTGTACCAAGACCCCGTTTTCATAGCGAAGCGACAGAGAAAGCCCGTCGATTTTGGGCTCGGCCGTGTAGGCCAATTCGGCGTCCGCTGTGAGGCCGAGATACTTTCGAATCGATGTGTCGAATTCTTCAACGTCTTCGTCGTCAAAGGCGTTGGACAGGGACAACATTTTGACGGCGTGGGTGACTTTCGAAAACCCGTCCGCAGGGGCCGCGCCGACATGATCACTTGGGCTATCAGTGCGTTTGAGCGCTGGGAATTTCGCTTCGATCAAAGTGTTGCGCCGTTTTGCGGCGTCATACTCGGCGTCTGAAATTTCTGGATCATCTTTCGTGTGATAAGCGGTGTTGGCCGCGTTCAGCACCTTGGCCAGTCGTGCCAGTTCGGCTTTGGCCTGCGTCTCATCAAGGGATTGCACGTCTTGATCATGGAAATCATTTTGCGCCACAGCCTGCCCTCACATTGGTCATCGCAATATCGCATAGTGATAAAAGCCGCAAAGGCTGGCGTCCAGAGCAAGGCGGCGAACGGGTCGTTTTTGGGTGCAAAAAAAGCCCGGTCGCCAAGGCGCCGGGCGTTTTCGCGAACGGATGATTGCGGCCTATGCGCCGATTGCGATTTGCGGATCCATTTCGACAGGCTCAGGATCGCGCAGCACGTAGCCCCGGCCCCACACTGTTTCAATATAGTTGTCGCCATCTGTGGCATTGGCGAGTTTTTTGCGCAATTTGCAGATAAAGACGTCAATGATCTTGAGCTCAGGCTCATCCATGCCGCCATAGAGGTGGTTGAGGAACATTTCTTTCGTGAGCGTTGTTCCTTTGCGCAAAGAAAGCAATTCGAGCATCTGGTACTCTTTGCCGGTCAAATGCACGGGGCGTTTGTCCACTTCGACGGATTTTGCATCAAGATTGACCGAGATTTTGCCGGTATTGATAATGGATTGGGAATGACCTTTAGAGCGGCGGATGATCGCGTGAATACGAGCCACCAGTTCTTCGCGGTGAAAGGGTTTGGTCATGTAATCATCGGCGCCAAACCCAAAACTGCGCAATTTGTTCTCGGTGTCGTCGCTGCCTGTCAAAATCAGGATCGGCGTTTCGATCCGGGCCAAGCGCAGCTGGCGGAGCACCTCTTGGCCGTTCATATCCGGCAAGTTCAGGTCCAAAAGGATGAGATCGTAGTCATATAGTTTCGCCAGATCGATCCCTTCTTCTCCCAAATCCGTTGAATAGACGTTGAGGTTCGCATGTGTGAGCATAAGCTCAATGCTGCGCGAGGTGGTGGGGTCGTCTTCCACGAGCAGGATCCGCATAGTTAAATTCTCCGCAAAGTTTCCGTTCTGTTTGTAAAGACATTGGACCTAAATGGTTAACGAGCAGTTACTACTTCGGAACTTTTAGCGAATTCTCCCTATGGTTGTCTATATCTTTGCAATGCCGTGGCTTTCAGGGCGGCTTCACCGTGCTTTTCGACAGCCTCTTTCCACTCAACAAACTCTTCTTCAGACAAGGAATAGGTGCTGAGAGCATCCCCAAGCGGAATCAACCCATGGGTGACCGCCTTCACAACGGCTGCCTTGCGGCTCGCCACCCATCGGCGAGTGTTTGGCGGTGGCAAATCCGCCCGTGTCATTGTTGTTCCATCGGGCAAACGTACAGCGCGTGGCCCATCAATTTTTTTTAGGTACATTGGCTTAACCTCATCCATTTTGCCCAACAATGCCGCGAGGGCTTTAAAAATGGGTGAAACCGACCCTTGTTGTTGCGTCTAATTTTCCTATATTCCAGCCTTCTTCTGTTAGGATTTTGCTATGCCCCTGGACGCTGACACCCCCGTAAACTCGCTTGGGTTTGCCAAATCGCCTGCTGAAACGCGGGTTGTTGTGGCGATGTCGGGCGGGGTCGACAGCTCGGTCGTGGCGGCCAAGTTGAAGGCGGAGGGCTACGACGTGATTGGCGTGACGCTCCAGCTATATGACCACGGCGCGGCCCTTGCAAAAAAGGGCGCTTGCTGCGCTGGGATCGACATTCATGATGCGCGCCGGGTGGCGGAAGAAATGGGGTTTCCGCATTATGTCTTGGACTATGAAAACATCTTCAAGGAAGCCGTGATTGAAGAATTCGCTGACAGCTACCTCGCCGGGGCCACCCCGGTGCCATGCATCCGCTGCAATGAACGTGTAAAATTCAAAGATTTATTGCAAACAGCACGCGATTTGGATGCCGATTGCATGGCAACAGGGCATTACATCCAGCGATTTGAGGGCGAATCAGGGGCGCAACTTCATGCCGCCGCCGATTCCGGGCGGGATCAGAGCTACTTTTTGTTCTCCACCACCCAAGAACAGCTCGAATTTCTCCGTTTCCCCCTTGGCCACCTCAAAACCAAGGACGAAACCCGCGCTTTGGCGCGCGAATTTGGCCTGGTGGTCGCGGACAAGCCTGACAGTCAGGATATTTGCTTCGTGCCGGATGGGAATTACGCCGGAATCATCGAAAAACTGCGCCCCGGTGCTGCGGAACCCGGCGAGATTGTCCATGCGGATGGGCGGGTATTGGGAGCACATGAAGGGGTCATTCACTATACCATTGGGCAAAGGCGCGGGCTTGGCATTGGCGGACTTGCTGACCCTTTGTATGTGGTGCGCTTGGATGTCGACAGCCAGCAAGTGATCGTGGGGCCAAAAGAGATGTTGGCAACGCGCAAAATTCCGGTGCGTGAAATCAACTGGCTCGGAGATGCGCCGCTGATGTCGCAAGATGAATGGCATATTGAGGTGCGTGTGCGCTCGACCCGGCCCCCTCGCGCCGCGATTGTGCGCCCGATCAGCGAGACGGAAGCCGAAGTGGAGTTGATGACGGCGGAAGAAGGTGTCTCCCCCGGTCAGGCCTGTGTGTTCTACGCGCCTGAAGGAAGCCGGGTGTTTGGCGGGGGCTGGATTTGGCGCGGGTATTAACCTATCCTTCATCCATTAACTTTGTGAGATAGGGGTTTGAAAATGAAACCATTTTTATCAAGCGGAGCGCTTGTTCTGGCGCTCTGCACACAGGCCGCATTTGCAGAAACGATTACCCTGCGGTTTGGCGATAATGCGTCGGATTACGCGCGCGACGGGGTGTGTGATGATCCCCGATTCTTTGGTCAGGGCGTGTCCGTTGATCTGGACGACGAGGACGCGGGACATGACGCTGCCGATTGTCGTCATCTGTACCAACTTGGATCAATCAAACTTTGGATTGAAAGCCAAGCGCGCGCCGCAACCAAGTGCAGTGCTATCAAATTTGGCAATGACACATCGGAATGGGCAAAGGACGGCGAATGCGATGATCCACGCTTCAAAGGGCCGGGGGTGGATAGCATTGTGGTGTCAGATGACTTAGGACGCGATGCTACGGATTGCCGTAAGGCCTGTAATATCGGCGCCTTGTTGCGCGCCTATTGAGTCACGGCCTTTTTCCTGCCGAGGCATGCGCCCGCGCCGGATATTACCTGGGGGCGCTGCCCACACACCCCACTCTTCGCGGGGGCTCTGCCCCCACACCTCACACTTCGCGGGGGCTCTGCCCCCACACCTCACACTTCGCGGGGGCTCTGCCCCCACACCCCCGAGGTATTTAAAAACCAAAGAAAGCGGGATGTACGGGAGGGTTAGCCGCCTGTGAGGTCCATCATCGCGGAGAATTCGCAGGTGCAGGCGACTTCGCCATCAACTGTGGCGCGACCTTCGAATTTCCAGACTTTGCCGCCGCCGCGAAGCGTTTTTACCTCAAGGCGCAGCACGTCGCCCGGAACGACTTTGCGGCGGAATTTAACTTTGTCGATGCCCATGAAATAGACGAGTGGGTTCTTGGCGGCGAGATCGAGCGAGAGCACCACCATAACGGCGGATGTTTGTGCCATCGCTTCGACGATCGTGACGCCCGGCATGATCGGGGCGCCGGGGAAATGGCCCTGAAAATGCGGCTCATTGAAGGTGACGTTCTTGATGCCGACAGCTCTTTCGCTCGCTACGATCTCTTCAACCCGGTCGATCAACAAAAATGGATAGCGGTGCGGGATGCACTGTTGAATGAGTTGGATATCGGCCGTTTGGGGGACGTCGGTCATGGGGGCATCCTTGGCTGGACGTTGCGATTCACTCTGCTTTGTGCCTGCCTAACAAGAGCAAGGCCGCAAAACAATCCCACCTTATTCGGAGGGCAAAACGGGGGCTGGTTCAATCGGGGTTTCAGCGGGCGCTTCGCCTTGCTGAATCAACCCTTCTTCGTCGGTTTCATCAATTGGCGTTGGCGCTGTTTGGGGCGTTGGTGTTGGGTCTTCCAGTGGCAAGAAATATTGCGCTTTGGGTCCCTCACCCAATGTTTGGTTCACGATTTCAACGGCTTCGGTCGTGATATCCACATCGCCAACCTGCATCAAAACACTGCGCGCTTCTAGCAAGACAACACCGCCGCGCGCCCTGACAACCCCAGCGACGACCGGGCCAACATTTTGCCAAAACCCATCTTGGGCGGCGCGAAACTGGGTGTTTAGGTTGGCCTCGGCCTGATCGCGGTCTTGGCGCAACAGGCGCACGCGCGCGTCAAAGTCGAGCGCCAATGCGCGAAACTCCTCAGCGGGCATATTCGCCCGTTTCTCGGTCAAGGCGCTTTCTTCGGCTTCCAGGGCCGCTTCAATCTTGAGGGTTTCTGCGGCGAGGGTTTCGATCATCGCTTCGCGCTCCTCCATGATACGTGCGCCATAATTGGTTTCGAGAAACAAGCGTTGTTGATCGAGGGTGAAAATCGGGCTGACCACCTGCCCTTGTTGCTGCGCGCGCGCGTGGTGCGGCGCGGCGAGCGATCCCAAAAGGCAAAGGCAAACGAGGGCCAGCGAAACCAGCCCTCGTTTGAAAATCTGTGCCCGCGCCAGTGTCATAGCAGCGATTAGAAGCTCGTCTGGAAGGTCACTTCGAAGCGGTTTTCCAGATCATAAGTTTGTTTGCGCAGCGGGATCGAATAGTTGAAACGCAACGGGCCAACTGGGGTCGTCCAGAACAGAGATGCGCCGACAGAGGCCCGCAGGTAGGCGTTGTCGTCAATCGCACCACCAAGGGTATTGTCGAGGCCCCAAACCGTGCCAACATCCGCGAAAACCCCGCCAGAAATGCCGTATTCTTCTGGCAATCCGAGAGGGAATTGCGCCTCGACACGTGCGGCGGCATAGTAATTCCCGCCAAGACCGTTGTTGTTGGTCGCGCCGGTATCACGCGGGCCAAAGCCGTTGTAATCGAAGCCGCGCACGATATGCGGCCCCATGATAAAGCGGTCAACGGTGCGGGTGCCTGCGCCAAAGCTATAGATGGCGCCCCCTTCAAAGTTGGCGCGCAGGGTGACTTGATCGTTCATCACCTTGGTCTGGGCTTGCGCGTCGACTGTGGCTTTCAGGTAGGTATTGTCCGAGCCAATCCCCATAATGTCGCCCGACAGAACCGCCCGAAAGCGTGTCCGCGGATCCAAACCGCTGATATTGCTGTCAAAGGTATAGGTCGCCCCGACTTCGCCGCCATAAGTCCAGCCCCGCGCCACTTCGGCGTCGATGACAGCGGAGTTTCCGGCGATCGGATCGGGAACACCATCGTCATCGGTGTCTGCGTAGTACATGTTCGTACCGCTGATCCCGGCGCGCAGCCCAAGGCGGGTGTTTTTCCCGGTTGGGAAGCTGATGGTGGGCGTCACTTTGAATTTTTGTGTGTCGTAGAAGAATGTGTCGCCCGCCGAGGAGGTTTTGTAATAGGCGGAAAAGCCGAGGCGCAAATCACGGCCCAAAGCGTTGGGTTCCGCAAAATCGAAGACATAGTTTTTGTCTTCGAGACCGCCGGTGAACTCGATATTTACGTATTGGCCGCGCCCAAGGAAGTTGGTTTCGGAGAAAGACGCGTTCACGCCAAACCCGGTTGCTGTGCTCCATGCTGCGCCAAAGGCCAGGGAGCCTGTGCCTTGTTCTTCCACGTTGACATCCACGATCACGCGGTCCGATGCAGAGCCTTCGCGCGCCTGAATATCAACATTTGCGAAATAGCCGAGCGCGCGAATGCGTTCGGCGGCGTTGCGAATTTCGCGTGGATTGAAGGGATCGCCCTCCACCGTGCGGAATTGGCTGCGCACAACCCTATCAAGCGTTGTGGCGTTGCCTTCAATGTCGATGCGTTCCACGATCACCCGTGGGCCGCGCACAATGGCGAACTCCAAATCCAACGTGCCATCGCGATCATTGCGTGTCACCCGTGGCTCGATATTGACAAAGCTCAAGCCCTGCTCAATGGCCACGCGCTCCATGCGCGCAATGACAAGCTCAATCTCGGAAGGGTCATAGGTGCTGCCTTCGCGCAGCCGTTCAACAGCCTCAAAATCGGCGGCGGAAAGCCCTTCGATCTCGGATACCGTTGTGATTTTGCCAAGCGAAAACTGCTGACCTTCCTGAATGTCGAAGGTCACTTGATAGCCATCACGCGTGCCGGCCACTTCGGAGATCACAGCGTTGATCTGGAAGTCCACATAGCCGCGCGAGGTGTAGAAATCCGTCAACACTTGCTGGTCGAAATCAAGGCGACCCGCGTCATAGGTATCGGCTTTGATGATCGCGCGCAAAAGCCCGGCTTGTTTGGTTGTCAGCACCCGGCGCAGGCGGGAATCCGAGAAGTTGCGGTTGCCGGTGAAGCTCAGGCGTTCCACCTCCGAAACGCGACCTTCTTCGACTTCAAAGACGAGATCAACGCGGCCTTGGCCCCGGCGGATAATGCGCGGTGTGACGGTTGCTGCCAACCGGCCTTTCGCGGCGTAGGCATCGGCGATTGCATCGGCGTCACGTTCGGCGGTTGCGGCGGAGAACACGTAGCGCGGTTTGGAGGTGATCGCGAGCAACAGCTCCTCGTCTTTCAGACGGCGATTGCCTTCGATGTTGATCCGGCTCACGATTGGGAATTCTTGCACCCGAACCACCAGCGTGCGGCCACGCGGCTGTAGCTCGACTTTTTCAAACAGCCCGCTGTCGGAAACCCGTTGATAGGCATCGTTCAACTCGCCCGCGCCGATGGTCTTGCCTTTACTGATTCCCAGATATGTCAGGATTGTTTTGGCGTCGACCCGCTCAGTGCCAACGATCTGGACCGAACTGAAGGTATAGGACTGCGCGTAGGCGGCCGGAACTTGAAGTGCACAAGCACCTGAAACCCCTAATAAAATCGCCGTTGCTGCAGGTTTTAGAAGGTTTGCGCTATGCCTCTTACGGGCTTTGCTGCGGTGCTCGCCATACATCATGTTGTCGTCTTTCGCTCGGACATCCCAGTTTCTAGTGTGAGTAACGGGATTGAGGCGCGTTGTCAAAGCGCGAAAAGCGCGGTGAGCGATGCGCCGCGCCTTATGAAATCATGATTGTCAAAGAAACCGGAAAGCGCCTCTGCGGTGCCCTGCCCGTTTGCCCGGCATTTAGTGCAGGAAGGTGCCCGCCAAAGCCCCACATCCAAGCGCAGCCGCAAGGGTGCCAACATACAAAAGACGGTCCCAATTCAGGTCCATCAAAAGGTGCAAACCGCGGTAGCTTTGTTGGATCGTATGCATTGTGTAATCGCCTCCTGTTTCTCGCAAGCTACGGGGGCAATGTGGCAACAGGTCAGCGCGATTGTGGCATTTTCGGGGCAATTTGGATGTGTGCCGCCCCGCCGAACGCCCCGCCCCTTAGGGGCAGAACACGTCGTTTGTCAGGCCAAAGACCATCAATGAAATCACCAGCACAAGGCCGATGGTCATCAGGATGCGCAAAGCGCCATCGCTGGGTGGTTTGCCGGAAAGCGCCTCATAGGCATGAAACACCAGATGCCCCCCATCCAACACCGGGATCGGAAACAGGTTCAAAAACCCAATAGCCGTGGACAGAACCGCGATGAGCCAAATGAAGTTATCAATCCCGCCGCTTGCCGCCGCACCTGCGGTTTCTGCGATCCCAATCGGGCCGCTGAGGTTGCAGGAGGAAATATTTCCAACCACCATATGATACAGGCCGGAGACGCTGGACTTGATCACAAAGCCCACTTGCGAAATGCCGCCCCAAATGGCTTCCCCGATCCCCGGCGAGACGGTGGCGGGCTCAAAGATCAATGTGCCGCCAATGCCAATCAGATACCGGGTTTCAAAACCGCCTTCAGGCAGCGGCAAATCCATCTGTTTGGGGGTCAATGTCACGTCCATCATATCGCCAGCGCGATTGAGGGTCAGCGTCATGGGCGCCCCTTCCCCGGCTGTCACGGCGTCGCGCAGGTCTTCAAAGGTGGCGATGCTGACGCCATCAATGGCGGTGATCAGGTCGAATTCCTGAAGCCCCGCTGCGTAGGCCGCGGATTGTGGCGATACGGAACTGACAAAGGGGGGATACGGGTGCAGGGTTGTAATTGTTTGTTCTTGGCCATCGCGCTCAATCACATAGTCAACGGTGGCTTGATCCGGTAGATCAGCGGCGTAGCTTGCGAAGGCCTCGAGGAGTGGCACCGGTTGGCCGTTGATGGACAGCAAAACATCGCCAGGCTCAAAACTTTGCTCAAGCCCCGGCACCGCTTTGACTTTGGCCACGCTGAGGGGGTCTGTGGCGACGCCGCCGGAAAAGTAGAACACCGAAAAAATGATCGCAGACAGGATGAAGTTGAACACCGGACCCGCCAGCACCGTCAAGGCGCGCGCCCAGAGGGGGGCACCATGCATCGTCGCGCGCCGCTCCTCTGGCGTCAGCCCTTCCATCGCACTCGCATCCGCCTTACCCGATGAGGCGTCGGCATCCCCGCGAAACTTCACATAGCCGCCAATCGGCAAGGCCGCCACCTGCCACCGGGTGCCGTGTTTGTCGACTTTGGAAAACAGTTTTGGCCCCATGCCGATCGAAAACACATCAGCTTTGATCCCGGTCCAGCGCCCGATGATATAATGTCCATATTCGTGGATGGATACGATCACCATGATCGCCACGACAAAGGCCGCAATTGTAAAGCCGATGTTGCCAAAGTTAGGGATGAATTCCAAATCTGCCTCCTTGCGCCGGTGCGGGCGCGGATTTGACGGTGGCCGGTGTTATGGCCCGGCCTTGATCAATTCTATTGCTCGTACACGCGCCATGTGATCGGCGTGGCGTACATTATCAAGGGTAAATGTGGCGTTCATGAGGCCATGATCGCCGTTCAGATCGCTCAAGACTTGTTCGACCAATGCGCTCATGTCCATAAAGCCAATCGCGCCGCTGATAAACCCATCGAGGGCGCATTCTTTGGCGGCGTTGAACACAGCCCCCGACAGGCCGCCCGCTGCCATCACTTCGCGCGCAAGGCGCAGGGCCGGCCAGCGGTTTTCATCGGGCGCGCGAAATTCCAACGCGCCAATGGCCGCGAGATCAAGCCGCTCGACGGGCAAGCTGTGACGCTTTGGCCAATGCAAGGCGTAGCCAATGGCGTGGCGCATATCCGGGGGGCCAACATGGGCCATCAAGGCCCCATCGTTGAACCCAACAAGCGCGTGGATCAGGCTTTGCGGGTGCACAATCGCTTCGATCTTGGCAGGGTCAACGCCAAAAAACTCTTTGGTTTCAATCAACTCAAGCGCTTTGTTGAACATTGACGCACTGTCGATGGTGATCCGTTGTCCCATATCCCAATTGGGATGAGAGGAGGCTTCTGCCAGTGTCGCATCCTTGAGCTTTTCGAGCGGCCAGTCGCGAAAAGCGCCGCCGGACGCTGTGATGATGATGCGTTCAACCGCCGTCATATCCTCGCCCACAAGCCCCTGAAACACTGCGCTATGTTCGCTGTCCACGGGCAGGATCAAGCTGTCGTGCGCCTTGGCTGTCGCCATGATGAGCGGGCCGGCTGTGACGAGGCTTTCCTTGTTCGCAAGCGCCAGAGTTGCGCCGGATTGAAGCGCCGCCAGCCCCGGCGGCAACCCCGCCGCCCCGACAATGGCAGACATCACCCAATCCGCCGGGCGGCGCGCCGCCTCCTCAATGGCCTGCGCTCCGGCGGCCGCTTCGATCCCACTGCCCGCTAAGGCATCTCGCAGCGATTGCAAGTTTTCCTCATGGGCGGTGACGGCGATATCTGCGTTCAAAAGCCGGGCCTGCGCCGCCAAACGCGCTACGTTATGCCCCCCCGTCAAGGCCACAACGTCATAGGCGTCAGGGTCGCGGGCGATCAAATCAATCGTGCTTTCCCCGATGGACCCTGTCGCGCCAAATATGGAAATGCGGCGGGTCATTAGAGCGCTCGAATAAGCAGCATCGTCACATAGGCAAGCGCCGCTGCCATGATCAGCGCGTCAAGGCGATCCAACACGCCGCCATGACCGGGAATAAGGTTCGAGGCGTCTTTCACCCCGGCTTTGCGTTTCATTGCGCTTTCAATCACATCGCCAAGTTGCCCCGAAAAAGACAAGCCAACCCCGATCAAAAGCCCGGCAAACACACTCAGGTTTAATTCCGGTGCTTTGGCCATGATCGGCTGGATCAAAATCATCCCGGCAATCCCGGACGCGATCCAGCCCGCGATGGTGCCGGACCATGTTTTCTTGGGCGAGACCCGTGGCCAAAACTTTGGTCCGCCAAAGCTGCGCCCGGCAAAATATCCAGCAATATCGGACGCCGCAATCACCGCCACCAAGGCCAAAGGCCCAATCGGTCCCAAAATCGAGAACAGGTAATTGATGAAGGTCACAGCCAGCGCCAAAACCACGCCATAGCCCAAAAACAGCAGCCTTTCGCGGCGCACAAACACGCCAATCACCAAAAGCATAACCCCGCCCATGATGAGGCCGCCGGTCTCCATCGTCGTTTGCGCGGCGATAATGTAGACAGCCCCAATCAAGGCCGCGATTACAGGGCTGGCCGCGACGATCGCCCGGCGCAGGCGGTTCATATTTGGCTCACAAAGCCCCGCAAGCTCCCAAAACCCTATGACAATCACCGCGAGCATAAGCAATTGAAACAATTGATACATCGGCGGCGCATAGAGGGCTGCAAGCGCAATCCCCATGAGCACAATAGCAGAGGCAATACGGGTTTTTAAATCGGCCCATTTTGCCGACGACGACAGGCTGTCACTCATGCTTTCGCACCACCAAAACGACGATCACGCCCATCAAACCGGTTTAAGACTTCCGCGAATTTCGCCTTGTCAAAATCGGGCCATAGCGTGTCAATGAACTCATATTCCGCATAGGCGGATTGCCACAAAAGAAAGTTGGAAATCCGCGCTTCACCAGAGGTGCGGATCACCAGATCCGGGTCAGGAAGCTCTCGGGTGTCGAGGTATTTGGGCAGGGTTTCCTCGTCAATCGCCTCTGGGTCAAGGGTGCCAGCGGCCACATCTTGCGCGAGGCGTTTGGTGGCGCGGGCCACCTCGTCGCGCGCCCCGTAGTTGAGCGCGACTGTTACATGCACCCGGTCGTTGTCCTTGGTCAGCTCCTCAAGGTCATCCATCAGCTTTTTGAGCTTCGGGTCGAGCTGTTCACGGTCGCCAATAAAGCGCACGCAAGCGCCTTCGGCATCCAGTTCTTGGGCGGTTTTGTCGATATAACGGCGAAACAGGCTCATCAGCCCGGCCACCTCGGATTGAGTGCGTTTCCAGTTTTCCGTCGAAAAGGCAAAAATCGTTATGTATTTCACGCCCAGTTCCGGACAGGCCGCCACAACTTCGCGGGCGCGTTTGGCCCCGGCGTGATGCCCAAACAACCGGGGTCTCCCCCGCTCCTTGGCCCAGCGACCATTGCCATCCATAATGCAAGCCACATGTAAGCCGTCATCGGGCGGATTCACCCGTTCGGGATCCGGCGCTTGGGTGGTTTTTTTCCAGCGTTTGAGCATGTAACGCCCCCCTCACTCAGCCGACAACAACATGAACGCCCTTTCGGGCGCCCCCTCCCTGCCCTTGTCGGGTCAGACCTGCATAATCTCGGCTTGTTTGTTTTCCAGCGCCTTATCGACGTTGCCCACATAGGTGTCTGTCAATTCTTGCACTTCGTCGGACCACAATTTGTGATCATCCTCAGACAGGCCATCGGCTTTGGCTTTCTTGAGTTGATCCATACCGTCCCGGCGCACATTGCGAATCGCAACGCGTGCATGTTCAGCGTAGCCCGCAGCAACGCGAGTCAGTTCCCGGCGCCGTTCTTCGTTGAGTTCGGGAATGGGCAACATGATGATCGTGCCGTTGGTTTGTGGATTGATCCCTAGCCCGCTCTCCATGATCGCTTTTTCCGCCGCCTGCACCAAGGATTTATCCCAGATGTTGACAGTGACCATGCGCGGCTCTGGCACGTTGACTGTGCCGATTTGGTTGAGCGGCGTGCGTTGGCCATAGGCCTCGACGGTGATCGGATCCAGGATCGACGCGGAGGCGCGCCCAGTGCGCAGAGATGCGAATTCGGTGCGCAAAGATGCCATCGCTCCGTCCATGCGCCGTGTTAGATCGTCTGTATCGAGAAGAAAGTCTTCTGACATGTCTGCCCTCAAGTCTTGTTCGTTTCGCATATGTTTAGGCCAGCGCGCCCGCGATGTATAGGGTGCGCGCAAGGTCTGACAGCTCATTCCCGTATAGGGGGTTAGCCACTGACTTTGGTATAGGTGCCTTCGCCCGCCAAAATCCCCTTAAACCCGCCAGGTTCATCGAGCGAAAAGACAATGATTGGAAGGTTGTTATCGCGCGCCAGTGCAATAGCTGAGGCGTCCATCACGGCCAATCGCTTGGCAAGCACATCATCAAAACTGACATCGTCATAGCGTTCGGCATCATCGTGTTTGGCCGGGTCTTTATCGTAGACGCCATCAACCTTTGTGCCCTTAAAGATCACCTCACAAGCCATTTCATTGGCGCGCAGGGTGGCGGCGGTATCGGTGGTGAAATAGGGGTTCCCGGTGCCAGCAGCAAAAATGCAGACCCGGTTTTTCTCAAGGTGGCGCACGGCGCGGCGACGGATATATGGCTCTGCGACCTCATCCATGCGGATTGCTGAAATAACGCGGGTAAACACCCCAAGCCCTTCCAGCGCAGATTGCATCGCCAGCGCGTTCATGACGGTGGCCAACATGCCCATGTAGTCAGCCGTTGTGCGCTCCATCCCCTGCGCGCTGCCAGCGAGACCGCGAAAAATGTTCCCGCCGCCAATGACCATGCAGATTTCAACGCCCATATCGTGAACGCTTTTGACCTCATTGGCGATGCGTTCGACTGTTTGGGGATTAAGCCCAAAGCCCCTGTCCCCCATCAAAGCTTCCCCGGAAATCTTGAGCATGACTCGTTTGTAGGTGGGCTTTGGGGCGTCGGTCATGGGGCAGCTTTCTTTTGGGGTCTGTGTTGGCGCTAAAGTGGCGCAAATTTATGGGCGGCGCAATGGGGCACTGAGCCGGGTTCGCCGGGCTTGCACTTTGGTTGCTCTGCGGGGCATGAGGGGGGATGGAGTTTGACTTACCAGACCTTGGCGACAGCCGGCCTGTGTTGATTGCGGGGCCGACAGCGAGTGGGAAATCCTCGCTCGCCTTGACGATTGCGCGCCGATTTGGCGGGGAGATCGTGAACGCGGATGCGCTGCAAGTCTATGAGAACTGGCGGATCGTTACAGCGCGCCCCTCGCGTGCGGAGGAAGAGGCTGCCGCGCACCATCTTTATGGGCATATTCCGGGCGATCAGCCCTATTCTGCGGGGCACTGGCTGCGTGAAGTCGCGCCGTTTTTGCGCCGGGATGCGCGGCCAATCATTGTCGGGGGAACGGGGCTGAACTTCACGGCCCTCACCGAAGGTTTGGCGGATATCCCGCTGACCCCGCCTGAGGTGCGCGCGGCCTGCGAAGCGCGGTTGTCCGAGCATGGGTTGGCGGCGCTTTTGGCGGATTTGGACGCGGCAACCTTGGCGCGGGTGGATGTGCAAAATCCGGCGCGTGTGGCGCGGGCTTGGGAGGTGCTCAAGACCACCGGGCGCGGATTGGCTGAGTGGCAGGACGCCACGCCGCCGCCCCTGTTGCCGCTAGAACAGTCCCATGCTTTCGTTGTGTTGCCCGACCGCGAGGTGTTGCGCGGGCGCATTGAGCGGCGGTTTGATGCCATGATCGCGGAGGGGGCACTTGAGGAAGCGCGCCGCAACCTTCCGATGTGGACCCCCACAGCCCCTTCGGCCAAAGCGATCGGCGCGCCGGAATTGATTGCCCATCTCAAAGGCGACATCACCCTTGCAGAGGCGCGCAGGCGGGCCATCATTGCCAGCCAGCAATATGCAAAACGGCAACGCACTTGGTTTCGCGCCCGCATGAAATCCTGGCAAACTCTCACTTTTCCAACCTAAAGCCCGGCTTTTGCGCAAAAATTGTTGCGCCAAGGGGACAGTTTCGACTTCGAAAACAGGTTATCCACAGGAAAACACCCGATCTGTGGATAGCGAGGGGCGACAGAAGGTTCGGAATCGGATAGCCACTTATCTATTGTTGTTCACGACGCCGGGGGGCGTTTGGAACAAGCTGCTAGGGAGATTTGCCGGTTATGGCCCAAGGTTCGTCGTTTACATCGCCTTTTCGAGTGATCCCGCTTGCGCGTTTGGCATCCGGGGGGCGGTGGCGGACCGAAGCGATGCGTAGCTATGGCGCGCCTGTGCTTTTGTGGTTCACCCGCGGCCAAGGCCGGATCACCATCAACGGCAAGACAGCAGGCTACACCGCCCATAACGCGATTTTTGTCCCTGCCGGCACGATGCATGGGTTTGAAATGAACTCCATGGTGCATGGGATGATTGTGGTATTCCCGGCTGGGCTGGAAGGCGAGTTGTCCTTGCCTGATGAGCCGGTGCATATGCGCCTGCCCGATGCGGAGCAGCATATTGAGCTGAACCGATTGATTGATAATCTCTCAACAGAGTTGGACGGCGGAAACCTCGCCTCTGATCGAGCAACCATTTGTCATGCTGGGCTTTTGTCGGTTTGGGTGGAGCGGCAGATGCGCGCTTTGGAAATCGAAGAACCCATGGAAGACGCCTCATCGCGGCTTGCTGCGGCCTATACCGCGCTGGTTGAGCAGGATTTCCATTCCGCCAAAACCGTGCGCGACTATGCAAAAGATCTGGGTGTGACGCCGACCCATTTGAGCCGGGTTTGCAATCGGGCCTGTGGGCGCCCTGCCTCATCCATCCTGGCGGATCGGGTTCATTATGAAGCGCGCCGGATGCTGACCGAAACCCATATGCCGATCAAAGATATTGCGCGCAGTCTTGGGTTTGCCTCGCCTGCCTATTTTACCCGCGCGTTTCAAAACCACACGGGCAAGACCCCATCGGCCTTTCGTCGCACGACCTGATGTCTCGCCCCAGTGTACGCCTCAGTGGGCGGCAAACCAACCACGACAGTCAGACGCGCACCCGGGCGTGGTGACATGAACTGTCCCAACAGAGCTATTGGAGAGCTTTAGGCACGCTGATTAGCTGCGGTGGCCAAGGATGATTTTGACGTAGCCTTGGGTTTCTTTGTAGGGCGGGACGCCTTTGTATTTGGCCACGGCTTCTGGTCCCGCGTTATAGGCAGCCAATGCCAATTTCCAAGACCGAAACCTGTTGTATTGGGTGCGCAAGTAGCGTGCGCCCCCTTCCAGGTTTTGCTTCGGATCGTTCGGGTTCACCCCAAGGGCGCGCGCTGTTTGTGGCATGAGTTGCGCCAATCCAATCGCGCCAGCATGGCTCTTGGCGGAGGGGTTCCAGCCGCTTTCTTGCTGCACAAGGCGCAAGAACAAATCCTCAGGAATACCGTGTTTGCGCGCCATCGCTTTGGCGTGGCTGAGGTATTGGCCCTTATAGGAGCCGGTGAAGCGAGGAATGCGCCCATCAAGCCCCGAGGGTTTGGGGCGGAGCCTGTCACTGCCTGAGTATTGTTCGGCTGCACGCCCATCCAGCACCTTGAGCGCCGCTTCATAGCTGGAGCGCCCATTTGAAGTGGAATACAGCGTTTCGCCGCGCGCTGATGAGGGGGCGCCTAAAGTCATGAGCGCCAGGCAAACGGCCAAGCCAGCCGGAGGAAAACCAACCGGAGCCAAACGAAGCTGAGCCAAATTTATCCGGGCCATACTGAACTGAGCGACCTGCACAGGCATCCCTCTCGCCACCACATTTGCGCGCAGTATAGCCAAGCTTTACGCGCAGGGCTAGCCATTGCGGGGCGCGCTTTTGGCGGTGGTTGGGCGGGGATTTGCCGAAAGGCCGGTTTCCCCTGTGGATACAATTTCCCTTCCCTTCAAGCCGCTCGGATGGTGTAAGACTGCAAATGTTTTTCTAGATTCGAGGAGGATCCCATGGCGGGTTCGGTCAATAAGGTCATTATCGTTGGCAATCTGGGGCGTGATCCAGAGGTGCGCACGTTTTCCAACGGCGGGAAGGTTGTGAACCTGCGAATTGCGACATCGGAAAACTGGAAAGACAAAAGTACAGGGGAGCGGCGCGAGCGCACGGAGTGGCATTCGGTGGCGATTTTCTCTGAACCTGTGGGGCGCATTGCGGAGCAATTTTTGCGCAAAGGGTCAAAGGTTTACATCGAAGGCCAGCTCGAAACGCGCAAGTGGCAGGATCAATCCGGCAATGACCGGTATTCCACTGAAGTCGTGTTGCGCCCGTATCGCGGTGAGTTGACCCTGCTCGACGGTCGCGGTGATGGCAATGGCGGCGGCAACTACGGTGGCGGTCAAAGCAATCAGGGCGGCCAAGGCGGCGGTTATGATCAGGGCGGCTACGGTGGCGGCAATGATCAGTCCGGTGGCTCCGCCCCTGCTGGCGGTGGCGGGTTTGACGATGAAATCCCGTTCTAAGCACCGGGACTAGGGTATCAACGAGACAACAGATATCCGTTGGGCGCGCGCTGCCCCCACACCTCATTTTTCATGGGGGCGCTGCCCCCACACCCCCGAGGTATTTATCAAACAAGGAAAGCCGCGCGCACAAGCTGTGTCAGCCGCGCGCTTTGAGGCCTTCTGTCAGGATGTTTTTGACGATCTCAAGGTCCACTTGATCCGTTACAAAAGCCTCCCCAATGCTGCGCGCCATGATGAAGCGCAGTTTTCCGGCGGTGACTTTTTTGTCTTGTGCCATAAGGGCCATGAGGGCTTCGGCGTCCGGTAATGCGCCTTCGATGTCAGCAAGATCGCGTTTCATGCCCATCGCCGCGAGATGTGCGCGAAACCGGGAGGGGGATTCTTGGCTCATCAGCCCCATGCGGGCGGAGGTTTCAAAGGCCATAGCGCAGCCGATCGCCACGCCTTCGCCGTGCAAGAGCCGGTCTGAATAGCCAGTGGCCGCTTCCAGCGCGTGACCAAAGGTATGGCCCAAGTTCAAAAGGGCCCGGTCGCCTTGTTCGGTTTCGTCGCGCGCGACGATATCCGCTTTCATCTGAACAGAGCGCCGTACGGCTTCTGTGCGCAAGGGCACATCGCCTGCCGCCAGCGCCGGGCCGTTCAATTCGAGCCATTCAAAGAATTCAAGCGAGCCAAGCCCGCCGTATTTCACGACTTCACCATAGCCTGCGAGAAAATCGCGCGCTGTGAGCGTGTCCAGGACGTCAATATCGGCAAGCACCAAGGACGGCTGATGGAACGCGCCAATCAGGTTTTTGCCATGGGGGGAATTGATCCCGGTTTTGCCGCCGACCGAGCTGTCCACCTGCGCCAAAAGCGATGTTGGGATTTGCACAAACCGTACGCCCCGGCGCAAAATAGCTGCCGCAAACCCAGCCAAATCGCCAATCACCCCGCCGCCAAACGCCACAACCATATCGCCGCGCTCCACGCGCAGCGACAAGAGCCATTCCGTCACGCGGGTGAGTTGGTCCCAGCTTTTTGTCGCCTCACCTGGGGGCAGAATGAGGGCATCGCAGCTCACGCCCGCGCCCTCAAGGGATGCTGTCAGAGTGGCTAAGTGCAGCCTTGCGACGCGCTCTTCTGTGACGATTGCCACGCGAGGACGTGAGAGCAGCGGCGCAATCTCGGCCCCCGCGCCCGCCAAAAGCCCGGCCCCAATGCGCACGTCATAGGCGCGGTCTTTCAAGGGTACATGGACCGTGACAGACATATTCAATCCTTTCCAAGCACGTCGGGGCGGGTGCCCAAGACGCGGATCACTTGATCGGTCATATCATTGATTGTGTATTTTGGGTGGGCATCAACCACCAAATCCGCGCGCGCATAGGTGCCAACGCGCGAGTCGTACAAAGCCTTGAGCGTGGCCTTCGGGTCTGCTGTTTGAAGCAGGGGCCGAGTTGTTTTGTGGCGCACCCGTTCCCACAAGAGGTCGAGATCAGCGCGCAGCCAGATGGAAACGCCCACCTCCGAAATGGCCTCGCGGTTGCGCGCCGCCAAAAACGCCCCACCCCCGGTCGAAAGCACCGATGGCTTGCCCGCCAAGAGCCGCTCCACGACTTGGGTTTCTCGGTCGCGAAAGAATGGCTCGCCAAAACGATCAAAGATTTCAGGGATCGACATATTGGCGGCTTTG
Organism: Maritimibacter sp.; assembly: GCA_050633625.1. Lineage (GTDB taxonomy): Bacteria > Pseudomonadota > Alphaproteobacteria > Rhodobacterales > Rhodobacteraceae > JBOEGW01. The sequence continues at coordinate 163,430 of JBOEGW010000007.1, read as the reverse complement.
ACGATTTCTTCGTCACTGTCGAGAAAGCTGACGCCAAGGCGCGCGGCCAAGGCCTTGCCCACCGCAGATTTCCCAGCGCCCATCATTCCGACGACAACAATTGGTTTTTTCAGTTCGTAAGCCAAATTGGCAGCGCCTTGCCGATTTTTTTACACGCGCCTTCATGGCGTGATCTTGTTGGACATGCCATATATGAATCAGCAAAGGGCGTGAACCGTAAAAACGACGCCTTGAATCGAACATCAGGGAGCGCAGTCAGGCATGTTGGGTCGATTGATCAAATTCGGGGCGATTCTTGCGGTTATTATTGTCGCGGGGTTGTCGGTCTATGCCTATATCGGCGATTTGGCGCCCGCCCCGAAGCCGGCGTCGCTTGTCATCACTTTGAGCGATGACTAGGGCCGCGCTTTCTCTTTTTGGGCTGGTGGTTTGGGCCGGTCTGAGCGTTCCTGCGCTGGGGCAAGGCGCGGGTGAATCGCCGGGTGAATCGCAAGGTCAAGCGACTGTTGAAGCGCCAATGTCCGCGATTGACTGGCTGTCAGAAAGCCTCAATGCCGCTTCCCCTGCCCCGGTCCCAACCGGGCAAGCTGCCTCGCAAACTGCCACTCTGTCTGCCCCTCTCAATGAGCCGCCCGTGAGCGGCAGCACTGTGTCGCAAATCGCGATTGGGCCAATTGGGGGGACAAGCGCTGATGCGATTGGGATTTTGTCGCCACAGTTGACGGGGCTTCCGCGCACTCTTTGGGGGGCGTCAAAGACGCAAGACCTCACCCGCCGGATTGCCCAAGAACGGCCGGATATGTTGCCTGCGCTGCAAGGTTTGTTGCAAAAGGTGCTTCTCGCTGAGCTTGATCCGCCAGCGGGCAGCAGCGGCGAGGCTGTGTTTTTGGCGCGTGTGGACAAATTATTGGACATGGGGGCGCTTGACCAAGCCTATGCGCTTTTGGAGCGCGCGGGGGCTTTGTCGCCCGAGATCACCCGGCGCTGGTTTGATGTGGCGCTTTTGATCGGACAGGAAGATAAGCTGTGCGAGATCATGTTGGACAGTCCGGATTTGACACCGACCTATACGGCGCGTGTGTTTTGCATGGCGCGCGCTGAGGATTGGGACGGGGCGGTCTTGATGTTGAACAACGCCCGCGCGCTTGGGTTGGTCGATGCGGCGGAGGACGATTTGCTGGCTTGGTTTTTGGACCCAGAGCTTTTTGACGGGGAGCCTTACCTGCCTCTGCCCGATCCGCTGACGCCGCTCAAATTTCGGCTCTTTGAAGCCATTGGCCAGCCGATTTCGACGGCGAGTTTGCCGCTGGCCTTTGTGCAATCTGATCTGCGTGACAATACGGGATGGAAGGCGCAATTGGCGGCGGGCGAACGGTTGGCGCGCACGGGAGCTGTGTCCGACAACCAGCTTTTGGGGCTGTATACGGAGCGCAAGGCAGCGGCATCTGGAGGTGTTTGGGACCGGGTGATGGTCGTTCAAGCGCTTGAACTGGCTTTGAAATCCAAGCGAAAGGCGGAGATCGCAGAGGTGTTGCCACAGGTTTGGCAGGCATTGTCTTACGCTGAAGTTGAGGTGCCGATTTCGCGCATTCACGGGGCGGAGTTGGCGCGGATGCGATTGGGCGGCGCGGCGGGTGACATCGCTTATCGCATGGGGCTTTTGACGGATGAATACGAAATCATCGCCCGCGACTATGCTGTGTCGGGCGAGATGGCGCAGTTTTTGGCCGGGGTGGCGCAGGGCGCGCTTGCGGGGGTGACGCCGCCAAGTGAAGCGGCGCGCGCGGTGGCTGATGGGTTTGGCGCGACGACCACCCCCGCCCGGTTCCAACCTCTGATAGAAGGGGATCGCTTGGGGGAGGCGATCTTGAGCGCTTTGACCCTCTTCACAACAGGGGCGCGCGGTGACTTTGGCAAGGTGAGCGATGCGATTGCTTTGTTGCGGGCGGTTGGGCTTGAGGGCACGGCACGGCGCGCATCATTGGAATACTTGATTTTGGATCGGCGGGGCTGACATGACGCCAGACTCGGCTCGCTGGATTTCGACCTTGTTGGACGCGCAGGCAGCGGAGCTTGATGCGTCAGAGAACACTTTGCTTGCCTATGGGCGAGATTTGAAGGATTTCGCGACCTTCATGGCGGCGCGAGGGTGCAGCTTTGAGAGGGGTGAAAAAGCCGACATTGAGGCCTATATGATCGCCTGCGAGGCGGAAGGATTGGCGGTCTCCACCCGGGCCCGCAGGCTTTCTGCTGTCAAACAGCTCTATCGGTTTGCCTTTGAAGAAGGCTGGCGCAGTGACAATCCGGCCTTGCGCATTAAGGGGCCGGGAAAGACGAAGCGGCTCCCCAAAACGCTGTCTGAGGATCAAGTTGAGGGGCTGTTGATTGCTGCGCGCGGCCATGGGCGCAGCACGGCTGACAAGCTGCGCAACACCTGTTTGATGGAGCTTCTCTATGCCACTGGGATGCGGGTCAGCGAGCTGGTCTCCCTGCCCGCCTCCGCGGCGCGCGGTGATCCCCGGATGATTCTGGTGGTGGGAAAAGGCGGCAAAGAACGTATGGTCCCGTTGTCGCCGCCCGCGCGCAGTGCGCTTGCGGTTTGGTTGCAGCTTCGGGATGAAACAGAAGCGGCAGCGCAAGCCAAGGGGGCCGCTGGCTCAAAGTATCTGTTTCCCTCAAATGGCAAGGCTGGGCATCTGACCCGGCATCGCTTTCATGGGTTGATCAAGGAAATCGCTGTGAAAGCCGGGGTGGCGCCTGATGAGGTGACGCCGCATCGGCTGCGCCACGCGTTTGCAACGCATTTATTGGCCCATGGAGCTGATTTGCGCGCGATCCAAACCTTGTTGGGCCATGCGGATGTCTCCACGACCGAAATCTATACGCATGTGCTTGATGAACGGCTCAAAGAGCTTGTGCTCACCCATCATCCGCTGGCGAAACCTTCGCCATAAAGTGAGGCGGCGCGGTCCTCAAAAGCCTTAACGATCCTTTGCATAGCTTGGTTAAACACCACGCCAATCAGGTTTTGCAAAATCGCGTTCTTGAACTCGAAATCCACGAAAAACTCGACGGTGCAGCCGCCATCCGTATCGCCAAATTGCCAATAGCTGCGCATATATTTGAACGGCCCATCGAGGTATTCGGTGTCGATGCGTTTGGTTTGCCCATTTAGCACAACACGGCTTGTGAACCGTTCGCGAAAGACCTTGAACGAAATAATCAAATCCGCCTCCATCACCTCGGTCCCATCCGCTTGGGGGGTGATAGAGCGAATGCGCGCGGCGGCATTCCAGGGCAAAAACTGGGGATAGCTGGCGACATCCGCGACCAGATCATACATCTGTTGCGCGCTGTAGGGCATAACCCGGTTTTCGGAATGTGTCGGCATAATGCCTCTCTTTGTGGTGACACTGGGCGCAAATTCCATAGGATGGGGGGGAGATGCAAGCAACCTTTAGGGGGAAAAATGCCAACGCGACCCTATGTCATAGACGAGCTGATCTCGGCCAAAGCGATTGCAGCGCGCATCGAGGCGTTGGCGCGCGACATCAAGGCGGAGTTTCACGATACCGATAAGCTTGTGGTGGTGGGACTGTTGCGCGGCTCTTTCGTGTTCATCGCGGATTTGGTGCGTGAGCTTGATTTGCCGGTGGAGGTCGACTTTCTGGAAGCCAGCTCATACGGCAATGAGACCACCAGTTCGCGCGAGGTGCGGATTTTGAAGGATTTGCGCGGTGAAATTGGGGGGCGCGATGTTTTGGTGGTCGAAGATATTGTCGACACCGGCCACACGCTCAAACATGTGACGACTTTGCTGGGTGCGCGAGCGCCTGCGCGCATGAAATGCATTGCCCTGCTCGATAAGCCGTCCCGCCGTGAGGTGGATTTCAAGGCGGATTACATTGGCTTTGAAATTCCCGATGAGTTCGTTGTTGGTTATGGCATTGATTTCGCCCAACGAAATCGAAACCTACCGTTTATTGGCGCTGTGCATTTTACCGGAGATGAGGCATGAGTTTTAATCCAAGGCACGCATTTCGAATGGCCAAATGGGCGCGCAACCCGCCCTCCAAACAACAGGTCCGTCTTGTCTTGATCGTGCTCGGGACTTGCCTTTTGCTTTGGGGGCTTGAGCGGTTATTTGGGTTTCCGGCTTGGCTCGTGCCTGATCAAGGCAGAATGCGGTTTTAGACGAAAGTTTTTTCGACATATTGGAGAAAATAATGCGAATTTTGATGCGCCTCATTGTGGCCTTGGCGGTGCTTGCGTTGCTGGGGTTATGGATCACGCGACCAAGGACCGATGGGCCTGAGGCGCTTGCGGGGCTGACTGCGGATTTGGCGCGCGGCGAACGTGCCTTCACGGCGGCGGGCTGTGCGTCTTGTCACATGAAAGAAGGAGCCACCGGGGCGGATAGCCTTGTACTGAGTGGCGGGCAACATTTCGCTTCACCCTTTGGCACATTCACGGCCCCCAATATTTCGCCCGACGAGACAGCAGGCTTGGGCGCGTGGAGCGCGCTCGATCTCTGGAACGCGCTGCACCACGGCACATCACCGAAAGGCGCGCATTATTATCCGGTGTTTCCCTATGCCAGCTATATCAAGATGACGCCCCAAGATGCTGTCGACATTCACGGCTACCTGATGACCCTGCCCCCCAGTGACGTGGCTTCATTGCCGCATGATGTGGGGTTTCCCTTCAATATCCGCGCCTCTCTTGGGGGGTGGAAGCTCTTGTTCTTACGAGATGAATTCGTGATGGAAGGGGATTTGAACGAGGTCGAAACCCGCGGGCGCTATCTGGTGGAAGCCATGGGGCATTGCGCGGAGTGCCATAGCCCGCGCGGGCTGTTGGGCAACCTCAAAACCGGCGCCGATTGGATGAGTGGAGCGGACAACCCGGCGGGCGGGAAATTCCCCGATGTGGCGGGGCTTGATTGGTCAGAAAGTGAGTTGGAGGAGTATTTCACAAGCGGGTTTACCCCTGACTTTGATGTGGCGGGTGGACATATGGCGCTTGTCGTGAACAACCTCGCCGCCCTGCCCGCGTCCGATCGCGCGGCGATTATCGCCTATATCGAGCGCCTCCCGCTGGACTAAAACCGGCCCCCATGCGAGGCTGACACACCCCATTTAGGAGCATACACATGGCCGATTTTGAAATCATCGCCTCGCCGGAAACCACGTACCTCTATGTTGAGCGCACGGCCTCAATGGGCGGGGCTGACATCGCTGAGGCCATGGGATCGGCCTTCATGGAAGTCTTTGAATTCATGACCCAAGCGGGGATTGTCTCCACGCAAGGCGCGATTGCTGTTTATGACGATTATACCCCAGGTCCGTCGAAATTTCGCGCGGGGTTTATCATTCAAGATGCGGATGCGTCCAAGGCCACGGGGGCTGTGATGGCAGGCAAAACCCCCAAAGGGCGCGCTGTCCATACAACCCACTTTGGCGCCTATAGCGGCATGCAAAAAACCTATGGGGAAATGCACGGGTTTGTGAAAAACGCTGGCGTGGATTTCATCGCGCCGACGTGGGAAGTCTATGTGAACGACCCAAGTCAGGTTGCTGAAGATGATCTGATAACTGAATGTTATCAGGCCATTGCAGGGTAAAGTTTAGGTGTTTTTGCTAGCGGCGCGGGTCATTGTGCCTTGCGCCGCCGCGCAGAGCTTTTCCTCACCGTCTTTGATCACAAAAACATCCGCGCGCACCACAGACTGGCTTTTGCCCGACCCAATCACCTTGGCGCGCACCGTCAATCGGTCGCCAACACCGGGTCGCAAATAGTTGATTTTGAACTCGGATGTCACAGAGCCTTCGCCCAACAGAGGGCCACCCGCAAAGCCGATCCCCATGTCCGCGAGCGAGGCAATGACCCCACCGTGCACCATGCCCAAATGCTGTTTCAGCGCGTCGGTGATCGGCAAGCTCATCTCGACTTCGCCGGGCGCAATCGACAGGATTTCGGTGCCAAGACCAATCGAAAACGGTTGGCGCGCAAGGATGTCTTGCGCCATTGTCTTGAAAGCCTCTGCGTTCATGCGCGGCCCAATTTGACGAGCCGGTTTTCGCGAAGGCGCGCGAAGTCATCGCCCGCATGATAGCTTGAGCGCGTGAGCGGCGTTGCCGACACCATCAAAAAGCCTTTGCCGAAGGCGGTTTTCTCGTACTCTTTGAATTCCTCCGGTGTCACGAACCGGTCAACCCTGTGGTGTTTTGGGGTGGGCTGTAAGTACTGGCCGATCGTCAAAAAGTCGATGTCAGCGGCGCGCATATCGTCCATCACTTGATTAACCGAGCCGCGATCTTCGCCCAGACCCACCATGATGCCCGATTTTGTGAACATGGAGGGATCGAGTTCCTTCACCCGTTGAAGCAAACGCAAAGAGTGGAAGTACCGCGCGCCGGGGCGCACTTCGGGATAGAGACCGGGCACGGTTTCGAGGTTGTGATTGAACACATCCGGTTTGGCTTTGACGACGATTTCCACCGCCTCAGGGGCGCATTTCAAAAAGTCCGGCGTGAGGATTTCGATTGTTGTTTCAGGGGCTTGGCGTCGAATGGCGCGGATGGTTTGGGCGAAATGCTCCGCCCCACCATCCTCAACGTCATCGCGATCGACGGATGTGATGACCACATGGTTCAAGCCAAGCTTCTTGACAGCGTCCGCCACCCGCCCCGGCTCAAACACATCAAGCGCATCAGGGCGTCCGGTTGCGACGTTGCAAAACGTACAGCCACGGGTGCAAATCTCCCCCATGATCATCATCGTCGCGTGACCCTGGCTCCAACATTCGCCCACATTCGGACAGCCCGCTTCTTCGCAAACCGTCGAAAGACCATGTTCGCGCATGATCTTATGGGTGTCCGCATAGCCCTTGCCGCCGGGCGCTTTCACCCGAATCCAGTCTGGCTTTTTGGGTTGGGCATTGTCGGGGCGATGCGCCTTTTCAGGGTGCCGCTGGTCGGGGATCTTGAGGTCGCGCATGGAAAGCTCCGGCTCCTAGTGTTGTTCCTATATAGGCCCATTGATACGGGGTTGTCACCGCGAAAGGTGGGACACAGCTATGAGGGGACCGCATGGGTTTTGAGGCGCGCGGCGGCGCGTTTCAAGAGCATCGCAAGATCCATAAACCAACCATCAGGGCCACCAAGGTCGCGGCGCACGAGTCCAATGGTGCGGGCAGGTTCGGGCGCGCAAAACCGGGTGATTTCCAGATTGGGCGCCGCCGCTGTTTCCGCAGGCAGAGCGATTTCCGGCAATAAGGTTTGGCCAAACCCGGCGGCGACCAAACCGCAGAGCGTCGGCAGTGATGACGCGCGCAGATCGACCTTTGTGGCGCTGCGCCTCATGCCACAGACAGCAAGCGCCTGATCGGCTAGACAATGGCCCTCATCCAGCAATAACAGGGTTTCGGGGTTCAGATCTGAGGGGGCGGGCCGCGCAGGCTGCCCTTGCGCCGCCCCGTGTTCGGCGCGCCTATTTGCGAGAAAAAACCGATCCTGAAACAAAGGTTCCTCGATCAAGCCCGGCGCGCCAGAGGGCAGTGCAATGAGGGCCGCGTCAATCTCGCCGTCCATCAGAAGCGTCAAAATGCGCTCCGTTTTGGCCTCGGTCAGGCTCAGATCAAGCGTCACATCGCGCATTCGCAAGTCTGGCAAAAATTCGGGCAACACATAGGGGGCGACCGTGGGAATGATCCCGAGTTTCAGATGACCTTGCAGCCCATTTTGCCAGCGCGCTGTTGTCTTGATCCGCTCCACCTCCCCCATGATCCGAAACGCTGCCGCGCGCACCTCTTGGCCGGCTGGCGTCAACCGAAAGGCGCGCGACGAGCGATCAATCAGCGTTGCGCCGATCCGATCTTCCAATTCCCGAATTTGGGTAGAGAGCGCAGGTTGCGTGACGAAGGTTTCCTGTGCGGCCCTGCCAAAATGCCGGGTTCGAGTCAGGGCGAGGAAGTAGGAGAGTTGTTTGAGGGTCAAATCCATAAATAAATATTATCATAATGAAATAAATATGCAATTTCCAATAATGGGTTGAGAGCGCCATACTTGGGGAAATCTCACATCCTGAGGAGGACATCCCAATGAGCAAACGTATGACAACAACCGGCGGCGCGCCGGTGTCCGACAACCAGAATTCGCAAACCGCAGGGCCACGCGGTCCGGTCTTGTTGCAGGACTACCATTTGATCGAAAAGCTCGCGCACCAGAACCGTGAACGCATCCCCGAACGGGTGGTTCACGCGAAAGGTTGGGGCGCCTTTGGTACATTGACGATCACCGAGGATATCGCCGGGCTCACACGGGCAAAGGTGCTGCAAAAGGGCACACAAACGCCGATGCTTGCGCGGTTTTCGACGGTTGCGGGTGAGCTGGGTGCGGCGGATCACGAACGCGATGTGCGGGGTTTTGCCCTGAAATTCTATACAGAGGAAGGCAACTGGGACTTGGTTGGCAACAACACGCCAGTGTTTTTCCTGCGCGATCCGCTCAAATTTCCAGACTTTATTCACACCCAAAAACGCCACCCGCGCACCCATATGCGCTCGCCCACTGCGATGTGGGATTTCTGGTCGCTCAGCCCGGAAGCGCTGCATCAAGTGACGATTTTGATGTCGGATCGTGGCTTGCCAACGGACCCCATGCATATGAATGGATATGGCTCACATACCTACTCGCTCTATAATGACGCGGGCGAACGGGTGTGGGTGAAGTTCCACTTCAAGACAGCGCAGGGCCATGCGCATTATTCCAACGCGCAGGCGGCGAAAATCGTCGGTGAGACCCGAGAGGGCTATCAGGAAGCGCTGTTTGGCGGCATTGAAGCTGGCGACTACCCGCGTTGGACCATGCAAATTCAAGTGATGAGCGAGGCTGAGGCGCAGGAATTGGCGTTTGATCCATTTGATCTGACCAAAGTTTGGCCGCACGCGGATTTCCCGGTGCAAGAGATTGGCTTTTTCGAGTTGAACCGCAACGCTGACAACTATTTTGCCGAAATCGAACAGGCGGCGTTCAGCCCGTCAAACGTGGTGCCCGGCATTGGACACAGCCCGGACAAAATGCTGCAAGCAAGGGTGTTTTCCTATGCGGATGCGCATCGCTATCGTCTTGGCACCCATTATGAAGCGCTGCCGGTGAACGCCCCTAAATGCCCTGTGCATCACTACCACGCAGATGGGGCTATGAATTTCACAGGGCCAAAAACCGGTCATGTGGATGCTTATTATGAGCCGAATTCCATTGAGGCCTCCGCCAAGGAAGACCCTGGTTTTGCCGAGCCAGCCTTGGCGCTCAGTGGAGACGCGGCGCGATACGATCACCGTTTGGGCAATGATGATTACGCTCAGGTGCGTGTGTTGCATGATGAGGTGATGGATGATGGGGCGCGGGCGCGGCTTTATGAGAACACGGCGGCAGCGATGCAGGGTGTATCTGATGACATCATTGAGCGCGTGCTGGTGCATTACGGGCGGATTTCCCCGGCCTATGAGGCTGGAATTCGCGCGGCGCGCAAGGCTTTGTCAGCCTAGAGAAAAAAAGCGGCAAGCGCGGCGTTGTGGCGTCGCGCGCGCCAGTTCGCGTTGTGGTCATTCTGGAATTCTTCTAATCTTTTCGCAGCCAAGGGCGAATCTCGCCCCAAGCCCGAGTTAGATCAGACAAACAGAGGAATTCCCCATGCATGTAGGCGTAAAAGTCCCTGACGTGACCTTCAAAACCCGCGTTCGCGACGAATCCGTGGGCGGGCCAAACCCGTTCCGTTGGCAGGACATGAAGAGCGACGATTACTTCAAAGGCAAACGCGTTGTGCTGTTTTCGCTGCCCGGCGCCTTTACCCCGACCTGTTCCACATACCAGTTGCCCGGCTATGAAAATGGCCATGATGATTTCGCCGCTGAGGGCATTGATGCGATCTATTGCATGTCCGTGAACGACAGTTTTGTGATGAACAAATGGGCGATTGATCAAGACATCAAGAACGTCAAAGTCATTCCTGATGGGTCTGGCGAATTCACCCGCAAAGTTGGCATGTTGGTGGCCAAGGATAACCTCGGATTTGGCGCGCGGTCCTGGCGGTATGCGGCGGTGATCAATGATGGTGTGATTGAAGCTTGGTTTGAAGAGCCTGGCCGCGCCGATAACTTTGGTGATGACCCCTATGGTGAAAGCTCCCCTGAGACCGTGCTGGCTTGGCTGAAGGCTAACAAATAAGCCGTCTTCAGGACATGAGCGTGATGACAAGAAAGGCCGCCTCATTCGGGGCGGCCTTTTTTGGTGTTCTGGTGGGCTGAGCGCTTATTCGGCGGCTTTTGGGCTGTCGCCGTCTGGTTTCTCAACCGGGGTTGTCGAGGCCACATCCGCCGTTTGCTCTGCCTCCGGCTTTTTGCGAGGACGGCGCGCGCGCGGCTTTTTCGGTTTCATTTCAGGTGTTTCCACCAATCCGGTGTCCGCGCTGGGTTGTGGGTCAATCAAATCGGGCTGATCGCCTTCTCCCGCGGCGGGCGCGTCAGTTTGCGCGGCTGCTGGGCGCTCGTCGCGTTGTTTTTGCTTTTCTTCGCGCCGTTGCTGATCGCGTTCTTGGCGTTCGCGCTGCTGCTGATCATTTTGTTGGCGCTTGGCCTCAATGTCGCGCTGCGCTTCGGCCAGAATACGCACGTAATGTTCGGCGTGTTGCTGGAAATTTTCCCCAGCGACCCGATCATTCGCAAGAAACGCATCGCGCGCCAATTGGCCGTATTTATCAATGATTTGCTGCGGCGTGCCGCGCACGCGCCCTTCGGGGCCTGAGCTGTCAAAGACGCGGTTCAGGTTGTTGGAGGGCGTACGGTTACGGTTATTCGACTTCCCGCGGGAACGTGATTTGGATGATCTCATTATGTCCTGTATCCAGCCTATTATGTGGCTATCCGGTCCGCGCTGTTGATGGGCGGAAAATCAAACCGGAAATGTCGGCATGTCACGGCGGGGTGCAAGGCAGCTCCCGGCGCTCGCTCCTGAGTAACCATTCCACCCCTATGATGACAAGGAAAAATTGCGCCAACTGCGACCATTTGCGCGGGTTTTCCCTTATTTGCCGCAAAATGTTGAAAAATCGCTTAAGAAAGCCCGCCCGTGACCACCCGGTCGCGGCCATTTATGTCTTGAATCACCGTGACGTTCTGAAACTTGGCGGCTTCAAACAGCGCGCGCACCTGTGTGGCTTGATCAAAGCCGATTTCCACCATCAACCGGCCTTTCGCTGTCAGGTATTCGGCGGCATTTTGGGTGATCTCGCGGTAGGCATCCAGCCCGTCCGCTTCGTCTGTCAGGGCCATGCGCGGCTCAAACGAAAGCTCTGGGGCGAGCCGTGGCATCGCGGCTGCGCCGATATAGGGCGGGTTTGACACGATCAGATCAAACCGGGTGGTGATGGGGGCAAACCAATGGCCTTGCAAGAAGGTGCTGCGCTGCGCCACGCCGATGGCATTGGCGTTTTCGCGCGCCACATCTAGGGCGGCCGGGGATAGATCCACGCCCACTCCCTGCGTCGATGGGCGCTCAGCCAGCAAGGATATGAGGATACAGCCGGACCCGGTGCCAAGGTCAAGAACCTTGTCAAACCGGGTGTTGAGCGCCTCGGCCACGAGCGTTTCGGTATCGGGTCGCGGATCCAGCACGTCCTTGGTGACTTTAAAACGGTGGGTCCAAAAATCGCGATAGCCCAGAATATGCGACATGGGTTCGCGGGCGACGCGCCGATTGAGGAGCGCCATATAGGTGTCCATGAGGTCGGTTGAAAAATCAGCGCGCGTCAGGTGATGCAAGGGGTGCGCGCCCTGCCCGCTTGCCAGTCCCAACAAGAGTTTCGCTTCGCGCATCGGGTCCGCCGCAACGCCGCCCAACAGGTCCGCGCCAAGACGTAAAGCGATGCTCAGCGCCTCTGCATCGGTCTTCGCGTCCAGGGCGCTTTCGCTCACCCTTCCATCTCCGCCAAACGCGCCGCTTGATCGGCCTCGGTCAACGCGTCTATCACTTCGGTCAAATCGCCCTGCATCACCTCATTGAGCTTATAAAGCGTGAGGCCAATCCGGTGGTCGGTCAGGCGACCTTGCGGGAAATTATAGGTGCGGATGCGCTCAGAGCGATCGCCGCTGCCGACCTGATTTTTGCGATCTGCGGATCGTTCGTCATGCACGCGCTGGCGTTCCATGTCATACAAACGCGTCTTGAGCACCTGCATCGCGATTTCGCGGTTGCGGTGTTGCGACTTCTCCGCTGACACAACGATGATCCCAGTCGGAATATGGGTGATGCGCACCGCCGAATCCGTGGTGTTGACGTGTTGCCCGCCCGCGCCCGATGCGCGCATTGTGTCGATGCGAATATCACCGGGATCAATTTGAATATCGACGTCTTCCGCCTCTGGGAGCACCGCCACCGTGGCCGCAGATGTATGAACGCGCCCCCCGCTTTCGGTCTCAGGCACCCGTTGTACGCGGTGCACACCGCTTTCAAACTTCAACTTGGCAAACACGCCCTCGCCTTTTACATGCGCCACAACCTCTTTGATGCCGCCAAGCTCGGTTTCGTTGCGCTCGACGATGTCCATCTTCCAGCCCTGCGCCTCGCAATACCGCTCGTACATGCGCAGCAAATCCCCGGCAAACAACGCAGCTTCATCGCCGCCCGTTCCGGGGCGAATTTCAATCATCGCCGGGCGAGCATCCGCCGCGTCCTTTGGCAATAACGACAGCCGCATCGCCTGCTCCATTTCGGGAAGGCGTTCGCGCAGATGTGGCAGTTCTTCCTCCGCCAATTCGCGCATGTCCGGGTCGTCCAGCATCGCCTCTGCCTCGGCAATATCCTCAACAAGTCGTTGATAGGCCTTCACCTCATCCACGACGGGTTTCAATTCGGCATATTCGCGGCCGATTTTGGCGATTTCATCACCCGAAAGCCCTTCCGACATTTTTGCCTCAAGGAATTCAAACCGTTGGGTGATTTGGGCGAGTGTGGCTGGATTGATCATGGGCCGGTGAAATCCTATTGCGCGTTGCGCGTCAAGGGTGCGAGCCACGCATCGACCTTTGCGGCGTTCACGCCCAGGTCGCCTTTGCCAAAAATCAGGTGGGAATAGATGTGCAGGTTGCCATCCGCTTCCCATGTGGTTGCGATATCGGGAAAGCCCCAGAGCCGTGACCGGGTGACGAAGGCAAGCGGATCCGTTCCGATTTGGGTAGTGCGCGGCGTGGCGAGCGCGATCTCGGTGAGGGTCTGCAGCGGGGTCTCGACCAAATCCGCCAGCGGCACCACCACCTTCACCCCGCCCAGCATGACGTGCCGGCCCGGCTCATTTGGGCCGGGCTTGGCGGTGAGGCGCGATTGGGGGAGCGGTGCGAGGCGCACATAGGCAAAGGCCATACCGAGCAGGACCAGCAGGAACAGAAGGATCAGTTTCATGACTTCGCTTTCCCGGCGGCGCCGATAAGTTGCAATATTTCGGTGGCGACATGTGCCCCGGCGACCGCTGTGATGGCGGCGTGGTCAAAGGGCGGTGAGACTTCAACCACATCGCCCCCGACGATGTTCAGCCCTGAAAGCGCGCGCAGGATGGCAGCGGCCTGCGCCGAACTCAATCCGCCCCAAACCGGCGTGCCGGTGCCCGGCGCAAAGGCAGGATCAAGCCCGTCGATGTCAAAGGTCAGATAGGCAGGACTTGATCCCACAACTTCACGCAGGCGCGCCGCCACCACATCGACGCCGCTCCGGTGCACCTCCGGCGCATCAATGATGGTGATCCCAAGCGGGTCGTCATTTGTGGTTCGGATGCCGATTTGAACAGAGTGCTCAACATCAATCAGCCCTTCCTTGACGGCCTTATACACAAACGTCCCATGATCAATCCGACTCGCGTCGTCATCGGGCCAACTGTCGGTATGGGCGTCGAATTGAATGAGGGCGAGCGGGCCATGTTTGGCCACATGGGCGCGTAGGATGGGCAAAGTGATAGAGTGATCGCCGCCCAAAGTTAACGCGGCGCAGTCTTGCGCGAGAATGCCCGCGATATGCGCCTCAATGCGCGCAGGCACATCGGCGCAGTGGGCATAATCAAAGGCCATATCGCCGTAATCCGCGATGGCGCAGTCAGTCATGACATTAAAGTCCCAACCATAAGGCGCATCAGGGCTTTGCAGCGCGCTGGCTTCGCGCAGGGCGCGTGGCCCCAGCCGGGTGCCGGGCCGGTTTGTCACGGCTTGATCAAAGGGCACCCCCGTCACGGCAATATCCACCGCGCGCAGGTCTTTGCTATAGCGGCGGCGCAAAAACGAAGTGGCCCCGGCGAAGGTGTTTTCAAAACCCAGCCCTTTGAACGAGTCCTTGGTAAAGGCCGCGTCGACTTCGGTTTTTGCATCTTCCAGGGCCATGGTCCGTCTCCTCTGGTATCCGGTTATGGGCTTTGTTAGCACTAGTTAAATGACGAAGGAACGGCAGATGACAAACCCCTCAGATGAGATTGTGCATGACGCGGATGGCGGCCTCCCTCGGCTTTTGGAAATCATGCGCCGTTTGCGCGACCCTGAGGGGGGATGCCCTTGGGATCTGGAGCAGGATTTCGCCACCATCGCCCCCTATACGATTGAGGAAGCCTATGAGGTGGCGGATGCGATCGAGCGCGAAGACTACGGGGATTTGAAGGGTGAATTGGGGGATTTGCTGTTTCAATCGGTGTTTCATGCGCAAATCGCGGCGGAACGTGGGCTGTTTACATTTCATGACGTGGCAAATGGCATGGCGGAAAAAATGGTGGCACGCCATCCGCATGTGTTTGGCGAGGAAAGCAATCAGAAATCCGCAGATCAGCAAACGCAGGATTGGGAAACGATCAAAGCCAGTGAGCGCGCGGCGAAATCCGAAGCTGGAGCGCTTGACGGGGTGGCGCTTGGGCTTCCTGCCTTGTTGCGCGCGGGAAAGCTGCAAAAACGTGCGGCGCGGGTTGGGTTCGATTGGCCTGACGCTGGCCAGGTGATCGACAAAATCGCTGAGGAAGCGCGCGAAGTCGTTGAGGCGCGCGACAGTTTGAGCCAAGCAGAGGTGAGCGAGGAAATCGGGGATTTGTTGTTTGTCATGGCCAATTTGGCGCGCCACCTTGGCGTGGAGCCGGAAGCGGCTTTGCGGGCGGCGAATGCAAAGTTTACCCGGCGTTTTGGCGCCGTGGAGGCCAAGCTTGCCGCCCTAGGCAAACGCCCACAGGACAGTGATTTGGCGCAGATGGACGCTTTGTGGAACGAGGTCAAACTGGAGGAAAAACCATGAAAACACTCCGAGCGGCTGCCGTCATGACAGTGTTCGCTGTCCCGGCATTGGCTGAGGATGCAAAGGACTATATCGCTGGCTGCACAGGTGGCAGTGAGAAGGACTGCCTGCGCGGCGCGCAACTGGCGCAGGCCGCAGGCGAGACGGCGCTTCTTTTGAACTTCGCCGCATAAGGCTGCGAACAGGGGTTCACAATTTCATGCGCTGACAAAGGGATGCTCGTGATTGCGGGGTTCGATGAGAGCGGCAAAACCTCGCTGTCACAGGCCGCAACCCTCGTGGTTGATGCGTGTAGGGATGGCTATGGTCGGGCCTGCACCAACGCGGGCTATATGATGTATACGGGCACTGCGCTGCGCCAAAACTAAGCAGGCGCGGCATCCTATTCCAAACGCGGATGTCAAAACAAAAGCGGCACGGGTTGCTTCAATCTTTCGCTCATGATTGGCGATGGCGAAGTGCCGCAAGCTGGCAACCCTTCGATCACGGCATTGCGTAAAATGGCCTGTGATCTTGGAGAGTGGCGCAGCTGCTGAGGCGCATATGAAAGGCATTGGGATCGGCCTTGCGGTGGGGCGCTTAGAGAACCTGACTAAAAAATTCAGGTATTGACCTTAGTAAAAGAGTCGGGTTTAACGCCCGCCACAAACGCAATTCAATTTTGGAGATCATCCATGATCCGCACCGCACTTCTGACCAGCGTCCTTGCTGCAAGCACCGCCCTGCCCGCACTGGCCGATGTGAACGTCTATTCTTACCGCCAAGTCGAGCTGATCCAGCCGCTTGTAGATGCCTTCACCGAAGAAACCGGCATCAATGTGAACGTGGCATTCCTCAACAAAGGCATGGTCGAGCGCTTGCAAGCCGAGGGTGATCGCTCCCCGGCGGATGTGATCCTGACAACCGATATTTCGCGCCTTGCTGAGCTTGTCGCGGCAGAGGTCACCCAACCTGTTGAGAGCGATGTTCTGGCGGCGAATATCCCTGCCAATCTGCGTGATCCGGGCAATGAGTGGTTCGCTCTGACACAACGCGCGCGCATCGTTTACGCGTCTAAGGAGCGTGTCGCGGACGGCGAAATCACAACCTATGAAGACCTTGCCGACGAAAAGTGGAAAGGCCGCATTTGCACCCGTTCCGGCGCGCACGCCTATATGGTCGCCCTGACATCTGCCGCCATTAAACACCATGGGGAAGAAGGCGCAAAAGAATGGCTCACCGGCCTCAAAGCGAACCTCGCGCAAAAGCCACAAGGCAATGACCGCGCTCAAGTGAAATCCATCTGGGCGGGCGAATGCGATATTTCCATCGGCAACACCTACTATATGGGCGCAATGCTGGCGGACCCGGAGCAAACCGAATGGGCGAATGCTGTGCGGATCGAATTTCCGGTCTTTGAAGGCCACGGCACCCACGTGAACGTCTCCGGAATGGCGCTCACCAAAGCGGCGCCAAACAAAGATGAAGCCCTGCAATTCATGGAATTTCTTGCCGGGGACACCGCGCAGAAAATCTACGCTGAAACTGTGAATGAATACCCCGTAAAGACCGATGTAGAGGCGTCCGAGCTTGTGCAAAGCTGGGGCACGTTCACGGCGGATGATGTGAATTTGATGGATTTGGCGGCCCTGCGCCCAACCGCTCTGAAAATCACGCAAGAAGTTGATTACGACGGCTAAAAGTGCCGCTTATGCCGCTAGGACGCCGGGGGGAGACCTCCGGCGTTTTCGCGTTTGGTGACCCGTAGCCAGATGCCATCCTTGCCGCGGACCGTCAGATGCGCCACTGGCATCGCCGGTTTGTCAGCCACCAGCTCAAAGTGAAAGTCGCGCACAAGCAGCGCCAGCAAAAGCGGCCCTTCGACCATCGCAAACCCGGCGCCCGTACAGACGCGTTGCCCGGCGGAAAATGGCATATAGGCGTTGCGCATACAGGCCTTGGCGTTCTCCGTCGAAAAACGTGCCGGATCAAATCCATCCGGGTTGTCCCACAAACGCTCGTGGCGGTGCAAATGCCAAGGCGAGAGCACGATTTGCGCGCCCTTTGGAACCTCGCGGTCGCGGAACTGTTCAGGACAAGCCGTCTCGCGCACCATCATCGGCACAGGCGGATAGAGGCGCAGGGTTTCACGAAACACATCGCGCGCAATACTCAGCTTTTTGACGATGGAGAACGTCGGGTTTTGCGGATCAATTTCGCGCTGCGCTTCTGCGGCGAGTTTGTCCTGCCAATCCGGGTGCATGGCCAACAGATACAAGGCCCACGCCAGCGCGGAGGCCGATGTTTCATGCCCCGCCAGAAAGAAAATCGCCACTTGATCGACCATTTCCTCAGTCTCAAACACATCGCCCGTCACCGGGTCTTTGGTTGTCATGATTTTGGTGGCGAGATCGTCGGGCGCTATCCCTTCGGTGATCTCTTGCATCCGCGCTTGGGTGAGTTGGGTGATCAACGCGCGGATAGATTTGGCTGTGCGCTTGGTTTGGCGGCTATGAAACCGAGGCACCCAAGCCGGAAGCGGCAGCAATGCGCCAAGGTTCAGCACAGGTTGTGCGCGTTGATGTTCCTTGAATTTGGTGAACACCTGCCCCGCGACTTCATGTTCAATTGGGATCGAAAACAACGTGCGAAAAATCACATCCGCTGCCACATGGGAGGTTTCGGCTTCAATCTCAAGCGGTGCGCCCTGCGCCAAAGCCGCCATGCGCGTGGTCGCTGCCTGCCCTGCCGCCCACATCGCCGGAAATGTATCGCGCAGCCGCCCTCCCTCAAAAGCTGGATCAATAATCCGGCGCTGACGTTTCCAGGTTTCTCCATTGGTGACAAACACCGAGTTCCCCAGCAAAGGCGCAAGCCCTTCGCGAATCCTGTTTGATTTTGGAAAATCGTCGGGGCGCTCTTTTAGAACGAGATCGACCAGCGCCGGATCATTGCACATATAGCTGCGAAACAGCGGCGTTTTGAACTCGGCCATCCACGCGCGATACAAGCGGGCGGGCTGGGCAGACAAAATGTCCTGACGAAACAGTTTCATATAGCGCCACAGCGACACGCGCCCTTGCCGGGAGGGCGGCTTTGGAGGCAGAGTCATGGCGCCATCTCGTTGAATTTATTGACAGGTCTTTCGATGCGGCTCTTTGAGGGGGCGCGTTGCTGATAGCGAGTAGTAAGGCTCAGCGGTCCCGCCGTGATCTTGAAATAGTCATAGTCACCCGGCTGATCAAAGGCGCAGAGATACTGGAAATGAAGCCGGAAAAAGCGCCAGCGCAGCTCTTTCCAGCGCGCCGGAGACAGGGTTTGCGTGAAGGCGGCAGACAGCACAAGCGGCCAGCGTTTTTGGGCGGGTTCAGGGGCAACGCCGCTCACACAAACCGGATCACACAGCGCAAAGGCGCAGCCGTCGCCGGGTGCGGTCACATCCACCCAGCACAGGGCGTTTGATAGGCTCAAGTCGTGTAAATCGCGGCGCAAACGATGCGCATCCGGCAAAAATGACACCATCGGCACGACTTGACCAAGGGTCAGAAACCCCAGTTTTGGCCCCGCATCAGGCACCCGCCCCGCCCGGATCAAATCTGCCAAAATCGACACCCCAAGATGTGCGCCCGAGGAATGGCCAACCACAAGGACTTCATCCACATCCGAGAGAAGCGCCGCGCCAATTTGATCTGCGAACTCTGCCATGCGCGCTTCGAGATCCGGCGGGTTTGCGCCGCGATAGCGGGCCGAATATCCGTAGTCTTGCATGAGGTAATACACGAAGGTTTTGGCGTCTTTTTTGCGAAACCAGCGCAGCACTTGAACCGCCACGCCCCCCGTCACAAGCCCGCCACCCAGCCACCCCAAAACGCCGGTCGGGCTGGGCAGCAAAGCCGCAATCAGCCCCCACACAAGCAAGCCCAACAGCACAGCAATCACCGCCTGCAAGATCAACGCTCCCACCGGGTAAAGCGCAGCAATGATCGGACCTTTGCGCAGTTTCATCAGCCGCCAGAGCGCGCCTGTGGTGATGTAAATCCAAGCCGTGCGCAGCATCACCCCATAGGTTTGCGCAATGTTGAGCGCCATTGTTTTGCGTACGATATCTGACCAAACGAGCACATCAAACTCGGCCTCAACCTCATTTTCATCAATGTTTCCATCGACTTGCCAACCGTAGGTATCGCCGCCTTGGCGACCAATCAAAGTCAGGTCATAGCCGGAAATCTGCGCCTGTGTTTGGCCTTCGGATCGGTAAAGCTCACGGTATCGGCGCGGATGAATGGGGTCGTAACCGGGGATGTAAAACACCCGCCGCCGTGTGACCTCTTGTTGGTTCAACTCGCTCATACACCCGGACACTTGATTGCTTTCGCCCTATGATAGACGGGAAGCTTGGCAGAATTAAGCCCTTGTTTATCCGAGATTTGCCAGGAATGGGAAGGTTTCGAGCAACCAGTAAGACATAGCTGAAAACCCGCCTGTGAGCATCAAAAGGCCGATCGTCCAAAGCAACAGGCCCATGATCCGCTCGATACGCTCCATATGACGTTTCATGAAGGCCATAAGCCCTTGGAGCCGTGGGAAAAATGCCGCCACGAGCAAGAAAGGAATCCCAAGTCCCATCGCGTAGACAGCGAGCAGTGTCGTGCCGCGCATGACGGAGCCTTCCGAGGCTGCAATCGAGAGGATCATGCCAAGTTGCGGGCCAATACAGGGCGTCCAGCCAAAGGCAAAAGCCAATCCCAACAGATAAGCGCCAAAGGCATTTCCGCCTTTATCGCCCGCGTCAATGCGCGCTTCACGATCAAGGAATGGAATGCGGATCACACCAAGAAAATGCGCCCCGAAAACCATCACAAGAACGCCCGCTAAGGTGCTGAACAGACTTTGGTTTTGAAGAAACACCGCGCCAAAAGCGGACACCGTAAAGCCCAGGAAAAGAAACACAGTGGACAGGCCCAAGACGAAGAATATGGCAGCCAGAACCACCTTGCCGTTCGCACTTTTCCTATCCCCCAATTGCCCCATCGTCACGCCGCTCATATAGGCAAGATAAGGCGGCACAATCGGCAGCACGCAGGGGCTGAGAAATGAGACAATCCCAGCGACAAACGCGATCATGAGGGCGGGCAATAAACTCGCGTCGATGAGGCTCACTTCAAACATAAAGACAGCCATACCCTCTGTGTGCGCGCGCGTCACCTGTCATCTGGTCACAGGTCTGAGAGTGGACATTACAGGCGCGCGGGGCTAGGCGATACGCATGAAGTTTGACCTCGATATTGATGCGATTGGATTGCTATGTCCCCTGCCCGTATTGCGCCTGCGCAAAGCCTTGCTGGCGGCCAAGCCCGGTCAGGTCGTGCGTTTGATGGCCAGTGACGAAATGGCGCAAATCGACGTGCCGCATTTTTGTGCCGAGTCGGGCTATGAGCTGTTGGAGTCCGCAACCGAAGGTCGCGCCTTGCATTTCCTGGTGCGCAAGCCCCAATAAAAAAGGCCGGAGTGATCCCCGGCCTTCTTCTTTTCCAAATACCGTCTGGCCCTAGCGCCCTAACGACCACCACCCCTTTTTCTTGGGCTTGTCGCTGTCTTGCGCTTCAGGGGCCGCGGCTGGCTCCGGCGTTGCCGCTGGTACAGGCTCCGGCTGTGGTGCCGGCTGTGGCTCAGGCGCGGCCTCTGCTGTTGGCGCAGGCTCGGTCGCGGGGGCTGGCGTTTTTGGCTCCGCCTTTTTGGTGCTGCGCTTGCGGGCTGGTTTTTTCGCGGGCTTTTCCTCAGCGCCAGTCTCAGTTTCCGCTTGAGGCGCAGTTGCGGCCTCGGCTTCGTCGCTTTTCTTCTTTGTGGTTCGTTTGCGCGGCGCTGGCTTCTTCTTCGGGGTCTCCTCGGAAGGTGCCTCGGCATCGGCCGATGTCGTCGCGTCGTCAGACCCACTTTCAGCCGCGGCCTCAGAAGCCTTTTTACGCGGCGCGCGTTTGCGTGGTTTGGGTTTTGGCTTTTCTTCGGCGGTTTCCGCCTCTGACGCCTCACCCGTTGGCGCGTTTTCGGCCGCAGTCTCGGATTCGGTCACGGGATCAGGTGCCGCCTCGGTCTCATCCACCTTTTTCTTGCGCGGGGCACGTTTGCGCGGTGCGCGTTTGGGCTTCTCGGCTGTGTCAGCCTCGGCTTGCGTGTCTGATGCCTGTTCGGTGGTGGCCTCAACCTGAGGCGCGTCTACCGGATCAGCGTCAGCGGGTGTTTCACTGGCGCCCTCATCCGAGTTCGCGTTGTCAGTGTTGCTTTCGGAGCCGTTTTCACCGTTTTCGCCGTTTTCACTGTGTTCGGTATCGCGGTTTTTGTTGCGGCCACGTCCCCCCCGGCGGCGACGACGGCGGCGGCGTTTTTTCGGCTCGCCATTCTCGTCAAGCTCAGGCTCCTGCCCATCGGTGTCCTGGCGAGCATTGGACTCCTGCGCACCGTCTTGCGCGCTCTGACCTTCTGCCGCTTCCGCCTCGTCGGCTTCTCCGTCGATCTCTTCCATCAAGGACGCATCCACAGACACCGCCGCTGCGACATGCACCGGCAGGTTTCGGGTGGCGGTTTTGAATTTCTCAATCGAGAAGTCAGGCGAAATCAGGAATGGATCGGCCTCAAGACGCACAGAAAGCCCGTATCGCGCTTCGATTTGGGCGATATGTTCGCGCTTATTGTTCATCAGGTAGTTGATGATGGCGACAGGCGCTTTGAGCAAAACTTCTTTCGAGCGGCCCCGGGTGCCCTCTTCTTCAAGTTGGCGCAAGATGGTCAGGGCAAGGTTGTCGTCCGATCGGATCAGGCCGGTACCATGACAATGGGCGCAGGGCTGTGTTGTCGCTTCAAGCATGCCGGGGCGTAGCCGTTGACGGCTCATTTCCATCAAGCCAAACCCTGAAATCCGCCCCACTTGAATTCGCGCGCGATCTGTTTTGAGTTTGTCTTTCATCCGCTTTTCAACGGCGGAATTGTTGCGGCGCTCTTCCATGTCGATGAAATCGATCACGATCAAACCAGCAAGGTCACGCAGGCGCACTTGGCGCGCCACTTCCTCGGCCGCTTCAAGGTTGGTTTTGAGGGCTGTGTCCTCAATCGAGCCTTCTTTGGTGGCCCGGCCCGAGTTCACATCCACCGCCACGAGCGCTTCTGTCATGTCGATAACGATATAGCCGCCGGATTTCAGTTGAACCGTCGGATTGAACATCGAGCTGAGGTAGCTTTCCACTTGAAAGCGCGCAAACAGCGGCAATGAGTCGTTGTAGTTTTTCACGTTCTTGGCGTGGGACGGCATGATCATTTTCATGAAGTCTTTGGCCGTGCGATAGCCGCGTTCGCCTTCCACAAGCACCTCATCAATATCGCGATTATACAGGTCGCGAATGGAGCGTTTGATGAGATCGCCTTCCTCATAGATCTTGGTCGGCGCGGAGGATTTGAGGGTATAGGCGCGGATTTGTTCCCAGAGCCGTTGCAGATATTCGTAATCGCGTTTGATTTCGGTCTTGGTCCGCTTGGCGCCGGCTGTGCGCACGATGAGACCTGCGCCTTTTGGCACTTCGATCTCATTGGCGATTTCTTTGAGTTTTTTGCGGTCGGGCGCGTTGGTGATTTTGCGCGAAATCCCACCGCCGCGCGCCGTGTTGGGCATCAAAACACAGTACCGACCAGCCAACGACAGATAGGTGGTCAGGGCCGCGCCTTTGTTGCCGCGCTCTTCTTTAACAACCTGCACCAACAGAATTTGGCGCACTTTGATTACTTCTTGAATGCGGTAGCGTTTTGGCCGTGGTTTGCGCGGCGTGCGGATTTCTTCTTGCACGTCCTCATCGGCCACACTTTCAATATCGGCGTCTTTTTCCGAAGCCGCGACAGGCGCATCTTCGTCCTCATCATCGTGAGAGTGATCCTCGGCGTCAGGTTCAACAGCAGCCTCTGGTGTGTCGTCAGGCGTGTCCTTCGCGGCGTCATCATCAGGCGCAGGCGCCTTGGCCTCCGCCTCTGGAGTCTCCTCGACGGGCGTATCGGCCACGAAATCAACAGGCGAATGGCCCTCTTCCAGCGAGTCGCCGCCTTCATCGAGGTCGATCACATCCATGCCTTTTGGGGCGTCTTGCGTCACGATCTCATCGTCAGATTGCAGAGCTTCGGCCTTGGAGCGGCCGCGCGAACGCGAACGGCGGCGGCTTTTCTTGGGCTTTTCATCCTCGGCGGCCATGGCTTCGGCATAGGCCTGCTCTTCGGCCAATAGCGCTTCACGATCCGCAATCGGGATCTGGTAGTAGTCGGGATGAATCTCTGAAAACGCAAGGAAACCGTGGCGATTGCCACCGTAGTCCACGAAAGCCGCTTGGAGCGAAGGCTCTACGCGGGTGACTTTTGCGAGGTAGATATTGCCAGCGAGCTGGCGTTTGTTTTCACTTTCAAAGTCGAACTCTTCAACTTTGTTTCCGTCCACCACAACGACGCGGGTTTCTTCCGCGTGTGTGGCATCGATAAGCATCTTTTTGGGCATGTATTCTCACTGCACCAGCCAATGCATCCGCCGTGCCCGGGGGCGCGGTGGGATGTTTGGGGTGACTTGTCAGGGCGAGGCTGAGCACGGCGCATGTCACAGCATCAACAGGGGCTTGCCCCGCCTCGTGCCTGTAATCTTGCGTCTCGCGCGTCATCGCGTTTCTTCTCCGGTGCTGCCATGTGGAGCACCCATTAATGGCCCGGGAGGTTCGATGTGCGAACACCGGGCATATACTTTGCCGCGAAAAGGACGATCAGGTCTGCCTGTGTGCCTTTTGTTGGCTATGGCCTTTTGGGCCAATTCGATTGGCGCCCCTGCGGAGCGCTGGTTCTGTGACCTTTCGGCCTCGTCGGTCTGTGCCGTTTCCCGTCCGCGCGCTATGCGCGGGTGCCGGACGACACAGCGAAACTTGTCGGCGCGAAAGCGGACTTTCGCTTAGCCGTGGATTGACCATAGTGTCTGAGGGCCACCAAACACAATGGGCAAATGTGCAAAATGTGAAATTCTAGCGCCGCCCTGTCCGGCGTTCGGACTGGATCAATACAATCCACCAGAGGAGAGCGAGCCAAAGCTGGCCTTGCCGGGAATGGATTTCGTCTGCCCTGTTGAAGTCGTGACGGTTGTGGTCGCTTGACCTTCGCCGCCGCGCCCAAACAACGCCAAATCAGACCCCATCGCAAAGCCACCATCAAACATCACGCCGAAAATTGGCTCCTCGCCGTCCCGGAAATACTCCGCCACAACATGGGCGCCGCTGGCGCTGTCGGGCAGGCGCGCGCCTGTGTAGCGGTCGATCTTGATGAAATGGCCGCCGGGCGGCAATTTGAATTTACCACCGCCATATTTCTTGACGGCTTCCAGCATGAATCGTTGGAACACAGGGCCACACATCCCCCCACCAGAGGCGCCACGTCCGAGCGAGCGAGGCCGGTCATACCCCATGTAACAGCCAGCGGCGATCGAGTTTGTGAACCCGACAAACCAAACGTCTTTGGCGTCATTTGTGGTGCCGGTCTTGCCTGCCGTTGGCACAGGCAGACTCACTGTACGCCTTGCCGTCCCCCGTTTGACAACGCCTTGCATCATCGAGGTGAGCTGATAGGCGGTGATTGCGTCCATGACACGTTCGCGGTTCGAGGTGATCTGGGGCGCATGGCCAGGCGCAAGGCTCATCTCGCCGCATCCATCACAGGCGCGTTGATCGTGGCGATAGATGGTTTTCCCCCACCGATCTTGCACCCTGTCAACAAGTGTAGGTTCCACCCGTTCGCCGCCATTTGCAAACATCGAATAGGCAGCGACCATTTTGAACAGGCTGGTTTCCTCAGAGCCTAGCGCATTGGCGAGGAAGGGGTTCATTTCATCATAAACCCCAAAGCGTTCGGCGTAGCGCGCGACAACATCCATGCCCACCTCTTGTGCGACACGAATTGTCATGAGGTTTCGCGACTGCTCAATCCCGGTGCGCAGGGGCGTAGGGCCGTAGAACTTGTTTGAGGCGTTTTTGGGCCGCCAAATCGTGCCGCCTGCGCGAATTTCAATCGGCGCATCAATGATGATGGAGGCCGGGCTAAAGCCGCTGTCGAGGGCTGCGGCGTAGACGAAAGGCTTGAAGGAGGAGCCGGGCTGGCGTGCGGCTTGGGTGGCGCGATTATAGACCGAGTGCTGATAAGAAAACCCACCTTGCATCGCGATCACCCGGCCTGTGTTCACGTCCATCGCCATGAAACCGCCTTGAATCAGGGGCACTTGGCGCAGGGTCCAGCGCATGAAATCGCCTGTGCCGTCATCCCCAGTGGTCATCGCGCGCACATGAACAACGTCGCCGCGGGTGAAATTATCCGAGAATGATCCGCGCATCCAGCTGATGTCTTTGCGCGGCACAGTCCACGGGCTTGGTTCGGGCTGGCCCTCGATCTTGAGGGTCATTTCGTTGTTACCGATCTGGTCGACAACTGCCACATGCCATTGATTTTCAAGCCAAATATCACGCGCCACCTGGATGTCACCGAGCGCGTCTTCCCAGGTTCCATTGTCGATCAAAGCCGGATCGATGGTTTTTCCTGTGCCGCGCCAGCGCCCTGTGCCCCGGTCATATTGCTCAAGCCCTTTGCGCAGCGACCAAGCGGCGATTTTTTGCAGCTCTGGGTCCACGGTGGCGCGAATTGTCAGGCCCCCGTTGAAAAACTCATCCTCCCCAAAGTCACGGCTCAACTGGCGGCGAATTTCATCGGTGAAGTAATCCCGCGGCGGCAAGGTTGAGCGAAACGAAGGGAAATCGCCGGTTTGGACAGTGCGAATCCGGCTCTCGACCGCCTCTTTGAAGGTCGGTTCATCAATATAGCCATTCTCAAACATTTCCTCCAAGACGAAGTCGCGGCGCAGTTTTGCGGCGTCATAGTTCTTGGCGGGGTTGTAGGAGTACGGCGCTTTGGGATGGATCGCCAGAAAGGCGGCCTCTGCGGGCGTCAACTCATCGAGGGTCTTGTTGAAGTAACTTTGAGCCGCTGCCGCCACACCAAATGAGCGCACTCCAAGGTCGATTTCGTTGAGATAAAGCGCCAGAATTTGGTCTTTGGTGAGGGTGTTTTCCATCCGCACCGACAGGACAAGCTCTTTGATTTTGCGCTCAGCGCGTCGATCTGAGGAGAGCAGGAAGTTTTTCACAACCTGTTGCGAGATCGTGGATGCGCCGCGCACACGCCCACCGCGCGCCGCTTCAAGAGCCGCCGCAACAATCCCGCGCATGTCAAAACCGGGGTGATTGTAGAAGTTTTTGTCCTCCGCCGAGATGAAGGCGTATTTCACGAGATTCGGAATTTCCTCGGCCGGTGTGTAAAGACGGCGCTCTTTGGCGAATTCATCCATCAACGCCCCTTGCGAGGAATAGATGCGCGAAATCATCGAAGGCGTATAGCTCGCCAATTGCTCATGACTAGGTAAGTCTCTGGAATACATCCAGAAAATCGCGCCAATTGAAATGGCGACCATCACCGCCCCAAGGGTCAGTAACGAGAAAAGAGCACCGAACATGCCTGCAATAATACGGATCAAGTGAACCCCCAACGCATAGTTGCGTTTGATATACGTGCTTGCACCCGCTTGGTCAAAAGGATCGGCAGGTTTGCGCGTACAAATATGGTTTATCAGCGGGATCTTGCACGGTTTTCTTACGCATGGATTTCCCCTCTTGTGGTGTGGGCGTCCCGGCCCTAGCTGGACCTCATGACACCAGATGACATTCTCCCGACCTATCAAAAAGTGGCCAAGGGTTTTGCCCGTGACCGCGACCGTTCTTTGTTTGAGCGCCGGTGGCTTGATCGCGCCCTCTCCTACGCCCCCGGTCGCAAGGTGCTTGATCTGGGCTGCGGTCCCGGTTTGCCGATCGCTGCCTATTTGCAGGATCGCCGCTGTGATGTCACAGGCGTCGATGGGGCGCCTGCGATGGTGGCTTTGTTTGAAGGAAACCTCCCTCAGGCACGCGCCATTGAGGCCGATATGCGCGGGCTTGCGCTTGGCGAGAGCTTCGATCTGATTTTGGCTTGGAATTCGCTCTTTCATTTGTCCGCAGAGGATCAAACGGCGATGTTCAAGACCTTCGCCGCCCATAGCCATCCGCGCACGGTGTTGATGTTCACGTCTGGTACCTCGGAAGGCGAGGCGATGGGGCATGTCGCGGGCGAAACCGTATATCACGCCTCCCTCAGCCCGCGCGATTACCGCGCGTGTTTTGAGGAAAATGGCTTTGATGAGCTGGCGTTCAAACCCGAAGACCCGGAGTGCAACAATCACTCAATTTGGATGGCACGGCGACGCCGCGCACAGTAATGATCCGCACAGGAATGACGCGCACAGTAAAGTCGCACACAGACATGGCGCGCACAGACATGGCGCGCCCACCAAGCAGGCGTCTACGCGCTATTTGCGCAGCCGTGCCCGGGCGGCCTCGTCATTGAGCGCCCAATAGAGCACCCCGTCTCGTATCCCTTCGGCGGCTTGTCTGCGCCATTCCGGGTCGAGCAGCTTTTCGCGGTCCCTTTGTGAGGACAAGAACCCAAGCTCCACCAAAATCGACGGGATATCCGGCGCTTTAAGGACGGAAAACCCGGCCTGCATGCGCGGGGTTTTATAGGTGGATTGCGTCGCAGCATGCAGCCCCTCTACCACAGCATCCGCCAACAATGCAGAGCGGGGCGCTGTTTCATTGCGCACCAAATCCATCAAGACCAGCGCCACGGCATCATCAGTGTGCGACAAGTCAACACCCGCAAGGAGATCTCCGCGATCATGGCGTTCTGCGAGTTTTTCCGAAGCAACATCCGAGGCCTCTTGTGACAGGGTATACACAGTCGCCCCAGTGGCGCGCCCTTCCGCGAGCGCATCGGCGTGGATCGAAATGAACAGATCAGCGCCAAAGCTGCGCGCCGCACTCACCCGCGCCTCAAGCGGTACGAAAATGTCATCATCCCGCGTCAAATGCACTTCGATCCAATCTTGCCGCAACAAACTGTCGCGCAGCTCGCGCGAGAACGCCAACACCAAGTCTTTTTCCACGACCCCTTCGCGCTCCGCCCCCGGATCAATCCCACCGTGACCCGGATCAATTACCACAGTCAAAATTCCGTCTTCCACGACACTGCGCGCGGCTGCTCCGGGGAAATCTTCTTCGACAAACATCGCGTTTGGCGGCGCACCTGCTTTGGCGGCAAAGGCCTCATCCGAAGTCGGCACCATGCGCAGCCGCACCTTCGCCCCTTGTGGGCTGGTTTGCATATCGGCCTCATCCACCACCAAGGCCTCATTCAGTTCGATCACCATGCGCGACCAGCCTGGCCGATACAGCCCCATGAGCACCGACTCTATGCGCGCGGTTGAAGAGGCCAGCGCCACCGGATCGGCCCCATTCCAATCCACTTCCGCGAAATCCAGCACCAAGCGTTTTGGGCTGTCTAAGGTGAACACCCGCCAAGGCACGGCTTGGGTGATATGCACATCCAGCGTCATGGCGGATCGACGATCGGTCAGGCGCACGCCCTTTTCCGCCAAGCGCGCAAGGCCCGTCATGGGCGTTTGCGATGGTGGCGTGGATTGCGCCGCGCCCATGACGGGCAGGATCAGCGCGGCACAGAGCGCAACACAAAGCGAAACACGGTGCGCAATTTGGCGCACGACTTGGCGCGCGAGAAGAAAACGAGACACAGGAAATACGGCTCCGGTTTTTTGCAACTCTACCCCACCCTGCGGGATTGCGAAACGCTAACCATTTCGCGCCGCCATAAAAGCTGTGAGGCGCTTAAGCCCTTCGATGATATCATCGGTGCTGCGCGCATAGGAAAAGCGCAACATCTGGGCCCCGCGCGCCGGATCAAAATCCAAACCCGGTGTCACGGCCACACCTGCCTGATCAAGGATGTCTCGCGCAAAGGCTCTGCTGTCAGTCGTATAGTCCGATACATCTGCATAAATGTAGAACGCACCATCAGGGGGCGCGATTCTGTCAAACCCGGCCTTGGGCAACCCGTCTAGCATCAACGCGCGATTGGCGGCGTATGTCTCACGGGCCACCTCCAATTCCTGCGTACAGTCCAAGGCCGCCAGTGCCGCTACTTGGCTGACATGGGGCGGACAGATGAACATGTTTTGCGCGAGGCGCTCAATCGTGCGCACATGATCCTCAGGCACCACCATCCAGCCCACGCGCCAGCCTGTCATTGAGAAATACTTAGAAAATGAATTGATGACATAAACATCATCGCTCAGCTCAAGCGCACTGACCGCCCGGTCGCGGTAGTGTAGCCCGTGATAAATCTCGTCCGAAATCAGCGATATGCCCCGCGCCGCGCTCGCCTCAATCAACGCCGCCATTTGCGCCGCACCCAACATCGTGCCAGAGGGGTTTCCCGGCGAGGCAATCATCAAACCGTCCAGCCCCGCGGGCACATCATCTGGCACGGGTTGAAACCGATTTTCCGCCTGCGTCTCAAAGGGAACGGTAGTCAGCCCCAAAGCTTTGAGGATATGGCGATAAGACGGATAGCCAGGCAGTGGTAAGCCAATCGTGTCACCGCTATCAAACAGCGCGCTGAACGCCAACAAAAAGGCCCCGGAGGATCCAGCTGTGACAATCACGCGCGCCGGATCAAGCGTGACCCCGTACCAGTCCTGATAAAGCGCCGCGATGCGCGCACGCAAGGCAGGCAGGCCCAATGCAACAGTGTAACCAAGCGCATCTGCCTCCAAGGCATCGCGCACAGCCGCGCGCGCTTTACTTGGCGCAGGTGATGAGGGCTGGCCCACTTCCATATGAATAATGCTGCGCCCGGCTTCCTCCGCGGCGCGTGCGGCTTCCATCACGTCCATGACGATAAACGGTTCAACTTCGCTGCGCTTTGAGACCCGCATGTGCCCTCCGGTGTTTTGCGCCTTGCTGCCTGCCCGGCGGAAAAAGGTCAACTCCCCGTGAGCGGCCAAGCGCGCCTTGCCGCGCCCGGTTTGGAGGACTACGGTGCAGCCAAACATTTGATGGAGCTTCTATGACACGCTTTCGCTTTGCGCCGACCTTGGCCCTGACCACCAGCCTACTTGGCGCGCCTGCCGTTGCTGGCGATATCACGGAGATGACCGAAGAAGGGCGTGCTGTCTTTCGCGAAGAGGTCCGCGCCTATCTTTTGGATAATCCTGAAGTGTTGATGGAAGCGATTGGCGTTTTGGAGCGCAGACAAGCGGAGGAACAGGTTGCCGGGGATGCGTCCCTTGTGGCCACCAATGCGAAAGCGCTTTTTGAAGATGGGTATAGCCATGTGGGCGGGAACCCCGAGGGCGATGTGACGATTGTTGAGTTCGTCGATTATCGCTGTGGGTATTGCCGCAAAGCCTTCCCTGAATTGCAATCCATGGTCGAAGCCGATGGCAACATCCGGGTCATTTATAAGGAATTCCCGATTTTGGGCGCCGATAGCATTGTATCTGCGCGGTTTGCCATGGCGACACAGATCATCGCCGGGGAAGACGGCTATGCCTTGGTCCATGATGAGCTGATGACCCTTCGCGGCAACCCGACCGAAGAGACCCTCGTGAAACTTGCGAATGACCTTGATCTGGACGGCGCGGCGATTTTGGCGGCGATGGACGACCCAAAGGTTGAGGCGCGAATCTCCGAAAACCACGCGCTTGCGGATCGGTTGCAAATCTCAGGAACGCCGACCTTTGTGATTGGGCAACAGATGGTTCGCGGCTATGTGCCTTTGGATGGTATGGTTGAGCTTGTTCAAGACGTCCGCATGAAGAGCGACGGCTAAGGCTATATAACACAAACGAAAAACGCCGCGCTGGGAATATCCGCGCGGCGTTTTTGTATGATCTTGGTCCTGTGGTGCGGCTTATTCTGCCGCGTCTTCCGCCGCCGCTTTTTCGGCTTCAATCTGCTCGGCTCGTTTTTCGACAAGCCCAACGATGTGATCCACCATGCCGTCATTACCCAGTTTGTGATCCTGCTTGCCCGCCAGATACACCATGCCGGACCCGGCCCCGCCGCCGGTAAAGCCGATGTCCGTCATCAAGGCTTCGCCCGGCCCGTTCACAACACAGCCGATAATTGAAAGCGACATGGGCGTGTGAATATGCGCAAGACGTTCTTCGAGCGCTTCGACTGTTTTGATGACATTGAACCCTTGGCGCGCGCAGGACGGACAGGAAATAATATTCACGCCCCGATGGCGCAGGCCAAGTGATTTCAGAATTTCAAAGCCGACCTTCACTTCCTCAACCGGGTCCGCTGAGAGCGACACACGGATCGTATCGCCCAGTCCCGCCCAGAGCAAATTACCAAGGCCAATTGCCGATTTGATGGTGCCTGAGACAAAGCCGCCAGCCTCGGTAATGCCAAGGTGAAGCGGCGCGTCCGTGGCATCTGCCAGCCCATGATAGGCGGCGGCTGACAAGAACACATCCGAGGCTTTCACGCTGATTTTGAACTCGTGGAAATCATTGTCCTCAAGGATGCGAATGTGGTTGAGGCCGCTTTCCACCATCGCTTCGGGGCAAGGTTCGCCGTATTTTTCGAGAAGCTCCTTTTCAAGGCTCCCGGCATTCACACCAATGCGGATGGAACAGCCATAATCCTTGGCCGCTTTGATCACTTCGGCCACGCGCTCAGGCGAGCCGATATTACCGGGATTGATGCGCAAACAAGCGGCCCCGGCTTCTGCCGCTTCTATGCCGCGTTTGTAGTGAAAGTGAATGTCAGCAACGATGGGCACCGGGCTTTCGCGCGTGATTTCCTTGAGCGCAATCGCGGAGGCCTCATCGGGCACCGACACCCGGACAATATCCGCGCCCGCTTCGGCGGCGGCTTGCACTTGTTCAATCGTGGCTTTGACGTCCGTTGTGGCGGTATTGGTCATCGTTTGAACAGCAATCGGCGCATCGCCACCAACAGGCACGTTGCCCACCATGATTTGCCGAGACTTGCGGCGTTCAATGTTGCGCCAAGGGCGAATGGGATTGTGGGTCATGGTTCCTCGCTCGTTTCTCGCCTTTGGATAGCGCGCGCACAGGGGCGCGACAAGGCCAGCGCGGCCTAGATCATCAACTTGTCATATATCGAAGGCGGTTTTTCGCGCGCTTACTGCGCACAATGCGACGCTGGCACAAAATCAGGTCCAGCCGCGCCAACAGCTGCCACGAATTTCGCAAGATCCGCATCCGATCCCAGATCAGCCTCGGCGTAATTCGCGCTGAGGTCCGTAGAGCCAAGGGCGACGTTTTTCACAACAGAAGCCCCCTGCCCTGATGGGCCGTAAGCTGTGCCATTCACAGCAAAATACACCGATCCAGCGTTCCCGGTGCGCAACAGCGGTGGGTTTTCCATTTTCGGCAGAACATATTGCTCGCAGGCATCAAGAATTTTTTCGAAGATCACCGATCCATCAGCAGATTTCACCTGAACCCAAGATGGGCGCACCGCGAAAATCGCAACTTCAGGCGCATCGGCACCCAACACCTGAACCGCCGGCCCAGCGAGCGCCAATTGCACAGCGTCATCAATACTTCCGGTGGCAGCGGCCTGTCCGGGGTTCATATCTGCAAGGCCGGGAATGCTTGCCATTTGCGGCGAAGCGAATTCGGGCATCACGCCAACTTCGCGCGGATCAAGCGTCGAAATCGGTCCATCGCGCGCGATCATCACCGGCACATCCAGCGCCTCGGGACGATACAACCGGTCCAGCGCTTCGGCGGAGGGTGGCGAGGTCAGACCTGCAACTGTCATCCCATCCGGGGTTTGCACAGTGGCCCCTGTGTCAAAGTCAGGCAGATCATCAAGCACGCCAATCGCGGTTTCCACGGGGGCGTAATCGACTCGTTGAATTTCTTTCAGCACCGAAAAGCCGCCAAACCCAAGCACACCAACAATCAGCGCCAAGACGGCGACAGAGCCAATGGCCCCCGGCTCAACCCCCTCAAAAATGGACGCGGAGCGCGGCACAAAAGAGGCGTTTGGATTGGCGAGCGGATCGCCTGAATGCTGCGGCTTTGGGGAGGGCTTGGTGGAGGACGCCGCTTTCGACATGCCATGCGCCACCTCGAAACCGCTTTCTGCGCAAAAGGCCTTAAAGGCCCATTCCGCATCCAAACCCAAATAGCGCGCATAAGACCGCACATAACCGGCGATAAACCCTTGTGTTTCAAAGGCAGTCACATCAGCGTTTTCAATGGCGGAGATATAGGTGGCTTTGATCTTCAACTCTCGCTGCACATCCAGCAGCGATTTGCCAAGGGTCGCACGTTCCCCACGCATGACATCCCCGAGCCGCAACTCGAAGGAGTCAAACCCGGAGGTTTGTTCTTCCTGTTTGAGCCTCGAAGAGGTCCAACGCCGGATCATACGCCTGTCCCTTGTCTCGATACCGCCTGTTGCGGCCCATCCCCTATGGTGCGAATCGTACAATGCACCCGTTCTTGGCCACTTTTAGCATAAGGGCCAAGGGTTTGCACAGAGGTGAGCGGTTACGCGGAAAGCTCGGCACGATTTAGCGCACATTGGCCCCAAAGATCGTCCAGAGCGGAGACCAGCGCATCCATTTCGCGTGGCCCATGCACAGGGCTTGGCGTAAAGCGCAACCGTTCTGTTCCGCGCGGCACAGTCGGGAAATTGATCGGCTGCACATAGATGCCAAAATGCTCAAGCAACATGTCCGACAAGGCTTTCGTATGGACCGGATCGCCAACAATCACCGGGACAATGTGCGACCCATGGTCAATGATCGGCAACCCCATGGCTTTGAGGCGTGTTTTCAGAATTTTGGCCTGCTTTTGGTGCTGTGTGCGCAGGTTTTGGTCGGTCTTCAGATGGCGCACCGAAGCCGCCGCCCCTGCCGCCACCGCTGGCGGAAGCGAGGTTGTGAAGATAAAGCCCGGCGCATAGGAGCGGATCGCGTCACACATTTTTTCCGAAGCGGCAATATAGCCCCCCATCACGCCATAGGCCTTGGCGAGCGTGCCATTGATAATGTCGATGCGCCCCATCAAACCGTCACGCTCGCACACCCCGGCCCCGCGTGGCCCATACATGCCAACAGCATGGACTTCGTCTATGTAGGTGAGCGCGCCGAATTCGTCAGCGAGGTCACAAATCTCCTCAATCGGCCCGAAATCCCCATCCATCGAATAGACGCTTTCAAAGGCGATCAGTTTGGGCGCATCCGAATCGTCGGCTGCCAACAGCTCGCGCAGATGGGCAACGTCATTGTGACGGAACACACGCTTTGCGCCCCCATTCCGGCGCACGCCCTCAATCATCGAGGCGTGGTTCAGCGCGTCAGAATAAATGATCAGCCCGGGAAAGAGCTTTGGCAATGTCGATAGGGTGGCATCATTGGCAATATAGGCGGAAGTGAACAAAAGCGCCGCTTCTTTGCGGTGCAAATCGGCCAATTCTGCCTCAAGTTCTT
This sequence comes from Maritimibacter sp., assembly GCA_050633625.1. Taxonomy (GTDB): domain Bacteria; phylum Pseudomonadota; class Alphaproteobacteria; order Rhodobacterales; family Rhodobacteraceae; genus JBOEGW01. The sequence continues at coordinate 128,664 of JBOEGW010000007.1, read as the reverse complement.
TGTGATAGACAGTTGTGCCAGAAATGTTGCGCGTCCCGCCTGAGCCTGCACCTGTTGCCTCAAGCGCCTGATGCATCGCGTCAAGCACAACCGGATGTTGGCCCATCCCAAGATAATCGTTTCCGCACCAAATCGTCACAGGTTGTTCGCTGCCATCTGGCTTTGTCCAAGTGGCGTGCGGGAAGTTGCCCTGCTTGCGTTCAATGTCGATGAATACGCGGTAGCGCCCTTCGTCATGCAAACGCTCAAGCGCTGCATCTAGCTTGGAATTGTAGTTCACGCGCGTCTCTCCCGGGACAGATTCTCTGGCTCACGGTACCCTAATAGCAATTTAGCGCCCGTAAACATATGCAGAAACCGTGATACAGAATGTCGCGGCCCAAGAAAATGACCTAAGTCAAACTCGGCACCAGATTTTCAAACGGCTGTTATCGTCACTTATCCTCAATCGCAACAACGCAATCGGAGCGTTTTGCGACTTGGTTACAACTGTCGATTGCGGTTTGCGGGGTTGCTGAGGCGCCTTTGGCGATTCCCCAACCGTGGGTCGTGGGGGAATAGGCGAGGTATTTTGGCGCGCCCCCGTCCTTCCAGGTGCCGACAACGCGTTTTGTGGCGTCTTGGCTGAGGGTCAAATCCCGCGCGCGGTAGCCTTTGGGGAGCATGAGCGCGATGGGCACGCAGGTGCCGCCATTTGTTTTCTGGCACTCCGTGATGGCCGCGCGTTGAGCGGCCTCTGGGCTGTGCAACTGCACGACGACTGTTGGGTTGGCTTGCCCTTCAGGGGCGGATTTGGGCAGCGCCACAGCCCCGTAATAGCCATAGCCAGAAGCCTCGAACTGCTTCATGACCGACCCGCTTCGCATGTTTTGGATCATCCCATCCGCCACCGCCTGAGATTGCTTGTCCAGCCCTTGCGGCTTGAGCGGCTTCACCACCATCCCATTGGGGCGAAACAATTGTTTGCGGGCGGAATTGCCGTCGACGGGCGCGGCAAAAGCCGATCCTGCCAGAAGCGCACAAGCCGCGAAAACGGCCACCCCGGAAAATGCGTTACGCATGATGCTCTCCTCAACTCGTTAAACGCGAACATAGGGCCAACACGCGCCGACTGCCAGACCCCCTAGACAGCCGCGCCTAGGGTGGTACGTTTTCGCCTATAGACAGGAGTCCCTATGTCCCTTGATGCCGTACTCGCCCGGATTGATGCCACCCAAGATGCCGCCCTTGACCGGCTCATGACCTTGCTCAAGATCCCCTCTATTTCCACCGATGAGGCCTATAAATCCGACTGTGAAGCGGCCGCGAATGTTTTGGTGGACGACCTTATTTCTATTGGGTTTGAGGCGCGCAAATGCCCGACACCGGGGCATCCGATGGTGGTTGCGCATGGCGGGGATGAGCAATCCTTAGAGGATGGCTCAAAGCGGCCTCACCTGCTGTTTTACGGGCATTATGATGTACAACCCGTTGATCCGCTCGATCTTTGGGCAACACCCCCTTTTGAGCCTCGTCTTGAAGAGACCCCCCAAGGAAAAGTGATCCGTGGGCGCGGGGCATCCGATGACAAGGGGCAGTTGATGACCTTCATTGAAGCGATGCGCGCCTATGTTTCGGTGACGGGCGCTTTGCCCTGCCGCATTACCCTCTTTTTGGAGGGGGAAGAAGAAAGCGGCTCGCCTTCGCTCGTCCCCTTCATGAAGGAAAATGCCAGCGAGTTAACGGCGGACATCGCGATGATTTGCGACACCGGGCTGTTTCAATCCACAACACCGGCGATTGTCACGCAATTGCGGGGGCTTATGGCCGAGGAACTTGTGCTCAAGGCGGCCAGCAAAGACCTTCATTCCGGTATGTTTGGCGGGCTGGCTCGAAATCCAATTCACGTTTTGGCCGATATTCTTTCTGACCTGCACGACGCTGAGGGCGCAGTCACGTTGCCTGGGTTTTATGACGATGTGCCGGAGCTTGACCCGGCGCTCAAGGCGCAATGGGATGGGCTGAACTTTGATCATGCGGGGTTTCTTGCGGAGGTGGGGCTGAGTGAGCCTGCTGGCGAATCCGGGCGCAGCGCGCTGGAGCAGCTCTGGTCGCGCCCCACGGCAGAAGTGAACGGAATTTCGGGCGGCTATACCGGCACAGGGTTCAAAACGGTTCTGCCCGCAGAGGCGCGCGCGAAAGTGTCGTTTCGCCTTGTGGGCCAACAAGACCCAGAAAAAATCCATGCGAGCTTTGTCGATTTTGTGGAGGCGCGCCTGCCCGCCGATGTCACGGCAGAATTCCCATTGGGCCATGGGGCACCTGCGGCGCAAATGGCCACCGATGACCCCGCGTTTGAAGCGGCGCGCGTGGCATTGAGTGCGGAATGGGGGCTTGAGGCGGCCTTTGTGGGCTGTGGCGGCTCGATCCCGATTGCTGGCCATTTTCAAGACATTCTGGGGATGGAATCGATGCTGATCGGCTTTGCTGGCGATGACGATCAGATTCACTCACCGAATGAAAAATACGGCCTGACCAACTTCCACAAAGGTACGCGAAGCTGGGCGCGCATTCTGGACGCGCTCACCTAACGCGCCGTGCGCGCCTCAGACCAAGCCGAAAAAGCGCTCCGGCAACTCGTGCGAGCAGTCGTATTGTTTGCGGTGAAAATGCCAAAGGTCATTGGCGCGATGTTCAAAGCCGTCGTTCATGTACTTGCGATAAGGGTGCATATCGAATGGCTCGATCGGGCGGGCGCTGAAGGCGTTAAAGATCGCTTGATCATCGCCGCGTGACTGCGCTTGCCAATGCACGCCAACACCCGCGTCCAAACCATCGTCCTCAGCATCAGAGACGTTCTGATTGCGCCGATCCATGGCCGCGCTGTACTGCCCAATGTCACAGTATTTCATATGGAACAAATAGAGCGAGGGATCGGCGTGCAGCTTGTTATACGCCACGTAATGCCCACCACGCGCGATTTTGTTGACCCGCCCCATCACGCAGGGTTTGGCGTAGTGCAAATTGACCCGCACAAACCGCCGTGGACCGAGGATTGGTCCGGTAATGGCATCGGTTTCGCGGGTTGGGCAATGCAGCACCTCTAGCCCAAGGGGGGTGTAGATCTGGCGCGCTGGCCCATCGCGCAGGAACTCAAGCAAGCTCTTGCCCATCAATGGATCCGCGACAACATATTCGTCCACATCGCCAACGATCACATATTTGAAGTACTGTTGAAGCCCCTGTTGCAGCCCGTTGAACAGCCGCCAGCGGCGCACTTCAAACTTTTCTCCCAATCCACCGGGCAGGCCAAGGATATTGCAGCCCTCAGCGATGCGCGCCACTTCGGGGTTGTGGCCGTGGTTGATCACATAGAGGGCGTCACGGCCAAACATGTCGCCATAGTATTTGACCCAGCGCTCCAGAAAAAACGCGTCATCATGCACCATAGTTATGGCTGCTGCTGTTGTTTGCACTTTGCTCTCACCTGTTTGCCTTTGGCCTTGTTTGGCGCGCCCAGACTAGCGCGAAACCAAACCGCTGGAAAAGGACATTTCGCGCGAATGTTCCGCAAAGCGCTCGTCGGCGCGTGGAGTCTAAGGCATCGCAAAACCGGCTTATGCGTGACCACACACCCAATGGCAAAACCAGCCGAACGCCGCCCCTGCCCGCACCCTCAATTGGGCGCGCCATTACGAGCGCCGGAGGGAGTGCTATTACGAGCGCCAGTGGGAGCGCCATTACGAGCGCCAAAGAGATATGAACCATCTTGAGGAAAAGTGGCGCGGTTGACGGGACTCGAACCCGCGACCCCCGGCGTGACAGGCCGGTACTCTAACCAACTGAGCTACAACCGCGCATTGAGGCGGATTTAGGGTTTTGTGCTCTGGGGGTCAATCATTAAACGCGCGATCCGCGCAGAAAAATGGAGTGGTTCAGCAGAGACACATCACAGGTGCTCGAAAAAGCAAAAGCTCCCCATTTCTGGAGAGCTTTTTGGCAGCAGTGGCGCGGTTGACGGGACTCGAACCCGCGACCCCCGGCGTGACAGGCCGGTACTCTAACCAACTGAGCTACAACCGCCCGCTGCGTTCGGTGCTTCTAGGCGTCTGGCGCGGGCGCGTCAAGCGGTTGAATGGGGCAATTTTGTGATTTTTTGCAATGCATTCGGATTTCGGGCGTCAGCGCGCGGATGCGAGGGGTAAGCCGTTCCAAAATCGCCCAAATAATGCGGAACAAACACCGCAATAGCCGCACTCCAGCGGCGGAAAGGCTCCTGCGCATGCATGATCTGTGCGCGGTAGAGCATTGTTCCTGTGAGGAAATTGGTGGGTGATGAGAGGCTCGAACTCCCGACATCTTCGGTGTAAACGAAGCGCTCTACCAACTGAGCTAATCACCCGTGAGCAGCCTGATACCCGGCCTTTCCCCCCAATGGCAAGCCCCATTTTGAGATTTTTTCAGAGGCTTTTCATCCTGTGGGTAAACTTGTTACACTTCTTTGGCCTTGATGACGTTAAGGAAAGCCCGGTGGCCCCCTTCGACTATAGCTTGCACCGTCCAGATACGCTCCACGCGATCCAGCCTTTTGTGGGCCATGTCAGCTATCCCACACGCGAATTTGGTTGGATTTTGACCAAACCCCGGATGATCGCCTATGTGGCGTTTAATGTGCTGCTCTACGTGTTTATCGACGCGCTGTCGTTGCAGGAAATCATAGGGTTCTGGAATTCGGTGATATTCTGGTGCATCACCCTGCCCTTCTATTTCGTGACCTGGAATCTTGCCGCCTACGGCGCGGCGCGCTTGCAGCACCGGTTTAAGCTTGGCGCAATCTTTTTGCCGTTTATCGGCGCTTTCGTCTTTATGTGTGCTGCCGTGCAAGGCACTGCTCAGATCGCCTTGTTCAATGGTGTGACTTTTCGAGAGGCCATTGAGCCGTGGTTTTTGTTTAGCGGATATGTTGTCACGCTCTTGCTCGAATTATTGTTTTTCACGATCATTTCCCCCTATTTGGTGCGGATCTACTTTCCGCACTGGGAAACGCCGCAATCCGCCTCCAGAGAAATTTTGGTGGGCGAAATGGCTTTTGCCTTGTCTGATATTTTGTTTTTGCGCGCCAATAAGCACTTTGTCGAAATCGGGCTCACCTCAGGAACTGTTACATCCATGCGGGCAAGGCTCGTGGATTTGGTGGGGCAAACGAAACCCCACGAAGGGGTGATGGCACATCGGTCGTATTGGATTGCGCGAACGGGGATTAAGGCCATTCATCCCGGGCCAAAAAGCGATGAAATTGAAGTGCTGAACGGGGACCGGATGAGTGTTGCGGCGCCGCGTGTGGCGGAGGTGCGCGCTTGGGCGAGCACGCATGGCGTGCCCATTTGGCACGAAGACACTGCTCAGGCAGACGCCGGATAAACGCGCTGAAATTCGTAAAGCTGCCAACTCGGATAACCAAGCGCGCCCTGTTGTGCGCGCTATAAATACGACCCGAATACAATCGGCGTCAGGGTCTCCGCTGCTGGGTCACTTTGGCGACTTGGTAGTGCATCTGGGCGCGCCTTGGAGCGTTTTTTTGACCCGCTGGGCGCTTTATGATTGGGCCAAATGACAAAAAATGGTGGGTGATAAGAGATTCGAACTCCTGACATCTTCGATGTGAACGAAGCGCTCTACCACTGAGCTAATCACCCGCCCCGCGTGGGTTTAGCGCTACTCGGCGGCCTTCGCAAGTGGCGGTTTAGCCGCTGGAGAGTCTGGCTTTTTCCGCTTGATTTTGGTCACAACAACACGGCCATTTGTCGTTTGACGGGCACGTTTTATTTGCATGACGCCAAAGGGGTTCAAACGCAGAGTTTCCCCGCGATCCACAGCGCCGCCAAGCTCGGCCAAGGTCGCCTCGATCACCGGGCGCACATCGCGCGGCTTCATCCCTGTTGCGGCCACAACACGTTGAATAAGCTCTTTTTTCGTGAGGTCGACTTCGCCAAATGGGCCTTCGTCCACCTCTGGGTTAAGGGGGGCTGTGACGGCCGAAACTGGCGATTTCGCGGGCAATGGCGATTTGGCCGTTTCCGGGGCTGGCACCTTGGTGGTGGTCGTCGCCGGTGCTTTTGCTGGCGTTTTGGCCACGGGTTTCTTGGCCACGGGTTTTTTGGCTGATGGTTTTTTGGGTGCGGGCTTTTTGGCGGCTGTACTCTTTGGGGCCGCTGGCTTTCGGCTGCTTGCGGGTTTTTTCGCCGTTGTGGCCTTTGTGGCCGTTTTTGGTTTTGCCGGAGTTTTGGTCGCCATCGGTCCTGCTCTTTTCGTTATTGGGTACACATTCATTACTGTTTCAGTTTACGCGACTATCGTTAACAAATCCAGCAATTGTCAAAATCCAATTAACAAATCCTTACAACAAAAAGGGCGCCCCTGCTTGGGACGCCCTAAATGTAGCGTTATCTGCGCGGATTAATGCGCGATCGGAGCCGCTGCGCCACCTGTTTTCAGCGCGGCCGCAGCGGCGGCTTCTTCTGCCGCCTCATCCCACTCCACGGGTTCAGGCGTTTCGGTGAGTGCCATTTTCAGCACTTCGCGCACGTGGCTCACCGGGATAATGTCGAGACCCTCTTTGACGTTATCCGGAATGTCCGGCAGGTCTTTTTCGTTTTCTGACGGAATGAACACAGTCTTGATGCCCCCGCGCAGTGCCGCCAGAAGTTTTTCCTTTAGCCCCCCAATCGCTAAGACGTTTCCACGCAGGGTCACTTCGCCTGTCATGGCAACGTCTTTACGCACAGGAATTTTAGTCAAGACAGACACGATGGAAGTCACCATCCCAACCCCGGCTGAGGGGCCGTCTTTGGGGGTCGCGCCCTCGGGGACGTGAACGTGGATATCCCATTTCTCGAACTGAGGCGGTTTCACCCCGATTTCCGGGCTGATCGAGCGCACAAACGAGCTGGCCGCATCAATGCTTTCCTTCATCACATCGCCAAGTTTCCCGGTGGTTTTCATCCGCCCTTTGCCCGGCAAACGCACAGCTTCAATCGACAGCAATTCACCGCCAACAGAGGTCCAAGCCAACCCGGTCACAACGCCGATTTGGTCTTCCTTCTCGGCCAATCCATAGCGGTGCTTTTTGACCCCAAGGAAATCTTCGATGTTGTCCGATTTGACCTCGACCGTTTTGGTGTCTTCCTTGACGATTTTGGTCACGGCTTTTCGGGCCATCTTGGCGATTTCACGCTCAAGATTACGCACCCCGGCTTCGCGGGTGTAATAGCGGATCACATCTGTGAGCGCCTCATCCGCCACTTTGAATTCGCCTTTGCGCAACCCGTGGTTTTTGACCTGTTTGTCCACGAGATGTTGCTTGGCGATCTCGCGTTTTTCGTCTTCCGTGTAGCCGGAAAGCGAAATGATCTCCATCCGGTCCAAGAGCGGTCCGGGCATGTTGTAGGAGTTGGCCGTTGTGAGGAACATCACATCGGACAGATCATATTCCACCTCAAGATAGTGGTCCACAAAGGTGGAGTTTTGTTCAGGATCAAGCACTTCAAGCATCGCTGATGCCGGATCACCGCGGAAATCCTGCCCCATTTTGTCGATCTCATCGAGCAAGATGAGCGGATTTGTCGTCTTGGCCTTTTTCAAGGCTTGGATGATTTTGCCGGGCATGGAGCCGATATAGGTCCGCCGGTGACCGCGAATTTCGCTTTCGTCGCGCACACCCCCAAGGGAAATGCGAATGAACTCGCGCCCTGTGGCCTTGGCAACCGATTTCCCAAGCGACGTTTTCCCAACGCCGGGAGGGCCAACGAGACACAAAATAGGCCCTTTGAGTTTGCGCGAGCGTTTTTGCACGGCGAGATACTCGATGATCCGCTCTTTGACTTTCTCAAGCCCGTAGTGGTCCTTGTCGAGCACGTTTTCTGCCGCGATCAGGTTCTTTTTCACCCGTGAGCGCACGCCCCAAGGGATCGACAAGATCCAGTCGAGGTAGTTGCGCACAACAGTGGCTTCGGCGCTCATCGGGCTCATGTTTTTGAGCTTTTTCAGCTCGCCTTCCACCTTTTCGCGCGCCTCTTTGGAGAGTTTGGTCTCGTTGATGCGGTTTTCCAGCTCCTCGATTTCGGATTGGCCTTCGCCGTCCTCACCAAGTTCTTTCTGAATGGCCTTCATTTGCTCATTCAGATAGTATTCGCGCTGGGTGCGCTCCATCTGGCTTTTAACCCGCGTTTTGATCTTTTTCTCGACCATAAGCACGGACATTTCGCCCTGCATATAGCCGTAAACCTGCTCCAACCGCTCATCAATTGGCAAGGTTTCCAGCAATTCCTGCTTTTGCGCGACTTCAACCCCGAGATGCCCGGCCACAAGGTCCGCCAGTTTCGCGGGTTCTTTGGTTTCGGACACCGCAACGAGCGCCTCTTCGGGGATGTTTTTCTTCACTTTGGCGTAGCGCTCGAATTCTTCGCCCACCGAGCGAGTCAGCGCTTCGACAGCGGCCTCATCACCGAGCGTTTCCTCAAGCTCGACGGCTTGCGCTTCAAAATAGTGATCGTTCTCGATGAATTCCGTGATTTTCACGCGCGCCTGCCCCTCGACAAGCACTTTCACTGTGCCATCGGGCAACTTCAGCAATTGCAGCACATTGGCCAACACGCCAATCCGGTAAATCCCGTCGGTGTCTGGGTCATCCACAGAAGGGTCAATCTGGCTGGACAACAGAATCTGCTTGTCATCCGCCATCACCTCTTCCAGCGCCTTCACACTTTTTTCGCGGCCCACAAACAGCGGAACAATCATGTGCGGGAACACGACAATGTCGCGTAGGGGCAGCACGGGGAAAGATAGGCGTTTTTGCTCTGTCATTGGTTTTCCTTAGTTTTCGGCAAGATGGCCTGCCCCGATTTTCGGCAGCGCGGCCTTCTCCTTTTTGGTCATAATCATCTGGGGAGGCTCCCCCGATTTTCAACCAGTCCTGTTTGATTTGGCCTCGTTTTGGCTCGATTGTTTGGCTCGGCTTGACCCATTGTGCCTGTAGCGCTTGGGAGCGACAAGACCCGCACCCCGATTTTCATGTGATTTCTCATCTTTTCGCGTGTTTCTTGCAAAAACCCGTTACGAACTGGTGAAAACCGTCTCTTTTTGCCACTTTTTGTACCGTTTTTGAGATCGCGCCTTTTGGGGCGTCGCGCCCCGGTGGCCCAGCCACAACCGCAAAACAAACGCGAAAAGGCACAGCTTTCGCCCCAATGTTGCCGCGTTGTTTAATCAAATTTTAAGCAAGTGAGAAGGAGAGCAATTCGTGTTCAGACGGCTAATGAGGCGACTACATCGGGATCGACGCAGGTACGGCGTTGTGTCCCTTTTGTTGTTCCTGTCTGGGGCGATCGAGGCGCATGGTCTTTCTGAAAACATGCCGTTCTTGGTGCTGGAAACCATTGCGGGCCTTGCGATGGTTCTTGTGTTTGGCGGCTTTTTCCTTGGACTGGGGGCGGCCCTGCCAAAATGGCGACATGCCTTTGTGCCCATGGCCTTTACCCTGTTTGTTGCAGCGTGCCTTGGGCAGATGTTCCCGCAGTCCGCCTTTTCGCTGCTGACCCTCACCGAAAGCGGCACGCGCGGGCTGACGGGCATGTGTGTGGCGGGCATTTTCGTGCATTTCCTCTTTTATGGCCAGTGGTCGGACGGTGTGTTTCGCAAGCGCCGCGCCCGCAGCGCCACCCGCGTTGTGACAAATCTTTCGGCGGAGTCTGTCTGGTACGGGATCATGCCCACACCGGGCCGGCGTGAATGTCTGCATGATGCGAATATCGTTTCAGTAGATTACACGAACCGGGAACGCACCGAAGTGCGCGTTTTGGAATGGGCACCGCCCGCCGAAAAGGTTGAAACGACGTTGACCATTGATGAGATCAAGCCCGGATCGTTCTGCGTTTACCGGTTCAAGTCGCCGGGCGAGCATCCGGGGCAGATCAACACGGGTTTGCGCGCTTTGCGGGTGGTTGATATGGGCGAGACCCAAGTGATTTATGTCACTGAGTTTTTGCAAAACCAGCCCTTGCGGCAAATCCTGTTTGATTGGTTAGATGACAGTCTTGGTCGGCGCGAAGACGCCCGGATGGCGGCCTTGGAAGAAGCCCACGCGCGCATGGGGCCAAATAGAAGTCTGTCACTGTCCAATTTGCGCATTGGTGGGGTGCTCAACACGCCCAGAGGTGCAAAATCGGCGGCGCGTGGCGCTTTGCTGGAAGGCCCGGCGCCGCTGCACCTTGCCGCGCGAAGCTCCCGCAAGGACTCCCGTCCTGACTCGCGACAGTCTATGGGGTACTCCATGGCCGGAGAGTAATTCGCCGTCTTTGGCGCTCTGTTGTCCCCCTGTTAACCCTGTCGCGAAATCGGGACATGGGCGTCAAATTTTTGCCATTCTGCCCCCTCATCTTGGCCTGACTTGGGGAGTCTGCCATGCTTGAGAACATATACCGCCTGCTGTATCGCGACCGTCGCCGTTTGGTGTTTAGCGGGATCCTTGTCGCGATTGCGACCATTATGGGCCATGATGCCCTGCCCGATCCTTTGCCTAAGCTGCAAATCGAAATCGCCGCCTTTGGTCTCATTATGCTGATCATGCCTTTGGTGGCGATCTATGCCCCCAGCTACAGGTATCTTCTGGAGTTGGGCGCCTTGTCCAATCTTGTGTTTGTGGTAATCGGCAGAGCCTTTCCCATGAGCAATTTCAATCCGTTAAGCCCGGATGGATCGTGGATCAGCGCAGCCGTGCTTTATGTGGTCACGATCTTCGCCGTGTATTACATCACCAATGGAAAATGGTCCGATTACTTTAAGGGACCCAAACGGGTCGTCTCGAAAGCCACGGTGAGCACGAAACTGAGCGCGCGGGATGTGTGGTTTGGGCTTGTCCCGACACCCGGCCACATCGATAGCTGCCCTGACCCGGATGTTGTGTCCATTGATTATGCAGACCGCGACAAACAGACAATCCGCCTGATCACTTGGATGCCCGGTGAGCCGATGGGCGAAGTTCTGTTGCACTTGGAGAAAGTCGAAGTCTTCCGCCAAGCGCGGTTGCGGATTGACGTGCGCAAAGGCAAGCGCGATCCGACGACAGAAGGCACAACCACCTTTACGATAGAGGATCTTGGCACGCATCGGGTTTTGCATGTCAGTCACGAAATGGCGCAACTGCCTTGGCGGCGCGCCTTGCGGGGCGGGTTGGACGATACGCTAGGTCGGATCATGGATATACGTCTCAAAGCTGCCGAAATTAACCTGTCCGACGACCTGAAACTCAAGGGCAAACAAACCCTGATTTCGCCTGCGGAGGTCATGGATTCCTTGTGCCCTGCCGAAAGCGGGCGCGGATTGCGGCGGCGCACAGATTTGGACGCCTTTAGCCTGACGCGGAATGAAAAAGGTGTCGAAGATCGGTTGAATAAACCCGTTTGGATGGGGGCGATGAAGGGATGAGTTTTGTATTGAGATTGAAGCGCGCGCGCCATCGTGATCGTCGGCGGCTCGTCTTTAGCGGGGTGTTTTTGCTCTATGCCACAATCGCGGCGTTTGGCCGACTGCCTTCGCCTTTGTCTTGGCTTCCGGGGGAGGTGTTTTGGCTGGCTTTGGTGGCGGTTTCGGTCACAGTCGTTGCTGTGTTCTTGCCGAAATTCCGCTTTCTGTTTGAGCTTTTCGCCATCTCTGGCGCGATTTTTCACACGCTCGGCTTGGCGATTCCTGCGTCCAACTTCAATACTGGCAATCCGAATGGGAACCTGTTGAGCAATTTCATCTTGTTCTTCATTCTGCTCGGTGTCGTTCATTTCCTCACCTATGGACGCTGGACGGACCCCTATTTTCGACCCAAGAAAACCGCCTATATCGCGCGCGCGAAATCCACAGCTTCGGTGCGTACCCTTTGGTATGGGTTGATGCCAACGCCCGGCCATTTGGACGAATGCCCGGACCCGGATGTTGTGTCGATTGACTATGCGCAGGCGGATCAGAAATCCATTCGGATCATAACCTGGTTGCCGGGCCGCAAAATGGGCGAAACCCAGTTGCATATTCACGAGATGGAACCGCTCAAATCCGTGACGCTGGAAATCGAGATCAAACAAAACGGGCGGCGGGCTTTGCTAATGCCGGGGGTGACGACCTATGAAATCACCGATCACGGCACCTATCGCAGCGTCTTTGTGCGCCACGAAATGACAGGTTTGCCCCGCCGTTTGGCGTTGCGCGGCTGGCTTGATGACACGTTGGGACGGTTTCTTGATTTGCGCCTCAGAGCTGTGGAACGCAGTGAAACCATGCGCCTGCGCGGGGCCGGAAAGTCCCGGCGGCAAACCTACAATTACGGGCAATTGACAGTGACCAATCCGCAGTCTGCGCGCCGCAAAAGGTATTTCTGGCAAACCCCGCCCACCATTAGCATTGATGGGCCGCATGAAAGCGCACGCACCGAGCGGGTTTCGGCGGCGCGCCTGGAAGCGCATCGCCATATGGGATGAGTGGGGCGTGACCGGGTCATGATCGCGGCTGGATTAGAGCGGCTCAATGTCGCCTTGCGCCCGCCCGGCATGGAAATCCGCTTCCCACGCTGCAAATCCGCCAGTCGCAATCGCCTGCCGCATCCCATCCATGATGTCTTGATAATATTGCAGGTTGTGCCAGGTCAGGAGCATCCCCGAAATCATCTCGTTTGAGCGAAAAACATGGTGCAAATAGGCGCGGCTATAGTTGCGGCAGGCTGGGCAGGCGCAGTGTTCATCGAGCGGGCGCGGATCATCGGCGTGGCGCGCGTTTTTGATGTTGACGACCCCATGTCGGGTGAAGACCTGCCCTGTGCGCCCGGAGCGTGAAGGCAACACGCAATCCATCATATCAACGCCACGTTTGACAGCGCCCACTATGTCATCTGGTTTGCCAACGCCCATCAAATACCGGGGCTTCTCCTTGGGCAGAAAGGTAGGCGCGTACTCCAGACAGTCAAACATAGCCGCCTGCCCTTCGCCCACCGCCAAGCCGCCAATCGCATATCCCTCAAATCCGATCGCCGTGAGCGCCTTTGCGCTTTCTTCGCGCAGATCGGCCTCAAGCCCCCCTTGCATGATGCCAAACAGCGCATGCCCCGGACGATCACCAAAGGCATCGCGCGAGCGCTGTGCCCATCGCATAGAAAGCCGCATACTCTCCGCAAGCCGGTCCCGATCCGCAGGCAGCGCCGGACATTCGTCAAAGGCCATCACGATGTCAGACCCAAGCAACGCTTGGATTTCCATCGAGGATTCCGGGCTAAGGACGTGTTTTGAGCCATCAATATGCGAGCGAAACGTGACACCCTCCTCGGTGAGTTTGCGCAGATCCGCAAGGCTCATCACCTGAAAACCGCCACTATCGGTCAGAATGGGACGCTCCCAATTCATGAACTTATGAAGCCCGCCAAGGCGCGCAACTCGCTCAGCCCCTGGGCGCAACATCAGGTGGTAGGTATTGCCAAGCAAAATATCAGCGCCGGTTTGCGCTACACTTTCTGGCATCATCGCCTTGACGGTGGCGGCTGTCCCGACAGGCATAAAGGCTGGCGTGCGAATTTGGCCGCGCGGGGTCGAGATCAATCCAAGGCGCGCTTTGCCATCTGTCGCTTTGAGTTCAAATGAAAAGCGCTGATCCATTGGGGGGCCTCGCTGCTGGTTGCGGGTGTGGTTTTCGCGGGGTTGTGGCGCAAAACCCAAAGTGCCGCAAGCCTGCACGCTACTTTGAACTGTCAGCATTTTTTTGTGGCGCGTTACGCAATTGTCGTGTTCATGCAGATTTATCGCAGCCTACGCGCCTTTGATTCGAAGGCGCCCACCTGCGGGATTTATCGACAGACTGACGCTTATATGAGGACGATTGCGCCATGACGGATTCATTGCAATTTGGCTGGGAAGAATGGCTTTCGCTGCCGGAGTTGGGCCTGCCTGCGCTCAAGGCCAAGGTTGATACGGGCGCGCGCACCTCGGCGTTGCATGCCTTTGATATCGAGACCTTCGGCGCCGCTGCGGCTCCAAAGGTGCGGTTTGCGATCCAGCCGATTCCGGGGCGCGATGATTTGGTGATCCCTTGTTCTGCGTTGATTACGGATCGGCGCGAAGTCACCTCATCCAACGGCGAAAGCGAAAGCCGCTACGTGATCGAAACTGCGCTGTCGGTGGCGGGGCAAAGCTGGCCCATTGAAGTGACCCTCACCAACCGAGCGCAGATGGCGAGCAGGATGCTGTTGGGGCGACAAGCGCTGCTTGATCATATCACCATCAATGCCACGGATCGGTTGTTGCAGCCGGAATTGTCTTATGATGTCTATCATTCAGCCAAGATGCGCGAGGCGCAGCCCAAACGGGCGTTGCGCATTGCTGTGCTGTCGCGCGAAGACAATTACTCCACGCGGCGCTTTGTGGAGGAAGGCGAAGCGCGCGGGCATACTGTGGAAATCATCGACACGACGCGCTGTTATATGGCGATCAATGCGCTCGCGCCTGAGGTGCATTATGACGGGAAACGCTTGCCGCGTTATGATGCTGTGGTGCCGCGCATTGGGGCCTCGATCACCCAATATGGCACCGCCGTTGTGCGCCAGTTTGAAACCATCGGCACCTTTTGCCTGAACGGCTCCAACGGCATCATCGCCAGCCGCGACAAGCTGATGGCGCATCAAGCCATGGCGCGGGCGCGCATCGGGATGCCAAACACAGCGTTTGCCGCCTCCCCCAAGGATACCAACAACCTGATCGACCTTGTGGGAACGGCGCCTTTGATCGTCAAGCTCACCGAAAGCACCCAAGGGCGCGGCGTTGTCTTGGCGGAAACAAAGAAAGCGGCTGAAAGCGTTATTTCGGCGTTTCGTGGGCTGAAGGCGAATTTTTTGGTGCAGGATTTCGTCAAGGAAGCGGCGGGCGAAGATGTGCGGTGTTTGGTGGTCGGCTCAAAAGTGGTGGCGGCGATGAAACGCACAGGCGCGGAAGGCGATTTTCGCTCAAACCTGCATTTGGGCGGGCAAGGCACGGCTGTGAAGATCACCAAGGTCGAGCGCGAGATGGCGCTCAAAGCGGCGCGCGCCTTTGGATTGAACCTCGCCGGGGTGGACTTGCTGCGTTCAGAAACCGGGCCAAAGGTTTTGGAGGTGAATTCTTCACCCGGCCTTGAGGGGATTGAGAAGGTGTCAGGGAAGAATATCACGGCAACCATTTATGATGAGATTGAGCGTCATGTGCGGCCTGCCCCGGTGCGCAAACGCAAGGTCAAAGGCGAGAGCGATTGAGTGGCGCGGCGCGGTTTGGCCAGCGGGGCCTCCGGCGGAGGTATTTTTGAAACAAGGAAAGCAAGCCGGGCGCTTTAATATTCCAGCACCAATGCGCGCACCCCATCCGGGTCCGCGATGCGGCGGTTTGGATAGCTGCGCGCCCAGTGCAACCCATAGGTGGCGGCCTGCGCGATCACCGGGTCGTCGCGCGACATGATCCGGCGATAGGTCCAATCGTTCTTGGGGATTTCTCCGATATGGGCATAGACCATCGCCGCCATGATCGCTTCGCCATCGGGGATTGTGACGGTGTCGATCACTTTGCCTTGGTTCCAGCGCGTCGTGAGCAGGCTGATCAGCCCGCGTTTTTCTTGCGGGTGTTTGCCGTTTGGGGCGCGGTAGACAGTGACTTGCTCGGGGGCATTGTCGCGCGCGCCAAGTTGTACTTTTCTCAGATCAATGTCGCGCCGTGTCAGGGCTGCGAGCCGTGGCATGACCCCGGCGTCTTCGGCCACTTCCATGGCAAAGGACAAACAGCCCCCCCCTTCAAAATGGCCGGGGCGTAAGAGCAAGCTGTAGTTCTCATGCGGCTCATTTTCGTGGGTTGCGAATTCGCGCACTTCTTCGCGTGCGGCAAGGCAGCGTGACCGAGAGACCTGCGTGGCGATCACCACCCCGCGTCCTGTGCTGAGGGTGCGGGCCTGCGCGGGTGGGAAGGCATTGAGTGGGACAATTTCGCCGTCCAGAAAGGTCGAAAATACCGGGGTGACGCCCCAGCCATTCAGGAGCATTTTCTTTCCTTGCCCGCTTTGCTCGCCGGTCATTGAGGTCATGCCGCGTGTGTCGCCGCATTGCCACCCTACGATCAGGTGGCCAATTGTTGTGCCGGCTTTCATGGCGCCCAATTGATCGAATACCATTTTGGCGAGCGTGCCGCGTGCGCGTTCTGGTGTTGTGAGATCAATGGCATTGGCGGGCGGCACATAGGCGAGGATGACGTAATCGCGCTGGGCTGGCAAATCGAGCGCTGTGAGGTAGCTGGGCCAGCCTGGCTCCTCAAAGGGCGCGAGGGGGGATTTGCTGGAATAGGTGATGGGCACGTCGTTGGGCGCGCTACAGCCGATGAGTGTGAGGCTCAGAAGGACAGTGATGAGCGCGCCAAACCTTCTCATGCGCCAAGCTCCGCCTCATTGATTTTCGCCGCTGCAATCAGGTCATTGCGGCTGAGTCCGTTGATCGAATGTGTATAGAACCGCAGCTCGCAATACCCCCAGCCAAAGGTGATATCGGGATGGTGATTTGCGGCTTCTGCTACTGCCCCTGCTCGGACTGCAAGGTCAAGGGCTTGCGCAAAATTCGCGGTTTTATAGCGCCTGACAAGGCGCCCCTCCACAATGTTCCAGCCCTGTGGCAAGAGCGCGCTCAGGGTGGCTTCATCCAAAGGTGGCGTGCCTTTGGGGAGATCAAGACAGGGTTCTTTTGCAAGGTCATTGGGCTGTGTCATGCCTTGTTGGTAACGCCGCGCGCCCCATAACGCAACGCTGCGCAGGATCACGACGAGGTGCTCTGGACCTTCGCCTTGCTTATCCCTATATGTTTGGTCAGGAATACCGAGGAATGCGCGATGACCACCGAAAATACAGCTCCTGAAGAAGGCGCCCCGCTGATCAAACCGTCAAGCACGGATCATGCGTTGTATGAGGCGACTGTTGAGGCATGTCGCACGGTTTATGACCCGGAAATCCCGGTGAACATCTATGATCTTGGATTGATCTATACGATTGATATTAACGACGAAAACGAGGTTTTCGTTATGATGACCCTGACCGCGCCGGGCTGTCCTGTTGCGGGCGATATGCCGGGGTGGATCGTTGATGCGATCAGCCCTGTGGCGGGGGTCAAATCGGTCGATGTCGAGCTGACTTGGGATCCGCCCTGGGGCATGGATATGATGTCCGACGAGGCGCGCCTTGAGCTGGGCTTCATGTAGATCGGGCGATCTGATATCATGATGACATGTAAAGGCATCCGAATTCGGGTGCCTTTTCCATTCGCACCCCATTTTGGTTGCATTTTCGCTTCGCATCCTTTATAGGTTGCGCATGACAAACATCACAGTGCTCACAGGCGATCTGATTGGCTCAACGGACATGTCCGGGGAGACCATCAGAGACGCCATGTCTGTTTTGCAGGCCATGGCGGCGGCGCAGGCGAGCTGGACTGGACGACCTGGACGGTTTTCGCGGCACCGCGGCGATGGCTGGCAGGTCATTTTGCCCGCGCCTGAATTTGCCCTGCGCGCGGTGCTGAGCTATGCGGCCGCGCTTCGTATGCGCGATGTCTCAAGCTATATGGCGCTTGCAACTGGCGCTTATGAGGGCGCGCTCCCTGAGGATTTGAACGATGCAACGGGACCGGTTTTTGCGGCCTCTGGTCGGCTCCTAGAGGAGATGAAATCCGGCAAATCAAAGCGGATTTCCCTCACGCCAAGCGGGCCGCGCGCCGCCACTCTCGCATTGGCCGATCATCTGTCGCAGGGCTGGACCAAAGCCCAAGCCGCAACCATTCTCCCGATGTTGGACCCGGCGGCAAAGCTGAGTTTTACGGCGCTCGCCAAGCCCCTTGGCAAATCCCGCCAAGCTGTCAGTAAAGCACTGGACGGCGCTGGATTTAACGCCGTGAAACGTGCGCTCGCCCATTATGAATCCCCGGAGGCCCAAGATGATTGACACGCTTATCGCGCTTTTATTTGCGCATGTGATTGCGGATTTTGTGTTTCAGTCCAACGACATGGTGAAGCAGAAACGCGAGGTTCTGCCGTTTCTTCTGCACGGTGCAATCGTCTTTCTTACTTTAATTGTCGCCACCGGATCACTCGCCTGGCAATTGGCAGCCCTTGCGCTTGCTCATATGGCGATTGACCTTGCGAAACTCATCCTAGCGCCCAAAGACGGGCTATGGGCGTTTTTGACGGATCAAGGCGCACATATGCTGACTTTGGTCGGATGTGCCGTTTTCATGCCTGGGCTTTGGGACGGCGGTCTCTGGGCGACGACCCTCCCTGCCCCAATCCCGAATTGGGCGTTGCATGTCATGGCGCTTGGCGCAGGGGGGCTTATGGCGACTCGTGCCGGGGGATTTGCGGTCGGCAAGTTGATGCAGCCCTATGCGGGCGCAAAAGAAGACGGGTTGGCGGATGGCGGTCGCCTGATTGGCCTTTTGGAACGCGGGCTTATATTCCTCATGTTGGTGGCTGGGATGCCCGCGGGCATTGGGTTTTTGATCGCCGCGAAATCTGTGTTGCGGTTTGATGCGGCATCGGACGGCAAGAAAGCGGAATATGTGATCATCGGCACGCTCGCCTCTTTTGGTTGGGCGATTGCCATCACAATGGCGATATTGACCCTGCGCACGGGCTTGCCACCCCTTGAGATTGGCCCGCTCACCCCTTAGATTGGAGAGGCGAACAAGGAGCACCTCATGTTTTCAATTCCGGGCAAACAAGCGGTTACAATGACCCCCGCTGCCGCCACGCAAATCGCTAAGCTGATGCAAAATGACGGGCACAAAGGCCTGCGCATTGGCGTTAAGAAAGGGGGCTGCGCTGGCATGGAATACACGATGGATTACGTCGATGACGTGGACGCGATGGATGAGGTCGTGGAACAAGACGGCGCGCGCGTGATGATCGCGCCCATGGCGCAAATGTTCCTGTTCGGCACAGAAATCGACTATCAGGTTTCGCTACTGGAATCCGGCTTTCATTTTCGCAATCCCAATGTCACCGAGGCTTGTGGCTGCGGTGAATCCATCAAATTCGATGAGGGGTTGATGGCGGAGAAACCTGCATGAGCGTGTCGCAGGGCGAGATTAACTTTGCCGTTGAACTCTTTGATAAACTAGGGGAAATCACGGTTCGCAAGATGATGGGCGGCGCGTCTATCTATGTCGGCGGGCAGATTTTCGCGATTGTTCATTCAGATGGTCGCATTTTCCTCAAAGCCAAGGATGAATTCGCCGCAGAGCTTGCCACTGATGGCGCTGTGAAGTTCGAAATGGAAGATGGGCGCGGTATGAATTACTGGACCCTTCCCGAGGCGGCGCTTGATGACCCTGAGCTTGCCGTGCGCTGGGCACAAAAGGCGCTGGCAAACCTTTAGGCCCCATTTACCTTTGTAAATTTGATTTCGCTTTCCCCCAATTCCAGCGCCCGTTACTCTAGGGCAACGAATTTGGGAAGGACGAAGATATGCGGCGCAAACTGGCGGCTGGAAACTGGAAAATGAACGGGCTTGGCGCGAGTCTCTTGGAGGCGGAAACGCTGGCGCGCTCACACCCGCAAAGCCCCATCGACATCCTGCTTTGCCCCCCTGCCACGCTGTTGGCGGAGCTGTCAAATCTTGAAGGCGCCGTGCAATCCGGGGGCCAGGATTGCCATGCCGCGCAAAGCGGTGCGCACACTGGCGATATCTCAGCACAAATGCTGGCGGATGCGGGCGCGGGATATGTCATTTTGGGTCATTCTGAGCGGCGCGCAGACCACGGCGAAAGCGATTTGGACGTGCGCAACAAGGCCAATGCCGCGCTTGATGCTGGTTTGAAAACGATCATTTGCGTCGGTGAGACCCTTGCGGAGCGCGACGCCGCCAACACGCTGGACATTATTGGCGGGCAGCTCGCTGGCTCTATTCCTGATGGGGTGACGGGCGAAACGCTGGTTGTCGCCTATGAGCCGATATGGGCGATTGGCACCGGCAAAATCCCAACCTTGGATCAAATCGGTGAGGTGCATGACTTCATCCGCCTTCGGCTTGAGAAGCGTTTTGGTGCGGGCGTTGGCCGCTCCACCCGCCTGCTTTACGGCGGCTCGGTCAAGCCAAGCAATGCTGGCGAAATTTTTGCTGTATCCAACGTGGATGGCGCGTTGGTGGGCGGGGCTTCTTTGAAGGCGGCGGATTTTTCAGGGATCATTTCGGCGCTCGAAAAAGCGTAGAATGGATCACGACGGGCTGAATATCTGGTCGAAACGGGCCGCTGATTGGATCCGCGATTATCACGCGGGGCTGCGCGATCGTCCTGTCCGCCCAGACCTCGTGCCCGGCGAATTTCGCGCCAAGATCGACGCCCCTTTGCCGATGACGCCTGAGCCGATTGAGCGCATTTTCGACGATTTCGCCGCGCTGGTTCCAGATGGCTTAACCCATTGGCAGCACCCACGATTTTTCGCCTACTTCCCAGCAAATGCGGCGCCCATCTCAATGCTGGCCGAACAGCTTGCGAACGCGATCGCCAGCCAAGCGATGCTGTGGCAAACAGCACCCGCCGCCAATGAAATGGAAGCCCTTGTTGTCGATTGGATGCGCGAAGCGCTGGGGGTGGCGGCGGATTTCACCGGGACAATCCACGACAGCGCCACCACTGCTACCTTGACGGCTGTGTTGACGATGCGCGAGAAAGCACTGTCTTTTCAGGGGATTACCGATGGTCTTGCGGGCGCACCTCGGTTGCGGCTCTATGCATCGTCGCATACGCATAGCTCCATTGACAAGGCCGCGCGCCTGTCTGGGATTGGTCAGAACAATCTGGTCAAGGTGCCAACATTGGGCGCTGAGGACGGGTTCTCGATGGACCCCAAAGCGCTTGACGCCGCGATTACTGCCGATCTTCAGGCAGGTTTTTTGCCGGTGGGGGTTATTTTGGCGGTGGGCGGAACCGGGGTTGGTGCGGTTGATGTGCCCGCGGACCTGATCCCGATTGCCCACAAACATGGGCTGCCTGTCCATGTCGATGCCGCTTGGGCTGGTTCTGCGATGATTTGTGAGGAGTTTCGCGAGATGTGGCGCGGTGTTGACGCGGCCGATAGCATCGTTTTCAACCCGCATAAATGGCTGGGCGCGCAGTTCGATGTGTCGATCCAATTCCTGCGCGACCCCGCCCCGCAAATCCGCACGATGGGGCTGCGCCCGGTTTATCTGGAGACCCAAGGCGAAGACGATGTTGTGAATTACAACGAGTGGACAGTGCCGATGGGGCGGCGGTTTCGCGCGCTAAAGCTGTGGTTTTTGCTGCGCGCAGAAGGCATCACGGGCTTGCAATCGCGCATCCGAAACCACGTCACTTGGGCGCAGGAAATCTGTGAAAAGATCCGCGCCCTTCCCGGGTTTGAGATCGTGACCGAACCGCGATTGTCATTGTTTACCTTCGCGCGGACCACCGATGCCCTGACAGAAGACTTGCTGGACCGGATCAATAGGGATGGCAGGATTTACCTCTCCCAAACCCAACATAACGGAAAGTTCGTCATACGGGTTCAGGTTGGTCAATTTGACTGCAAGCGTGAAGATGTCATGATGATCGAAACCGTTTTGAAAGACCTCACATAAGGTGGTGCCATGTTCATCCTCCGTGCCCTTGCGCTCATCGTGTTTCTGTTGCCGTTTACCGCAAGCGCGCAGGATTTCCCGAATTATGAAAACACCTATGTCAATGATTATGCTGACCTTTTAACGCCAGCCGAAGTGAGCCGCATCACAAGAGCGCTTGAGACCTTGCAAAAGGACACCGGCGTCGAGGCCACGGTTTTGACGCTGGACACCCAGAGCACCTACCGCTCTGAGGGCAGCATGGAATCCTTCGCCACTGACCTTTTCAACACCTGGGGTATTGGGGATGCGACGAAGAACGATGGGATTTTGATCATGGTTTTGCGCACGGATCGGGCCATGCGGATCGAACTTGGGAGCGGGTATAATGCCGGGTTCAACAGGGTCGCCAGGGACATCATTGAGGATGTGATGATGCCGCGTTTTCGTGAAAACGCCTATGGGCCAGGGATTGAGGCGGGCACTTTGGCGGTGATTGAGCGCATCGCGCGGGTCAATGCGGCGGGCCAGGAGGCGCCGGTGCGCCGCGATCCAAAAGACCTGTTTGACTTCATCCCCTTCCTGTTCGTCGGGATCATCGGCACGATTATGGTGTTTGGGCGGCGCATTACTGATCGGTTTCGCCGTTGTCCCTCATGTGGCCAACGCGGAGCCCATACGACACGAGAGACGCTCAAATCACCAACGCGAACGAGCGCAGGGGAAGGAGAACGCACCCAAACCTGTCGCCATTGCAACTTCGTCAACAGGTCGACCTACAGGATTGCCCGGCGCGGCTCGTCCTCTTCGGGCGGGTCGTTTGGCGGCGGATCGTCCAGTGGGGGCGGCGCATCGGGGCGCTGGTAGCGCAGGCCCTGCGACAAACCGCGCAAAATACCGCCAATTTTACACAGTGGACGCCACGTTAACGCGATTTTGTTACATTTTCGGGCCTAATATACGGTGTGCTGGGGCACTTTTGGGGAATTGGGGAATGGCATGGAACGCTATGGGTTGGATCACAGTTTAAGCGAACATATCGCCGACGGGGTGATGCATGTTCTGGGCGTTGTGTTCGCTGTCGCGGCCGTCACCGCCATGATCGTTTGGGCGTCTTTGCGACCTGAGGGTTTGAACCTTGCGCCTGTTATTCCTTATGCAATCGGGCTTGTTGCGACATTTTCCTTTTCTGCCGCCTATAACATGACCCTGCATGCAAGGCTGCGCCCGGTGCTGCGCCGCTTTGATCACGCCGCGATTTACGTCATGATTGCAGGGACTTACACGCCAATGGCCTTGGTTGGTGTGGGCGGGCGCGAAGGGGCGCTTCTGGTGGTCGCAGTCTGGAGCATGGCGCTCATCGGTGTGGCGCTGAAGCTCTTTTTGTTCGAGCGCTTCACCAAAATCGGGCTGGCGCTCTATCTCATGCAGGGGTGGCTCTGCGTGCTTGCAGCAGGGCCTTTGATGTCGCGTTTGCCGCCCGCAGCGCTATGGCTCTTGGTGATTGGCGGGGTGGTCTATACCTTTGGGACGCTGATTTTCCATTTTCGCTGGCCTTTTGTGCGCGCTGTTTGGCACGGCCATGTTTTGGTCGGCACGGCTGTGCATTACGCTGCTGTCATGATGATTTTGCGCCTCGCTTAACGCCTTTCTTTCCGCGCTGAGTGCGGGTTTTCGCCGAACATAACAGGAGTGGTGACAGCGGCGCGCCCTGCCCTTATGATGTTCGCAAAACAAAGCCCCGCAACAGACGGGACCATATGAGGCATAGGCAGATGACAGATTCCAATACCCCCAATCCGACCCGTCGTGGGTTCTTGCTGGCCAGCTCCGGCGCCGCGCTCACATTGGCTGGCTGTGCCAATGGGCTGAGCACGAACGGGCTTGGCTCCAACGGCGCTGCAACCATTGATGCGCGGGTTGCGGAAACGCTGAACTACCTGTTTGCCACTTACCCCGGCGCGCAGGCCGTTCGCGACAAGTCGAACGGGATGCTTGTCATGCCCTTGGTGACAGAAGCCGGGCTTGGCATTGGCGGGGCCTGGGGGCGCGGGGCGCTCTTGGTGGATGGGGTCACTGTGGATTATTATAGCCAAGCCAAAGCCAGCGTGGGCTTTCAGGTCGGCGCACAACAATATGCGCATGTGCTGTTTTTCATGACCGAAGACGCGCTTCAGGATTTCCGCTACGCCTCGGGTTGGGTCGCGGGCGCAGATATCAAATACGCCATTCGCACCGAGGGAGATCGGTTCTCCGCCGATACATTGGCGGGGACGTCACCGATTGTTGCCACAGTATTCGGCACGACAGGCTTGATCATCGGCGCAACACTTGAAGGGTCAAAATACTCGCGCATTTTGCCCTAAGCGGTTGCCTCAGCACCCTATAAAGCGCTTCAAAATGGCCCCGGCTTGCACGCCTTGGGGCCATTCTTGCGGGGCTAGTTGCGAAGTCGTTTGATCAAAGATGACGTGTCCCACCGCGCGCCGCCCATGTTTTGCACGTCCTTATAGAACTGATCGACAAGTGCGGTGACGGGCAGTGCCGCGCCAAGCTCATCGCCGGTGTCCAAACAAATCCCAAGGTCTTTGCGCATCAGATCAACGGCAAACCCATAGTCAAACTTATCATCCGCCATAGTCTCATGCCGGTTTGCCATTTGCCAGCTCCCCGCCGCGCCGCCTTGGATCACCTCCACAACATCGCGAATGTCCAGCCCGGCTTTCTCGGCAAATGCCAGCCCCTCAGACAAGCCTTGAACCAACCCGGCGATGCAAATCTGATTGACCATTTTCGTCATTTGCCCAGCTCCGCTCTCGCCAAGGCGCTTAATGCTGCGCCCATAGGCTTGCATGACAGGCAAAGCCGCATCGAAATGTGCCTGATCGCCGCCACACATGATGGACAATACGCCGTTTTCTGCGCCGGCTTGCCCGCCAGACACCGGGGCATCCACGTATCCCAGCCCTTTTTCCTGCGCCAAAGCCGCCATTTCGCGCGTGACCTTTGCGGAGACTGTCGTGTGATCCACAAACACCGCGCCCGGCGCCATGCCAGCAAACGCCCCTTGATCATCGCGACAAATCGCCCGCAAATCATCGTCATTTCCCACGCAGGCCATGACAAAATCCGCCCCCTGCGCCGCCGCCGCTGGGGTCATGGCCGCCTGCCCCTCATGCGCCTCTGCCCAAGCGGCAGATTTCGCCGCAGTTCGGTTATACACAGTGACCTCATGACCTTGAGCGGCCAAATGCCCCGCCATCGGATAGCCCATAACGCCTAACCCCAAAATCGCGCATTTAGCCATGTCGGCCTCCCATTGATTGCGTTGATCCGTCAAAGCCTTTAATGAAGCCGCACAGGCATGAGGTCAACAAAAGCGCGCGATGAAGCTTCTCTTTCAATGGACAGTTCGTTTGGTCAGCGCCACGCTTTTGCTTGGCGTTTTGGCGTTGATCATGGCCTATTATCTCGCGTCTCGGTCCTTGCCAGACTACACAGCAGATCATCAGGTCAACGGGCTGAGTGCACCGATTGAAATCGTGCGCAACAACTCGAATGTGCCGCATATTTTTGCGAGCGCGGATCAAGACGCCTATTTCGGGCTGGGCTATGCCCATGCGCAGGACCGCTTGTTTCAAATGGTGATTTTGCGGCGCACCGCGCAGGGGCGACTTTCTGAGGTGTTTGGCGCGCGCACGCAACGCACGGATGAGCTAATGCGCCGCCTTGATATCTATCGCCAAGCGCAACAAGCGGTTGCTGTGCAAGACGCCTATACTAGCGAGGCTCTGACCGCCTATGCCCGCGGCGTGAACGCGTGGCTGGATCGGGTGAACCAAGACGCGTTGGGGCGCGGTGCGCCTGAGTTTTTTGTTTTTCCCGGCAGTCTTGCCCCTTGGGTGCCCGCCGATTCCATCGCTATTTTGAAGCTCATGGGCGTGAATGCCAGTAGCCATATCGCCTCGGAAATCAAGCGCGCGCAGGTGTCCTTGGCCCTGCCCGACGACCGTGTGCGCGATATTCTGCCCGATGCGCCGGGCATGGGGATCACGGCCTTGCCGCAATACGCCGATCTGTTTCAGCCCAAGGATCAAACCTTCGCCGCCCTATTGCCGGGCCTTCAAACCCCGGCGCTCTATCCGGTTCAGGATGCGCCATTTGCTTCGGCGTCCAATGCTTGGGCGGCGGGGCCTGATCGCTCCGCCACTTCTGGCACTTTGTTGGCGCATGATCCGCATTTGGCATTTTCCGCGCCTTCGCCTTGGTATTTGGCGCGCCTTGAGTTGACGTCAGGGGGCGTGATTGGCGCAACGGTTCCCGGAATTCCGGCCATTATTTCCGGGCGTTCTGATGTCTTTGGATGGGGCATCACAGCCTCCTATATGGACACCGAGGATGTCTTTATCGAGCAGGAAAACCCTGACAATCCGGCGCAACTGCGCGATGTGGAGGGCTGGGCGAATAAGGCTGTGCACCGGACGATCTTGCGCATTAAGGATCAAGATCCCATCACCTTAACGCTTGAATGGAGCCAAAACGGGCCGATTATTCCGGGGCATCATTTCAACTTGGCTTCCATTACGCCCCCTGGACATGTGGCCGCGCTTGGCTGGACGTTACTGACGGGCAACGACAAATCCATGAGCGCCGCTTTGCGATTGATGCGCGCCAAGACAGTGGATCAAGGCATTGAGGCGGGCCGCGATTTCGTCGGGCCATCGCTCAATATCGTGATGGCAGATGCGCAAGGTATTGCTATGAAAACCGTGGGCGCCGCGCCGCGCCGCGCCGCACAGCACATGACCCGTGGGCGAATGCCTGCCCCCGGCTGGCGGATCGAAAACCGCTGGCTGGGCCTTGAATCCTACGATTCAAACCCCGTGTTCGCCAACCCGATCGGTGGAATTATTGTCAATACAAACAACAAGATACTGGAACGCCCCTTCCCGCAACACGTCAGTTTCGATTGGGGGGACACGCAGCGCATTCAACGGATTGCCCGCTTGATGCAGAGCCGTGAGGTGCACACGCGCGAGAGCTTTATCGAAGCGCAGCTTGATACGGTTTCGGTGACAGCGCGCACGCTTTTGCCGCTTGTGGGGGCCGATCTGTGGTTTACTGGCGACCCGGCACCGGAGGGCACACCCGAGCGACGCCGCCAAGATGCTCTGAGTTTGCTGGCGGATTGGAACGGCGAAATGAGCGAACATATGCCTGAGCCGCTGATCTATATGGCTTGGATGCGTGCATTGCAGGAGGGGTTGATCCGCGATGATCTAGGCCCGCTCGCGGCGCGGTTCACCCATCTTGACCCGGTATTCGTGGAGCGGGTGTTTCGCAATATTGATGGTGCGGGGGCTTGGTGTGACGTTGTACAATCCGCGCCTGTTGAGACCTGCACTGATATCGCGCGGCGCGCGCTGGACGGCGCCCTTTTGTGGATTGATGAGCATCAAGGCGGCGATCAGGTGTCGCTCAGATGGGGCAACGCGCATCAGGCCCGCCATGACCATTTGGTCCTTGGTGAGGTGCCGTTGTTGAAGTGGTTCGTGAACATCCAACAATCAACCTCAGGGGGCGACAACACCCTCAATCGCGGCCTGACGCGGGGCAAGGGGGCTGCGCCTTTTGACAATGTACATGGGGCGATTTATCGCGGCGTTTATGATTTCGCGGACCCAAACAGCTCCTTGTTTGTGAGTTCCACAGGGCAATCCGGGCACTTTTTATCCCGCCATTACGATGATTTAGGGGAACTTTGGCGGCGCGGCGAATATGTACCGATGTCCCTTGATCAGGCGTTGGCGCGGGCGGCCGCAGTGGGAATCACCACCCTGACACCCGCGCAGTAAGGCCCCGGATCCTGCTCAAGGGCGCACGATTCGCCTTCAGGTTGTGGCTCATTCTGAAATACGCAAGTTATTTTTTGAATTGCACGTTTACCGGGTGAATCACAACTCACCTTCAAACACTTGTATTCACTGCGTTTATCGCCTTTCGTATGCCTTACGTTGACGTTCACGTCACTTTGGAGGGAAATCAAACCCTCTTTTCCCCTGCTCCCAAAGGTATATGGTCGTCATATCAGGGGCTAGGTTCACCGCACGAGTAGGGACGTGCAGAACCTTGCCGTCACTCACGGTAGAAGGGTCGCGATGGGCGCGGAGCGTGCTCCCCCATGGCGGCCCTTCACGCGTTTCAACAGCTCAAAAACACTGCGATCAGTCGCGCGCAACAAGACCCCGTTAGGGCGTCCATGGCTCTTTTGAGGGGCCTGTGTCGTCCGGCTCCGGCGCTGCCGCCGTGCGGGCAAATTCCGGTGCGATTGACGGGAACCGTTTGGCAAACTCCGCAGCTTCGCGCCGGGTCCAGATCAAGGTGAGCGTCCAGCCGCCCTCCTCAACCGCTTCGCCCTCAACAACCCCCGCCTCAAACAACCAGGCGTGCGCGCGCCCTTCTGAAAACGGGATCATAAGGACTGTTTCTTCGGTCTCCTCAGCCAAAAGCGCCTCGATTTGGACGTTCAGCTGATCGACCCCTTCGCCCGTCAAAGCGGACATGGCAAGGATGTGGTTATTGCGATCCGCCTCGGTTTCGCGCGCGGCGCGTTCATCCGCGCTGAGCAGATCGGCCTTGTTCCAAACTTCCATCAGCGGCACATCATCGCGCACCCCTAATGTGTCAAGAATTGTCATGACATCGCGTGCTTGCGTGTCGGTTTCCTCGTGGGAAATATCGCGCACATGCAAGATCAGATCCGCACCCAACACCTCTTCTAAGGTGGCGCGAAAGGCGGCAACAAGCTGGGTTGGCAAATCGGAGATAAAGCCCACAGTATCGGAAAGGATCACCGTGCGCCCGCTCGCAAGTTCAAGGGCACGCATTGTCGGATCGAGTGTTGCGAATAGCATGTCCTTCGCCAACACATCCGCGCCGGTCATCCTGTTGAAAAGGGTGGATTTTCCGGCGTTGGTATAGCCCACAAGTGCGACAACCGGAAACGGCACCTTCGCGCGTGCGGAACGGTGCAATTCGCGGGTTTTCACGACTTTGGCAAGCTGTTTGCGCAGCCGGTTCAACTGGTCATCAATGGCGCGTCTGTCGGCCTCGATTTGGGTCTCCCCCGGCCCGCCAACAAAGCCCAAACCGCCGCGCTGACGCTCAAGGTGCGTCCAAGCGCGCACAAGGCGGGTCCGTTGATAGCTCAGCGCCGCCATTTCCACCTGAAGCACCCCCTCACGGGTGCGCGCACGGTCCGAAAAAATCTCCAGGATCAGCCCGGTTCGATCGAGGATTTTCACCCCCCACTCTTTTTCAAGGTTGCGCTGTTGCACCGGGCTGACGGTGCCATCAATGAACACCAATTCAACCTCAGCCCCCGCCAAACGGTCCTTTAGCTCGGCCATTTTCCCGGTCCCGAACAAATGCCCAGCGTGAAACTTGGGAAGGCGCACAATTTCGCTGCCCTCCACCGCAATATCGGGCAAGGCAGCGGCCAAGGACACAGCTTCTTCGAGCGCTGGCGCCGCCTTACGGCGCAGCTGATCGGAGGTCAGTTCGGGGTGAATGACCCAAGCCCGTGTTGGGCCTTGGTCAATGACATGTTTGTCAGTGGGATCGGTCAGTTTTCGTCGCCGTTATAAAGATCAATCGGTTGGGACGGCATGATTGTGGAGATCGCGTGTTTATACACGAGTTGGCTTTGACCATCGCGCTTGAGCAGCACGCAGAAATTGTCAAACCAAGAGATCACCCCTTGCAGTTTTACACCGTTGATCAGGAAAATTGTCACCGGAACCTTGGCTTTGCGCACATGGTTCAAGAATGCGTCTTGCAGGTTTTGCTTATCGGCAGCCATCGCTTTTTGTCCTTATTGTATCGTGCTGCCTCGATTGGCAGAAATCCTATTTCAGGGATCATATCGGCAAAATCTGAGGTTTCTAGCCCCATTTTGCACGCAAACTGCGCCCTGTGGACCTCGCGCAACGCTAGCGCCTGTGCCAGACATCTGGCCCCATGAGCGCGACAATGGCAATTGTTTCAAGGCGGCCCAAAACCATCGCCACACTCAACACAGCTTTGCCCGAAAACGACAAGGCCCCATAGCTGATCGGCTCCACCCCTGCGACCTGAGCGAGCGGGCCTGTTGTGGTGAGCGCGGCAACTGTGAGAATAACGGCTTGTTCAAAACTCTCCCCTGTGAAGGAAAACGCCGCCATGACAGCGGCCACAGAGATCGCCATCAGCATGAAAAACACCCATGCCATATAGGCGCCGCGGCGTCGCAGATGGCGCGCCTCGCCGCCCGATCCGGCCACGGAATGCGGGTGCACGAGCTTTTCCAGCTCGCGTTTTCCATGTTTATAGAGCGCATAAACCCGGAGCAATTTGACCCCGCCCGCCGTTGTCGCCAC
Source organism: Maritimibacter sp. (assembly GCA_050633625.1). Lineage (GTDB taxonomy): Bacteria > Pseudomonadota > Alphaproteobacteria > Rhodobacterales > Rhodobacteraceae > JBOEGW01. The sequence continues at coordinate 98,617 of JBOEGW010000007.1, read as the reverse complement.
GCCCCCGCCGGTGATGGCGAGGCCCAACAAAATAAGCCCCGGCGTGCCAAGTCCTGACCAATCTTGGCTGGCACTCCAAGCCGCGCTTTCAAAGCCCGTTGTTGTCAAGAACGACAGCACAGTGAAAATCGACCCCCAAAGCGAGGTCAAACCGCTCCAGATCGTCATATCGCTTTCCACCGAGACAGCGCCCAAAAAATGCCTGCCGAACAGGAACAAGGGCACGATCAACACAAGCGCAAGCGCCATATGCACCTCAGGGTCACGCCCGAAGGCCCGCAGGTTCGCGCCTTGCCAATCGCGCGAAAACGCAAGCCGGGTGACGGCAAAGATGAAAAAGATCGCCATCATGACTTCGCCCCCATAGCCCGCTGTGCCCCCCGACGGGCCACCAACCGGGGAAATCCCACTTGTGGCAAGGGTGCTCATGGCGTGGTTCAGCGCTATAAACGGCCCCTCGCCCACAATAATCAGCCCCAACCAAAGCGTGGCTGTCAGCGCGACATAGACCGGAAACAGCCGCGTCGCATAGATCCGCAGCCTGTAGGAAAGATCCGCGATATGGGTGATTTGGCTCACACCGGCGTTATGTTTGCCGGCATTTGGTGAAAAGGTGCTAGCCGAGCGTGCGCGCACCTCAAACCCTCCAAGGCTCATGGGCGCCAGCACAGCAATCGCGGCCACCCACATGAACAACCCGCCAATCCACCCGACAGTTGCGCGCCACAAATGAACAGCATTGGGCAAGCGGCCGGGGTCATCAAACAATGTGGCACCGGTGGTGGTGAGCGATGAAACCATCTCCACATAGGCGTTGAGATAGGTGGTGGTTGGCACGGCCTGATGGAAGGGTACAGCGAGCAGGAATGGCAAAACGAAGAACAACACGAGCAGGGATTGAAGGTGGCGGCGCGGGCGCTCAGACCGCTCTCGTCCTGCCATCGAAATGGCAATGAACAGCGCCAACAGCCCGGACAGCAGCATCCAAAGCAAAAAAGACTGCGCAGAGCGCGTGTCGCCGGTTGTCAGCGCATAGGCCGCAGGCAACATCATGCCAATCGTGCTGATCCCAATGACGATAACAAGCAGGGGCAGCCTTGCGAGCGCGGCAAACATCGGCGCGCCCTAGAAGTAGTCGATCGAGACTTGCAACAGCCGCTCGACCTCGGGCACATCGTCCGCCATGGCGAAAATCACCACAACATCGTCTTCTTCAATGCGGGTGGTGGCCGTGGGCTTCACCACTTCTTCCCCCTTCATGATCATGCCCACAAGCACGCCTTCCGGGAAATCAATGTCGCGAATTTGGCGCCCTGCGATGGGCGAGGTGGAGAGCACCTGTGCTTCGATCACCTCCGCCTCAGCGTCCCCGACCGAATACACCCCGCGCACGCGCCCATGCCGGATATGGCGCAAGATCGAGGACACGGTAGTTGCGCGGGGGTTGATATATGCGCCGATGCCAAGCGGTCCCATCAAGGGCACCAAAGACGGATCATTCACCAAACAGATTGACATCGGGCAGCCCGCCGCCCGGCCCCGCACGGAGGCCAGAAGGTTCACCTTATCGTCATCCGTCACCGCCAAAACCGCATCCGCGCGGCCAATCCCGGCTTCTTTCAGAATTTCCATATCGAGGCCGTTGCCGTGCAAAACCACAGTCCGCTCCAGCGCATCCGCCGCGCGTTCGGCCACTTTGCGATCAAGCTCAATCACCTTACAGCGCACCCGGTCAGAGCGGGCTTCCAGCGCTTTTGCCACAGCAAGCCCGACGTTGCCGCCCCCCAAAATCACGATGCGTTCCTGGCGCTCAACCGACTTGCCAAAGACCTCAAGCGTGCGGTTCACATCGTCGCGGGCCGCAACCACATAGACTTGATCCCCGACAAACAGCTGATCAGAAGGTTCGGGCACGAACAAACGGCGATCCCGGCGCACCCCGACCACAATAGCTTTGAGGGTCGAGAACAGATCGGTCAGTTGGCGCAGCGGCGTATTGACCACCGGACAATCCTCCTCAAGGGCGATCCCAAGCAAGGTCGCATGCCCCTCAAAGAATATTTCGGTGTCAAAGGCGGAAGGCGCAGACAAGCGGCGCAACGCGGCCTCGGCCACCTCGCGCTCCGGGCTGATCACCACGTCGATGGGCAGGTGATTTTGCCGGTACAAATCGGAATAAATCGCGTTCAAATAGCTTTGCGCGCGCAGCCTCGCGATTTTGCGGGGAATGGAAAAGACCGAATGCGCCACCTGACAAGTGACCATATTGACCTCATCCGAATGGGTGGCCGCGATCACCATATCCGCATCGCGCGCCCCGGCTTGATCCAACACATCAGGGTAGGAGGCAAAGCCCGTAATCCCTTGCACATCAAGGGTTTCCGTAGCGCGGGCAACCAGATCGGGGTTGTTGTCCACCACCGTCACATCGTTGTTTTCACCTGACAGATGGCGAGCAATTTGCCAGCCCACCTGCCCTGCCCCACAAATGATGACCTTCATCGCCTATCCTTTGGTCTGCGTGATGCCAAGCTGAACCCATGGCAGAGCGCGCGCTCAACGTCAATTGTGCGCGCCCTCATGAAGCCTCGGCGGCGTCCTCTTGCGGGGTTTCGCCCTCCGCCACATAGGCCACCCGAGCGCCGGATTTATTGCCGGTGACAACGCCAAGCGACTTCAGCTTGCGATGCAGAGCGGAGCGTTCCATGCCGACAAAATTCGCGGTGCGCGAAATATTTCCGCCAAACCTGTTGATTTGCGTCATGAGGTATTCGCGTTCAAAGGCCTCGCGGGCCTCGCGCAGGGGCAACGTCGCCAGGGCCGCTGGCAGAACGACGCCACTGGAGCCTTCGGGCGCGGCCGCCTCGGCTTCGGGCAATTCGCTCGGTGAGATGGGGCCAGTGCCATCGCCCAGAATGAGCACGCGTTCGATCACATTCTTGAGCTGGCGCACATTGCCGGGCCATTGCATGGATTGCAAAATCGCAACAGCCTCCTCGCCGATGTCGCGCAGTGGCAGCCCTTGGGACTCGTTGAACCCCTCGATGAACGCCCGCGCCAAGAGCGGAATATCTTCGCGCCGATCCGCCAATGGCGGCACCTCAATCGGCACCACGTTGAGCCGGTGATACAGTTCTTCGCGGAAGGTTTTTGCAGCGATTTCAGCCAAAAGGTCGCGCGTTGTCGAGGAAATCACCCGCACATCGACGTTGATCTTGTCAGTGCCCCCGACCCGCGAGAAGCTTTGATCCACAAGGACGCGCAGAATTTTGGATTGGGTGCCAAGGGGCATATCGGCCACCTCGTCAAAATAGATCACCCCGCCATTTGCCTGCTCCAGCAAGCCGGGCGAAACCCCGTTTTCCGCGCTCTCAGTGCCAAACAGCACAGCCTCCATCTGATCCGGCTCGACGGATGCGGAATTGACGCTGACAAAAGGCGCATGGGCGCGCTCAGATCCGGCGTGAATGATGCGTGCTGACAACTCTTTCCCTGCGCCCGCAGGCCCGGTCAGCAACACGCGACCATTTGAGCGCATGACCTTTTCGAGGTTTGATTTCAACGTCTTATGGGCGGCACTTTCCCCGATCATTTCGGTGGGCGCCGTGCCTTGACGTTTGAGTTCGACGTTTTCGCGCCGCAGGCGGCTGGTTTCCATCGCGCGGCCAATCACCACCATCAACTGATCAATATTGAACGGTTTTTCGATGAAGTCATAGGCCCCTTGTTTGATGGCGGCGACGGCGATTTCGATGTTGCCGTGACCGGAAATGATCACCACAGGCACTTCGGGATGTTCGCGTTTCACCACCTTCAGAATATCAATCCCATCCATCGAGCTGTCCTTGAGCCAGATATCAAGGATCATCAGCGCCGGCTGTTTGGCTTCGACCTGCGCCATGGCCTCATCTGACGTCCCGGCAAGGCGCGTCGAAAACCCTTCATCCTTCAAAATATCAGAAATCAATTCGCGAATGTCGCGCTCGTCGTCTACGATTAAGATATCACCCATCATATGCCCCTTTTACTCCGCTGCCTCGCTCGCAAGCACAGCCTGCGAAAGCGGTAATTCGATCAATGCCATGGCCCCTGTATGGCCACTTTCGTCAAAGGCGGGCGCATCGGTAAGCGTGAGCGTGCCGCCATGTTCTTCGATAATCTTTTTCACAATTGGGAGCCCAAGCCCTGTGCCTTTTTCGCGCGTTGTGACATATGGCTCAAACAGCCGCGCGCGGTCTTCAGGCAACCCGATCCCATTGTCCGCGATGGTGATCACGCCGATCTCATCCACCAGCTCAAGCGCGACACGAATTTCGGGTTTGTGCCCTTCGTGAGCGCCTTTTTCCTGATAGGTTTCAATGGCTTCGCCGGCGTTCTTAATCAGATTTGTGAGCGCCTGACCGATCATGGTTTCATCAATTTCTGCTGGCACCTTATCCTGCGCAAGCACAGCATCAATGGCAACGCCAACCTGACCTGCTTTTTGCAAAGTGACGGCGTCGCGCACCAATCCAGCGAGGTTTGCAGGTTTGCGGATGGGTTCTGGCATACGTGCAAACTTGGAAAACTCATCCACAATGCGCCGCAGGTCTTCGGTTTGGCGGATGATCACCCCTGTCAAGTTTTCGAGGTCAGTCGCATCCTCCTCATCCAGCTTGCGGCCAAATTTGCGTTTGATCCGTTCGGCTGAAAGCTGAATAGGGGTGAGAGGATTCTTGATCTCATGCGCGATGCGCCGCGCCACATCGCCCCAAGCCGCCATGCGTTGTGCGGACACCAGATTTGTCACGTCATCAAAGGCGATCACAAAGCCCTCAAGGCGGCCTTCGTCCGAATACCGCCGCGCGATGCGCACCAAAAGACGCTCTTGTTTGCCCATACGGGTGAGGCCAAGCTCTTCTTGAACCTGCGAGCGCCCCTCCCCCTTAAGCCCCTGAAACAAGGGCGCAAACTCCGGCACCAATAGTTCAAGCGAGAGAGTCTCATGCAGGGCTTCATCCACATCCAGCAGGCGCGCGGCGGCGCGATTGAGGAAGGTCACTTGCCCCTCCGCGTCCAGCCCAATCACCCCCGCCGTCACAGAGGACAACACGCTGTCAAACAAACGGCGCCGTTTCTCGATTTGCTCAGTGTACTCGATCAACTCGCCGCGCTGGGTGTTGAGGTCGGAAATCATCAGATTGAACGCGCGCCCCAGCGTCGAAAGCTCGTCCGTGCCCGGCTCCTCGATGACTTGGATGTTCAAATCCCCAGACCGAACGCGATCCGCCGCGCTTGCGAGCCGCTCAATGGGGCGGGCGAGCCGTTCGGCAAAACTCATCCCCAACCACATCGCCGACAAGATCAAGATCGCCGCAAAACCAAGATACACAAGCGCCAACAGGAAGAAGCGTCTTCCCGTATCCCGTTCTAATTGTTGATAAAAAGTGCTGGTCTCTTGAGTTTCATCAAGCAGGTTCAAAAGCCCACCATCCACATCATGACTCACGTAAAGGTAGAGATCAAAATAGGCGTCCAGCGCAATAATCGCGCGAAATTCGTTGTTCTCCCAATCCTCAATCACCCCAACGCCGCCAGAAATCGCCTCTGCCAAGGCTTCGTCCGTGGGTCGTTCAAAGTCGAATTTATAGATGCCATCGCCCCGCAGTTTCACCTCGCCTTCGCCGTCCAGAATGAAGGCTTCTGTGAGGTTGTGCGAAAAAGCTGCCAGCTTTTCCGAGAGACGCTTGCGCAGATCGGAGGCTGTCACTGGCGCCGTTTCGCCGCGTTGTGGCGCAAGCTGGTTGGCCAGCGCCTCGACGCTGCTTGTGACGATCTCAAGTTGTTCCGTTTCATAGGCTTGCGCGGCTTTGAGCGAGTTGCCAACAACGCTTTTGACCCGATCCGAGAACCAAGCCTCAATCGCCAAGTTGATCACAAGCACCGCGAAAATCGCCAGTAGGACAGTTGGCAAAAGTGCAAGCAATGTGAAAGCGGCGGTCAGGCGGCGATGCAGCTGGGAGCCAGTCTTCTTGGCGCGCCGCGCCAAAATCATCCGCACAACACCCGTGGAAATCAGCGCCGTGAGAGAGAGCACATAGATAAAGTCCAACAGCAAGATCAGCTTGAGCCAAGGGCTGCTGGTGCCTTGATCGAAGGGGCCAAGAATAATGTAGGAGGCAAAGGCGAGCACCGGCCCGAGCGTCACAATCCCCAAGGTTGCCATGGACTGAACGCGCCGCAACCGGCGCACGCGCACCAGTGTATCTAATGAAAACCGCCGATGCGTTGCGCGCGCCATGCGTCACCTGATCGTTGGGCAGAAACATCTGCCAGTACCGCCAAACGTGCCCGCCCCTTTATACTGGGGCTTCTTTGCGACGCCTGTGACACTTTTACATCAACTTGCGCCGCCTTGTCACCTCGATTCCGAGTTCTGTGATCTTTTTGCGCAAAGTATTGCGGTTGATCCCCAAAAGATCGGCACATTTAGCTTGGTTTCCGCCTGTCGCGTCGAGTGCGATTTCGATCAAGGGTGTCTCAACTTCCCGCAAAATCCGCTGATATAGCCCGGGCGGAGGCAAGCTTCCGCCATGCAGATCGAAGTATCGTTTGAGGTGCAGCGCCACCGAGGCGGACAGCTTGTCTCCCTCTTCTGAGCTGGGCACTGGGCCGCCGCCCGTGGGAGCGCCTAGCGTGCCTTCGACTTCTGCGCGCGAAATCTGCGCTTCGGAGCCAACAATCATCAAGCGTTGCACCGTGTTTTCGAGTTGGCGCACGTTGCCCGGCCACGGATAGGCCCGCAAAATCTCGATCGCTTCGCTGCTCAGGCTGCGCGGGGTCATGCCATCTCGTTCCGCCCGCGCCAAGAAATGTTCCGCAAGCGCCGGAATATCTTCAAGCCGTTCACGCAGCGCAGGCACAGGAATCGTCACGCCCCCCAGCCGGTAATATAGGTCTTGGCGAAATTCGCCTGTTTTGATCTTCTTGTCCAAATCAAGCTGGCTGGTGGCAATGATGCGCGGAGCAGGGTCGCTGAGCGCGTCCAGCATACGGGTGATCCGCGATTGCGCATCGCCGTCCAGATCACCGATTTCGTCAAAGAGAATAGTGCCTTGACCGGCTTTGGACAGGAGTTTTGACGGGCCATCAATGGGCGTCAAATCGTCGGGTGTTACGACCACGAAGGGCAAGCTGCGCCGATCGGAAAAGTCATGGATCGCGCGCGCGATGAGTGATTTCCCGGTCCCGCTTTCGCCAGTAATCAGCACCGGCAATTCCGTGTTCATCACCCGCGCTACAAGGCGATAGAGCGACTGCATGGCCGGGGTGCGCCCCACAAGGGGCAGGTCTTCGCCCTCGTTGCGCAGGCCTGATTTGGGCGCCGGGGTGCGGCGGCGTTGTTCCAGCGCGCGCGCTGCACGTTTCATCAAATCTGGCAAATCAAACGGCTTTGGCAGGTAATCAAAGGCCTCTGCCTCGGCGGCCTGAATGGCTGTCATGATGGTGTTTTGCGCCGAAATCACGATCACCGGCAAATCCGGGCGCATGGCGGCGATCTCAGGCAGTGCCTCAAGCCCATTGCCGTCCGGCATCATCACATCCGAAATCACCAAATCGCCGCGCCCCTCTTCGACCCACCGTTTGAGCGTTGAGATGGAGGATGTTGCGTGAACCCGGCACCCTGCCCGCGTCAAAGCTTGTGTCAGAACCGTGCGGATCGTGCGGTCATCATCAGCAACAAGAACTGTGCCGTCCATGGTTTACTCCTTAGATTTTGGCGCAACGGGAAGCGAAATTCGAAACACCGTTTTGCCCGGAACACTGTCGACAGCTATCCAGCCGTCGTGATCGGAAATGATTTTGGACACCAACGCGAGGCCAAGACCTGTGCCGTTTTCGCGCCCAGAGACGAAGGGTTCAAAGATTTGATCCGCCATTTCAGGCGCGATCCCCGGCCCATCATCAGTGATTTCGACTTGCAGCGGCAGTTTGTTGCCCGAGCCATCTTGGCGCACAAGCCGCAAAGAATGGTCATAAAAGGTGCGGATGCGGATCAGCCCCCCCGCCTCGCCCGCGGCCTCAGAGGCGTTTTTGAGGAGGTTCAAAAACACCTGCATCAACTGATCCGGGTCGACAAATGTGGGTGGGAGGGACGGATCATAATCCTCCACAAGCTTCATTTTGGAGGCAAAGCCCACTTCCGCAGATTTTTGCGCGCGATTGAGCAGGTCATGCACGTTGATTTCCTGCTTTTCCGGTGGGCGCAGATTGCCAAATTGCTCCACTTGATCGAGCAAGGCGACAATCCGGCGGCTTTCCATGACGATCAGATCGGTCAGCTCAATGTCTTCGGCGCTGAGGTTCATTGACAGCAATTGCGCCGCCCCTGTGATGCCTGCGAGCGGGTTCTTGATCTCATGGGCCAGCATTTCTGACATGCCAATGGCCGAGCGCGCCGCCGATTTTACGCCGTGTGATTTACCCATACGATCCGCGAGCGAACGCGGCTCAATGAGGATCAACAAGGCGTCAGCACTCCCCGACACGGGAGCGATTTGCAAAGAACATTCAACGGGTTGCGTGTTGCCCGTTCCAACATCGACATTGTTGACAAACACCGCGCCCTTGCCTTGGCGCACCCGCTCAAAAGCGCCGTCCATATTGGCTTCAATTTCCAAAACATCCAACAAAGGCGCGCTTTTCAGGTTGCGTGCGGAGAGGTTGAGGAAGTTTTCGGCGGCGGAATTGACCTCAAGCGCGACATTGTTGCCGCCCAGCAAGAGCGCTGGGATTGGCAGGCTGTTCCAGAGAGCATCATTGTCCATCACGCGGCCTCCTGCGCACTCTCAAGCGCCTCTGGGATCAGGCGCAACACGGTTTTTGGCTCGGCGGCGGAGAGCATTTCGCGGCGCAGCGCGCTTGGCGTTTCTGCATCGTCCATATACCAGCCCAAATGTTTGCGAATGACCCGTTTGCCAATTTCAGCGCCATAAAACCCAAGCGATGCCTCGTAGTGCCGGGCGACAAGATCGGCGCGCGCTTTGCCCTGCGGGACCACGGGCGCCGGGGTGTTATAGAGCGCTGCCGCCACTTGTGCCAAAATCCAAGGACGCCCCCCAGCCCCACGACCGATCATCACGCCATCCGCGTTTGAGTGCTCAAGCGCTGTTTTTGCTTCGGTTGGTCCTAAGATGTCGCCATTGGCGATCACGGGAATGCTCACAGCGTCTTTCACGGGCTTAATCGCCGCCCAATTTGCGCGGCCTTTATAGAATTGACAGCGGGTGCGCCCATGGATCGTCACCATGGCAATTCCGGCCCCTTCCGCGCGGCGCGCCAAGTCAGGCGCATTCATCAGATCATCGTCCCAGCCCAGCCGGGTTTTGAGCGTGACGGGGATGTCGACCGCCGCAACAGTGGCTTCGATCATCGTCAGCGCGTGGTCCAAATCCCGCATCAATGCCGAGCCAGACATGCCGCCCACGACCTTGCGCGCCGGGCATCCCATGTTGATATCGATCATCCGCGCCCCATTGGCCGCGACCATGCGCGCCGCCTCTCCCATCCAATAGGGATCGCGCCCGGCCAGCTGAACTGCTGTGTTTTCAACGCCGTAGCCCAGTTCCGCCTTTTCGCGCACACCAGGGCGCGCTTGCACGATTTCTTGACTGGCCACCATCTCGCTCACCACAAGCCCCGCCCCGAAGGAGGCTACAAGCTCGCGAAATGGCAGGTCTGTGATTCCGGCCATCGGTGCCAGAAAAACAGGGGGATCGAGGTGGAGGTCTTGGCTCAGGCGCAGCGCCATTGCTTAATCCTTGTGCATTTGCCTCTGATATAGCTATTTGCGGCTGGGAGCGCAATTTGCAGGCGGAAATCGCGCGCAAAATTTCATCTTTGCACAATAATTAGTCAGATTGAGGGCGCTGTCGAGGGCATATTGTTCTTCTTTGAGGCAAGGTTATAACGGGAGCATGAAAACAGTTGCGATCATCGTGGCGGCGGGTCGTGGCCTGCGCGCCGGGGGACATGCCCCGAAACAATGGCAAGAGCTCGCGGGGAAACGCGTGGCGGATCATACAGTTAAGGCGTTTACAGATCATCCTGAGGTGGATGAGGTCTTGCTTGTGCTGCACCCTGACGAACTGGATATGATCGAGGGGTTTGCGGGTCTGCGGGCGACGGCGGGCGGCGCAACCCGCGATGCCAGCGTGCAAAACGGGCTATTGGCGCTCAAAAAAGACGCGCCCGAGAGGGTTTTGATTCATGATGTCGCCCGCCCCCTTATTGATCACGCGACAATTTCGCGTGTGCTGGCGGCGCTCAAATCCGCAAGCGGTGCGGCGCCTGCGCTTGCTGTCACGGATGCGCTTTGGACCGGCGAAAACGACAGGGTGACAGGCACGCAGGCGCGAGACGGGCTGTACCGTGCGCAGACGCCGCAAGGCTTTCGCTACAAGGACATCCTCGCAGCACATCAGGCCCACCCCGGAAACGCCGCCGATGACGTCGAGGTGGCGCGCGCCGCGGGGCTTGACGTTGTGATTGTACCGGGCGACGAGAGAAATATGAAAATCACCGGCCCGGACGATTTCGTGCGCGCCGAACGCCTCATGAGGGAACACATGGATATTCGCACTGGCTCTGGCTTTGACGTTCACGCTTTTGAGGACGGGGACGCCTGTATTTTATGCGGCGTTGCGGTGCCGCATGAAAAGAAGCTCAAAGGGCATTCGGATGCGGATGTGGGGATGCACGCCTTGACCGATGCGATTTATGGCGCGCTGGCGGAGGGCGATATTGGCCAGCATTTCCCGCCCTCGGATATGAAATGGAAAGGCGCGGCCTCTGATATTTTCCTCGCCCATGCGATCGAACTTGCGCGCTCAAAAGGCTATGAGCTTGCCAATTGCGATGTGACATTGATTTGCGAGCGGCCCAAAATCGGCCCGCACGCCAAAGACATGCGCGCGGCATTGGCCAAGATTATGGCGGTGGATCTGGATCGTGTTTCGGTCAAGGCGACAACATCGGAGCGGCTCGGATTTACCGGACGCGAGGAAGGCATTGCGGCGCAAGCCGTTGCGACATTGGTGAAGTCATGAGCCAGCTCATCGCCACCTTCTTTTATGTGGGCTATCTCAAACCTGCGCCCGGCACCTGGGGCTCTCTGGCGGCGCTCCCCGTGTTTTGGGCACTATATGTCCTTGCTGGGCCATATCTGGCGCTTGCTTTCATTGTGCTGACCTTTGGCGCGGGGATTTGGGCGACCAAGCGCATGACGGCAGGCAGTGACAATCATGACCCTTCCGAGATCGTGATTGATGAGGTTGTTGGGCAAGGGATCGCGCTGTTTCCTGTGCTTTACGGGGCGAGCTATGCTGGAGCAAATGTTCTGGCGTTATACCCCGGTTGGATCGCGGCTTTTGTGTTGTTTCGCCTGTTCGACATTCTGAAACCCGGCCCGATTGGCTGGGCGGATCGGCGCGGTGACGCGATGGGCGTGATGCTGGATGACGTGATCGCCGGAGTGTTCGCCGCGCTTGGCGTGATCCTATTGGCGGTGCTCTATCATGTGGTTTGGCTATGAGTGATGCTGCCACGCTTCTGACGGCTTGTCGCGCGGCGGGCGTTACGCTGGCCACCGCCGAAAGCTGCACTGGTGGCATGGTCGGCGCAGCCTTGACCGATATTGCCGGCTCCTCTGACGTGTTTGAGCGCGGGTTCATCACCTATTCGAATGCCGCAAAGGAAGACATGCTTGGCGTGTCCGCCGTCACACTTGCGGACTTTGGCGCGGTCTCAGAGCAGGTTGCCTTGGAGATGGCACGCGGCGCTTTGGCGCATTCGCGCGCCACTTTAGCGGTGTCCATCACCGGGATTGCAGGCCCGGGCGGCTCGGACCACAAGCCCGAAGGCCGGGTCTGTTTTGGGCTGGCGGGCGTGGGCGGCGATTTTGTCGCGACCGTTGAATTTGGCGCAATGGGGCGGAGCAAGGTGCGCGCGGCGGCCTGCGCCCATGCGCTTTCGCTGCTCGCAACACGGCTATAACCCCTGCCCTGATTTGTTTTCACACCGCCTAATATTGCGGATACTTTTGCGCCATTTGCACAAAACATAAGCAGTTTCACATTTGCGCAAGAATTAAGCAGGGTTGAAGGCGCGAAACCCTTGCCGCCTCATCCTCAGCCCTTACACCCGCCTGCAATCAGATCAAAAGACCACTGGAGGGGACTATGGTTGGTGCGGATACAGCCTGGATTATTGTAGCCACGGCGCTTGTGTTGTTCATGACATTGCCGGGGCTGGCACTGTTTTACGGGGGGCTGGTGCGCGCACGAAACGTGCTGTCGGTCTTTATGCATGTCTATGCGATTGCAGCTTTGATGAGCGTGCTTTGGCTGGTGGCGGGCTATTCCATCGCTTTTGGCGAGGGCAACGCCTATTGGGGCGGGCTTGGGAAGGCCTTTTTGAATGGGGTTGATGCGAACACCCTGTTTGGCACGATCCCGGAAGTTCTGTTTTTTGCCTTCCAGATGACCTTTGCGATCATTACCCCGGCGCTGATTGTGGGCGCCTATGTGGAGCGGATCGGCTTTGGCTTTGTCCTGGCCTTCTCGGCGCTTTGGATGCTGCTTGTCTATGCGCCTGTCACGCACTGGATTTGGGGCGGTGGCTTTTTGTCGGATGGTGGGATTTTTGGCGCCGAAGGGGTCAAGGATTTCGCAGGTGGCATTGTTGTGCACGAAACCGCTGGGCTTGCTGCAATCTTGATTTCGGTCTTCTTGGGGCCGCGCAGAAACCAAAAAACCCCGCCCCACAACCCTGGTTTTGTGATGATTGGCGCATCTATGCTTTGGGTTGGTTGGTTTGGCTTTAATGGCGGCTCGCAACTGGCGGCAGATGGTGGCGCGGCGATGGCTTTGACCGTCACGCATATCTCGGCGGCGACCGCCTCCCTCACTTGGGCTTTGTGGGAAAAGATCAAATTTGGCCGCGCCTCCCTTGTGGGCATCGTGACCGGGACCATTGCGGGGCTTGCTTCGATCACCCCGGCGTCCGGTTTTGTTGGCCCGGTTCAAGCGCTGATCATCGGCGGGGTTGCTGGTATTTTGTGCCAGGAAGCTGTGAACCTGATCCGCAATACGCTGAAAATCGACGATACGCTTGATGTGTTTGCGGTCCACGGTGTTGGCGGCATCTTCGGGACCATCATGATTGCCGCCTTTGGGCTTGGCAATTGGGGTGCGCAGCTTGGCAGCCTTGCGATTGTCGGGGTGTTCACCGTTGTTGTGACCTTCATCCTGATCAAAGGGATCGCTTTGATCACCCATTTGCGGGTCGATGAGGAAACCGAAACCAATGGGCTGGATTTGTCGGTGCATGGTGAGCGGGCGTATGATGTGAACTCATAAAGGTCCGGCGAAACATTCGGGCGCGGCGGGGAAACTTGCCGCGCCTTTTTTTGTGCCCGCGTTGCGGGCGATGCCTGCGGCGCAGGTATTTGGGGATCAAAAAAAGTGGGCGCGCGCCTTTGATTGCCCGTTTTTGGGTTCAAATGCTCTTGCAGAAAAATTGGCGGATTGAGTAACAGCGCGTGCCTGCTCTACGCGCTCCCTTGTAAGCACCCGCGCAAAAACCCATAACACAACAGACCCTTTTGAAAGAAATGATCAATGCCCGAGACCGATCCTACTGTTTTGTTTGATGCCGCCTTTTGGACGACTGCGGGCGCGATTGCGTTGTTGTTGTTGTGCTCAGCGTTTTTCTCCGGCTCGGAAACGGCGCTGACGGCAGCCTCGCGCGGCAAGCTGCGCGCTAAGGCAGATAAGGGCGACCGCGCTGCCGAACGGGCCTTGGACATTACCGAGGATAATGAGCGGCTGATTGGCTCGGTGCTCTTGGGCAATAATCTTGTGAACATCCTTGCGACCTCTTTGGCGACGGCGATGTTCACCCGGTTGTTTGGCGAAAGCGGGATTGCGCTGGCGACTTTGGTGATGACGCTTTTGGTGCTGATTTTTGCGGAAGTTTTGCCCAAGACCTATGCCATCACGCGCCCTGAGGAAGCGGCGGCGGGGGTCTCCGGGCCGATCCGGATTATCATTTTGGTCTTGGCGCCTGTTGTGAGCGCTGTGCGTTTGATCACCCGGCTTGTGCTTAAGTTGTTTGGGGTGGTGACCGATCCTGACAGCCATATTTTGGCGGTGCGTGAGGAGATCGCCGGGGCGATTTCTTTGGGACACTCTGAGGGCACTGTTGAGAAGGAAGACCGTGACCGGATTTTGGGCGCTTTGGATCTTGGGGATCGTACTGTGGAGGAAATCATGCTCCATCGCAGCCAAATTGAGATGATGGATGTGGCCCAGCCTGCGCGCGACGTTTTGGAGCAGGCCCTCTCATCGCCCCACACGCGCTTGCCGATTTTCAGCGGTGAACCTGAGAATATTGTCGGCGTTGTCCATGCAAAAGACCTTAGTCGCGCGATGTATCATGCGGCGGAGGGCCAAACCGGCAAGAGCCGCGAGGATGCGTTCTTGGCGTTTGATGTGACCTCGATCGCGATGGAGCCGTATTTCATCCCGGAAACCACAACGCTTGACGATCAGATGCGCGAATTCCTCAAGCGGCACACGCATTTTGCGCTTGTGGTGGATGAATATGGCGCGCTTCAGGGGTTGATCACGCTGGAGGACATTCTGGAAGAAATCGTTGGTGAAATTACCGATGAATTTGACAGCTCAGAGGCCGAAGAAGTGACGGCGCAGAGTGATGGCAGCTATTTGGTTGAGGGGTCGATGACGATCCGCGATGTGAACCGGGCGATGGATTGGGATTTGCCTGATGAGGAAGCGAACACGATTGCCGGGCTTGTGATTCATGAGGCGCAAATGATCCCGAGCAATGGTCAGGTGTTTTCCTTCCACGGGTTTCGGTTTGAGGTGGTGGAACGGGTAGACAACCGGCTGGCGCGGCTGAAAATTAGCCCGATTTAGCCAAAACCTGCTGTTTTGTCGAAGTTTTGCCCGATTGTTGGGTTAACCATGGCGCACCGGATGGCCCAAGGAGCGTGCTATGTTTGATGATTTGACTTTGGATGATGTGTTTTACCGTTTGTTTCGCTTGCGCCGGTTGCTGCTGGTTGCGGCCCTTGCGCCGCTTTTGCCTTTGGCTATGGCGATTTTCGCTGGGGTTTGGGTTGGTTGGTGGCTCTGGCTGCTTTGGGTCATCGCGGTGGTGGCCCATGGGGTCTTCTTCCCGAATGCCTGGATGGATTTGCTGGCGATCTCGGTGAGCTTCGCGCTTGTTCTATTTTTCTCGACAGTGGGCGGCGCGATGGGGCTTGGGCCTGTACTTGGCACGTTGGCCGGGCTTGTGGCTTGGTTCGTGCTTTGGATGGGGCTGACAACCGTTTTGCCGCTTCTTGATCGCTTCGCTTTTCCGGTGGAAGGGATCGCGTATCAAACGCGCCTGCCGGTGGATGCGGGAACCGCAAAGTCAGCACTTTTCATTCGGCCAGATACCATGGTGGGCTATCACGACTGTGGCCCGTTGGAGGCGGAGGGCGTGTTTTCGGTCACACCTCGCTTTGGCAGCGACTTCACCGGTGTGGCCGAGGGGTTTGTGCAGGGGTTTTCAGAAGACGATCATGATGCGCAAGAACCATTCAGCTTTTTGGCCAAAGTCGTGTCGCGCGATGAGACCTCGCAAGAAACCGTGTTTATTGTCGATTTCAGCCGCGATGAGATGGAGGTTGTGACCACACATCAGTTTGTTGAGCAAACCGCGAAAGGGTGTTTGTACCAGAAAATTGAGTCAGGTCACGGCATGGGGTTATTCACAGGCGCCGGGTTTTGGCTCAATGATGTGGACGGCGATGGTGTGCGCGCCGCGCTGGATGCGCAGCTTGAACAGCCGACGCCCGCCCTGCGCTCAGCCACGCGAGACAGCCTGTTGTTTTGCTTGGCGCGCTTTATGTCAAAGCGCGAAAAGACAGGCGTAAAAGCCTGAGGTTTATCGCCCCCGCCCGGGTCCATCTTGTCGGGTCCATCTGGGCGTGCAAAGGACCAACGGATTGTACTGAGGAGCCGCACCAACCGCGGCTCCTCGCA
The DNA here is from genome assembly GCA_050633625.1 of Maritimibacter sp. Lineage (GTDB taxonomy): Bacteria > Pseudomonadota > Alphaproteobacteria > Rhodobacterales > Rhodobacteraceae > JBOEGW01. Next base: position 82,523 of record JBOEGW010000007.1, on the reverse strand, counting down.
CTTGTACTGTCGTGATATGGGCGGTTCAGCGTCCTTTAAACAATCCGCCCAAGATGCCGCGAACTATGCGTTTTCCGGTTGTGCCTTTCAGCTCTTTGATGATCACCTTTGTGACCTCTTCCCCGAACGAGCCGGAGGATTTGCGGCTGCGCGAACTCCGGGAGCTTGACTTGCGGCCCCCGTCATAGCGGCGCGCCTTGGCGAATTCTCGTTCCGCCTCAGCTTCTGCGGCCTCTCGTGCCTCCAGCTCAGCTTCGCGTTTTTCTTGGGCTTCGGCTTCGTCAGCGGCGGTTTTTGCGCGTTTCGTCAGGATCTCATAGGCGCTTTCGCGATCCAGGATCGCCTCGTATTTGCCAGCAATCGGAGAAGCTGCAATCACCGCTTTTCGCGTGGCGGGATCAATGGCGCCAAGGTTTGAGGACGGGGGGCGCACAAGGGTGCGTTCGACCATTTCCGGCGCGCCCTTGGCCTGCAAAAACGATGTGACAGCTTCGCCCACACCGACTTCGCGAATGGCGTCTTCTGTGGAAAACCGGGGATTGTCACGGTAAGTTTCAGCCGCTTGACGCAGTTCTTTTCGGTCTTTGGCCGTGAAGGCGCGCAGCGCATGTTGGATGCGGTTGCCAAGCTGGCCAAGGATATCCTCTGGCACATCGGCGGGATTTTGGGTGATGAAGTACACGCCAACGCCTTTTGAGCGGATCAAACGTGCGACCTGTTCGACCTTATCCACCAAGACCTTAGGCGCGTCATCAAACAACAAATGCGCCTCGTCAAAGAAGAACACAAGCTTGGGTTTGTCAGGGTCACCCACCTCTGGCAGTTCTTCAAACAACTCAGACAACAACCACAATAGGAAAGTCGCGTACAATCGCGGCGCGCCCATCAGCTTGTCAGAGGCGAGGATCGAAATCCGCCCCTGCCCGTTTGGATCAACGCGCATGATGTCAGACAGCTCAAGCGCAGGCTCGCCAAACATCAAAGCGCCGCCTTGGTTTTCGAGCACCAACAACGAGCGCTGAATAGCGCCAACCGAGCTGGATGCGACATTCCCATAGCGCAGGGACAAGTCATCGGCGTTTTGCCCAACCCAGACCAGCAGAGCCTGCAAGTCCTTGAGGTCCAACAGCGCCATGCCTTCTTCATCGGCCACGCGAAACGCAATGTTGAGCACACCTTCCTGAGCGTCCGTCAGCTCCAACAAACGCGCGAGCAAAAGCGGCCCCATCTCGGAGACTGTCGTGCGGATCGGATGACCTTGTTCGCCGTAAAGATCCCAGAAGGTGACGGGGAAAGCTTCATACACGTAATCGTCAAACCCAATGGTGTTTGCGCGCTTCATGAAGGCGTCATGAAGCTTGTGGGTTTCGGCGCCGCTACCAGCCAGCCCGGACAAATCCCCCTTCACGTCAGACAAAAACACCGGAACGCCCGCTTTAGAGAACCCTTCAGCAAGGATTTGCAAGGTGACCGACTTTCCGGTCCCTGTCGCCCCGGCGACCAAACCATGTCGGTTGGCATATTTGAGCAAAAGCCCTTGTTTGGTTGCGTAATCCTCGCCACCCCCGCCAATAAAAATCTTACCTTCCACGCGTTGCCCTCCTGGCCACAAACTGGTTTTGAGCGATTTTTGTCAAATCGTTCACTCATCTGTCCCCGTGAAAATACATTTTTAACCATTTCGTGCCAGAGTGATTTCATTCGAGGCCGCCTTTGGGTGGCACGAATAACTTCCTCCCTGTCAGACTGCCGTGCCCTTTGTGGCACGGCTTTTTTTTGCGCCTCGCCCAAAAAGCGGGCTAAGCGGAGGGTTTATGCATGAATATCCATTCATCCCAAGCTCTTGCGCGTTCTTTCGCTCTTCATGCGCTGGCCTGTTGACGGGTGCGGTATTCTGCCTTAGCGTCACGTTCAATACGTCGGCCGGTCCGACAGGGATGATAAAAAACCGATGAAATCATCGGATAAGACTATCGAAAGAGGGCCTGCGAAATGCGGTCCTCTTTTTCAATGCGTCCTTCGCGTCATGCCCTGTATCATTCGGCCCAGTTTCATTTGGCCCAGTTTCATTTGGCCTAGTCTCATTTGGCCCAGTCTCATCCGACCCAATCACACTCTGCGACCTCCCGCCCGGCATCTTCTGTGCGCGTCCCCCCTCGGCTCGCTTTAGACGTCGTTTGTGTTTTGTCGTGATCGGCGGAAATCCCCCCTTCCGACCCTCTATTTGGGGCTGACGTTCTCAGAACCACATGATATTCCCTTGGGCAACGAAGATAACCCAAGACAGGAAAACCAATGGCAGAGCTTTTGAAACCCCTCGGACTTGCCGCGCTGATCGCGCTTGGCACCCCAGCTTTTGCACAAGACACCACAGAGGCGCCCGCTGAGGAAACGCCGGCGGCAGAAACGCCAGCTCCCGAGGCCGCTCCGGTTGTCGAAGGCGAAGGAAACCCGCTTGGGCTTGAGATGGGCGAACAGCTCGATGAAAACGGAAATCCGGTGGTTCAACAGCCCGAAAGCTACATCGACGAAGTGTTCGGGGATTGGTCGCGTGAGTGTATTCGCATTCCGGGCAATGAAGGCCCTGATCCCTGCGAGATGGTCCAGTTTATGCGCCCCGCGCCTGACGCTGAGCCGCTTGGCAAGATTTCGATCGCGCGCCTGCCTGACAACCTGAAAACCGTTGCCGGTGTGACAGTCATCATGCCGCTTGGCGTTGTGCTGACCCAACAATTGACGATTGGCGTCGATTCCGCCGCACCGCGCCGCTACCCCTTCCAATATTGTATCCCAATTGGCTGTTTCGCCCAGTTCGGGATCTCTGCTGGCGAATTGGCTGCGTTCAAAAACGGCGCGAAATCGACCTTTACAGTGGTTTCAATGACCGATCCCTCCTCAAAAGCCCCTTTTGATGTGTCGTTGAGCGGTTTCACAGCGGCGTTTGACTCGCTGCCCGTGCTGGAAATTCCAGCGCCACAATAATCCCGCGCACAGAAATCTCGCGCACAGACCCTCAAACGCCGCTCCTCATGGGGCGGCGTTTTTCGTTTCATGACAGTATGTTAAACGGCGTTTCGCAGGGCCAGTACGGCGTTCAACCCGCCAAAGGCAAAGGCGTTTGACAGCACCGCCGTGACTCGCTGCGCGCGCGCTTCATTTGGCACAATGTCGAGGTCACAAGCTGGATCAGAGGTTTCAAAATTGATCGTCGGGGCGATCACCCCTTCATTGAGAGCCATGAGACAAGCGATAAGCTCAATCGCCCCCGCAGCCCCAATAGCATGGCCATGCATGGCCTTGGTGGAGGAGACCAAAACCTCATCCGCCGCTGCGCCAAAAGACTGGCGGAGAGCCGCGCTTTCTACCCGATCATTTGCCGCCGTTCCCGTTCCATGCGCATTAATATAGCCAACGTCTTGCGGCGCGAGACCTGCATCTTTGAGAGCGCCGGATATGGCGCGGGCTGCGCTGGCTTGGTCTGGCATCACGATATCGCTGGCATCAGACGTCATACAGCCGCCCGCCACTTCCGCCAAAATCACAGCGCCGCGCGCTTTGGCCCGCTCATAGCTCTCAAAGACGAACACCGCCGCGCCCTCGCCCATCACCATCCCGTTGCGCGCCTCATCAAACGGGCGACAGCCATCGGGAGAGAGCACGCGCAGCCCTTCCCAGGCCTTGATCCCGCCAAAGCACAGCATCGCATCCGCCCCGCCTGTGAGCATCACATCGGCCTGCCCGGCACGGATCATGTTCAGGGCTTGGATCATCGCGTGATTGGAGGAAGCACAGGCAGACGACAGCGCGAAACAGGGGCCGCGAAGCCCAAATTCCATCGAGATATGCGCGGCAGGCGCACTCATCATCAAGCGCGGGACTGTGAAGGGATGCACTCGGTTTTTGCCCCCCTCAAAAACCGCTCGATAGGTCTCATCTTGCGTGGTCAATCCGGCCCCAGAACTGCCGATGATCACCCCAGCGCTGAGCGCCTCTTGCTCGCTCAGCTCCGGCGCCGATTGCTGCATGGCTTGGCGCGCGGCGACCAGCGCGAATTGTGTGAACCGATCATAAAGCGGGAGGCTCTTGGCGGAGAAATGATCATTGGGATCAAAGCCTTGTACCGATGCGCCAATCTTGATCGACAAGCGGTCAACATCGGTGACATTGAGCGGCGCAATGGCCCCTTGGCCCGCGCGCATGGCCGCTTGCGTCGCGGCGATATCCGCGCCAAGCGGGTTGATTGTCCCGGCCCCGGTGATGACAACGCGGCGCATTACCCGCGCCCCTTCACCAAGCCTTCAACCGCAACGACCACCGCCCCCACGGTGCTCAGATCGACACCTTGTTCCTCTGGTTGGTTGGCGTTGAACGGCACGCTCACTTCAAAACGCTCCTCAAGCACGAACAGCGCCTCCACAAGCGCCATGCTATCAAGCCCAAGATCCTCAAGGCTCATGTCCAGCGTCACCGTACCCGGTTCAACGCGCGCCTGTTTTGCAAGGATTTCAATGGTTTGGCTTTGGATGTCGGACGCCATAACGTCTATTCGCCTTTGTGTTTCGCCCGCCCTCACCGGGGCGGATGAAACATGTTTAGCGCGCTGGTGAGCAGGATCAACCGCCGCTTAGCTTTCGCCCGCCGTAAACCGCACGCCAGCCGCCTCCAACGCGGACCAAATCCGGGCGTCACGGTCGTAAATGTCGGCGCGGTAGTTCATGCGGCCTTGCGTGTCGGTAAAGGCCGTCCGGTAAACGAGGTGAACAGGCACCTGCTTTTTCAGCTTCACAACGCTTTCTTGCCCCGTGCGCAGATAAGAATGGAATGTCCCTTTGGGATCATCCACCTCTGGTCCCAGCAATGCATAAGCAAATTCAAAGGGTTGCTGGAGACGGATGCAGCCATGGGAGTAGGCGCGCACTTCGCGGGCAAACAGGCTTTTGGCCGGGGTATCATGCAGGTAGATGTTGTATTTGTTCGGGAAAATGAACTTCACAAGCCCAAGCGCGTTGCGCGATGAAGGCGGTTGCTTCATCGCATAGGGGAAGTTGCGCGCATTATAGGCGCTAAAGTTCACCGACGAGCGGCTGACCACCCGGCCCCGGCTGTCGATCAGTTTCAAATGCCCTGCCGCACCGGGATTGCGCTGCATCGCTGGCAGGTATTCTTTGGTGACGATCGAGCGCGGCACATGCCAAGTCGGGTTAATCACCATATGTTCCATCACATCGGAAAACTCCGGCGTGCGCCGATCTCCGGTGTTTTTGCCGATCACGGAGCGGGTTTCGAAGGTCACTTTACCGCCGTCCACGATGCGCGCGGAGAACGTCGTAAGGTTGACCCAAATATAGCGATCCCCGCGTTCGATATTCATCCAGCGTTCGCGTTCCATCGCAACAAGAATGGATTCAATCCGGTCTGAAATACCCGCGTTGATCGCGGAAATCGTCCCGGCCCCGGCCACGCCATCGGCGTTCAAACCATGCGCTTCTTGGAAATCCTGCACAGCTTTTTGGAGGTTTGCGTCATAAGTCGCCGTAGCAATACGATCCATATACCCCATAGAAATCAGACGGTTGCGCAGCGCAATCACAGCCTCACCGGATTGTCCGGGCTTGAGGGAGTTCGCAGGCACCTTGGCGCCCCATCCGCCCGACGCAAGGTCACGTTCAAGGCGCAGTTTTTCGCGCATCAAACGGGCGTATTCCTCGGATTTGGGCGGCAGGTTGCGCAAGAATGGCGCAGGTGTTGAGGTTGTGAAGGTTTGCAACAGCTCGGTGCGGTCGCGCAGCGGGACTTCGCGTTTGATGCCGTTGTCCACCTTGGAGGGCGTCAAAATACCTGTCTGGATTTGTTTTGCGTACCGCAAAAACAGCGCTGAAAGGGCGACTTCGGCTTGGCCGACATCGCGCGGCGAGGCAATGGCGCGCAACTGCGCTTCGAGGGCGGCAGTGTTGTAATCAGCGGCGGGCAACCCGTGATCAGGCGCGTGCTGGATGGCGCGAAAAAGCGCTTCGCGGCGCGCCGCATGGGTCTCGGACGTGCCGGTCCAGATTGGCTCATAGCCGTTATCGCGATAGAACGCGGCGATGTCCTCATCCCCGGTCGCGGCCTCAGCAATCGCCTGAGCGAAGGCTGTGATCTTGGATTGCGCGCTCACTGGTGGCGGCGTTGTTGTCAGTAGGACGGCACTCAACAGCAGAGTGGAAGCAAATTTCAGCCCAAGGCGCGGCAGCGTCTGTATCATCTTTTTCCTCAATTTCCCTCGATCCGGTCGTTTATGTGGCTCTCAATACGCCCGATCCGGTCAAAAACAGCAGATTCCCCATGTAAATACAGTTTTGACAGCTCCGCCCTGCGCGTCCAGTCACAAAAACGATATCTGGGGTCGAAGTTCATAATTCCCGCTAAATGCGGCAGTTTGACCACAAAAACAGACAGTAAATGCCTGAAATTCGGGGTGGCGCTGAATATTTAACCAATTCTCAAAACAATTTGCGCAAAATCCTGCCGATATTGCCCAGTAATCGTTTCAGAAGGAACTCAGCACTTGGCCCACGATTCGAGATATGCCATAAATCGAACACGCCTGGGGATGAGGCGAAACAAACCGGTGACATTGCACCACTTGAGTGCGAACCCGGGAAGCAGAAAGCGACGGGACACGTTGGGACAGATGACACAAAGCTCCACGGGCATTAGCCGCCGTGCGCTCTTGGGCGCGTTCGCGGCAACCACACTTACCGCAGCACCAACCTATTCGAAGGCCGCCGGGTTCCTGCGCGGATCGGGCGACATCCGAACCATCGCCATGTATTCCGGGCGGACGGGCGAAACGATCAACACGATCTATTGGATTGAAGGCAAGTACATCAAAGAAGCCCTCAATGAAATCAACCACTTCATGCGCGATTGGCGGGTGAACAAAGCGATCTCCATCGACACGCGCACCGTGGACATCATCGCGGCGGCGCATTCCCTTCTCGATGTCAATGAACCCTATACAATGTTGTCGGGCTATCGGTCCCCACAGACCAACAACATGTTGCGCTCGCGTTCGCGCGGTGTCGCGAAAAACTCGTTGCATATGCGCGGCCAAGCCGCCGATTTGCGTCTCAAGTCTCGCTCCGTCCACCAGATGTTCAAAGCGGCAAGTGCTTGTAAAGCCGGTGGCGTTGGCAAGTATTCTGGGTCCAACTTTGTCCATATGGATTGCGGGACGATCCGCACTTGGGGCAGCTAAAACGATCTCGGCTGATCTAAGTCGTCCTCAAATGCCCCGGCTTTGGTCGGGGTTTTGCTTTTTTGCCGTGCGAGCCTCATGATGAAGCCCTTTCTAATTCTGCAATTGCGCCCCGAAACCGAGGCGGCGGACGATGAATACGATGCCTTTCTGGCAAAGGGTGGGCTTGAGCGCACCGACACCCATCGCCTGCGCCTCGATCAAACCGCCCTGCCCGCAGATTTGTCATTGAGCGCCTATAGTGGCGTGATTGTGGGCGGCGGGCCGGGCTGCGTTTCTGATGATCCCGCCTCCAAAGACCCGATCGAGGCCCGCATCGAGGCCGAAATCCTCAGTCTGATGCCCGAAATTTGCGCCGCGGATGTTCCGTTCTTGGGCTGTTGTTATGGCATTGGCATTTTGGGGCAGCACCTTGCGCCCGGTTCCGTGTCCAAAGCTGCTTATGGCGAGCCGGTCAGCGCGGCGGCGTGCAGCCTCACTCAGGACGGTCTCTCGGACCCGGTGCTTTCGGGGATCGCTCATGATTTCGACGCTTTCGTGGGCCACAAAGAAGCGATGCAAACCCTCCCGCCGGGCGCCACCCATCTTGTCACCTCCCCAAGCTGTCCCTTCCAAATGGTGCGCTATCGCGCCAACGTCTACGCCACACAGTTTCATCCCGAGGCCGACGCCGCAGGATTTGAAACGCGCATCAATATCTACAAACATCGTGGCTACTTCCCGCCTGAGGAGGCGGACGCCCTCATCGCCATGTGCCGCGCTCAAACCGTGACATGGCCACAGAAAATCCTGCAAAACTTCGTGACACGCTACCGCGCAGCCTCTTGAAATGATTGGGAATATGCTGCGTCGAGCAGGAAATCCTTTGAGCGCGCCAAACAGGCGCTCAAGTCGCGAAGCAGTCGCACGAAGAAAATTGGTGCACCTGATAGGATTCGAACCTATGGCCTCTGCCTTCGGAGGGCAGCGCTCTATCCAGCTGAGCTACAGGTGCCTTGGCGCGGGTATAGGCCATGGCCAAACGCGCCGCAATATGAAAACGGCGCAAGATCGCACGGACGTTTGAGCCGGGCGCAGATCGAAAAAGGGCCGCCCGAAGGCAGCCCAAATTCGTAACATCCAACCAGCGATTAACGCTTGGAGAACTGGAAGCTCCGGCGCGCTTTGCGCTTACCGTATTTCTTACGCTCAACAACGCGGCTATCGCGTGTGAGGAAGCCAGCCGCTTTGAGCGCGCCCCGCAAGGAAGGCTCATAAAGCTGCAAGGCTTTGGAAATGCCGTGCTTCACAGCACCAGCTTGACCGGAGAGACCGCCGCCTTTGACTGTCGCCATGACGTCAAATTCGCCTTCAACACCGGCAACTGTGAAAGGTTGACGCAGGATCATTTGCAGCACGGGGCGTGCAAAATACTTGTCCATGTCTTTCCCGTTCACAACGACCTTACCGGACCCCGGTTTGATCCAAACGCGCGCAACCGCGTCTTTCCGTTTGCCAGTGGCATAGGAGCGGCCCAATTCGTCGCGTACTTGCTCGTGCAGGACAACGGTTTCTTCTGCGGCTGGCGCGCCAGCGCCTTCAACTGCAGCGTTCAGCTCATCAAGTGATTTGATTTCTTCAGACATGATCAGCCCTCACGCGAGTTTTTCTTGTTCATGGACTTCACGTCCAGAACTTCGGGGTTCTGTGCTTCATGCTGATGCTCGGCACCCGCGTAAACACGCAGGTTTGTCATCTGCTGACGGCTCAGTTTGTTGCCCGGCAGCATACGCTTGACGGCCAGAGTCAAAAGACGCTCGGGGTACTCCCCTTCCAAAATCTGACCCGCTGTACGGTTTTTGATACCGCCCGGAAAACCGGTGTGCCAGTAGTGGATTTTGTCGGAACGCTTTTTGCCAGTGAGTTGCACCTTGTCCGCATTGATGACGATGACGTTGTCGCCGCAATCCATGTGGGGGGTGTAAGATGGCTTGTGCTTACCACGCAGACGCATGGCGATAATCGACGCAAGACGGCCCATAACAACGCCTTCGGCGTCGATAAGGATCCATTTCTTCTCGATATCTGCAGGTGTTGCAGAGAAGGTTTTCATGGTGTTCAGCCCTGATTGGGTTTCGGATGGGCTGCTTTTAGTGGTTTATGGGGCTGCGTCAAGACTGTTATGTGATGGCAAAATGTAAATAACCGTATTAAATCAAGGCGTTACAAAAGAGGTATTATTTTACCCCAACTTTCTCGCCCGCAGTCCCGTCGCTTTTCCCGCCCTGTGGTCCCTTTGCGGGGCGCGCGCCTTTGCTTTTGGTTGCCAAGATCGCTTCGGTTTGCTGCGACTGCGCCAATCGGTCCAAAAACTGGCGCAACCGGGCGCGCCCTCTAGCCTCCGTTTGTCCGGCCATCAAATCAGCAAAGGCCTGATCCAAGTCAACCCGGCCCCGCTCCCACGTTTGATACGCAACGAGGCGCAAGGCTTGGCCAACTTTGGCCCGCGCTTGGGCACGAAACACATCGCGCAGCGCGCGCTCGTCGGCCATTTCGACAATCTGCGGAATGACTTTTGTCTTGGCAAGCATCATCAAATCGGACGCGCCCTCAGCGAAATCGCCGGGTGTAAAGCGTGGCGGGCGGCTGCCGGGGGCGGAAATCTGGATCAGGGACCGGGTGATCGCCATGGGCGACCAAGGCCGATATTTCATCCCTTTGCCCACGGCGACAAGGCGCTCAATCGGCAGCCAAACAACCTGTGCCACCGGCGTCATCTCGATTTTGCCCCCGCGCGCGCGCGCCTGAAGGCGGATCCCGCCAAGCATATCGGGGTTCATATGCCAAAACACATGCCCCGGTGCGCGCTCACTCAACCCCATATCCACAAGGGTTTGGGTCGCAAATTCACTCGCAGCCTCGATGTCCGCTTGGTCTGTGCTGTCCAATGCGCTCTCCTTTGAGGAAAGGTTAACGTGCTTGCGCCTGCCCGCAACCCTTTTGCGCGTGTCTCATTGATCAGGAGGGATTGAGTAGGTCATCGACGCGCGCGCCACAGGCGCCTCAGCCCCCTCAGAGTAGATCAACACATCTCCAACCGCCAAAACGCGCCCCAATTTCAAAAGTCGTGTTTTTGCAATCAGATCGGCGTTGGCAGTGGGTTTGCGCATGAAATCCAGCGAACAATTCGTGGTTACGGCCAGTGCCTTTGGTCCAATCATCGCCAAAATCGCAAGATACACCGCCACATCCGCCAAGGCGAACATCGTCGGCCCAGACACGGTCCCGCCGGGTCGCAAGTGTTTTTCGCTGATCTTATTGCGCACTGTGATTTCCATCGGCGCCACGTCCACAACATCAAACTCACCGGCGACCTGTTGAAACTCGCGCGCCAAAAACGCCGTGAGCGCGGCTTTGTCCATTTGCAATTTCATGCTTTCGCCTCCCTGTTTGCCCGCCTATCGTCGGAGGAAACGTGGAGGAGAACAAGATGTCAGATCCTATTTTGATCCGGGAAGACGTGGCGTCGGTGGCGCGTTTGACGCTCAACACCCCTGGCTCTCTCAATGCGCTTTCTGACGCTATGTTGGCAGCGCTCAAAACGGCGTTCACCTCGATTGCGGCGGATGCTGGGATCAAGGCTGTGGTGATTGCCGGGGCGGGAAAGGCGTTTTGTGCGGGGCATGACCTTAAGGAAATGCAGGCCGGGCGCGCGGCCCAAGACAAGGGTGCTGCTTATTTCGCGGACCTGTTTGCGCGGTGTGGTGAGGTGATGCAAATGATCCCCGCCCTGCCCCAGCCGGTGATTGCAGAGGTGCAGGGAATTGCCACGGCAGCTGGGTGTCAGTTGGTGGCCTCTTGTGACATGGCAGTGGCGACTAAAAGCACACGGTTTGGCGTGAATGGCGTCAATATCGGGCTGTTTTGCTCGACGCCCATGGTGGCGCTCAGCCGAAATGTCCCACGCAAACAAGCCTTTGAGATGCTCACAACCGGAGAATTCATCGACGCTACGCGCGCGCTGGACCTCGGCTTGATCAACCGGACCTGCGCGCCGGATGCGTTGACGACAGACACCATGGCGCTGGCGCAAACCGTTGCTAGCAAACTCGCGGCCGCTGTCAAAATCGGCAAATCCGCCTTTTATGAGCAGCTCAACATGCCGCTTCACGCCGCCTATGCCTATACGGGCGAGGTCATGGCCGGGAATATGATGCTTGAGGACACAGCAGAAGGCGTGCAGGCGTTTTTGGAAAAACGAGACCCGGATTGGAGCTGATATGCCCTATTTCATATTGTTTCTTGCTGTGATGGCCGAAACCATTGGCACCACCGCGCTTCAGGCGAGCCAGCAATTCAGCAAGCTTGTCCCTTCCGTGATTGTCGTTGTGGCCTATGGCATTAGTTTTGCGCTCTTATCGGTCGCTTTGAAATATATGCCGGTGGGCTTGGCCTATGCCATCTGGTCGGGGCTTGGCATCGTGATGATTGCAGCGATTGGGTTCGTTGTTTTTGGCCAGCGGCTTGACCTTGCCGCTATCATCGGTATCGGACTGATTATGCTTGGTATTTTGACAATTCATTTGTTCTCAAACATGGCGCCGCACTGATGCTATTGCTGTCTGCACCGCCCGACAAACACACGGTTCTTGAGGACGCTTTGGCGCTCATGGTGGGGACGGCTTTGGTGGCGCTGTCGATCCAATTCTTGCGCGCCGCCGATTTGATCACCGGGCAAGTGGCCGGATTGTCCTTGCTCACAAGTTATTTGGGCGATTGGCCATTTGGCGCCGTGTTTTTTGCTCTGAATTTGCCGTTTTACGTCTTTGCGATCCTGCGCATGGGCTGGCGGTTTACTGTGAAAACCTTTGTGGCGGTGGGGGTGCTGTCGCTCATGGCCGAAGGGTTCGGCGCGTGGTTGACGCTTGAATTGCCGCACCCCGCACTGGCCGCCTTTTTGGCTGGGGTTACGGCGGGTCCGGGGTTGCTTGTGTTGTTTCGCCATGGAGCAAGCCTTGGCGGCGTTGGGATTATGGCGCTGTATATGCAGGATAAATTGGGCATTAAGGCGGGGATGATCCAACTTAGCTTTGATGCTCTGGTGTTTTTGGCGGCGTTTTTCGTGCTCCCGGTCGATGTGGCGGCGTGGTCTTTGTTGGGGGCGGTCTTGCTCAATGTCATCATCACAATGAACCATCGCCGCGATCGCTACATTGCCTCGTGATGTGACGTTGCGGCTTTGTTGACACAGCCAGCGGCCCTTGCGCGAAGTAAGACAGGAGGCGGCATCATGACCCAGTTTCAAATGATCAAGACCAACGGTGTGACCCTGCGTGTGGCGGTCGAGGGCGATGGCCCTCTTGTCCTTTTGATCCACGGGTTTCCCGAAAGTTGGTATTCGTGGCGGCACCAAATCAAGGCTTTGGCGAAGGCAGGGTACAAGGTCGCCGCGCCGGATATGCGCGGATATGGCGGCTCGGATAAGCCCCATGAGGTTGCGGCCTATAGTATGGAGACCATGACGGCGGACATTGCCGGGTTGGCACGCGCGCTCTCGCCCGATGCCCCGGCGGTGGTGGTTGGTCATGATTGGGGCGCGCCTTTGGCCTGGACCTCTGCGCGGCTGTTTCCTGACGTGTTTCGCGCGGTGGCGGGCTTGGCGGTCGCCTATCAGCCGCCGGGAGATGTGGTGTTCATCGACCTCATGGAGAAGCTGTTCACCCAAAAGGGACGGTTTTTCTATCAGGTGTATTTCCAGGAGGAAGGCGTGGCGGAGGCTGAGCTTGAAGCCGATCCCCTGGACAGCGTAACCCGGTTCTTATGGGCGTTATCTGGGGACGCGGCACCGGACGGCTGGCCCAATCGCAAAGCCCACGGCGCGCCGGTGCTGGAAGGCATGGCCCTGCCCGACATTTTACCTGCATGGTTAACGCAAGAGGATCTGGCCTATTACGGGGCGGAGTTTGCCGCGTCCGGGTTTCGCGGGCCGCTCAATCGGTATCGCAATTGGCACCGCGATCACGCCTTTTTGCGCGCGCACCCCTCCAACCCGGTGATCCAGCAACCCAGCCTGTTTATTGCCGGGACCGAAGATATGGTCGTCAAGATGTTGCCAAACGGGCCGGCGCCCATCTTGGCAAAGTCTCTCGCCAACCTGCGCGCCTGTCATATGTTGGAAGGGATCGGCCACTGGACCCAGCAAGAAGCCCCTGATGCTGTCAATGCGCAGCTTTTGGACTGGCTGAACACCCTTTGACGCTTTCCTCTGGCTATTTTGCGCGCCCCCCTGTAAGGCCCCCTCAAGTATTACAAGGACGCGACCATGGACCTGAGAAACATCGCCATCATTGCCCACGTTGACCACGGCAAAACCACCCTCGTTGACGAGCTTTTGAAGCAGTCCGGGGCGTTTCGTGAGAACCAAGCCACCGCAGAGCGGATGATGGACAGCAACGATCTGGAACGCGAACGTGGGATTACTATCCTCGCGAAAGCGACCTCTGTTGAATATAAAGGCACGCGGATCAACATCGTTGACACCCCCGGCCACGCCGATTTTGGCGGCGAAGTGGAGCGCATTCTATCGATGGTGGATGGCGTTGTCTTGCTGGTGGATGCGGCGGAAGGCCCGATGCCACAAACCAAATTCGTGACCTCCAAGGCGCTCGCGCTGGGTCTGCGCCCGATTGTTGTGCTCAACAAGGTCGACAAGCCTGACGCGGAACCCGATCGCGCGCTGGATGAGGTGTTTGATTTGTTCGCCTCGCTTGGCGCTGACGACGATCAACTTGATTTTCCACATCTCTACGCTTCTGGTCGGTCTGGCTGGTGCGATCCTGAACTGGATGGCCCGCGCAAAGACCTGCACGCGCTGTTTGATCTCGTGGTCAATCACGTACCAAAGCCAAGCCAAATCTCCCGCCAAGGCGAAGATTTCCGCATGTTGGCCACGACCCTCGGTTCAGACGCTTTCATCGGCCGTTTGCTGACGGGGCGCGTGGAAAGCGGCACCCTGAAAGTTGGCGCAACGGTGCAAGCCCTCAGCCGTGTTGGCCAGAAAATCGAACAGTTCCGCGTTTCGAAAATCATGGCGTTTCGCGGTTTGGCCCAAGCCGAAATCGAAGAAGCCCAAGCTGGCGATATCGTGTCCATCGCAGGCATGGCCAAAGCAACGGTTGCCGATACAATCTGCGCGTTGGCGGTGGAAGAGCCGCTTGATGCGCAGCCGATTGATCCGCCAACGATCACCGTAACCTTTGGCATCAACGACAGCCCCCTTGCCGGGCGGGACGGCAAAAAAGTACAATCGCGCGTTATTCGCGACCGCTTGATGAAAGAAGCCGAAAGCAACGTGGCGATCAAGATCGCAGACACGCCCGGCGGCGAAGCCTTTGAGGTCTCAGGCCGGGGCGAATTGCAGATGGGCGTTTTGATCGAAAACATGCGCCGTGAAGGCTTTGAGCTGTCGATTTCGCGCCCGCAGGTGATCATGCGCGAAGAAGACGGTGTGCGCCTTGAGCCGATTGAAGAAGTCACAATTGACGTGGATGACGAGTATTCCGGTGCTGTGATCGAGAAAATCACCGGCGCGCGCAAAGGTGATCTGGCGGAAATGAAGGCCGCGGGCGCTGGCAAAACGCGGATTGTGGCGCATGTGCCCTCGCGTGGCTTGATCGGCTATCACGGTGAATTCCTGACCGACACACGCGGCACTGGCGTTTTGAACCGGGTGTTCCACGGTTGGGCGCCGCACAAGGGCACCATCCCCGGGCGTCGGGCTGGCGTTCTGATTTCGATGGAATCCGGTGAGGCCGTCGCCTACGCGCTGTGGAACCTTGAGGATCGCGGCAAGATGTTGGTCGAGCCACAAGATAAGATCTATCAGGGGATGATCATTGGCGAACACAGCCGTGAAAACGACCTTGAGGTGAACCCGCTGAAAGGGAAAAAGCTCACAAACGTGCGGGCTTCCGGGACCGATGAAGCTGTGCGCTTGACGCCGATCACCAAATTGACCTTGGAGCAGGCGATTGCCTATATCAATGATGACGAATTGGTGGAAGTGACCCCGCTGTCCGTGCGTCTGCGCAAACGGTATCTCGACCCGCATGAGCGCAAACGCCAAGCGCGCTCTAACTGATCCGGGCAACATGGGGGCGCTGCCCCCATACCCCCGGGATATTTTGAGAACACTGAAAAGGGCGGCCTGAGAGGGCGGCCCTTTTGGTTGGGAAAATTGGCCTTTTCTAGCGCTGAGGCGGATTATTCGACAGTTTCGACGATGACCAACTCGCGCTCCGAAGCGCCGCGCGCGAAATCCAGCGCTTCTTGGTACTCAGGGCTGTGATAGCAGGCTTCGGCCGCCTCTACGCTCTCAAACTTCGCCACAACATTGCGCGCCCGGTCCGTGCCTTCGAGTTGCACATAGCGCGCGGCGCGGGCGATGAACCGCCCGCCGTGTTCGGCAATCGCCGGGCCTGCGAGGGCGGCGTATTTACCGTAGGCCTCCTCATCGGTGACACTCACATGGGCAATCCAGAGTGCTGGCATCACAAGCCCTCCAAATAGGTTTCTGCGGCGACAATCGCATCCTTTGCACCGGCGAAGTCCTTGCCGCCGCCCTGAGCCATTTCCGGGCGCCCGCCGCCGCCTTTACCGCCCACGAGCGGCACTGCAACCTGTAATACGTCCACCGCAGAGACCTTGTTCACAAGATCATTCGTAACACCCGCCGCGACAGCAACCTTGCCGTCATCCTCTGCAATCAACAGAATGACGCCTGAGCGAATCTTGTCTTTATGTGCCGTCAAAACGCCGCGTAAATCTTTGCCGGACACACCGTTGAGCGCTTGAGCAAGAAAGGCGATCCCGCCAATGTCCTTGGCCTCTGCCGCATTTGCCCCCCCCATGGCCATATCCTGCTTGAGTTGCGCCAACTCTTGCGACAGCGCTTTGCGCTCGTCCAGCATGGCCTTCACGCGCCCCACAACATCGCCGGGCTGCGCCTTAAGCAATCCGGCAATGTCGGCCAGTTGTTTCGCTTCTTCTTCCAAATGAGCGAAGGCGGCTTTGCCTGTCAGCGCTTCAATGCGGCGGACCCCAGCCGAGGACGCGCTATCGCCCAAAATGACGCAAAGTCCAATATCGCCTGTGCGTTTGACATGCGTACCGCCACATAATTCCAGCGAATAGGTGTTGCCATCGCTGCCTTTGCCAGTGGCCGCTTGGCCCATCGACACAACCCGCACTTCATCGCCGTATTTTTCGCCAAAGAGCGCCTGCGCCCCAATCTCGCGCGCGTCATCCGGGGTCATGATCCGGGTTTCAACGCTGCCATTTTGGCGAATATAGGCGTTCACTTCCATGGCCACATTGTCCAGCTCTTGCTGGCTGAGCCCCTTATTGTGCGAAAAATCGAAGCGAAGGCGGTCTGGTGCATTTAGCGATCCGCGTTGAGCCACATGATCGCCCAGCTCGGCGCGCAATGCTTCGTGCAACAGATGGGTGGCGGAGTGGTTGGCGCGAATGTTGGCGCGGCGGATGTGATCGACTGACAGTTCAGCGCCCTGCCCGTTTGTGATCGTGCCCTCCTCCACTTGAGCGAAGTGGATGAACACGCCGGCCACTTTGCGGGTATCGGTAACGCGCGCGAGGCCCGTCTCTGTTTTGACCACGCCCGTGTCGCCCACTTGCCCGCCACTTTCCGCATAAAACGGAGTTTGGTTCGTGACGATCTGTACGCTTTCCCCGGTGCCTGCGGTCTCAACCTTGGCGCCCTCTTGAACCAGCGTCAGAATTTGCCCCTCTGCTTGTTCGTCCTCATAGCCCAGAAATTCGGTTTCGCCGTGGGTTTCTGCCACATCAAACCAGACAGTCTGATCCGCCGCTTCCCCCGACCCCGACCAAGCGGCCCGCGCCATAGCTTTTTGCTCGGCCATGGCCGCGTCAAAGCCTTCAGTATCTACCGCGCGGCCCTTTTCGCGCAGGGCGTCTTGGGTCAGATCGAGGGGAAAGCCGTATGTATCATAGAGTTTGAACGCAGCCGCGCCGGGCAAGTCCTCCCCCTCGGCCAAACCGTCAAGTTCCTCGTCCAGCAGCTTCAACCCGCGATCAAGCGTCGCCTTAAAGCGAGTTTCCTCAGACAAAAGGGTTTCTTCGATCATGGATTGCGCTTGGCCAAGTTCGGGATAGGCTTGGCCCATTTGCTGCACCAGCGCGGGCACCAAACGGTACATCACAGGGTCGTTCGCCCCCAACAGATGAGCGTGGCGCATGGCGCGGCGCATGATCCGGCGCAGCACATATCCGCGCCCAACGCTGGCAGGCATCACGCCCTCCGCGATCAGGAATGACGCGGACCGCAGATGATCGGCAATCACCCGGTGGTGCACGTTTTGCGCCCCATAGGGATCAACATTGGTCGCATGCGCCGAGGCTTCGATCAGCGCTTTGAACAGATCGGTGTCGTAGTTGTCATGGCTGCCTTGAAGCAAAGCCCCAATCCGCTCAAGCCCCATGCCTGTATCAATGGATTGCATGTCAAGCGCGCGCATTGAGCCGTCCTCAAATTGCTCATTCTGCATGAACACGACGTTCCAGATTTCGATAAAACGGTCGCCATCTTCCTCAGGGGAGCCAGGAGGGCCACCCCAAATATGATCGCCGTGGTCATAGAAAATCTCGGTGCATGGCCCGCAAGGACCGGTTGGCCCCATGCGCCAGAAGTTATCATCGGTGGCAATGCGGATGATGTGATCTTCTGCCACGCCCACCTTTTTCCACAGCTCAAAGGCTTCGTCATCTGTGTGGTAGACGGTTGTGTAGAGTTTGTCCTTTGGGATGGCGAATTCTTTGGTGATCAAGTCCCAAGCGAAGGGGATCGCTTCGGGTTTGAAATAATCGCCAAAGGAAAAGTTTCCAAGCATTTCAAAGAACGTATGGTGGCGCGCTGTGTATCCGACGTTGTCCAGATCATTGTGTTTGCCCCCTGCCCGCACGCATTTTTGCGCCGTGGTGGCGCGGCTATACTCGCGGTGTTCAACGCCAGTGAAACAGTTTTTGAACTGCACCATGCCGGAGTTGGCAAACATGAGGGTTGGGTCGTTGCGCGGTACCAGGGGGCTGCTCTCAACGACCGTGTGGCCGTTTTTCTCAAAGTAGTTCAGAAATGTGGATCGGATGTCGTTCAAACTGGCCATGATTGGTCCCGTATCGTCTTGGATTTATGCGCTTTCGCGGTGCTGGCTATGGTGTAATGGCCGCTAGGGGCACTGTCCATACGCAGAAGGGCCGCGCGGTGTATCGCACGGCCCTTTTAAGGATGGTCAGTCAGGCGCTTGGATCAGCTTTCCAAGACATCGTCGCCTTCATCCGCGACTTTTTCGGATTCGGGCATATCGAAATCCAGCCCATGCGCGGCGCGAATTTTGTCTTCAATTTCAAGCGCTGTACGGGCATTGTCGCGCAGATAGGTCTTGGCGTTTTCGCGCCCTTGCCCGATGCGCTCATCGCCGTAAGAGAACCAGGATCCTGATTTTTCCACAACGCCAGCCTTCACACCAAGGTCCAAAAGCTCGCCGTTTTTGGAAATGCCTTCCCCGTACATGATGTCAAATTCAACCTGTTTGAAGGGAGGCGCCACTTTGTTTTTGACGACTTTGACGCGCGTTTGGTTGCCGACAACTTCGTCACGGTCTTTGATGGCGCCGATGCGGCGAATGTCCAAGCGCACGGAAGAGTAGAATTTTAGTGCGTTGCCGCCGGACGTGGTTTCGGGCGACCCAAACATCACGCCAATTTTCATCCGAATTTGGTTGATGAAGATGACGGTACATTTGGATTTCGAAATTGAGCCTGTGAGTTTGCGCATGGCTTGGCTCATCAAACGCGCTTGCACGCCGACATTTGAATCGCCCATGTCACCTTCGAGTTCCGAGCGCGGTGTAAGGGCGGCAACAGAATCGACGATGACCATGCTTACGGCCCCTGAACGCACCAAAGTATCCACGATTTCAAGTGCTTGTTCGCCTGTGTCCGGCTGCGAAATCAACAATTCATCAAGATCAACGCCCAGTCGTTTTGCGTATTGCGGGTCGAGGGCATGTTCTGCGTCTACAAAGGCGCAAACGCCGCCCTTTTTCTGCTCTTCCGCCACGCAGTGCAACGTCAGCGTAGTTTTGCCTGAGCTTTCCGGGCCGTAGATTTCAACGATCCGACCTTTGGGAATACCGCCAATCCCAAGCGCAATGTCCAAACCGAGAGAGCCTGTCGAGGTGGACTCGATTTCGCCAATGGGGTTATCGGACCCCAATTTCATGATCGAGCCTTTGCCGAACTGACGTTCGATTTGGGCCAGCGCGGAATCGAGCGCCTTTTGTTTTTCGCCGTCGCGTTTTTTTGTCATATCGAGAAGGTCTGCCGTTGCCATGATTGAGTTCCTTATTCCACACCCTGAGCCGGGCGGCAATTGCGCTCTTGTTCGCCTCTTGTTCTTATCTCCCGTATGAAGAACAAAAGAGAACATTTCAAGAAATTTTTACACAATCACTGTGACGCGAGACTGGTTAACGATTGGTTTAAGGTAGACGTTTTTTCGACCATTCTGAAAAAGTTAATTAACTACAATGGGTTAATGTATCTGCTGGGATACCGTTGAGGTGAGTTCGGAGAGGGAAAATGGTTTTGGTAAGAAAACGGAGTTCGGGATGCGCGCTTGATGTTCAGATACCGAATCCTCCGCATAGCCCGAGACGAAGACCACTTTGACCCCGGGGCGATCCTTCAACGCTTGGCTGACCCAGGTTGGCCCATCCATGCCCGGCATGATCACATCCGTTACAAAGACATCAACTGACAGGTCTTGATCCTCAAGGGTGCGCAACGCTTCCTCTGCGCTCTCCGCCTCAAGCACGGTAAACCCGCGCAAGCGCAACGCGCGAGACGCAAAGGCGCGCACCGGCGCTTCATCTTCGACAAGGAGAACGATCCCGCCTTCAGCACCCGTTTCGTGCGTTGGTTTGGGCACCGTTGCCTCAAGGTTTGATGGTTGTGCAGAAATTGGCGTATCGGGTGCGGTAGCGGGCGGCGGCAGAGGTGTCTCTACGAGGTCCGCGCTTTGGGCCTGCGGCGCAAGCGGTGTAACGGCCTTGTCCAAAGCGGGGTTCGGTTGAACAAGCGCGTCATTGGGCTGTTCAAGGAAGACAGGAAAATAGAGCGTGAAAGTTGTGCCGGACCCTTCAACGGAATCCACGAAAATATAGCCACCCGATTGCTTGATGATCCCATATGCCATCGATAACCCAAGCCCGGTGCCCTGCCCCGCGCGTTTCGTTGTAAAAAACGGCTCGAAGATTTTGCTAATCTTGTTCTTGGGAATCCCGGTGCCCCCGTCGATCACGCGAATCGTCACATAGTCTCCCGGCGCCACACAAACCCTGTCGCGTTCAAGGGGGCGATCCAGAAATGTGTTGCGCACCTCAAGTCCGATGCGCCCGCCATCCGGCATCGCATCCCGGGCGTTCACAACCAAATTCATGACCACCTGTTCGAGCTGCCGCTTATCGGCGCGGATCGGTTGGATGATATGATCGTGGTCAAAATCCAGTTGAATTCTTTCCCCGACGAGGCGGCCCAGAAGATGCGTCATATCGCCCATGGAATCTGCGAGGTCTATGACCTCTGGTCGCAGCGTTTGTTTGCGTGAAAACGCCAAGAGCTGGCCAACCAAAGCCGCCGCTCGATTCGAGTTTTGAGAAATCTGCGTCAAATCGGCGAAATCGGGATCATTTTCCATGTGCCGCAACAACAAAAGATCGCAGTGTCCAGAAATCGCAGTGAGAAGGTTGTTGAAATCATGCGCAACGCCCCCGGCAAGCTGCCCAATGGCTTGCATTTTCTGGCTTTGTACGAATTGAGTTTCGAGGTTTTTCATCTCGGTCGCATCCGTCAAAACCGCCACGAGCGACACGCCGTGTTCGTCGTGGACTTGCTCCAAAGTCACTTGAATAAAACACTCTTCGCTCGGCAAACTCGCGCGCACGGTTTCAACACGCCCTAAGTTGCGGCCACGCCAGGCTTCGCTCAACCAATCAGACACCGGACGCCCCAGCCCTTCGACCAGATCAGAAAGCGGTCGGCCCACGATGTCCTGCCCGCCTAACAAGGTGCGGCCACGTTCGTTTGCCATCGCGACGGTACCATCTTCAGCGAGCTTCAACAGCGGCACCGGCAGACCTTCGACAACGCCCCATTCGGCACTGTCCATAAGGCGCAGTTTCGGCTCCGGCATGAGGTATAATTCCCGCCGCCCCGCCGAAAGCTCGATCTCGGTGACAAAAACGGACTCCCGCCCATGCGCGCCCATCACTTGATGAACCTCTCCCGCGCGCAAAGGCAGGTCCGTAAACACGCGGTCCAAAGTTGTTTCCCGTCCGCCCAGCAACCGCCGTAATGCTTCGTTCATGAACAAAATGGTGCCCGCGCGGGACACCGTCATCATGGGCAGGCCAATGTTTTCACCTGTGCGCCCGTCTTGGCTGCGGTCGCCAAAGGACTCACGCTCGTTCAGACGCCAAAGATAGGCCTCGCTCCCCACCTTATGAGTCGCAAGGTGCAACTCTCCTTTGCTGAGCACCACGTTTTCGCGTGCCGACCCAGTGGCCTGCGCGCGGTTTTGCAGCCGATAGAGGACCGATGCGGGCGACGCAAACAAGCTGCCCAGCACACCAACGAGCGTGCCGTTTTCGCTGTCGGAAAACCGTTCTCGTGCCGCGAGGTTCGCATAGATGACATCGCCATCAATATCGGTCATAAAACAGGGCACGACATCATGTTTTACGAGCATGTCAGCGGCATTTCTAATCGCGCTTTGTCGTCGTTTATGACGCGCGGCCAGCAGGCGCACGAGCATCGCCAAAGCCCCAAACGTCAACCCCGCAATCAAAACGGACATCGCCAGCGGGCTGCGCGGCATCGACAATGCGCCCACCACAAGCCCCAGAGACACGAGCACAAACATCTTGAGCCAGCGCGCAAGGTCCAATGCGGCTTGCGTCATTGCGCGTGGGGCCAAAGAAAAAGACGACACAGTCACTCCAAACGTTCTCGATTCGTCCCACATGGAACATGATTATCGTTTATGAATGATTAACATCTCCGTTTTGCGGGTCCGCAATCCAGTTCAACAACTTAAAGTTGACTGTTCACTTTTCTTGCAGGTTGGTCAATATCGCGATGTAAAATCCATCGCCCCCGTCAAGCGGCGTAAAGGCTTGTTCGCGTTCAAGTTTCCAGCCGGAATGACGCGCCAAGAACGCCTGAATTTGCGCTGTATTTTCCCGCGCGAGAAGCGAACATGTTGCATAGGCGAGCACGCCTCCGGGAGCAACAAGTCGGGAAATATCGCTTAATATAGAAGCCTGTAGCTCAGGAAGCTCATCTAGGCGCGCCGCTGTCAAATCCCACTTTCCTTGCGGCGCGCGTCGCCAGGATCCCGACCCGGAACAGGGCGCATCCGCAAAGACAATATCATAGGTCTTTGGCCCAGATTGAAGCGTATCGGGAAACAAGGTGTTGATCTGTACGCCGGCACGCGCGGCGCGCTCTGGCAGGTCTTTCATACGATTTGGAGCGATATCATGCGCCCAAACCTGTGCGCCGCGCGCGGCCAAAGCGAGGGATTTCCCGCCGCCTCCAGCACAATAATCCAATACCCTCGCCCCCGGCTCAAAAGGGATAGCATCGACCACCGCTTGTGAGGCGGCATCCTGCAATTCGACAAGCCCGTTGAGGTAGGTTTGCGACCCTGCCACGCGGCGCGCGCCCTCTGTGATTTCGAGCGCGCTTGGCGATAGGCCATGATCCTGCGCCGCGATCCCCTCCGCCGCAAGCGATGCGCGCGCGTCTTCCCGGCTCATCCGCGCAAGGTTCACCCGCACAAACACCGGCGCTCGGTGGCGTAACGCCCTCATAACAGGTGCAAAATCATCGCCAAGCGCCGCGTTAAGCTCGCCCGCCAACCATTCAGGGCAATCCAGCGCCTCGGCCCCTTCTGGGGCTTCGCCAGCGCCTTCTTCAGCCGCGCTCAACGCGGCCGGACCATAGCCTGCCCCGTTAAACATCTCGGCAACCGGAGTGCCGGCATCCCGCAAAGCGCCAATCATCATCGCGCGCCCGGTTTCACCCCCCCCAAGCGCCGAAAAACTGCGGGCACAGCGGATGGCCTCAAACACATGATCGCGAATAGCGGCACGGTCCTTGGAGCCTGCGAACCGGTTCTTGCGCGCCCAGCTCGTGAGCGCTTGCTCAGCGGGTGTTCCGGCGCGCCAAAGGTCCAATATTTCTATCGCTGTTGCAATGCGGGCAGCTGGTGTCACGCGGCACTCTCCACTTTAAGTTCACCGCGCAACGCGATGAATTTAGCCAATTCTGTAGTTCGGGCTTTCGCGGGTGATTTGCACATCATGGACATGGCTTTCCTTCAGCCCGGCCCCTGTGATCTTCACGAAGGTGCAGTTCTTGCGCATTTCTGCGATGGTTGCGCAGCCCGTATAGCCCATGGCCGCGCGCAATCCGCCCACCAATTGATGCACGACCGTCCCGGCCGATCCTTTGTAGGGCACTTGGCCTTCGATGCCCTCTGGCACCAATTTGTCCGAAGCCGCGTCCTTTTGGAAATACCGATCTGCGGAGCCGCGCGCCATGGCGCCAAGCGACCCCATCCCACGATATGATTTGAACGAGCGCCCTTGATACAAGATCACCTCACCGGGGCTTTCATCGGTGCCCGCAATCATCGAACCAACCATGGCACATGAGGCCCCCGCGGCAATGGCTTTGGCAAAATCACCGGAGAATTTGATGCCCCCATCGGCAATCACCGGAACATCCCCCGCCGCCTCAGAACAGTCAGAAATCGCTGTCAGCTGCGGCACGCCAACCCCAGCAACCATACGGGTTGTGCAGATGGACCCGGGGCCAATGCCGACTTTCACGGCATCCGCGCCCGCCTCGATCAAGGCTTTTGTCGCGGCCGCAGTCGCCACATTGCCAGCAATGATTTGCGCCTTGCTTTTCAGTGCTTTAACGCGCTTCACAGCTTCAATGACACCTTCGGAATGCCCATGCGCCGTGTCAATCACCACAATATCAGCCCCCGCCGCAATCAACGCTTGGGTTCGCTCAAATCCGCTGTCTCCCACCGAGGTAGCGGCCGCGACCCGCAACCGGCCAAGATCGTCCTTACAGGCTGTCGGGTTCAGCACGGCTTGTTCGGTGTCGCGCAGGGTCAAAAGGCCGGTCAGCTTCCCCGCCTCATCCGTCACCAAAAGCTTTTCAATGCGCCGCGAGCGCATCAGGCTTTTGGCCTCCTCAAGATCCGCAGGTTCGCGCAGGATCGCGAGGTCTTTGCTTGTCATCATCGCCTTGACGGGCGTGTCCTCTGAGGGCGCAAAGCGCATGTCGCGATTGGTGACGATGCCAACCACATGACCCTTTTCGTCGATCACAGGGAAACCTGTAAAATTGTAGCGCTCAATCAACGCCTTAGCATCAGAGAGCGTTTGATCTGGCGTCAGGGTCACCGGGTTGTAAACGATACCGCTTTCAAAGCGTTTGACCCGGCGAACTTCGCGCGCCTGCTCCTCAACTGTGAGGTTTTTGTGGATGACCCCAATGCCGCCCGCCTGCGCCATGGCAATCGCCATGCGGGCCTCGGTCACGGTGTCCATCGCGGAGCTGAGCAGAGGGATATTCATCGCAATATCACGGGTGACGCGGGTTTGCGTGTTGGCCGTTGAGGGCAACACTGAGCTTTCCGCTGGAACCAGCAACACATCGTCAAAAGTAAGTGCCTCGCGAATCTCCATGGGGGCCTCCTTGGGAGTCATCGTTTGACGATTTCTAATTTCACGGAGCGGCCCTTTTGGAAAGGGGCATCGGCGGTTTTTCTGGTTTGGGATGCTGATTTTTTGCACAATGCGCACAAAGATGGGCGCAATGAGGAGGGCTTCACATGTGTTCAACGCGCGCGGGATCAACAGGCGCGGCGTTTCGCACGCTGCACCAGAAGGGCGATCCGTTCATTTTGGCAAATGCATGGGACGCAGGATCGGCCAAGCTGTTGGAAGCCTTGGGCGCGCAGGCGATTGGCACATCATCCGCCGCCCATGCCTTCACCTTGGGGCGCCCTGATATGGGGCGGGTCAGCCGAGATGAGGCTTTGGCCCATGCGCAGGATGTGCTCAGCGCTGTGCGGGTGCCTGTGTCGGGGGATTTTGAAAACGGTTTTGGTCACGGCCCTGAGGCGCTGGCGGACACTGTGCGACTGGCGGGGGAAATTGGCCTTGCTGGGATTTCGATCGAGGATGTCGCCTTGCCTGAGAAGACCGCCTATCCGCGCGCGCAGGCGATTGAGCGGATCCGGGCGGCCGCCAGCGCCGCGCGGGCATTGGCGGGGGATTTTGTGCTCTGCGCGCGCGCAGATGGGGTGATGAACGGGCAGTATGACCTGAACGAGGCATTGGCCCGCGTCCAAGGGTATGAGGCTGCGGGGGCGGATTGCGTTTACGTGCCGGTGCCGGGCGGGCTTGAGGCGCAGGCGGCCGTGATTGCGGCGACCACCCTGCCCGTCAATGTGCTGATCACCGGCGCCTTTACACATATGATGCGCAGCGATTTTGCGCAGATGGGTGCTGCCCGGCTGTCGCTCGGATCGTCCTTGATGCGCATGGTGCAACGCCATGTGATGGATGCGGGGCATGCGATGTTTAACACTGGGATGTTCACAGCCCTCTCGCACAGTATCGCGGGCGATGAGGTGGATGAGATGTTGACGCGCTAGGCGTCATTTGTGGCGTCGAAATCATAGATCCAATCGAACCGTTTGATCACCTGTTCGGGCATGATCTGCCCAAACACGCGCAACGCATTATGCCCAATGGCGCGCGCGATTGGATTGGCGTGATGATAGTTCCTGGCATTGCCATTCGCCGCATTGATCACCCGTTCGACCCTGTGACGTCGCCGCGCCTGATAGAGCGCGCCACCGTCCTCTAGCCCGGCCACTGTCAGGCAATCTGCCAGCACCCAAGCGTCCTCAAGCGCCATCACAGCGCCTTGCGCCATGAACGGCAAAGTCGGATGCGCCGCATCGCCCAGAATGACACCAGCGCCTTTGTGCCATTGGTTGGCGACGGGATGGCGAAACAGCCCCCACAGATGCACAGTCTCGACGCGCGCAAGCAATTCCCGCACCTCAGAGCCAAAGCCGGCAAAGGCGGCGCGCAGATTTTCAGGATCGTCACGGTGGGTCCAGCCTTCCTCGGCCCAGGCTGTGCGCTCCTCGACGGCGACAATGTTGATCAGGCGGCCCTCGCGCAACGGATAGGTCACAAGATGTCGTTTTGGCCCCATATGGACGCGCGCTTCGATTGTGTCACCGCCCTGTTCGCCGCGCATTGCGCACCCTTCTGCGGGCACCAAAGCGCGCCATGCGACGTGTTGGGTGAAAAATGGGTCGCGCCGCCCGTTGATGGCTTGGCGCAGCACCGAATGTAGCCCATCCGCACCGACCAAAAACCGCGTAGACTGTGAAGTGCCATCAGACAGGGTGTAGCGGCCATGGTCCTTATGAACCTCAACAGCCGTCACCTGCGCAGATGTCTGGATGTGCACCCCCGCATCCATCGCCCCTTTGCGCAAAAGCTCAATCAGATCCGCGCGGTGCAACAGCAAAAACGCCTGCCCGGCGCGGCGTTTGGCCAAATCCATGCGCAAGACCTGACGCCCGGTTAGCCCATCGGCCAAGACCACCGCTTGTGCGCGCATCCCTGCCGCGCGCGCCGCCTCACCAAGCCCAAGTGCATCCAGCACTCTGACGCCATTCGGGCTGATCTGAAGGCCAGCCCCCACTTCGGTAATCTCAGACGCCTGCTCCAACACCCGCACAGAGGCTCCGCGCAAAGCCAAGGCGCGCGCCGCCGCCAATCCAGCAACCCCTGCGCCCAGCACTGTTATGTCTTGACCGATCAACATTCGCTTCCCCAAACAAAAAACACCGGACCGCAAAAACGCGACCCGGTGCCTTCTTCAGTCCTGCGCGCGGCCTGTATCTGGCCTGTATCCGGCCCGTATCCGGTCTGTATCCGGCCAGTGACCTGAACCCGTGACCTGAACATCTGCCCGGACCCTGTGCCCTAAACAGGGACACCACAGGTTCAGGCGTCACGCCTAGTCGTCGCGGTGCACTTTTTCGCGGCGTTCATGGCGTTCTTGCGCCTCAAGGCTCATGGTTGCGATCGGGCGCGCGTCCAACCGTTTGAGCGAAATCTGCTCGCCGGTTTCTTCGCAATAGCCGTATTCGCCCTCATCCAGCCGGCGCAGAGCGGCATCAATTTTGGACACCAACTTGCGTTGCCGATCCCGTGTGCGCAATTCCAGCGCGCGATCGGTTTCCTCCGACGCGCGATCCGCGTCATCGGGAATGTTGCGTGTGCCGTCTTGCAAACCTTCAATTGTGTTCTTGCTCTCGTTTACGAGTTCAGCTTTCCAATTGACGAGTTTGCGGCGAAAGTACTCAAGCTGGCGCGGATTCATGAATGGTTCGTCGTCAGCCGGGCGATAATCATCGGGTAGAAAGTTTTCCGCGTTCATCCCTTGCTCCTCTTCCTTGGAAGCCCCGCGTCTTGCAGCGTTCATTTCAACCATCGGGCACCTCCTCGCCGCTCGTTTACTCCGCTCTCAAAGGTTTGTCACGCCCCAAACCGCATGGGTTGTTTCAATTTGAGCGTTCTCGCCTTGATCCCCCTCTGGCGCGCGCCGTCACGTCGCGTTTGCCCCGGCTTGCATCATGCGCGCGCTTTGCCTACCACTTCGTCAACGTCTGAGGAGAATAAGATGCGCTTTGAGAGCACCGAAAGCTATGTGGCCACCGATGATTTGACAGTGGCCGTCAACGCGGCTGTGACGCTGGAGCGGCCTTTGCTGGTCAAAGGCGAGCCGGGCACCGGGAAAACCGAACTGGCCAAGCAGGTTGCCGGATCACTGGGGCTGCGGATGATTGAGTGGAACATCAAATCCACCACGCGGGCGCAACAAGGGCTTTATGAGTATGATGCCGTTTCACGCCTGCGTGACAGCCAATTGGGCGAAGAAAAGGTCCATGACGTTGCCAATTACATCAAGAAAGGCAAGCTTTGGGAGGCCTTTGAAGCTGGCGAAAAAGTCGTGTTGTTGATTGATGAAATCGACAAGGCGGATATCGAGTTTCCCAATGATTTGCTGCAAGAGCTCGATAAAATGGAATTCCACGTCTATGAAACTGGCGAAACCATCAAAGCGGCGGTGCGCCCGATCGTGATCATCACCTCCAACAATGAAAAAGAGCTGCCGGATGCGTTTTTGCGGCGGTGTTTCTTCCATTACATCAAATTCCCGGAGATCGACACATTGCGCAAAATCGTTGAGGTGCACCACCCGGGCATCAAAAACGCGCTTTTGACGACGGCTTTGACGCAGTTTTACGAAATCCGAGATCAGGCCGGGTTGAAGAAGAAGCCCTCGACCTCTGAGGTGCTGGACTGGCTCAAGCTGTTGTTGGCTGAGGATATGGACGCGGCAGACCTAAAGCGGGATGGTGCAACCGCCTTGCCCAAACTGCATGGGGCTTTGCTCAAGAACGAACAAGACGTGCATCTCTTTGAAAGGCTCGCCTTTTTGGCGCGAAATCCACGATGAGCTTGCGAATTCGCCCTTTATTGCCAGCGGATCGCACGGACTGGGAGGCGCTTTGGCAGGGGTATTTGACCTTCTATGAGAGCAGCGTTGCCGATGAGATCACAGCGCGGACCTTTGCGCGGCTCACCGATCCTGACCATAAAACCCGCGCGGCCTTCGTGGCTGAGGTGGATGGGCGTTTGGTCGGGTTCACCCATTACATTTTCCATGAGCACAACTGGCATATTGAGGATGTCACCTATTTGCAGGATTTGTTTGTGCTGCCAGATGTGCGCGGCACGGGTGCAGGGCGCGCCTTGATCGAAGCTGTATATGAAGCCGCTGATCAAAACGGCACGCCAACTGTGTATTGGATGACGCAGGCGTTCAACACGACTGCCCGCACGCTTTATGACCAGGTGGCAACGCTCACGCCCTTTATAAAATACGCCCGCTCCTAAGCGGTGCGAGAGGCAAAGGCGGCGTCAGGTTTCGCGTGAGACAGATGCGTCAATCGCATGACTTCATTTTCGAAGCCATAAGAGCGCCGATCTTGGTCGGGTAATCTGGCGCTGTCGGATCAAGGTCAAAAATCGCCTCGCTGGCCTGCACAAACCCCATGCATTGAAACTCATCAAATGCCCCAAACAGCTGGGTTCTGACCTCCGCATCCTTCAAAGACGCGGCTTGCGAGGATCCGCTCTTCATTTTCTGTACAATCAGGTCTTGTTCCTGCGCGCTCGGTTGCACACAGAGCGTCAAGTCCAACAATGCTTTGCTTTGCGCCGCATAGGCCTTGGTCGGATGTGTTGAAAGCCCTAGAAATTGCCCGGTAAACGCGGCCAATAGGTGCACGGAGAGTTGATACCGGCGATACGCCTCAGTTGCGGCTTGATCGTCCTCAAAAGCGCCGTCCAACGCCGGAATTTCGGCAAAGAGCGTGCCTTCTTGTATCAAATAGGCTTCCGTCTGTGTGGGGCACTGAGCCTGTGAGAAGGCAATGGGCGTGACGGAGGGCGCAGGTTGGGCCATGGCCGAAGACGCCAAAAACATGACGGTGACTGTTTTGGTCAAGACGGTTTTCATCAAGTTCGCTTTCTCAATGGAATTCCAAGACATCTTCGATCAATGCTGCGCATCAAAACGGCCTTTGTATGGTTCTGATTTCCGACCGGGTCAATTCAAAGCCGCGCCTGTTCAAACGGGCCGGAAAGCGGCTTGATGATGCGAGCGGATGTCTTGCGAAAATCTGTCCCCTCTTATGAACGCCACCAATTTATCACCGATTCGCTGGGTCTCAGCTCGGCGCGCCATATTTGCGCCACATTTGCTTTGACGTTTTAGTATGCGCCTGAACCCGCCCCACCATATGTTGCGACCTCATTGTTAACCAACTACGAACAAATCGTTTTCTGCCCCATTCTCGTCACTTTTCCCTTGGTGAATCTGCCCCCCCCGGCGTAGCAAGGTTGGGCCTGGGGGGGCGTAGAACGGTGCAAAGAGATGTTGGGAGACGTCTTGCATGTATCCGTCTGTTCGTTGACGCGAGCTGAAGTGTTTCGGGATGCCTGCCCGGATGAAACCTCAGTCACTTGCGCGATATGGACCTTGGCTTTGGGGCGCACCTGACCGCCCCCATGGCTCCTGTCCGCTCGCCTGTGGCCCGCCTTCATCCAAGTTTAGGGCCAGTATCCCACAACTTTACGCTTTGCCGCCTTGAACATGCCGATCGGGGGATTGGCGGTTTGAAGCGGTTTTGTCTGCGGGACAATGCACGGGGTCCATTGGGGCGGCTGCCAGCCCTTCTTTGTGGACCACATGATCGTAAGCGCCGCTCGTGCCTGGGCGATGAATGCGACATGACAAGGGACGTGCCTGCCCTGTGGAAGCGACTTTGGCCTGCCATTCAACGTGCGGATTGTGTGCGTGTGAATCCGTTCATCAAGTCACTTACGGGGGTAAGTACGATGATGAAACAGGTCATAATCGCGGCTGCGATTGCAGGGATCACGGGCTGTGCTGGGCAGCCGAGTGGAAGCATTGAAACCACGCGCCAAGTGACGGCGCGGCAGGTGACATTGCCGACCAAACTCCCACCCATGAAAGCGTTTAGCGGCGGGGCGAGTACCCGACCGACACGCCCGAATGCACAGATCGCAGCGGATTTCCTTGAATTATCGTTTGAACTTGAGAGTGGTCGCGCATTGCCCGTCTTGTCTCGATTTGAAGGCCCGGTTTCGGTGCGCGTGGTGGGGCGCGCGCCTTTGGTGCTGCAAACGGATTTAGACAAATTGATAGGGCGATTGCGCAGCGAGGCGGGTATCAATATTTCCCGTGCTGGGGGCACGGGGCCCGCCTCGATCACTTTGGAAGTGATTTCCAAACGCGCTTTGCAAAGCTTGGTGCCGGGGGCTGCCTGTTTTGTGGCGCCAAATGTGTCCGGCTGGGCCGAATACAAGAAAGCGCGGCGCACACCACAGACCGATTGGACCCGCCTCACTGAGCGCAAACGCATGTCGGTGTTCATTCCCGGTGATGTCAGCCCGCAAGAAATGCGCGACTGTCTGCATGAGGAAATCGCCCAAGCGCTTGGGCCGGTGAACGACCTCTATCGCCTGCCAGACAGCGTGTTCAACGACGACAATTTTCATACGGTGCTGACAGGGTTTGATATGCTCGTCCTGCGCGCCTTTTATGCGCCGGAGCTGAAATCCGGCATGACTCGTTCTGAGGTGGGCGCGCGGATTCCTGCGCTTCTGGCCCGTCTCAATCCGGCGGGTGGCAGAGGTGCGCCTGCCCCCGTCTCATATACCCCTCGCGCGTGGAAAACCGCGATTGAAACCGCCCTTGGCGGCGGCGGATCCATGTCGACGCGGCGCAGCGCGGCGGGGCGTTCGGTCGATCTTGCCCGCTCGATGAATTGGCGCGACACGCGGCTGGCGTTTTCGCTGTTCGTGCGCGGGCGCCTCAACCTTGGGGTCAATTCCGACATTGCGCTTGCCTCGTTTCGCGAAGCTGAGGCGATTTATCGCGCCAATCCCGCAACCCAGCTACAGGCCGCGCATATGGGCGTTCAACTTGCCGCCCATGCGCTCAGCCTTGGCAACACAGAGACAGCCATTCGCATTGTCGACGCGCATATGACTCCGGTGCGCAAAGCTGAGAACGCCGCTCTGCTTTCGACCCTCATCTTGATCAAATCCGAAGCCCTCGCGCTTTCGGGAAATGACGCACAGGCACAGCTCCTACGTCTGGACGGGCTGGGCTGGGCGCGATATGGCTTTGGTTCCGAGGCCGAAGTCGGTGCGCGTTTGGACGAGATCGCCGCCATTTCGCCCGGAGGCCGTGGATAACACGGCGCTTTTGCGCGATTGGAGATGCGAATTCATGGTGATGCTGTTTGTCATCGCGACGGTGTTAGGGCTGGCTGTGGCCCTGATCGCCTATCGTAAATCAGGGCTGTTGGACAGGTTGCACATGGCGGCTCTGTTCACGATTTTAGCGGTGATCGCCCTTGTGATCCTCTATGTCATTCTGGCGCGGATGGGCTGATGTTTTTACCTTTCTTTGACGCGCTGCGCAGCAATAAGGTTCCTGTGAGTTTGCGGGAGTATCTGGCGTTTTTGGAAGGCATGAAAGCCGGTTTGGCGACCTATGATGTTGATGGGTTTTACTACCTTGCCCGCACGATCATGGTCAAAGATGAGCGCAACCTCGACAAGTTTGATCGCGCCTTTGCGACAGCCTTTGAAGGGCTGTCAAACATCAGCCTTGAGCAGGTCATGGAGGCCGTGGATATTCCCGGTGAATGGCTTGCGAAAATGGCCGAAAAGCACCTTTCCGAGGAAGAACGCGCCGAAATCGAAGCCCTGGGCGGCTTTGACAAGCTTATGGAAACGCTGAAAAAACGTCTGGATGAGCAAAATGAACGTCATCAAGGCGGCTCGAAGTGGATTGGCACGGCGGGCACCTCACCCTTTGGCGCCTATGGCTACAACCCGGAAGGGGTGCGCATTGGTCAGGACGAAAGCCGCCATCAACGCGCTGTCAAGGTTTGGGACAAGCGCGAATTCAAGAACCTCGATGGGGACGTAGAGCTTGGGACTCGCAACATTAAGGTGGCGCTCAAGCGGCTGCGTAATTGGGCGCGCAACGGCGCGCATGAGGAGCTGGATCTGGATGGAACCATCCGCTCGACAGCGGAAAACGGCTACCTCGACGTGAAAACGCAGCCCGAGCGGCGCAACGCCGTAAAGGTCTTGTTGTTCTTGGATGTGGGTGGCTCAATGGACCCGCATATCAAGGTGGTGGAGGAGTTGTTTTCGGCGGCGCGCTCCGAGTTTAAGCACCTCGAATACTACTATTTTCACAACTGCCTCTATGAAGGGGTCTGGCGCGACAATGCGCGCCGTTGGGCGGATCAAACGCCGACTTGGGAAGTTCTCAACACCTACGGTTCTGATTACAAAGCGATTTTTGTCGGGGATGCCTCCATGTCCCCCTATGAAATCGCCATGCCGGGCGGGGCCAATGAGCACTGGAACGAAGAGGCTGGCGCCACATGGCTTGACCGGGCACGCACCCAATGGCCCGATCATCTGTGGATCAACCCGGTGCGCGAAACCCATTGGGGCTATACCCATTCGATCCGGATGATTTCTGAGATTTTTGAAGGCCGGATGGTGCCGATGACCCTTGAGGGGATTGATCGGGGCATGCGTGAATTGGGCCGCTAGACCGCCGGACTGCGCCATGCGCTCCGTTTCATTGCAAAAGGAGCGCGCATGATTGAGGGTTTGAAACGCTTGTGGCGCGCCGCGCCGGTGGCCTTGGTGGCGCTCTTGCTTGCGCTCGTTGTCGCTGTGGTTTTGGGCGCGCGCATGGCACTGCAACCGCCGCATTTTGCCGACCCCGGATTGGGTGACCAGCCCGTGGCGGAATGGATGACGCCGGGCTATATCGGGCACGCCTATCGCATCCCCAAGACACAGGTGATTGAAGCGCTAAATGCGCCGGTGCCGCCGCCCCATGGGCCAATGACGCTGAAAGAGCTGGCCGCTTATCGCAATGTGCCGGTTGAGCAGGTGTTGGACGATGCGCGCGCGTTGATTGCGCGCGAGGCGCGAGGCGCGCGACCAGCGGAATCACCCACAGAACGACCGCCAGCACCACCAAAGCCCCGCCTAGGCGATCCGCGCCCATGAGTGACACCGTGTTTTCTCTTGTGGCAAGTTACGGCGTCTGGGTGATTTTCGCCTCCGCCTTTTTGTCCTGCCTTGCCCTGCCGATCCCCACATCGCTGATGATGCTGACGGGGGGCGCGTTTTCGGCGGCGGGGGATTTGGCGCTTTGGGAGGTGATATTGGGCGCCTTTCTGGGGGCTGTTTTGGGGGATCAAGCGGGGTTCTTGATCGGACGGTACGGCGGCACGCCGCTGTTAAGGCGCATCAGTCAAAGCCCTGCCCGCGCTGCGGTCTTGCAGCGCGCCCGGGCGCTTGTGGCGCGGCGTGGCGGTCTTGGTGTGTTCTTGTCGACTTGGGCGATTGCGCCGCTTGGGCCGTGGGTGAATTTCGCCGCCGGGGCCACTGGCATGTCGTGGCTGCGGTTTGCCATTTGCGACGTTTTGGGTGAGGTCATTTGGGTGACGCTTTATGCCGGGCTTGGGGCGCTATTTGCTGCCAATATCACGGCCATTGCCGATCTGATGAGCAATCTGGTCGGGCTTGTCGTTGCGCTTGTGGTGGCACTGGTGTCGGGGCTTTGGATTCGCGCGGTGCTGCGCCACCAGAAAACCGATGCACCTTAAGCCTTGCGCAATCACAGCCCACGCCCCACATTCGCTCTATGCATCTTTTGACGCCCCTCCTGATCGCCGCGCTTTACGGGTTTATCATGTGGTGGTTTTCCGCGTGGCGCTCCGCCAAGGCCCTCGACGCGAACTCCACGCCCCTGCGTGACGCGCAGCTGGCTCCTTTCACCAGCAAAATGGCCGATGCGCTAGACGTGGCGCATATCCCTGTCCATATTTATGAGGTCGAGCCGATCAACGGGTTGGCCGCGCCGGATGGGCGCATTTTTATAACGCGTGGATTTTACAACAAATATCGCGAGGGCGAAGTCAGTGCGCAGGAAATCTCCTCGGTGATTGCCCATGAGCTTGGACATGTGGCACTTGGCCATGCGCGCCGCCGGATGATTGACTTTTCGGGCCAAAATGCGCTGCGCGTGGGCCTGACGATGGCGTTGAGCCGGCTTATTCCGGGGATTGGCGTGCTGATCGCGCAGGTGCTCACGCGGATGATGGCGGCCGGGCTGTCGCGCAGCGATGAATATGAGGCGGACGCCTACGCCACAGCGTTATTGATCAAATCAGGGATCGGCGCCGGGCCGCAAATATCGCTGTTTCACAAACTCGACATGTTGGCGGGCGCGCGGGGCGGCGTCACTGCGGCTTGGCTGATGAGCCATCCCAAGACGCCAGATCGCATCAAGGCGATTGAGGCAAATGCGGCGAAATGGGCGGGCTAGCTCTGCGCCGTCAAGGCTTTGCCAAACCGGGGCAAACGCGCCTTTTTCATGAGCTTTCGCATGTCCCAGACCTCGCCTGACAGGCGCTCCGCCTCGCCGTGAACCCGCTGCGCCACAGCGCGCATTTCAGCCGGGTGCTGCTGCAAGAGATCAAACAAAAACATGTCAGGGCTGAGCCGTTCCAGACCTTCTTCATGCAAGGTATGACGCGGAAAATCCTTGGCGTTCATGGTGATCAACAGATCCGCGCCCCCTGTAATGGCCGCCGCCAAAACATGTACGTCATCCGCATCAGGCAAATACAACCGCGCCTGAAGCCCCTCTTTGGGCAGGTGGCTCGCCTGCGGAAACTGGGCTTTGAGGTCTGCAATCTCGCCGCGCGCAAACACCTCTTGCGCATCGCCTAGTTTGCGGGTCGCGCGGGCCCATTCCTCCAAAATACGCGGCGACCAGAGCGGCGTGTAAAGCCCTGATTTCGCAGCGCCAATCAAGATTTCGCGCATCACTGTCGGATAAAGAACACAGGCATCCAACAGCGCTTTGGTCACGGTAAAATCCGAAAGAACAAGGACTTCAGATAGCCGCTTTCTGCCAAGGAAGGATGGGTCGGATGATCCGCGCCCGCCAGCCCGGTGTGCACCATTTGCGCGCGGGCGCCGGATTGGCCAATGCCCCGGATTGAGGCCGCGCGAAACTTCTCAAGCTCGGCGGCATGTGAGCAGGAACACAACACCAAATATCCGCCCGGCTTGACAAGTGGTGTGGCCAAGCGCGCGACCCGGTTATAGGCGCGCAATCCGGCCTCAAGCGCCTTTTTGGACGGGGCAAAGGCGGGCGGATCACAGACCACAAGATCGAACTGTCGCCCCGCCTCGCCAAGCGCTTCAAGGGCCGCGAAGGCATCGCTTTTTTGCGTCGAAAATGCAGCGCTCACCCCCATCGCACTGGCCCCTTGTGTTGCGAGATCAAGCGCGCCTTGTGACCCATCCACAGCCAAAGCGCTGCCCGCGCCTTGGGCCAAAGCGGCGAGCGAAAAGCCCCCCACATGGGAGAACACATCCAACACATCGCCCCCCTCCCCGGCCAGTTTTGCGGCGAAGGCATGGTTTGGGCGCTGATCGAAATACAGGCCGGTTTTCTGGCCCCCTTCAAGGTCTGCGATATAGGTCGCCCCGTTCATCGGCACTTCGATCTGCGCGGGCGGCGTGCCGCGCAGGGTTTCGCTGGCGTCCGACAGGCCTTCGAGGGCGCGCGAACGCCCGGATGCGTTTTTGATCACGTTCTTGATGCCGTCCAGCTCGATCAGGGCATCCGCGATGTCCTCGCTCAGGGTTTCGGCCCATGCGGCGTTTGGCTGAAATACCACGGTGTCGCCAAACCGATCCATAATGACGCCAGGCATCCCGTCGGCTTCGGCGTGGATCAAACGATAAAACGGCGCGTCATACAGCCGGGCACGGTGCGCCAAAGCTGTCACGAGTTTTGCGCGCAGCCAAGCACCGTCGATGTTTGCGTCTGGGTTCGCGTCCAGCACACGGGCAAAGATCCGCGAATTGGGATTGACGGCAACCGTTGCCATTGGTTCACGGTTGGCGTCTTGTAACTGAGCGATGGCACCGGGCGTGATGGCCTTTGAGCGCCGATCCGTGACGATCTCGTTTTCATAAGCCCAAGGAAACCCGTGACGGATTTTTTGCGGTTTCACATTGGGGCGAAGGCGGATGATGGGGCGCGTTTGTGTCATGCCTTCCCTTAGCGCGGCGCGCGGATTGGGGAAAGGGCAAAGACGTGCCACAAAAAAGGGGCCGCCCTCTGGCAGCCCCCTACTCTTACGTGCGCACCTCTGCAGTACTTGTGAACGGATTTCGCGCCTTTGCCGAAAGTTAGCTTTCTTCTGGCGTGTCCTTGG
Source organism: Maritimibacter sp. (assembly GCA_050633625.1). Classification (GTDB taxonomy): domain Bacteria; phylum Pseudomonadota; class Alphaproteobacteria; order Rhodobacterales; family Rhodobacteraceae; genus JBOEGW01. The sequence goes on along the minus strand of JBOEGW010000007.1, from coordinate 45,156 downwards.
GCGGCTGCGCCCCGGTGGCGGGTGTCTTGAACAGTTTGATCGCGCCCGCTTCTTTCATTTCTTCTTGCAAGAAATCGCGCGGTCGCGTCATTTCATATTGAATGAGGTTTTGCATATGTTGGGTGATACGCACCTTTTGCGTCAGCCCTTTGGCTTCGGCTGCAATCGCTTTGTCCCCGCCATAGGCCTCGAATTCGGTTTCAATCACCCGCACTGGCTCCACGACTTTGCCGGTTTTGGCATCCCGAACGCGCATTGCGAAAATGAGGTGATGTGTGCCCCCGATCGAATAGCGTGTGCGCTGAGTAAGCGCGTGGAACTTCAGCACTGTCACGTCAAGAACCACCGGGCGCACCCCTTTGAGGCTGCGGGTGCCTGAGGTTAAGGCGTCGGTCATGATCTTGTCGACCTGCGCGTGACGGTTGCCCATCGGATCTTCGCGCCAGATAATGTCGACAGCGGGTTTATAGCTGTTTTCTTCGGTGTTCACCAAGGTAGAGGGCACTTTCACATCCACCCGCGACACGCGGTAGGACGGCTTGAGAGGCACCGGCGCATAGGTCGAGTCCTCTGCTTTCAACAGGCCCATATTTGCCATGTCTGCCCGGGAAACGGGGCTGCTCCCACAGGCGGCAAGGGCCAAACAGGCACCCGCCAAAATCAATACGCGCATCGGTTTCATGGCTCTTTCCCTTTCCCTGACCTGGTGTTGGTCGTTTTGGTCGGCCTTCCCTTGGCCTGTTCTTTCCATCGTTAACAATCTATGAATCAAATGGGGCGCAAATGTGGAAAAACATGGAAAATGCGGTGCAATCTGCGACATTGTTTCCAAAATGGTGTTTCCCAAATGGCCAAGTCGTCGATCCGCACCCGAAGCCGCGCCTATTGCCGAAATTGGGCGTGGGATGGGGTTGTTAGCGTTAACATATCATGGTAATGAAAGCGCAACGCCGCCACTCCGGGCACTTGGCCCGTTTCAGCCGACATGACCGACAAGGATCACCCCTATGAGCCTTCATCCCGACCTTGACCGCATCACAAAGCGCATCATTGAGCGCAGCGCCCCCACGCGCAACGCGTATCTTGAGCGCCTTGACGCCGCCGTGGCGCAAGGCCCAACGCGGGCGCATCTGTCCTGCTCCGGCCAAGCCCATGCCTATGCCGGTGCGGGGGCTGACCAAAAGGCGCTGGCAACCGGGCGCGCAGCAAACATTGGCATCGTCACCGCGTATAACGACATGTTGTCCGCGCATCAGCCCTACGCCGCCTACCCTGACATCATCAAAGAGGTCGCCCGCGCACAGGGCGCCACCGCGCAGGTCGCCGGCGGGGTTCCGGCGATGTGTGATGGGGTGACCCAAGGCGCAACCGGCATGGAGCTGAGCTTGTTTTCGCGCGATGTGATTGCGCTGGCCGCGGGCGTGGCGCTCTCCCATAACACCTTTGACAGCGCGATCTACCTTGGGGTCTGTGACAAAATTGTTCCCGGTTTGGTGATGGCCGCTGCCACCTTTGGCCATATCCCGGCGGTGTTCTTGCCTGCCGGGCCAATGACATCGGGCTTGCCGAATGATGAAAAAGCCAAGGTGCGCCAGAAATTTGCGACTGGCGAAGTGGACCGCGCCGCTTTGATGGAAGCAGAAATGGCAGCCTATCACGGGCCGGGGACTTGCACCTTTTATGGCACGGCGAATTCCAACCAAATGTTGATGGAATTCATGGGGCTGCACTTGCCCGGATCGTCCTTTGTGAACCCCAACACGCCCTTGCGTGACGCCCTCACGATTCAAGGCACAAAACGTGCGCTGGAAATCACAGCGCTTGGCAATGCGTTTACCCCGGCGGGGCATGTGCTCGACGAAAAGGCCTTTGTGAATGGCGTTGTCGGGCTGATGGCCACTGGCGGCTCGACCAACCTTGTGTTGCATTTGCCCGCCATGGCCCGTGCGGCGGGTATTCATCTCGCGCTTGAAGACTTCGCGGAGATTTCGGCGCTCACGCCGCTTATGGCGCGGGTCTATCCGAACGGTTTGGCCGATGTGAACCACTTCCACGCGGCGGGCGGGCTTGGTTATATGATTGGTGAATTGCTCAACGCCGGGCTGATGCATGACGATGTGAAAACCGTGCAAGGCGGCGGTATGGAGCGCTATACGCAAGAGCCAAAACTTGATGGCGACACCCTGACATGGACCGAGGGCGCAGGCGCGTCCCTCAATGAGAAGATCCTGCGCCCGGTCGGTGAGGCCTTCCAGCCCACGGGCGGTCTTGTGCAATTGAACGGCAACCTTGGGACCGGTGTGATTAAGGTTTCGGCGGTGGCGGCGGATCGTCATATCATTGAAGCGCCAGTGCGGGTGTTTCACGATCAAGACAGCGTAAAGGCGGCGTTTCAGGCCGGGGAGTTTACATCGGACGTGATCGTCGTTGTGCGTTTCCAAGGACCGCGCGCCAATGGCATGCCCGAGTTGCACAGCCTGACGCCGACCCTCTCCGTGCTTCAAGATCGCGGGCTTAAGGTCGCGCTTGTCACCGATGGGCGCATGTCCGGCGCCTCCGGCAAAGTGCCAGCGGCCATCCATCTTTCGCCCGAAGCCATGGACGGCGGCGCGATTGCCAAGTTGCAAGACGGGGATGTTGTCCGCCTTGATGCGGATGCGGGGACACTTTCGGTTTTGAGCGAAGGTTTTGCGGCGCGCACTCCGGTTGTGGCGGACCTCAGCGCCAATCAACACGGCATCGGGCGGGAATTGTTCGATGTGTTTCGACAAAATGCAGGCCCCGCCGCAAGCGGCGCGGCGACAGTTGTATAGGGACCAACAAAGATGACAGACAAAAGCATACGCGCCGCCGAAATTTGCGCCCTCGCGCCGATTGTTCCGGTCCTTGTGGTGGATGAGGTTGCCCATGCGGCGCCGCTCGCCAAGGCGCTGGTGGCGGGGGGATTGCCTGCGCTTGAGGTCACGCTGCGCACCGATGCGGCCCTTGAGGTGATCCGCGCAATGGCGGAGGTTGAGGGCGGTGTTGTGGGAGCTGGCACCTTGTTGACCCCGGCCGATGTGAAAGCGGCGAAAGCGGCGGGGGCGCAATTTGGCGTGTCGCCCGGTGCGACAGATACGATTTTGCAGGCCTGCGAAGACGAGGGGCTGCCCTTATTGCCCGGTGCGGCCTCCGCCTCAGAGGCGATGCGGCTTCTTGAACGTGGTTATACTGTGCAGAAGTTCTTTCCAGCGGGTGCGGCTGGCGGCGCGCCCTTCTTGAAGGCGCTGTCTTCTCCCCTGCCCCAAGTCCGCTTTTGCCCGACAGGGGGCGTAAGCCAGGACAATGCGCGCGACTACCTTGATTTGCCGAATGTGATTTGCGCTGGCGGGTCGTGGGTTGCGCCCAAGTCCCTTGTGGAGCTTGGCGATTGGGCGGCGATTGAAGGGCTGGCATGGGCGGCGGCAAACCTTGCGAAAGCCGATCCTTTCGCCTGACAGACCTGCTGTTTATGCGCGTATTTAGTGGTGCGCTTTGCGCCGACCGAGCGCGCCGCCCCGGCGTTTGGGCGCTGGTGCGTCATGTGACAAACCTTCGCGCAACACCTGCGTCATTGGATGATCGGGCGCGCCATATGCGGCCAAGAGCGCGTCGATTTGCGCGCGCTCGTCCCCGTCCGGGCGGCTCATGGCCCAATCCAAAAACACAGTCCGACATTCCGGTCCGCTGATTTTCTCCATCGCGTAAGCGTCGCGGATCAAGCCGCGCGGGTCCAAGTCGGTCATGTCACATCTCCGGGTTTGCGTGCCAAAATAGCCTCGATCGCCTGTGCTCCGGCTTGCGTGCATCGCGCCACTTGGTCAAGCAGTTTTTGCGCCGATTGCGCGCCGGTTTTGCGCAGCAAAAAGTCCAGCCCGCCCTTGCCGATGGCCTCCAGATCAAGCGGGGCATCGGTGAGCAGTTTGGAGGCAAGTTGCAATCGACGCAGCAAATCATAGGCCCGGCACAGCGCTGTTGCCTCTTTCGGCGTGATCCAACCAATGCCCACCCCGGCTTGGATTTGATCGGTCGTGGCGCGCGGTGTTGTGGGCGAGAGCAAGGCCGCGCATTGCGCCAAAAGCTCGATGTCCTGAATGCGTCCGGGGCCGACCTTGATTTCGAGCGGGCCTGCCGGTTTGCCGCTTTCAAAAATGCGCGCGCGCATCTCGATCACGTCATTGATGGTTTTGGCTTGGTCGCGCACGGGTCCAAGGACCATTTCGCGCACCTCAGCCACCGCCGCGCCAATCTCAGGGTTGCCCGCCACTGCCCGCGCACGGGTGAGCGCGAGATGCTCCCAGGTCCAAGCCTCGCTTTCTTGATAGCTGCGAAACGCATCAAGGGACGTGGCCACCGGGCCTTGCCGACCGGAAGGGCGCAGGCGCATATCGACCTCATAGAGCGTGCCTTCGGGCATGGGCGCGGTGAGTGCGGTCACGAAAGCTTGGGTCAGGCGCGCGTAATATGTGCGCGCATTCAAAGGGCGTTTGCCCTCTGACGCCTCAACGCCGGCCGCGTCATAGATCATGATCACGTCAAGGTCAGAACTTGCCGAAACAGCCCGTGCGCCAAGGCTGCCCATGCCAATCAGTGCTGCGCCCCTGCCCGGCTCAGACCCGTGTTTCGTGGAGAATTGCGCCACCACAACGTCCCAAATGACGCGCACGACAGCATCGGCCAAATCGGCGTATTGCGCCCCGGCCTCATTGCCCGAAATCAACCCGCGCAAATGGTGAACCCCTATGCGAAAATGCCATTCCTTGCGCCATCGACGCGCCCCATCAAGCTGTGCCTCATAATCCCCCTGCGCGCTTTCGAGCGCGTTGCGCAACGCCGCCTCAAGCCCCTTGGCGCCGGGCCAAGGCGCAAAGAAATCACCGCCAATGACAGCATCGAGCACCTGTGCATTGCGCCCAAGATAGACAGCCAGTGCGGGCGCTGTGGCGGCAATATCGACGATCAGATCGAGCATATGCGGGTTGGCTTCAAACAATGAAAACAGCTGTACCCCGGCGGGCAACCCTTTCAGAAACGCATCAAATTGATCCACAGCCTCCCGCGGGCGTGCTGCCTCTGCGAGCCGGGTAAGGAGTTCGGGCTTGAGACGCTGGAAAATCTCGCCAGCGCGCGGTGAGCGCAGGGCCGGATAGCTTTCCCAGCGTTCAAAAATCGCCGCTTTCTCCGGGTCTTGCGCCTCTGGCTCTGTTGTTGGGCCTTCGGGCGCAAAAAACCCTTCGCTCATCTCGTGCACATGGGTAAGCGCGCTTTGGAGCCGGGTTCTGAGGGCCTGCGCGTCGCCCTCGCCCATCATATTGGCAAGGCGCAAGAACCCGTCCGGCGTTTTGGGCAAATCGTGGGTCTGCGCATCGCGCACCATTTGTAAGCGGTGCTCAATGTCGCGGTGGGTCCGATAATGGCCGATCAACGCCGCGCTGACCTCCGGTTCAATCCAGCCCTTCTCAGCCAGCGCTTCAAGGGCGGGCACAGTGGCACGCATACGCAATTCATCGTCGCGCCCTCCGGCGATCAACTGCCGGGTTTGGGCGAAAAACTCGATCTCGCGGATGCCGCCGCGCCCAAGTTTCATATTATGGCCTTCAAGGGTAATCGGCCCGCCAAGCCCCTTATGTTCGCGAATACGCAGCCGCATGTCATGGGCGTCTTGGATGGCGGCAAAATCGAGGTGCTTGCGCCAGATGAACGGCCTCAAGCGGGTCAAATAGGCTTCACCCACCGCAATATCGCCCGCACAGGGGCGCGCCTTGATGTGGGCGGCGCGCTCCCAGGTGCGCCCCAAGCTTTCATAATAGCGTTCCGCCGCTTCCATTGACAGGATCACGGGCGTTACGGATGGGTCCGGGCGCAGGCGCAAATCCGTGCGAAACACATATCCCTCTGCTGTATTTTCGGACAGCATCAAGGACATGCGCCGCGTTGCGCGGATCAGGCTGGCGCGCGCTTCATGGAAATCGTCGCGCTCATAGCGGCTTTCATCAAACAGCATGATCAGGTCGATGTCGCTTGAGTAGTTCAGCTCATACGCGCCCATTTTGCCCATCGCCAAGGCCACCGCGCCGCCAGCAGTCTTGATGTCGTCCTCATTGGCCCCCGGCAGTTTTCCACGTTTGATTTCCTGAGCGACGTGGAATTTGAGCGCCATGTCGGTCGCCGTTTCCCCTAGCTTTGTGAGCGCGGATGTGACCTGTTCGAGCGACCAGACCCCGGCCAGATCCGCAAGCGCTGTGAAAAGCGCGGCGCGTCGTTTGGCTTGGCGCAGGGACCGGCGCAAATCGGCATCCGTTTCGCCGCCCATATCGGCCAGAACGCCCTCGAAAACGGTGCGCGGATCGCGCGAAAAAGCAGCGCGCAACCAATCGGCCTCGCTGTGCATCAATCCGCAAAGATAAGGCGAACTCCCGCCCGCCCCGCGCAAGACTTCGCGCAGCTCAGGTGGCAAATCCGAAAAGAGCGCCACAATTTCCGCGCCGCGATCCGGGTCAAAGGGCAAAGGTATGCGGGTGATTTGGCTGGCAAAACTCATTGTGCAAACCTAGCGGCGCGCTGTTCATGGTCAAGCAGGATCGCGCCGGGCATAGTGTGGCGTATATGCAATTCTTGGCGGAGGCAGCAGACATGAGCAAATCTTTGAAACGGGTGCGCGCGGCTTTGGATGCGGCGGGGCTTGAGGTGGAGATTTTGGAGATGCTGGACGGCACAAGGACCGCGCAAGACGCGGCGCGGGCGGCGGGCTGCGAGATTGATCAGATCGTGAAATCCATCCTTGTCAGCGACCCTCAGGACCGGGTGATCTTGTTTCTGACGGCGGGCGGCAATCAGGTCGACATGCGCAAAGCCAGCGCGGTGGCCGGGTGTGAGCTGCGCAAAGCGGACGCCAAACAGGTGCGCGCGCAAACTGGCTTTGCGATTGGCGGCGTTGCGCCGATTGGACATGTGACGCCACCGCGCAGTTTTATGGACCCTCGGTTGCGAGATTTCGCGCAAATCTGGGGGGCCGCGGGCACGCCACGGCATATTTTCGCGGCTGATCCGCGCGACATTGAGCGGATTACAGGCGCGCAAATCGCTGATTTCACAACATAAATAATGATAATGTAAAATAGTTTCACATACCCCCTTGCGCAGGCACACCGCGCGCCCCATCTTTCATAATGTGAAGGGCATTTACATTGCCTTTCAAACAGAAACGCGCCCTGCGCCTATGAAAGGACTTAGAATGTCGAGCTATGCAGACCCACAGTTCCCACCTGCCTCCGGCTGGCTCAGCCGCACTGAAAGCTGGCTAGATGCGCGCGGCAAAGGCGCGTGGATGGCCCTCATGGTGCTTGGGATGATCTTCGTTTGGCCTATCGGCCTCGCACTTCTCTTTTACATGATCTGGAGCAAAAAAATGTTCGCACAATCTTGCGGCGCTCGCCGCCACCGCCACGCACATCGCCACGCACATCACCACGGTCGTTATGATGAGGCCGTTCAAATGGGGCGCCGCCACGGGTTTCGCAGCTCCGGCAACAGCGCTTTTGATGCGTATAAGGCCGATACGCTGAAACGGCTGATGGACGAGCAGGAACAGTTTGAAACCTTCCTTGATCGTTTGCGTCAGGCCAAAGACAAATCCGAGTTTGACCAATTCATGGACGAACGGGTTGCTGCGGCAAGTGAGGCGCGCTCGGTGAGCGAGGTCACAGAAGACGGTGCCTCGGATGATGAAGTCTTGAAGGAGCCGAAAAAGTAATCTGACGCGAAATGCCCCCGGCCTTTGGGTTTTCAAGGGCCGGGGGACATGGCAGTAACGCACAAACAAAAGCAGAGATCATGACCGAACGCACAGCCTACAACGCCCTTCCTGACCCCGAATATCAGGCCGAATTCTATGCCGATGTGCCGTTCAAACGGTTTGTCGCCTGGATCATCGACACTGTGATTGTTGTCGGGTTTTTGCTTCTTGTGTTTGTTGCGACCCTTGGCATCGGCTTGATATTTGCCGGATTTTTGTTCTTTGTTCTGGGGTTTGTGTATCGGGTTGTGACGCTTGCCAATGGCTCTGCGACTTGGGGCATGCGGGTGATGTCGATTGAGATCCGCACCTTGCAGGGTGATCGGCTCGACCCGGGCTTGGCGACGATGCACACCCTTGGATATTATGTGTCGATGGCGTTTTTCATTCTTCAAATCGTCTCCTTTGTGATGATGTTGACGACCCCGCGCGGCCAAGGTTTGAGCGATATGGTGCTGGGCACAACAGCGCTCAACAAAGGCGCCCGCCATTAAATTACGCTGGGTTTTGGCCACACACCCTTAACCCCCTTGCGCCATAGGGCTTGGAAGCGGCGCGTTGGTTTGCTAGGGTTTCCTTAAATCGGCAAATTTGGCACCCTAAGTTTATGCGTCACTCACTTCCACTTGCGCCGCAGTTTTACGTTACTGCGCCACAACCATGTCCGTATTTGGATGGGCGGATGGAGCGTAAACTGTTTACGGCGTTGCAAGGCGAACAGGCGAGTGACCTCAACGATGCGCTTTCAAAACAAGGGTTTCGTCGCTCGCAAAATGTGCTGTACCGGCCGTCTTGCGCCGATTGTAGCGCTTGTTTGTCAGCGCGCATCCGCGTTGCAGATTTCGCCCCCTCAAAGAGCCAAAAACGCGTCGAGAAACGAAACACCAGCCTTGTGCGCCGCACGCGCGCGCCTTGGGCGACCGAAGAACAGTTCGAGTTGTTTCGCACCTACCTGAGCCAGCGCCACGCGGATGGCGGCATGGCGGATATGGATGTGTTTGAGTTTGCCGCGATGATCGAGGAAACGCCGATCAAGACGCGCGTCATTGAATATTCCGCTCCGCCTGCCCCGGATGAGCAGGCCCGGTCCTTGGCGGCTGTGTGCTTGACCGATGTACTCGATGATGGGCTGTCGATGGTCTATAGCTTTTACACGCCTGATTTGCCGGCCCAAAGCCTTGGCACCTACATCATCCTTGATCACATCCGCCTCGCGCAGGAAGCAGGGTTGCCCTATGTGTATCTTGGCTACTGGGTGCCCGGCTCGCCCAAAATGGATTACAAGGCCAAATTCGGTCCGGTTGAGGTCTATGTGAACGGGGAATGGGTTGAATTGACCGACCCTGACGCCTTCGACAATGCGCCACATCCCCTCTCCAACGATCCGATTGCGGAACAGGTCGCCCGGATCAATTTGCCCGGTGCGCGCCCTGTGAAAGGCTAACCGCCTTCCGAAAAAATCGCCAAAAGGGAGATTTGCGCAATAAAAATTCGCAAAATGTGACCCGTGCGACACTTTATTCACGCAATATCCCATTGACGCCCCCATATCCCCCCCATAATGTCCTGTGACAAACAAAGGAGTACCTTGGATGCAACGCATTCTTGTCGTCGTGAAAATTTGGCGCATGGGACGGTAACGGAACCCTTAGGTTTCCTTATGCGCCCCCGACATCATCGGGGGCTTTTTTGTTGTTAAGTGGACGCGTGGAACGGAGAAGAGAAGATGACACGTCAAATGACCGGAGCGAAAATGGTAGTTCAAGCCCTGAAGGATCAGGGTGTGGACACGGTGTTTGGCTATCCGGGGGGGGCTGTCCTTCCGATTTACGATGAGATTTTCCAACAAAATGACATTCGTCACGTTCTGGTGCGCCATGAGCAAGGGGCTGTGCATGCGGCGGAGGGCTATGCGCGCTCTACCGGCAAGCCCGGCGTTGTTTTGGTGACCTCTGGGCCGGGCGCAACAAATGCCGTGACCGGGCTGACCGATGCCTTGCTGGACTCCATTCCTATTGTGGTTCTGACAGGTCAGGTGCCGACCTTCATGATCGGCACCGATGGGTTTCAGGAAGCGGACACCGTGGGCATTACGCGGCCCTGCACCAAGCACAATTGGCTGGTGAAAGACACCGATGATTTGGCCGAAACCATTCATCAGGCGTTTCACGTCTCCACCTCTGGGCGCCCCGGCCCAACCCTGATCGACATCCCCAAGGACGTGCAGTTTGCCACCGGCGACTACACCCCCAAAGGCAAGGCGAACACCGCCCATTACGCGCCGCAACTGCGCGGGGATACCGATGACATCTTCGAACTTGCAGCGATGATCGAAGCGGCCGAGCGCCCTGTGTTTTATACGGGCGGCGGGGTGATCAACTCTGGTCCCGGCGCGGCGCAATTGCTGCGCGAGCTAGTGGATGCGACGGGCTTTCCCATCACCTCTACTTTGATGGGCCTTGGGGCCTACCCCTCCACCGGCAAACATTGGCTTGGTATGCTGGGCATGCACGGGCTGTATGAGGCCAATATGGCGATGCATGATTGCGACCTGATGATCTGTGTCGGCGCGCGATTTGATGACCGGATCACAGGGCGACTGGACGCGTTTTCGCCCGGCTCAAAAAAGGTGCACATCGACATTGATCCCTCGTCGATCAATAAGGTTGTGCATGTGGATCTGCCAATTATTGGCGATGTGGGCCATGTGCTTGAGGATCTCCTGCGCATCTGGAAAGCGCGCGGGCGCAAAACGCAAGATATCAGCGCATGGACCGCTCAAATTGCCGAATGGCGCGCGGTGGATTGCCTGAAGTACACAAATTCCTCCAGCATTATCAAACCTCAACACGCGCTGGAGCGGCTTGAAGCCCTGACCAAAGACAAAGATCGCTATGTCGCGACCGAAGTGGGCCAGCACCAAATGTGGGCGGCGCAATACATGAAATTCGATGAGCCAAACCGCTGGCTGACCTCCGGGGGGCTTGGCACCATGGGCTACGGCCTGCCCGCCACCGTGGGCGCGCAAATGGCGCATCCTGAAGCTGTTGTGATCAACGTGGCAGGCGACGCGAGCTGGCTGATGAACATGCAAGAAATGGGCACCGCTGTTCAATTCCGCCTGCCCATCAAACAGTTCATCCTCAACAATGAACGCCTTGGAATGGTGCGCCAGTGGCAACAATTGCTGCATGGCGAGCGGTATTCGCATTCCTGGTCCGAGAGCCTGCCTGACTTTGTGAAAATGGCAGAAGCCTTCGGCTGTAAGGGGCGCGTGGTGTCCGATCCGGCGGAGTTGGACGATGCAATCGAGGAAATGCTGGCCTATGACGGGCCGTTCATTCTGGACGTTTTGGTGGAAAAACACGAAAACTGTTTCCCCATGATCCCCTCGGGTGCCCCCCATAACGAAATGCTCATGGGCGATGCGGCCGCAACAAATGCAATCACCGGCGCTGGCGCGAAACTGGTTTAAGGAGGGCACGTAAATGTCTGCTTTGAAATTAAAAAAAGGGGCTTCGAGAAAGTCCGCCTACGATCTGCGTGATCCAAATGGCGAGGTCATCGAAAGCCACACTTTGGCGGTTGTCGTCGCCAATGAGGCCGGTGTTTTGGCGCGGGTTATTGGGCTGTTTGCCGGGCGCGGCTACAACATCGACAGCCTCACAGTGGCCGAAGTGGATCATTCCGGTCACACATCGCGCATCACAATCGTCACCCACGGCACCCCCGCCGTGATTGAGCAAATCAAAGCGCAACTCGGTCGGATCGTGCCCGTTCACGAGGTCCATGACCTCACGGTGGAAGGCGCGTCTGTCGAGCGCGAATTGGCGCTGTTCAAAGTGTCTGGCAAAGGCAATGACCGGCTGGAAGCGCTGCGTTTGGCGGATATTTTTCGCGCAAATGCCGTGGACAGCACGCTTGAAAGCTTTGTGTTCGAGCTGACCGGAACGCCCGAAAAAATCGATGCTTTCGCGGATCTGATGCGCCCGCTTGGACTTGTGGAAATGGCGCGTACCGGCGTTGCTGCCTTGTCGCGCGGAGCGCTATAGGACGCTGATATGGAAGCGTTTTCCTTTGTGGCCGTGGGGGCTGGCCTTGGCGCCGCTCTTCTCCTTACAGCCCTTGCTGGGATGATTTTGGGGGTGGCCATATCCGCAGACCTGAGCCGCGCTGCCCTCAAAGATGACCCCTCTCTGAGCGATGAGGCGCTGGCGGCGCGCGTTGATGAGGCGCTCAAGACCGATTTACCGCGTCCCGCAGTGCTCACACAGTTAATCGTCCTGTCCCTTGTGGGCGCGGCGATCGGTGGCGCGGTGACGGTGCTTGTGGCGGGCCATAGCGGTTGGTTGAATCCGGCGCTCACAGCAGTTGGTCTCGGCGCCCTCAACCTGTACCCCACCAAGTTGCTGCCCCTGCGCCCGCGCCTCGTTACGGCCCTCCTGACCCTCCCGGCAACAGGGTTTGGCGCCTATTTGATGACGATCTCATGAGCGGCATCCAACATCCAGAGGTCACGGCCCTCTTTGCGCGCGCCACAAGGTTTCGCGCAGAAACGGACGCGCTGCGCGCACTCTGTCTTGAGACTGACCTGACAGAAACTTTCAAGTGGAAACAAGCCTGTTACACCCTCAACGGCGGTAATGTCTGCATTGTTCACCGCATGAAAGACTGCGCCGCCCTTGCGTTTTTCAAGGGCGCTTTGATGGCCGATCCAGCAGCGGTGATGGTGGCCCCCGGCCCAAACTCGCGCGCCTCTCGCCAGTTGCGCTTTGCCTCCCTTGAGGAGATCACCGCCGCCACACCTCTCATTCGCGCGTATCTTTCCGAGGCCATCACCTTGGAGAAATCTGGCGCAAAAGTTGACTTTCAGGCCGCGCCAACCGCCCCGATGCCTGAGGAAATGACACGCGCTTTCGAGGCGGACCCTGAGCTGTTTGACGCCTATGACGCCCTCACACCGGGGCGCAAACGCAGTTGGATCATCCATGTCACAGGCGCAAAACAATCCGCCACGCGCACGAGCCGGATCACCAAGGCCAAACCACTTATCCTGCGCGGCAAAGGCCTGAACGGGCGCTAGCCGCTGCTGTCTTCGGTTTTGAAATACCTGCGCCGCAGGCAAACTTAAAATCATGTCCGCGCAGCGGCCCTGTGCTGCCCGCAACAACAAACAAGCGCTACAAGTTTCTTCGATACACGCCTGTCGGGGGCAGTACCCTCTCGGCATGTATCTTTCATACACGCCTGTCGGGGGTCGCGTTTTCTTTGAAAACGCGACCTAAGAAAAAGGGGAGCACAAGGCTCCCCAAGGTTCGCTGATAAGGCTCATCATTTGTACTGCCCGTGTTTTTGCCTGTGGCCTTATCCGCGTCGGGGGCGAGCGCACCCGCCCCTTGTTAGGATGGAGGGGCTCGGCGGCCGCCCCATCCCAATTCCTTAGCTACAACCGGACGTGCCACCACAGGTGTTGCACTTCATGCAAGTGCCATTGCGGACCAATGTGTAGTTGCCGCAATCCCCGCATGGATCGCCTTCATAGCCTTGCATTTTGGCTTTGGTGCGCGCGTCCATGGTGGTCACGGTGCCCGTTCCGAGCGCCGTGGCGGGTGCGGCTTCTGCCACCATTGCGCCCCCAGCCAGCCCAGCGGCGGTTTCGGGCACCAGAGTGTGCAGCGCAGTGATGGCATCCGCACTGCCTTCTGCGCCCCCTTGCAGCACCACCAATTCTTGCGGCATGCGCTTGCGCAGATAGCCCGTCGAGCTGATCTGTTTGAGCACTTCAAGCGATCGGTTTGTGGCGCTGTCGCTCATTTCTTGCACGTTTGCCACGCCCTCTTCCTGACCCCGGCCCAGATCGTCAAAGGCCGCGCCTTCGGGTTTGACATGCGCCAAATCAGTCCGGTCCAGATAGGACACTGCCAGTTCCCGGAAGATGTAATCCAGAATGGAGGTCGCGTTTTTGATGCTGTCGTTACCTTGCACCATGCCAGCAGGCTCAAACTTGGTGAAGGTAAAGGCATCCACGAATTCCTCTAGCGGCACACCGTATTGCAGCCCAACCGACACCGCGATGGCGAAGTTGTTCATCATGGCGCGGAAGCCCGCCCCTTCTTTGTGCATATCGATGAAGATTTCACCAAGCTCGCCGCCCTCATATTCGCCGGTCCGCAGGTAGACTTTATGCCCCCCAACGATCGCCTTTTGGGTGTAGCCCTTGCGCCGCTCTGGCAGCTTTTCACGGCCCACTTTCGCGACTTCCTTGATGATCACCTTCTCGACGATCTTTTCGGCCAGCACTTCCGCCTTTTGTTGCGGTGTCCCTGTCGCGAGAATTTCTTCGGCCTCCTCGTCGTCCTCGACCAAAGCGGCGGCGAGAGGTTGCGACAATTTAGAGCCGTCCCGATAGAGCGCATTCGCCTTCACGCCCATTTGCCAGCTGCGCTCATAAGCCTCTTGGCAATCTTCGATCGTCGCGTCATTCGGCATGTTGATCGTCTTGGAAATCGCACCAGAGATGAAGCTTTGCGCGGCGGCCATCATGTCGATGTGGCTGTTGACAGAGAGGTAGCGCACGCCGGTCTTGCCGCAGGGGTTTGCACAATCAAACACGTTGAGGTGCTCGTCTTGCAAATGCGGCGCGCCCTCAAGCGTCATGGTGCCTAGCGCGTGATCATTGGCGGCGTCCACATCGCCTTTCGAGAAGCCAAGGTGACGCAGAAGATCAAAGCTTGCATCATTCAGCTGCGCATCGCTCAAGCCAAGGCTCTGACGGCAGAACTCTTCGCCCAAGGTCCATTGGTTGAACAGGAAGCGAATATCGAAAGCCGAGGACAGACCTTCCTCGATTTTCTGGATTTCCGTCTCGCCAAAGCCCTTTTGCATCAGCGCGGAGGTATTGATCCCCGGAGCGTTGCCAAGCGAGCCATGCCCGACAGCATGGGCGATGATCTCTTCGATTTGTGCCGAACCATAGCCGAGCTTTTCAAGCGCCGCAGGAACGGATTGGTTGATGATCTTGAAGTAACCACCGCCCGCGAGCTTTTTGAACTTCACGAGTGCGAAGTCAGGTTCAATGCCGGTTGTGTCGCAATCCATCACGAGACCAATCGTGCCGGTGGGGGCAATCACAGAAACCTGCGCGTTGCGGTAGCCGTGCTTTTCGCCAAGCGCGAGCGCTTCGTCCCATGCGCCCATCGCCAGCTCAACAAGGCGGGCGTCGGGGCAATGCGCGTGGTCCAGAGGCACAGGCTTCACATCCAGCGCCTCATAGCCCTCTGTGGCGCCATAAGCGGCTGTCCGGTGGTTGCGAATGACGCGCAGCATGTGCTCGGCGTTCTTCGCATAGCCCGGAAACGCGCCCAGCTCGGCCGACATTTCAGCAGATGTCGCATAGGAAACGCCTGTCATGATCGCCGTCAACGACCCGGCAAGCGCGCGCCCTTCGTCGCTGTCATAGCCGTAGCCCATGTTCATGAGCAGCCCACCAATATTGGCGTAGCCAAGACCAAGCGTGCGGAAATCATAAGACCGCTGCGCGATTTCCTTGGAGGGGAATTGCGCCATTGTCACCGAGATTTCCAATGTCACAGTCCAAAGACGGGTGGCGTGCATGTAATCCTCAGCTTGGAATTCACCGTCCTTCAGGAAGGTCAGCAAGTTCATCGACGCCAGATTACAGGCGGTATCATCAAGGAACATATATTCCGAGCAGGGGTTTGAGCCGCGGATTTGCCCGTCTTCCGGGCAAGTGTGCCATGCGTTGATCGTGTCGTGGTACTGGATGCCCGGATCAGCGCAGGACCACGCGGCATGTCCAATTTGATCCCAGAGATCGCGCGCTTTGATGGTTTTGGCCACCGAGCCATCCGTGCGCCGGATCAGCTCCCAATCCGCATCGTCTTTGACGGCTTGCAAGAATCCATCGGTGACACGCACTGAGTTGTTGGAGTTTTGGCCCGACACTGTTGCATAGGCTTCAGAGTCCCAATCGGCGTCATATGTTGGGAATTCGATCGAAGCGTAGCCTTGTTTTGCATAGTCCAAAACGCGCTTGATGTAGTTTTCGGGGATCGCCACCTTTTTGGCGTCGCGAATTGCGCCTTTGAGGGTGTTGTTGACCTTCGGGTCCACGGCGTCAGCTTCGGAGCCATCCCAAGCGGTGATCGCGGCAAACAGCTTGTTGAGGTGTTGCTCGTGCATCTTGGAGCCAGCCACAAGGGAGGCAACTTTTTGCTCCTCTTTGACCTTCCAGTTGATGTATTCCTCGATGTCCGGGTGATCTGCGTCAACGATGACCATTTTGGCAGCGCGCCGGGTTGTACCGCCGGATTTGATAGCACCTGCGGCGCGGTCGCCAATCTTGAGAAAGCCCATCAAACCCGAAGACTTGCCGCCGCCCGAGAGCGCTTCATTCGCGGCGCGCAGGCTTGAGAAGTTGGTGCCGGTGCCCGAGCCGTATTTGAACAGCCGTGCTTCACGCACCCACAAATCCATAATGCCGCCTTCGCTCACCAGGTCGTCGCCCACGGATTGGATGAAACAGGCGTGCGGTTGCGGGTGCTCATAAGATGATGCCGAGCGAGTCAGCTCGCCGGTTTTGAAATCGACGTAGTAGTGTCCTTGGGAGGGGCCATCGATGCCATAGGCCCAGTGCAACCCTGTGTTGAACCACTGCGGCGAGTTTGGCGCGGCGCGTTGCGAGGCCAACATGTGGCGCATTTCGTCGTAATAGGCGGCGGCATCTGCTTCGGTTGTGAAATAGCCACCTTTCCAGCCCCAATAGGCCCAAGCGCCCGCGAGGCGGTCAAACACTTGTTTTGAGGAGGTTTCACCTGTGAAACGTGCGTCTTCTGGCAGGTTTGCCAGCGCGTCTTCGTCGGCAACTCTGCGCCAGAGAAATTCAGGAACGTCTTTTTCAGGGACGGGTTTTGTCGCCGCAGGCACACCCGCTTTGCGAAAGTACTTTTGTGCAATCACATCTGAGGCCACTTGGCTCCAGCTGTCTGGCACTTCGACATTGTCCAATTTGAACACCACAGACCCATCAGGATTGCGGATCTCAGAGGTCGCCGATGTGAAGTTAAGAGAAGAATACGCGTCTTTGCCTGCCTCGGTAAATTTGCGTTCAATTTTCATGCCCCGAATTCCCATTCTAAGTGGCGCCTCTTCACATACGGACGCCCGTTAATATTTACAGTCGATGTCTGAACGCAGGGCAAAAGTCATCTCATCGCGCCCCAAAACACGGTGCACGAAACGAGGCCCTCGCCGAAGGGCCAGCAGATGTTATTGTTTCTATCCCTGCCTCCGACTGCCACTATATATTGTGGCTTATCGACCAGCCCGCACAAACTGACGTGGCAGGCCGGTTCCGTCAACGTCCTAAATTTGTCTAAATTTGAGTTTTTTTGGTTGACGGGTTTCTCCTCCGAGTCGCCCACAGCGTGTCCTTGGGGGAGCAGCCAAGAAAGGTCATAGTTTTTCAGGAGCTTCGCCGCGAAACCTGAGGAATTGGATGAAATTCCATCCACAGCGCCCTGTGGTAAACTGACCCGCCAAATTGCGACCCGGCTGCAACACAACCTGACCAAAGGGCAGGCTCGACGCGAATCGCAAAAGAGAATCGCGGGGCGCACACAAGATGTAGGGGTGAGGGATATTTGCTGCCTAAATATAGTGGGTGCGCCGCCTGCACAAAAGATGGGCGGCGAGTCACCCCGCGCGCCCAATTTTGCGTCGCATCCTGCGCAGCTCGCCGGACCTGCCCTCTCATCCGATTTGAAGCTAAGGAAGCGGCCAGTCTAGCTGCTGCCCGAAGGCAAGGTCGCGCATTGTCGCTTCGATCTGTTGCACCTCGTCGTTCGCAATCTTGAAAGCTTCGAACAAATAGAGAGAGCGCGGCTCATAGTGACGCAGGGTTGTTTTCCCATCGACCACCCGTTCAAAATCCGCTTCCGGAATTTGAAACATCACAATCGCGACCACCACGCCGTGCAGCTCATCGACAATTGGGAAACGGCGCTGTTCTACCGTGGGAATATAGCGAAACAAGCCAAGCGCGTTACAATGCATGTCGGGAAAGCGCTTGGAGTGAGTCATCTGAATCCCGTTTTCGACGCGGTTGCAAGTGTCACTGACTGGCAGCGCCGCGCCATCGCTGATCTCGATTCCATCAAAATAGATGTTTGCAAGCTCGATCATGCGCGCGCCACTCGTACGCGCGCCTTCCTCGACACTGTCATGAAACTGCGGATCGGGGGCAACCGGAAGGGCGCGCGGAAACAAGGAGGCCTCCCCCTCTTTTGTCACCATCCATTCCAACTCGCGCGCCTCCCCCGCTTCAATCTTTGCGCGCAGGCCAAAAATTGCCGGTTCACCGTCAGCACCGGTTCCGGTGCCAACCACCATCACCTGTCCTGCTGAGGGGTCCGCGTAGGCGTTATGTATATCAATCGCATGTGCTCCGATGGCCCAGGAATGATCCGCTGATATCACCTCACCATTTTCGGTTTGTCGCGCCAGAGGGGCTGCGCCGCCTTGCGCAAGTGTCGTGGCGGCGTCGATCAAACAGGAGCGATCACAATCAGTTTGGGCAAAAGCGGCTTGGCCGAGCATCAAGGCCGGCACGAGCCATTTGACGATGTGTTTCATTCGGTTTCCTCCCAGAAATTAGTTTACCAATGAAACTACCTTAGGAAGCGAAGAAAGGTCTGTATAGGCCTTCGCCCCGCGCACAGCGTCGGCAGCCCTGGCGGGCTTGCAGCGCTCGGATTTGACAATTGGTTGAAACGCGCGCACTGTAACGCAGCAAAAGGAGTGCCCTGACAGTGATCAAATAGGACAGACAGTCATCTCCGCGACCTCGCGGAAATATCCTATTTACACACTTCCTATTTTCAGGAGCACAGCATGCACCCTATTATCTATGACGTCGCAGTCTCTTTGGACGGCTTTATCGCCGGGCCAGCCGGGGACGTCTCGCAATTCGCCTATGACGGGCCAGTTGTGGAGGACTATCAGGCGCGAATGGCCAGTTACTCAACAGCGCTCATGGGGCGCGAGACATATGAGTTCGGCTATCAATTCGGCCTGACGCCCGGACAAACCCCCTACCCGCACATGCAATGTGTTGTGGTTTCATCCACCCTTACCTTGCCCGAGGAGGCCGAGGTTTTGGTGGAGAGAACGGCGCAAAAAGAGCGGATTCTATCGCTTTGTGACGCTGCGCCTGGCCCCGTGTATCTCTGTGGCGGTGGTCAATTCGCTGGCTGGATGTTGTCACAGGGGTTGATCACCGAGGTGCGACTCAAACGTGCCCCCATCCTGCTCGGCGCGGGCGTGCCGCTGTTTGGCGGAACGGCGCAGACAGGTGCGTTAAAGCGGGTTTCGACGACACCCTATGACAACGGGTATCTCTTAGAGACCTTCACCTTGGCCTGAGCCAAGCCCCTCCATCCGCCGCCTTGGGCCGCGGGTGGATCCCCTCATGCGACCAAGCCCGCGTGATCCCAATCACTGGACCCCGTTTCGCTTGAGCTTTGGTCCCGTCATGTTCCTGCGCAAGGAAAGGACGCGACACTGAAAGGACATCTCTGTGGCAGGACATTCCTGTGGCAGGACATCCCTGTGGCAGGACATCCCTGTGGCAGATCTTACTGCGCGACAATATCACCATGAGAGAAAGTGGTCGGGGAGGCGAGATTCGAACTCACGACCTTCTGTACCCAAAACAGACGCGCTACCAGGCTGCGCCACACCCCGACTGAGGGGTGAATACATAAGCTGCGCGGCGAATGGAAGCCCTGAATGACATGGTTTTTTAGGAAATTGAAAATTATTGCGCCGCGCAGGGCCAAAGGGGCGCGTAGTCAGCAAAAGCAGGGTGTTGCACGATGTCTCCGGGGGCCAGTTTTAGGGTTTTGGCGAGGCCACCCCGGATTTCGAGCACAGCAAGCACCCCATTCCCCCCCTGAATCGGGGTTTCGTCATGGGGGATCGCGTTTTCATGAATGTGCTGCACGCGCCCACGCGGGGTGATGAACAGCATATCGAGGGGAATCAGCGTGTTGCGCATCCAAAACGCAGGCGCGCCGGGACGCTCATAGACAAACAGCATGGCTTGCGAAGCGGCAAGGCTTTTGCGGTGCATCAAGCCTCTGGCGCGCGCGGGCGCCGTATCGGCAAGCTCAATTGTGAAGGCCACCTGCGCGCTGTCGTCTTTGATCGTAAGGCGATCAAGGGCACAGGCCGTTTCGGCCTGCGCATAATCGGGTAAACTCAGAACCGCAAAGGCCCAAAAGGCGATTGCTTTGAGGCCGCGCCCGATCACGATTGTTGGTCGGTTTCCGCGCCACTGTTCGGGTCCATGGCCGCGTCCCATGAGGTCACAAGCACGGCCATGCGGCCCCGCTCTCCCATGGAGGCGCGCAGGCCAATCGCCTCGCCCGGTTGCAAATCCGCCAAACCAGAGCGGCGCAACACTTCAACATGCACGAAAATGTCTTCAGGACGGCCAAAGGCGTTAGCGAACCCAAACCCTTTGCCCTTATCAAACCACTTCACGCGCGCTGGCTCCAATGGGTCGGCGCTCGAAATATCAAGCTCCTCCTCCATCAAAGGCACGGCGTCTTCTTCCGTGACCGGTGGCGTGATCGACAAAACCTCAACGGCCTGCATCCCGCGCTCGGTTTGCTGCACCGACACCTCAATCCCGGCCCGGTCCGCAACAGACCCCTGCCCGAAATTGCGCAAGACATTCGCATGCAACAAAATATCCGGGCCGCCAGAGTCAGCAACCACAAACCCGAACCCTTTTGCCGGGTCGAACCATTTTACTTGTCCGCGCAGGACTTCCCGATCCTGCTGCGTATCTTCTTGTATCATTCGAACACCTTCAATGCCCGCATCCCCAAGTCTCTGTTGTGATAGAGAAGTTACCACATGACAAGTAGGTTTCACCTGCACTTTTGGCTAGGTAAATTCATGTTACACGAATTTTCACGGATTTAGACGCTTTATTTTCCAAGGACTTTCCAGTGTTTCCCGGCTCCATCTGAACCGATCGTGCAAGCGAAACGGCCCATCGGCCCAGAATTCAATCTCGATTGGTTGAATGCGGAAACCACCCCAAAACGGAGGCCGCGAAGGCGCGGTTGCGTGCTGGGCTGTGACTTTTGCAACCTCCGCCAAGAGGGTCGCGCGCGACTCCAATGGCGCGCTTTGCTTTGAGGCCCAAGCGCCAAGGCGCGATTTGAGGGACCGTGACTTATAATAGTCATCCGCCGCCGGTCCGTCCTCGCGCTCAATCACCCCGCGCACGCGAACTTGCCGCCGTAAACTCTTCCAATGTATCACAAAAGCGGCGCTGCCATTGGCTTCTAATTCCTGCGCTTTGACCGATCCGTAATTCGTGTAAAACACAAATCCCGCATCCTCGATGTCCTTCAAAAGCACCATGCGCACATTGGGCATGCCTGTGTCGTCCACCGTGGCCAAGGCAATTGCGTTTGGGTCGTTTGGCTCGCTCGCTTCGGCCTCGCGCAGCCAATGGCGCAGGATCGCAAACGGATCCTCGCCTGCAAATATCCCAGTCCGATCACTCATTTGCCCCTCCCGAAAGATCCATGCGCGCAAACCTTTGCCGCATCCAAGCCGCATCCATACAGTAGCAGCTCCACACGAATGGCCCACCTATAAGGCAACCAGCCCCAACAGCTCACGAAGACTTGATGCATGCCTAGACGTGAAGCGCAGGCTTGAAGCCCCCCCGGCAATCCCCTAAACCGAGTTAACGCAGAACGACGGGACGGGGAACAGCGAATGTCCAATGGTTTGATGAACGGAAAACGCGGGCTGATTATGGGCCTTGCGAACGACAAGTCGATTGCTTGGGGGATTGCGAAAGCCTGTGCCGCTGCCGGGGCGGAGCTTGCGTTTTCCTACCAAGGCGACACGATGAAAAAACGCGTCGCCCCTCTGGCGGAGCAGGTTGGCTCTCAAATCGTGGTGGATTGCGATGTGACAGACGACGCCTCCGTGGATGCGCTCTTTGCGGAGTTGGAAGCCAAATGGGGGAAACTTGATTTCATCGTCCATGCGATTGGGTTTTCCGACAAGACTGAATTGCGCGGACGCTACGCGGAAACCTCGCGCAGCAATTTCGCGATGACCATGGATGTCTCGGTCTATTCCTTCACTGCCGTCGCCAAACGCGCAGCGACATTGATGCCTGAGGGTGGCTCGATGTTGACACTGACTTATTATGGCGCGGAACAAGTCATGCCACATTATAACGTGATGGGCGTGGCCAAGGCCGCACTCGAAGCCTCTGTGCGCTATTTGGCCGAGGACTTCGGCAAAGACCGTATTCGCGTCAATGCGATTTCCGCAGGACCAATCAAAACGCTGGCCGCCTCTGGGATTGGCGATTTTCGCTACATTCTCAAATGGAATGAGCTCAACTCCCCGCTGCGGCGCAACGTGACGATTGACGATGTTGGCAAATCAGCGCTTTACCTGCTGTCTGATCTGGGTTCGGGCGTCACAGGCGAAACCCACCACGTCGACAGCGGCTATCACGTTGTCGGAATGAAAGCCGTCGATGCACCGGATATCGACGTAGTATCGGGACGAAAAAGCTGATGGTTGAAAAACTGCTACCGCACGAAAAAGGCTTCCATGTATCGTGGGATCAAATCCACCGGGACAGCCGCGCATTAGCTTGGCGTTTGGATGGCAAAGGCCCGGATGATGGCGCTTGGCGCGCTGTTGTGGCGATCACACGCGGCGGCATGGCCCCGGCAATGATCGTCAGCCGCGAGTTGGACATTCGCACAGTCGATACGGTCTCGGTCAAAAGCTACAATCACCAAGAACAATCCGAACCTGTTGTCATCAAAGCGCCCGACATGGAGAAACTCGGTGATGGCACCGGCGTTCTGGTGGTCGATGACCTTGTCGACACTGGCAAAACCCTCGAAGTTGTGCGCGACTTGCTGCCCAAAGCCCATTTCGCCACGGTCTACGCCAAACCGATGGGCAAACCGATGGTCCAAAGCTACATCACAGAAGTCAGCCAAGACACTTGGATCTTCTTCCCATGGGACATGGCACTCCAATACGTTGAACCCTACCGCGGCAAAGACTAGCGCGCCCGCCTCCTGCCTTTGGGCCTCTTCTTTGGTTTTTAAATACCTCGGGGGTCTGGGGGCAGCGCCCCCAGCCTTGCTTTATGTCCTCAGCCGACAGGCTTGAGGCCCTTGGCAAAACGCGCGGCGTTGTCTTGATAATGCTGTGCCGAGGCCAGCAAGCCTTGCATCGCCTTCGCGTCCAACTCCCGCACAACCTTGCCCGGCGCCCCCATGACCAATGAGCCATCCGGGATCACCTTGCCTTCTGTGATCAATGCCCCTGCCCCAATCAGGCACCCTTTTCCAATGACCGCGCCATTGAGCACAGTCGCGCCCATCCCCACAAGCGAGCCATCCCCGACAGTACAGCCATGCAACATCGCCTTATGACCGATCGTTACATTTTCACCCAAAGTCAAAGGGCAGCCGGGATCCGTATGGAACACACAGGCTTCTTGCACATTGCTCCCCGCGCCAATCACGATCGGATCATTGTCGCCGCGTATCGTGCAGCCAAACCAAACAGAGCTTTTCGCCCCCATGACAACATTGCCAATCACATTCGCATCGGGCGCGATCCAAGCATCCTGTGCAATCTGCGGCGCGATCCCATCAAGCTCGTAAATCATCCTTCGTCCTCCTCAAACTCAGACTGCAATTTGCGGATGAACGGCATAAGCTCCGGCTGTTGCGCCTGGCGCAGGCGTTCAGCTTCAACGATCGTCTTCAGCCGCTCAAAGGTCTGATCTAGATTGTCGTTCACAAGAACATAATCATAGCCATGCCAGTGGCTAATCTCATCCCAGCTTTTGAGCATCCGCCGCTGGATCACCTCCGCATCGTCCTGCCCGCGCTCGACCAATCGGCGGCGCAACTCAGAGATGGACGGCGGCAAGACGAAAATCGACAGCACATGGTCGCGCAGCGCGGAGTGCTTAATCTGCTCCGCCCCTTGCCAATCAATATCAAACAAAACATCACGCCCCGCCTCAATCGCCTCGCGGACTGGTCCTTCGGGAGAGCCATAAAAATTGCCAAACACATGCGCATGTTCGAGCATTTTTGAATCGGCCACCTCGCTTTTGAAGCTGGATTCATCGGTGAAATGATAATCCACCCCATCCACTTCACCCGGGCGCGGCGCGCGGGTGGTGGCGGAGACCGAAAACGACAGGCTGTCGTCCCACGCCATCAAACGCTTCGCCAGTGTCGATTTCCCTGCCCCTGAGGGCGACGACAAAATGATAAGTAATCCGCGCCGTTTCATGGTGCTGCTTTCTCGCTATTCGATGTTTTGAACCTGCTCTCGCATTTGGTCGATCACCGCCTTGAGATCTAGCCCAATCGCGGTCAAGGGTTTGTAACCTGCCTTGGCGCAAAGCGTATTGGCCTCGCGGTTGAACTCCTGCATCAAGAAATCAAGCTTACGCCCGCTTGGCTCTTGCGCATTCAACAGGCTTTGCGCTTGATCCACATGCGCCTCAAGGCGGTCAATTTCCTCACGCACGTCAGACTTTACGGTGATCATGGCCAATTCCTGCGCCACGCGATCCGGGTCTGCACCGTCCACATTCTCAACAACGCGCTGCAACGCCCCTTTGAGCGTATCGGACTGGGCGATGGATCTGGCCTCCAGCGTCCCTTTGGCGGCGTCAACAAGGGCTGTGATCTCCTGAAGCTGTGCGCCAAGCACGGCCTGCATCGCCGCCCCCTCATGGGTGCGCATGTCATTAAAGGCTTTCAGGAGCGTGGGCAGCTCCGCTTTGAGCGCCGCCAAAAGGGGCGCTGTGTCATCCTCTGATTGTTTTGTGTCCAGCACGCCGCGCATCATCGCAACCTCGGCGGCACTCATCGCCCGTAAAGGTAAGCCTCGCGCGCCCGCCGCCGCTTGTATCTCACCGAGTATCTCAAGCGATGCGCTCAGCGCCGCACTGTTCACCGATAGCTGCCCGTCCGTCTCAGTCTCTCGCGTGATGCGCAGCGACAAAGACACCGAGCCACGCGCGACTCGCTCCCCGATGGATTTGCGCACAAATGGCTCCAATCCCTCGATCCAATCGGGCACCCGCAACCGGATATCCAACCCCTTCGCATTCACCGCGCGCAGATCCCACGTCCAGCGCCATGGGCCCAAGGCCCCAGCCAGATTGGAAAAACCTGTCATAGAGTGAGTCATATTAACCTTTTCTTAAGTTTTCGCCCCAATTGGGACGAGAATGTGGCAGATTAAGGCATCGGCAAGACATGTTGCCAAACAGTTACCAGACGCAACCCACCGGGGCAATAAAGCCGGGGCGCGTACAAGCGCAACGCGGCAGTAAGAGGACCACGACATGAAAATTGAGTATCTCAAAGGAAGCAATGTAATTTCCATTGCACCGATCCGTGCGGAGACGCATTTTCCTGCCGTGGGCCGTGTGGAAGGCTATTGGGAAGGGCTGCGTAACGGGCGTCTGATGCCTGCGCGTTCTGAAGTGGATCCGCGCGGTATCTCTGGTGAGCTGGAATTCGCGTTTATTCTGGAAAAAGTGGCCCCCGGTCTTGCGCGTATTCGTCTGGGCGGGATGCACTTGAATGACCTGATGTCGATGGAAGTGCGCGGCATGCCGATCACGGCGATGTTCTTGCCAGAATCGCGCCGCCAGATGCAGCAAATTTTGGAAAGCGTGCTGGAAAGCCCTGCGATTGTGCGCCTGACGCTGGAATCAGACAGCGGCCTCACCCGCCCCAAACTCGACGCGCAGATGATCTTGATGCCCCTCAAGGACGAGGAAGGCCGCCCGACCCGTATTTTGGGCGCGATCCAAGCCAAAGGCACAATTGGCCGTGGCCCGCGCCGGTTCAACATCGTGACAAGCGACATCAAGCCAATTTTGGACGATGGCAGCCTGCCAACCCAAGCGGCACCCCGGCGCAATCATCCAGCGCTTGAGGAGATGAACGCCGAGGTCCAAAAACGCAACGCCGCGCGTGATGCGGAAGCGGAGGCAGAGGCAGGGGCGGCACAGACCTCCTCCACCAACAAAGTCGACCCCCGCCCCATTCTGGAAGCGATCCAATCCAAAAATAAGGCACAAAACCCCGATGCCGAAGCGGAGGCGAAGACCTCACATTTGCGCTTGGTGCATGACACCGACAACGCATAGCCCCGCCGCTCAGTCGCACCACTGAGCCTGCGCGCTTCGCATCAAAAAAGGCCCTGATCAGAACGATCGGGGCCTTTTTCTTGTTTAGGCAAGGAACGAAGCGTTAGGCGATGGCCGCCTGCGCGGCTGAGGTCTTGCCGGTCGACAGCTCCTCAGACACCAAGAACGCCAGTTCAAGCGCTTGGCTGGCGTTCAAACGCGGATCACAGGCTGTGTGATAGCGATCGGACAGATCCTCATCCGAAACCGCGTGCATGCCGCCTGTGCATTCCGTCACGTCTTTCCCTGTCATTTCAAAATGCACACCACCGGGCACCGTGCCTTCCGCGCGGTGAATCGCGAAGAATTCCTGAACCTCGCGCAGCACGCTGTCAAAGGGACGCGTCTTGTAGCCGGTGGCCGACTTGATGGTATTCCCATGCATGGGATCACATGACCAAAGCACATTCGCGCCTTCTTCTTTGACGGCCTGAACGAGGCGCGGCAGGTGATCACCGACCGATCCCGCACCAAAGCGCGCAATCAGGGTCAAACGCCCCTCCTCGTTGGTCGGGTTTAGCTTTTTCATCAAGACCTTAAGGTCTTCGGCAGTTGTGGTTGGGCCACATTTCAACCCAATCGGATTTTCAATTCCCGAACAGAATTCGACATGGGCGCCGTCTGGTTGCCGGGTGCGATCTCCGATCCAAACCATATGGCCCGACCCTGCAATCGTGGCGCCTGAGCTGCTGTCCACGCGCGTCAGCGCTTCTTCATATTCCAGCAACAACGCCTCATGAGAAGTATAGAAATCCACCGTTTGCAAATCGGGATTATTTTCGCCATTCATCCCGGCCGCGCGCATGAAATCCAATGCGTCTTGAATGCGTGCTGCCATGTCGCGGTATTTTTCCGCTTCATCGCTTTCGGTAAAGCCAAGCGTCCAAGCATGGACCCGGTTTACATCTGCAAAACCACCCGTCGAAAACGCGCGCAGCAAATTCAACGATGCCGCCGATTGCGTGTAGGCCTGCAACATTTTTTGCGGGTTCGGGATGCGCGATTGCGGGGTGAACTCAAGGTCATTGATGATATCGCCGCGGTAGCTTGGCAACTCGACACCATCAATCGTTTCGGTGCTTGCGGACCGTGGCTTAGCGAATTGCCCCGCCATACGCCCGACTTTGACGACCGGAACTTTCGCCCCAAACGTCAAAACCATCGCCATTTGCAGCATGACTTTGAAGGTGTCGCGGATATTGTCCGCAGAAAACTCCGCGAAGCTCTCGGCGCAATCGCCCCCTTGCAACAAAAAGCCTTCGCCGCGCGCCACTGCTCCCAATTGCTTTTTCAGTCGGCTCACTTCGCCCGCAAACACAAGTGGCGGATAGGCTGTGAGCTGTGCCTCAACACCTGCGAGTGCTGCGGCGTCTGTATAGTCCGGCATTTGCACCCGTGGCTTTTGACGCCAGGAAGATTTTGTCCAATTGCTCATAGCTTTCTCCATCCACTTTCGCGCCCCGTCTGTCACACTGGCTGTTAGCGGCAACACGACGAGGCATCCCAGTGATATAGGCGAGGTTTTCCCCATGTGCAAAAGGGATTTTCTGGATCAAAGGTCGCAGCCCGGCGAATGTGTTAAGGATATCGCCGTGATCTTGCGCCGCCTTGCCAAACCTGCTCAGGTGAGCCATGCCCATTTGCGCTTAGGAACACCGGACTATGACCACGCCGCCGCCAGAGGCCCTTTCGCCTGTGAAGCACCGCCGCATGGTGTTCGTTTTGATGGCGGAATTCACGCTCTTGAGCTTTTCGGCAGCGCTGGATTCGCTGCGCATTGCCAATCGCCTTGCTGGGTTTGAGGCCTATACTTGGCTGATTTTGAGCGAAGATGGCGCGCCTTTGCGCTCCTCTGCTGGCATTGAGGTGTGCTGCGATGGCGGGCTTGAGGCGCTGCGTCATGACGACACGATTGTGCTGTGTGGCGGGTTGAATGCGAGCGCGCATAGCACCCCGAAGCTGATCGCTTGGCTGCGGCGCGAGGCGCGGCGCGGGACGGCTTTGATCGGGTTATGTACGGCGAGTTATACGCTTGCCAAGGCCGGGTTGCTGGACGGGAAGCGCGCGACGATTCACTGGGAAAACCAAGATGGATTTGAGGAAGACTTCCCCGACGTGACCCTTTCAAAACGTGTTTTTGTGATTGATGGCAATCGCATAACGGCGGCGGGTGGCACGGCGGCGATGGATTTGATGCTCACGCTTATCGCCCGTGATTTGGGCCAAGAGGTTGCCAATGGCGTGGCCGATCAGGAGGTTTATACTGCCATTCGTACGGATCGAGATGTGCAACGCCTGTCGGTGCCAACCCGCATCGGCGTGCGCCATCCCAAGCTCGCAAGCGTCATTCAAACAATGGAAACCCACATAGAAGAACCGATCAGCCCTGCCATTTTGGCAAGGGATGTTGGGCTATCCACGCGCCAGCTCGAACGGCTGTTTCGCCGCTACCTGAACCGAAGCCCGAAACGCTACTACATGGAGCTGCGCCTGCAAAAAGCGCGCAATCTTTTGCTGCAAACTGACATGAACGTCATGAATGTGGCGCTTGCCTGCGGGTTTTCCAGCCCGTCGCATTTCTCAAAATGTTACCGCGCGCATTATGACACCACACCTTACCGCGAACGTGGGAGCCGTGCCGGTGCGCCTTAGACGTGCTGTTTGTATCGTCGCGGTGTTTTGGCTCAACAGTCTGTGCGCGAGCGGGCTTTGGGCGATGGGCATACATAACGATTCCGAACGCAGGCTCAGGGATTTGCCACAGGTTCGCGTATCAGAAGCGCTTGGGCTGGGCGACGCGCGCGTCGATCGGCTTGTGTTTTTGGACGGCAAACGCGGCTGGTTCGCAATTGAGACCCCAGAGCCTGCCCTGCGCAGGGAGATTGGCTTTTATGGGACGCGCTTTTTGGAAGCCTTCTTTGGCGGCGCACATTTTGCCGCCGGATGCCTTGAGGGCGACACGCAAAAGCTGCTCTATGCTGTGTCAGACAAGCGCATCCATAAATCGTTGCAATATTGTTTTGCCAGCCGCATGGATTTCGCGGCGCTCAAGCCCTTTTCAATACCTGTCAACCTGTTTGACGACCAGCTCAATCTGGCTCAGATTCAAGCCCTAACCGACCAGATTGAAGCGGACGCAAACTTTCGGTGGATCAACATGCCCCAGTTCAATGACGCGCATACCCACGAAATGGTCTTCGAGGACATTTACATTTGGCGTACCGCAAACATGCCCTCGATAGGCGAGGCGGAGCGGGCGATTTTGGCGGATATTGCCGAACATCACCCCGACATCAACGAGAGGCTGGACATTCGCGTTCAAACGCACAGCAGCTACACCCTGCAAGACCCCGAAGACCCTGATGTCCGGCGACATCTGTATGTGGACACTGCGTCCGGCGAGACGCGCGCCCTGCCCCCAGACCACGCGCTTTATACGATGCGCATCGCGTTTCGCGGGGACTTGGAGGACTGCGCGCAAATGCTCGACTATTTCCCCTGGAGTGCGTTGATGCCATGGCGCCAGCGCGATGTGTTCAAGGGCGGGCGCGCGGCCTCGGCCCAAGTGGCGCCACTGGACCCCTCTGTTGAGAGCGGCATCGTGATTCCCCGCCAGCGGGACGTGCTGTTTGACACGATGGAGGTCATCCAGCCGCGCCCGATCACCCATCCCGCAACGTGGAGCACCCCGCGTAGCGCCCCCACGCCATAAGTTGACGCGTGGGAATTGACCATTTGGTCAGTATGGCGGCCAATTTGATCAAATAGCGCCGCTCACGGGCTTTTCTTTTGTAAAAAACGCGCTACGCTAACATCTGGAATTTTGATCCAACACTGGGAGAATACTATGAAAAAGCTGCTTTTGGCTTCCGCCGCCACCGCGTTGTGCGCTTCGGCCGCCTTTGCTGACGATGTTAAGGTTGGCGTCATTTTGGGCTTCACCGGTCCAATTGAATCGCTGACACCTGATATGGCGGCCTCTGCGGAACTGGCGATGAAAGAAGTCAGCGACTCGGGCAAACTGCTGGGCGGGACCACAATCACGCCGATTCGCGCTGATTCGACTTGCGTTGACGCGGCTGCCGCCTCCTCGGGCGCGGAACGTCTGATCACCACTGATGGCGTTGTTGCGATCATGGGTGCGGATTGTTCCGGCGTGACAGGTGCGATTTTGGCGAATGTGGCCGTGCCAAACGGCACAGTGATGATTTCGCCTTCCGCAACATCGCCTGCTCTGTCCACAGCAGAAGACAACGACCTGTTCTTCCGCACCTCGCCATCTGACGCGCGCCAAGGCGACGTTTTGGCGACTGTGCTTGAAGAAAAAGGCGTGAAATCTGTTGCTGTGACCTACACAAACTCGGATTACGGCAAGGGCTTGTCGGACGCTTTCGCAGCCTCTTTTGACGGTGAGATCACCATCAACGCCGCGCATGAAGACGGCAAAGGCGACTATTCCGCTGAGATCGCGGCGCTTGCCTCGGCAGGTGGTGAAGTGCTTGTGGTGCTTGGGTACGTTGACCAAGGCGGCAAAGGCATCATCCAAGCCGCTGGCGACACTGGCGCGTTTGACAGCTTCTTGATGGGCGACGGCATGTACGGCGACGCTTTGATCGAGAACCTTGGTGACATCATCGAAGGCTCCATCGGCATCGTGCCATGGGCTGAAGGCGCTGGCACAGATGCGTTCAACGCGCTTGGTGAAGCGGCTGGCATCAACGTGTCCTCCGCCTACACCCGCGAAAGCTACGATGCAGGCGCCTTGATCGCACTGGCAATGGCAGCGGGCGGCGAAGCCACCAAAGAAGCTGTTGCGGCGAATGTCTTGAACGTGGCCAATGCGCCAGGCGAGCCAATCTTGCCAGGTGAACTCGGCAAAGCGCTTGAGATTTTGGCAGACGGCGGTGAAATCGACTATGTCGGTGCAACCAATGTTGAGCTGATCGGACCGGGCGAAGCGGCCGGCACCTATCGCTACTACGAGATCAAAGACGGCGCATTTGTGACTGTCGATATCCGCTAAGCGGTTGATCACACCTCAGGCCCGGACAGTGTTCCGGGCCTGAATTTTTGGGGCCACTTGATACGGGATGGGGACGCCTTGATCGAGGTTCATGACCTACACAAACATTTCGGCGGATTTCACGCGGTTGATGGCGCAAGCCTCAAGATCGCGGATGGGTCCATTACCGGATTGATCGGCCCGAATGGCGCCGGAAAAACCACTCTTTTCAACGTGATCGCGGGCGTTCTTAAACCAACTTCCGGGCGTGTCACGATGGGAGGCGAGGATATTACCGGGCTTGAGCCGCACGAGCTTTTTGCAAAAGGTTTGTTGCGCACATTTCAGATTGCCCATGAATTCGGCTCGATGACCTGCCGCGAAAACCTGATGATGGTGCCAAGTGGACAAAGCGGCGAGCAACTGTGGAACACATGGTTTGGCCGCAAACGCATTGCAGACGAAGAACGCGCGCTACGCGCCAAAGCCGATGAGGTTTTGGAGTTTCTGACAATTTCGCATATCGCGGATTTGCGCGCTGGCGAGATTTCTGGCGGGCAGAAAAAGCTGCTGGAACTGGGCCGCACCATGATGGTAGACGCGAAAATCGTGTTTCTGGATGAGGTGGGCGCAGGGGTGAACCGCACCCTGCTCTACACAATTGCCGATGCGATCAAGCGCCTGAATGAGGAGCGCGGATACACCTTCGTGGTCATTGAGCATGACATGGATTTTATCGAAAAACTCTGTGATCCGGTGATCTGTATGGCCGAAGGTAAGGTTCTGGCCGAAGGGACGCTGGCGGAAATCAAAGCCAATGAGCAGGTCATTGAAGCCTATCTCGGCACGGGGCTGAAGAACAAAGATCAGGTGGGCGCGTGACGCCCCTCGCACCCGCCCTTGCCCTGTGCCTCGCGTCTTTTCCGCTGCTGGCACAAGGTGCTCAAGGACCTGATCCCCTTGGGGAAACGTCGATTTTCGGGCGCGCCGTGACCCTGTATGAAGACGGCACTTGGGCGCCAACGGACGGCGGCACCATCGGCTCGGTTGCGGATTTTGATCGGGCTGGGCGGTGCATAACGCTGGTCGTGGAGGACTTTGAGTTTTGCGACCCTGAGGCGCTTTGGTCTTCGCCCACGCGCATTGAGTCGGCTGAAGACAGTTACACCGAATTTGACATGGTCTCCGAGCGCACGCGCCTGTCGTTTGCCGTTGGTGAGGTCGACGGCCACGGTGGCAATTTGGAGAGCTTGGATTACGCCTTTATGGAGGAAGACGAAGGCTTCATCGCCAAGCTCTTTCATCGCACCTTAGGCCTTGGCGAGACCAAAATGCGGTCGGTCATCTATGAGGATTTCGCGATTTTTGAGACGGTCTATGACGACTTCGACCCGGATCAAAAGCAAAGCGGGGCCGCCTCTCTGAGCCTCGAAATCATTGGAACAGAAGTCACTCTTTACGCAGACCTCCAGACCTCCGCTCACGGCGCGGCGGTTTCCGGCGGGCCCAAAGAATTTGGCGCGGCGCGGGAGTCGCTTTATAAAAATATGACGCTTGGCGGCGTTGCTTTGGCAGAGATCATGGCCGACGATGAGAAAGAAAAGGCAAATAAATGACCACAGCCCAACCTGACCCCTACCTCATCGGTGATAGTATGACCGGCGGATATGGCAAGTCTGGCCCCGATATTCTGACCGATTGCACAATCGCTGTGGACAAGGGCGAAATCGCCGTGATCGTTGGTCCCAACGGCGCGGGGAAATCGACGGGGATGAAAGCCTTGTTCGGAATGCTGAATTTGCGCGCCGGGTCTGTACGCCTTGATGGCGAGGACATCACAGCGCTCACGCCACAAGCGCGGGTCGTCAAAGGCATGGGATTTGTGCCGCAAACCCACAATATTTTCACGTCGATGACAGTTGAAGAAAACCTCGAAATGGGCGGTTTTATTCGCCGCGATGACATCAGCGAAACCATCCAGCAAATCTATGAGTTGTTTCCGATTTTGGGAGACAAGCGCAATCAAGCGGCAGGCGAATTGTCAGGCGGGCAACGGCAACAGGTGGCTGTGGGGCGTGCGCTCATGACGCAGCCAAAAGTGCTTATGTTGGATGAGCCAACGGCCGGGGTTTCCCCGATTGTGATGGACGAGCTGTTTGATCGGATTATCGAGGTGGCGCGCACCGGCTTGCCTGTGCTGATGGTCGAGCAAAACGCGCGCCAAGCCCTTGAAATCGCGGATAAAGGCTATGTCCTCGTACAAGGCCAAAACGCACACACAGGGACCGGCAAAGAGCTATTGGCGGATCCTGAAGTGCGCAAAAGTTTCCTCGGAGGATGACCTGATGGACCTGCTCAACGCGCTCATAGCGCTTTCCAACTTCGTGTTGATCCCCGCCCTGACCTACGGCGCACAACTGGCGCTTGGGGCACTCGGGGTCACGCTGATCTACGGAATTTTGCGGTTTTCCAACTTCGCGCATGGCGACACCATGGCCTTTGGCGCGATGATCACGGTGCTTGTGACCTGGTGGTTTCAATCCATGGGGATCAACCTTGGCCCCCTTCCCACAGCGCTTTTGGCGCTGCCCTTTGGGATTTTGGCGACCTCGCTTTTGGTGATCGGCACCGACAGGGTCGTTTACAGGTTTTACAGGCGGGTCAAAGCCAAACCGATTGTGCTCGTGATGGCGTCTTTGGGGGTCATGTTCGTGATGAACGGGCTTGTGCGTTTTGTGATTGGGCCGGGCGATCAACGGTTTGCCGATGGCGAACGATTTATCTTTACGGCGCGTGAATTCAAAGCGTGGTCGGGGCTGGCGGAGGGCTTGGCGCTGAAGACAAGCCAAGCGCTGACCATCGTGACAGCCGCGATCGTTGTGGCGGCGCTGTTTTGGTTCCTCAACCGAACCCGCACCGGAAAATCCATGCGCGCGTTTTCCGACAATGAAGATTTGGCGCTGCTTTCTGGCATCAACCCGGAGCGTGTTGTGATGATCACATGGTTGATCGTGGCCGCCCTCGCGACCATCGCCGGGGTGCTTTATGGTCTAGATAAGTCTTTCAAACCATTCACCTATTTCCAACTCCTCCTGCCCATTTTCGCCTCCGCCATTGTTGGCGGGCTGGGCAATCCGCTTGGCGCGATTGCTGGCGGATTTGTCATAGCGTTTTCCGAGGTGACTGTGACCTATGCGTGGAAAAAGGTGGCGGGATACCTGCTCCCCGACAGCATAACCCCGGATGGTTTGTTGCAACTGATGTCAACGGATTACAAGTTTGCCGTCTCTTTCGCGATCCTGGTCATCGTCCTCCTCTTTAAGCCTACGGGCCTGTTCAAAGGGCAATCGGTATGAGCATCAACTGGAAAAATATCGGGCTGTTCGGCCTTGTTGCGGTGCTGATCATCGGTACCGGGTTTGTCCAAAGCTGGAATGTCGCGCTAGCGATTTTCAACATGGGTTTGATCTCCGCGATTATGGCGCTTGGGGTCAATATGCAGTGGGGCTTTGCCGGGCTGTTTAACGTCGGGATCATGGGGTTTGTCGCGCTTGGCGGTTTGGCCACTGTGCTTGTGTCGGTGGCGCCGGTGGGGGCTGCATGGTCCGCAGGCGGGCCGCGGGTTGTGGGCGCATTGGTGCTGGGGGCTGCCATTTTGATCGGCGCTGTTTTGCTGTACAAACGGCTCGCCAAAGGGCGGATGCGCACAGTGATCATGCTGGCCTGGCTCATCGCAGGCTTTTTCATCTACCGCAATGTGTTTGATCCGGGTGTTGCGGCGATTGAAGCGATTGACCCTGCGGCCACCGGATTTTTGGGTGGTTTGGGGCTGTGGCCGGGCTTGGCTTGGCCGGTTGGCGGTCTGTTTGCGGCGGGGGCCGCTTGGGCCATTGGCAAGACCGCGCTTGGGCTTCGCTCGGATTATCTGGCGATTGCCACGCTTGGAATTTCCGAGATCGTCATCGCCATTTTGAAAAACGAAGAATGGCTGTCGCGTGGGGTCAAAAACGTCATCGGCCTGCCGTGCCCTGTGCCCTATGAGATTGATTTGCAACAGAGTTCTGGTTTTGTCGCTTGGGCGCAGAACTGGGGCATGGATCCGGTGACGGCCTCATCGGTGGTTGTCAAACTAAGCTACGCTGGGTTTTTTGTGGTGGTGTTGGTCGTCTTGGTGATGATGGCAGAAGCAGCGCAAAAGTCGCCATGGGGGCGGATGATGCGCGCGATCCGCGACAATGAGGTGGCCGCGCAGGCCATGGGCAAAGACGTAACGCGCCGCCATTTGCAGATTTTCGTGCTCGGCTCCGCTGTCGTGGGCATTGCGGGCGCGATGATGACAACCTTGGATGGGCAGCTCACGCCTTCGTCCTATCAACCTTTGCGCTACACCTTCCTGATTTGGGTGATGGTGATTGTTGGCGGGTCTGGCAGCAATTTCGGGTCCATTCTGGGCGGCTTCCTGATTTGGTTTTTCTGGGTTCAGGTCGAGCCGATTTCCCAATTCGCCATGACCATCATCACCTCAGGCATGGCGGACACCTCCCCCATCAAGGCGCATCTCATTGAAAGTACAGCGCATATGCGGCTCCTGACCATGGGGATCATTATGCTTTTGGTTCTGAGGTTTAGCCCGCGTGGCTTGATCCCTGAAAAATGAGCGACAGCGCGATTTTGGTTCTTGCGGCTGGGTCATCCTCGCGCATGCGCGGGGGCGACAAGCTGTTGGAACTTGTGGATGGGGTGGCTTTGCTCGCAGAGCGCTTGGAGACGGCGCGCGCCACCGGGCACCCGGTTTATGTGACCCTGCCCCCTCGCGCTTCATATCCCGAACGCTGGGCTTTGGTATCGCGGTGGATAACGGCGATTGAGGTCTTGGACGCCTCCGAGGGGATGGCACAGTCGTTGAAGGCCGGCATTGCGGCGCTCCCTGGAGAAACGCGTTCGGTTTTGGTGATGCTTGCCGATATGCCCGATATCACCCAAGACGATCTTGAGCATATGTTCGCAGCAAATGACGGGGCGCATATCTTGCGTGGCACGAGCGCTTTGGGGGTGCCGGGGCATCCTGTGGTGTTTCAAAAGCGCGATTTTGCCGATCTGTTGGCGCTGTCGGGAGACCAGGGCGCCAAGAGCCTGATGAACGCGCAAAAATCGCGCCTCACCCATGTGACGTTGCCTGAACAACACGCGCTCACAGACCTCGACACGCCAGAGGCTTGGGCCAAGTGGCGCACTTCGCGCGAGACTCGATCGTCCGTTAAATCTCGTTGAGCAGGATCGCTTCGCGCCCATTGAGCGACAGGCGCGGCGAAATATAGGCGGCGGAGCCGTTCTCATAGCGCAGGCGCGGAACGGCCGTGGTGATTTCTTCCCATTGCTCAGGGAAGGCCACCCGGATCGACCACATTTCAGGCGAAAAGCTCTCCATCCACACGCCGTTCACGTTGAGCAACTCATGGGTGTCCAGCAGCACATGCTGCCAGCGCACGACGGAGCGCGGCACGAAATCCACACCGTCCAGATGCGCCAGATCGCCAACCGAGGCCATCACCTCATCTGTACCGAACAACAATTCGTTCATGATGCCGCGCACCAACACCTGCTGACCGGGGGCAAGGACGAGGTTACCTGCCTCCTTATTGGTCCCAAGTGCGCCGGCGCGGATGCGCACAGGCCCTTTGGCGGAAGCTTGCTCCGCGTCCGGATCAAACATTGACATGCTCTCCCCGGCCCATCGCACCGACTGAACCCCATTGTCGCGCGTCAAAACCCGATCACCGGGTTTGAGATCACGCGCCAAGACTGGACCATTCACAGTTTCCACCAATGCCGATGGCGCGAGCCCAGAGGTCGAAAACACCGAAAGCGGGTTTTGACCGGAGCCACCTTCCAGATCACGGAGCAGACCGGGATCGAGGTCGCGTTCAACAGCAGGGGAACGGAAATGCAGCATGGTTTCAGGTCCAGTTCAGTTTCGACACATCGGTTTTTGTCCGATGAAAACAACCTACCGAGAAATGGTGCCTGAATTATGAATTTTCCCAGAAAAATGAATTTTCTAAAGGCTCCGCAACCCCCTTATTCTATTGGGCTGTCGCGCAACGCGCCACATTTTCGCCTCATTTCGCCCCATTTCACCCGAATTTACCCGGCAAAAACGACAAGGTTAACGCGTGAAAGACCCTCTCACTGATTCACTCTTGAAGACGCCCCCTCCCCTTGTTTTATTAGCCCCAAAGGGTCACCGCTTCATTGTTTCGCCTCCAGAAACAATACCGCCGATTGTTCACGATTACCCAATTATGGCGAAACAATGGCGCCAGTGGCGGCGCATCTTCATTTTCCCTGTTTTCCTTGTTTTCAAAATACCTCGGGGGTCTGGGGGCAGCGCCCCCAGCCTTGCCCCCAGCCTTGCCCCCGGCTTTTTCCCGGCCTTTCCCCAGTCCTATCGCGGCAGTTCACACATAAAAACACCCTTGCAGCTGCCTGCAAGGGTGCTTTCATAACTCCGAAACGGTCAGGTCTAATCGCAAACGGTCCCTGAAGCCGTGGTCGTAATTGACCGGGGGCAGCCCCTCCCCCTTTCGGGTTGGGTGACCCGGCGAATTACTCCGCCGGGTCGCTGCATTACTTCTTCAGCAACATTTGCGCTTCGTGCTTCTTGAGAACCCGGCGCGCTGCCGAGAAATCTTCGATGCCTTCTTGCGTTTCCAGCTCTGGGAAGAGCTCAAAGAGTTCCTGACGCTGCGAGTTTCCGATGCCTTTGAGCGAGTAATCGCCAGGCTGGAAGCTCTCTGTCCAGGCACCGTCCGACAGAACCACTTCGTGATGATCGAACATGAAGTGGATGTAGGTCACGTCCTTCACATCGACCGTGGAAATGGTCTTGTTGTCGACAAGGTGCTTGGCCGAGGCCAGAACCTCACGCTCGTCGAAGTAGAGCGCAGTGCGGTCATTGGCGACAAGGATCCGGTGGTTCGGAGACACGAGCATATCGCGTTCCGGCAGACCGTTCCCAAGCGACCCAGCGCGGATCAGAACCGGCTTGAGGTGCTCGTTGGAATTCAGGGTTTTCCAATCCATCGGCTTGGCGCCGATCCAGCGGATTTCCTGAATACCATTGTCGCGGGTGATGACTTTATCGCCCATTTGCAGCTCTTCGACCAAACGCTCGCCTTTCGGTGTCGCGATCAGCGTCCCAGGGGTGAAGCACGGCACAACATCCTCGATGTTGTAGAACTCCATGGTCCCTGTGGAATTGCCCTCATCGTCAAAGAACTCAACAACGCCGTTTTCTTCGTTGTCAGGGTCTTTGGTGACTTTGAGGCCACCACCGACCGGCGCGGACCCGCGCAGATCAAGGGTATCCCAGTCGTCGCCACCTTCGTTCCCGTCAACATAGTCATTCGGGCCGACGTTGAGGAAGGTATCACGATCGTCGCCACCAAAGGCTTCGTCTTCGCCTTCACCACCGTCGATGATGTCATCCCCTGCACCGCCAAGGAGCACATCGTCGCCCTCGCCGCCGAAGATCATGTCCTCGTCGATGCCGCCGTCGATTGTGTCATCGCCTTCATCACCGTAGAGCACATCGTCATCATCCTGGCCGTAGATGACATCGTCACCGTCGCCACCATGGATCGTGTCGATACCGTTCTCTGGGCGCGGATCAACGTCGTCAGGGATGTTCAGGAGGTCGGTTGCATCCGGCCCAAGTCCACCCCAGATTTCGTCATCGCCGTCACCGCCGTCGATGTCATCCGCACCGTGGCCACCGATGATAAAGTCATCGCCTTCGCCACCGTCGATTTCATCGTCGTCCAGACCACCGTCGATTGTGTCGTCACCCTCACCACCGTCAATGATGTCTGCATCATCGCCAGTTGTGATCGTGTCGTCACCCGCACCACCGTCAACAACGTCTTTGTCGTCATTCGGATCGTCGTCCAATGGAGCCACAGCATAGAGCGGATCGGTTGGATCGGTGATGCCGTGATCGGAGGCAGGGTTTGGACCGGATGTGTCGATCACATCGTCGCCGTCGCCACCGTCCACAGTATCAGCGCCTTGGCCGCCAATGATCGTGTCATCGCCTTCGCCGCCGTCGATAATGTCGTCGCCGTCGCCGCCGTCAACATGATCGTCGCCTTCGCCTGCATCCACAATATCGTCACCGCCGTAGGCTTCGATAATGTCGTCATTGGCATCCTCAGGATCAGTCGAGAAGATGTTGTCTTCGCCTTCCACAAGGTCACCTTCTGGATCACCTGTGTAACCTGCGTCGATCACATCAGCGCCGTCTGTGCCTTCCACGATCCCATCGTTGACCATCACTGTGACAGTTGCCGTATCGGTCAGACCTTCTTCGTCCGCGATCGTATAGGTGATCGTGGCCGGCCCTGTGAAGTCATCCGCAGGGGTGAAGGTCAGCTCACCGGTGACAGGATCAATCTCGACCGTGCCATCAGGCGTTGTTGCCTCAAGCACCGTCAGGTCGTCCCCGTCCGGGTCGCTGTCGTTGGCGAGGACATCAATCACAACCGGCGTTTCGATTGGAGTGCGGTCTTCGTCATCAGTCGCAACCGGTGGGCGGTTGTCACCGTCTGGCTCCACCACAACCGTCACAGTCGCGATGTCGGTGTTCCCGTTCCCGTCCGTCACTGTGTAGGTGAAGGTATCGGTGCCAGTGAAGTCGGCTTCTGGGGTGTACTCGATCGTCCCATCCGGGTTCACGGACAGAGTGCCGTGATCAGGATCGGTCGTATCGCTGACCGACAAGTCGTCGCCATCCGGGTCTTCGTCGTTCGCAAGAACGTCGATTGTGACCGGGGTGTTGACGGCTGTGACGTCCAGATCGTCTTCGGCGTCAGGATCATCCTCAACCTCAGGCACCGTCAGAGACACAGTCGCCACATCGGTTGCCCCGAATTCATCGGTCACCGTGTAGGTGAAGATGTCGGTGCCTTCGAAGTTTGGCTCAGGCGTATACTGAACTGTCCCGTCTGGCAGAAGCTCGGCTGTCCCGTGGCTTGGCTGAGTGATCGAGGTCACCGAGAAGTCGTCGCCTTCTGGATCGCTATCGTTCTCCGTCAGGTCCACGATGATCGAGGTATCCTCAGGCACAACGTACTCGTCGTTCACAGCATCCACGGTGTTCGTGCCATCAGGCAGAACATCAATGGTCACAGTGTCCGTGGCCGTGCCGCCATTCCCGTCCGATACCGTGTAGGTAAAGGTGTCGGTGCCGGTGTAATCCGCCTCAGGTGTGTATTCGATCGTCCCATCCGGGTTCACGGACACAGTGCCGTGGGTCGGATCAGTCGTGTCGATCACCTCAAGTGGGTCACCTTCTGGGTCAGAGTCGTTCGCCAGAACCGGAATTTCGACCGGGGTGCCTTCGAGCGTGGATGTGTCGTCCGGGTTGGTGTCCGGCGCGTCATTGACCGGGGTCACGTTGACCGTAACAACAGCCGTATCCGTCTCACCATTGCCGTCCGATACCGTGTAGGTGATCGTCGCGGTGCCGGTGAAGTCCTCTTCGGGTGTGAAGGTGAGTTCGCCCGTTACCGGATCAATCTCCACAGTGCCTTCTGGCGAGGTCGCATCCGTCACTGTCAGCGGATCGTCGTCTGGGTCCGTGTCGTTGGCGAGCACGTCGATCACAACCGGGGTATCTTCCGGTGTTTCTGCCGTGTCGTCCACCGCATCAGGCGCCAGGTTCGGATCATCCGAGACAATCACTGTCACAGTCGCAACATCGGTTGCCCCATGCTCATCCGTCACCGTGTAAGTGAAGGTTTCGGTGCCGGTGAAACCAGTGTCCGGTGTGTAGGTGATCGTGCCGTTCGCGTTTAGCTCGGCTGTGCCGTTGGCAGGATCCTCAACATCGGTGACCTCAAAGTCATCGCCTTCTGGATCATTGTCGTTGGCAAGCACGTCGATCACGACTGGTGTGTCTGTTTCAGTTGCAGACAGATCGTCCACAGCGTCCACTTCGTTCACTTCGTCGCTTTCAACCGCCACTTGGACCGTCACAACATCGGTGCCGCCGTTGCCGTCCGTCACCGTGTAGGTGAAGGTGTCGGTGCCGGTGAAATCGGTGTTTGGCGTGTAGGTCACTGTGCCGTCTGGGTTGAGTTCGGCAGTGCCGTTCTCTGGTTCGCCCAGCTCAGCCACTTCAAGTGGGTCGCCTTCCGGATCGGTATCATTGGCAATCACGTCGATCACAACCGGGGTATCTTCCGGTGTCACCGCCACATCGTCTTCGCCATCTGGACGGTCGTTGACCGGGTCGATGGTGATGGTCACAGTCGCCTCATCTGTGGCGCCATGCTCATCGGTGACGATGTAGGTGAAGGTATCGGTGCCGTTGAAGTCTTCGTTTGGCGTGTATTTCACAGTGCCATCGGGCTGCAATTCAACAGTGCCGTTGGTGGGTGTGCCAACCGAGGTGACCTCAAAGTCATCGCCTTCTGGATCGCTATCATTGTCGGTGAGGTCAACGATGATCGCTGTGTCCTCATCGGTGGTGTAGCTGTCATCAACCGCATCAACCGTGTTGTCGTCAGGTGTGACGTTCACGGTCACAACCGCGCTGTCGGTGCCGCCGTTGCCATCGGTGATGGTGTAGGTGATCGTCGTTGTGCCGGTGAAGTCATCTTCAGGTGTGAAGGTGAGTTCGCCTGTCACCGGGTCGATCTCGACTGTGCCATCTGGCGAAGTTGCC
This sequence comes from Maritimibacter sp., assembly GCA_050633625.1. GTDB lineage: Bacteria > Pseudomonadota > Alphaproteobacteria > Rhodobacterales > Rhodobacteraceae > JBOEGW01. The sequence continues at coordinate 3,299 of JBOEGW010000007.1, read as the reverse complement.
TCGATCACTTCGAGCGGATCACCGTCAACATCGGTATCGTTGTCGAGCACAGGGATTGTGACTGGCTCGCCTTCTTCCGTTGTTGCCGTGTCATCCTCAGCCACCGGATCGTCGTTCACAGGGGTCACATCGACGGCCACTTCGGCTGTGTCTGTGTTCCCGTTCCCATCGGACACGGTGTAAGTGATCGTGGTTGTGCCGTTGA
>JBOEGW010000007.1:2812-3055 GCA_050633625.1 Maritimibacter sp. | reverse complement strand
TTCACCTGTCACAGGGTCGATCACAACTGTCCCATCTGGCGAGGTTGCTTCAGTCACTTCAAGCGGATCACCGTCTGGATCAGAGTCGTTGGCCAGCACGTCGATTACAACCGGGGTATCTTCCGGCGTGGTCGCTGTGTCGTCCTCGGCCACTGGAGCTTGGTCGGGGTCTTCGGTCACAGTGACAGTCACTGTCGCGCTGTCTGTGCCGCCGTTGCCGTCCGAGATCGTGTAGGTGATCGT
>JBOEGW010000007.1:2549-2690 GCA_050633625.1 Maritimibacter sp. | reverse complement strand
GCTCGCCTTCTTCCGTTGTTGCTGTGTCATCCTCGGCCACCGGATCGTCGTTCACAGGGGTCACATCGACGGCCACTTCGGCTGTGTCTGTGTTCCCGTTCCCATCGGACACGGTATAGGTGATCGTGGTTGTGCCGTTGA
>JBOEGW010000007.1:0-2528 GCA_050633625.1 Maritimibacter sp. | reverse complement strand
CCTGTCACAGGGTCGATCGCAACTGTGCCATCTGGCGAGGTTGCTTCAGTCACTTCAAGCGGATCACCGTCTGGATCAGAGTCGTTGGCCAGCACGTCGATTACAACCGGGGTATCTTCCGGCGTGGTCGCTGTGTCGTCCTCGGCCACCGGCGGATCACCTGCATCTACGGTGACAGTGACGGTCGCAATATCAGTCGCGCCTTTGTCGTCCTCGATGGTGTAGGTGAAGGTGTCGGTCCCGGTGAAACCAGCATCCGGCGTGTAGGTGAAAGTCCCATCGCCATTGTCGACCACAGACCCGTTGGATGGGTCAGTGTTGTCCACAACCTCGAAGCTATCGCCTTCCGGATCGCTGTCGTTCGCGAGAACGTCGATGAGAACCGGCGTATTGACGGATGTTGTGTCGTTGTCGTCGTCCGCATCCACCGAGTTGGTGTCTGGCAGGACGCAGATGTGCACAACAGCTGTATCGGTGCCCCCATTCCCATCAGAGATGGTGTAGGTGATATTGGCCGTTCCGGTGAAATCATCGGTTGGGTCAAAGGTCACTGTGCCATCCGGCGTGAAGGTCACTGTGCCATCGCCATCCTCAAGAACCGCGTCGATCACTGTCAGCGGATCACCATCCGGGTCGGTGTCGTTGTCCAAGACAGACACGTCAACCGTTTGACCCTGCATGGAGCCTTGGATGTCGTTGTTGGCGTCAGGCGCATCGTTTTCCGGTGCGATTGTGACCGTCACAGTGGCGACATCTGTCGCGCCATGCTCATCCGTCACCGTGTAGGTGAAGGTGTCGGTGCCATTATAGTTGTCGTCTGGCGTGTATTTCACCTGACCATCCGGGCGCAGCTCAACCGTGCCGTGGCTTGGCGTACCAAGCGCAGTCACTTCAAAGTCGTCGCCTTCTGGATCACTGTCGTTGAAGGTGAGGTCTACGATGATCGCAGTGTCCTCATCCGTGGTGATCGCGTCATCCACAGCATCTACAGTGTTCTCAGGTACATCGTTCACCGTCACAACAACCTCGGCCACATCCGTGCCGCCGTTGCCGTCAGAAACCGTGTAAGTAAAGGTATCTGTGCCAGTGTAGTCGGCTTCTGGCGTGTAGGTGAAGGTGCCATCGCCATTGTCAACAACGCTGCCGTGGGACGGATCAGTGTTGCCGATCACGCTCAGCGTGTCGCCATCCACGTCACTGTCGTTTGGCAGAACCGCGATATCGACAGGCGTTTCCTCATCCGTGGTTGCCATATCGTCAACCGCGATTGGATCGTCGTTCACAGGGGCCACATTGACGGTAACTGTCGCCACATCTGTGCCGCCGGTGCCGTCAGAGATGGTGTAGGTGAAGCTGTCCGTGCCGTTGTAATCCTGATCCGGCGTGTAGGTGAAGGTGCCGTCACCATTGTCAACAACGCTGCCGTTGGAAGGCTCTGTGTTGCCAATGATTGTCAGCGGATCACCGTCTGGATCAGAGTCGTTGCCAAGGGCGTCGATCAGCACTGGGGTATCTTCCAGCGTGGTCTCTGCATCATCAACAGCATTCGGATCTTCAGGAACATCATCCACGGTGACAGTCACAGTCGCGATATCGGTCGCGCCATGCTCGTCCTCGATCGTGTAGGTGAAGGTATCCTCGCCCACGAACCCGGTTTCAGGTGTGTAGGTGAAGGTCCCGTCGCCATTGTCCACAACGCTGCCGTGGGACGGATCGGTGTTTCCAACAACCTCGAAGGTGTCGCCGTCCGGGTCGGTGTCGTTGTCGATCACATTGATCAGAACCGGCGTGCCCTCTTCTGTGGATTGAGTGTCATCCACAGCGTCAACCGAATTGCTGTCTGGGAAGACGCAAACATGGACTTCAGCCGTGTCTGTGCCACCGTGGCCATCGGAGATTGTGTAGGTGATTGTCGCTGTCCCGGTGAAGTCATCCGCCGGATCAAAGGTCACCTCGCCCGCTGGGTCAAAGGACACTGTGCCCTCGCCGCCAGTGACAACTGCGTCAATAACGGTCAGCGGATCGCCGTCCACATCGCTATCGTTCACCAGAACATCCACAACAGCCACTTCATCGCTTTCGATCGTGGTGATGTCGTCTTCTGCGACAGGCGGGTCATTCACCGCGCCAACAGTGATGTTCACAGTCGCAACATCTGTCGCGCCATGCTCATCGGTGACAACATATGTGAAGCTGTCAGTGCCGTTGAAGTCGTCATTTGGCGTGTATTGCACCCGACCGTCAGGCAGCAGTTCAACCGTGCCATTGGCAGCGGAGCCAACCGAAGTTACGTCAAAGTCATCACCCTCAGGATCGCTGTCGTTACCAGCGACGTTCATGATGATCGCTGTGTCTTCATCCGTTGTGTAGCTGTCATCAACCGCATCAACCGAATTCGGGGTCGAGTCAGGTGTGACGTTCACTGTGACAGTCGCGCTGTCTGTGCCGCCATTGCCATCGGTGATGGTGTAGGTGATCGTCGTTGTGCCGGTGAAATCATCTTCTGGTGCTGTCTCTTATACACATCT
>JBOEGW010000006.1:0-338511 GCA_050633625.1 Maritimibacter sp. | reverse complement strand
AGGAAACTGGGGGCACCTCAACAAGATGGTGAGCTACTTGGAGACGTTTAACGAGCAGATGGGCGATATCGACACTGATTAGATGCTTGAACCCAGCATCTGAAACTCCCTTAAGTTTGCAAACAGATTGATAAAGAATGACAGGTATTTCCAAAGCCGAATCCGGCATCGTTCTCGACCAAGAACAATTGGTTCGAATTCAAGCAACTCACCGAGGCTTCCTGTATCAACACTTTTTTTCGGTTGGTTGTATTTTGAAACTTCATGGCTTGAAAACCGGTGAGGTAAGGGTGGAACGAGATGAAGACGTCGAGGTAGAGTTCGAAAGCGATGTTCACTTCATTCAGGTAAAACACCTTGCTGGCAATCTTGTCCTTAGCGACATTAAGGGCGCGTTGGAGAGGTTTGAGCAGATCCGTAGATCAACAGCAGTTTTAAAGGCAAAGCATTTTCACATTGTCTCGAGTTCAGAGCTCGGGCCGCGCTTGGCGAAGGATGTTGATAGTGCGGACTGGCCTTCCGACGTCCTTATTCACACTCCTAATCGAGAGATCCGAAGCGAATTTCTCCCCAAGATACACCCTGACATTGGCGGGATGCTTTCGGAATGCACTGAATCGGCTCAGGCCCTGCCATTTCGCTCATTGGATCCAGAAACCTTAGTATGGAAGCTTGCGGCCAGAGTTCAATTTGCAGCTACGGGGCGAGACCAGGAACGTAGCACGCATGCTTTTAAACGGCATGAATTGCACGAGCTCTTCGAATTGCTGGTGATGCAACTGCAGGACTTTGCAGCAGTTCCAGTGGACTATCGCCCACAGTCCGATGAACCCGATATTACCTCAGACGCATCAATCAGGCTCATTTCTGGATTTTCCGGAGCGGGGAAAACCCTGTGGGCCGCTCAGCAGGCGCGCCACAGTTCGGCATCCATGGCATACTTTGATTTGAAAGGCTTGTCTGGGGGTGCAGTTGCTGGGTCGATCGCACGAGAGCTGGCCGCACGATTTGTTGTTGGTTCATCAGACGGGTCAGCGCTGTTGCCAGCATCAACGGGTCTCGAGATGCTTCGCCAGGTTTGTGATCGTGTGGATTTACCTGAACGCCCTGTCCTTGTCCTCGACAATGTTCAAAGGATCGACGCAGAAATATTGAGTGATGTGTTGGACGTATGCTCCCCTCTTCGCATTGTATGTCTTGCACAACCCTGGGACGGACAAACACTGATCTCAGCCAAACACGGCTTCGAAGTCGAAACGTTGAAGGGTTGGAGCATAGATACTTTAGCCGCTGAATTTGCAGATAACGGCGTCGCCATTTCACCACAAACAGCACGCAAATGGCATGAGTTGACGTCTGGTCTGCCGCTGTTCGTCAAAAGCGCAGTCAACCTTTGTCAAACAGAGTTCGGCGGAGACGCAGACCAGGCCCTGGCATCAGTATTGGGCAAAGCCCATACGAGTGAGCTTGCTCAAGAGGTTTTGTTGGAAGAGCAACTCAAGGGTCTCTCCGATGCAGAAAGAAAAGTTGTAGGAGCTTTGAGTCTTACAAAAATTGACCTCACATTGGACGAGGTCACAAAGCTAATGTCTGGCACAGACTCCAACAAAACAAGTTGCCGACGCGCATTGAAGTCTTTGTCAAGAATTGGATTGATGCAATCGACGGCAGGCGGAGGCTGGCGTTTACACGATGCGCTTTCAATCCTCGGCGAGGAGATTGTCGAGGATCTTGGAGAAGATGGCAGTCTGAAACTTCGTGTGAAGTTACGAGATTTGCTGTTTGAAAGCGTTCTAAAATCCAAAGACCTGACACGTTTGGGAGCTTGGATAAGGTTGCTCGGCCCGACAGGCCAAGCACATGTTTTAGCAGAAATTGCCGGCGAGGAAGCGTTTCATGAGATCGGAAATCCCAGTGACTTGAAAGAAGTCCTTCAATCTGCGGCAAACGACCCTGAAGCAAGCCCGCAACAGCAATATTCAGCGTTGGACGCATTGGTTTTTTGGGAGCTGCAAGAAGACAAATACGTTCGAAACCCAGAACCGGCTCTCAAACAGCTGGAAGAGCTTGTGGCAACTAATTCAAGTTTCAGTGTCCGTGACAAAGCTGGTGTCGCCATGAAACGGATGATGGTCGCAGGTATGCAGGAGGACATTCCTGCTGTTAATGCCGTCTTCGAAAACTTGAAGCCGGACCTTAAGGGCGACCGAGAGCTTGAACTAATTGTTCGTTACAACTGGGGCACTTCGCTTTTTCATGCAGGAGATATCCATAGAGCGAAGGGCATAGCCACGGAAGTTGCTCAAGCGTATTGCGAGGCAATCAAGTTGGATCCCGACTCTCTAATTGGAAAGAACGCACAACGAATTCGCTCTTTGCTTCCCGCAGATCTCTCAGAATCTCATGACGATATCAAACATTTAGCGGATGCGTTTGAGTTGGTCGCTATGTGCAAACGCAAGTTAGGCGAACGGCCGTTTTTTCAAAATTTTCATGCCGTAAAGCTCTATCAACAAGTGAGGGCGTTTCGTTCGCAAATGCGGGCCGGCCAAGACATCGCGGATGATCTCCTCGAGATCGGAGACAAACAAGGGTCACTGGAAGTCATGGAAAGCTTTGTGCTGCCCGCGCTTCACGAGTTTAATTTCGACACCAGAGCAATGGATGCACGAGGTCAATATGCGGTTATCTTGGCCTACAACGGATATGGTGACCGGGCGCGCGCAGAGATGAAGGCCATTTCTGCTTTTGCTGCTGACCTGCCTCCAGAATACCGTGCCGGGTTGCAAAATCAGCGCAACATGATCGAGCAAATAAGCGCCCAAAACCGATACCAACCGGCGCTCAATTCAAACACGTTGAATTCGACAAACCGCAAGGTAGGTCGTAACGAAACCTGCCCTTGCGGTTCTGGAACAAAGTTCAAGCGTTGTTGTGGCCGATGAACGGAACTGATTGATTGAGTAACTCGACAACATGTGAAGCGAAACCCATGCTGGAAAGCCATGAATGGACTGCAACCTCAATCCAGAAATTACCGCACCTCTCTATACCTCTTGTGGAGCTGAGCACCAAAGAACTTATCTGGATAGTTCGAGAGGACATCAGCGGCCCTTTCAGATGCGCTAAACGCAATAGCTCCAAGGCTCTTCGACCGTTCAAGATCAGTAGTCTGCCAAGCAGCGCTGAAGGACTCAGCCAAATGTGCTGAGGCCCACAAGACCTCCGCTTCCATTATTTCGCGAGAATCCGTCATCTTTTGAGAATCTCTTAGGCGATATGCGGCGATTACAACCTTCGAATAAATTTCTGGATCCAAACCCAAGCTTTGGAGTTCCTCTACTTGCGAAAGAGCGAGATATTTCTTTGAATGTGCATAGAAAGGTTTTCTCTTCAGTTCATCCATTTCTGAAAACTGCCCTTCGACCATCGCCATGATTGTGGGATTGCGAGAACTAAGGAGTTTGGTTCTCATCATACCAATCACGACCTCCCTTGCTGTGACCCCGCTTTGCTCAGAAACTGAAACAAAACTTCGCTTCTCATCTCGGTGACGGCTTTCCAGAACGGCCACGTCACAGTAGCGAGCCGCACAATGAAACAGATACTTAACTCGCTTGTCTAAACCAGTGATGGCAAATTCCTGCAAAGCGAGCGCCTCGAAGAATGTTGCACACCTCTTGGCCACACTGATTACGGACCCGCCAGCCATCTTGATTTCATCGGTCAGATCACCGGCTTGTTTATCTCCCGCTACCCCTGATGAAACGAGTTCCTCCCATTCAGACAAGAGCGCGGCCTTGTCTGTAGGAAGCGAAATTGTTTGAGCTTCTTTGGATAAGAAATTTCTTGGGTCATTCCCCTTGATCCGTCCTTCTTTAACAAGAAGTCTTGCTGTTTCCACAAAACAGTAACCATCTTCGAGGCAAATTTCTGTCAGTAGTCTTTGATTGGATGTCGTCATCTTTAGGCGAGGTCTTTCTGCTTGAATTTCGCGACCTGTTTGTTGGATTAACCCATAACAATCAACACCTTAAATGAGTTGGAAGCGAGTGATTTTGCGCCTTTCCTTCTGACTGAAGAGATGGCCATGTGCTCACCTTTGAAATGCATATCGCGCACGAACCGCCGCCCGTTAAATCGGCCTCGCCCAACCATGGGCAAACTGATTTTTGGGTTCTCAATTGCACTTCTGCCTGGCGGGTCACTGCCGCCGTTCCGCTGCCACCAAAGGCCGAAAGGTTTCGTGATCCACGATCAAAACGCCTGTCGCTGCGCCGACCGATAAGGTTCTTCATCCTACTCCGAGGAACTAAGGGCTGCCTGGACCTGAAAGTTCAAGCGACACCGCGACGGTTTCTAAAGATTTGGCTGCTTGCCTGTTTACACTCAATAGTGCACAAACATTTGCACAAACTGGTGTCTGGCAGAATTTGGGCTGGATTTTATTGTTTGAAATCAAAGCTGTGCAAAATGGCTCCGACCCCTACCGCCGGAGCCATTATCCCTCGGTCGCGAAAATCCCTCCGTCGCGAAATGACGATGTGACGCCTTTGCTTGGTGGCTAGGGCGTTTAATCGATCATCTCCCACAACCGGCATCCGGCTGAGCACATCGACCTAGGTTGTGCCAGCGTTTTGCGGTTTGGGATGGCGCGTTGTTGCACCTTATTGCTGCCCTTCTCAGCCCTTCGTCTTGGTCAATCCGTTTTCAGGATCCGCTTTGTCGGTGCGGGTTTCGCGAAATCTGTGCAAATGATGTTGCTCTTGGTTTGTATTACAGCTTCGCCGCGCATAGGGTTGGCGCGACACCTCAGGAGCCACAGCGCAACATGACCCCGGAAGCCACTGAAATCGCACGAAACTCCTTGCTGCTATCGAGCGCGCCTGAGCCGCTTGTCAGCCGCATTTTGGCCCATGCCCATCTCACCCATCATGCGCGCGGCGAGACGATCTTTTTGCAAGGCGATGCGGCTGATACGATTTTCATTGTGAGTGGGGGCTGGGTCAAACTCTATCGGATCGCCAGCAACGGCATTGAAGCGGTTGTGGGCACCTTCACCAAAGGGCAGTCTTTCGGGGAGGCTGTGGCGCTGCGGCCTGACACATACCCGGTGAGCGCGGAGGCGGTGACGGCCTGTTCCGTTGTGCGCGTGGATGCTGGCGCATTCTTGCATGACCTTGAAAGCAATCCCAAAATCGCGATCGCCATGCTCACCGCCACCTACGCACATCTGCACAGTCTTGTGGCGCAGGTCGAACAGCTCAAGTCGCGCACCGGCCCTCAACGTGTCGCGGAATTCTTGCTGGACCTCTCTGAGTGCACGCGCGGGAGCTGCACTGTGAAACTGCCCTATGACAAGGTGCTGATCGCGGGGCGACTGGGGATGAAGCCCGAAAGCCTGAGCCGGGCCTTTGCCAAGCTCAAAGACTGCGGTGTGGCTATTCGCCAGAACGCCGCAGAAATCGCGGATGTCGAAAGGCTGCGCGCCTTTTCGGAGAATGATCCAGCTACAGCTTGGACGCGGTAGCCAAGCCCGCTGCCCACTGCCCTGCTAGCCCACGGCCCTACTAGCCCGCCGCCCACTCGCCCGCCGCGCGCGTCCCCATGAGCGGCCCGGCCCAGTCCATCAGCGCTGCGATGTCCGGGGCGATTTGCACCGCCTCATGATCGCAAAACGCCATGAAGGCCGCGACATTCAGCGCGTTCATCCCTACAATCACCGGAATGTCGCGCATCACCGCCGCGCCGATCACCTCCCGAAACCCGCGCCCCTCTGCTTCGTGCTTGCCGAACTTGTTGATGATCAATACATCCGCCCCCTCAAGGCGCGCCTCAGTCAAAGCCACCGCCGCTTCGAGTGCGGATGGGTCAAGCTGGCAGCCGCGCGAATTGGCCCCCAGATCTTGCGAAATGCGGATCACCTCGCCCCCTGGCAAGACCCGGACATCCATATCGCATTTGTGCGACTTGGGGCGCGGCGTATCAATCTGCGTGGTGCCAATCACGTTCAAACCATGGTCCAGAAGCGCCGCTGCCATAGCCGCAAGCGCCTCATTCACCGGTTTTCCCTCCTCGGGCAAAACATAGGCAAGTTGCATGGTTTCATCCCTTTTCATGCGTGACTACTGCGCCAAGAAGCCTTTGATCTGCGCACGCGCCTGCTCAATATCATGTTCTTGCGGCGCAATCACGCCTTCGGCCTCAAGCTCAGCCACAACACCACGATAGGCGTCAAGGTAGTTCGGTGGCAAATTGTGCGCGATCCCTTGGTGACAATCAATGCAGGTCATCCCGTCATCAAGCGCTGTTTGGTGATTATCCGCAGCGCGGTTCTCCTGAAAGGTGAAATCCATATACTCAAACGAATGGCAGTTGCGACATTCCTTGCTATCCGTGCGCTTCATCCGCGCCCATTCATTTGACGCCAAGTCAATCCGGTGCTCTTGGAACTTTTCTTCGGTCCAGATCGATTTGGTGATGAAGTGGCCATACAGCTCTTTTGAGGCTTGGATTTTGCGGATCATTTTTGGCCCCCAATCCTTTGGGACGTGACAGTCCGGGCAGGTCGCGCGCACGCCTGACCTGTTATTTTGGTGGATCGTCCCTTGATACTCCGCAAACACATTGTCGCGCATCTCATGGCAACCGATGCAAAACTCTTCTCGGTTCGTCATTTCCAGCGCCCAGTGAAAGCTGCCCCAAAACCCGACCCCTGCCAGAAAACCAATGACCAGCAAAAAGCCGAGCGAATAGACCCCGGAGGGCGACGCAAGGACTCGCCACAGGCGGCGCAGGAGTTTGAATCGTTTCTTTGGTTGGTCTTGATCTGCCATGGGTTTTCTCCTGTGCCTGCCTTAATTGGACGGCTCGAATGTGTTCTCGACGAGCGCGGGTGCATCGGCTTGTGGGACATGGCATTGGTTGCAGAACCAACGGGTGCCCGCGATGCTATCAAGCTGGTTGCCAGCGCGGTCCAAATAATGGGTCATCGACAAGGTCGGTGCGCCGCGGTCCCCGGCGTTGGTCCAGTCATGACAGGCGAGACATTCATTCGCGTTGAGATCAATTTGGTATTGATCGGTGCTATGGGGAATGAGGGGCGGTTGTTGACGGTAGTTGCGCACAAACCGGTTTTCATCTTGATGAAACACGTCCTCGACGCCCACATGTTCATCCACCTCCGCACCGCGCAAAGTTTGTGTCGCCTGTTGCGCCACCGCAAGTGTGCCCGCCACCAGCAAGGCAAAAGCGGGTAAAGCTTTGAGAAGAATAGGGGTTTTCATATGTGAGTCTCCTGTGCTCGCTTAGGTGGCAGGGGTTGCCTTTGGCGCGGATTTCGAGGGGCTTCGCACCCTGCCCAAGCTCGGGCGGGTGTCAAAACGGTGAGTGAATTCAAAGACATCGACAGAACAAACGTCGATACATCGGCCGCAATTTGTGCAATCACGCTCAAAGATAATTGGGGAGCGCGCGCTGCTGCCGCGCAAGGCTGGCGTGATCACATGCATCTCCGGGCAGACAGCAAAACAATCCATGCAGTCATCGCAGGCCGCGCGGTTGATGGCGCTTACCCTGAGCAGTGATTTGCTACCCAGCAGGCCGTAAAAGGCCCCCACTGGACAAAGGTGGCCGCACCAGCCACGCCGTGCCACCACTAGGTCAAACACAAAGACGCCAATCACGAACGCAGCAGCGAAACCGCCCCCAAACACCAAGGCCCGATGGACCATGGTGATCGGGTTCACAAACTCCCATGCGATGGTACCTGAAAGCGCGCTTGTCAGGAAAACCATCCCGACCATAAAGAGCTTCGTGTGTCGTTTGGGCTGCCACCCTTTGGGCAGGTTGAGCCGCTTATGCAGCCAATGCGCCGCGTCCGTCACCGGATTTATCGGACAAACCCAGCTACAATACATGCGCCCTCCGATGAGCGCATAAACGGCGCCAACGCACAATGCGCCAAGGATCGCCGTGAGCGCCGGCACATGCCCCGCCACGATGGATTGCAACATGATGAAAGGATCCGTCAGCGGCAGCACATCAAAGGTGCGCGAACCAGCAAGATTGCCTTTCACCCACCACAATCCAAACCAAGGGCCGATCAAAAACAACGCCAGGAAGAACGCTTGGCTCAAACGGCGTAATATCAGGTACCTATGCGCGTTCAGCCAGCCTTTGGCAGCGATCGCTTCTGCACCGGGGATCAGGTTTGCCTTGCTCGTCACTTTACGCCCCCCGCATCAGGAAGCTTGAACACAGGCTCAAATGCCGGGGCGGTCTCTTGCAAGTACCCACCGGGCGCGGCGAGGTTGTCAGTGCCTTCACCGGGCAAACGATCGGGCAAATCAATCAGCTCATCGACGATGCCTTCGCGCTCCTCCCACCCCAATCTGTAATGCTCTGCCGCCTCGGTGCGCGCAATCCGGCGTGGCAACACCTTGATCGCCGCCTCCCCCGGCAGCACACAGGATTTCTCGCATTTGCCACAGCCCGTACAGGCATCCGCATGCACGGTAGGCATGAAAATCGCGTGGTGACCCGAGCGCGCATTATGCGATTGCTCAAGCGTAATCGCCTCATCAATCACCGGGCACACCCGGTAACACACATCACACCTCAGCCCCAAAGCGTTCAGGCAATGCTCCTGATCAATCAGCACAGCAACGCCCATATCCGCGTCATCAATATTGGTCAGAGATCCATCAAGCGCCCCTGTCGGACAGGCCGCAACACAAGGAATATCGTCGCACATCTCACAGGGCACTTGGCGCGCCGTAAAAAACGGCGTGCCGGTGGCCGCGCCATCTTCACCCAGCTCCGCAAGGCTCAGCGTGTCATAGGGGCAGCCCACCACGCACAGCCCACAGCGAATACAGGCCGCCAGAAAGGCCCCCTCCTCCAAGGCCCCCGGTGGACGCAACGCCGTCGCCGGAAGGGCGCGCGCGTCTGTCACGAGCCATGACAGCCCCATCCCCGCCAAACCACAGCCCGCCACCCCGCGCGCCGCATCCTGAAGGAAACGACGCCGGTGCGCATCAAGCGGTATGGCCGGGAAAAGGGACATGCTCAGTCTCGCTCACCGCCCCCGTTCAAACGCGCTCAATCTTGCAAGCGCATTTCTTGAAGTCGGTTTCCTTGGAAATCGGACAGGTCGCATCCAACGTCAGTTTGTTGGTGAGCTGGCCCTCGTCAAACCACGGCATGAACACAACACCCTCAGGCATTTTGTTGCGCCCGCGCGTTTCGACCCGGCTTTGCAATTCGCCGCGCCGTGTGGACACTGTTATCTCTTGGCCCCGGCGCAAACCGCGCGCCTTGGCGTCTTCCGGGTGCATGAAAATCACCGCCGATGGGAAGGCCCGGTGCAACTCTGGCACGCGGCGCGTCATCGACCCGGAGTGCCAATGTTCCAGCACCCGACCGGTCACCAGCCACAGGTCGAATTCCGCGTCCGGCACCTCTGCTGGAGGCTCATATGGGGCAAAAATGATGTTCGCCTTGCCGTCAGGTTTGCCGTAAAATTTAACGCCCTCGCCCTCTTTTACATAAGGGTCATAACCTTCGCGGAAGCGATAGAGCGTTTCCTTCCCGTCCACCACAGGCCAGCGCAAACCGCGCGCTTGATGGTAGCTGTTGAAATCCGCCAAATCATGGCCGTGCCCGCGCCCAAAGGATGCATATTCCTCAAACAATCCCTTCTGCACGTAAAAGCCGAAATGCGCGCTTTCATCGTTGTCAAAGCCTTCCGCCGTTTCCTCCAGCCCAAAGGCATTCACCTGCCCATTCTCAAACAACACCTCATAGAGGGTCATCCCTTTATACGCGGGATTGGCATCGAGAATCTCCACGGGCCAAACCTCATCCGTTGTGAAGCGTTTGGAGAATTCCATCAGTTGCCACACATCCGATTTCGCCTCCCCCGGCGCTTTCACTTGCTGGCGCCAGAACTGCGTGCGCCGCTCGGCGTTGCCATAGGCCCCTTCCTTCTCGACCCACATGGCCGTTGGCAGGATCAAATCCGCCGACATGGTTGTCACAGTTGGATAAGGGTCCGACACCACAATGAAGTTTTCCGGGTTTCGATAGCCGGGATAGCCCTCTTCGTTCATATTGGGCGCGGCTTGCATGTTGTTGTTACACTGCACCCAATAGGCGTTGATTTTGCCATCTTTCAGCAGGCGGTTTTGCAGAACCGCATGTGCCCCAACCTTGCCGTTCAACAGCCCCTTTGGCAGCTTCCATTTATCTTCCGAAAAGGTGCGGTGTTCTTCGTTGCCCACCACCAAATCCGCTGGCAAGCGATGCGCAAACGTCCCAACTTCGCGCGCTGTGCCACAGGCCGAAGGTTGCCCCGTCAGTGAGAACGGCGAGTTGCCCGGCTCAGATATTTTGCCCACCAAAAGATGCACGTTATACATGAGTGAATTGACCCATGCGCCGCGCGTGTGCTGATTAAAGCCCATCGTCCAAAGGCTCATGACTTTACGGTTTGGATCGGCATATTGCTGCGCAAGGCGCTCCAGGTTTGCCACAGGAACCCCGGAAAGCTCGGAGGTTTTTTCGGCCGTATAGGGCGCCACCGCCTCTTTGAACTCGTCAAAAGTCATGTCTGAAAGCGCGCCGTGCTTGCCCTCATGCGACGGGAATTCTGCCGCCTGCTCAAGCGCATGTTCCGGGCGCAACCCATAGCCGATATCAGTTTGTGTGCGCTTGAAATGGGTGTTTTTCTCAACGAAATCCCAATTCACAGCATCGTTTTGAATGATGTAATTGCAGATGTAATTCAAGATCGCGAGATCCGTTTGCGGCGTGAAGATCATACCATTGTCTGCCAACTCAAACGAGCGGTGCTCAAAGGTCGAAAGCACATGCACCTCTGCGCCCGGTTTGGTCAGGCGCGTATCTGTCAGGCGGGACCACAAAATCGGGTGCATCTCGGCCATATTCGACCCCCAGAGCACGAAGGTATCCGCGTGTTCAAGATCGTCGTAACAGCCCATCGGCTCATCAATGCCAAATGTTCGAATAAACCCGGCCACCGCAGAGGCCATACAGTGGCGTGCATTGGGGTCGATGTTATTGGAGCGAAAGCCCCCCTTCATCAGCTTGCTCGCCGCATAGCCCTCCCAGACGGTCCACTGCCCAGAGCCAAACATGCCAACCGCATCGGGGCCTTTTTCGCTCAGCGCCTTTTTCCACTTTTCAGCCAAAATATCAAAGGCTTCATCCCATGACACAGGCTCAAATTCGCCATTCTTGTCAAAAACGCCATTGGTCTTGCGCAACAAAGGCGTCGTCAAACGATCGCGCCCATACATGATTTTGGACAGGAAATAGCCCTTGATACAGTTCAGCCCCCGATTCACCGGCGCTTCAGGGTCGCCCTGCGTGGCCACAACGCGGCCCTCCTTGGTGCCAACCAAAACGGAACACCCCGTGCCACAGAACCGGCAGGCTGCCTTGTCCCAGCGAATGTCAGGTTTGCCCGCCCCCTGAGCGCGCGCGCTTTCCGGCAGGGTGATCCCCGCCGCCGAGGCAGTGGCCGCAGCGGCAGAGGCTTTGAGGAAGGAGCGGCGAGAAGTTTCAACGGTCATAGAGTATCTCCTTAATGCGCGGGGGCAGCGGCACTTGCCGCATCATTCGGTTCAAAATGGTGGTAGGTCAGCGTCACCGTCAGCACGCCGGGAATTTGATGCATGTCCATGATTTGATCAGAGGCCAGCGTGGTGTCGCTGTCCTCAACCGTCACAACGATCCGCCCGTTCTCATGGGCATGGACCTCACAGCCCGCCATCGCCTCAACCGCCGAAATGACAGCCTGCGTCTTGTCTGGCATCGCTAAAACGAGGCATCCGCAAATGTTTAACATGGTGTTTCCTCACGCCTTGGCTGGGGGTGGACAAGCTGGATCGCGCCCGCCGGACAGGGGCCAATGCAGGCCCCGCACCCCGTACAGGCGTCCAGATCGAACACAGGGGTTGAACGCCCGCCCCGCTCAAGGCGAAAGCGGATCGCGCGCGCATCACAATGGTCCTCACAGGTGCGGCACATGACACCGTTGAGCGATAAACAGCTCGCAGCCACCTGTGCGCGCATGCCCCAACCAGATGCCGGCACAATCGCCTCCGCCTCACACGCAGCCGCGCATTGCGTACAGAACAAGCACGCCCCCGCCGCCAGATTGATCACCGGAAACCCATCACCGTCCCGGCTGATGATGTTGGTCGGACAGGCCCGCGCGCAGGCGCCGCATTGGGTGCAAAGCTCATGAAAATCGCTCACCGCCCCGGGGGGGCGAAGCTGCGCGGATCGGTCAAACCGACCTCTCAAAAGGGCACGTCTCGCTGGCTGGTGTTTCATAGGACTCACAGTTGGCTTGCCCCTGCGATACAACCGAAAACCCAGCATGAAATTGATTTATGTCATGTCATAGAAAGCAAAATCCGCCCTCGCTATCCCATTATATATATTGTGTTTTTTGCATACCTCAGAGCGAATTCCGCCCGCAGAATAGGCATGAATTGAAAATCCCGTTCCACACCAATGGGTTGCAAAAACTTGTTTCTAAAATGCCTATTTTTGATGCAAACATGAGACTCACCGCAAAACCAGCTCAGCGCCAAACCGTCATTTTCTGACAAAAATCGCCGCCTCTGCGCGCCAAGATCCCCCTAGGCTTACGCGCGCGCCACGCTATAGTCCCGCCAACCATAGTCCCGCCAACCAAAGAGACTCTCATGCAAGACGATCATCCCATAAAAGCGCCGCTCTTGGATCATATTTGTGATCTTGAAATTGAACTCTCCCCCATCCTGGAGCTGGGCCAAGGGCGCGCCGGAAAGCGGCGGATCATCCCGATCATTGGCGGAACATGCACCGGCAAAATCAACGGCAAAATCCTGCATCTTGGGGCCGATTGGCAAACGATCTATGAGAATGGCACCGCCGAACTCATCGCGCGCTACGCCATTGAGACCGATGACGGCGCCTTGATCGAAATCCAAAACGAAGGCTTTCGCCACGGCCCCGCTGAGGTCATCGCAAAACTCGCCCAGGGCGAGGACGTGCCACCTGAGGACTACTACATGCGCACAACCGCGCGCTTAGAAACAGGGGATGCGCGCTACGACTGGGTGAATTCCCTGGTCTATGTGGGCACCGGCGCCCGGCTGGCAAAAGCCGTGCACCTCAGGGTCTTCGCCGTCACATAGCCGCCGCAACTCCCAGCGCCGCCCTCAGCTTCTTTGGTTCAAAAATACCTCGGGGGAATGCGCGAAGCGCAGGGGGCGGAGCCCCGCCCGCCGCAGGCGCCCCTTCAGCAAGCCCGCCGCAGGCGCGCTAAACCTGACTGTCCGGCAAGTGCACCACAAGCCCGTCAAGCGCCTCAGATAAAGCAATCTGACAGGACAACCGACTGCCCTCATCCGTTGGCGATGCCGCAAAATCCAGCATATCCGCTTCGCTTGCGCCCGCCGCGCCAACCGCGGCACGCCAATCCGGCGCAACATGCACATGGCAGGTCGCACAGGCCATCGCCCCGCCGCATTCCGCAATAATCTCATCAAGCCCCGCGTCACGCGCAGCCTCCATCACCGAGGTGCCAACAGCCGCCTCCACCTTGGTCGTTGTCCCATCAGCAGCGATAAAAGTCACAGCAGGCATTCCGCCCTCCTAATTCAGTTTCACAGGCAAATTGAGCGGTCCACGAAAGCCAAATCCGCTCCACACGACATCCCCCGCCAGTTCCATATTCGGGAACCGCTCGAAGATCATCGGCAACAAAATCCGCCCCAGCATCATGCGCGCCGTATGCGCCCCCGCACAGTGATGCGGCCCGGAGCCAAAGCTTTGATGCGGGTTCTTGTCGCGAAACACATTGAACAAATGCCCGTCCTCAAACAGCTCCTCATCATGGTTTGCAGAGGCCTGAATCGTCATCACAACGTCATCTTTCGGGATTGTGATGCCGCGAATTTCGGTGTCCTCGGTGGCGCGCCGCGAGCTGACTTGGATCGGCGCGACCCAACGCACCCCCTCCTCAAACGCCTTACCCCACGCGCCCTCCGCCTTCACCGCCTCAAGCTGATCCGGGTTGCTCAACAGCCCATAAAGGATCGTCAAAAGCGCATCGCGCGGCTCATTGATCCCGCCGCCAATCGCGATTTTGATATTGGAATACATCTGCGCGCGCGGGATTGGGTTTTCGCCATGAAGCATCACCGAGAGCGCCGATTGATCCGGCGCAACCAACAGCTCCTCCGCCCGTTTGTCAAACAAGGCGTTCATCTGCGCGTTTGATTTTTCGGTGCGCTCAAACGGCTCATCCCGCCAGCCAAAGTTCCCGGCACCATCAATCAAATCCTGGCTCCAGCGCTGCATGTCCGCATCCGTCGCCTCCGGGATGCCAAGCATCTCCGCCAAAATCCGCGCCGCTAAGGGTCCGGCCAACATCGGGTAGAGATCAACAATTTCGCCCCGCGGCAAAGCATCCAAATAGGCGCTAGCATGGGTTTCATACAGCGGCCCCCAGACTGTTTTGAGATTGCCGGGCATGAATGTCGGCTGCATCGCCATCCGTTCGGCCAAATGCGCCGCGCCATCCTTTCGCATCAATGTATGCGCCTCAAACGCGCGCTCCATCGGGGTGTTTGGATCATCAGAAGACCAAAGCGCGGCATTGTCTTTAATGGCACGGGTATCGGCTGCTTTGGTCACGAAGGTGCGTCCGGTTGCTGCCACCTTTATCACCGGGGAGTCGGCGCGCAGGCGCTTATAGATCGGGTACGGGTCCTTCGTGAGCTGATCAAATGTGATCGCCTCATCAATTGGGGCCAATGGCATTGCTGTGTCCTCCCTTACGTTGGGCCACTCTAACGCGCCCGAAACTCATCGGACAATCTGATACCATTGATAATTGCAATCAAAGCCGTTTATATGCGCGCATGGTAACCTCATCCAAAACCCTCAATCCGCTCAATGTGGATTTCGCCGCCCTGCGCACCTTGCGCCTTGTGCATGATCATTTGTCCTTCTCAGCGGCCGCCGATGTGTTGCAGGTCAATCAATCCGCGGTCAGCTACACGATTGACCGGCTGCGCAAAGTGTTTGATGACCCGCTGTTTGTGCGCCAAGGCGCGCGCATCGCCGCGACCGACCGCTGCACCGATATTGTTGAGCGTTCCATGGCGTTGATTGATGATTTCGAAGCCCTGATTGCCCCGATCAAATTTGTCCCAGAGGACGCGGATCATACGTTTCGCATCGCTTGCAATTTCTACGAGCGGCGCATCGTCTTGCCCTCAGTTGTACAACAGTTTCGCAAGCGCGCGCCCAAAGCCAAGCTCGAAATTCTGTCCTCAACCGCCAACGGAAAGTTGCAACTGATCCGCTCTGACACCGAAATGCTCATTGGTCCCATTCGCCCGGATGAGACTGGGTTTTACTGCCGCAATCTGCTCACCGACCACTATGTGGTGATCATGGATCCTGGCCATCCGCTCGCGAAAGGCCGCCTCAGCCTCGAAGCCTACGGCGCCGCGCCGCATATTGTTGTGACTTATGGCGGCTCGTTCCGCTCGCGTTATCTGGAGGAAGCGGCCGATATCGGGTTGAAGATCAATGATGTGATGCAAGTCCCCTCACCTGCCTCGCTGGAGGATTACGTGGTCGGCTCCGGCCTCATATCGACAGTGCCCGAACGCATAGCGCGCAGTTTCGGCAAGGCTGTCAAAGTGGTCGAAAGCCCGTTGCCCGCCCCCTTTGATATCGACCTTGTCTGGACAACGCGCACCCATCATTCCCCCAAACACCGCTGGCTGCGCGACCTCATCGCGGCGCAAATGGAACGGATCAAATAGAAAATCAGGAAAATTGATTTAGGAAATCAGCAATATCATTTTGTCAGATAAGTTATGTCGCATTACAGTTTTTCTCAGGATGCCCAAAATTGGGCACATGGGAGGAGACCAAATGAACAGACGTACCCTATTCAGCCTTGCGCTGGGTTCAGTGTTGGCCGTGTCTGGCCTTGCAATGACCGCCGGCACAGCCGCCGCGCAGGACGTGACCCTGAAACTACACCAATTCTTGCCCCCGGTGGCAACAGTGCCAAAGCACATTTTGGTGCCATGGGCCGAACGCGTTGAAGCAAACGCAGGCGGCGCGCTCAAAATCGAACACTACGACGCCATGGCGCTTGGTGGCACCCCACCAGAGCTGATGGACCAAGCCATTGACGGTGTCGCTGACATTATCATGACAGTTGTGGGCTATACCCCCGGTCGTTTCCCGCGCACCGAAGTGTTTGAGCTGCCGTTCATGATGACAGATCCGATCGCCACGGCGCTGGCCTATCAGCAAATGATCGACGACGAGCTGCAAGACTCAGAATACGCTGATGTCAAAGTGCTGGGCGCTTGGGTGCATGGACCGGGCGTTGTGCATACGGCTGAGCCGGTGACAAAACTCGAAGACATGGAAGGCCTCAAACTGCGTGGCCCAACCCGTGTGATCAATGACATGCTCAAAGAGCTTGGCGCGCAGCCAGTGGGCATGCCGCTCCCTGCGATCCCGGAAGCGCTGTCTAAGGGTGTTGTGGATGGCACTGTGATCCCTTGGGAAGTGACGCCCGCGATCCGCCTGACCGAACTTGTTGGCAATCACGCCGAGTTTGGTGGGGATGAGGCGCTTTATACCGCCACGATCATCATGGTGATGAACAAGGACAAATACGAAAGCCTGCCTGACGATATTCGCGCGGCCATCGACAAGGAAAGCGGCGCGGCACTTTCGGCTTTTGCGGCGCAAGTCATGTATGATTACGATGCCCCCGGGCGCGCAATCGCCGTGGACAATGGCAAAGCCATCACAACGCTTGATGAGGCTGAAGTGGCGCGCTGGAAGGCCGCTGCGCAACCGGTCATCGCGCGTTGGATCGAGGAAATGAACGCCAAGGACATCGACGGCCAAGCCTTGATCGACCAAGCCAAAGCTTTGATCGTCGAAAAATCCGAGATGTAATTTCGGCCGCATAAACAAACCAAAGCCCCGTGCAATTGCGCGGGGCTTTTTCTTTCTAAATAAATGACTTACGACCTAAATCGCGTTCAATGCGCCCAAATGATCGGGCATTTTCCCCATCCGACTATACGCGCGCGCCGGGTCGCAATAGGCCGTCGCCGCCCCCGCAAGATCCGCCACGCTCATCAAATCCGGGACCAGATCAAACAACTGCGTCCGTGCCCCCTGTTCAAGCCCCCCCAACGCCATCGGGCCGGGGTAAAAGCTTTCGGACGGGAGGCCATTGCCCCAAATCACCTGATGGCTTTCAAAGAACAAATGGATATAGGTCACTTTGCGACAGCCGCGCATGACGCGCACCCCGCCGCCCTCCAAACGGGCCAAATGATTGGCCCGCACCAATGTCTCCTCGCCCTCAACGCCCAGCAAAACGCCATGCTGCGGCGAGACGATCAGCCCGGCCTCTTGGCCAAAGGCACCGG
Organism: Maritimibacter sp.; assembly: GCA_050633625.1. Lineage (GTDB taxonomy): Bacteria > Pseudomonadota > Alphaproteobacteria > Rhodobacterales > Rhodobacteraceae > JBOEGW01. Next base: position 321,007 of record JBOEGW010000006.1, on the reverse strand, counting down.
GTTTAATTGCGATCGGGCGCAGGCCCTCATGCGCGGCCAACTCCGCCGCCCCCAAACGGCGCGCCGCCGCCCACAAAATCGGCTGCGGGCCGTTGTCGCGCGTCAACACCATATCGCCCGGACGCAGCCGTTCAATCGGCACCTCGCCCTGCCCTGTGCGGATCAACGTGCCCGGCGTGAAACACGGAATGCCCAATGCCGTATAGTTTTGATAGGTGTTCAGCGCGCTTTCATCTATGCCCGAAAAGGTCAGCGTTTCGCCTTCAGGGAACAACACCATCGCGCTGCCCGCATTATCCGAGGTCGAGACATCCATCGCCTCGATGCCGCCGCCCGCCAGATCCTCAAGCCCCAAAACGTCGATTTGATCGACATAGCTGCCGTCCACTTCGGGGTCGGTGTTGTCAAACCCGATGACCCTATCCGCGCCGCCGCCCTGCTCCAGCACGATCGTATCGGCGTCCGCTTGGCCGTAATAGGTATCATTGCCAAGCCCGCCGCGCAGCACATCCGCGCCATCACCGCCAAAAATAGTATCATCGCCCGCGCCGCCGGTGATAACATCGTCACCCGCGTTGCCCCAAATCAGCATATCCGCACTGTTTGCCGAGGCATCCACCACATCGTCGTAATTTGTCAGCGAAATCCGCTCAATCCCGGTGAAGGTGACCGTGTAGGCCCCAATCGAGAAAGACCCGGCCCCATCGCCCGAGAACGTAATATCAACGCCGCTCGTGAGGTTCCCAAGATACAGTGTATCGTTGCCCTCGCCGCCAATAATCGTGTCATTGCCGCTTAGGTCCGAGATATAGAAGGTGTCATGCCCGGCGCCGCCGTCCAAAATGTCGTCGCCTTGGCCGCCGGTAATCTGGTCATTGGCGGTCCCGCCCGTGACAATGTCATCCCCGGCGCCTGAATCGACAAAAATCTGCGCCGTGCTGGACGAGCCGTCGATCACATCATCATATTGGGTCGAGGTGATCCGCTCCACCCCGCTCACGCTCCCGGTGCCTGCGCCAAAGGTATAATCAAACGCTTCGTCGCCGGAATAAGTGACCGTAACGCCGACGGTGCTCACGTCGTTTACGAAGGTCGCGTTGTCAAAATCATCGCCAATCACGCCCAGGTCGATCGTTGCGGATCCGGCCGTATCGGAAATCGCAATGGTGTCACTGCCCACACCCAAATCAATGACATCAATCCCGCCGCCCGTGGCCACGGTGTCATTGCCGGTACCGCCCGTGATGTCATCATCGCCTGCGCCGGTGACGACAAAATCGTTCCCCGCCCCCGCGTCGATGACAACCCCCGTGCTGGCCGATGCTGCGTCGACGGTGTCGTTAAAATCCGTCAGCGTACCCGCTTCGATATTGCCAAAACTGACTGCGTTGGCCCCGTTGGTGACATTGCCCGCTTCCGCGCCGGAAAACACCATATTGACCGCGCTCGACAGCCCGGAAAAGTCCATCAGATCGTCGTCGGTGCCCGTCTCGCCGCCATTAACCGTGTCGGTGCCAAACCCGTCTTGGAAACGGAAGATATCCGCCCCCGAGCCGCCCACCAGATCATCATTCCCAATGCCGCCATCCAGCGTGTCGTCGCCTGTTGACCCTTCGAGGTAATCATCCCCCGCGCCGCCATAAATTGTGTCGTTGCCGCCATCGCCGCCAAGGTCATCATTGCCCGCGCCGCCATAGATCGTGTCATCGCCTGTGTCGCCATAGATGATATCGACGCCATCGCCGCCATCCAGCATATCATCGCCAAGCCCACCCCACATCGTGTCATCGCCACCGCGGCCATAAGCGTTGACGCCAACAGTATCGCCACCCGCACTGAACAAGTCCGCCTGATCGGTCAGTTCCCAGTTCTGAATATTGGTGAAGTTGATCGTGTCAGTACCATCGGTGGCCGGGCCTAACCCATCGCCGTAGTAGTCCACCGTAACGCCAGTGGTGACAGCAGACACATCAATCGTATTTGTGCCAGAGCCGCCATCAATCGTATCGTTGCCAAACCCATCATAAAGCACAAACCGGTCATCGCCCGCCCCGCCCGACAAGTTCTGCGCGCCGCTGCTCGAATGGAGGGTGTCATTGCCTTGCGTGCCTGTGACGGTGGTGAAATAGGATAAAAGCGTTGCGCCGCCGAGGCTTGCGTCACTGCCGCCGCCCGCATAGCTCGCATCCCCAATGGTGAAGGTGGAGGTGCCATCCGAAAGCGTAACAGCCCCGGTCCACGGGTTGAATTCCAGCGAAAAAAGCCCGCCAAGTGCCGAAAAATCAAGCGAATGACCGCTCGAAGCCTCCGAAATCCCCGCCCAAAATGAAGGATCGTCCCAGTTGGAACTATCAACTACATATACTGCCACACGCCCACCCCGACGCTATTATTAGTGTTATGATCCAAGATATAGACCGAAAATTTCACTTTTCCTACCTTTTTGTATAGGGAACGTGGAAAATAAGGGGTTTCGGAAGCATTTTTCGACATTTTGTGTCTAATTTTCACTCCAAAACACCTCTCTAACCGATTGAAATCAGCCTTAATTTGCCGGGTTTGCCGCCGATACGACAGCTTGCCCATTTTTTGCCACATTTACGCCCTCCTCCTGCCGCGATGCGCGCGCAGCCTGAGGGAAGCGGCTCCAAAAGAGGGTCGATTGACGGGTAAATCCACCAAGAGCGCAGCCAAATGCCCTGCGCATCAGAGCAAAGGATAGGCACATGGCGAGCTACGCCCCTTCAAAGGACACTGCTTCGGCGCAAAAAGCGCCTGAAAGCAAACAGGATCAACCCGCCAAACGCGCCCCTAAAGCCTCCGCCAAGGATGCGCCCGTTTTCACGGATTGGGCAGCGATTTAGGGCTGATTGACCTGAGCGGCGCGCGCGCTATTCTGCGCCCATGACCACTCCCGTTTCCTCCCTGCCCAACCTTGGGCCAGCGACCGATGCGGTCTATGAAAAAGTCGGAATCCGCAACGCCGAAACCCTTCGCAAGCTGGGCGCTGATGCGAGCTATGCAAAGCTATTGGCATCCGGCTACCGCCCTCATTTTATTGCCTATTACGCGCTCGTGATGGGGTTGCAGGGGCGCAAATGGACCGATTGCAAGGGGGCCGAAAAGGACGCGCTGCGCGTCAAGTTCGACTCACTTGTCGCCCAGAGCAAACCCGATGAGCACGGGATCGAAAAAATGCTCGATCAAATCGGCGTGCCGCGCCCGAAATAACGTCTTCACCTTGGTTTAACCAAATTCCGCCACAGTGGGACAATGAAACGCTTCTGTGTCGTCTTGTTGCTTTTTGCTTTGCCCGCGCTGGCGGCGGCGCGCGACATTGAGGTGCGCCTGTTGTCTGGGCGCGGGCTGTTGCATCTGCCCGCTTCTGTTAAAGCCCCTGCGCCGCTTGTGGTCTTGCTGCATGGCTCCTCGCAAACGCCTGAAAAACTACGTGAAATCACCGCCGGGCAGTGGGAGACATTGGCCGAACGTCACGGCTTTGCGTTGCTTTATGGTGAAGGGTTGAAGGGGGTTTGGAATATCAACACAGGCCCCGCGCCTGCGCGTATGATGCGACGCCGGGATGATTTTGCGTTTTTGCAGGCATTGATTGGAAAGTCTGCGACCCATACCCCCATTGACGCAAAACAAATCTACGCTGTGGGCTTCTCAATGGGCGGGCAAATGGTGATTGCGCTGGCCTGCGCAAAGCCGCACCTCTTTAGAGGCATCGCCAGCGTTGCGCATCCTTTACCCCTTGCGCTCAAATCGACCTGTGCGCGCGGCCCGCCCCTTCCGGTTGTGTTTGTTCATGGCGAAAACGACCCCCTTGTGCCCATGGAAGGCGGCACGCTCCCGTCTGGCATTGATGCGGGGCTTGAGGTCATGAGTCTTGAGGCGAGCCGGGCTGTCTTTGCAGCGCGAAACGGCGCAGATGCGCCCGCGCGCGCCCTGCCCCTCGCCAAACATGGCCACAGTTGGCCGGGCGGTATTCGCGATTTCCCGGCGCTGTATCTTGGCCCGCTGCGCAAGGACGTGAACGGGGCAGCATTGATCTGGGCCGAATTTGCGTCCCACATGAAAAAAGGGCCACCCAAACGGGCAGCCCTTCAAGACTAGCTATGCGTCATCTTTAGCCAACAAGCTCAAGACCGGAGAAGAAATACGCGATTTCTTCTGCTGCTGTTTCTTCTGCGTCCGAGCCGTGCACCGAATTTTCGCCAATCGACAGCGCGAACTCTTTACGGATTGTGCCTTCAGCCGCTTCTTCCGGGTTTGTTGCGCCCATGACTTCGCGGTTTTTCAGGATCGCGTTTTCGCCTTCCAGAACTTGAACAACGATTGGCTCAGAGGACATGAATTCGCAAAGCTCACCGAAGAAAGGGCGTTCTTTGTGCACGCCGTAAAACACGCCAGCTTGCGCTTCTGTGAGGTGAATCCGCTTTTGCGCGATGATACGCAGGCCAGCGGCCTCAAGCTTGGCATTGATCGCGCCCGTCAGGTTGCGTTTGGTGGCGTCTGGTTTGATGATCGAGAAAGTGCGTTGAATGGCCATGTCGGTCCTCTTTCGTCTGACGAAGGACAATCCTTCGGATAAAACTCGCGGGCCACTACCATGCACGCGCGCCCCGCTCAAGCCTCTTTGCATCCGCCCCGGCGGAAATCAGCGCCGCAAACAATTGACGCGCCCGGCAAAGCAAGGCACAGACAGCCCATGCTCAAACTCGATGACATCTCTTATTCCGTCGAAGGCCGCCCGCTGATCGACCATGCAACCGCCCTGATTCCCACGGGCCATAAAGTTGGCGTTGTGGGGCGCAATGGCACAGGAAAATCCACGCTTTTTGGCCTGATCCGGGGCGAACTGGGGCTGGAAACCGGCGATATTTCCGTGCCGCGCGGCGCGCGTATTGGCGGTGTGGCGCAGGAGGTGCCCTCCTCTGAGGTGACTTTGCTCGACACGGTTCTGGCGGCCGATACCGAGCGCGCCGCCTTGATGCTGGAAAGCGAAACCGCGAGTGACCCAAACCGCATCGGTGAAATCCAAATGCGGCTTGCGGATATTGATGCCTGGTCAGCCGAAGCGCGCGCCGCCTCGATCCTAAAGGGGCTTGGGTTTGATGACCCCGATCACTATCGGCCCTGCTCCGATTTTTCCGGCGGTTGGCGGATGCGCGTGGCGCTTGCGGCTGTGCTGTTTTCCGAGCCTGATTTGCTGCTGCTCGATGAGCCAACCAACTACCTCGACCTTGAAGGCGCGCTGTGGCTGGAAACCTATCTGATGCGTTATCCCCATACTGTGTTGGTCATTTCGCACGATCGCGGGCTGCTCAACCGGGCAGTTGGCGCGATTTTGCACCTCGAAGACAAAAAGCTCACACTTTACACAGGCAACTACGACACCTTTGCGCAAACCCGCGCGGCCCGCTTGGCCGTAGCCGACGCCGAAAACCGCAAAGCCGCCGCACGCCGCGAACATCTGCAAAGTTTTGTCGATCGGTTTCGCGCCAAGGCAAGCAAGGCTAAACAGGCGCAATCACGCCTGAAAATGATCGAAAAAATCACCCTCACCACATCGCCGCAAGAGGCCGCCTTGCGCCGGTTTTCCTTCCCGGAGCCTGAGGAGCTTTCGCCCCCAATCGTCAATATGGAAAGCGCGATTGTCGGCTATGACGGCACGCCCGTGCTCAAAGGGTTGAGCCTGCGCATTGACCAAGACGACCGTATCGCGTTGCTCGGGCAAAATGGACAGGGCAAGTCAACGCTTTCCAAACTGATCGCCGGGCGGCTTGCGCCCATGGCGGGCACGATCACCTCGTCGTCAAAGCTGCGGATCGGCTATTTCGCCCAGCACCAGATGGACGAATTGTTTCCTGACGAAACCCCGATTGACCATCTGCGCACGCTGCGCCCCCATGAAACCCCTGCAAAACTGCGCGCAAGGCTTGCGGGGTTTGGTCTAAGCGTGGATCAAGCGGACACTGAGGTCGGGCGGCTGTCGGGCGGGCAAAAAGCGCGCCTGACGCTCTTGATCGCGACAATTGACGCTCCGCATTTGTTGATTTTGGATGAGCCGACAAACCACCTCGATATGGAAAGCCGCGAAGCCCTCGTGGAAGCCCTGACGGCCTATTCTGGCGCCGTTGTTCTGGTCAGCCATGACATGCACCTGTTGTCGCTGGTGGCGGACCGATTGTGGATTGTGAAAGATGGCGCGGTCGCCCCGTTTGAGGAAGATCTTGACGCCTATCGCAGCTTGCTCTTGAGCGGCGCGCAAGGCGCAAAATCAGGCGCAAAAAGCAAGAAATCCGGCGGCAAAACAGGCCACAAAACCAAGGGTAAAAACAACAAAGATGCGCCATCCGCTGCGCCCAAAGACGTGCCAGCGCCCGCGCCCGTCGCCCCTGTGCCAGCCGCCGAAAAGCCCAAAGCCCATCGCGCTGATCGCGACACAGTTCTCGCGCTGCGCGCCGCGCTGCGCAAGGCCGAAGAGCGCGTGGCGACCCTTGAGGACATGCGCGAAAAGCTCGCCGCGCGCCTCGCCGATCCCAAGCTCTATGAAGGGGGGCGTGCGGAGGAAATCACCAAGTGGCAAAAGAAAAGTGCAGAGGTTGAAGAGGCGCTGGAACGCGCCGAGGCGCTTTGGGTTAAGGCGCAAGAAAATTTTGATAAAGCAAATGGTTAAGGCGCAAACTTCGCGTAAAACATTACCTTTACACAGGCCCCAACCTCTGACAGGCTTGCGCGCATGACAGCAGAGCTTTTGATCCCGGCGTTTGTAACGCTTTTTGTCGTGATTGACCCAATCGGCTTGACGCCGTTGTTCCTTGCGATGACCCCTGGCGCTGATCGTTCCTCGCGGCGTGCCATTGCCCTGCGCGCGGTCTTGGTGGCTGCGGTTTTGCTCACAGCGTTTGGCCTTGTGGGGGAAGCGATCTTGGGCGTTTTCGGCATCACAATGCCCGCTTTTCGTATCGCGGGCGGGCTTTTGTTGTTCCTCACAGCGCTTGATATGTTGTTTGAGCGGCGCACCCAGCGGCGCAAAGATCAATCCGAACAAACCGACCCCCTTGCCGATGACCCATCGGTGTTTCCGCTCGCCACGCCGCTGATTGCTGGCCCCGGCTCAATGGCGGCAATGATCCTGCTCGTCGGGGAAACAAACAGCCCGCTTGAGGCCGGCGCGATCTTTGCCATGATGCTTGGGGTTCTGGCGCTGGTGGCTGGATTTTTCCTGTCAGCGGGCTTGCTTGAGCGCGCGTTGCGCGAAACCGGGATCAATGTGCTGACCCGCCTTTTGGGCATGCTTTTGGCGGCCCTGGCCGTGCAATTCGTGCTGGATGGTTTCATTGATATGGGCGTGTTTACGCCGCTCACCAACTAGACGCCACCGCCTGCCGCCCCTATGTTCGCAGCATGAATGATCTGAACAGTTTTGATTTTGGCCGCTTGGTTTACCTCGTCCTTTTGGGCGCCGTTGTGGGCGGATATTTCTTCGCATCCGGGCGTAGAGACCTCTCAAAAACAGCGCAGCAATCCTTGATTTGGGTGCTGATTTTCGTGGGATTTATCGCGGGGTTCGGCCTTTGGAACGATATGCAGGCCGATTTGACAGCGCGCCAAACACAAACCGGGGTTGGCGTCATTGAAGTGCCACGCGGCGCGGATGGCCATTTTCATCTGGTGCTGGAAGTCAACGGCACAAGCTTGCCATTTCTGGTGGACACCGGCGCATCCTCAATCGTTTTGCCCAAGGCGGCGGCCCGCAAGATCGGGCTGGACCCGGATCGCTTGACCTTCAGTGACCGCGCCATGACCGCGAACGGCGAAGTCGCCACGGCGCCCGCGCGGGTGCGCGAAATCCGCCTTGGCGACATTATTGATCGCAATGTGCTGATCTACGTGAACGAGGGAGCGCTGGACGATCCGCTCTTGGGGATGGATTACCTCAGTCGTTTCAAGAGCGTCGAAATGGCGCGCGACACGCTTATTCTGACCCGTTGAGCGCCCCGCTTTCGGCCTTTAGCTCCCAGCGCCCCGTTTCCTGGCTCCAGTATTTCGCCTTGATCCCAGCGCTTGTGAGGCTGCGCCACTGGTTGCGCGCCGCCTCGACTGCGCCTTCATGATTGCCGTCAAACAACACCATTGTGCGCTGCGTCGCGGCCACCTCATCGGCCTGCACCGCCGCCCCATCCACCGAGACCAAACACCCAGCGATCTGGCTTTGCGTTGTGAGCAAAATCGGCTGATCCGCATCATGCGGCCCGCCCGCAATCCCATGCGGCAAAAAGCCGTCAACCGGGTCGAGCCAAAGCCGTTCATCAAGCCATCTGAGCCGATCCTCACTGAGCGCGCGCACAACAACCTCCCAGCCCGCGCCGCGCGCCTTGCTCAGCAATATGGGCAAGGTCACCTCAAGCGGCGTCTCGGTCATGTGGTAGAAAAAGGCTTCAGACATAACGCCTTAGCCTTCAAAATTGTCGCGTACCAAACGGTCAAGCGCCCGCACGCCCCACCCTGTTGCCCCTTTGGGCGACAGCGGCGTGCCGGACTTTGCTGTCGCCGTACCGGCGATATCTAGGTGAATCCAAGGCGTGCCTTTTGCGACAAATCGCAACAAGAATTGCGCCGCCGTGATGGACCCAGCAGGCCGCCCGCCGACGTTCTTCATATCGGCAATCCGGCTTTCGATTTGCTTGTCATAAGCCGCCCCAAGCGGCAAACGCCACGCGCCCTCTTCTTCCGCCTCGGCCGCCTTCAAGAAGCCTTTGCAAAAGTCATCGTCATTGGAAAACACCCCAGTGTTTTCGTGCCCCAACCCGATGATCACAGCCCCCGTCAAAGTCGCCAGATCAATCATGCCCGCGGGCTTAAACCGCTGTTGCGCGTACCACATCACATCGCACAAAACGAGCCGCCCTTCGGCATCCGTATTGATGACTTCGATTGTGTCCCCTTTCATGGAGGTGACAACATCACCGGGGCGTTGTGCGCGCCCGTCTGGCATGTTTTCGACAAGCCCAATCAAGCCAACCACATTCGCCTTTGCACCGCGCATGGCGAGGGTTTTCATAACGCCCGTCACAGTGCCAGCGCCGCCCATATCCATGGTCATATCTTCCATGCCAGCGGCGGGTTTCAGGCTGATGCCGCCTGTATCAAACACAACCCCTTTGCCAACAAGCGCCAGTGGTGGTGCGTCCTTCTCACCGTTAAGCCATTGCATAACAACGACTTTTGAAGGCGTTTCCGAGCCAAGGCCGACCCCCAAAAGCGCCCCCATTCCGAGCTTTTCGAGATCCGCCTCTTCGAGGATTTCAATTTTCACGCCGAGCGATTTGAGCGCCGCCGCGCGGTTTGCGAACTCGGTCGTGGTCAAGACATTCGACGGTTCATTGACCAAATCGCGCGTCAAAAAGACCCCATTCGCCACAGCGACAGCCGCCTCAAGCTCTACCGTCGCTTGCTCAGAGGCGGAATGCATGATGCTCAATGCCCCGCCAGAAACCTTGCCTTTTTCGCCGGTTTTATGGTCGCAAAACTCATAGGCCCGCAGCATCGCCCCAAGCGCGATTTGATCGACGTTATTGGCGGAGCCAGCGATCAAAGTCACCGATTTACCAAGCAGCGTTTTGCCAAGCTGTGCGCCGACTTTGCGCGCATCGGATGGCGTCAGGCGGCGCGGCACCTTGATCACTTCGATCGCCTCGCAGACCATGCCCGTGGGCCAAGCCATTGTGATGGACCCGCCGACCTTCAGCTTTTCGAATGCCTCAGAGGCCAAAAGTCGATCCATCGCCCCGCGCGTCAGCCGGTTCAGCCGCCGCGACCCTTTGGTGTTGCGCTCCGGCCCTTCCGAAAGCAACGCAACGCGCCCTTCGCGCTGCGCCAGAACGTCAAGATCAAGGGCTTCAAAACTTGGGTGAATTACGTCGGTCATTTCAGGCTCCTTTAGCGTTGCGCTCAGCCTATCTTTGCGTGGCGCAGATGACCAGCAATGATCCGCCTTTGGGATTCGCGGCGCGCCAGCCCCCAGCTATATTTGGTGGAGGTGAGGCCGATTTCGGTCAGATTTGGTGCCATTGCGCGCGCAGCTCGGTGCAAAAATGCGCCCAAGGGGCCTATTTGCAGCGATTTTCCCTCGCACCACAACTCGCCATAGACTAATGTAGCCCTGAGATTGGGGCAGCAACCCCGGCGCCCGGCTTGGCTCGGGACAATGACGCAGAAAACAAGGCAGAGCGGCGCGATGACACGGATGACTTTCAAACAGCCCAAAACCCCAAAATCCGGCCTGCGCGCCCTGGCATCGGCCTCCTTCTTGGCGCTGGCCCTAAGCGTGACGGCCACGCCACAAGCGGGCCTCGCCCAAAACCTCTATGCCCCGGTGATCCGGGTCGATGATGCGGCGATCTCCGCCTATGAGCGCTCACAGCGGATTGCCTTTTTGCGCCTGTTGCGCGCCCCCGGCGACGTTGCGAAAATTGCCGAAGAACAGCTGATCACCGAATCCCTGCAAAATGGCGTTGCAGAGCGGATGGGCATCTCGATCACCCCGGAAGCTTTGCAAGCGGGAATGGAAGAATTCGCGGCGCGCGGCGGGCTGGACGCGGAAACCTTCCTGAAATTCATCGCCCAAGGCGGGATTGCTGCGGAAACATTCCGCGATTTCGTTTCCGCCGGGCTGACATGGCGCGAAGTGGCGCGCGCGCGGTTTATTCCGCAGGTCAACGTCACCAAATTGGAAGTGGAGCGCGCTTTTGCGGAAGCGGATCCGGTGCAAGGCGACAAGCTGTTGCTGACCGAGATCACCCTCCCCGCCCCCAATGACGCAAGCCGCAAAGCCTCGCGCGCGCGCGCTGACCGGCTGCGCAAAATCAACGATGCAAGTGAATTCGCCAATGCCGCGAAACGGTTTTCGGTTGCCCCGTCACGCCTTCAGGCAGGCGAGCGCGACTGGATTGATTTGCAGGCATTGCCGCCCGAAATCGGCGCGGCTGTGCGCGGCCTCAAGGCGGGGCAAACCTCGCGCCCGATTGACACCGAGGATGGTGTTTCGGTCTATTTCCTGCGCGACCGGGATCGGGTGACTTCGGCAAAATCGGGAACACTTGTTGAATATGCGGCGTTCTTGATGCCCGGTGGACGCAGCGAAGCGACCCTTGCCGCCGCCACCAAACTGCGCGGCGAGGTGGACAGCTGCAACGATCTTTACCCTGTGGCGCGCGGCCTGCCCCAAGAGATGCTGGTGCGCGAAGAAGTGGCAGCGGGACTTGTGCCCACGGCGTATCGCGCGGAACTGGCAAAGCTTGACCCCGGCGAGGTCTCCACAGCGCTGACCTCCGCCAGCGGGCAATCGCTCGTGTTCTTGATGCTTTGCAACCGGCGCAATGACCTGCCAAAATCCATGACTCGCGAGCAGATACTCAACCGGCTTCGCGATCAACGGATTGGCGCTTTGGCGAATGACTTTCTTGTCGAGCTGCGCGCCGATGCGCATATCGAATACCTGAAATAATGCGGCACGAGACCGCCCCAATCGCGTTGAGCATCGGGGAGCCTGCCGGGATTGGCCCCGAGGTGGCGGCGCGCGCATGGGCGGCGCTCAAGTCCGACATGACCTTTTTCGTCATTGGCGATCCGAGCCATATTCCCGGTCCCGTCAGCGTCATCCATCGCCCCGCCGATGCTGGCGCTATGATGTCACAAGGCCTGCCCGTTTTGGCCCGCGACTTTGGGGCGCCACAGGTGTTTGGCACCCCGAACCCGGCCCATGCGCCCCATGTTGTCGAGGCGATCCGTGAAGGTGTTGCGCTCGTTATGAGCGGCGACGCGGGCGCGCTCACCACCTGCCCGATCAACAAAAAGGCGCTGAAGGACGGGGCGAATTTTGCCTTTCCCGGCCATACGGAATTTCTCGCGCATTTGGCGGGCGTTGAGGATGTGGTGATGATGTTGGCCTGCCCTGAGCTGCGCGTGGTGCCTGCAACAATTCATATTCCCATCAGGGATGTGCCCAAAACGCTGACCCGCGCCCAGTTGCGCAAAACCATCCGTATCACCCATAGCGCTTTGGCCGCGCAAGGCATCGCGAATGCGCGGATCGCCGTCGCCGGGCTAAACCCACACGCGGGCGAAGGGGGCGCAATGGGGCGTGAGGAGCTTGAGTGGATCGCCCCGCTTGTCGCGGATTTGCGCGCAGAAGGCATGGCCGTTTTTGGCCCGCTGCCAGCAGACACCATGTTTCACGCGGGCGCGCGCAAGACCTATGATGTCGCTGTGTGCATGTATCATGACCAAGCCTTGATCCCGATCAAGACAATTGATTTTGCAGGCGGGGTAAACGTCACACTCGGCCTGCCTTTCGTGCGCACCTCGCCGGATCACGGCACGGCCTTTGATATTGCGGGCACCGGGCGCGCTGATCCAACTTCCTTAATCGCGGCGCTGAAAATGGCGCGCGACATGGCCATGAACGGACCCCCCAATGACAGCGATTGATGGCCTGCCGCCGCTCCGCGATGTGATCAATACCCATGATTTACGCGCCAAGAAGTCACTTGGGCAAAACTTCCTGTTGGACCTCAACCTGACAGCGAAAATTGCGCGCCTTGCGGGGGATATGACGGGCTGTGACGTGCTTGAGGTTGGCCCCGGCCCCGGCGGTCTCACCCGCGGATTGCTGGCCGAAGGCGCGCGCAGAGTGTTGGCGGTGGAGAAAGACGCCCGTGCCATGGCCCCTTTGGCGGAGATCAGCGCGCATTACCCCGGACGCCTTGAGGTGATCAACGCGGATGCCTTAGACCTCGATCCGCGCGCGCATCTCACAGCCCCCATTCGGATCGTTTCGAACCTGCCCTATAATGTCGGCACCGAGCTGTTGGTGCGCTGGCTCACCCCAAAGGACTGGCCCCCCTACTGGCAGTCGCTCACTTTGATGTTTCAAAAAGAAGTGGCGCAGCGGATCACCGCCAAACCCGGCTCCAAAGCCTATGGGCGGCTGGCGATCTTGGCCCAGTGGCGCTGCGACGCGCGCATGGTTATGGAGCTGCCCCCCGAGGCCTTCACCCCTCCGCCCAAAATCCATTCCGCCGTCGTTCACCTTGAGGCCCTGCCCGCGCCGCGCTTTCCAGCCGATGCCGCGACTTTGCAACGGCTCACGGCCACCGCCTTTCAACAACGGCGTAAAATGCTGCGCGCCTCTCTCAAATCGGTAAGCCCCGACATTCAAGACATGTTGATCGAGGCGGGCATTCAACCCACACAACGCGCCGAAGAAATCGGGTTGGAACAATTCTGTGCGCTCGCCCGGCTTGTGAATGGCTAACGCGGCGCGCCAGTCGGATAAGACAGCTCACCGCCGCCCACATTCGCGCCAACCCCGGTTGTGCTGGGACAAGAGGTGGGCAATCCGCGCGCCACGCGAATGGCAAGATAGGCAAACGCCTGCGCCTCAAGCATATCCCCATCCAGCCCAACCGCCTCCACAGGCTCCACCACACAGGGCATTGCCGCGCGCAACCCTGCCATCATCGTGCTGTTCTTGCGGCCACCGCCACAGACGAAAACCCGGCTCGGCACGCTTGGACAATGGTCCAGTCCGCGCGCAACGCTGGCCACCGCACAGCCCAGAAGCGTTGCCGCTGCATCCGCGTCCGCTAAGCTCTCAACCGCCCGCGACACCTCTGAAAACGCGTCTCGATCCAATGATTTAGGTGGAATTCTCAAAAAGTAAGGATGCGCAAAGAACGCCTCCAAGACCTCCTTATTCGCGGTGCCACGGGCCGCCAGCGCCCCCCCAGCGTCCATCTCGCCAAGCCCGCGCGCCGCCATCATGTCATTGATCGGCGCATTCGCAGGCCCGGTGTCAAAGGCCAGCAAAGCGCCGGGCGTTTCGGGCGCATCCGCAGTGGGATCGACCCATGTTAGATTGCCAACGCCACCCAAATTGAGAAAAGCAACAGGCGCATCTGCCTTGATGTATTTGGCCAAAGCAAAATGGAAAAACGGCGCAAGCGGCGCGCCCTCCCCCCCAAGCGCAACATCCGCGCTGCGAAAATCCCAGACCACCGGCACCCCAAGCGCCTCGGCCAGACGCGCACCGTCCCCTGCTTGGTGCGTGCCCCGCCCTCGCGGATCATGCGCCAGTGTTTGCCCATGAAAGCCAATCACCTGCGGCGCTTCAAATTCGCTCAACACCTCAATATGCGCCGCTTCAACAGCCTGCGCCGCCACCGCAACACCCGCCTGCTCCGGCCAGCGCCCAAGCGCGGCTGCGATCACTGCGCGGTCTTGCACGCCATAGGCGCGATAGGCTGAGGCCCCAAAGGACTCGATCCCGATGCCGTCACTCAACAGCATCGCCGCATCCACCCCATCCAAAGACGTGCCAGACATCGCCCCAAGTGCCCAAACCGGCCCCTGCCTCAAAGCGTCTTTCAACATGTCTTTCCCTTCGCCCCGCGCCCCGATATAGAGGGCCTTAAGACACAAGAATGGACCGAAAACCGATGACCTACCACCCAAAATCAGACTTCATGCGCGTGATGATGGAGCGCGGCTTTTTGGCCGATTGCACCGACTACCAAGCGCTTGATGAGGCCCTCTCAAACGGGGTTGTGCCGGGGTATATCGGCTTTGATGCCACGGCAAAATCGCTGCATGTCGGCTCGCTGATCCAAATCATGATGTTGCGCTGGATGCAAAAAACCGGCCACCAGCCGATCACGCTTATGGGGGGCGGCACCACCAAGGTCGGCGATCCATCCTTTCGCGCCGATGAACGCCCGCTGCTGACACCAGAGCAAATCGACGCCAATATTGACGGCATCAAACAGGTGTTCGCGAAGTACATCGACTATGACACAGAGGCGCCAACCCGCGCTTTGATGCTCAACAATGACGAATGGCTGAGCGGGCTGAATTACCTCGATTTCCTGCGCGACATTGGCCGCCATTTCTCCGTGAACCGGATGCTCAGCTTTGAAAGCGTGAAGTCGCGCCTTGATCGCGAACAGTCGCTCTCGTTCCTCGAATTCAACTACATGATCCTTCAAGCCTATGATTTTCTTGAGCTAAACCGTCGATACGGCTGCCTCGTCCAAATGGGCGGCTCTGATCAATGGGGCAATATCGTCAACGGGATCGACCTGACGCGCCGGGTGCTGGACCATCAAATCTTCGGCCTCACCTCCCCACTTCTGACAACCTCAGACGGCAAAAAAATGGGCAAAAGCCAAAACGGCGCGATCTGGCTCAATGCAGATATGCTCAGCCCCTATGAATTCTGGCAATTCTGGCGCAACACAACCGATGCCGATGTCGGGCGCTTCCTCAAACTCTACACCGAACTGCCGGTTGAAGAATGTGAACGCCTCGGCGCCCTTGAAGGCAACAAAATCAATGATGCCAAGATCAAACTCGCCAATGAGGTGACAACCCTGTGCCACGGCGCAGAGGCCGCCCGCGCCGCCGAAGCAACCGCGCGCGATGTGTTTGAGAAAGGCGGCATGGGCGATGATCTACCCACCCTCACGCTCACCCTTGCCGACATTGGCGATGGCATCTCGATTGGCCAGCTGATCACCAGAGCAGGGCTAACCAAAACCGGAAAAGAGGCCAAACGCCTCATTGCCGACAATGGCGCGAAACTGAATGATGCAGACATCAGCGGGCCAGGCTTAATGATCACAGCCGCCGACCTGAGCGCCCCCCTTAAACTCTCCGCAGGCAAAAAACGCCACGCACTTGTGGTGCTTGAAAGCTAAAAGAGGGCAAATCCGCCCCCTTCCTTGTTTTCAAAATACCTCGGGGGTCTGGGGGCAGCGCCCCCAGCCTGCCTTACGGATTGGCCGCAGCCTGTGCCATCGCAGGACGAATGATTTTTTGCAAAATCTCTTGCGTGATTGGCCCCGCAAAACGCTTGATCACAGTGCCTTGCGCATCAATTACAAAGGTTTCCGGCACACCGTAAAGCCCCCAGTCAAGCCCGGTGCGCCCCGACCCATCCGCCGCCATACGCGCAAACGGATTACCAAGCTCATCCAAAAACGCTATAGCCTTTGCCGGCTCGTCTTTGTAATTAATCCCATAAATATCAACGCCTTCCCCGGCAAGCTCAATCAATTGCGGATGCTCCGCGCGGCAGGGCGCGCACCAGCTCGCCCAGAAATTCACAAGCTTCACCCCGCCCGTTGTCAAATCCTCATGGGTAAAAGGCGCTCCGCCAGAAAGCTCAGTGACCGTCAAGGCCGGCACCATCCCGCCTTCGCGCGTCGAGGGCAACGCATCCCCATTGCCCTGCTTCATCCCAAACAAAAACATAGCAGCCAAAGCCGCGAACAGAAGCGGTGGCAAAATCATCATCGGCTTCATATCAGTCTTCTTCCTTGCCAGCTTTGGCGCGTGTTTCCGCCGCCAAAAGCGCCACTTTGGAGCGGCGCGCGCGCAGGGCTGTTGCCACAACGAGCGCCCCAATCAGCAAAATTGTGGCCGCCCAGGACCACAATACCGCCTCCGCATATTTCCCTAAATCAGGCATCTCTCATCCTTTCGCGCAGCTCGAGCGCATGGATACGGCGCAGACGCACTTCAGTGCGGGTGCGGATCAACAAAAGCGCCAGAAACAACAAGAAAAACCCCACAATCGACAACACGAGGGGCTGCCAAAACACGTCAGCCACATTCTCTTCCTGGTCCAGCGAAAGAGAGGCCCCCTGATGCAACCCTTGGTTCCAAAAATTCACAGCATAGCGCGACAACACAGCGAAAACGGACCCGACAATCGCCAATACAGAGGTCAAATCCGCCGCCGTGTCCGGGTCTTCTATCGCCGCCCAAAGCGCCATGTAGCCAAGATAAAACAAGAAAAGGATTAAGAAAGAGGTCAAACGTGGATCCCACGCCCACCATGTTCCCCACATCGGCTCGCCCCAGATCGCCCCGGTGATCAACGCGATCACCGTCATCACCGTGCCAACCATCGCCGCCGCTTTCGCCGCCAGCGCCGAGACATGATGGCGCCGGATCAACCAAATGAGAGAGGCGGCCAACATCATGAACCACACCGAAATCGCCAGCATCGCTGACGGTACATGCACGTAGATGATCTTGACCGAGGAGCCAAATCCCTCAGCGTCTGGGGTGAAAAAGAACCCCCAAACAAGCCCCCCCACGAGCGTCACAACGGCCGCCGCGACTGTCCAGGGCACCACACCATCCGTGAGCGCCATGAATTTTACAGGGTTGGCCCATTGCCACAGCCAATTCCAGCCGTCGCGCGATTGTTTAAGGCGTTCAGTATCAGACATGGCAAAATCTCTATGGGTTTGGCAGCGCTTGGGCAAGCGTTTCAAGGTCACATTATCGCAGGTTGATGCGCAATGCCGCAGCCGAGGCAAAGGGCAACAGCGCCACCGCCCCCGCCGTGATCCCCGCCAAAACCAACAAGGGCGCGCTGTTTTCCAAGCCACGCGCGCCAAGGCTGGCGGCCTGTGCGCCAAAAATCAATGTCGGGAAATAGAGCGGCACAACCAACAGGCTCAACAACAACCCACCACGTTTCAACCCGACCGTGAGCGCCGCCCCAAACGCGCCAATCACCGAGAGCGCAGGGGTTCCGATCAGCAATGTTGTGAAAATCCACAAATAGCCCTCAACCGGCAAAGACAGCAACAGCCCAAACAGCGGCGCCGCCAATGTGAGCGGCAACCCCGTTGTGAGCCAATGCGCCAAAGCCTTGATCGCCACCCCGCCCTCCATGGGCACTGGCGCGGTGGCCAGCAAATCAAGCGTGCCATCTTCAAAATCGAGCTGAAAAATCCGATCCAGCGACAACAAACAGGCAAGCAGCGCCCCGACCCACAAAATGCCAGGGGCGATCAAAGACAGCGTTGCCGCCTCAGGACCAACGCCAAACGGAATAAGCGCTGTGACGATCAGAAAGAACGCAAGCCCCAAGCCAAAACCGCCCCCCTGACGCACCGCAAGGCGCAAATCCCGGATCAACAGAGCGATCATATAAACGCCTCATCAAAGGCACCGCGCTGTTCTGGAGGGGCGTCAAATCGGGCCTTATAGGGCGTCACATCCAGCACATCGGCCTCAAGGCCAAGATCAATATGTGTGGCAATCAATGCCGCCCCCCCCTCAGCCACATGCGCGCGCACTGCCTTGGCAAAGAGGGTCACAGATGCCTGATCCAGCGATACGGTTGGCTCATCGAGTAACCAGATCGGACGCTCGCTCACCAGCAAACGCGCGAGGCCAAGGCGACGTTTTTGCCCCGCCGAAAGATTGGCAGCTAAACGCGATTTGAGCGATGTCAGATTGAACGACGCCAACGCCTCCGCTACGCGCTTTGAGCCGTACACATCCGCCCAAAACGTGAGGTTTTCCTCAACGCTCAAAGTCGCCTTCAAACCGTCAGCATGCGCGCCATAGGTAATCGCCTCTGCGGGCAGATTGATGTCGCCGCGCAGGGGGGGCTGAAGCCCAGCAAGGGTGCGCAGCAATGTCGTCTTGCCCGATCCATTTGCCCCGCGCAGGATCATCACAGCGCCAGATTTGAGGGTAAAATCAAGTCCCGAAAGGATCGCCACACCGCCGCGCGCGACGGTCAAATCGCTCACCGTCAGCGCCAAACTCATACCGGCAACACCGCCAACGCAATCCGGCGCCCCTCCGAGAGCACGATGTTATATGTACGGCACGCAATCGGGCTGGCCATCGGCTCGACGCCCACGCCGAGCGCCTCAAGGGCTTCGCGCAGGGCGCGCGGTGGATGCGCCATTTCAGGCCCCGTGCCGAGGAAAATCACGTCTACCGATCCGGCCAGCGCCGTCAGCGCCTCGATGTCCTCAAGCCCGCCCCAGCTCTGCGCACCTGTCGCCGTGGCCAGCATCGCGCCCTCAATGACCTCACCGCCAATGCGGAAAAACCCAGGCCCATATCCGTCAATGGGAAGCGCGTTTTCATAGCTGATTTCAGTGAACTGCATGGGAATTGATACCCTGATTGCGCCGTGATGAAAAGCCGTGCCCGCCTAGGCGTCGCCCGGCTGCTCGCTCGTGGTGAATTGAGTGCCGGCCTCCGCGTCTGGTTTGGACCAGTCGCGCTTCACCCCAAGTCGATGCAGGATCGCAGCCGCCACAAACACCGAACTATAAGTCCCAACAATCACGCCCCAAATCATGGCGAAGACGAAGCCGCGGATCACATCGCCGCCCAGCACATAAAGGGCAACCAACGCGACCAAAGTGGTGACAGAGGTCATGATTGTCCGGCTCAAGGTTTCATTGATGGACAGGTTGAGCACTTCTTTGAGGGTCATCTTTTTGAAGCGACGCAGGTTTTCGCGCACCCGATCAAACACAACAACAGTGTCGTTTAAAGAATAGCCTACAATCGTCAAAAGCGCAGCGATGATGGCCAGATCAAACTTGATTTGCAGCAGCGAAAACACACCAATTGTGAGCGTCACATCATGCACAAGCGCCACCACAGCCCCGAGAGAGAACTGCCATTCAAAGCGCAGCCAAATATAAACGAGCACCGCCCCAATCGCTGCCAACACCGCAATAATGGCCGATTGGATCAACTCACCCGACACCTCCGGCCCCACACTTTCCACCGCCGGAAAGCTCACAAAAGGGTCCACCTCAAGCAAGGCATCCTTGATGGCCGTGATGTCTTCGGGGGTGATCGCCTCATCACCTTCTTGGGCCTCAATTCGGATCAAAGACACGAATTTATCCTCACCAAAGGACGGGTCAAACACCTGCGTAATAGCAACATCGCCCATTTCAAGCGGCGTCAAGGCACCGCGATACACAGCAACATCTAACGGCTGGCTGCTTTCGGTGCGAATGGACGTGCCCCCGCGAAAATCAATCCCGAAATTCAACCCCATCGCGAAGAACGCGACGATAGATGCGATCACCAAAATCCCCGACAGCCCCAGCGAAATCTTGGAGCGGCGGAAAAAATCCCAGGTGGTCTCGGAAGGTACGAGTTTCAAACGCATGGTTCAGACCTCAAGTTTTTGCGGACGACGATACTCAAACCAGAGTACCACCATTAGGCGGGTCACAAAGATCGCCGTGAAGACGGATGTTATGATCCCAAGAGCCAGCGTCACAGCGAAGCCTTTGACTGGACCAGCGCCCATGATGAACAAGATAACAGCCGTCAGGAAGGTTGTGATATTGGCGTCGACAATCGCGGAAAGCGCCTTTTCATAGCCCAGCTCAATCGCGCGCGCAGGTCCACGCCCGGCCTTGATCTCCTCGCGGATACGCTCAAAAATCAGCACATTGGCATCAACCGCCATCCCGATTGTCAACACGATCCCGGCAATCCCCGGCAAGGTCAACGTCGCGCCAATAAAGGACAATAGCCCAAAAATCAGCCCCACATTGATCACCAACGCCACATTGGCAATCATCCCAAACAGCCCATAGGACAGGCCCATAAAGACCAGCACCCCCGCGAAGGCCACAAGGGATGCGATCCGGCCCGCGTCAATCGAATCCGCGCCAAGCTCTGGGCCAACAGTGCGCTCCTCAAGGAAGGTCAGCTCTGCAGGCAAAGCCCCGGCCCGCAAGAGCACCGCCAAGTTTGTGCTTTCCTCAACCGAGAAGCTGCCGGAAATAATCCCAGATCCGCCCGGAATGGCCTCGTTGATGCGCGGCGCGGACACCACTTCCTCATCCAGCACAATCGCAAAGGGCGACCCGATATTTTCCGCTGTGTAGTCGCCAAATTTTCGCGCGCCGGTGACGTCAAACTGGAAGTTCACAGCGGGCTGACCGTTAGGATCGAAACTCGGCTGCGCATTCTTGAGCATTTCCCCGGTCACGACGGGCGTTTCCTCAAGCACATAAAACACGCCCTCCTCATCCAAGGATGGCAAGAACAATTGGCGCGGTCCGGGCTGTACAGACGGATCAGAGGTGCGGCTTACAACCGGATGAAAGGTGAGCTGAGCGGTGGTGCCAATCAGCGCCTTCAGTTCATCAGCCGAGCCAAGCCCCGGCACCTGAATTAGAATACGATCAGCACCCTGTCGTTGAATGGTTGGCTCGCGCGTCCCCACCTCATCAACCCGGCGGCGAATGATTTCCAGAGATTGCTGGATCGTCCGATCATCGGTTGCGAGCTTCTCCGCCTCAGACAAGCGCACAACAACCTCGTCGCGCTCCGCCGTCACGTCAATATCGGTTGCCCCAACCCCGGTGAGCGTCACCACAGGCTGCGCCAGCGTGCGCACCGCCTCAAGAGCCACATCAATCTGCGCCGCCTCACCAATGCGCACGCGCAGCTCACCGTCCGGCGACGGCGCCCGGCGGATCGTGCCGATCACATCACGCTCATCGCGCAACACATTCAGCACATCCGGCCACATGCCATCCATACGCGCTTTATAGACGTCCTCAACATTGACCTGCGCCAACAACTGCGCCCCACCGCGCAAATCCAACCCAAGGTTCACCAGCTTGGAGGGGGCAAAATTCGGCCAGGCAGATTTGTCCGCCACCTGCTCCGCACTCAGGCTCGCACCCGTTGCCTCCACAGCCACCGCATCGTTGTGCCGCTCAACGCGCGGATAATACAGATTGGGCAGCGCAAAGGCCAACCCCAGCAGCACCGCGCCAATAATCATAATCCGCTTGAAAAGAGAGATTTGCAGCATCAGCCCCGCCTGCCTTTTGCCTCAGAAGTCCTCAAACGAAGGGCGCTTCCATGCGCGCCCCTCATTGCTTATTTGCTGTCCGCTGCCGGCTCGGTTTTGCTCATGACAGTCAGGATCGCCGCCTTGGTCATCCGCACTTTCACGCCCTCCGCGATTTCAACATCAATGTCGGAATCATCGCGCACCTTCACAACTTTGCCGATGATGCCACCCTGGGTCAAAACCTGATCCCCACGGCGCACAGCATTGCGCATCGCTTCGTCTTCTTTTTGCTTCCTTTGTTGCGGGCGAATGATCAGGAAATACATGATCCCGAACACCAAAACCATTGGAATAAGAAGCGACGACATAGCGCCCCCAGCGGCGCCCCCGGCGGCCTGTGCGAATGCTGGCGATACGAACATATGGAATTCCCTTTGTCTCTCGAAGGCCCTACGCCCCCGACTGGCTGGCGCGCACCCTATATGGGGGCTTGGGGGTTGGCAAGCAATGCACAGAAGCAGAATTTCCGCGCCTTTCGCCCGGAAACCATCCAGTGGCCGCGCGCCTGACTCGCCCCTGCCCCAAACCGCGCAGCCCCCTTGGCCCCGCTCGCAATCCATGGTTGACTAAACGGGTGGAGGACGTAACCCGTGAACGCATTAACCCGGTGGCTTGAGCCGCTCATCCTAAGCCCCTTTTCGGCTCTGTCGTTGGTCCTGCTCATCATGATGGCCGCACTGCTTTGGCGCGCCCTCCCGCCGATGGACACGCGCCCGGCCCGCAGCATTCAAGCAAAATTCGGCGCTGAAACCTGGCCGCCGCCCCTGTTTTGGGCCGTGAGCGCCCTTTGGCTTCTCTTTGCGCTCTTTGTCCTTTTTGGCATATTTCACGCCATCAGCGAATTTCTCGGCCTCGCCCCACCTGCCAAGAACGATGCAGTGGCCATGGGCGATCTGCGCTTCCTGCTCACCCGCATGGCAGCCCTCATCGCCGTCCTCTCCGCCGTCATCGCCTTCCCCTTCACAGTGATCCGCCTGCGCCTCACGGCTCGCCAAACCAGTGTTCAAGAGTTGGGACTAGCAACCGAACGACTAAACAAAGCGATCGAAAACATAGGCAAGACTCGCGAAGTGCGAAAAGAAATTAGAGGCGAAATTGAAGGAGTTTTGGAACCGAACATTGAAGCGCGTATCGGCGGAATATTGTCTCTTGGGCGCGTCGCAACAGAAAATCCAGAATACCATTTGGAAATCTTGGACATCTTGTGTTCATACATTCGCGCGAACGCGTCTTCCATTGACGCCAAAGAAAGCCCACACGAAGTCTTTAACGAACTCACGAGGGATCGCGACGGCACAAAAGGTTTCAATGCGGAGGACGCATTCAAGAGCGGACGATTTCGCCAAGCAAACACTATTGGCGTACTCCCGACCGATCTAAACTCAAGAAACTTGGGAATTTGGGCAAGAGCCTCCCTATCCTCACGACAAGACATCGACTTGGCATTGCGAATAATTGGAGAGCGGGACGCAAAACAAATCAAATTGGAACGTGTCGCCAATTACAAACTCGACTTATCAAAATCCAATCTACAATCCTGCGTCCTGCGCGGGAATTTCGACTTTGCTGTCTTCACCGACTGCCGATTGGACGGCGCGACCTTTGAAGGCAGCTTCCGAGAGTCTCAGTTTAGCTTTTACGGAGAAAGGGCAATAAGCGGTGCATCTTTGCAGGCGGCGCGCTGCCATCGGTCCGATTTTACCGGTGCCGATTTTTCAGGGGCCAACCTGTCATCCGTCTTTTTTGGCGCAGCAACTCTCAACAATTGTCGTTTTCGTGGCGCGGCACTCGACCACACGAATTTCAACGGCGCATCAGTGACCAAGTCCGATTTTGCCCACGCCAAAATCCAGAACTGTTATTGTTATTTTGAAGCCGATTTCACAGGTTCAAGGTTTACGGGGGCTGATTGGTCGCAATGCAAAGGCATCGACGAAGGACCACCGAATGTGATCTGGCAAAATGGCGAAGTTTTTGTCGCGGGTCATGACTGTGAGGAGAGCGAAAGAGCAAGAATTCGTGAAGTGAACGAAAAGGAAGACCGGCAAGATTGGGAAGCCTGGATTGCAGAAAATGAATAAACATGAACGGCCTCACTGTGTCGAGCGACGCACCTCAGATACAGGTCTATGAAAATCACCGCCCCACATTTCCCCCTTGGCCCCGCCCCCCGGTCCGGGGCATAACCCCCGAAACGATGCCAAGAGGACGGCCCCATGCACGACATCAAAACCATCCGCGACAACCCTGCTGCATTTGACGCTGCCATGGCCCGCCGGGGGCTGGTCAAAGCCTCCGTCGACGCGCTCCAACTGGATGAGACCCGCCGCGCGGCGATCACAGCCTCCGAAACCGCGCAGGCAGAAGCCAACAAAGCCGCGAAAGCGATTGGCGCCGCCAAAGCCTCTGGGGATGAAGCGGAATTTGAACGTCTGCGCGCCGAGGTGGCCACCCAAAAGGCCGCGATTGCCGCGCTCAATGATGAGGCCAAAGAGGCCACCGCCGCGCTTGATGCCCTTTTGATGGGCCTGCCGAATGTGATGGGCGAGGATGTGCCGGACGGGGCTGACGAGGCCGACAATGTCGAATTGCGCCGCTGGGGCACCCCGCGCAGCTTCGACTTCACCCCGCTTGAACATTATGAGTTGCCAGCCACCAAAGACGGCCTTGATTTCGAAACCGCCGCCAAACTGTCGGGCGCGCGCTTCGCTGTGCTGTCTGGCGCAATCGCGCGCACACACCGCGCCCTCGCCCAGTTCATGCTAGACACCCATGTTGAGGAAAACGCCCTCACCGAAACCATCACCCCGGTTTTGGTGCGCGAAGACATGATGTATGGCACGGGGCAATTGCCGAAGTTCGGTGAAGACAGCTACAAAACCACAAATGGTTGGTGGTTGATCCCAACCGCAGAAGTCACTCTGACAAATATCGTCAATAATGTCACAATTGAGGAAAGCTACCTGCCCCGCCGCTATGTGGCGCATACACAGTGCTTCCGCTCCGAAGCCGGCTCAGCCGGGCGCGACACAGCCGGAATGCTGCGCCAACATCAGTTTGAAAAAGTGGAAATGGTGTCGATCACCAAACCAGAGGACAGCGACGCCGAACACGAACGTATGACGCGCTGCGCCGAGGACATATTGGAACGCCTCGCTTTGCCCTATCGCACAATGAAGCTCTGCGCAGGCGATACAGGGTTTGGCGCGCTGCGCACCCATGACATCGAAGTCTGGCTGCCTGGCCAAAACAGCTACCGCGAAATCAGCTCCGTTTCCACCACCGGCGCGTTTCAAGCCCGGCGCATGAACGCAAGGTTCAAACCCAGCGCCGGCGGCAAACCAGAATTCGTCCATACGTTAAACGGCTCAGGGCTGGCTGTGGGGCGCACCCTCATCGCCGTGCTTGAAAATGGCCAGGAAGCCGACGGGTCCGTCACACTGCCCGCCGCGCTCCACCCCTATTTGGGCGGCAAAACAAGGATCACCGCCCAAGGGCTTCTCGCCTGAACCTGCTTTCCTTGTTTCAAAAATACCTGCGCCGCAGGCACCTGAAAACCTGTGCGGCGCAGCCGCCCTTTGGGGCCATCATGCGCGTCAATCAAGCTCGATCAGCGCGTCCATGACCTTTTCAAGCGTCTTGGGCCGCCAGCCAAGTTGCATCGCGCGCGCCCGCGCCGCCGCGCTGACCTGATCCACTTGTGGCGCTGTCTCACCGGGTTTCACCAACAATTCCCGGTCCGCCAAAAGCGCGCCCCATAGGTTACCCAAGGCCGGTTTTTGCGCCGCGCCCTTATCGTCCGCCCCCGCATCCGCCACACCACAAAGCGCCTCAAGACGCACCGGATCAAAGGTTAAATCGGCAGCCTCAGCCCCCTGCGCGATCCACTTTGTCGCAAAAGCCGACAGCTCCGGCACATCGCCGCCGCCCCCCACAATCCGATGATTGCCGGGAAACCAAAGTTGCTGATAAGGTGCCTCTGCTCCCTCTTTCGCACCGTTCAAAAACCCCAAGTTGGTCCATGGCGCCGAAGGGTACAAACGGCGCCGCTCATCAATCGCAACCCCGTGCCGCGCGCCCTCAACCGAGCGCGATAGTTTCGCGTCATGAAATTCATAACGCTGGTTCGTCAGCTTTGACAGCGCCCCCAAAACGCCGGGCAAGCCAAGCGCACCAACCGTATCCCAAACCCCTAGATATTTGATCTTTAGGGCCTTTTGCACCCCCAATCCCTCGCGCTCACGCCACAAAACGTCAATATCGCTGGTCGGCGTATCAGGCGAAAGCCGGGCGCGAAAATCCAGCTCGATCGCGCTGTCAGGATGCGGATAAGGCTTTAGCGTATCCAGCGGATCATCCGTGGTTGCCACCACGAAACGACCGCCATCTTCGCCCGCAACCCGGCGCACGCGGCGCACATCTCGCGTTCGATAGTGCTCCATCGCCTCGGGAATACGATCGGTGTGATCCTTTGGCGGAATCCCCGCAGAGCGGATCAGCCCCGCCAGAGAGCGCGCCGTATAGGCCCCGCGCGAAAATCCGAAGATAAAAATCTCGTCGCCCGGCGCATAAGAAAACACCAAATTCCGATAGGCTTCCAAGATGCGATCATCCAGCCCCCAACCAAACGCCCCGCCCATGAATTTGTCCAAGACCCGCGACAGCCAAGTCACCCCCTCCCCGGACCCGACACCGGGCAAGTAATGCGCCACCTGCGTGACCCCATCGGCCCCCTCTGGCGCCAATGCCTGCGCCAAGCGCACAACATGCGTCGGCGTTTTCGCATCGTGACGATTCCATGTTCCGTCGCAAAAAATCGCAATACGTTTCACAACACGCCCCCACAGCCTGTCTAAATCCTAAAGAAAAAGGGCACCCAACGGATGCCCCAAGATCAAATTACTCGGCACCAACCGCATGCGAGCTGCGGGTTTGAGGCGCGCCCGGAAAACGGACCAATTGTTGGGCTTCTTCATCCCATAACTTCAATGAAAACGCATGAAGTGCTTCTCGAAACCCAATGAGCCGTAAGGGAAAATCCCCTTCCAAGGCATGATGCGCCTCGCGCAGCCGATAGCTTGGAATGGACGCATTCAAATGATGAATATCGTGTTTGGTGATATTTGCCACAGCCTCATCAAACACCCAGCCAAAGTTGAGACAAGACGCCCCTTCAATGGCAGCGCGCTCAAAGCTGAGGTCCGGTTTGCGGTCCCAATAGGTGTCTTCAAAGTTGTGCTGCAAATAGACCAAAAACACACCAAGCGAGCCTGCAATCAGCACCGCCAAGAGCAAAGTCCAAACCGCCAACATGCCGCCAATCGCGTAGAGAGCGTCGAAATAGGCAAACAAGGCAAGGTTATGCGCGATCACATGCAGTGGCCATTTGCGCGTATTGCGCGGCACACGGTAAGCTAAGAAATAGGTCCAAAGGGCTCCCAAGGGGATCAACACGAACGGATTGCGATAGAGCCGGTAATAGGTGCGTTTCGCCCAGCCCGCCTCGTTCCATTCGGCCAAAGTCATCGTATAAATTTCACCGGACTCGCGATGTTCGAGGTTGCCAATATCGCGGTGATGTTGGTTGTGATTATACTGCATGGTCTTGAATTCGGCCATGGTGAACAAGGATGTAGCATAGCCCGCTAGCTCGTTCGCGCGTTTGGATTTGAAAAAGCTCAAATGGCCAAAATCATGTTGCAGAACATACATGCGCACGCCCGCCACCGCGACGACGATCACCGCAAGCGCATAAATCGCCCATTGCCCGTGCAAACCGGCCCGAATGGCCAGCGCCAAGCCGGCCCCATAGACCAAAAAATTGCCAAAAAGACTGAACACCGCAAGCTGCAAACTCTTGCCGTTGAACTCGCGTGATGCTTCGCGCACGCTCATAGTCGACCCCCAAATTGCTTTGCGCGGCCTGATCAGCCGCCCCGCCCGACGACTCGCCGGACGTAAGTGAAAGAATGTCACTCACTTAAGTTTAGGAAGCTTTAAGGATTTTTCAAGGGAATCGCGACTGTCAAAATCTCATCGGCGGATTGCCACCCCTTTGCGCCCCGCAAGGTCCAGGACAAACTGCCAGGCCACCCGGCCAGACCGTGCGCCGCGTGTCGCTTGCCACTCAATCGCCTCGGCGCGCAATTCCGCTTGGTCGAGCGCGATGTCATACGCCGCCAAATACCCGTCGATCATTGCCAAATACTCGTCTTGCGAGCAGGGATGAAACCCCAACCACAGCCCAAAACGATCAGAGAGGGACACTTTTTCTTCGACCGCCTCACCGGGATTGATGGCTGAGGAGCGCTCGTTTTCAATCATATCGCGCGGCATCAAATGGCGCCGGTTCGAGGTCGCATAGAACAGCACATTTTCTGGCCGCCCCTCAATACCGCCATCCAACACCGCTTTTAGGGATTTATAGTGCTGATCATCATGCGAAAACGATAGATCGTCGCAAAACAGAATAAACCGATGCTCCGGCGCTGCGCGCAAAAACGTCAGGAGACGGGCGACACTCGGCAGGTCTTCGCGCTGCAATTCAACGATCTTGAGCGCCGTCCCCTCGCGAAGAATTGCCCCGTGCACAGCCTTCACAAGCGAGGACTTCCCCATGCCACGCGCGCCCCAAAGCAAAGCGTTATTCGCCCCAAACCCCCGGGCAAATTGGCGGGTGTTATCCAGCAAGGTGTCGCGCGCACGATCCACGCCAATCAGGAGCGAAATATCGACGCGACTGACCGAAGGGACAGGCACCAAACGCTCTGGATCGACTTGCCAGACAAAGGCATCCGCCGTGTCGAAATCCGGGGCCTCAAGAGGCGCTGGCGCGATGCGCTCAAGCGCTTGCGCAATACGTATGAGCGCCGCCTCTTGCATCAGTCTTTGTTGACCATGCCCGGATCTTCGTTGTCCTGAGCAGGCTCCTCCGCCTCGTCGCCCTCAATATCTTCAATATCAAGGTCGTCATCATCATCACCGAACTCGGCCATCATGGGGTCGTCTTCCGGCGCATCCTCGTCCTCGTCAAACCACAATCCCTCGGCGCGCAATTTCGCCTCGCGCTGCTTTTCAACGCGGCTCACCAGAAAGATCGAGACCTCATAAAGCCCATACACAACCACAAACAAAATCAGCTGCGTGGTGACATCAGGGGGGGTCACCAAGGCGGCCACCACAAGAATGCCCACAACCGCATATTTGCGCGTCGAGCGCAGGCCATGTGCCGTTGCCAGCCCGGCTTTTCCCATCAATGTCAAAAGCACCGGGAGCTGGAAACAAATCCCAAAAGCGACGATCATTTTCAACGTAATATCAAGGCTTTCGTTGACCTTGCCTTGGAACACAATGTCGATCCCACTGTCCGCAACCGCGCCCGCAACCCCTGCGTCACTCGTGACAACAGCAGCAAAAAACGACGGTAAATCCGCGAAACCCAAAAAGAACATCATCGCCAGAGGCACGACGACGTAATGGGCAAAGGCCGCCCCAAGAAGAAACAAGACAGGAGAGGAAATCAGGAAGGGCAAAAAGGCGTTTTGCTCTGTTTTGTAAAGCCCCGGCGCCACGAACCGCCACATCTGATAGGCGATCACCGGGAAACTCACCATCAAGCCGCCCACCATCGAAATACGAATGAGTGTGAAGAAATACTCTTGTGGTGCGGTGTATTGCATAATCGGGTTCGGATTGCCCAGATTGCGCATCGACTTCTCAATCGGCACCAGCAAGAAATCAAGGATTTGCCCACCCACCGTAAAGACCAACACCATCCCGACAACAAAGGCCAGAACCGAATAAATCAGCCGTTGCCGCAACTCTGCCAAATGCTCAATGAGCGGCGCGGAGCTATCTTCAATCTCTTGGCTCGTGTCACTCATGCGTCAGGCGCTTTCTTGCCAGTGGTTTTCTTGCCAGCGGTTTTTTTTGTGGTGGTGTTCTTGCTGGTGGTTTTCGTCGTGGCGCTCCGGGCGGTGGCCCCTTTGGAGGCAGGCTTCTTGGTAGCTGGTTTTTTCGCTGCTGGCTTTTTCGCTGCTGGTGTCTTGGTGGCAGGCTTCTTGGCGGCAGTGGATTTGGCGGCTGTGGTTTTTGCGGCGCCCGCCCCGGAAGCTTCGGCCTTCGCTGCGGCCTCACGATCCAAGCGCGCTTGCGCCATCTTGGCAGTCGCCTCGTGGATCTTGTTGGCTTTTTCCGCGCGCTCAGGGTCCAACGCCGGCTGAGCGCTGTCGCCAGTGTCCTTGCCTGTATCCTTGCCCGTGCTCTTGCTCGGATCCCATTTGTCGAATTTATCAGCCGCGTCATTCAGCGTATCCAGCCCGAATTTCTTCGGATTGGACACTGCCTTCAATCCATCCACCGCGCCCTTTACGCCGCTTTCGTCAGCGGCCGCGTTCATCGCGGAGGTGAATTCCCGCCCCAAGGCGCGCGCGCGTGCCGTGAACCGGCCAAGCGTGCGAAACATGCCCGGCAAATCCTTCGGGCCTACCACGATCAGTGCAACAACCCCAATGAGCAGCAGCTCGGTCATACCGATGTCAAACATAGGCGCGGCCTTTCAAATCCTTCACACGGGCCTGCAAACACAGGCCAAAACCTGCACGCCACACAGGGACGCACTGGGACGCACTGCGGTGCACTGGGGCGCACAGCAAAAACAACGCTTACGCTTTGTCTTTTTCGTCTTCCGGCGTCACGTCTTTGGCCACCGAAGCGGATTGATCTTCGATCTCTTTTTCGCCCTCATTGATGCCCTTTTTGAAGGACGTAATGCCCTTGCCAACTTCGCCCATGAGCGAGGACACCTTGCCGCGGCCAAAGAGCACCAAGACCACAACTGCAATGAGAAGAATGCCCGGAAGGCTGATATTATTGAGCATGAGAAAATCTCCCTAATGGAGCAGGATCACCCCGCTCTCGCTGTTTCGCATCTGTATTTATGGCCTATCGAACCAAGATCAAAGGGCAATCGGCAAAATCCGGCCCCTTTTGCGCGCGCTGCACAGCATTGATGCGCCGGGGGTTTGGTGGAATTGACAACTGACAGGTTTATGTCAGTATTTTCGCATCGTTTTTTCGCAGGCATTGTCGCTCTGGAGACCGAATCAAATGCGGGCTTGTTACATTCAAATCCCTGAAACTGTTGCCCTTCATCGAGGGGTCAGGTGAGCCGTCGCGGCAAAGGCGCGGTCAGAGCACGACGGGACCGCCTCACCAAACTGATGGCGACCCTGCGCCAATCCGGCCCCCACCGCGCGCGCGATCTGGCACAGAGCCTTGGGGTGACGCAGCGCACGATTTGGCGCGACATCGACGCGCTGCGCGACAGCGGGATCGAGATTTCGGGCACCCGTGGTCGGGGATATGAGCTTCTCGCGCCCATCACCCTCCCCCCGCTCAACCTCACTTTGGGCGAGGTCGAAGCGCTGCACCTTGCGCTTGCCGTGCTCGGTGAGGCGACCGATCCGGCCTTGGCGCAGGCCGCGGGCGCGCTTGCTGATAAGATCGACGCGAGCCTGCCAGAAAACGGGGCTGCGCCCGGCGTTGGCTTTGCGCTGCATCCGTTTGCCGAGGCCAGTGCTGGACATTCCCATGTGCCGCTGTTGCGCGATGCGCTGCGCGGCCACAAACGCCTGCGCCTCACCACCCAGACCGAGGGCGAACCGCGCACACGGCTGATGCGCCCCCTTTCGCTGACTTATCTTGGCCGCGTTTGGGTCTTGCGCGCTTGGTGTGAAGACAGCGAAACCCTGTGTACCCTGCCCGTAGATCACATCCTCAAGGTGATCGACACCGGCGCAACCTTCACGCCCGCGCTGGCGCCTTAAACGCCAAAAACAAAGCAGCGGTCGCGCCGGATCGCAATCCAAAGCGGCGTGCCGGGCTTGGGCAAAAACACCGACGGCACGCTGGCTTTGAGGGGGGAGCCGTCAAAATCCATGCGAAACTCGACAATGCTCTCGGTGCCAATGAAGCGCGCCCGCTCCACAATCGCGCGCGCCCATACCCCATGATCCGGGCTGGGTGCCGGCCCCACGCCACGCCGGTCAAAGTCGATCTTGAGGTGTTGCGGACGAATGACAATCTCGACCCCAGCCCCATCCGGGCGCCCCGGCGCGAAAAATTGCCCAAAGGCGGTTTCGGTCAACCCGTGATGAACCTCGCCTCGTATCACGTTGATATCAGAGAAAAAACCAGCCGCTTCCCGGTCCACCGGCGCGTTATATACGTTGTAGGGCGCGCCCCGCTGCACCACGCGCCCAGCCCGCATCAGCGCGATTTCATCAGCCATGCGCATGGCTTCTTCCGGCTCGTGGGTGACGAGCAAAACGGCTGTGCCTTCGTCCTTCAAAATGGCCAAAGTCTCGTCGCGAATACCATCGCGCAGCCTGTTGTCCAGCCCGGAAAACGGCTCGTCCATCAGCATGATTTTGGGCCGTGGGGCCAGCGCGCGCGCCAAAGCAACCCGTTGTTGCTCGCCCCCCGACAACTCATGGGGAAAGGAATCCAGGTAGCGTTCAAGCCCGACTTTTTCGAGCAATTCGCGCACCCGAAGCCGCTTTTCCGTCCGTGTTCCCGTCAGGCCAAAGGCAACATTATCGGACACAGAAAGATGCGGAAACAGCGCGAAATCCTGAAACATAAGCCCGGTTTTGCGCTGTTCTGGCGGCACGAAAACGCCATCTCCGGCAACGACCTCGCCATCAATCAGGATGCGCCCTTCATCAGCGCGCTCGACCCCGGCGATGATGCGCAGGGTGGTGGATTTGCCGCAGCCCGATGGGCCAAGCAAACAGGTCACCTGCCCCGGTTCAACCGTGAGCGAAACATCACAGACCACCGGACGGCCGCCGAAACGCCGCGTGATATGGTCAATTTCAAGCCTCGGTGTCATTGCGCCCTCGTCACACGCCGCCTCAAACCCGATTAAAACCATCGGGTTACACGCAGGTAGCAGCCCCGCCCCTGAACCGCAAGACTGGGCCTGTTAACCTTTGGTTTACTATTTTCAACACCCAGCCCCCAAGATGCGCTACCACCCGCCAGATCGCGGACGGCTTTTCTGACCGTCGCAATCACGATCCGCCCGGTTCCCATCACTCACGGTCTTGCAACGACCTAGGCCTGTTCTTCGGCCGCACCGGGCGGGTCACTTTTGTGCGCTAGATCGTGATCACCGATTCACCGCCATCCAAAAGCACATTTTGCCCGACGATATAGGCCGCTTGCCTGGAGCACAAAAACGCACAGGCCGCGCCAAATTCATCCGCCGTTCCATCGCGCCCAACCGGGTTCTTGGCAAGCCGCGCCGTGCGGGCCTCATCTGGCGTAACACCTTGGGATCGTGCGGCATTTTCATCAACAGCGCGGATACGATCCGTGTCGTGACTGCCGGGCAAAAGATTGTTCATCGTCACGCCCGAATGCGCGATTTGGCGCGAGGTGCCCGCCACATAGCCGGTCAGCCCCGTGCGCGCGGAATTCGACAGGCCAAGCGCAGCGATAGGCGATTTGACGGCGCGACTTGTGATGTTGATCACGCGTCCCCAGCCGCGCTCCATCATCCCCGGCACAAGGTTTTTGATCAGAGCGATCGGCGTCAACATATTGGCGTCCAACGCATTGATGAAGTCGTCACGGGCCCAATCGCTCCAAACGCCGGGGGGTGGCCCGCCTGCATTGTTGATCAGAATGTCGATCTGCCCTGCCTGCGCCAAGACCTTGGCCCGCCCCTCCTCGGTGGTGATATCGGCCGCAACCGCCACGACCTCCACACCAAACTCAGCACGAATTTCAGCCGCCGTGGCCTCCAACGCATCTGCGCCACGCGCGTTCAAGACTAGATGCACCCCTTCGCCCGCGAGGGCGCGCGCACAGCCTCGCCCCAAGCCTTTTGAGCTGGCGCACACCAGCGCGCGTTTGCCTTTGATCCCGAAATCCATCGCGTCTCTCCTTTGTCTTTTGCTCAGCGCTAGCACCTCATGTGCGATTCGCCCATGGGCCTGCGCGCAGCGCATCAATCGCCCTTTCTCCGCGGCTCTGTTCGCGCAACGTCAACAATCATAGCGAAATCAGCGCTCTAACACGGCAAATCCTAACCCTTTATTGACCGCCGCGCCGCGCCCCCTTACCCTGATCTTCGGTTCGCACTCTGCCTGTGAGCCTCCAATTCTGCCGGGAGCCAGCACCGCCATGTCGCGTGCCATTCAGAACGTGTTGCCTGATGATCTGCCTGTCCGCCATTTGTCGGTCTATGTGGCGGATGGATTTCGCGTGACCCATGGGGTGAATGAAGGGGACGCATTGACGGACGCTTCGGATTTGCTGTTGGAAGACATTTATGAGCTGGACGCCGCTGCACCCGCCGCGCGTTTATCTTTGGCGATGGGCGAAGATGCCCGCGATGTGCATTTGACCGGCGAAAGTGGGCTGGGCACCCCAGGTGCGCCAGTGTTTTTGGATAGTTTGGTCACTTTCATGGACCCGGATGGCGAGACGCTGGAAGCCTTGGTTTTGGTCGAGGTTGACGCGCCAACAGGGACGATTTCCGAGGTGTATTTGCACCCGTTGGGCGCGATCCACGCCAAAACGCCCTATACCCTCGTGACGATTGACACCCAGAGCGCGCGCGAACGGCTTGCGCAATCGGCTTCCGTTTCCTTTACCCGCTCAACCCATATCACCATGGCCGATGGGCGGCAAAAACCCATCGAAGATTTGGTGGTGGGCGACAAGGTTTTGACCCGCGACAGTGGCCCCCAAGAAGTGCGTTGGGTCGGGATGCAAACCCTACGCGCAACCGGGGCTTTCGCGCCTGTGATGATTGAAAAAGGCGCGCTCAACAACACCCGCGCTCTGACAGTCAGCCCCAATCACCGGCTGTTTATTTATCAACGGTTTGATGCACTTGGCACAGGGAAGAAAGAACTTTTGGTCAAGGCGGGCTTGTTGGTGAACGGCACATCCGTTGTGCAAAACCCAGGCGGCTATGTGGATTACGTGCAGGTCTTGTTTGACAAGCACGAGATCATTTATGCCGAGGGCATTGCCTCCGAAACCTTTTTTGCCGACACGACGACCCGCCCCGCGCTGCCTGATGCGGTGGCCAAACGGCTGGGTTTGGCGCGCAGCAACACGCAGGTCACCAGCGCTCGTGAGCTTGGTGAAGCGGATCTGAGCGCGCGCCGCGATGCCGTTGATATGCTGCGGATCATTTCAACGATTTAGACTGCCGTAACAACGCGTTACGGCGAGTCGTTGCGGGCTGCGGAGGGCGGCTTGATCGGCTGTGGAGACGCCGGTTACGGCGTCACCTCACCAAACAGCATATCGAAGGTCGCGCCCTGCGCCGCAACGCCATCTACCGTCATATCAAGGGAGTCCTCGTCGCCTTTGAGCCGGACCGCCTCGCCACTCTCGCCAAGCACCTCTCCCGCGATGGAGCCGCCGAAGCCGTAAACGACACTGTCAAGCGTGACATCCCCGCTCAAAGTCGCGTCAATGTCGCCCCCCGAAATTGAAGGATCGCTGAAGGTGACTTCGCCGTCGGCGCGCTTGAGCTGCGCCAGAAGCCCAGTGGGATTGATCAAAATGGTGCCCACAGTTTCAATGGCATTATCGACAGGAAGGCCCACGAAATCGGTGATTGTGCCAGAGGCCGTTTCATTCGCGAAATCAACCGTCATTTCGGCGTCTCCCATCATCGCCGCCCCGGTGAGCGCGTCGCCCTGAACCCCAACCAATGCGACCCCCTCATATCGCGCGGTGCCACCGGGCA
Source organism: Maritimibacter sp. (assembly GCA_050633625.1). Taxonomy (GTDB): domain Bacteria; phylum Pseudomonadota; class Alphaproteobacteria; order Rhodobacterales; family Rhodobacteraceae; genus JBOEGW01. The sequence goes on along the minus strand of JBOEGW010000006.1, from coordinate 285,497 downwards.
AATCGCGCGACGCTGTGGCCTCAAGCCCGCTATGGGTCGCTGTCAGACTCGCCAGATCGGCGGCGAGAATCCCGGCATTTTTGATCGCGCAACCGCTGAGGGCAAAGCCGGCGGCGGCCAGCAGGGACAACTGAGACATTCGTGTGATCATAGACATGACAAACCTCCTGAAGTGCCAACCTCATCGCATGGACGCAGGCAAATTGCCAATCATGATATCGCCCGTAAAGCGGATTTTCGAAAGATGTGGCGCGTACGCCCGCACGCCTTGATGTGCACTTCGCGCAGCCCCCTGCTGGCGCGCGGCTGTGCAAAAAAGGGCACCAGATTGGCGCCCTTTTCCGTTTTCATTGGCGAGAAGCTTATTCGCTGCCCAGCAATAGAATTGTTGGATCAGTCAGGGCAACACCATCGCGGGTGATCATGAAATCAGTGTCTTGGGCGAGTTGCACACCTGTCGCATTTGCCCCCTTGAACCCTCCGGTGACGCCGCCAGACAGGACGTATTCAACACCTTTCATGGTGATGGTCCCTGACGTATCTGCGTCAAGTGATGTGCCTGAGATTGTCCCATTTTCCAGTGCCGCAGTGCCCGTTGCTGGCGAGAAAGCCGACAAAAGATCGCTCACATTTGCCGTTCCGTTTTCGATCGCGGCAACTTCTTCTGGCGTCATGTCAGACCCAATGAAATTGGTCATTTCGCCGGTCGCGGTTGCGCGGTCGAAATTCACGTCCACTGTTGCATCAGCCGAGAACCCAGCGACCTGCTCCTCGGAGACAGACCCGCCAATCACGGCTTGCCCCGTATAGGACGCGGTGCCGTTGCGCCCACTCAAATCGTCTGTAGCAGCTGCGTTCAATACGTTGGTTTCCAGAACAGTCACTTCGTCCAGACGCTCAACCAGCTCCAAAGCTGTTGCGACACCGCAGCCAGAAAGTGCGATCGCAGCCCCGCCAAATACGCTCATTACCTTAAAAATTGTCATCTATTTCCCCTTCAAAATCTTCCTCGGTGCACCAGTGGTACCGACACTATCGCTTTCAAACAACTTATTTTGCGTTGAAAGCTCGACTTTTTCGGACCTAACGCAAATTGGTAAACGAAGTGTTATGATCCGCAGGGCGCGAAGGAGCTATAGCTCCGCAACATTGAAGCGCCCACAACACGAAAGACGCACCCATGATGCTGCAATCGCTTCAAAAAGTCCGCCTAGAGTTCGTGCTTTTTTAAGGAGAAGTGACGACTTCGTTGCCGCCTATTGAAAGGCGCGGATCGATGAGAGGAACACCATCGGCGGTGAAACTGAAATCAGCGCCTTCATCGAGCTGAGCGAACCATGTCCCACTCTCAAGGAACCTGCCAATAACGCCGCCAGATATCACGAACTCAATACCATGACCTGTAAGGGTCGCGGATACGTCCCCGCCCATAGACTCACCCCATATTATTCCATTACGAACCTCAACGCGGCCTGGAATGCTCTCGACATCCCATTCGACATCACGCGAATCTAAAGTGCCGTCTTCAATCGCCGCCACCTGTTCAGCCGGTAAGCGATAGGCTTCGAGATTCGTCATCTCCGCGGTCATCGTCGCCTTATCAAAATTCAGGTCCAGAGACGTATCACCTAAAATTGCCCTGTCTTCGATTTCATCAGTCGCCCCCGCCACTAATCCGACCCCAACGTAGGTCGCAGTTCCTGAGCGCCCATTCAAATCGTCTTCAAAAACCTCATCTTCCAAGCTATAAACGAATTCAGACCCTTCAATAGAAATCTCCCTTGAGATTTCCGTAGGAAAGGGCACAGCCATGCATCCAGAAAGTGCAATCGCACCGCCAGCCAGTACAGACATATTGTTCAAAACGGTCACAGTATTCCTCATCAAATTTCCCCATTAAAAAAACTTATCGCACTTTACCGATACACACTCAAATATTTAGTGCGATTTTCAATACGACCTTGAATGTGCAATCGCTTCAAAAAGTCCGCCTAGAGTTCGTTCCCTTTCAAGAGCGGATTACTGTTCCTTGGACCCTAAAGAAAAGCGCAGATTGTTGAGCGGTTCACCATCGACGGTGACACTGAAGTCCTCGCCGTGATCAAACTGAAGAATATTTGCATAAGTCCAATAGAACTGCCCAATAACGCTACCCGATACAACGATCTCCTCGTCATGGCCCGTAAAGGTCCCAGAAATGTCCGCGTCAACGGTTTCGCCCCAAATTACGCCATTACTCAGATCCATGCGACCGGGTATGTTCTTGTAATCATAGACGGCATCATCCTCGTCTAAGGTGCCGTCCTCAATCGCGGCCACCTGATCGGACGATAGGATCATGGACTCAAGGTCCGTTACCTCTCCGGTCAGGGTTGCATCGTCAAAATTAAGCTCCAATCTGGCGATGCCTGTTACTGCCCTGTCTTCATAGTCATCGGTCGCCCCTGCGAAGAAGCCCCCCCCTGCGAAGGTCGCGGTTCCTGAGCGCGCATTCAGTACGTCCTCAAGGGCCGCATCTTCCGCGCTGTAAACGAATTCAGACCCTTCAATAGAAATTTCCCTTGAGATTTCCACTGGGAGGGGCACAGCCATGCATCCAGAAAGTGCAATCGCACCAAAAGCCAGAACAGACATATTATTCAAAATGGCCACAGTATTCATCACCAAATTTCCCAATTAAAAAAAACTTATCGTACCTTATAGATACACTCTCGAATACTTATTCCGATTTTCAACGCGCCCTTAATGCTGCGATCGCTCGAAAAAGTCCGCCTAGATTTCGTTCCCTTTCAAGAACGGATTACTGTTCCGAGGACCCTATAGAAAAGCGCGGATTGTTGAGCGGTTCACCATCGACGGTGACATTGAAATCCACACCGTGCTTCAGCGGAAGAGCCTCCAACTCCTTCCCTGAGAACGCTCCAATAAGGCCGCCAGATACCACGATCTCTTCACCATGACCTGTCAGGGTTCCCGATATTTCCGCGCCAACCGTCTTGCCCCAAATTGTGCCATTACTCAGCTCCAAGCGACCGGGTATGTCCTCGTATTCATAGACGGCATCATCCTCGTCTAAGGTGCCGTCCTCGATCGCGGCCACTTGATCAGACGATAGGATTATGGCCTCAAGGTTCGTCAACTCTCCGATCAAGGTAGCGTCGTCAAAATTTAGCTCCATTCTGGCGTCGCCTGATACGGCCCTGTCTTCAAAGTCATCGGTCGCCCCCGCTAAGGAGCCAACCCCTAAGTATGTCGCGGTTCCTGAGCGCGCATTCAGTACGTCCTCAAGGGCCGCATCTTCCGCGCTGTAAACGAATTCAGACCCTTCAATAGAAATTTCCCTTGAGATTTCCGTAGGAAAGGGCACAGCCATGCATCCAGAAAGTGCAATCGCACCGACAGCTAGAACAGACATATTATTCAAAACGGCCACAGTATTCCTCATCAAATTTCCCAATTAAAAAGAACTTATCGTACCTTACAGATACACTCTCGAATATTTATTCCGATTTTCAACGCGCCTAATGGAAGTGTTTTCCATCAGGCGCAAATGGTCAAGCGTCGTTTTTTGAGCAGCAAAGCATGCGAAAGCTATTGCTCCGCCACAATGTAGAACTCTGAGACAAAAGACGTGCCGTTGATAGCGCCTTGCGCTGTATCCCCGACCAAGAGCCCCTCCGCATTGCTGCCATGAAACTCCCCTTCGGCGCGCCCGCCAACGCTCAGCGTTTCATTTGTGAGCGTGATATCACCGGCATAATCAATCGCCAGATCGGCCCCAGAAATCGTGCCATTGCTCAAGATGATCTCGCCTGACGCGTCACCCAATTCGCTGCGTGTGTTTAATCCGCGCAAATTGCTCAGGCTCCCTTCAACCGTTTTTGCGGCGAAGTTCACATCCAATTCAGCATCGCCCCAATAATAGGCCTGCGCCCCCGAAAACTGATGCGTCATCACGCCAAGAGTATTTCCGGTGAACTGCGCCGTTGCCGAAGGCGGCATTTGTGCGACTGTGGTGTCCGGCGACATAGCAACTGTGTCGGTCCGATCAACAATCTCGTTCAAAGTTGTGAGGTCTTGCAGCGCCTCCCCCACGCCACAGCCCGCAAGCACCGCCGCGGCAACTGCCGCCCTGAATGGTCGTATTTGGCTCAGCATAGAGATTTCCCCATCTTTCCAATCAAGTCTCCAATCACGCCGCCCCAACTGAGGCGCGGCATGAGGCAACCAGAGAGCTTTCGCAGAGCACATGAAAAAGCGGCACTCTTGGAGCAAACTTTACCCATTTCATCTTTGGTAAAGGTTAACGCGCCCAGTCAAACCGCTTAATCCGCGGCAATTTTCAATTGGTGGAAATAAGGATCGCCGTCCACTGTCGCATTGTTAATCCCACTGCTGAGCAATACACCCTCCGCCTCGGCGCCATAGAAATCCCCGTCCATGTTTCCGGCAACGGAGATTTCCTGCCCATTCAACGTCAAATCGCCCGAATACGTGGTCGACACGCTACTCCCCGCGATCACCCCATTGCTGATGTCGATTGTGCCTTCAACGTCCGAAATGCCGCTTTCGGTTGGCCCTGCCCCCGTCATATTCGACACGGTTCCCGTCATCGTGCCGCCAAGCGCGTTGAACTCGGCGGTGAGGGACGCATCGCCAATATAGGCGTGGGTGACCTCCGTTGAGGTGGAGGCCGCAAAGGTTCCGCCGATGGCTTTCCCGGTGAAGGTCGCAGTACCGCTCTTTGGCATATCCTCAGCAGGGGTTTCCCCAGAGGCCTGAAGGTCGGATTCCAAGTTGCTATAAACAATCACATCGCTGATCGTGCCGCAGCCCGCCAGACCCAACGCCAAAATCATCAGTGTTGCTGTTGAAATATTACCTGTCATTTAATTACCCTTAACTTGTTCATTGACCATACAAATTCACGTCCCAGCGGCGCGCTTGGTCCAAAGTTGTGGCGAGATTTGCGGCGATTATCAAGCCTCAAAGATCCGATTTCCTGCAAACTGGCGCAAACCCGCGAGACTTGGTGCGCGCGCAAATGCCTCTTTCCACAAGCGGGCGCGCCAGATATATCCGCGACATGTTAGACACGCCCACAAACCGCCCCGCCTTGCCGCCTGAAATCGCGCGCCGCCGTACCTTTGCGATCATTTCGCACCCGGATGCTGGCAAAACCACCTTAACCGAGAAATTCCTGCTCTATGGTGGTGCGATCCAGATGGCTGGCCAAGTGCGCGCGAAAGGCGAAGCACGCCGCACCCGGTCCGATTTTATGAAAATGGAACAAGACAGGGGCATTTCGGTTTCGGCCTCGGCCATGTCCTTTGATTTTGGCACCTTCCGATTCAATCTCGTCGACACCCCCGGCCACTCTGATTTCTCGGAAGACACCTATAGGACGCTTACCGCAGTGGACGCGGCCGTGATGGTAATTGACGGGGCGAAAGGCGTGGAAAGCCAGACGCAAAAACTGTTTGAAGTCTGCCGAATGCGCGATTTGCCGATCCTGACCTTTTGTAACAAGATGGACCGCGAAAGCCGCGACACCTTTGAGATCATTGACGAAATCCAAGAAATGCTGACGATCCACGTCACGCCCGCCTCTTGGCCAATCGGGGTTGGGCGCGATTTCATGGGCTGTTACGATCTGATCAATGATCGATTGGAGCTGATGGACCGCGCCGATCGAAACAAGGTCGCTGAGAGCATCTCGATTGAAGGGATGGATGATCCGCAACTCGAACAGCACGTCCCGGCGGAGCTTCTGGAAAAGCTGCGCGAAGAAGTGGAAATGGTGCGCGAATTGCTCCCCGCGCTTGACCCCGCCGAGGTGCTGGCCGGGCAAATGACACCGATCTGGTTTGGCTCCGCGATCAACTCCTTTGGGGTTCAGGAGCTGATGAAGGGCATCGCAGATTATGGCCCGGAGCCGCAAATCCAATCCGCACAGCCGCGCAACATCGCCCCCGAAGAAAAGAAAGTCGCGGGGTTTGTCTTCAAGGTGCAGGCCAATATGGATGCGAAACATCGTGACCGCGTTGCCTTTGTGCGTATGGCGTCTGGGCATTTCAAACGCGGCATGAAACTGACTCATGTGCGCACCAAAAAGCCCATGGCGATCACCAATCCTGTGATGTTCCTCGCCTCTGACCGCGAATTGGCCGAAGAGGCTTGGGCGGGCGACATTATCGGCATCCCAAACCACGGGCAACTGCGCATCGGCGACACCTTGACTGAGGGTGAAGCGATCCGGGTGACGGGGCTGCCCAGCTTTGCGCCGGAGCTGTTGCAAGGGGTGCGGGCGGGCGATCCAATGAAAGCCAAACACCTCGAAAAAGCGCTGATGCAATTTGCCGAAGAAGGCGCGGCGAAAGTGTTCAAACCCAATATCGGGTCCGGCTTTATCGTCGGCGTGGTGGGCGCGCTTCAGTTTGAGGTCTTGGCGAGCCGGATTGAGCTGGAATACGGGTTGCCTGTGCGCTTTGAGGCGAGCCAGTTCAAATCAGCGCGTTGGGTCACCGGGCCAAAGGACGATGTAGACAAATTCATCGACGTCAACAAACAACATATCGCGCGCGACAATGACGGGGATGTGGTGTTCTTGACCCGGCTCCAATGGGACATTGACCGCATTGAACGCGATCACCCCGAACTGACACTTTCAGCAACAAAGGAACTCCACGGAGAATAGACCTCCAAAGCTTTGCAGGCAAAATCGCGCGTGAACAGGCTAGGCCTTAGCGTCACCTTTAGCACGATATGACCGCCCACCGTGGCCTGAACATTTGTCCCTAACGGGCAGTATCGGCCTGCGCCGCTTTGACTTGCGTAACGATGGTCGGCGAAATCAAACCCGCGCCTAAGTTGCTCATATGGTCGTCGTCATAATAATAAGGGCCGTCCGGGCCACTGTTCAGACATCGTCTTGTCGCAGGGTCGCACAAGTCCTCTTGAATGCGCGCCGCAAAAATGCGCGGGTGTTGCGCTGTAAGGCGATCAAATAGCTCAATGATCGGCATGTTGCGCGCCGCGTAGACATCATTGGATGTTGTCAATGGTGACGCATCCCCCTGAAAGGCCAACCGTTTGGCCGCTTGATTAGGCACGTTCCATCCGGCTTCTGGAATTGGATAAACAAGAACGACGTTGAATGACTTTGAAAGCGTCAGAATTTGGGCTTCACTGGCGCGCAACAGGCGGTCTTGGCGGTCTTGGCGATCTTTGAGTGTGCCTTTGTCGTCCGAGACAACATCCACCTCGATAAGCCCCCCCGCCTCGTGCCCCCCTTCGTGATTATCAAACCGGGTACCGTGCAAAAACAGCGCCCATCGCCCCGTCAATACGACAGTTTCAATTCCCGTTTCTGTCGCGTAATCGAAAGCGGACTCAACGAATTTAGCGCATTTTTGAGGGTCATCCTGTGACAGCACAAGAAATCCCATAAGCGGGACACACCCGTTATGATTGACGTCATACACCCCGATCCCCTCCTGCACCAAAGCCGCAACAAGCGCACCAGAAATTGCGTGTGAATGGCTATCCCCAAGCACCATCACATCGGCACTTGTACCGCTCTCAACATGAAGACAGCCCTTTTTCGGATGGACCGGAATAGGATCTTCTTGGCCCATCAGGCACGCCATGTCGGCACGATCAAGTTCTCCATCCAACACAGCAAGCACCTGCTGGGAAAAGCGGGACGGCATGCCGTCCCCTGCCAGCGCGATGGCACTGACGGCGACAAAGAACATCCCACCCAAGCCGCTCGCGACAAAAACAGTTCGCCCTGTCACCCCAGCTGTTTGGTCACGCCGCCGCCAAGGCTGCTCAATCCAGCGCCAGGTGGCGTAAGCCAGCACCAATGATGCCCCGCTTAGCACCCCCATGAGCGCCAAACTCGGATCAACCGGGCTGCGCAGCCTCGCAAAGGCGAACAACGGTTGATGCCACAAATAAGCGCTGTACGAAATCAGCCCGATTCCAACGAATGGCGACCAAGACAAAAGCCGCGCCGTCCATGTATTCTTCGCCGCGAACAAAATAATCAAAGCCGCGCCAAGAACGGGCGCGAGCGTGTAATGGCTTGGGAACGGGGTATTTTCATCAAACAGAAAAATGGAAACCACAATCAATGTCAGCCCAAAGCCAGCAGCAATGTCGTTTGATCTCTGCGCGCGCCCCACCGTTAGCGCGGCGCAAATTGATCCCGCCAACAATTCCCAGGCCCGCGTTGGCGTCAAATAAAAGGAAGCGGCCGAGGAAATGCGCGGCTCATTTTGCGCCCATTCAGCAAGGCAAAAGCTCGCCAAAGCGGCGGCGATGATCGCCCAGGTGGTTTTGCGCCGCCCAAATTTCCACATCACAAACAAGGCCAAAGGAAACAACAAATAAAATTGCTCCTCGACAGCCAAGCTCCATGTGTGCAGCAAGGGTTTTAATTCAGCACTTGCAGCAAAATACCCATCTTCGCGCCAAAACAAGACATTGGACGCAAACACCATGACGGCAATAATACTCTTGGCAAAGGCCTTTAGCTGACTTGGAAACATCCACATGTAGGCCAATGGCAGTGACACAAGGATCACAGTAAATAGCGCAGGCAGAATGCGCCGGGCGCGGCGTTCATAAAACCGCAACACCGAAAAATCACCGCGCTCCAAATCTTCGATGAGGAGTGTTGTAATCAAAAACCCACTGATGACAAAAAAGACGTCGACACCTACGTACCCGCCGCCCATGACCGAAAAACCGGCATGAAACAGGATGACCGGGACCACAGCAACCGCACGCAACCCGTCAATTTCTCGACGATATTTCAACTCGCACCCCCAAGATTACGCAGTCAATTTCTTAAATTCTTAGCGCAATCCCAACGGGAAACACCAGCGCTTAGAATAAAAACGCGTATATTCAAAAAGGGGCGCCTCTCCATAAGCGCCCCAATCCCACCTATTGTTGAATAGCGTCAGTCTAAGGCATTGATATAAAGCACATGGTTTGGGTAGCTGGTACTGCCAACATTGGCCTGCGTATTCACGTTGTCTTCCAGCTTGATCCCTTGTGGCGGGTTGCCGCCGTTTGATCCATGAAACGCGCCGTCCATGAACCCCGTCAGGCCCACCGCTTCGCCGTCAATCGTCATGCCCTGACTGTCGTACTGAAGGTCCAAAATGTCACTTCCAGAGATCGCGCCTCCTGCGAGCTGAATTGTGCCGGTGGCAACGCCTTCATATGTTGTGATGCAGTAAAAACAGTTTTGGTTCTGGTTCGCTGCCGCTGGCGAGTTTGGCCCATGGCCTTGAAGGTTGGTGATTTGCCCTGAAACCCCGGAGATCGGATTGGCGAAATCGACATTAACCGTTGCATCGCCTGAATAATAGTAATCGTTCGTGGTGGTATCGTCCCAAATCGCCCCAAGCGCCTGCCCCTCATAGGTCGCCGTGCCGACCCCGGATGGCATGTCGTTCACCGGCGTTTGCCCGCCCAAAGCGTCGATCTGATCGCCTGTGTCATTAAAGGCATCAAAATGCGGTGTGATCGCGCACCCAGAAAGTGACAGCGCAGACATCACCAAAGCCGCCCCGAATACGGGTCGGTTCTTTACAAAATTTTTCATGGAATATCCCCTTTTCCCACAACCTTCGCTTCAAAATGAAACTCAAAGGCTCACTTACCATAGGGCATAAATGGAATTTCACAAATCTTTTTCCCGCTCTGCCCACATCCTTCCGCCCCCGGCTGCGCCGTTACCAAAGGATTTGGCAGCTCTTTGCGCATCCAAGGCATGGTCCAAGAAGGGATTCCCAAGGGTCCAACAGTTTGATATGAGTGTGCCGACAACAGGTTCAGCCCGGAGCGTCCAATGCACACTAGCCCCTTAGCCCTTGCCGCCGTTTTGACAGGCTTTGCTACCTCGGCATTTGCCTCTGACGATCCATGGGCGCTTTTGGCCGGGATCGAGATCGAAGAGATCGACGCGCAGGGCGACTATATGGTCAAGAAGACCTATCCCGCCGGCATCGCGCAAGGCGCTGAAAGCTTTCGCATCACCGGATATGCCGTGCCCCTGACGCTTGAGCCAGGGGCGGCAACGCAGGAAATCATGCTGGTGTCGGATATGGGGAATTGCCCGTTTTGTGGGTCTTCTGAACATTCCGCGACCTTACAGGTCGAACTGGATCGCCCGGTTGTGCTGGAAGAAGGCGCCAAAGTCTCGGTCGTGGGGGCGCTGGAACTGATTGATGATCCACAAACTTGGCAAGCGGCGATCATGCGTGGCGCAACATTGGTCGAACTTTAAGGCCCGCGATACCGCGCCGCGCACTGGCAAGATTGCAAACTGGGCCCGCCCCTGCGTGAAAGCACAAACCCTATGACCGACATCCCGCGCGCCCTTGTCGCCCAAGCGCTTGGAACCCCGGAGGCGGATTTGCCTCCCGGTGATCTGCCCGCCGAGCGCTTTGCCGCGCGCTATTTGGCCTTTGTCACAGTCAGCCTTGAGGCAGACGCACCAGACGGGTTGCCCGATGCCTGGACCGCTGCCTTGTTTGAGCATCTGGCCAAAGATGATCCGCTACGCGCATTGACGACAATTCAAGCGGTGCTCCGGCAGGTGGACAGCCCCGATGAGGTCGCCCTTTTGGCGGCAGGGCCTTTGCAGACCTTGGTAGAAACCCATGGCGCGTCGATGCTGGGGGAGCTGGAGGCCGCAGCGCAAAGCACCCCCCGCTTTGCATTTGCGCTGTCTGGTCTTTGGAGCGAAGGCGCTGGTGCGCCGCTCTTGTGGGCCAAGGTCCATTCCCTCGCCACCCAAGGCCGCCTTGATGACGGCGATCCTTTGCCCCCAGCCGCGCTGGGTTAATCGCTGGTGTGGCGCGCCATGCAGGCTTCCCAAGCGGCATAGGCGTTGTAGGTGTCGAGCGCCAATTGCTCGAATTCCTGCCGCTCTGCCTGACATGGCTCTTCGGGCAGCGCGATTGGACCTTCTTCGGAGGTTTCGCCCCCGTCGTGCCCAAGGATTTGGCCAATATCGACGCCTGACCCCCCGATATCACCAGACCCGCCGCCTGAGGTGCCGCCCTCCTCACCTTCGGTTTCCCCTTCGCTTTCGCGCTCACATCGGCTCAACTCGAACCCGGCGTTGGTGGTCATGTTTTGCAGCTCGTTAAAGGTGCGCGCTTCGATGGCACAAGGGCCTTCTTCTGGCAGCTTGCTGGCTTGTGTGGTCATCGGGGCTAAGGCGCCAAGCACATCCGCGATGCCGATATGCCCGCGCACAAAGGCACCCTCCAGCCGCTTAATAACAAGGCGCAACATGGGCCGCGGCGCCGCTTTGGCAGCCTGCGCCAGATCAGGGCCGCCAATGTCTTCGAGGAAGGCCAGCGGCGCGTCGCGCAGGCGCTTATGCGTATCCCCGGACATCTTCGAGAGGTTCTTTTCAATGCGATGTCGCAGGGCAATATGGCTCTGGGTCATGAGACTCTCCAATAGTATAGGTTTAATGGGGCAATTATGGCGCAGCCTGCGCATCAATCAAGACAAAAAGTATCAATTAAACCCATCCGCCGCACCTCGCGCAGGGCCATGGCCCCGATTTCCTTGACCTTTCCGCCCTTTCCCAGTAGGTCCAGCCCAACGACCACTGGCAATCCGGCCAGCGGGGCCGCGCCTGTTTCCCAGCGGCCAAATTATTGCCGCACGGAAAGGCACAACTTGACCAAATTTTCTGACCTGAATCTCAGTCCCAAAGTCCTCAAAGCAGTTGAGGAAGCGGGCTATGAAAGCCCCACACCGATCCAAGCGGGCGCTATCCCGCCTGCGCTTGAAGGCCGCGACGTGCTGGGCATCGCGCAAACCGGCACCGGCAAAACCGCGTCCTTTACCTTGCCGATGATTTCCATGCTGGCGCGCGGACGTGCGCGCGCCCGGATGCCACGCTCGCTCGTGCTGTGCCCCACCCGCGAACTCGCCGCGCAGGTCGCTGAGAACTTTGATGTCTACGCCAAGAACGTCAAACTCACCAAAGCCCTGCTTATTGGCGGCGTGTCGTTCAAAGAACAAGACCAGCTGATTGACCGTGGCGTTGATGTTTTGATCGCAACACCAGGGCGGCTTCTGGACCATTTTGAGCGCGGCAAACTGCTGCTCACTGGCGTTCAGATCATGGTGATTGATGAAGCCGACCGGATGCTGGACATGGGGTTCATCCCCGACATTGAGCGGATCTTTGGCCTTGTGCCTTTCACCCGCCAAACATTGTTTTTCTCGGCCACCATGGCGCCGGAAATCGAGCGGATCACTAATACATTCCTGTCCAATCCGGCGCGCATCGAAGTGGCGCGCCAGGCAACGACATCGGACACAATCACGCAGGGTTTGGTCAAATTCAAACCTTCGCGCCGCGAACGGTCGGGCACCGAAAAACGCAATCTTTTGCGGGCCTTGATTGATGCCGAAGGCGAGAGCTGCACGAACGCAATCATCTTTTGCAACCGCAAGATGGACGTGGATGTTGTCGCGAAATCGCTGAAGAAACACGGCTATGACGCCGAACCTATTCACGGCGATCTGGATCAATCCAAGCGCATGGAAGTGCTGCAAGGGTTTCGCGATGGGAAACTGCGCTTTCTCTGTGCCTCCGATGTTGCCGCACGCGGGCTTGATGTGCCGAATGTGAGCCATGTCTTTAACTTTGACGTGCCAAGCCACGCTGAGGATTACGTGCACCGGATTGGTCGCACTGGCCGCGCCGGGCGCAAGGGGCGTGCTGTCATGATTTGCGAGCCGCGCGACGAGAAAAACCTTGAGGCGATTGAACGTCTGATTGATGGGAAAATCCCGCCGATGGACAACGCTATTGCCGCCGCAAGTGACCCGCAAGGCGACAGCTCGAACGCCCCGGCGCGCGCTGAGACCGCGGATGAGAAACCTGCCGCAAAATCGGAACGCCCAAAGCGCAGCCGCAGCCGCAAACCAAAATCCTCGCCGGTCGAAGCGGATCAAGCCAAAGCGGATGCCCCCATCAAGGACGCGCCCGAAACAGCAACAGACGCGCCGCAAGACAGCCCAAAACGCGCGCCAGACCAGACGCGCAACGAAAATGAGCACACCAACAGCAAGCGTGGGCAACGCGGCGGTCAGAAAAACAACAACCGTCAAAGCGGGAACAAAGGCGGCGGCAACGGCGGCCAACAGGTTGTCGGCCTTGGCGATCACATGCCGACTTTTATCGCCCAGAGCTTTGACGAGCGGCGCGACAAAGACTAATTCAACGCACAACAGTCAGAAAAAGGGACGGCATTTGGCCGTCCCTTTTGTTTGTGTCCCGTGTTTGTGTCCCGTGGCCGATGATTAGGCCATCACCGGGCCGCGAAGCACGTTGAGCGCGCGCTCTGAAAAGCCGATCAGCGCCGTCGCCCCTGCCCCAAACACAGCAGGCACGAGACAGGCGAATTTCGCCGCCGCTACACCAGAATACATTATGGCCAAACCTGTTGGGATCGTCTCGGGACGCATCAACATACCAAAGGACAGGAGGTTTTCCGCCGCATCCAAAGCAGCCCCCGTGCACGCCAGCAGCGCAACACCAAGCCCCACCTTGCGCGCGATCCCACCCACAGGACCAATCCGTCCCAGCAAACTGCCCAGACACAGGCCCAAAAGAGCCACGCTGAGAATAAAGCCAAAATCAATGATTTGCGTGCGCAGATAGATGTTCAAGGTGCCCGCATTTTGCATGACACTATAGTAGCCCTCAATTTTTTCGGCCGAAAACGCGAGCTGCCCTGTCATGAAATCCACCGGATGTTTGGACGCCGCATAGCTTGCATCAAGCGCGGCTTTTACGCCTTGAAACCCAGCGAAAACGGCGGCTGTCGCACCGATATGCGCCCAGACAGGCATGGCAGTCAAAGTCTGGGTGGCGTGCTTTACAGTGTTGATCATGTCTTTTCTCCTTTGAGGCCCAAGTCAGGTTCGGGCTTTTCATTCCATGGAATGTTATATATTCCACGGAATTGAATTTGCCAAGCCTCAAGAGTAAAAAACCTTATGAACCCGCTCGAACGCTTTGCCCGCGCCCTCTCGATGACCACCCAGCTTTACAACAGCAGGATGGGTATTTTGCTTGGAAAACATGACCTTACCCCAGCCCAGTTTGGCGTATTGAACCATATCGCGCGGCGGGGTGCGCAGGGGCAATCCACAGCAGAAATTGCCCGCGCGGTCGAGGTGAACCAACCTGCGGTGACCAAAATGTTGCAAAAATTCGAGCGACTCGGTTGGATCACATGGCAAGGCCAAGGGCGCGGGCGCCGGGTCGCCCTGTCGCAAAACGGCGGCGCAGCGCTGGGTCAGATCATCGCCACCCTAGGCCCGGACCACGGCGCACAGTTGGCGGGCTGGACCGAGGCGGAAATTCTTGAACTTACTCAAGGACTTGAGCGTATGGCCGGATGGTATGACGCGCATCGGCTCGACTGAAAATCGCCCGTTAAGCATTTGTTTGCCTTTATCGGTCAGGCTGAGCGCAGTCCCCGCCGCCTTACTCGCATGAAGGAACGCCTATGAACGACATGATATTTGATCGCCGTGGTGAGGCGCGCCAGAGCGCCAATGCGGATATCGCGATTTTGCACGGCGATGATGAGATGCTCGCACGGCTCAAAGACCTGTCGCCCTCTGGCGTTCAATTTGAGGTCGATTGCCTTGAGATGGACAGCGTGAGTGATGCGGTTCATGCGATCCGGCTTCAGGGGTTTCCCGCGCTCGACATAAAGCTCGTTTGGGGGATCGGAGATCTATTCGGAGCGGAATTCACAGCGCCGCCCGAACAGGTTGCCCATGTCGTTTCCGCGTATTGCGATCCCATAGAGGCATAAAGTTGCGGCGTAAGGTTGTGGCATAAGGCAGGACAAACGCGCCCTGCCCCTACCAACGTCTCAAGATCAGCTCACCAAACGGCTCACAACGATCGTGACTTCAGGTTTACGCCCGATCTCATCCGAACAGGTCTTACGCGCAATGCGCTTCAAGTCTTCCTCAATCTTGTCGTCGTCTTTCAGCGTTTTCGCCTTGGCGCGCATCAACGCCTGACCCAGATCCGCTTCCAAGATGTCCACAAGTGGCGCGCGGCTTTTTCCGATGTCCGGCAAGCCCATCAGCTCGACCCATGGTTCTCCAAGCGGCTCGTCATCCTCAATCGCCACTGTCACAATCACATGACCGTTCAAGGCGAGGCGAATTCGGTCCCGCACGATCCCGTCCATCGCGCCGATCAGAATATCGCCGTCCAAATAAACGCGATCCGTTTCCACATGATCCACAACATGCGGCGTGGCCCCGGTCAGATCGACCATCGCACCATTCACAGCAACAATCGACTGCGCGCCATTCGCCTTGGCAATCTTGGCATGTTCGCGCAAATGACGGTGTTCACCGTGCATCGGCACGATCACCTCAGCGTCCACGATCCGATGCATCGCTTCCAAATCGGGCCGGTTCGCATGGCCCGACACGTGATAGCGGTCATCATCGCTGACCACATCGACGCCCATCTCGGAAAAAGCGTTGAGAATGCGGATCACGCCGCGCTCATTTCCGGGGATCACCTTGGAGGAAAACAAAAACGTATCCCCTTCGCTCAGGCTCAAACCCAGATATTTGCCCCGCGCCAATTGTGCCGAGGCCGCGCGCCGCTCGCCTTGCGAGCCTGTCACGATCAGCATCAGGTCTTGGCGTGCAATATCGCGCGCTTCTTCCACTGAGACCGTGCTCGGGAAGTCCGTCAAAACCCCGCTCTCAACACCAGCTTCAACCATCCGGCGCATCGCGCGGCCCAACAAACACACAGACCGCCCCGCAGCAATCCCCGCTTCCGCCAGAGTTTTCACCCGCGCCACATTGGACGCGAATGTCGTAGCCACGACCATATGAGGCGCCGCTTTAATCATCGAACGGATTTCTGGCTCAAGCTCAGCTTCCGAACGCCCGGCGCTCTTGCTGAACACATTCGTGCTGTCGCACATCAACGCGCGAACCCGGCCTTTCGTTGCCTCGCGCCACATCTCCTCGTCAAAGGCCTCGCCCACACCGGGCGTTTTGTCGATTTTGAAATCCCCCGTATGCGCGATCCGCCCCGCTGGCGTGTCGATCACAAGACCCGAACTTTCGGGGATCGAATGGGAAATCGGCACGAAAGAAACGTCAAACGGCCCGACCTTGATCCGCTCGGGATAGGCCCCAACCGTCACAACCTCATCCGGGTTCTGACCGGCTTCTTCCATCTTGCGCCGCGCGTGATGCGCGGTAAACGCCCGCGCATAGATCGGCGCGTCCAAATCACGGTAGAGCCGCCCGATCGCGCCAACATGGTCCTCATGGGCGTGGGTGATGAAAATCCCTTCCAATTGATCCGCGCGCTCAACCAACCACGACACATCGGGCATGATCAAATTGACACCCGGCGTTGTGTCCATATCGGGAAAGGTCACGCCCAGATCCACAAGGATCAGCCGCTCTTTGCCCGGCGCGCCATATCCGTAGACATAGGCGTTCATGCCAATCTCCCCCGCGCCGCCGAGGGGGAGATAAATCAGACGGTCCTTGCTCATATGCTGCCCTGTTTTTTGTTATAGTCGTGAATGGTCTTGAGACCGTACATTGTGAGATTGTCTTCAAAGTGATCAAACACCGGCGCGGAGCTTTGGAACAATGGGGCCAAACCGCCTGTGCCAACCACCTTCATCTTGCGGCCATGTTCGTCCATGATCCGCTCTGAAATTTCCTTGATCAGGCCGACATAGCCCCAGAAAATCCCCGACTGCATACAGGCAACGGTGTTCGAGCCAATCACTTTTTCCGGGTGGGTGATATCGACATGCGGCAGGGCGGCGGCGGCCATATGCAGGGCCTCCAGCGAGAGGTTCACACCCGGCGCGATCACCCCGCCGATATAGGCGCCGTCATGATCGGCCACATCAAAGGTGGTGGCAGTGCCAAAATCGACGATGATCAAATCACCGCCGTAATGATCAAAGCCCGCGACAGTGTTCACCAAGCGGTCCGGGCCAACCTGCGTTCCCGCATCAACCCGCACCTCGATGGGCAACAGGCATTCAGGCCGGCCAACCACCAAAGGGCGCAAATCAAAATAGCGATCCGTAAAGACCCGCAAATTGAACACCACCCGCGGCACCGTTGAGGAAATCACAACCCCCGTGACATGCGGCGTAATTCCGTGATGGCGCATCAACGTGTCCCACCAGACAAAATACTGATCGGCCGTGCGTTGATGTTCGGTCGAGGTGCGCAGCGTCGCCAACACCTCATCCTTGTCCCACAGCGTGAACACGGTATTTGTATTTCCACAATCAATGGTGAGCAGCATCTTAGGCCCCGTCTAAAAGAACACATCCCCTGCCGCAATGCGGCGATCCCCTTTGGACGTTGATAGGACAAGTTGCCCCTCCTCGTCCACCGTATGCAGCGTACCCGATAAAGTCTCGTTGGGCAGACGGACCGTCACGACCTGGCCAAGGCGCGCCGCGCGCGCAAGCCAGGCAGCGCGCACCGGCGCAAACCCGTAGGTCACAAGCTGATTTTCCCATTTCGCAAAGGCTGGCGCCAGCTGTTCCAGAAAATCCTCAGGACTGATCGAAACCCCGGTTTCTCCCCTCAGGGACACAGGTGCAACCGCCCCGGCCTCCACCTCACCTGCCTGTGGGGCCCCTGCCAAATTGACCCCGATCCCAATCGCAAGCCCGACAATTTGCCCGCGTTCGGTGATGGTTTCGAGCAATATCCCGGCAACCTTACCGCCGTGGAGCAACACATCATTAGGCCATTTGAGGGCGAAAGCCTCGGCGCGCCCAGTGACCGCAACAAACGCCTCATCCAGCGCAAGCGCCGTCACGAAGGAGCGCAACCCCGCCTGTTTCGGATCGACCCTCGGCAGGACAAGCGTGCCTGCGAAATTTCCAGCCGGGTTTGCCCAAGCTCTGCCCCGCCGACCACGCGCCGCCGTTTGTACCTTCGCGGTGATCCAGGTTGGCCCTGCCATCTCCGCAAACCGCGCCCGCGCTTCATCAAGGGTAGAACCCACTGTCTCCAGCGGCAAATACCCGTAGCCGCTTGGCCAGTCTCCACTCATGTTTTCGCTCCCCTCAGAACAGCAAACGCCCGGCCCTGTGTTGCAAGGTCCGGGCGCGCATTTTGGGTGATCAAGGTCTGGCTCAGTTGACCAGCGCCTGAGCCGCTGATGCCGCAACGGCTTCGATGCCAAACAGGTTGAACACGCCGACCAACATGATCACCGCTGCCCCCATCAACATCGCCAAAGCCGCCGGGGCCATTGGTGTTTCCACGCTGCCATCATCCTTACCAAAATACATGAAATACACGAGCCGCAGGTAGTAATAGGCACCAATCACCGAGGCAATCACACCAGCAATCGCGAGCCATGTCAGCTCGGCGTTGAGCGCGGCATCAAGCACCGCGAACTTGCCAAAAAACCCAACAAACGGCGGCACCCCAGCGAGGGAGAACAGCAAGACAAGCATCGCCAGCGCTTTGAGGGGTTCACGGCTGGCGTATTGGTTCAGTGCCGCAATATCGGTGACGGGCTTTGCGTCACGTTCCATCGACATGATGAAGGCAAACGCCCCCACATTCATCGTTAGGTAAATCGCCATATAGATCAGCATCGCTTGCACGCCGATTTCCGTACCAGCGGCAAGACCCATCAGCGCAAACCCCATGTGCGCAATCGAAGAATAGGCCATAAGCCGTTTGATGTTTGTTTGCCCAATCGCCGCAATCGCGCCGAGGAACATCGACATCACAGCGAGCAAGGCAATCACTTGCTGCCAATCAGCAACCGCGCCACCAAAGGCATCAAACAACACCCGCGCAAACAGCCCCATCGCCGCAAGTTTTGGGGCTGTTGCAAACAACGCCGTCACCGGCGTGGGCGACCCCTCGTAGACGTCAGGTGTCCACATGTGGAACGGCACAGCAGAGACTTTGAACGCCAAGCCAGCCATCACGAAAGTCAACCCGAACAACAGACCAAGACCGATGTGCCCGTCGCTCGCCGCTGTGATAATCCCGGCGAAATCCGTGGTGCCCGCGTAGCCATAGACCAAGGACGCGCCGTACAAGAGCAAACCAGACGAAAGCGCCCCAAGCACGAAGTATTTCATCCCGGCTTCGGTTGACTTCACGCTATCACGGTTGAGTGAGGCGACCACATAAAGCGCGAGCGATTGCAGCTCAAGGCCCATGTAGAGCGACATCAGATTGCCAGCGGACACCATAACCATCATGCCCACCGTCGAAAGGGCAACAAGAATGGGGTACTCAAATCGCGCAAGCCCGCGCCGCGCCATCGCGTCTTGTCCGGCCAGCAAAACCGCTGCCGCCGCAATCAAGATCGCCACTTTCGCAAAGCGCGCGAAGGCATCGTCAATGAACATACCGTTGAACGCAGCGCCAACCCCGGCGCCGCCCGTGCCAATCATCAACGCAAGCGCCGCCATCACAGCCGCCGTTGCCCATGTCACAAGCGGCGTCAGTTTGTCCTTACCCGTGTAGACCGCCCCCAGCAGAGCCAGCATGGCGAAAATCGCGAGGATCAGTTCCGGTAGAACGGCTTGAATATCAGTCGAGGTCATCACTGGTCCCCTTAATGCGAAGTCATTGCGGCGGTTTCTGCCAGATCAGCAGGAACAGCAGCGTGGAAGGTATCAAGCAGCGCGCCAACGCTCGGCCCGATGATGTCGGTCACAAGGCTTGGGTAAACGCCGAGCAGCAATGTCATGAAGATGAGCGGCGCGAAGATCCATTTTTCGCGCGCGTTCATATCGGTGATTGACTTGAGGCTTTCTTTGATCAGATCGCCAAACACAACCCGGCGATAGAGCCAAAGCGCATAGGCGGCTGAGAAAATAACGCCAGATGTGGCCACAGCAGCGACCCAAGTGTTGGCTTTGAACATCCCAACGAGCGTCAGGAATTCACCGACAAACCCGGAGGTGCCCGGCAAGCCGACATTGGCCATCGTGAAGAACATGAACACGAGCGCATAGGCCGGCATCCGGTTCACAAGACCGCCATAAGCGTCGATGTCGCGGGTGTGCATCCGGTCGTAGATCACGCCAACGCACAAGAACAGCGCCCCCGAAATGAACCCGTGGCTCAACATCTGGAAAATCGCCCCATCAAGCCCTTGTTGGTTCAGCGAGAAGATCCCCGCCGTCACATAGCCCATATGCGCAACCGAGGAATATGCGATCAGCTTTTTCATGTCCTCTTGCACCAGCGCCACGAGCGAGGTGTAGACAATCGCGATGACCGAAATCCACAAAACGAAGGTCGCAAGCTGATCTGCGCCCACGGGAAACATCGGCAAGCTAAAGCGCAAAAAGCCATACCCGCCCATTTTCAGAAGGATGGCCGCCAGCACCACCGACCCCGCCGTTGGGGCCTGAACGTGCGCATCGGGCAGCCAAGTATGGACAGGCCACATCGGCATTTTGACAGCGAAGCTCGCGAAAAACGCAAGGAACAACAGGGTTTGCGCCCCACCGACGATCTGGATGCCCAAGAGCGAAAATGTCTCCGAGCCGAACGCGTGGTTCATCAAGGTGGGAATGTCAGTCGTCCCCGCTTCGACGAACATATAAATCATCGCCACCAGCATCAGCACCGAGCCAAGGAAGGTATAGAGGAAGAACTTGAACGCGGCGTAGATGCGGTTTTGGCCGCCCCAGATGCCGATAATGAGGAACATCGGGATCAAGCCCGCCTCAAAGAACAGGTAGAACAGCACCATGTCCAGCGCCATGAAGACGCCAAGCATCAGCGTTTCCAGCAACAAGAAGGCAATCATGTATTCTTTGACCCGCACCTCAACCGTCCAACAGGCGGCGATGGTGATCGGCATCAAGAAGGTGGTCAGCATCACAAACAGAACCGAAATCCCGTCAACACCCATTTTGTAGGTAAAGCCCATGATCCAGTCATGTTCTTCGACCATCTGAAACCCAGTGTTGTCAGGCTCAAACCCGAACAAAACCCCAAGCGAAATCAGGAAGGTCGCCACCGTCGCCGCCAGCGCCAACCATTTGGCATTGCGCGCCGCATGGGCGTCTTCGCCCCGCAGGAAAACGGCGAGAATGATCGCTGCCACCAAGGGCAGAAAAGTGATGATCGAAAGAAGATTATCCATTGTCTCGTTTTCCGTTATTGCGCGCTGCTAAAGAGGGTCATGAGGGTAATGAACCCGACGATCCCCAGCACCATTGCGAAGGCATAAGTGAACACAAAGCCCGATTGCCAGCGCCCAGCAAGGCGCGTGAACCAAGGCACAATGCCCATTGCGATACCGTTGATTGTGCCGTCTATTACCGACCCATCGCCGCGTTTCCACAAGAAGCGGCCAATGGCTTTCGCCGGGGTCACGAACAGCACGTCATAGATCTCATCAAAATACCATTTGTTGAGCAAGAACTTGTGCAGCACGGGTTGGTCCTCGGCCAGTTTTTTGGGCAGGGCCGGATTGACGATATAGAACCAAAACGCCGTGAAGAACCCAATCAACATGGCGATAAAGGGCGAGATTTTCACCCATTTGGGTGCGTGGTGCGCATCATCAATCACTGTGTTGTCTGGGGCCATATAGATCGCGCCTTCAACAACGGCGCTATGCGCCTCCGCTGCCCCGTGATCGTCGCTTTCCCCATGGGATGTATCGCCGTGGGATGTATCGCCGTGGGCCTCCCCCTCGTCACTGTGCGAGCCAACAACTTCGGTGTGATGCGCGGGAATGCCAAAGAAGCTGTTGAGCTTGTCATGATCCCCAAAGAACGGCCCATAAAACACCATCCCAGAGAAGATCGCGCCCACCGCCAACACGCCAAGCGGCACCGTCATAACCGCCGGGCTTTCGTGACAGTGCTCATGTGTGTGCTTGTCGCCGCGCGGCTTGCCGTAGAAGGTGAGGAACATCAAACGCCAGCTATAGAAGCTTGTGAACAAAGCCGCGATGACCAGAAGCCAAAACGCCATGCCCCCATTGGTGCCCGCAAAGGCGCTCTCGATGATCGCATCCTTGGATAAGAAGCCCGCAAAGCCAATCGTCGTGAGCGGAATACCAACCCCTGTGATCGCCAGCGTGCCGATCATCATCGCCCAGAACGTGAGCGGTTGCTTTTTGCGCAGGCCACCATAATTGCGCATGTCTTGCTCATGATGCATCCCGTGAATGACCGACCCGGCCCCAAGGAACAACATCGCCTTAAAGAAGGCGTGGGTCAGAAGGTGGAACATCGCCACCGAATAGACCCCAACACCCGCCGCCACGAACATATAGCCCAGTTGCGACATGGTCGAATAGGCGATGACCCGTTTGATATCGTTTTGCACAAGGCCAATCGTCGCCGCCACAAAGGCCGTCAGCGCACCGATGGTGACAATAAACGCTTGCGTATCAGGCGCATATTCAAACAGAGGCGACATGCGGCACACAAGGAAAACCCCGGCCGTCACCATGGTCGCGGCGTGGATCAAGGCGGACACAGGCGTGGGGCCTTCCATCGCGTCCGGCAACCAAGTGTGCAAGAACAATTGCGCCGATTTCCCCATAGCGCCAATAAACAGCAAGAACGCCAAGAGGTTGGCCGCGTTCCAATCGCGCCACAAGAAGTGAATATCGGTCTCTGCCAACCGTGGCACGGCGGCAAACACATCGTCAAAAGCGATACTGTCAGTCAGCATGAAAATGCCAAAGATCCCAAGCGCAAAGCCGAAATCCCCAACCCGGTTGACGATGAAAGCCTTCATCGCAGCCGCACCCGCGGATGGTTTTTTGTAGTAAAACCCGATGAGAAGATAGGACGCAACGCCCACGCCTTCCCAGCCAAAGAACATTTGCAACAGGTTGTCAGAGGTCACGAGCATCAACATCGCGAAGGTAAAGAAGCTCAGATACGCAAAGAACCGCGGGCGATAGGACACACCTTCAAACTCAGGGTCATGCGCCATGTAGCCCATGGAATAGAGGTGCACGAGCGACGAAACTGTAGTGACAACGATCAACATGATTGCCGTCAAACGATCCAAGCGGATCGACCAATCCGTGCTGAGCGAACCACTCTCAACCCAGGTCAGCAGGGAAATTTGCTGCGGGTGTGAGGGGTCTAGTGTCAAGAATACGATCCACGAAAGCACCGCCGCCAAGAACAACAACGCCGTGGTCAACACCTGAGCGCCCTTGTCGCCAATGATCCGATGGCCGAACCCCGCGATGAGCGCGCCAATCAGCGGCGCAAAAAGGATAATCGTTGTCATGCCCTTAGCCTTTCATCACGTTGACATCTTCGACCGCGATGGTGCCACGGTTTCGGAAGAAACTCACAAGGATTGCAAGGCCAATCGCCGCCTCAGCCGCCGCCACAGTCAGGACAAAGAGCGTAAACACCTGCCCGACCATATCCCCAAGGTAGGACGAGAACGCCACCAAGTTGATGTTCACGGCCAACAACATCAGCTCGATCGACATGAGCAAAATGATCACGTTCTTGCGGTTCAAAAAGAGCCCAAAGATGCCAATGACGAAGAGTGCCGCCGCCACGCTCAGGTAATGTTCAAGTCCAACCATGTTGTCCCTCTGGGCCTCTGCCCGCTTTAGTCATTGCAGTCCCGCACCACGTTTGGCGCGGCAAATTTCGTCTTGGGCAGGCGTTAAAGCCCCTGCCCCGGTTTCACGTCGATCATCTCCAGTGCCTGCGCCGGATCACGGTGCATTTGTGCGAACACGTCTTGGCGTTTGACGTTTTTGCGATGGCGCAGCGTCAAGACAATCGCGCCGATCATCGCAACAAACAGGATCAAACCGGCCAATTGGAACAACAAGATGTAGTCGTCATAAATCAACAGCCCCAGCGCTGTCGTGTTGTCCACGCCCTCAGGTGTCGCCGCCGCCAAGGCCTCCTGCGCACCATCCGCGAATTGCCAGCTGCCAAACACGAGGCCAAGCTGCATGATCAGAACGACACCGATCAAAAGCGCGAGTGGCAAATACTTGGCCATGCCCGCCTTTAACTCAGCAAAATCAACGTCCAACATCATCACGACGAAGAGGAACAAAACCGCCACCGCGCCCACATAGACGATCATCAAAAGCATCGCCAGGAACTCGGCCCCCAGCAAAATAAACAGGCCCGTCGCCCCAACAAAAGCGCTGATCAACCACAGAACCGAATGGACCGGGTTGCGCGCCAAAACGGTGAACAGCCCCCCCACAACAGTGGTAAGTGCGAAGCAATAGAATGCGAAATCGACAACGCTCATGCGCCCGTCTCCTCATCGTCAGTTTCGGCAAAAACGCTATAAGCAAGCGTCAGCGCCCGGTTCATGGCCGGAAGGCCTCCCAGCATCGACATCTGGTAAATCACTTCCGCGATCTCTTTTTGTGTCGCTCCCGCCTCAAGCAGGTGGCGCACGGTTGTCTTGATTTGCGGCTCGGCCGACGCGCCAACGACCACAAGCCCGCCAAGCGTCACCAAAAGCCGCGTCTTCGCGTCCAGCCCATCCTTGTTGAACGCATTGCCAAACAGGCTTTCCATCCAATCCGCAGGCATCGTTGGCCAAAGTTTGTCAAACCCTTCAGGCTGAAACTGTTCCAGCACGGGATTCACGTTTTTGAGCATCGCCGCGGCCTGCTCAAGCATTTGTGCGTATGTTTTTGTGAAGTCGCTCATCCCTGCGCCTCCTCCGCATCAAACACCTCAATCGCCGCGTTCAGCGCGTTAAACATCGCAGGCATGCCGCCGTAGGTCGCCATTTGATAAATCGCCTCAGCCACTTCCTCGCGGCGCACCCCAAGTTTGCGCGCGGCCGCGACGTGGATTTTGAGCTGTGGTTTGGTCTGACCGCCCTGCGCCGTCAAGGCCGCAATCGTAAGCAATTCACGGGTTTTCTCGTCCAAAACACCGCGCGGATAAATCCGCCCGTTCAGCTCCACCAAGTCGCGCGAGAGACCGGGCAAAAGCCCGTCATATTTCGCGTGCAAAGCCGCTTCCATACCGGGGTTTGTCGCCTCGGTATAGGCTTTGCCCTTGGTGTAGGCATCCGTATGGACGGTGGTGTCGCTCATCGGTACGGCGCATCCAATTCGAGGTTGCGCGCGATTTCGGCTTCCCAGCGTTCGCCGTTGGCCAGCAGCTTGTCTTTGTCATAAAACAGCTCTTCACGGGTCTCGGTGGCGTACTCAAAGTTTGGCCCCTCGACGATCGCATCCACCGGACAGGCCTCCTGACAAAACCCACAGTAAATGCACTTCGTCATGTCAATGTCATAGCGCGTGGTGCGGCGCGAGCCGTCATCGCGCGGCTCCGCGTCGATTGTGATCGCCTGAGCCGGGCAAATCGCCTCACAAAGCTTACAGGCAATGCAGCGTTCCTCACCGTTCGGGTAGCGGCGCAGCGCGTGCTCACCGCGAAAACGCGGGGACAATGGCCCCTTTTCATGCGGGTAGTTGATCGTCGCTTTTGGCGCGAAAAAGTACTTCAGACCAAGCTGAAAGCCTTTGATCCAATCCGACATCAAGAAGTATTTTACAGTGCGGGTATAATCAATCGCCATGGGTCAGCCTCCAACGGTCCAGCGTGCGTAGGTTCCCCAGAACGCGTCATATTGTGCAAAGAAAGCCACCAAAACGACCCAGATCAGCGACATGGGCAGGAAGAATTTCCAGCCAATGCGCATCAATTGGTCGTAGCGGTAACGCGGGGTGATCGCCTTCACCATTGCGAAGATGAAGAAGAAGAACAGCATTTTGGCCACCAACCACAGGATGCCATCTGGCAAACCTTCAATCGGGGACAACCAGCCGCCAAAAAACAGGATCGAAATCAACGCGGTCATCAAAACCACAGCCACGAGTTCACCGATCATGAACAACAAGAACGGCGTCGACGAATACTCAACCTGATAGCCCGCCACCAATTCAGATTCCGCTTCAGGAAGGTCAAAGGGCGGGCGGTTTGTTTCCGCCAGAGCCGAGATGATGAACAAAAAGACCATCGGGAAATGCGGCAACCAATACCAAGACAACAGCCCGGCACCGTCTTGCGCGCGCACGATTTCGCCAAAGTTCATCGACCCGGTGGTGATGATCACACCAATAATGATCAAACCAATCGAGACCTCATAGGAAATCATCTGCGCCGCAGAGCGCAAAGACCCAAGGAAGGGATATTTCGAGTTCGAGGCCCAACCGCCCATAATCACGCCGTAAACCTCAAGTGAGGACACCGCGAAAACGAACAAGATCGCCACGTTGATATCGGCCAGAACCCAGCCATCATTGAAGGGGATCACCGCCCAGGCCACCAAAGCAAGAGAGAGCGAAATCACCGGCGCGAGGAAAAACACGAATTTATCCGCGCCCGCAGGCACCACGATTTCCTTGACGATATATTTCAGGAAATCCGCAAAGGATTGCAGCAACCCGAACGCACCAACCACATTTGGCCCTTTGCGCATTTGCACAGCCGCCCAGATTTTGCGGTCCGCATACATAAGGAACGCCAGCGCCACCAAAAGCGGCACCACAATCAGGAGCACTTGCCCCAAAATCGTCAAGGCAATCCCTAGGTTTGTCGTCGTGAAGAATTCAATCATGGTGCATTGGCCTTAGATCGTCGGAATTCCGTTTTCGTTACAGGCTGAAACCGACACTTCCGCATCGATGGTTTTCAGCCCCTCTGGCAGCGCATCAGAGATGACATATGTTGCATCCCCTTCCCATACGCCGCCGCTCGTTTCGTCTACTTTGGTGCGCACATGGCGGGCAAATCCCCAACCGCGAATAAGCGCATATTGCGACGCGGCACATTCGCCGTAAGCCGCCACATCCAAATTGTCGCGCGCGCCGGTCATGCGCACCTTGAACGTCACCAAATCATTGTCTAACAACTGTGTCTCTACGCCCAAGTACTTGGGAGTAAAAGGCATTTCCGCTCGCGTCACGTCTTCGCCCTGCTGCTCTTCACAGCCCATCAGCCCACCGGCAACGGTGAGCATCAAAGCGCCAAGAGCCGTATGACGAGCGGTTCGCATCATTCAGCCGCCACCTGCGTGAGGCGCGCTTTGGCTTGCGCCGCCAATTCCCCCATCGTGTTGCTTGCGCGCGCAATCGGGTTCGTCAGGAAGTGATCCGTGATCGCCCCCCGGAAAGACGCCTTGCCAAGCGTGCCGGTTGCCAGCGGTTGCCAGTCATTTTCCGGCAGCGCGTCAACCTTGCCCAAATGCGGCACAGCGTCGATCATGGCCCGGCGCAGAGCCGCTTGGCTGTCCCATGGCAAAACCGCATTCATTTCCGCAGACAAAGCGCGCAAAATTGCCCAGTTTTCCTTGGCCTCGCCCGGAGGGAACGCCGCGCGCAGCGCCAACTGAGGCCGCCCTTCGGTATTGACGAACAGCCCGCTTTCCTCGGTGTAGGCCGCGCCCGGCAGGATGATGTCGGCACGATGCGCCCCACGATCACCATGCGAGCCTTGGTAAATCACTGTCGCGCCCGCAGCGATGTCCACCTCATCCGCACCCATGTTATAGATCACATCCGCCTCGGAGGTCGCCGCCTTCAGGCCGCCCTCGCAAGTGGCCCCCACATCCATCGCGCCAACCCGGCCCGCCGCCGTATGCAGCACCATGAACTTGGAATTTGTCAGCTCGGCAAGCTTCATCGCCGCCGCCAGAACCGCCTCGCCATCCGCCTCATTGATCGCCCCTTGGCCAACAATGATGATCGACTTCATGTCCTTGACAGGGCCGAATTTCTTGGCGAGCAAAGCCTCCAAAGCCGCACGGTCCCCGCCCACATAGGCGTAGTCATATGTCAGATCGACCTCTTCGCCTACAAGACCAATATTCGCGCCATTGATCCAAGCCTTGCGCAAACGCGCATTCAGCACAGGGGCTTCAACGCGGGGGTTTGTGCCGATGAGTTGGATCATCTGCGCGTCATCAATGTCCTCAATCGTCGCTGTACCAACGTAGCCCGAACGATTGCCGGCAGGCAATTTCGCCCCATCAACCCGGCTTTCAACAACACCGCCCTGCCCTTCAATAAGGGTTTTGAGCGAGAACGCCGCCTCCGTTGAAGCCAGATCCCCGACCAACCCGGCAAGCTTCGTGGCGCCCGTGATCGCGGCCGCGGCCTTGCTCAGCGCCTCTGGCCAAGTGGCCGGGCGCAATTTGCCGCCTTCGCGCACATAGGGTTGGTCAAGACGTTGCCGTTTCAGCCCATCCCAGACAAAGCGCGATTTATCGGCAAGCCATTCTTCGTTTACGCCATCATGGTTGCGCGGCAGGATGCGCATGACTTCGCGCCCTTTCGTGTCGACACGAATGTTCGAGCCAAGCGCGTCCATCACGTCGATCGTTTCCGTCTTGGACAGTTCCCAAGGCCGCGCGCTAAAGGCATAGGGTTTTGAGGTGAGCGCGCCGACAGGGCACAAATCAATGATGTTGCCTTGCAGGTTACTGTCCAGCGTTTCGTTCAGATAGCTGGTGATTTCCGCGTCTTCCCCGCGTCCGGTCTGGCCCATTTGATGAATACCAGCGACCTCGGTGGTGAAGCGCACACAGCGCGTGCAAGAAATGCAGCGCGTCATCTGGGTCGAGACAAGCGGCCCCAAATTCAGATCCTCAGTGGCGCGTTTGGGTTCGCGGAACCGCGAGAAATCAACACCATAGGCCATCGCCTGATCCTGCAAATCACACTCACCGCCCTGATCGCAAATCGGGCAATCCAGCGGATGGTTGATGAGCAAGAATTCCATCACCCCTTCGCGGGCCTTTTTGACCATGGGCGAGTTGGTTTTCACGACAGGCGGCTGACCTTCCGGGCCGGGGCGCAAATCCTTGACCTGCATCGCGCAGCTCGCCGCCGGTTTGGGCGGGCCACCCACAACCTCAACAAGGCACATCCGGCAGTTGCCCGCGATGCTCAACCGTTCGTGGTAGCAAAAACGCGGCACTTCAACGCCCGCCTCTTCGCATGCCTGGATCAAGGTCATTGCGCCATCAACTTCGACCACTTGGCCGTCGATCTCGACTTTTTTCAGGTCGCTCATGTCAAACCTTCTTATTCTGCTGCGACCGGAGCACAACCAAGCGCCCGGTGAAGTTTTGCGTCCTCAAGAAAGGCCCAACCAAAGGCCTCCTCGCTGTCGCCCTGTTCCGTCTTAAGTGCCAGTTTTTCCAGCGCTTCTTCTAGGGTCGGTTTGTGCCCTGCTGGCACCCACCACATGACGAAATGTTGATCCGCCATCAATTCAAACCACTCAGCCCGGCGCTCATAAAACTGCTTGTGCAGCGTGCCAAACACGAAGGTTTCAAGGCTTGCGACATCTTCCCAAACCGTAAGGTTGGCAATCTGGCGCACATCACCGTCAATTGCCGCCTCAGTGTTGCCCGTGCCCGGCTCGCCCGACCCTTCCATCATCCAAACAAAACCCGGCATCCGTTTGCCAAGGCCATTGATCCGGTCAAGGTTCGCCATGAACTCAGCCACGCGCGGATCACTCGGGTCCGCAACCAGCCGGCCCACATTGAGCTCTGCAAGATGATATGTGGCCTGCGCCGTCATCGCTGTGTCTACTCCGCCGCCATCGCGCCAAGGCGGCCCGATTTTTGCGCTTTGATGCGGTCTTCGATCTCTTCGCGGAAATTGTTGATCAGCCCTTGGATGGGCCAGGCCGCTGCGTCGCCCAACGCACAAATCGTGTGACCCTCGACCTGCTTGGTCACGTCCCACAACATGTCGATTTCCTCAAGCTCCGCTTCGCCGCGCACGAGGCGATCCATCACCCGCATCATCCAGCCGGTACCTTCGCGGCACGGCGTACATTGGCCGCAGCTTTCGTGCTTATAAAACTTGGACAGACGCCAAATCGCTTTCACGATATCGGTTTGCTTGTCCATCACGATCACCGCCGCCGTTCCAAGGCCAGAGCCAAGCTCGCCGCGCAAGTAATCGAAATCCATGATGGCATCTTTCATCTTTTCGCCGCGCACAACAGGCACCGAAGAGCCACCGGGAATGACACCCAAAAGGTTGTCCCAGCCGCCACGGATGCCGCCGCAGTGCTTCTCGATCAGCTCCTCAAAAGTGATCGACATGGCCTCCTCAACAACACAAGGATTGTTCACATGGCCCGAAATCGCGAACAACTTCGTTCCCTTGTTGTTGTCGCGGCCAAAGCCCGCAAACCACTCAGGCCCACGGCGCAAAATAGTCGGCACAACGGCGATGCTTTCGACGTTGTTCACAGTCGTCGGGCACCCATAAAGCCCCGCGCCCGCCGGAAAAGGCGGCTTCATGCGCGGCATGCCTTTTTTGCCCTCAAGGCTTTCGAGCAGCGCCGTTTCTTCGCCGCAAATATACGCGCCCGCCCCGTGGTGCAGGTACAAGTCAAAATCCCAACCGGATTTCGCCGCGTTTTTGCCGAGCAGGCCCGCGTCATAACATTCATCAATCGCGTTTTGCAGCGCTTCCTTTTCGCGGATGTATTCGCCGCGAATATAGATGTAGCAGGCGTTCGCATTCATCGCGAAAGAGGCAATCAGCGCGCCCTCAATCAAGGTGTGCGGATCGTGGCGCATGATTTCGCGGTCTTTGCAGGTGCCCGGCTCGGACTCATCCGCGTTGATCACGAGATAGGCAGGGCGCCCGTCGCTTTCTTTCGGCATGAAGGACCACTTGAGACCTGTCGGAAAGCCCGCGCCGCCGCGACCACGAAGGCCAGAGGCCTTCATCTGGTCAATGACCCAATCGCGACCCTTCTTGATGATCCCCGCCGTGCCATCCCAATGGCCACGCGCTTTCGCCCCGGCAAGGGTGCGATCATGCATGCCATAGATGTTGGTGAAGATCCGGTCCTGATCCTTCAGCATCTCTTTATCCTTCATCTTTCTGGCGCATCCGCCAGATTCGAAACGTCACAATCAAAGCAAAGGCGAACCCCGCCAAAGCCCCTAGATCGATCAATGCGCGGGTTCGCATCGGCCAGTCCCAATGGCTCCCCGCCCAAGTTGCCCCGACCCAAAGCGCACCCGTGAACGCAATGGTGAGGCCTGCGAGCCTGCCCTGCGATGCGCGTGCTTTGAATTCTGGATCGGTGCTCATTTTTTCCTCTCAGCTCCGCCTACGACTTCGCCAGTTTCTTGGCGACGGGCTTCCACTCGGTCAATTCGCGCACAGAAGTCCCCTTCATCACGTCAGCGAGATAGGTCATCTCTGCCTTGGTGAGCGCGGCGATTTGATCAAAGTGATAGATGCCGTTGTCGTGGAAATCGCCTTCGGTTTTCGGGCCAACGCCGTTGAGAACTTTCAGGTCATCCGCCCCGCCTGCGCGCGGCTTGCTCAGCCCCTTGAGGCTTGCAGGCTTGGTCACCGCTTTGCCCGCAGGTGTCTTGGCTGCGGATTTCGCTGACGCTGCTTTCGCAGGGGCTTTCTTCGCCGCTGGTTTCTTGGCAGCCGTCGATTTTGCTGCTGTCGTTTTTGTCGCAGCAGGTTTCGCAGCCGGTTTAGCCGCCGTGGCTTTTTTCGCTGCTGGTTTTTTCGCAGCAGGTTTCGCCGTCTTGGAAGCCGCTTTTGTGGCCTTCGCGTCCGCCGTCTCAGCCGTTTTCGCTGTCGCTTTTTTGGGCGCTGCTTTTTTGGCGGCTGGGGCTTTGGCGGCTGGCTTTTTGGTAGCCGCTTTTTTCGCTGGGGCTTTGGTCGCTTTCGCGTCGGCAGTCTCAGTCGATTTGGCGGTTGCCTTTTTCGGCGCAGCTTTTTTCGCGGCTGGTTTTTTCGCAGGCGCTTCTTTTGCAGGCGCTTCGTATTTCCAATCGCCTTTTTTCTCTGCCAATTCGTCTTGTCCCGCGAGAGGCGCGGAGGGCTTCACTTTTGGCTCAGAAGAAGCTGTCGTGGCAACCTGAGACGCATCAAGAGCGGAGGCTGGCGTTGCGGCTGCGCTTGGCGCGGAAGCGTCATTTGCAGCGGTTGCGGCGGCTGCACCGGTTATCGCGGCAGAAGTCGTCGCTGCACTTGTTGCGCCCGCTGGCGTAGAACCTGCTGTCGCGCCCGAAGCCGCGCTCGACGTTGTCGCGGTGTTTGACGCGTTTGCCGCGGCTGTCGTGCCGGAGGTCTCCGTCGTTGATGCCGAGGACGCCGTGCAAAACAGCGACTTGAGGATCAACGCCACCACGACCATGACCACAAGGCCGATGATCAACGCGACGATGAAGTTGGATTTCAGAATAAGGAACGCCACCAAGCCCAAGAGGGCCCCGACGATCCAGCAGATGTTGCGGCAGTTGAAGAAACCGCTTTCGTTGTCAGACATTTTCACCATTCCCTATTGTTAAGAATTTACCAAACATAGCAGGACATGCGGTCTTGCGCCGCGCCACGAAGGTCTTGTCCCGCTCTACACTCATCACAATCTCTACGGCCCTTAATAGGTGCCGCCCTTCTTCACTTTCTTCGAAAACTCAGTCTCGCCACCCGCGGCCAGAATGGCGGCTTGTTCCACCCATCCATCGCGTTCAATGCGCCCTTTGAATTTCAGGTTGTCATCCACCCAAGCAATCGCCGCCGCATCCCATTTGGCGATTTGATCAAAGTGCCAGAACCCAAGCCCATTCAATGTCCCCTCAAGCTTAGGGCCAACGCCTTTGAGCTGTTTGAGGTCATCCGCGCCAGATTTGCGCGGCGCTGTCATGGTGCGGGGCTTTTTCGCAGCGGCTTCGTTCAAAGCAGGCGCCGCTTTGGTTTGGGTGGCGGGCTTTGCTGTCGATTTGGCCGATTTCGCTTTCGCGGCATTCGCAGCGCGCGCATCGGCGGCGGCCTTGGCGGGCGTGGCCCCGGCTTTGACTTTTGGCGCCGCTTTTGGGTCGCTCTTAGGCGCAGGTTTCGCTGCGGCTTTTTTGGCTTTCACAGCCACTTTGCGGCCGCTGTTCTTGCCCTGCCACGGCGCAACAAGCGGCACTTCGGTGCCATCAATGCGCTTCACAGTATCGCCAATGTCATGCGCAAGTTGCGCAGAGGCGTTAAATTGCGTCTTGCCGCTTTCAAATTCCGTCAAGGAGGTCAGCCCCGACAAAGGCTCCGCCGCGTAGCGCCCGTTTTGCGGTCCCGGCACAGGCACCTCGCCCTTGGCCAAACGCGCAATCAAATCCGCAAAGCTCTCATCCGTCAGGTCTTCGTAATAATCCTTGCCCACCTGCGCCATTGGCGCATTGGAACACGACCCAAGGCACTCAACTTCTTCCCAAGAGAACTTACCATCCGCCGACAGCTCATGCGGGTTTGGCGCGATTTTTTCTTTCGCAATCGCGACCAGATCTTCCGCCCCCATAATCATGCAGGACAAGGTGCCGCAAATCTGGAAATGCGCAACAGAACCAACAGGTTGAAGCTGGAACATGAAGTAGAATGTCGCCACTTCAAGCGCCCGGATATAATCCATCTCCAACATATCGGACACATATTCAATCGCCGGGCGCGACAACCACCCTTCTTGCTCTTGCGCACGCCACAAAAGAGGAATGATCGCAGAGGCTTGGCGGCCTTCCGGATACTTGGTGATCTGGGCTTCGGCCCAAGCCAAATTGTCGGGCAGAAATTCAAAGCCTTCAGGCTGTTCGTGATGCAATCGGCGCAGCATTAGCGGTCGACCTCCCCAAAAACGATGTCCATTGTCCCGATGATCGCCGCCACATCCGCAAGCTGATGCCCGCCCGCGACGTGATCCATCGCCTGCAAGTGCAAATACCCCGGCGCGCGAATTTTGACCCGGTACGGTTTGTTTGAGCCGTCCGAGACAAGGTAAACGCCAAATTCCCCTTTGGGCGCCTCAACCGCCGCATAAACTTCCCCGGCGGGGACATGAAAGCCCTCGGTATAAAGCTTAAAGTGGTGAATGAGCGCCTCCATCGAGGTTTTCATATCGCCCCGGCTGGGCGGCGTGTGCTTGCCACGGGCCAAAACATCGCCCTGGTTTTCCGGCAGGCGCAGCTTTTCGATGGCTTGCAAAATGATCTTGGTGCTTTCGCGCATTTCGGCCATGCGCACCAGATAGCGATCATAGCAGTCGCC
Organism: Maritimibacter sp.; assembly: GCA_050633625.1. GTDB lineage: Bacteria > Pseudomonadota > Alphaproteobacteria > Rhodobacterales > Rhodobacteraceae > JBOEGW01. The sequence goes on along the minus strand of JBOEGW010000006.1, from coordinate 251,344 downwards.
ATTCTTGCCAACCGCAATATCGAAGTCGAATTCGTCATAACATTCATAGGGTTGCGCGCGGCGCAAATCCCAAGCCATGCCAGAGCCGCGCACCATCACGCCGGAGAACCCCCAGTCGAGAATCTCCTCTTCAGACACCACGCCAATATCGACGTTGCGCTGCTTAAAGATGCGGTTTTCTGTCAACAGCCCGTCGACATCATCCATAAATTTCGGGAACTCATGCGCCCATGTTTCGATGTCGTCCAACAGCGCTGGCGGCAAATCTTGATGCACACCACCGGGGCGGAAATAATTCGCGTGAAGCCGCGCGCCACAGGCCCGCTCATAAAAAATCATGAGCTTTTCGCGCTCTTCAAAGCCCCAAAGCGGCGGCGTCAACGCGCCAACATCCATGGCCTGTGTCGTCACGTTCAACAGGTGGTTCAAAACCCGGCCAATCTCAGAGTACAGCACCCGGATCAAAGACGCACGGCGCGGCACGTCAATCCCGATCAACTTCTCGATCGCCAAACACCAAGCATGTTCCTGATTCATCGGGGCGACATAATCGAGCCGGTCAAAATAGGGCAGGTTTTGCAGATAAGTCCGGCTCTCCATGAGCTTCTCGGTGCCGCGATGCAAAAGCCCAATATGCGGATCGGCCCGCTCAACGATTTCGCCGTCCAGCTCAAGCACCATGCGCAGCACACCATGCGCCGCAGGGTGCTGGGGGCCAAAGTTGATGTTGAAGTTGCGGATTTTCTGTTCGCCCGTTTGAGCGTCGTTAAACCCTTTGCCACCGTCCATCATGCCGTCACCATCCTCGTGGTCCACTCGCCGGGCAACTCGCCCATAAAGCGTTCGATGAAATTATACTGCGGCTTAAGAACCGCCTGCGCTTTGGCGCGCCTTGCGCCATCAAGAGGGGATTGCTCCACCGTCCCGTGTACTTTGCGATCAAAGGCCGCCGCTTTCGGGGCAATCCCCAAAAAGGCACAAAACCGCTCGATCGCTGCGTCCGAAAAGAGACGCTCGTAAAACTCGATATGCAGCCGATCCCGCCCCACAACCTCCATGATGCGGTTGATCGTCCGGCGATAGTTGGAGCGCATGGCAACGGTCTTCTCACCGCCATCCAAAAACGCATCCATTTTCTCAAGCGCCGCCTGCGTGGCCCCTGCCCCGGCGTCCATGCGAAAATGCGACCAGAGCCGGTCCACAGGTTCGCGCAGGATCATCACAAATTTGCTGTCCGCCGCGGCCTTGGCCATTTCGGAAAACCATTTGACAGACAATGTCCCGTAGGCCGGGGTGAAATCCCCAACAACCTTCGCGTCAGTGCCCGTCAAGCCGATGAAATCACGATACATATCGTCATCGCGCGAACGCCCGTCAAAGCTGTCAAACCACATCTGGTTCGCCGCCATATTGGCCTCTTGGTAGGCGCGCTGATCGGCTCCATCGGTCACCTCATACCGCCCCCGAATAGCCTCGATACGGGCGGGGATTTGATCGCGGTAAAACTTCCCGCGGCCAAACTCAAGCGAGTCCCAATAGTGCAGCTCTTTGACGGGCGTGAAATAGCACTCCGGGTGGCTGTAGAGATAGTCAAACAGCCAGGAGGTGCCCGCTTTCGCAGCCCCAACGCAATATATGAGCGTCTTACCCGCCACGTTCAGCCCTTGGCCTCCTCGCCCTTTTCATCCCCGGGCAGGATGTATTGAGCACCCTCCCACGGACTCATAAAGTCGAACTGGCGATACTCTTGAACAAGCGAAACAGGCTCATAGACCACGCGTTTTTCAGCATCGTCATAGCGGACTTCCGTATAGCCTGTTGTGGGAAAGTCCTTGCGCAGCGGATGCCCACGAAAGCCGTAATCCGTCAACAAACGGCGCAAATCCGGGTTCCCCGCGAAAATAAGCCCAAACATGTCAAACACTTCGCGCTCAAACCACCCAGCACTGGGATGAATACCGACGATCGAAGGTACTGTGTCCTCCTCCCCGACCTGCGCGCGCAGGCGGATGCGGTGGTTCGCGTACATCGACAAGAAATGATAGACCACGTCAAAACGCGGGTCACGCTGCGGGTAGTCCACAGCGGTGATATCCACAAGCGACGAAAAACGGCAGGTGCGGTCAGCCTTCAAGAAGTCGATCACGTCCGGCAAAGCGTCCACGCGCACAGTCACCGTCAACTCGCCATGCGCAACCTCATAGCCGATCACTTCTTCCGGGCGTTTGGCTTCAATCAGCGCGCCAAGTTCATTGAGAGCTTCACTCATGGCTTACCTCGCGATCGTGCCAGTGCGGCGAATTTTGCGTTGCAATTGCAAGATGCCATAGACCAGCGCCTCCGCCGAAGGCGGGCACCCTGGCACATAGACATCCACCGGAACAACCCGATCACACCCGCGCACGACGCTATAAGAATAGTGGTAATACCCACCGCCATTGGCGCAGGATCCCATCGAAATCACGTAGCGCGGTTCTGGCATTTGGTCATAAACCTTGCGCAAAGCTGGCGCCATTTTGTTGGTCAGCGTGCCTGCAACAATCATCAGATCCGATTGGCGCGGAGAGGCGCGCGGCGCAGTCCCATACCGTTCAAGGTCATAACGCGGCATGGACGTGTGCATCATTTCCACAGCACAACAAGCAAGCCCAAAGGTCATCCAGTGCAGGGAGCCTGTGCGCGCCCAATTGATGATGTCATCGGTAGAAGTCAGCAAAAACCCTTTGTCCGCAAGCTGATCATTCAACTGGCGCGTTGCAACCTCGCGGTCACCCCCTGCCGTGTTCAGACCCGCCTGGACTTTCTCAGCCGTCATTCCCATTCCAGCGCTCCCTTTTTCCACTCATAGGCGAACCCAATGGTCAGCACGCCGAGGAAAATGATCATCGACCAGAAGCCGAGCAATCCCACATCCTTGAACGCAACGGCCCAAGGAAAGAGGAAAGCGATTTCCAAATCGAAGATAATGAAGAGGATCGACACCAGATAAAACCGGACATCGAATTTCATCCGTGCATCGTCAAACGCATTGAACCCACACTCATACGCCGACACCTTCTCAGGGTCCGGGTTGCGCACCGCCAAGACGGCAGCGGCGAGAATGAGGATCAGGCCAAGGGCAACGGCCACAATGAGGAAAATGACAATGGGGAGGTATTCGCGAAGAAGTTCGTCCACCGTTTTGGCTCCTTTGGCGGGGCTGGCCCGCGACAGTTTGGCTCAGGCGCGGTCTACTCCTGTTGCAAGGGAGGGTCAACCGAACCAGTGCGATATTTGCATCTTACAATACGACCTTTTGGCGAAAGCGCAAAGCCGCCGTTTGGCGTTTGTATACCGTTGCTTACAAGGCTCTGCGCACCTCTCTCTGGTCATGTGAGAAGATGCATTGCACAGACATCTTTCGCGAACCTTAAATTTTTTGCAAACCGCAAAAGGAATTTCTGCCAGCGCGCCCTTGAAAACGACTCGCAGCGACAGGCACAGACACAAGCGAATGAGACACGGGGCCAAGTGCGGGTCCGGGGCACACCCTTGGCGTGGCACTGTCCGAAGGTGCCCCATCGCCTCAGGATTTCACCAGATCAAAAAACCGAGACACAAAAGCATCCCCGACAAAATCGGCGTCCAGATGATCCGCTCTCGTCTCGATGGGGTGATCAGGTTCAACACCGTCGACAAAGCCGTAATGGCGCAGGCCACCCAGAAAAACACAGCAGAAAGCCCGATAGACACCGCCCCTGCACGGTCCAGAACCACCAATGCGATAGCGCTCAAAAGAAGGGCCTGCACGGCGGCAACAGCGCGAATGCGCCCCGGCAATCGCCCCGGATACTTGCCGCCAAGGGTCAAATCGCCCAAAGGCGCGCCCAAAGTCAGCGCCACTTGCGCGGTGATAGGCAGCGCAGAAAGCGCGCCAAAAATCCAGCCCACCAAGATGTCATCCCCTAAGACGATACCCATGGCGGCTCCCTCCTCTCAAAAAACGCAGCTATCCCGGCGCGCGCCTCCTCGCCTTCCCAACAGTCCACAAGCGCAGCAATGCTATGTTCAATCTGCGCCTGCGAAATCGGCGCCCCAAATTGCCGGGTCAACGCCTTGGCCTGCGCAACCGCCCCCGGCGCACAGCTCAGATAGGGCGCAACTTCCGCGCCAACAGCCTCGTCCAGATCCGCCAAAGCCACAGCGCGCGAAACCAACCCTAAAGTGACAGCGTCTTGCGCGCCAAATAGACGTGCCGACATGAACACCCGGCGCGCCATGGCCTCGCCCATACGCGCCAAAACATAAGGTCCAATCGTGGCCGGGATCAGCCCAAGGCGCGCTTCCGTGAAGCCAAATTTACAGTGGTCCGCCGCAATCACAACGTCACAAACCGACATCATCCCCACACCGCCACCATAGGCTTGGCCTTGGATGCGGCCGATGAGCGGTTTTGGCATGTCATTCAGCGCCTTGAGCATCATCGCCAGCGCGCGCGCCTCGGCTGCGCGGGCTTCGCTCCCGGCCTCCATCTGCGCGCGCATCCACTCCAGATCGGCCCCCGCGCAGAAACTCTGGCCCGCGCCTGTCAGCACCACGGCCCGCACATCGCTTTGCGCTCCAAACAGATGCGCCGCCTCAGTGATTTCCAAAATCATCTTCGAATTCAGCGCGTTATGCTTGTCGTCGCGCGCCAAGGTCAAGGTGGCAACGCCCCGCGCATCCGTCTCAATCGTGATCGACTCAAACCTCATCCTGCATCCTTCCCGCGCTGCCCTTTTGGGGGCACATTGGTGCGCATCGCCTGTGCCATTTTGGCCGCCTGCGCAACGATCTGCGCGTCCAACCCTGGATCAAACCCAAGCTCCAAAAGCCGCGCAAGCACGCGCTCAGTCGCCACATTTCCTTTTGCGCCCGGCGCATAGGGACAGCCGCCAAGCCCGCCAACAGCCGCATCAAAAACCCGCACGCCCATGTCCAGCGCGACCTCAATGTTCGCAAGTGCGCGCCCCGCCGTGTCGTGGAAATGGCCGGCCACCTGCGCCACGGGCACAGCCTCAAGCACCGCCTCCAACATGGCGCGAACCCGATCAGGGATGCCTTGTCCGATCGTATCACCGAGCGAAATTTCGTAACAGCCCATGTCCAACAACGCGCCCGCCACATGTGCGACAGCTTCGGGGCTGATCTCCCCCTCAAAAGGGCAATCCGTCACGCAGGAGACGTAGCCCCGAACTTTCATTTTTCGAACATTAGCCGCGTTCAATACCGGAATAAATCGCTCCAAACTCTCAGAAATCGAACAATTTATATTCGCTCGGCTAAACCCTTCGCTGGCGGAGGCAAACACCGCAACCTCATCGGCACCCGCGCCAACCGCCGCCTCAAACCCGCGCAAATTTGGCGTGAGCGCTGTGTAGGACAGACCTCTCTTGCGAGTGATCCCGCCAAGAACCTGCGCACTATCGGCCATTTGCGGCACCCATTTGGAACTGACAAAGCTCGCAACTTCGATGCGCGAAAACCCAGCGCGACTGAGACAATCGACAAGCGCGATTTTTTGCGCCAAGGGAATGGTCCGCGCTTCATTTTGCAAACCATCGCGCGGCGCCATTTCAAAAATCTCAACGCGTTCTCGCACCTATGCGCCCTCAGGCAACGGGTAGAAGTCCTTGGTATAAAACACATCTTCCCCCTGTGCCAGCATTGCGCGCTGTGATGCCGGACGCGCCTGCATGCGGGCCAAATAGGCTTGGAGGCGTGGGAATTTTTCCTTGTGAACATAGTGAAAAGCTGCCGAAATATTGAAGCCAAACATCGTGTCCGCCGCAGAAAACCCTTCCGGCATAAGTGTTTCGCGCCCATCCGCCAATGCGCCCTCAGCCACCTTCAAAAGCCCCGCCAAACGCCGGGTTTCAAGCCCCATCACAACGGGCGATTGCATGCTCGGATCAGGCAAAAACAAATGCTGCATGTTGAGGTTTTGGATCAACACCGCCACAGATTCAGAAAAATGCAGCCATTGCAAAAACGCACCGCGATTTGGCGCACCCACCTCAGGCGCGAGCTTGTGATCGGGCCGGGTTTCCAGCAAATACTGCGTGATCGCGCCGCTTTCGGTCAGCACCATCCCATCGATTTCCAGCGCAGGCACCCGCCCGGCCGGGTTCAATTCTCGGTAGGCGTCAGTACGCAAACTACCATCCATAATCGAATAATTGATGATCTCATCGGGTTGCATTCCCAGCTCTTCCATCAGCCATAAAATCCGAAACGACCGGCTGCCGGGGATCGCGTGAAGGCGGATCATACGTCCACCTCGCGCAACGCAACAAGCGGTGCCCCCGCTTCAACCTGATCTCCTTTGGCCGCAAAGACCTCCTCAACCACCCCGTCGCGAGGGGCGCGCACAACATGTTCCATTTTCATAGCCTCCATTATTGCCAGCGGGTCTCCTGCCTTCACCACGTCACCGGGGGCGACATGCACATCGCGCATAAGTCCCGGCATCGGAGCAAGAGCCGCATCCCCAGCCTGCCCGGCCCCCGCATCCACGTCCAGTGCATCGACAGTCTCAAAGGACATTCCGCCACGGCAAAACACCGTGATGACCCCGCCCAGCAGCACAGTCTTGGGCGCTGGTTTCCCGTCAAAATGCCAGCGGCCATCCCGCCAAACCGCCTCACAGCCCGTGCCAAACTCATCCGCCTCACACTCAATGCGCAAACAGCCCGTGCTCAAATGCGTCAGCCCAACTTCGATCAAATCGCCCTTATGAACAAACCGCTCGCTCCGTTTGGCCCCGCCCCAAAGCGTGAAGCCGTCAAAAACCCCCGGCGCCCCCATCAGCCCGGCGCAAGCCAGCGCGGCGGCTGCGATTTCATGGCGTCTTGGCGCGCCTGCCCCTGGCGCCTGCAAATCCGCCATGTCACGCGCGATCAGCCCGGTATCCACCCGCCCATCGCGAAACCCCGGATGCCCCGCAAGCGCTGCCAAGAACCCGATATTCGTAACAGTACCAGCGACTTGCGTTTCATCCAACGCCGCGCGAAGCCGCGCCAAGGCGATCTCCCGCGTCGCACCCTGCGTGATGATTTTGGCAATCATCGGATCATAAAACGGCGTAATCGCATCGCCTGCACGCACGCCAGTATCGGCGCGGCACACCGGCGCAAATTCAAGGTGGTCAAGCCGTCCTGTGGCTGGCAAAAAGTCGTTTCCGGCATCCTCAGCATACAAACGCGCCTCAAAGGCATGCCCGTTCAAGGGAATGTCGTCCTGCGCCAAGGGCAAGCCTTCCCCGGCCGCCACCCGCAGTTGCCACGCTACCAAATCCACCCCCGTCACAGCTTCCGTCACCGGATGCTCGACCTGTAGGCGCGTGTTCATTTCCATGAACCAAAACCGATCCCCGTGCAGCCCGTCAGAGCCATCAACGATGAATTCCACGGTCCCCGCGCCCGCATATCCCACAGCCTGAGCCGCGCGCACCGCTGCCGCGCCCATGGCCGCGCGCATCTCCTGTGTCATGCCCGGCGCGGGGGCTTCCTCAATGACCTTTTGATGTCGCCGTTGTAGCGAGCAATCGCGCTCATAAAGATGCACCGCCTCCACCCCATCGCCAAACACCTGAACTTCGATATGGCGCGGGCTTGTGACGTATTTTTCGATGAGCACATCCCCATTGCCAAAGGCACTCATCGCCTCGCTGCGCGCAGCGGCAAGCCCGGCGTCAAACGCCTCCGGGGTCTCGACCATGCGCATGCCCTTGCCGCCCCCCCCGGCCACCGCCTTGATCAACACCGGATAGCCAATCTTGTCAGCTTCACGCGCCAAAACCGCGCCGTCCTGCTCCGCCCCATGATACCCAGGCACCACAGGCACCCCCGCCTCAATCATCAGCGCTTTCGCCGCGTCCTTCAGCCCCATTGCGCGAATGGCCATTGCCGAAGGCCCAATGAACACAAGCCCCGCCGCCTCAACCGCCTCCACAAAATCGGGGTTTTCCGACAAGAACCCATAACCCGGATGGATCGCCTGTGCGCCCGTATCAAGCGCCGCCTGAATGATCACATCCCCGCGCAAATAGCTCTGCGCCGGGGCCGATCCGCCAATATGCACAGCTTCATCCGCCATCATGACATGGCGCGCGCTGGCATCCGCGTCCGAATAAACAGCAACAGTCAAAACGCCCAAGCTGCGCGCCGTGTCGATGATCCGGCAAGCGATCTCACCCCGGTTTGCAATCAGGATCTTGTCAAACATGTGCCACCTCCGGCTTGAGCGCGGTTTGAATAAAGGCCTTGGCCAACTGATCATGGCGCTGTCGTGTGAACCCGGCGGCGCGCAGGGGCGCACTGTAGTCCTGCCCCTCCGGCAACATCTCGGCGTCCATGATTTCGCCGCCAACCACCAGCATTCCCCCCGGCGACAACACGCGCACCACCTCGTTCAGCCCCGCCATAAGGTCATCCCAGTGGTGGATTGAATTGATCGCCAAAACCACGTCAAACGCCGCCGCCTCAAAGGGCAAATCCTCTGCGCCCGCAACCTGATAAGCCCCACCACCCGCCGCGCAGGCGATCTCAATCATCCGCGCTGTGGGGTCAACACCTGTGAGCTGCCGCTGCCCGTTCTCCAGCGCCCGCAGCGCCGATCCGGTCCCACAACCGATATCGAGCACGCGGGCCTCCGCGCCAATTTTGAGCGCATCAAGAACGGCGAAAATGCTCGGATCATCCCCGTAGCGCTCGGCGTATCCTTGTGCGGTCTTCTCATCCCATGCGCTCATCTGACCACCCCCCGCTGGCCTGAGACCACAGCAAAAATAGCACAGGTCCGCGTTGGAAAACCGCGCCTCCAGAGGTCAAACATATCCCATCCTTTCGATTAGCTGTTGCCAGAGCGCACCGGCTTTGCCACCATCGGTCCCATATTGTTCAATGTGTTTTTTCATGCGGCGTTTGTGTGCCGCGCATCGTTTTTGACTGGGGAGAAATTCTAAATGGCTGGACAAATTGCCCTGACGGGGAACCTGACTGACAACCACCTGCGCGCCTTTGAATCTTGTGGCTTTAAGCTCAATGTTCTCGTCGATTGCTCGCATAACGCCAATGTCGTGACCTACCGGGGTGGGGATGGCTCCAATGAGGTGATGGCAAAACCGATTGAGCTGGATTGTCAGCTCAACAAAGGTGCCGCTCCCAATTATGTGGCGCTGATGACCGGCTGCCACGGGGCGTCTGCCGCCTCGCCGCTCAACGATCTTTATACGAAATTGGCCGCAAAAGTCGGCCCGGGGGCGACAATCGCCCAAGTCGCTGCGAAACTGGAAGAAATGCTCACCAGAGAGGCGTTGAAGCTGGAGTTTCCCAGCTTTGCCGCCTCGATTTTCGACAGAACCAACCCGCCCTACCCGATCAGCGATGCTGTGGAGTGTTGCGACGCCGCCACCGCCGTGGCGTTTGACGCTTTGGAGGAGTACAAACGCAAATCCATGGGCATGTATCAACGCACCGGCACCGGGAGTTTTACCCTGACGCGCGGACCAGAAGCCGCCGCCCGCACCGCCACACCCGCGGACGACTGAACGCAAAATCCTGACGCGCAGCCTCACATCCGAAACACGCCAAACCGCGTGTCCTCAATCGGGGTGTTGAGTGCTGCGCGCAGCGACAACGCCAGCACGGCGCGTGATTTTCGTGGGTCAATGATACCATCATCCCACAGCCGCGCCGAGGCATAGAGCGGATGTGATTGCCTTTCGAACATTTCGATGGTGGGCTGTTTGAACGCCGCCTCATCTTCCGCGCTCCAGCTGCCGCCAGCCCGCTCAATCCCGTCCCGTTTCACGCTTGCCAGGACGCCCGCCGCCTGCGCGCCTCCCATCACCGAGATGCGGCTGTTGGGCCATGTCCACAGAAAGGCGGGATCATAAGCGCGCCCAGCCATGCCATAGTTTCCAGCCCCAAAAGAGCCGCCGATGAGCATTGTGATTTTGGGAACCGAGGTTGTCGCCACAGCCGTCACCATCTTGGCACCGTGGCGCGCAATCCCCTCGTTTTCGTACTTCTGACCGACCATGAAGCCCGTTATATTTTGCAAGAAAACCAGAGGGATACGCCGGCGTGAACACAGGTCAATGAAATGCGCGCTCTTTTGCGCCGCCTCAGAAAACAACACGCCATTATTGGCGATGATGCCCACCGGCATGCCCTCAACATGCGCAAAACCACAGACAAGCGTTTCGCCAAATCGCGCCTTGAATTCATCAAACCGCGATCCGTCCACGAGCCGCGCGATCACTTCGCGAATGTCATAAGGCGTGGTCAGGCTGGCCGGGACAACCCCAAGGATTTCGTCAGGATCATAGGCCGGATCTTCAGGCGATTGCAGGTCGATATGCGCGCTTGGACTTGCCCCCAAATGGCGCACAGCCTCGCGCGCCAATGCCAGCGCATGGGCGTCATCCTCGGCCAAATAATCAGCAACCCCAGACAGGCGCGTATGCACCTCGCCGCCGCCCAAATCCTCGGCCGAAACCACCTCGCCCGTGGCCGCCTTCACCAGCGGCGGCCCGGCCAAGAAAATCGTGCCTTGGTCGCGCACGATGATCGACACATCGCTCATCGCAGGCACATAAGCGCCCCCCGCCGTGCAGGATCCCATCACCACCGCAATTTGCGCAATACCGCGTGCGGACATCTGCGCCTGATTGTAAAAAATCCGGCCAAAGTGGTCGCGATCCGGGAACACTTCGTCTTGATTTGGCAGGTTCGCCCCGCCGCTATCCACCAAGTACAGACAGGGGAGCGCACATGTCGCGGCGATCTCTTGGGCACGCAAATGTTTCTTGACGCTCATCGGGTAATACGTGCCGCCCTTGACGGTCGCATCATTCGCCACCACCATCACCTGACGCCCGTGAACTGTGCCGATCCCCGCAATCACCCCGGCCCCGGGCGCGGCCCCCTCATACATGTCATGCGCCGCGGTGGCGCCGATCTCAAGAAAAGCCGAATTCGCGTCCAGCAGGGTCGCTACCCGCTCGCGTGGCAGCATTTTGCCGCGATCAACGTGGCGCGCGCGCGACCGAGCGCCGCCGCCCAGTGCCGCCGCCTCTGCCGCCTCTGCCACCTCGCCCAGCGCCTTGAGATGCGCGGCCCGGTTCGCCTCAAAATCCTTGGACCCTGTCAGGATTTGCGATGCAAGTTTCATAGGCTCATCTCCCGAACGTCATTGATCAACAGCGCTGCGTGCGCGCGGGCGAACAGGTGGCGGCGCTTTGGCCCAGCCCGCCTCAACGGCGCGCGGCACCCGGCCCAAGAACTGCGCGACCTGCCAAGCAAGCACCGCATCACGCAGCCGAAAACTCGCCTCCCGCGCCTCGCACCAGACCCGCACAACCTCATCCGCCCCTGCACAATCTGCCCCCGCAGAGCGCCCATGCGCCAGCGCATAAACCGCCTCATACAAATGTTCAGCGCGCGTCGTCGCTTCCAAATCAGCCGGATCCGGCAGCCCAGCGCGCACAGTTTGTGCAAGCGCATCCTGCTCAGCGCGCAACGCCTCTTGGCAGGGTAATGGGGCGTCACTCCGATCACAGCGCACAATGCCAAGCGTCCCGCAATAAGTCACCTCTTGCGCATGCCAAAGCCCGCCCATCACATCATCAAGCGGAGTGGCCGCGTGAACCTCCAACATCCAATCATACTTGGCCATATGCCGATCAATACAGGTTGGCAGCGCTGGCAATTCACCCTGCGCCACCCCGGCGCGCACGCCGCAACACAGCGCCAGCACGACGCCCTTATATGCGGAGGTCCACATCCTCAAGGCTGCCCCACAAACCCGTTGAGCCGCAACACCTGCTCGCCGGTTTCCACCATCAAACAGCCAGCGTAGGCCGGGCCTGCCCCGGTGCCGCCCCCGAAAACCGCCGCCTCAAAGGCGCAGGACCGATCCCGGTATGTGATCCACGCCCGCTGCATTTCGCGTAACGCCTCGACCTGGCTTGGCGCGCCCGGCAACCGATCAGCGTCAGACGCCTGAGACACCTCGGTCAGCTGTGGGTACAACCGGTTTAACCAAGCGTCCCACGCTTCATGTTCCGCACCAAAGCATTCCGCCTGCCCATAGGTCGAATAGCCCCCTTGATTGGCATCCATACAGGCCCCCGCCGATGTGCCAATACAGGCCATCTGCGTTTCCCAGCTCGACGCCGCCTCGACGCAGCGCGTCGTGAGCGTGAAATCAAAAAGTAACCCCTGTGCCGAGGCCGAGGGAGCAAGGCCAAGCGCCAAAAGCGCCAATCGTGCCGCGCGGATCATCAAACCGCGCCCATCAATTCGCGGCCAATAAGCATCCGGCGAATTTCCGAGGTGCCCGCACCAATTTCCATGAGTTTTGCATCGCGAAAAATCCGACTAACAGGCGTTTCACTCATAAACCCCATCCCCCCCATGGCCTGCACCGCCTGATGCGCCACTTTCATCGCTTCTTCAGAGGCATAAAGCACGCAAGCCGCCGCATCCTGTCGTGTCACAGTGCCCCGATCACAGGCCCGCGCAACCTCATAAACATAGGCGCGCGCGGAGTTCATCGCCGTATACATATCAGCGATCTTCCCTTGCATCAGTTGGAACTCCCCGATCGGTTTTCCAAACTGTTGGCGCTCTTTGAGATAGGGCATCACCTCGTCCAGACAGGCCGCCATAATCCCGGTGCCAATGCCCGACAAGACAACCCGTTCATAGTCGAGACCGGACATCAAAACCGCAACCCCGCGCCCCTCTTCGCCAAGCACATTTTCAAAGGGCACCTCAACATCTTCAAAGAAAAGCTGCGCCGTGTTTGAGCCGCGCATGCCAAGCTTGTCAAAATGGGGACTTGTGGAAAACCCTTTCATGTCCTTTTCAACGATAAAGGCCGTCATGCCCTTGGAGCCAGCGCCCGGGTCCGTCTTGGCATAAACAACAAGCGTATCGGCATCGGGACCATTGGTGATCCAGAACTTTGACCCATTGAGCGTATAGTAGCCATTCTTCTTCTCGGCCCGAAGCTGCATCGAGACAACATCCGACCCCGCCCCCGGCTCGCTCATGGCAAGCGCGCCAACGTGTTCCCCAGACACAAGACGTGGCAGGTATTTTGCTTTTTGCTCAGCCGTGCCGTTCAGGCTGATCTGGTTCACACACAGGTTGGAATGCGCCCCATAAGACAATGACACCGACGCGGAGGCGCGCGCGATTTCCTCAACTGCGACAGTATGCGCAAGATAACTCATGCCCGCGCCGCCAAACGCCTCATCCACAGTCACACCCAGAAGCCCCATCTCCCCCAACGCTGTCCACAAATGCGCCGGGAAGTCGTTGGTTTGGTCGATCGAAGCTGCCAAAGGTTTGATCTGAGTCTGCGCAAACCGGTGCACAGCATCGCGCAACGCATTCACGTCTTCACCTAAATCAAATCGCATTGAGGCCGTGAACATCGCGAGTTCCTTCACTTTATTGAACACTTGTTCATTTCTAGGCAGCGAAAGTGAGTCGCGTCAAGAGAGAGAGAGCGCGGGGGCTTTGCCCCCACACCCCCAAGGTATTTCAAAAACAAGGAAAGGAGGCGTTCACTCAATATTAACCATGCTCGGGCAAGATCCATGTGCGGTACAGGCGGAGGCGCCGATGACCGTAAACGAGGAAGGCTGAGGCCGGCACTCTAGGGCGCGTGTGGCATGTGACCGCGCGCCCATTTCCTTGTTTCGCTAATACTTTTGGGGGTGTGGGGGCAAACAGCCCCCGCGCGCCGCAGGCGCTATCCGGCTTGGAAAACCGCCGACACCTCAGCGCGAATAATCCGCGCCACCTGTGCGCAGTCCGCTTCACTGAAGGTCAATGGCAAACGCAAATCCAAAATGCCCCGCAACACCCTGTCGCTTGCAGGCATGGGGGAGGCGTCCACGTAGCGCCAGCTGTCATAGCGTGACGTGAATCCGCTGGGATGAGCATTGCCAAACCATTTCAACTCAACCCCACGCGCTGCGCAGCGTGCAACCACATCCAACACCGCTGTATCATCCCAATCCAACAGCAAAAACTGGAACGACGACATCACAAAGCCCTCCGCTTCAGGTCTTTCGATCACCGTCAATCCAGCCACATCCCGCAGCCCCGACTCCACAATCCGATATCGCGCGTTCCATTTCTCGCATTGGCTGTCTAAATCCCGCAATTGAACCCGCAAGATCGCCGCGCGAAGATTGTCCATCCGCCCCGATACATTTGGTGTGTCGTATTTCAGACTTTCATACTGTGCCGCCTCCGGCCCCGCCAAGTGACGCTCATAGAGCATATAAGACCCCGACAACATGATCGCCCGCGCTGCCACCTCGGCGTCATCGGTGATCAAAAGCCCCCCTTCGCCGGAATTAAGATGTTTATAGGTCTGGGTCGAATAACAGCCCACAAGCCCGCTGCGCCCGGATAACACCCCGTTCCACGTCGCGCCCATCGTATGTGCGCAGTCCTCAATCACCCGAACGCCAGCACCATCGCACAGCGCCATCAGCCGATCCATATCGCACAAATGGCCGCGCATATGGCTCAACATGAGCACATCGCCCGCCTGAATCTTGGCCGCCAAATCCTCCAAATCAATGACGAGGCTTTCAGTCACGCCAACAAACACCGGGATCGCCCCCAACGCCGCAATCGCGCCGGGAACCGGCGCAAGGGTGAAGGCATTGGTGAGCACGCGATCTCCCGGACCAACTCCAAGCGCGCGCAACGCACAGCCAAGCGCATAGCCCCCGGAAGCCACGGCGACGCAATATTTCGCGCCCATTTTTGCGGCAAACTCAACCTCCAAAAGCGCAGCTTCACTCTCCTCGCCGGGCGCTGTATTGTAGCGGTGCAATCGCCCGCTGCGCATCACCCGCACCGCCGCTTCAATCGCCGCCTCCGGGATCGGTTCTTGCTGGGTGAAATTGCCGCTAAAACGCTCGCTCATGTGCCCCTCCTACCCGATCAAACGCGCAACTTCACCGCGCAACTGGCCATACTCGTCGATCGCGCCCTCGGGGTGCAAATCCAGCACCCCGCGCCCGTTTGGCCCGAAAGTGACCAAAATAGATGGCACTTTCGCGGCGCGCGCTGTTTCGCGGTCTGTCACAGTGTCACCGATCAAAACAGACGCCGATACCACGCCCCCCGCCCGCTCTACGGCCGCCACATAGGGCGCGGGGTCGGGCTTGCGTTGCGGCAAGCTGTCCGCCCCGATCAGCGAGGCAAACAGGTCGCGCACCCCCAGACGAGACATCAAATCTTCTGCAAGGTTTTCCGGCTTATTCGTGCAAATTCCGACAGCATAGCCCGCCGACAAAAGCCCTTCCACGGCCGCCACCGCGCCGGGGTAAAGCACTGTATTCGTGTCGATATTTTCGCCATACCACGCTAAGAGGTAGGGATAATCCCGCTCGACCTGCGCGCTCACATCGCCGCCGATCCGCTCATACCCAAGGTGCAGCATCGCCCGCCCGCCCGCAAAAGCCGTGGCCGCATCCGTCACCGGATCAAGCGCCGCATCAAAGCCTGCGCGCTCAAAACAGGCATTGGCCGCAGCGATCAAATCCACCGAGGTGTCCGCCAATGTCCCATCGAGATCAAAGATCACAGTTTTCATAGCGCACCTTTTCTGCCGATCTACCGCCTGACCGGAATTTCCCTTGCCCATAAATATGTCACGGGTAAAACGGGACGAACAGACTGAAAAGAGCAGACACCCCCTATGACCCAAGCTGTGGCCCCCGCCCTGATCGTCCTTGCCGCCGGAAAAGGCAGCCGCATGAATTCGGATCTTCCCAAGGTTCTGCATGAGATTGGCGGAGCACCCCTGTTTGTGCATGCGCTCACATCGGGCGCTCAACTAGAGCCTGAGCGGATTGTTCTGGTGGCCGGTCACGGCGCCGAACAGGTGAGCAAAGCCGCAACCGCGCATGACGATGAAATCACAGTTGTCGTCCAAGACGAGCAACTCGGCACGGCCCATGCTGTTGCGCAGGCGCGCGCTGTTCTTGACCAGTTCGAGGGGGATGCAGTCGTGCTCTATGGGGATACGCCTTTCATTCGCCCCGAAACCCTTGAGGCGATGCAAGACGCGCGGCAGACGGGCGCGGATGTTGTGGTGCTCGGCTTTAACGCTCAAGACCCGGGCCGCTATGGGCGCCTTGTGGTGGACGGCGCGTCTTTGACTCGAATTGTGGAATATAAAGACGCCACAGAAGATGAGCGCGCCATAACCCTTTGTAATTCCGGTGTTGTTATGGCCGATACGGCCACGCTGTTCGCATTGATTGAGGCGGTGGGCAATGACAACGCCTCTGGCGAATACTACCTCACCGACATCATTGAGGTTGCCCAACAAAAGGGCCTCGCGGCAACCGCGGTCACTTGCGATGAGGCCGAAACACTCGGGATCAACACAAGGGCTGAACTCGCCGCCGCTGAAGCCGCCTTTCAAGCGCGCGCGCGTGCGGAGGCCTTTGAAAACGGCGTGAGCCTGATCGCACCGGAAACCGTGTTTTTCGCCTATGACACCTTCGTTGGAGCAGACACGGTGATTGAGCCAAATGTTGTCTTTGGTCCCGGTGTCACCATTGAAAGCGGGGCGCGTATTCGGGCGTTTTGTCACCTTGAAGGCTGCCACGTTTCGCGCGATGCGGTCATTGGCCCTTATGCGCACTTGCGCCCCGGTGCGGAGCTTTCAGAAGGGGTCAAGGTCGGCAACTTCGTTGAAATCAAGAACGCCCAAGTTGCTGAGGGTGCAAAGATCAATCACCTGACCTATATTGGCGATGCGGTGATCGGCGCGCGCGCAAATATTGGCGCAGGCACCGTGACCTGCAACTATGATGGCGTGTTCAAGCATAAAACCGAAATCGGCTCTGATGCTTTCATTGGGTCGGACACAATGCTTGTCGCCCCTGTGCGGGTGGGCCAAGGCGCAATGACGGCCACAGGCGCTGTTGTGACACAGGACATTCCCGATGGCGCAATGGGTATCGGGCGGGCAAAGCTGGACATCAAAGACGGGTTTGCAACGCGTCTGTTTGACAAATTAAGAGCGGCCAAAGCCGCCAAAACCAAGGGCGAGTAATATGTGTGGTATCGTTGGAATTCTTGGCAGTCACGAAGTCTCGCCTTTGATTGCGGAAGGGCTGAAACGGCTCGAATATCGTGGGTATGACAGCGCCGGGATTGCAACAATCGCCTCTGATGGCACGCTTGATCGCCGCCGCGCTGTCGGAAAATTGGTCAATCTTTCTGATGCCTTAGTGCATGATCCCCTGCCCGGACACGCCGGCATTGGCCATACCCGCTGGGCCACACACGGCGCCGCAACCACCGCCAACGCGCACCCGCACCAATGCGGCCCCGTTGCCGTCGTCCACAACGGTATCATCGAAAACTACGCCCAGTTTCGCGCCGAACTTGGTGCACAAGGCGCATGTTTTGAAAGCGAAACCGATACCGAAACCATCGCCCATCTGACCGCCAAATTGGTCCGCGAAGGCAAGACCCCTCTGGAAGCTGTCGCCGCGACCATCGCCCGGCTCGAAGGGGCCTTCGCTTTGTTGTTCCTGTTTGAAGGCGAAGGCGATTTGATGATCGCAGCGCGCAAAGGCAGCCCGCTGGCAATTGGCCATGGGGACGGTGAAATGTATGTGGGGTCAGACGCCATCGCGCTTGCGCCGCTGACCGACAAAATCACCTACCTTGAGGAAGGCGATTACGCCGCAATTACCCGCCAAGGTGCGACGATCTATGATGAGGCTGGCAAGCTGGCAAACCGCGAGATGCGCCAAGTGCGCCTTGACGCAACGCGCATCGAGAAAGACGGCTTCAAACACTTCATGATGAAGGAGATCGCGGAACAGCCAACCGTCACCGGGCGGGTGCTGGAAAACTACCTTTCCGCCGATGGTGCTGGCATCATGATGGATCTTCCCGGCGTCGATCTCGCAACTGTCTCGCGGGTGTCAATTGTGGCCTGCGGCACAGCCTATCTCGCTGGTTTAACTGCGAAATATTGGTTCGAACGCTACGCAAAACTCCCAGTGGACATCGACGTTGCCTCGGAATTCCGCTACCGCGAACCGCCCATCACACCGGGCACATTGGGGGTTTTCGTCAGCCAATCAGGCGAAACAGCCGACACGCTCGCCGCCTTACGATACGCCAAAGGCCGCGCCGAAAACATCGTATCGCTTGTGAACGTGCCCGAAAGCTCAATCGCACGCGAAAGCGATGTGGCCTTGCCGATTTTCGCCGGTGTCGAAGTGTCAGTTGCCTCCACCAAGGCCTTCACCTGCCAGCTCACAACCTTCGCCATTTTGGTCCTGAAGGCCGCACAGGCGCGCGGCGTTCTCACCGACTCCGCCCTCAAAGACATGCTGGATGATTTACGCAAATTGCCTGGCCTGATGTCCCACGCGCTATCGGTAGAAGGCGCACTTGACCGCGCCGCTAAAAAGCTTGCCCAAGCCACGGATGTATTGTTCTTGGGGCGCGGCCAAATGTACCCACTCGCCCTTGAAGGCGCATTAAAGCTAAAGGAAATCAGCTACATACACGCCGAAGGCTATCCTTCTGGTGAGCTTAAACACGGCCCCATCGCCCTTGTAGACAAAGAAACGCCCACAGTCGTTTTCGCGCCCCATGACGCGCTTTTCGACAAGACAGTGTCCAACATGCAAGAGGTTATGGCGCGCGGTGGCAAGGTGCTTTTGGTTTCTGATGCGCGTGCAACAGGCGCGGCCGAGGGGGTGTGGCGCACAATCACCCTGCCCGATGCGCCTGAGCTTCTTCAACCGATGCTCTACGCCATCCCGGCGCAGCTCATCGCCTATCACGCCGCCATCGCCAAAGGCACCGATGTAGATCAACCGCGCAACCTCGCGAAATCGGTGACGGTGGAATAATGGCCAAACAATTCGCAGCTTTTGACGATGCGCAGCGCAGTTTCATCGCAGAACAACCGATCTTTTTCGTCGCCACCGCCGCGCCCGATGGGCGGGTCAACACCTCCCCCAAAGGCATGGACTCCCTGCGCGTTCTTGGTCCCAACAGGCTTGTCTGGATGAACTTGACAGGGTCAGGCAATGAGACCGCCGGGCACTTACGCGCGCTCAACCGCATGACTGTCATGTGGTGTTCCTTTTCCACCAAACCGATGATCCTGCGGGCCTATGGCACAGCGAAAACCCTCCACAGATCGGATGCCGATTGGGAGGCGCTCGCGCCCCATTTTCCCGCGCATCTTGGCGCACGCCAGCTCTTTGATATGTCGGTGGAGATGGTGCAATCTTCTTGCGGCTATGCGGTGCCCTATATGGATGCGTCGCGCGAACGCGACACGCTCACCAAATGGGCCGAAGATCGCGGCGAAGAGGGTCTTTCCGCCTATTGGGAGACACGCAACCAAACCACAATCGACGGCGCTCCAACCGGACTCAAACCCTCATGACCCTAGACGAGGCCCTCGACGCGATCAAACAAGGCGCCGTGGCGGAGCGCGCAATCGGGCTTGCCACCTACCACAAAGCCAAACGCGAATACCTCGGTGCCACAAACCCGTTTTTGAACGACTTAACAAAGACTTGGCGTCAAAACCTCACAGTAGATGAACGGGTCACACTGGCAGATCAACTCTGGCAAACCGACATTTTTGAAGCCCGCCTTGCCGCGGCAAAACTGCTCACCCAAGCCCGCCTGCGCCCGGACGATGCAGCCTGGGCCCTCATCACATCATGGGCGCCGGATTTTGACAGTTGGGCCATCGCAGATCACGCCGCCATGGCCGGACAAAAACGCCTGACGGCAGATCCTTCCCGCCTTGACGACATCGAAGCATGGACGCGCTCTGACCACCTTTGGACCAAACGCGCAGCACTTGTCTTCACCCTACCCTGGACCAAACAAAACTTCCCCAAAGACGCGGAACTTGCAGCACGCGACCGCGTTCTTGGCTGGGCCGCAACCTACGTCGATGATCACGCTTGGTTCATCCAAAAAGCAATCGCGTGGTGGCTGCGCGACCTGTCAAAACACGACCCAGACCGCACCCGGATGTTCCTTGAAACACATGGCGAAAAAATGAAAAACTTCGCCCGCAAAGAAGCCGGAAAATACCTCAAAGACTAACCCCTTCCGCCGCCCTTCTTTGGTTTTGAAATACCTCGGGGGTATGGGGGCAGAGCCCCCATCGAAAGTTTGGTTTGGGGGCAGAGCCCCCATCGGGAGTGCGGTATGGCGGCCGTGCCCCCATCGAAAATGGGGTTAAGGCCACCCAAAAGGTGAGCGCTAATCCGCGAAAACCGTCATCTCATGCAGCCCAGCCAACCCCACCTCAAGCAACTTGAGCGCAGGCAAAGAGATTCGGCTGCCCGCACCGTCCGCGCCGGGGATTGGGCGCAATTCCAAACTGACGGATTTGCCATTCGTCTTCGCCTCCACCCGGCCCTGCGTCACACGGGTCACAAGCGGCGTTTCCAACCAAAACCCGGGGTCTGTAGGATCACCGAGCGTGGCGATTGTCTCCCCAAGCCGCTTTTCGCCCGCCGGTTTGGGCGCAGCCAAGGCCGCAGCCTTTTCTTCCTTAGAGGTTGTATCAAATTCCGCAGCCGTATTCGCAGTGGGGGGCGGCGGGGGCGGGCCTTGCATTTCGCCCGCGGGCCGCTCGGCGACCTCCTCCAATTCAGGCGCAGCCGTGGCCGCCTTTTGAGCATCAAAAACTTTGCCGCAAGCGGCCAACGAAAACAGAACGGTGATCAATACAATAGGTTTCATACGCCAAAACTAGCACAAATGTGAAAGGCCACAACTGCAAACAAGACCTTCGCACAGCTTGCGCATCCTGCCTCTGCCCCCTACCCTTGCCGCATGGACCAAGCACCTCTCATAGACCCGTTTTTGCGCCCGATCACCTACCTGCGTTTGTCGGTGACGGATCGCTGCGATTTTCGCTGCACCTACTGCATGGCGGAGAACATGACCTTCCTGCCCAAAAAGGAACTTCTCACATTAGAAGAACTTGATCGCGTCTCGACGGCTTTCATCGGTCTTGGCGTTAAAAAACTGCGCATTACGGGCGGTGAACCGCTGGTGCGCAAAGGGATCATGACCTATTTCAAAGCCATGACACGCCACCTCGAAAGCGGCGCGCTGGACGAGTTGACGCTGACAACAAACGGCTCACAGCTTGAAAAATACGCCGCCGATTTGGCAGCATGCGGGGTCAAACGCATTAACCTGTCGATGGACAGCTTAGATCCGCAAAAATTCGCTGAAATCACCCGGCGCGGCGATCTCGCTCAGGTGTTGCGCGGTATTGATGCCGCCCAATCCGCCGGAATGCGCATCAAGATCAACGCTGTCGCCCTCAAAGGTTTCAACGAGGACGAGTTGATCCCGATGACACAATGGGCCAAGGCAAACGACCTTGATATGACGTGGATCGAGGTCATGCCGATGGGCGATATTGGCAATGAAAACCGGTTGGACCAATATTGGCCCCTGAGTGATTTACGCGACAAACTCGCACAGGACTACACCCTCACGCCGCTGGCGGAGCGCACAGGCGGCCCGGCGCGCTATGTGCGCCTTGAGGAAACCGGTCAGAAAATCGGCTTCATCACCCCGCTCACCCATAATTTTTGTGAGAGTTGCAACAGGGTGCGCCTGACCTGCACGGGCGAGCTCTACATGTGTTTGGGGCAAGAAGACCAAGCGGATTTGCGGGTGCCCTTGCGCGCCACGCCCGACAGTGACGCGGGGCTGATTGCCGCCATTCGCGAGGCGATTACACGCAAACCCAAGGGACATGATTTCGATTATTCCCGGCAAAAGCCAGATGGGCAAATGCCGCGCCATATGAGCCATACCGGCGGCTGACCACGCGCGGGAGGGGGCGCTGCCCCCGCGGGCGATCGCCCGCCCCCCGAGGTATTTGGAAACCAAAGAAGGCACATCCGCACCCCCTATATGAGGCGCGTTGTGATCAGGTTTTAAGCTGTGCTGTCTGCAATCAAGCGATCAATGAAGCGAACCCCCGCCTCAAGCTGGGACACTGCCAGAAATTCGTTGGGCTGATGCGCCTGCGCGATGTCGCCCGGCCCGCAGATCACCGAGCTGACACCTGCGCCTTGGAATTGACCGGCCTCTGTGGCGTAGCTCACTTGGTGGGTGGCATTGTCGCCAGTCAGACGGCGCACAAGTGTTTCGGCCTGCCCCATGTCCTCGGGTTTTAGCCCCGGAACATCGAACACGACATTGGTGTCGATCCGCGCGTCTGGGTGGATCGCCTTCATGCCCGCTTCCACCTGCGCCACCTCGGCCAAATAAGCATCGCGCCAAGCGGCCGTGGTTTGGGACGGCACAGCGCGAAAGGCCATTGTAAACTTGCAATCGCGCGCTGTGATATTATCGGCGGTGCCGCCCGAAATCCGCCCGACATGGGCGGTTGTCCAAGGCGGATCAAACAGCGCGTCCAACGTTCCCGGCGCGCGCGCGGCATTTTGGTCGTTTATCCGGTTCGCCCATTCGATCAGTTTGGCAGCTTCCATGACCGCAGAAACACCAGTGTGCATCAAGGATGAGTGCACCTCAAAGCCGCGCAGATGTGTTTCGATCCCGATACTGCCCTTATGACCTGTGACAGCTTGCATCATGGATGGCTCGCCAATGATCGCGGCGGCGGGCGGCGCAATATGTGCCAACATCGCCTCAATCAGCCGTGGCGCGCCGGTGCATCCCACCTCCTCATCATAGCTCAGAGCAAGGTGGATGGGCCGGGCCAAATTGGCCGCCAGCGCCCTGGGCACAGCCGCCAAAGCAATGGCGTCAAACCCCTTCATGTCGCAGGTGCCACGCCCGTAAAGACGTCCGTTTTTCTCAAGGACTTCAAAGGGATCACTGTCCCACGCCTGGCCTTGAGTGGGCACAACATCCGTGTGTCCAGATAAAATCACCCCGCCCGGAGCATCCGGGCCAATGGTGGCAAACAGCCCCGCCTTTGTTTGGCAATCCGAGTACACCCGATGCGCGCGCACGCCCAGATTGGCCAAATAGTCTTCAACCCAATCAATGAGCGGCAAATTCGTCTCGCTGGACACCGTTTGAAAGGAGACAAGCCGATCCAAAATCTGGCGAGCCGACAGGGCGTTTGACATAGTGGACCTCTTTCTTTTCGCGCGAGAGTGGCGGGCGAAGGCGCAATGGTCAAGCGCAGGCGATGCTTGCGCAAAAAAGACCAGAGTCGCCAGACCGAGGCCCCGCATGGGGACAAAGTTCGCGGCACCACACATGGCAAGAAAGCCGTCCTGCCCACAAGGGGGCTGGGGAACAGCTTCCCGCTTCGCGCCACGCATTCACCTATTGTAATGCTTGATTTGCAGCATTTTCGTGGGCTAATGGGAGAATGTTCTAAAAACGGGAAAGCGCGCCATGTTCGAAAGCTTTGGATTTGAAACCCTGACTGCGCCCCAAGCGGCCGTCTATTTTGCGCTGGTGCTGGGCATCTGTTTTGGCGTTTTGGCGCAGCGGACGGCGTTTTGTTTTCGGCGCGCTGTTGTCGCGGGGCCTGATCGGCGGCAAGCGGCTGGGGTTTGGGCCTTGGCGCTCGCGGTGGCCGTGATGGGCACGCAAGCCTTGGTCGCGGCCGGGCTGATCAGCTTTGTAGATCACCGTTTGCTGGCAGGCGATGTGCCGGTCTTGGGCATTGTGCTTGGTGGATTGATGTTTGGCGCCGGGATGGTGTTGACCCGCGGTTGCATCTCTCGCCTGACAGTGTTGGGCGGCGGCGGCAACCTGCGCGCCCTGAGCGTTGTCATTGTCTTTGCTGTGGTTGCCCATGCGACTTTGAAAGGCGTTTTGGCGCCCCTACGGGTTGCGCTTGGGGATCTGACAGTTGGGTTTGGCGCGGCGGTCGATCTGGCGTCCTTGCCCGGCGGCGGGCTGGTTTGGGGCGCTGTCATCTCCCTGATCGCGCTTGTCGTTGCGCTGCGCTCGGGAGCCTCAATCCAGCTGTTGAGTGGCGCGGCGCTGGTTGGGCTTTTGGTGCCGCTTGGCTGGCTTGGAACGGGCTACATTTTGTATGATGATTTTGATCCGGTCGCGCTGGAAAGCCTGTCCTTCACAGCGCCTATGAGCGAGGCTTTGTTCTACATCATCGCGTCAAGCGCTGTGCCTGCGGGGTTTGGCACCGGGTTGGTGGGGGGCACGCTGCTCGGCGCTTTGGCCGCATCACTCGCCTTTAAGTCGTTCAAATGGCAAAGCTTTTCCTCCCCAACCGAAACCGGGCGCTATACCGGCGGCGCGGTCTTGATGGGGATTGGTGGTGTCTTGGCGGGCGGCTGCACTTTGGGCGCTGGTCTGGCTGGCATCCCGACTTTATCTCTCGCCGCGATAATCGCCTTGGTCGCAATCGGGGCCGGCGGATGGGCCACGGACCGGGCGCTGAATGGCAAAGCTGTCGGCGCAGCGCGCACCGCATAGCCCGCGCTATTTGTGGATCAAGCGCTTACGAATGGCGCGCCCGGACGCCCAGACCAACAACAAGACCGGCACCACAAGCGCCGCCTTGGCAAGGCTCTTGTCGAGGCCAAATTCATACGCCAGTGGCTCGACCAAATAAGCCAAGAGCGACACGGCATAATAGCTGATTGCGACGACAGACAACCCTTCAACAGTTTCTTGCAAACGCAATTGAAGATCCGCGCGTCGATCCATGCTTTCGAGCAATTTCTGGTTTTGCGCGGAGCGTTCCACGTCGACCCGGGTCCGCAATAAATCCCCAGCCCGCATCGACCGTTCGGCCATGTCGTGCAGCTGGCGCTCCACCGATTTCACGGTGCGCATCGCCGGATCATAGCGGCGCGTCATGAACTCATTGAACGTCTGGCGCCCATCCCACCGTTCCTCACGCATCACCGAAATTCGCTGACCAACAATCGCCTCGTAGGCCCCTGTCGCGCCGAAGCGAAACGACGTCTGCGCGGTGATTTGTTCAAGCTCGGCAGAAATCTGTAACAGTTCGCTCAACCGCTCCTCAGACCCCGCATCCGCCTCGCCCATGCCCGCCACAAGGCCCGACAATTCCTCGCCAACCCCAGACAATCGCGATTGAATATTGCGCGCCCGCGCCAGGCCCAGCATCGACATTTGTTTATAGGTCTCGATCTCGCAAATGCGCTGAACAATCCGGCCAATGCGGCGCGCGCTACAGGATGTCCCGGCAAACACAGCAAAGCGCAAATGCCCCCCTTGGTCGATGCGAAAATCCCCCGCCACAATCGCATCCCGGTCCAAGACATAAGCCGCCGCCACGCTTTCCGGCACGAACCAAGTGTCGATTTTTTTGCGGATCAATTCCTCGGCAGGCAAGGGTTCGACCCGGATCAAAGCCGAACTCACCCGCACCCCCGGAATTTCGGCCAACCACTCCGCCGGAAACACATCAAAGGCGTTCGGATCAAAGGGTTGATGAGAATTTCCATCGCCAAATATCGTATAGGTCACGAATTCGGTGTGCTGTTCCCATTTGAGACGGTATTTGCCGATTTCGCCAAAATAGTGGTTCGCACCCGGCTGCGGGTGCGCCGCGCCGTAGCGATCAAGCAGCACATGCAAATGCGCAATATCCGCCGCCCGATCCCGCGCCACAGCATTTTCCGGGCGTTTCACAGCCAAAAAGGCAGCAAAACAAGGCGCATCGACCGAAGGAAATGGCCGCGCGTGCAGCTCATTGGCAAGCGCATAGCGCAGCTCGTGGTCTTTGATCGTCGCCATGTTTTGGGCCTTTGTTCATCACGCCTGAGCGCACATATTACACAGATACAAAGACCCAAAACAGTGGTCGATTGTCACGCCACAAGGGTTAGACAATCACCACATCCAAGGGTGGGAACCCATTGAACCCAACCGAAGAATAGGACGAGGTATACGCTCCCGCATTCTGGATGATGATGCGATCCCCTGAGGCAAGCGCCAGCGGCAATTCAATCGGGCGCTTTTCGTACAAGACATCAGCACTATCGCAAGACGGCCCCGCCAAAATGCACGGCCCAACCGCGCCCCCATCATGCGGCGTGATCAGCTGATAGCGGATCGCTTCGCCTTCGGTTTCAGCCAAGCCAGAAAAGCGGCCAATGTCGAGATACACCCAACGGTGGCTGTCAGAGGTCGACTTTTTCGACACAAGCAAACACTCAGCAATAATCGCGCCAGCTTCCGCAACCATGCCCCGGCCCGGCTCGGCCATCACATGCGCAACATCACCAAAACGCTCGCGAATAAGCCCCATGACACGGGCGGCATAGATCGTAGGCGCCTCAACGGCCTCACCGTAAAACGCCGGAAAGCCCCCGCCAATATTGAGCAAAGAAAGCGCATGACCGCGCGCTTTGAGGTCCGCCCAAACATGCGCAACATGATCCAAAACCCCGGTCCACATTTCTGCACGTCGGGTTTGGCTGCCCACATGAAAGGACAAGCCAACCGGCGAAAGCCCAAGCGCCAAAGCATGATCAAACAAAGCAGGCACAAGCCCATCGCGACAACCAAACTTGCGGCTCAACGGCCAGTCAGCCTCGGAATTTTCAACGATCACACGAATATAGACCGAAGCCCCCGGCGCATGAGCGGCGATCTTCTCAAGCTCAGGTTCGGCATCAGCCGCAAACAACGTGAGGCCAGAAGCATGCGCAAAGGCAATGTCAGACGCGCGTTTGATTGTGTTTCCAAAGGAGATCTGATCCGGGCGCGCGCCCTGCGACAAGCACAATTCAATCTCGCCGCGCGACGCCGCATCAAAATGCGATCCACATGCCACAAGCTGCGCAATCACCGCCGGATGCGGGTTCGCCTTGACGGCATAATGAATACGCGCCGCACCAAGCCCTTGGGCCAGCGCCGCATATTGCCGCGCCACACGATCCACATCGATCACAAGCGTCGGACGGTCCACAATCATCGTGGCCAAAGCGGTTTCAAACGGAGAGAGAGCGGGCGCAAAGCCCGGTGCAGCGTAGGTCATGGGAAATCTCCACAAGACAGGGGCGCAATGCCCCAAGGTTCCAAGGAGACGTTACCGTCGCTACATAAACAAGTGGGCATGTGGCCCAGCCAGAGGCGCGTGCGTTGGCGTCTTGAGCGCCATATGCGGCGGTTTTTCATTTCGATCAAGAAAAAATTTCATTGGGGGGTGAAAAAAATCCGCGACCCCTGTATGGCGAGGCATGTCCCGGCTCATTCTCCTCAACAAACCCTTCGGCGTTTTGACCCAATTCACAGATGTCAAAAGCCCTTCGCCGCGCCCAACCCTGTCAGAATATGTTGATGTTCCGGGGGTTTATCCGGCGGGGCGGCTTGACCGTGATAGCGAAGGATTGGTGCTGCTCACTGATGATGGCCGACTTCAAGCGCGGCTTTCGAACCCCAAACACAAAGTTGAAAAAACCTACCTTGTGCAAGTGGAAGGCGCGCCCAAAGACGCCGATCTCGCCCCGTTGCGCCAAGGGATCACGCTCAAAGACGGGGTGACTCGCCCCGCCGGTGCCCGGCTGATTGAGGCGCCCGAACTCTGGCCGCGCACCCCACCTGTGCGGTTTCGCAAATCGGTGCCCGACACTTGGATCGAGCTGACACTTTCGGAAGGCAAGAACCGCCAAGTGCGGCGCATGACGGCGGCGATTGGCTTTCCGACTTTGCGGCTCGTGCGTTGGCGGATTGGGGACTGGAGCCTTGACGGTCTCGCGCCCGGCACCTGGCGAGAGGCCTAAGGCAAAATCGGCTCCCCCTGCTCCAAAATGATCCGCTCAATTTCGCCGCGCGCATAGCGGCCAAGCACCTGTGCAGCGTCTTTCGCGGGGCCATCTGGCAAATCCAAATCCCCAAACACCATGATATTTTCATCATTCGTGAGGTTCGCAGGGCCTGTGTAATTAAAGCTGCCAATGATCGTCAGCGTGTCATCTATCGTCATGAGTTTATGGTGGATTTTCCGCACCCCGGTGCCGGTCCGGTTCTGATGCAACGCCACATTCCCCGCTTGCAAAGTATGTTTGGCCGCCCAGGATTGGTTCGCCTGCCGCCGATCCAAAACGCCGGTCACACTCACGCCCTTTTCGCGCGCATTGACGAGCGCATCATCAATGCCAGAGCTTTGCGCAAAGGTGAAAGCAGCAAAATCAATCCGCGATTTCGCCTTGATCATTTGCTTGATGAATTCCATTTCCGGCGCATGGTCAGGCGCGAACAAAGGCTTGAGCCGCACCCCCCCGACAAAATGATCCTCGAGCGGACGACGCGGCGTTTCCAGGCTACGCTTGCCAAAAATGCCGCGCCTGATCTGCGCAAACTCGCGCCCATATTCGCGCGCCACCTCAGCGTCCAAGACCACAGCTATGTGATTGAGGTTCTTGGTGACGCCGGTTGTTGTGAAATTCGTCGATCCGGTCAGCACCGCCGCCCTGTCGCGTATGATAAATTTCTGGTGGAAAATGGACGGGTTATAATCCGCCTTCGCATCAATCCCGGCGCGCAAAATCCGAGTCAGGAGCTCCCGGTTCACCTCATGCGTCCCAAGACTATCAGCCTCCGGTGGGCGCGCTTCTCGCAAATAATCCTGCTCCAAAATCACGCGCACATAAACGCCTCTGCGCCGCGCCGCAATCAACGCTTCCGCAATTGGACGATGATCCAACTCCTGCACCGATACCAAAAGCTCAGACTGTGCCGCCCCAATAAAATCAATGATCGCCGCCTCTAAATCATCCGGCGCCCCCACAGTGAGCGGCCCCATAAACAGCGTCACCGGCCCAGAAACAACAGGCATCTCAACCCTCCCCAAAATCTATAAATAAGACCCAAAGCCTCGCAAATCACCGCGAGTCGCGCAAGCCACCCCTTCCCCTTCCTTGTTTTCAAAATACCTCGGGGGTCCGGGGGCAGCGCCCCCGGCCACCTCCACACCGCCCAAGCAACAAAAAAGCCCCGGCGTTTCCACCAGGGCTTTTTGCATTTTTGTAAGACCGACTTAGTCGATGAGCGGCAAAAGGCTCGACACAGAGTCCTTCGCATCGCCATAGAACATCCGCGTGTTTTCCTTGTAAAACAGCGGGTTCTCGATGCCGGAATAGCCGGTGCCCTGCCCCCGTTTGGAGACAAACACCTGCTTGGCCTTCCACACTTCCAGAACCGGCATCCCAGCGATCGGGCTGTTCGGGTCTTCCTGTGCGGCAGGGTTCACAATGTCGTTGGAGCCAATCACGATCACCACATCCGTTGTCGGGAAGTCCTCGTTGATTTCGTCCATTTCCAGCACGATGTCATAAGGCACCTTCGCTTCCGCCAAGAGCACGTTCATGTGCCCAGGCAAACGCCCAGCAACCGGGTGGATCGCGAACCGCACGTTCTTGCCCTTCGCGCGCAGCTTGTTGGTCAGCTCAGACACCGCTTGTTGCGCCTGTGCCACCGCCATGCCGTAGCCCGGAACAATCACGATTTCCTGACCGTCATTGAGCGCAGCAGCAACGCCATCCGCATCAATCGCGACCTGTTCCCCGTCGATTTCCATCTGCTCGCCAGCCGGGCCACCAAAGCCGCCCAAAATGACCGACACAAAGCTCCGGTTCATCGCCTTACACATGATGTAGGACAAAATTGCCCCGGACGAGCCAACCAGCGCGCCCACAACAATCAAAAGGTCGTTGCCGAGCGAAAAGCCAATCGCCGCCGCTGCCCAGCCCGAATAGGAGTTGAGCATCGAGACCACTACCGGCATATCCGCGCCGCCAATGCCCATAATCAAGTGATAGCCGATAAACAGCGCCGCCAAGGTCATGATCGCCAGTGGCAAAAACCCGCCAGTGCCTGTGTACCATAACAAGGCAATCAACGAAATGATAGCCGCGCCTGCGTTCAGCATGTGTCCACCGGGCAGCTTTTGCGCCGCCGATGTCACCTTGCCCGCCAGCTTACCATAGGCAATCACCGACCCCGTGAACGTCACAGCACCGATGAAAATCCCAAGGAACAACTCGACCCGCAGGATGTTCAGCTCAACTGGTGTTTTATGCGCAATCAACGCCGCGAAAGTGCCAAGATGCTGGTCGTGCATCCAAGCTTCCAGACCCGCCGCATTCAGCGAACTTGGTGCAGAAGCGATAAGATTGGCGACATACCCAATCTCAATATGCGCGTTGAAGCCAACGAACACCGCCGCCAAACCAACCAGCGAGTGCATCGCCGCCACAAGCTGTGGCATCTCGGTCATTTGCACTTTTGTGGCCACGTAATAGCCGATGACGCCGCCCGCCGCGATCAAAACGATGGACAAAAGCCAAAGCCCCGCGCCCGGTCCGATCAAGGTCGCAAACACCGCCAGCGCCATGCCGACAATGCCGTACCACACGGCGCGTTTTGCGCTTTCTTGCCCCGAAAGGCCGCCTAGCGACAGGATGAAGAGGATAGCTGCGACCACGTAAGCCGCTGTTGTAAATCCGAATTCCATGATGCGTACCCCTTACGATTTCTGGAACATGGCGAGCATGCGCCGCGTGACGAGGAAACCGCCAAAGATGTTGATCCCGGCCATGAACACCGACAGCGCCGCAAGGATAATCACGAGCGCAGAGCCCGATCCAATCTGCATCAGCGCGCCGAGGATAATGATCGACGAAATCGCGTTGGTCACGGCCATGAGCGGTGTGTGCAGCGAATGCGCCACGCCCCAGATGACCTGGAACCCGATGAAGACCGAGAGCACGAACACAATGAAGTGCTGCATAAAGCTGGCCGGGGCCACAAGCCCGATCGCCAGCAGCGCAAGGCCACCCACCGCAAGAAGGGTGACTTGGTTCTTGGTTTGCGCCTTGAAGGCCGCAACTTCGGCTTCTTTTTTCTCTTCCGCAGTCAATTCCTTAGGCGCTTCTGCCTTTGGTTTGGCCGCAATCGCCGCGATCTTCGGTGGGGGCGGCGGGAATGTTATGTCGCCCTCAAAGGTGACAGTCGCGCCGCGGATCACATCGTCTTCCATGTCGTGATTGATCTGACCGTCTTTCTCAGGGGTCAAATCCGACATCATGTGACGAATGTTGTTGGCATAAAGCGACGAGGCCTGTGTTGCCATGCGCGACGGGAAATCGGTGTACCCGATGATGGTCACGCCGTTTTTGGTGACGATTTTCTCGTCCGCGACAGTCAGCTTACAATTGCCGCCCTTTTCTGCCGCAAGGTCCACGATCACAGAACCCGGCTTCATCATCTCGACCATGTCTTTGGTCCAAAGCTCAGGTGCTTCGCGGTTCGGGATCAAGGCCGTTGTGATAACGATGTCAATGTCCGGGGCCAGCTCGCGGAATTTGGCAAGCTGCGCTTCGCGAAATTCGTCCGATTGCACCGACGCATATCCGCCCGTGGACGCCCCGTCTGTGCCTTCTTCTTCAAAATCAAGATAAACAAATTCAGCGCCCATCGATTCGACTTGTTCCGCCACTTCTGGGCGCACATCAAAAGCGTAAGTGATCGCGCCAAGCGATGTCGAGGTGCCGATCGCGGCCAAACCGGCAACGCCCGCCCCCACGACCAAAACCTTAGCAGGTGGCACTTTACCAGCCGCCGTCACTTGACCCGTGAAGAAACGGCCAAAGTTGTTCCCGGCTTCAATAACGGCGCGGTACCCAGCGATATTTGCCATCGAGGACAGCGCGTCCATTTTCTGAGCGCGCGAAATCCGAGGCACCATTTCCATGGCGATCACATTGGCGCCCTGGGCTTTCGCCTGGGTCATGCCCTCTTCGTTTCCGCCCGGATTGAAGAACGAAATCAAAGTCTTACCCTTGACAACGCGTTTCAGCTCCGCCGCCGAGGGCTGGCGCACCTTGGCGATAATGTCAGCATCCTTGAACAGCGCGGCCGCGGTTTTCACAACCGTCACGCCCGCCGCCTCATAGGCCGCATCTGAGAATCCAGCCGCAGCGCCTGCGCCTTTTTCGATCAGGCAATCATAGCCCAGCTTTTGCAAGAAGCCGGCACTTTCCGGCGTCATTGCAACGCGGTTTTCGCCCGCGAATGTTTCCTTCGGTACCCCGATTTTCACTTGTCTTGGTTCCTTCTTTCTCCCTGAGCCGCAGGGCGAGCATGCGCTCAAACCTTTGGTCTCGAATGTTTCCTATACGCTACATTCCCGTGGATGACGACAGCGTCAGGCGCGAATGTGGCCATTTTCTTGTTTGCTTTATACAGTGATGTCCCCGCTCAAATCCAGCGCCGCACCCGAGACAGGTAGTCGCGCGCCTCATCCTGAAAAACAGCGAGCAACCCCGCCTCTTCACCACGAATAAACCGGCGTTGAATCAGCCCCATGAAAGCGGGCACAAGGACCAACGCGGGCAATACATCCCAGGACAAAATGGCACCGCCCAAAACCAGCGCATCGCCAAGGTAGATCGGGTTGCGTGACAACCGATAGATCCCATGTGTCAGAATTGACTTGGGCAAGCGGCGCGGCACCACACTCGTTTTGGCGCGCAAAAATTCAACCACCGCCAGCCCCATTGAGCCAAGCCCGGCGACGACCATCATGTTGCCCAAAGTTGTGATCCATCCCAGACCAGAGGCAAGCCCCGGCACCAAACGGTCCAGCCCAAAGGCCGCAGCAAGACTTGCGATCAGCCATATCGGCGGTATGTCGAGGGCACGAAGCAGCAGATCATTCCTTGCGCAACAAAATTTCTCGGAAACCGGATTAAAGGCGAAGATTGTTGCGGGCGCAATCCCCTTTCTGCGCTGCGGCACGGAACGTAACAGGAGCATATCGGGGACAGGCCGCAGGCAAACCGCCCAAAACTGGCCTACGTCCTGTTGGCTGGGAATGAGAGTTTCATGCCTCCGGCGGGGATATTTTCAGAACACTGAAGCCGAACAACGCCTCAGAGGCGCGGCGGCTCCGAGCACGCGCCCAGGAGGAAACGTCGTTATGGCGTCAGCGCATGCCCGAAGGCGGTCGCCAACTGCAAAAGGCGCGTTTCGGCTTCGTCCACGCTCGACACAGCCGCCTTGACCCCATGCGCCGCGCTCAAGATGAGCTGCGCGGTGTCGACAGCTGATCCGCCGGTGCGTGTCAGTGAAATACGTTGCGCCTTCACCTCAGCGCCCAGCCAATCCGCCAGCACCAAACGCATGATTGTTTCGCCCTGAGCGACGACCTGACCCCCTACTTTACTTGATATATCAAGGAGTTCAGACGCATGCGGAGAGGCGGAAATAGCGCGAAAGGCGGGGCTGAGCTTCGCCTTAAATCCGCGCACGAGCGCGTCAGTAGGCGTTGTGCCCGCCGCAAGCCCAGCCGAAAACCCTTCCGCCGCCTCATCGTAAAAACGGCTGACAAGGGAGGCGTAAATGTCTTCCTTGTTCTTGTAGTGCAGATAAAGCGCAGCGCGCGACATGCCTGCCCGCCGGGCGATCTCTTCCATCGACGTGCGGCGATACCCAAATGCAATAAACGCCTCGCCCGCCGCCTCAAGAATGTGTTTTTGCTTGGGGTCCGCATCCGGCGTTGGGTGAAGCGTTATGTCATCAGGCAGGGTCATTTTGACAAACTGACGTTTTTCGTCCATTTCGTCAATTGACAAAATGACACTTTCCGCACAAAGTGTCAGAAAGTGTCGGTTCGATAAAGGAAAAGTACAAAGGCAAGAGTGACAAGAGTGTTGGAATAACAATAAGGACAAACGTTTGCCCCACCGCCACTCCTGATATGACCACCCCAATTGCGCGGCCATGTCATTGATGAACCCGATTGACGAAACCAATGGGAACTATGACCGTAGGAGCCTTCCCCAGCATGGCGGAGCACCGTGCGACCGACGAAACGGACCGCCGTGCAGGACGAGGAATGAACCGCCGTACAGGACGAGGAATGAACCGCCGTGCAGGACGCGGAATGGACCATCGGGCAAGGGGCGAAACGAAACGCCGGGCAGGAGGTGAAGCTGGCCGCCGTGCGGTCGGTGAAATGGACCGCCGCGAAGGACGCGAAATGGGCCTCTGGGCAAAAGGTGAAACGAAACGCAGGGCAGGACGCGAAATGGGCCGCCGAGCGGTAGGTGAAACGGATCACAGCGCGGGAGGCGAAACGAAATGCCCGGCAAAAGGTGAAATGGATCGTTGGGCGGGAGGTGAAACGAAGCGCCCTGCTGCGAAAGGTGCAAAGCCTTTTACTGAGGGTGGAAGGCGCAGCCGGGCGACTGACGAAACAAAAGGCTGTGCTGGAGGCAAGAGGGAGCAACGTGTTACTAAGGCGTCCAAGCGCTGTGCCGAAGGCAAAAAGTTGGACTGCCATGCAACAGGTGAAACAGTGGTGAAGGCGGAAGGGGGAGCCGGGCTGTTGACGAAGCGAAGCGCCCTCACGGTCGTAAAAAGGATCGCTATGCAACCATTGATCGGAGCGCTGCGTCGGAGCTAAAACGAGCCTCGGAGATGTCGACAACACGAAAAGCCATGCAGCCGAAACGCAGCACCCAAAAGCAACAGAGTCCGCGTGGCAGCACGCAACCGAAAGGATAGATGATGAGCTATAATTTGACGATCAATGGTGAGGCGCGTGAGGTCGATCTTCCGGGGGACGTGCCGCTCTTATGGGCATTGCGCGATGGGCTGGGCATGACCGGGACAAAATATGGCTGTGGCGTCGCGGCCTGTGGCGCGTGCACTGTCCACATTGATGGCGAAGCCGTCCGGTCGTGTCAGGTGCCGTTGTCAGATGTTTGGGGATCCGTCACTACAATCGAAGGGGAAGGCACCCCCGACTCCTTGAGC
The DNA here is from genome assembly GCA_050633625.1 of Maritimibacter sp. Lineage (GTDB taxonomy): Bacteria > Pseudomonadota > Alphaproteobacteria > Rhodobacterales > Rhodobacteraceae > JBOEGW01. The sequence continues at coordinate 216,497 of JBOEGW010000006.1, read as the reverse complement.
CTTTTGCAGGCCGCCTGGGTCGCCGAGAATGTCGCCCAATGCGGTTACTGCCAATCCGGGCAAATCATGCAAGCGGCAGCGCTTCTGGCTGAAACCCCTGCCCCGACAGACGATGAAATTGACGAGGCCATGGAGGGCAACCTGTGTCGTTGTGGCACCTACCCACGCATTCGCGCCGCCATTCACCGCGCCGCGTCTGAGATGGCGAAGGAGGGCTAAGTCATGGGAAAACTTAAAACATTTACACGTCGCGCTTTTTTGGTTGGCTCGGTTGCCGTCGCGGGAGGTGTCGCTTTTGGCGCTTATCAAGTGCTGCGCCCCTCCAAAGATCCGCTCACCGAGGCCGAAGGCACTGTGCTCAATCCTTTCGTGGTGATCGACGAACGCGGCGTCACGGTCATCGTGCCGCGCGCTGAAATGGGCCAAGGGGTTCAAACAACTCTGGCGGCTATTGTCGCGGAAGAATTGGAGGTCGATCTCGCGGATATTCGCATTGAGCATGGCCCGCCCGGCGAAGCATATGCGAACCCGAAATTCCTGTTTCCGCGCGGCTACAAAGAAGACGACCCAAGCGGCGCCATCGCCAAGGTGATGGGCGCTGTCCCGCGCGCGATGGGCATGCAAATCACCGGTGGCTCAACCTCTGTGCATGGCTCGTTTGACATCATGCAAATGGCCGGTGCCACCGCCCGCGAAGTCTTTATCGAGGCGGCCAGCAAACGGCTGAACATTGGGCGCGACCAGCTGCGCGCAGAAGGTGGAAAAATCACAGCAACGGACGGCACATCGCTGAGTTACAGCGCCTTGGCCGAAGACGCTGCCACACTTTCACCCCCCAAGACCCCTGCCCTCAAATCCCCATCGGAGTGGCGGCTCCTTGGCAAATCCTTGCCGCGTCTGGATCAACCCGCCAAAGCAACAGGCACAGCGCCATATGCCATCGACGTGCGGCTGGCGGGCATGAAATTTGCGTCCCTGCGCATGACGCCGCGCATTGGCGGCACGATGAACAGCTTTGATGCCACCCCGGCGCTTGCGATGGAAGGTGTTGAAAAGGTTGTTGATTTAGGGGATGGGATCGCCGTTGTCGCCAACAACACCTGGACCGCCATGCGCGCCTGTGAGGCGGTTGACATTGATTGGGGACCGGCCCCTTACGGCGACACAACCGAGGAAATTTTCGCTGATATAAACGCCGCTTTTGACAGTGAGCCGAACAATATCGCGAAAGACGTCGGCAGCGTGACGCAAAGCGAGGACGACCTCAGCGTCGAATACCGCGCACCCTTTCTGGCCCATGCGTCGATGGAGCCAATGACGGCCGCCGCCCTCTATGAAAATGACTCTCTGACGGTTTGGTCCGGCATTCAGGGACCGATTATCGTCCAAAAACTAACTGCCCAAGCCGTTGGCCTGAAACCGGAGCAAGTGACAGTGCACACCACGATCATGGGTGGCTCTTTTGGGCGGCGTGGCTTTCCGGACTACCCGGTTTTGGCAGCGCGCATCGCCAAAGAAATGCCGGGAACGCCGCTTTCGGTCACTTGGTCGCGCGAAGAAGACATGCGCCACGATTACTATCGCCCCGGCGCGATTGCAAAACTCTCCGCCTCGCTAACGGACGGAAAGATTGACAATTTGAAGGGCAGTTTCGCCGCTGGCTCCGTCATGGCCGCAACCATGAAAGCCTTCATGGGCCGCGACATGACCCCAGCAGATCCGATGCTCACAGAAGGCTGCGCCGATCAGCCTTATGCTATTGAGAACGCACATATTGCTGGTTACGTGCCTGCGCGCAGCCCCCGTGTTGGATTTTGGCGCTCCGTTGGGGCCAGCCAAAACGCCTTTTTCTGGGAGAGTTTTGTCGATGAAATGGCGGCAAAAGCGCAGGTTGATCCCCTTGAGTTTCGCTTGCGCCACGTCGCGGGGGAACACGCTCCTTCAGAGGCGGTTTTGACGCGTGTTGCGGAAATGGCTGACTGGGGAAACACCCCTGCCGGGCGAGCGCGCGGCATCGCTTTGACCTATAGTTTCGGCACGCCGGTCGCGGAAATTGTCGAAATATCTCAAGCAGATGGGGCGATCAAACTTGAAAATGTCTGGATTGCCACCGACGTTGGTCAAGCGCTCGATCCCGCGAATGTGCAATCGCAAATGATTGGGGCTTGTATCTTGGGCTTGTCCGCCGCGATCCATGGCGAAATCACGTTTGATGACGGCGAAGTTGTGGAAGGAAACTTCCCCGATTATGACGCGTTGCGCATGCCAAGCACACCCACTTTTGAGGTGGATGTCTTGTCTCTTGGCGGGCGTTTGGGTGGCGTTGGCGAACCGGGCACCCCTCCCGCGGCCGCCGCTTTGGCGAACGCGATCTTCGCCTTGACGGGCCAGCGCATCCGGCAGCTGCCGCTGCGCAACGCGATTGAATTTGCCTAGACCGGCGCTGGCATTTTGAAAACCCGGCAGGGGGTGGCGCACCGGCATCACCCCCAAAAGGCTAGGGTCGACCCACAATCATGGGTTGATTAATGGTGCATATAGGCGATAATAACGCGATCACGCCTAGATTTAGTGCACATATTCAGTTTTTTTGTATTTTTTGAGAGTTTGCGGGCCTTAGGTACTCGCTTTCCAGTTATCCACAGGTTATAAAAATATCGCACGACCGGCCCAAAAAAACCGGCGGCACGAGGCAGAGAGCAAAGACATGACGGCCCATCAGCTGTGCACCTCCCCTATGGGGGCGTGTGTCGACATTTATGAGACCAGACGTTCTATGCGCGCTTTGAGCGTGGACGGACGACGTGGGGCGGATGCGCCCTTTGGTGCCCTGCGCAGCGCGGCCCTCCCCGTTTCAGCCCTGTCTTGCAATCCCCTGCCCTTTGATGCCCCAACCTTTGAGACGGGGGCGCGCATATGGCGACGATGAATTCGGGCCTTGGCGGCACGGCTGGCTACGGCGAAAACACCTTCTCCACCACCCCCAAAGACGCGGGCAACAACGATGATGGCTCGATTGAAGTCAACATCACCTCTGTCTTTGGTCCCGGCGGGATCAATTTTTTCGGCACGAATTACACCTCGATTTTTGTCAACTCAAACGGCAACATCTCGCTTGGTCAGGCCAATACCACCTACCAAGCCCAGGATATGTCGCTGCAAGGCGTGCCGACGATTGCGCCGCTCTGGTCGGACGTAAACATCAATGACGGTGGCGAAATCTACTGGGATGTTGACCCGGCGAACGGCACGGTAACGGTCACATGGGACGGCGTGGCCCCCTACCAAGGCAGCGGCGCCAACTCCTATCAAGTCGTGCTCACCGATCTTGGAAGCGGTGATTTTTCTGTCGATTTCATCTATGAAGACGTTCAGTGGACCCAAGGCTACTCACAACAAGGCCAAGCCGGGATCACCGATGGCGGTGACAATGATTACGAGCTGGAAGGCTCGGGCGATGGCGCGGCCATGGCCGACTATGAGAACACGGATTTTGGCACCGGCGCTGATGCTGGCTCCACCCAGCTCGTCTTTACCAACGGCGGTATGGTTGTTCCTGATGGCATCGTTCGCGGCACGTCAGGCGACGATACGATTGATGCGAGCTATGTTGACGGTGAAAACGAAAGCGTCACCGACACCGAGAATACCGTGGCGGGCTTGGCCGGGGATGACACGATTTCCGGCTTTGATGGCGATGATATCATCTATGGCGGTGGCGGCGCGGACACCATCGACGGTGGCGATGGCGATGACACGATCTATGGGGATGACGGCGATTACGTCGATGCGCAAACCTTGGTCTGGAGCGATGAGGGCACGGATGGCACATCGCTCGCCTCCGGTTTCACCCAAGATACCGGCGGCGTCGAAGTCTCAGTGTCTTTCACAAATACAGGCAACAACTCACCGCTTTATCAAGTTGAAACCTCCGACACGATTTATACCGCTGCCAATGAGGATTTTGACCCGAAATCAAGCCTTTACCTCTTTGGTGACGGCGACGGTGACAGCTCAACCACCACGATAGACTTCGCGGCCGCAAGCGGTTCGGGCTTTGTGGATGAGGTGGAAAACGTCTCGTTCCGCATCAACGATATTGACTGGGGCAGCGGGAACCACACGGATGTTGTGACTGTAAATGCCTATGACGCGAACGGAAATCCGGTCACGGTGACCTTCACGCCCGGCGGCGGCGACACAGTTTCGGGCAACACGATCACCGCCGAAAACGTGGCCGACACGCCAGCCCAGGAAAGCGGGTCGGTGTTGATTGATATTGCCGGACCTGTGGCGGAAATCGAAATCCTCTACGGCAATGCCCAAGGGGGCACCCAAGCGATTTGGGTCAGCAACATCAATTTTGATGCGGTCCCCGATCCGGCCCTTGCGGATGATGACATTATCACCGGCGGGGCTGGTGCGGATACGATTTACGGTGAAGCCGGCAATGACACGATCACCGGCGGCGATGGCGCGGATATGCTGTATGGCGGCGCGGGCGACGACACGATCTATTTTGGAGCCAACGACACTGTCACAGGCGGTGACGGCGACGACACCTTCATTTTGGATCCGACCAATGCGCTTGGCGGACCCGGCTCGACCATCACGATTGTGGGCGATGAAACCTCCGAAACCAGCGGTGACACGATTGATTTCAACGGTCTCGTGGATTGGGGGTCGATCGCCTATGACGGCACCGGCGAAGGCGGCACTGTCACCCTGTCGGATGGCACCGCTGTCAGCTTTTCCAACATCGAAAACGTCATCATTTGCTTCGCACATAACACGCGGATCGACACGCCTTTTGGCGAGCGGCCCATTCAGGATTTACGCCCCGGTGATTTTGTTTTGACCCGTGATCATGGGCCACAACCCATTCGCTGGGTCGGCAAACGCACAGTGCACGGATCAAAATCCCGCGCGCCTATTCGTTTTGCGAAAGGGGCCTTTGGCAACACGCAAGACTTGTTCGTCAGCCCCCAACACCGCATGTTCTACCAAGGGGGCGATGCAACACTTTACTTCGACACGCCCGAAGTCATGGTGCCCGCTAAGCATCTGATAAATGGCCATTCTATCACGCAAATCGAAGTCCCGGCGATCACCTATTACCACGTCTTGTTCGATGAACATGAGGTGGTCTATGCCAATGGCGCCGCCTCCGAAAGCTTCCATCCCGGCGCTGAAGGGCTTGTGGCGATTGACCCTGTGGCGCGCGAAGAACTGTTCTCGATCTTCCCAGAGCTGCGCGCCGATCCAAACCACTACGGCGATACTGCGCGCACTGTCCTGAAAGGGTTCGAGGCCAAACTGCTGAATGCCTACGGGCGCCCTATGGAGGCGTAACGGCGCAGGTTATTGTGCCGCGTGGCGCGCCAATGGTTTGCGCTCCAGCGCCCAAGCACGCGCCGCTTCCCCAAAGGCCTCAAACAGCGGACGCGACACCGGATCATTGGCGGCGTTGTATTCAGGGTGCCACTGCACAGCGAGCGTGAACCCCGGCGCATCCTTCACAAAAATCGCCTCTGGGGTTTGATCCTCCGCATAGCCCTCGATCACGATACGCGCGCCCGGCGTCTTGATGCCTTGGCCATGCAGGGTGTTCGTCATGACCTGTTGCGCACCAAACAACTCGTGGAACACGCCCCCTTCGGTGAAGGTGACAGCGTGGCGAATTGCGAATTTCTCTTCCAAGGTGCCATCGGGGGGCATTCTGTGGTTCATGCGCCCCGGCAGGTCGCGAATTTCAGGATAGAGCGTCCCGCCCATCGCGACATTCACCTCCTGAAAACCACGACACACCCCCAAAAACGGCTGACCGCGCTCAACGCAGGCGCGCACAAGCGGCAAAGCAATCGCATCCCGGCAGCGATCAAACTCCCCGTGCGCGGGCGTCTCCGCCTCGCCATATTCCTCAGGATGCACGTTGGGCCGCCCGCCGGTGAGCAAGAACCCGTCACAAGTGTCCAGCAAATCCTCAACGCTCACAAGGCGCGGATCGGCAGGCACGATCAACGGCAACCCGCCAGACACCTCAGCAATCGCCTGCGAATTCATCGTGCCCCCGCCGTGGGTTTGATAGCTGTCGCCCACCAAATGCGCGTTACCAATAATACCGATGACGGGCCGTGCCATGACTGTGCCTTTCGCGAGTTCACCTGCAAGATACTGCGTGGCGCGCGAAAGGAAAAGAGGCGGCGTGAGGACGATGTGGGGAAGTATGTTAGGTCAAAGCCGCCAAAAACCCGTGCAACGCATCGTCGAATGCGGCTGGGTTTTCAAGATAGGGGGAATGCCCGCACGCCTCAAACACCACCCGTTCAACCCGCGCGCCGGTCGCCTCATAAGCCGCAAGCGCCGCCTCTGTCTGAGCGATCATTGGCTGCGCCGGATACAGCGCCTCCCCCGGCCAGCCCGGCACAGCGCCCATCTGCCCAAGCGTGCCAAAATCAAACAAAGAGCCGTCCGAAATCACAGCATCTTGCGCCCCACGCACCCATAAAATCGGCGCACTCGCCCCGGACGTCACAAAGCCAAGCGGATCAGGTTGATAAATCGGGGCAAGCGCGTTGATTGGCCCAAACCGCCCCGGCGCCATGGCGGGCCAATGCGCCGATGGGATCATATCGCCCGGATAATCAGCTTCGCCGCAATGCTGCGCCAAAGAGGATGTTAAGATGTCCTCAAGCCGCTCCGGCACAAAGGGTGGCTTCCACACAAAGGTGCAAAGCACGTTACGAGGATGGTTGGGGCTGTCATCACCGCGCGCCCCGGCGGCCAAAAGGGCCGCGAACTCCGGGTTGACTGTGCCGCCCCCTGCCCCCGCATTGTCCGGCGTGTGCAATGTGCCGTCGAGCGCGCATCCGCCAAACCCATAAGGCGAGGCAGGTGCCACTTGGGTGAGCGACAACACCCTGTCCGGATGGTCAGCGAGGAATTGCCAACATACCCCGCCCCCAAGCGAATGGCCCACAAAATGCGCCGCCTCAAGGCCAAGCGTGCTCATCATCGCGGCGAGATCGTCAGAGAAATCCCGCAATCCGCGCGTTGCATCGACCTTCGCCGCCGCATCTGCCGCACCGTAAGCGCGCAAATCAGGGGCAATCGCCCGAAACCCTTCGGGCAGACGCAGCATTGTCTCCTCCCACCAGGTCGCCGCCGACATATTGCCATGCACGAAAATGATCGGCACACCGTCCTCAGGTCCATGAAACAAAACCCGTGTCTCAAGGCGCGAACTCGCCACGCGGCGCGCCTCACAAAGCGTTGGTATGGTCATAGGTAGCCTCCCTGCGCTTAGGGTAACGCCAGCAAACCCGCAGGCCCATACGCAAAACTACTTAGGTCTTTTTAGACAGGTTTGCCGCGCGCAGACGGACCGCAGCTAGCCTTCAGCGACCAAGCCCACAGCCTCAACAGCCAAGGTTCCGGCGATTTGATCATTCTCAGAACTGTCGCCCGTGACCCCCACAGCGCCCAGCAAATTCCCGCGCGCATCACGCACCAAAATACCGCCCGGCACCGGCACCAGTTTGCCGCCAAGCGCTGCGCCTGCCGCCGTTACGAAATAGGCCTGCGCCTCGGCGCGGTCGCGCAATTGGGTGCCCGTCATCCCCATCAAGACGCATCCGCGCGCCTTGCCCAACGCAATATCAAACCGCCCGGCAGGTGCCCCATCCGAGCGCTCAAATGCGATCACATTCCCCCCCGGATCAACCACCACACAGGACAGCGGGCGCATGCCCTTTTCTTTGCCTGTTTCCAAAGTCTTACGAATGATACGCCGCGCGCGGGTGAGAGAGAGTTTTGCCATGTTCAATGTCCTAAATTACGATGATGATTTGGCTTGAAGGCGGCGCGCGTGGAGCACCGGCTCGGTATAGCCAGACGGTTGTGCGCGCCCCTCAAACACGAGGTCACAGGCCGCCGCGAAGGCCAGACCCTCAAAGTCCGGCGCCATCGGTTGATAGCTCGCGTCATCTGCGTTTTGGCGATCCACAACCGCAGCCATCTTGCGCAAAGCCGCTCTGACAGTCGCCTCATCGACAACCCCATGATGCAACCAATTCGCCAAGGCCTGAGAGCTGATCCGACAGGTCGCGCGATCTTCCATCAAACCGACATCGTGAATGTCGGGCACCTTGGAGCAGCCAACCCCGGCATCCACCCAGCGCACCACATAGCCCAAAATGCCTTGAGCGTTGTTCTCGACCTCTTGGGTGATTTCCGCTTGCGACCAGTTGACCCCATGCGCCAGAGGCAAGGTCAACAAATCGTCCAACGTGCCGCGCGTGCCGCCCGCCTTGATCTCGTCTTGGCGCGCAAACACATCGACCTCGTGGTAATGGGTTGCGTGCAGCGTTGCCGCGGTGGGCGAAGGCACCCAAGCGCAATTGGCACCGGATTGCGGATGACCAATTTTGGTCTCCAACATCTCGGCCATCCTGTCGGGCGCAGCCCACATGCCCTTGCCAATTTGCGCCTTGCCTTGCAGCCCGCAGGCCAGCCCGATGTCGACGTTGCGATCTTCATAGGACGCGATCCAAGGCTGGTGCTTCATCTCGCCCTTGCGCACCATCGGCCCGGCTTCCATGCTTGTGTGGATCTCATCGCCTGTACGATCCAAAAAGCCGGTGTTGATGAAGGCCACGCGGGATTTGGCGGCGCGAATACATTCCTTCAGGTTGACAGAAGTGCGCCGTTCCTCGTCCATAATCCCAAGTTTGACTGTGTTTTGCGGCAATCCAAGCACGGCCTCAACCGCCGTAAACAGCGCATCCGACAAGGCCACTTCCTCTGGTCCATGCATTTTCGGCTTCACAACATATACGCTGCCTGCCCGCGAATTCGCGCCGCGCTCAAGGTCGTGCATCGCGGCAAGAGTTGTCATCATCGCGTCCATGATCCCTTCGGGAATTTCGCGGCCTTCCCCATCCAAAATCGCAGGTGTCGTCATCAAGTGACCGACATTTCGCACAAGCATCAACGCGCGGCCCTTGTGGGTTTTGGGCGTGCCATCCGCGGCGGTAAAGGTCACATCAGGGGCCAAAACGCGCAGATGACTCTTGCCTCCTTTGGTCACGGTCTCACTCAACGTGCCCTTCATCAAACCCAGCCAATTGTCATAGGCCAAGGCTTTGTCCGCCGCATCCACGCAGGCAACACTGTCTTCGCAATCCATAATCGCGGACAACGCGCTTTCCAGCACGATGTCGGAAATCTTCGCAAGGTCCGCGCTGCCAACCGGGGTTGTTTCATCAATCACGATCTTGATGAGCAGGCCATTGTTTTCAAGGAAAACCTCGGAAAGGTGCCCAGCCGCATCGCGATTACTGCCTTGAAATTGCGCGGCATTTTTCAACTCAGGCAGAAAATCAGCGCCATCAACCGCCACCGCCTCAATATCGGCCCAAGAGCCAGAGGCAAGGGGCGCGGCCCGGTCCAGAAAGGCACGACCCCAAGCAATCACCCGCGCGCCGCGCGCCGCATCATAGCCCCGCCCAGAGGGCAAATCACCAAGCGCATCGGTGCCGTAAAGCGCATCATACAACGAGCCCCAGCGCGCATTCGCAGCATTGAGCGCATAGCGCGCGTTGGTGATCGGCACGACAAGTTGCGGCCCGGCGATTGTCGCGATTTCCGGGTCCACATTTGCTGTATCAACCGTAAAATCCGCCCCATCAGCCACCAAATAGCCAATCTCTGTGAGAAACCCGCGATAGGCGTCCGCATCGAATGGCTGGCCTTTGCGCGCAATGTGCCAAGCGTCGATTTGCGCTTGCAGGTCTTCGCGGGTTTGCAAAGCGGCGCGCATTTTGGGCGCAAATTCATCGACGATGCCCGCGAACCCGCGCCAGAAATCCTTGGCTTTCACCCCGGTTTTAAGCAAGGCGCGCGCCTCGACGAACAACGCGATTTCCGGGGCAATTTTCAAGCCAAACTGTTCAACGCGCCGTTCCATATCCATCTCCAATTTTTCCTACACAGCCTGTAAGCGGACCACCTTTAGGCAAAAAGTTTCCTATAGGCAACAAAGTTTCCTGATCGCGAAGCGCTCAAATGCACGCGCCCCCGTTGCGGTGTCCTCACACCGGGTCTAGGGTCCAGTCACCACAGCCAAAGGACACCAGATGACCGACACCCCGCAAGCCCCGATTCACCTCAAAGATTACATGGCTTTCGGATATGTGGTAGAGGAAGTTCATCTCACCTTTCGCCTCGCGCCAAGCAAGACACGGGTGATTTCACGGATCAAATTCGCCCCGAACCCGGCAGCAACGGACAAACGGTTTTTCTTGCACGGTGAAGGGCTTACGCCGATCTGGTCCAAAATCAACGGCGCTGATGTTACCCCGCGCCCTGTTGCGAAAGGCATAGAGGTCGATGCGCCCGAGGGGGCGTTTGTCTGGGAAGCTGAGGTCGAGATCGACCCAAAGAACAACACCTCCCTTGAGGGTCTGTATCAATCCAACGGCATGTATTGCACCCAATGCGAGGCTGAAGGGTTTCGCAAGATCACTTGGTATCCGGACCGCCCCGATGTGATGGCGCGTTTTACGGTGCGCATTGAGGGCGATGAGCCTGTGATGCTGTCAAACGGTGACGAAACCGCGCGTGGCGCTGGTTGGGTCGAATGGAGCGACCCTTGGCCCAAACCAGCTTATTTGTTTGCGCTCGTCGCCGGGGATTTGGTGGCGCGCACGGATCATTTCACCACGATGAGCGGGCGCGAGGTTGCGCTCAAGCTTTGGGTGCGCCCCGGTGACGAGGACAAGACCGCGTTCGGAATGCAGGCGCTCAAGGACAGTATGCGCTGGGACGAAAAGGTCTATCGGCGCGAATATGACCTCGATATTTTCCAAATCGTCGCTGTTTCCGATTTCAACATGGGCGCGATGGAGAACAAATCTCTCAACATTTTCAACACCTCAGCCGTGCTCGCCAATGCCGACACATCGACGGATGTGAATTTTGAGCGCATCGAGGCGATTATCGCGCATGAGTATTTTCACAACTGGACTGGCAACCGCATCACCTGTCGCGACTGGTTCCAACTGTCGCTCAAGGAAGGGCTGACGGTCTTTCGCGATCAACAGTTCTCCGCCGATATGCGCTCTGAAGCTGTCTGCCGGATCAACGATGTCTTGCAGCTGCGCGCGCGGCAATTTCGCGAAGATGGGGGGCCGCTGGCGCACCAGGTTCAGCCCGATAGTTTTGTCGAAATCAACAACTTCTACACAGCCACGATCTACGAAAAAGGCGCGGAAATTATCCGTATGCTGCACACCCTTGTCGGCCAAGACGCCTATGACAAAGCGCTGGATCTGTACTTTGAACGCCACGACGGTCAGGCCTGCACAATTGAGGATTGGCTAACGGTTTTTGAAGACAGCACGGGGCGCGACCTGGGCCAGTTCAAACTCTGGTACAAACAGGCGGGCACGCCGCGCCTGAGCGTCACGGATGACTTCAAAGACGGTGTTTACACCCTTCATTTCAAACAAAAAACACCCCCAACCCCAGGGCAGGAAAACAAGCAACCGCTGGTGATCCCCGTCGCACTTGGCCTGCTTGACGCGGACGGTAAGGACGTGATGGAAACACAGGTCATCGAAGTGACCCAAGCTGAGCAATCCTTCCGGTTTGAGGGGCTTTCGCAAAAGCCAACCCCGTCCCTGCTGCGCGGCTTTTCTGCGCCTGTCATTTTGGAGCGCAGCTCAGATGCCGCAGAGCGTGCCTTTCTTCTGGCGCATGACTCCGATCCCTTTAACAAATGGGACGCGGGGCGCGCCTTGGCCAAGGAAGTGCTGCTCATGATGACACTGGGCGAGGAGGCGCCGGTCTCGCAATACTTGGCCGCCATAACGCAAATGCTGCGCGACGAGCGGCTTGACCCGGCCTTTCGCGCGCTCACCTTGGCGCTGCCGAGCGAAGACGATATCGCGCAAACTTTGGCAGAAGCAGGCCACACGCCGGACCCGGCGCGCATTTATGACGCTGGCGAAACCCTGCGCCAAGAAATGGCCGAACACCTGCAAGACAGCCTGCCGCGTATGAGGGCCGAAATGGAGGTCACAGCCCCCTTTGAACCCAATGCAGAACAGGCCGGAAAACGCGCGCTTGGCCTGAAATTGCTCGCCTTCACGACCCGCTTGGATGGCGGGAAAGCAGCCACGAAGCTCTATGAAACAGCGGATAATATGACGCTCAAACTGGGGGCTTTGGCGGCGTTGGTGCAGGCGCAAGCGGCCCAGGATGCGCTCGCCTCTTTCTACGACACATGGCACAAAGATGCGCTTGTTTTGGACAAATGGTTCATGATGCAAGTGGCAGGCGCGGGGCCTGAACAAGCCGTGGAAACCGTCGAAAAACTCACGCAACACCCTGATTTCAATTGGAAAAACCCAAATCGATTCCGGGCCACTCTCGGGGCATTTGCGGGCAATGCTGCCGGGTTCCACCGCGCAGATGGCGCAGGCTACGCGCTCATGGCCGATTGGCTGATCAAGCTTGATCCCATCAACCCGCAAATCACCGCGCGCATGACAGGGGCCTTTGAAACCTGGCGCCGCTATGATGGCGACCGACAAGGCATGATGCGCGATCACCTCAAACGCATTCGCGCCACAACCGGCCTGAGCAGTGACACGGCGGAGATGGTGGACCGCATTCTGCAAGACGACTGACCAGCGCGGCTAAACGCGCTCGGAGAGGGGCCGCGTAGGCTGCGCCAGCGCCACATGGGCATGGCCCTCTTCGGACATGACGACACCGGATTTTCCTGTCGATTTTGCCCGGTACAGCGCCTTGTCTGCCATTTGCATCATCGTCGCGAGCGGCGTTTCGCCCGCGGCCCAGTGCACGCCGATGCTCGCTGTGAGGGGGGCTGGCAAATTGTCCGATGCCTCAAAAGTTGATTGTATGATGTTCGACAGGTGGCGCGCCTCCGCCATCGCCCCTGTCTGACTTGCGTCAGGAAGCACCACCACGAACTCATCGCCGCCCACCCGCGCCAAAACCGCAGTTTGATTGATTGCCCCTTTCAGGGCTGTCGCGATCTCCACTAAGACAGCATCACCTGCCGCGTGCCCCCCCGCATCGTTCACAGCCTTAAACCCGTCCATATCCAAACAGATCACCGCAAACTGCTTAACGCCGAGCCGCCCGAAACAGGCGTCATTGAGGCCGCGCCGGTTGAGCACATTTGTCAACTCATCGCGCATGGCCCAATCCGACAAACGCGCCGCTGTTTTTGCCTGTGCTTCTTCCCGGATCATCACCAACGCCGCGACAAACAGCCCGACCCAACTCACTGAGAACTTGACCAACAACACATCCAACAATCCCGGCACGCCCAACACAATCGACCAATTCATTGTCACGACCAAAAAGAGATGCGGCACAGTCGCCAATGCGAGCGCTTTTTGCCAAGTCGCGCCCAGCCGCGGCCACACCACGTATCGGCACACAACCGCACCGACCATCTGCACCGCAATCCCAATCGTCAAATTCACGAACAAGGCCCAGCCCGCGTCAGGAAGCCCCATCCCAAGGCGTGCAAGCGAGACAACCACAAGCGCGATGATCCCCGCTTCTGCTCCAACAAACCCAGCGACGAGCACGATCAAGACCGCCCGCAAATCGACAAAAATGCCATTCGCCATTTCGACGGGCGACATCATCACCAACACGCCACCCAAACCGAAAATCGCCCCGAGGATCCAATTGCGCAGCCGCCCGGCCCGCATTGCCTGAACAATAACGCCGAAAACGAAGGCCAACACCAAAGCAAGCGCCAAGGCGTCTACAAAATGAATAGTCGTCTCAAAAACCCACATGCATCCCCGCACACTGGCTGCTTCCCTGCCCCGCCCCAAAGCGACACACCCAGGAAACATAGCAAAGACGCTCCGTGGAATTGGTTAACAAATCGTTAATCTTACCAAAACAATAGGATACCTATACGCATGGATAATGCCTTTAAGTATAGGGTTTGGGCGCTTTTGGGCAAAAGCCTGCGCGGTCTGCCCGTGCAAAACAAAAGGCCACCCCATTCAGGGCGGCCTGAAGTTCGCTTTGAGCGTCGAATCGTCCCTGTCCGGGCTTACCCTTGGCAGTAGTTTTGCGATCGGGTGAAGTTGATCATATCTGTGCGTTTTTTGCGCGAATGAAACGGACCCCAATCCGCCGCCACGCCGCGCATCCCAGCACTGACGACACCATCGCGCGCCACTGTATGGTTCATGATCCGCACAGCGCACGACAGGTTCGCGACCCCATCCTTGAGCGCCGCCCCCGAGCGCGCCTGACAGCCATAGCCGCGCGCAGTTGAAGGCAGGATTTGCACAAGCCCATACCATTTTCCTCCGCCGCCAACCGCCGTCTGGCGATAGGTGCTCTCATGTTTGGTCAGCGCCGAAATCAACCCGGTCCAAAACGCCTTGCGCCCTTCAAGCGAGGCCTCCTCATAGGCCGGGCACCAAGTCGCAATATCCCCCGGCACCAACGCCGTCAGGTTTTGCCCGTGACTGTCCAACGCATCCATAACGGCTTGGGTCCATACATCGGCTTGGGGTTTGTGGTCCCAGCTCATCGTCAGATCCACGTTTGACTGGTTTTTCGACGACAAAACTGCCCCCGCATCCAGCTCTGAACAGCCCATCAAAACGGCCCCCGCCGTCGCCAAGGCCCATAAGGCAGACTTCATTCGCATCGGTTTTCTCACTTCATTGCAGACTGCGCGCATAGACAGGACCACGAAGGCTCAATCAAGTTTTCTGGGCCTCTGACTGTCATTTTGGGCCATTTTTCGCGCAAACCCTGCATATATGCAGCACTGAGCGGCAATCACCTGTCCGCCAGCCGGCCAGCGCCCACGCAAATATCAGCCAAACGAATCGCATTATCCCTTGGCGCGCAGGCCGTAGCACTCTAGCGTAAACGATATCGATCATCACATTTGAGCAAAGTCATGCCCGCACTTCTCGCCATTCTCGGCATTCTTTCCGCAGCCGCCTATTTGATCATCCACACGCGCAACGCCTCAAACGCCGCTGGCGATTTGCTGGAGGTCGCAAACGATGTGCGCCTCGCCGCGCGCCGTTTTGGGTTCCGGCGCAATTCCAACCTGCATCCTGTCGAAAGCATTGAGGACGAGAACACGGCCATTGCCGCGCTTGGGGTGTCTTTTTTGGAGCTCGACACCCTGCCCGCGCGCGAACACCAATCGGCCCTTGGGCGCGGTTTGCAAAACGAGCTGCGGGTGAGCCTGTCGGACTCGGAAGAACTGATGGTGCTCGGACGCTGGTTAATGACCGAATGCAAAGGGCCAGAAACCGCCGTAGCCCGGCTTGCAAAACGGCTCGCAAAGATTGGCGATGAGCAGAGTTTCACCCGGCTTATGGGGGTTATTAAAGAGGTGTCGAGCGTGTCTGGCGGGTTGTCGGACAAGCAGCAAACCGCGCTCTCCGACATCAAACGCGCCTTTCGAATCAATTGATCGCGCGCCGGAGAAAGCCTGAGCCTCTTGCCCCCCGAACCGCCCTGTCCTAGAAGGCGATACACCGTTTGATCCAAGGATTGCGCCATGCTCGACCATCTCGCCTTTGAAACCCCAAAACCAACAGTCATCGCGGGTGCGAAAGAAGACTGGGAATTGGTCATCGGGATGGAAATCCACGCGCAGGTCTCCTCAAACGCGAAACTGTTTTCCGGCGCTTCCACGCAATTCGGCGCGGAGCCAAACTCCAATGTTGCTTTCGTGGACGCGGCCATGCCCGGCATGTTGCCCGTCATCAACGAATTCTGCGTAGAACAAGCCGTGCGCACCGGGCTTGGCCTCAACGCCGAGATCAATCTTTACTCGGCTTTTGATCGCAAAAACTACTTCTACCCTGATTTGCCCCAAGGCTATCAAATTTCCCAATTGTACCACCCGATTGTGGGCGAAGGTGAAGTGATCGTCGATATGGGACCGGGTGTGGCGCGCCGGGTGCGGGTAGAACGGATTCACCTTGAGCAAGACGCCGGGAAATCGGTGCATGACATGGACCCAAACATGTCGTTTGTGGACCTGAACCGTACGGGCGTGGCCTTGATGGAAATCGTTAGCCGCCCCGATATTCGCTCGCCGGAAGAAGCGGCGGCTTATGTTGTCAAAATCCGCCAAATCCTGCGCTACTTGGGCACCTGTGATGGCAATATGCAAAACGGCAACTTGCGGGCTGATGTGAACGTGTCTGTGTGCCGTCCGGGCCAATATGAAAAATACATGGAAACCCAGGATTTCGGGCACCTTGGCACCCGCTGCGAGATCAAAAACATGAACTCCATGCGCTTTATCCAAGCGGCAATTGACTATGAGGCGCGCCGCCAAATCGCCATTGTTGAGGACGGTGGCACCGTCGATCAAGAAACCCGGCTCTATGACGCTGACAAGAACGAAACCCGCTCGATGCGCTCCAAGGAAGAAGCGCATGATTATCGCTACTTCCCTTGCCCGGATTTGTTGCCTCTTGAGATTGAGCAAAGCTATGTGGACGGGATCAAAGCTGGTCTGCCTGAGCTTCCAGACGCCAAAAAAGCCCGTTTTGTCAAAGACTTCGGGCTGTCAGAATATGATGCCGCGGTGTTGACTGCGGATGTGGAAAACGCCCATTACTTTGAAGATGTGGCCAAGGGAAACGATGGCAAACTCGCAGCAAATTGGGTGATCAACGAGCTTTTTGGCCGCCTCAAGAAAGACGACAAAGACATCACAGACAGCCCCGTGTCCCCCGCCCAACTTGGCGGCGTGATTGCGCTGATTACCAAGGGCGATATCTCCGGCAAAATCGCCAAAGACCTGTTTGAAATCGTCTACACCGAAGGCGGCGACCCGGCAGAAATCGTTGAAGCGCGCGGCATGAAACAAGTGACTGATACGGGCGCGATCGAAGCTGCTGTTGTTGAGGTCATGGCCGCCAACCCAGATCAGGTCGCCAAAGCCAAAGAGAACCCAAAACTAGCGGGCTGGTTTGTTGGCCAAGTGATGAAAGCCACGGGCGGCAAGGCCAACCCCAAAGCCGTGAACGAAATCATCGCGGCGAAGCTGGCGGAGTAGGCGCTGGCGCGCGCGCCCCCCACCGGCGCAGCCCATCAAGCACCAGATCAAGCCCAAAGCCAAAGTCGGTTTTGCCGTCATAGTCCCCGTCAATAATCTGGCGCGCGGCCTCGTGCATATGCGGATAATCCGCCTGTGAAATCTGGGGCAAATGGGCGCTTGCCGCCTCTTGATAGGCTTCTGGCTCGACTGGATAGGCCTGTTCTTGGATGATGTAGCCGTACACATAGCTATCAATCGTCGTGCGCGCCCAATCGGCCTGCGCATAGCTGAACCCACCGCCCACAAGGCAGCCCACCGTCGCGTCAATATCGCGCAAAATCGCCTCCCCCATCACGATCCTCGACATCAAAAGCGGCGTTGCCCAACGATGCGCCATCAGCTCGCGGCGCATCGAGGTCGCGCGCTGCCGCATCTCCTCCTGCCAATCCCCCTCGCCTTGCGGGCTGTCCATCTTGTCCACCACCCGATTGAGCATCATATCAATCAGCGCATCCTTGTCTGACACATGATTATAGAGCGACATCGCCGTCACATTGAGCGCCCCGGCCAAGCGGCGCATGGAGAGCTTCTCAAACGGCTCTTGGTCGGCAATCAACAGCGCCGTTTCCACGATTTTTTCAGGCGTTAAAGGCACACGCTTCATAGATCATCCATCACCATTGGCGCGGCATATCACAGGATAGGGCGAAAGACCGCTTGACGTACATACAGTGTATATGAAATGACGGGAGAAGTAAAAGCATACAGTGTATATATCCAACCAAACTCACAGGAGTGCGCCCCATGACCCCCGCCCAAAAAATCTCAACGCTCTGGATTGTCGTCGTGATCAACATCGCCTTTGCCGACATTCTGTCGTTCCTCTATCCCGGCGTGATTGCGCAGTATTTGGAAGGTTCAGCGGAAAACGTCGTGATCACCCCGACCCTGCTGGTTGTCGCGGCAGTGCTGCTCGAAATCGGCATCTTGATGATCTACCTGTCGGTGGCCACCTCACAGCGGATCAGCCGCATCCTCAACCTCATCGCCGCCCCGATCACCATCTTGTTCGTGCTCGGCGGTGGCAGCTTCATGCCCCACTACGTCTTTTTCGCATCGGTTGAAGTCGTGCTCTTGGCCTATATCACTTATTTCGCATGGGGCTGGCGCCAAACCGCCGCTTAACGCGCCTCACCCTGTTACCCCTTCTGTATTGGGGAGTGGATTGGGCTGCGTCACCTCCGCGGGTTTGCGTTTCTCGTAAAACGCATTGCCGCCCGCGGAGACCGTGTAATGCATGTTGTTGTAATTCGCGTTGTAATAGAGCGCATGGAAGAACCGCGCCCTGCCCACATGCGGATGCCGCTCGCCCGCCAGCACCGCAGAGGCCGCTTCGCGCACTCTTGCAACCGAGGCTTCCTCGGTCATTTTCTTCTTCATGACCCCCGGCGCGAATTGGTTTTTTTGCCCCACAACCGCACAGACATCGTTGGGAAAATCGCTTGAATCCACGCGGTTCATCACCACGCTTCCCACAGCAACCATACCATCGCGCGACGAGCGGTTACTCTCAAAATACATCGCCCGTTCCATACATTTCTGCGCCTTACTGCTAAACACGGCGCCGGTTGATTTGGGAGTCTTGCTGCTAAAATGTGAGCAGCCACTCGCCCCAAGGACCAAAGCAAAGAGGGCAACGGCGCGAACGGCGCGGGGGGGGAAATGGGTCATTAAACTGTCCGATCAAGGGCTTGAAGGCTTTGGCAAAAAACCTACGCGCCACAGCGCTTCGCTTCAAGCCACAACACAGCGCCCCTACGTCCTGCTTTCCCTTCGGCAATCCCTCGCCTAGACTCGCCCAAAAGAGGGACACCACATGAGCGCGCATATTTCCAACATCCTCACAGTTCAGCCCGATTGGATAGACCTCAATGGCCATATGAACATGGCCTATTACAGCGTTTTGTTTGATCGTGCGGCAGATGAGTTTTACCCCGACATCGGTTTTGGCGAGGCCTACATAAAAGAGCGCAATTTCTCGACCTATACGGCGGAGTTTCACATCTGTTACCTGCGCGAATTGCACCTTGGCGCATCTGTTCGGGTGCATAGCTGGGTCTTGGATTTCGATGAAAAGCGCTTTCATACCTATCAAGAAATTCACCACGAAGACGGCTGGATTGCCGCCAGCGGCGAAGGTCTGGGCCTTCATATCGACATGTCCGGGCCGCGCGTTGCCCCCATGCCGACAGATATTTTCGCCAGCCTCACCGATTTTGCCGCCGCGCATACCCCCGACAGCTGGCCCGAGCGTGCCGGGCGCAAGATCGGCATCAAGCGGGGCTAATTGGCCACAGCCACAGGGATTTTTGTGCAGCTTTAGACTCCACCCCCCCGAATCGGATAAGTTGGTCCGGTTCCTAATGGGTGGATTATCAAAATGTTCGAATACAAAGTCGTTCCCGCACCAAAACGCGGCAAGAAAGCCAAAGGCGTCAAGACCGCCGAAGACCGCTTTGCACACGCGCTTTCGGAAACCATCAATGAGATGGCGGCGGATGGCTGGGAATACCTGCGCACCGACACCTTGCCCAGCGAGGAGCGCTCCGGCCTTCGCTCGCGCACAACAGTGTTTCAAAACATGCTGGTGTTTCGCCGTGCTCCAGAAGCGCAAGCCCCCCGCCAAGAAGACCCAAAGGCGGATCTTGCAGATGTAGCGGCGTTGCACGCGCCGAAACTGCCCTCCGCAAACGAAGCACAAACACCCCAAGACCCGGCCCACGCGCCCGAAACGGCCCCCCAAACGCCGCCCAAAATGCAACAGGGCTATGTGCAGCTTGAGCCACGGATTGAAGCCGCCGAATAAACGCGCAAACAGCGCCAAGGCTCTGCACCACGGCCTCCGGTTTCCGGGGGCCGTTTTCTTTTGATTACAAAAACTTACACCCCATCGCCTAAACCAACGATCGCCGTTTCTGCGCCGTTCGGCCAAATGTTTCTGATCCCTCAAAAATCGCGTGACATCGTGCAGATTTTGCGCTTTTTCTACCTCTGCATTTTTTTGCAAATTGGAAAACTGGGGATCAAACATGACAAAATTCACAAGCACACTCTTGGCGACAGCCTCTATTTTGGCCTTTGGAAGTGCGGGGTTCGCCGCCTCTGAGAGCCATGAAGCCGCTTCAGATGAAGTGGTCGCTGAACAGCGCGCCATGCTCGCCAAAAGCACCGATGGCGCTGGGTTTGGGCCGCAATCGCCGCGCGACATTGACGCGGTCGCCGGCTCCAATCAGCGCGATTTTGAACCCGCGCCCGCCTATACAGATATGAACCTCTGCAACATTCATTTCCACGAAAATGCCGAACACAAGGGCGGCGAATTCACCACCTATGCGGGCAACGGCGATGGTGAGGGAAATGGTACGGGCTTCAAGTACAATGGTGAGCTGAGCGAAGCAGAACTTGCCCCTTACGGCAGCAAAGTTGGCGCCTCCGCGCATGGTGATTTGGAACCGGGCGACACAATCGAAGTCCATTTCGTGCACAGCACAGCGCAGGTGACTCCCGGCCCGACCCTTGGGGCCTGCCTCAGTGACGCGATTGCAAACCCACAGTTGCGCGTGGAAACTCAAGTCTTCGTCTTGGTGAACGACGACAGCGCGCGCGACTTTCTGGAGCTGACCGAGCTGGCGGTTGTTGACGGGCTGCACCAAGCACCAAACATCCCCTCAGACACCGGCACGCCCGTTCAATACGCAGGCTCCACAACCGGACCGGGCTACAACGAAAAAGGCTCGCCGTTCCAAGTGAGCTGGAGCGTTCGCCCGGAAGTGGCAAAACTGTCGATCAGTTCAGTTGATGCTTGGCTCAAAGACAACACCTTTGAGGAAGACCATGCCCATGGCGTGCGCAATCTCGTGATGAACCCGGATCTCCTGTCCGAAATCAACTAAATCACCAAACACAAGTGGCCCCGCGATCACGCGCGGGGTCACGCCCTCTAGCCGCCGATCTCAAGGCCCAGCGCGTGGATGTCCCCGACCAAAGGCCCAAGCGCCTTATGCACCGCCCGATGCCGCGCAACCCGGCTCAGGTCGGCAAAGAAGGCATCTTCAATCACAACGCGAAAATGGCTTTCTCCGCTGCCATCATCCCCGCTATGGCCCGCGTGAAGCCTGCTTTCATTGATCACCTCAAGACGGCGCGGCGAGAAAGCAGCCTCAAGCGCTGTGCGAATTTCATCTTCTTTCAACATTTTGCGGCCTTCCCTCTTCCATCCGGCCCTAGAAGGTCTAAAGTCTTGGGTCCGAGTCGGAAAGAGTGGTTTCATGGACAAAAACGATCCCTTTGGGTTTGATATGTCGGTCTCATCGGCCAAAAAGAAGAAAACACGCGGCAAGCGTGGGATGTCCGGTGCGTTCGAAACTTCAACCCGCCAGTGTGAATTCGAGAACTGTACGGAGCAGGCGCAATACCGCGCGCCACGCAGCCCCGATCATCTCGACGAATACCTGTGGTTCTGTAAGGACCACGTGCGCGAGTACAATCTAAAGTGGAACTTCTTTAACGGAGCCACCGAGGATGAAATCCGCCAACAAGAAGAGAAAGATCGCACCTGGGAGCGCGATACAAAGCCTTTCGCCAAACCCACCGAAGAACAGCGCGCCTGGCAGCGGCTTGGCGTGGACGATCCGCATCAGGTGTTGGGCGTGAACGCGACCCAAAACCCCGGTAAATCCATCACCGGCACCCGCAAGCTCCCCCCCACCGAGCGGCGCGCGATCGAGATTTTGGAAGCCAAAGATCATTGGACCAAGTCCGAGGTGCGCAAGTCCTACAAAGCGCTTATCAAGGTGTTGCACCCGGATATGAACGGCGGGGACCGCAGCCAAGAAGACCAGCTTCAAGAGGTCATCTGGGCGTGGGATCAGGTCAAAGAGAGCCGCAACTTTAAATGAGGACACCGCCATGCGCCTGTTGATCTTGGGAGCGACAGGAAACGTGGGCATGGCGGTGCTGTCTGAGGTCTTGGACCAAGGCCACGAGGTCGTGGCCGGGGTGCGCGACAGCAAATCCGCAGCATTTGGCGCGGGCGTCAAGACTTTGACAGTGGACCTCACCCAAGGGCCATGTTCGGACAACGATTTTGACGCAGTGTTTCTCATGCGCCCCCCTGCGCTCAGCGATGTGCGCGTTTTTCGCCGGTTCTTGGAGGGGTTCTCGCGCCGCACGCGCATTGTGTTCCTGTCGACTCAAGGCGCAGATAGGCGGGCCTATCTCCCACACGCAAAAATCGAAGCGGTGCTTGAAGAGTTGGGCTTTGAGACCTGCGCCATTCGCCCCGCGTATTTCATGGAAAACCTCACAACGACCCTTGCGCCTGAGTTGCGGCGCAGCGGCCAAATCTACCTGCCCGCCGGCGCGCTCGCCATGGACTGGGTCTCGGTGCGCGATGTTGCACAGGTGGCAGCGGCGGCCTTGCTGAGCGAGACCCTTCCGCCCGCGACCACAGTTGCAACAGGACGTGGATTGGGGTTCGCACAGGCGCTCTCCATCATCAACACAGTCGCGGGCACTCAATTCACCTATGTGCCCGCCTCCCTCTTGGGCTATCTGCGTGACGCGCGCAAAAACGGGCTGAGCTGGGGTCTGGTCGCTGTCATGTACCTGCTCCATGCCTTGCCTCGGTTGCGCAGATCTCAGATCAAGGAAGGCGATGCGCTCGCGCTGTTGGGGCGACCTTATGAAACCCTCGAAGAATGGGCAGCACGAAACGGGGTCGCCTTGCGCCAGATCGATCAAGACCGGGCCAGACATGCGGCCAGCCACACGGCCAAATAGGCCAAATTCCCAAACGCAGCTGGGCGCCGCTCTGCACCAGCAAACCAAACGGAGGCAATCCAATGACAATCGAATACTGGGGTCTTCTCAGCGTCACCGCCATGGTGATCTTCTACGCCCTTGAGGATCACGCGCGCGTCATGACCTTGGGCTTTGCCGCCGCTTGCGCCGCCGCCTCATCCTACGCCTATATGATTGGCTCCTACCCCTTCATGCTGGCCGAAGGCATCTGGGCACTCATAGCCCTTCGCAAATGGCACGCCCGCGCCACCCCCTGATTGACGCGCCAAGCCCCGGCTTCTTTGGTTCAAAAATACCTCCGCCGGAGGCTCCGGCGCGCGCCACAGGCCCTACTCTTGGGCCTTCAAAACCGCCTCAACTTCTTCCCAACGAATAAAACTGTCATTGTCCAAATCCATCCCCATGATCGCCTGCGCAATCTCGCTGAGCGGCGCTTGATCGGGCACGGGCGTCATGCGCAACGCCACCGCTTGCACCTCGTCAAGCGTCACCGCCCCATTCCCATCCCGATCCGCCGCCTCCCATTCGCGCTGCAATATCGCGCGCTCCGCTTCGGTCAAATCGGTGCCCCATGTCACATCCGCATGATCATCAAATTCCGCGCGCAAAACCCTGCCGTCTCCATTGAGATCATACTGCAAGTAGCCAAGATACACCCGCGCCCGGTCCGCCGCTGCGACAATCGCGGGTGTGGTGCCGGGTCCAGCAATAAAGATCGCCCCGCGCGAGGCCATGGCGTCAAATGTCGCCGCGAACTTGTCATAAGGCGCCTGTGAGCCGAGGCGCAGCTGGGCGCGAATATGCGCAGGCACAGCCACCTTCGCCGGATCGCGCAGCGCCTCAGATAGGCTGTCTTGCACGCCTTGGGAGTCTGGCAGGGCTGTGACCATAGGGGGTTTCGCGGGCTGAGCGGCATCCGGCGCCACCTGAGCCATGGCAAAACAGGGCAATCCCAGCGCAAGCACCAGTGATAATCGAAACATGTGATCTCCTAAAAGGACGCGTTGATATGAGCAAACCACAACCGCATTGACCAGTGCCATCACGCGAAAACGCGGCCACAGAATGCTCTGCCGCCGCGCCTTTTACATTGTTTAGGCCGCCTTAAGCGCGCCAGTCCGCCGCCACGGAGGCCGCGTTCGCATAGGTAAACAGCATCGCCGTTGGGTCCACTGCGTCCGCGCTTATGCCCTCCAGAACAAACAGTGGCGTGTCCAGCGTGTCACCGTCCTCATCCATCACCACAAATGACACCTGCGTTGAGACCGCACCGCCCTCGCCGGCTAGTTCCGTCAAAACGACATCCACCGCGTCCGGAAGCTCAAGCCCCTCAGCGATTTGCGCCACAAGCTGATCCTCGGAAGGGTCAAAATCCGTCACAGTGATCACGCCCACAGCCCCGGCCTCGGCCATGAACACATCAGCATCCGCGCCGCCCGTGAGAATCGCCAAATCCGCAGCCGCAAGAATATCATCCCCCGCGCCCCCATCGGCCACATCCGCCAAAGGTGCTCCGTCTTCGTCTTCGCCAGCTGTTTCGGTGTAGATCAGATCAGAGCCAGCACCCCCAAGGATTACATCCGCGCCTGCGCCCCCTTTGAGCTTGTCATCCCCTTCACCGCCATCAAGGCTGTCATCGCGCGTGCCGCCATCAAGGAAGTCCTGTCCAGCACCACCCGAAAGCGTATCCGCGCCACCGCGCCCCCCAAGGAAATCATCCCCTGCGCCGCCAATCAACACATCGTCACCGCCAAGCCCGATGATGGAATCATCGCCCAAACCACCATCAATCTGGTCTTTCCCAGCGGTGCCTTCCAGCGTGTCATCCTCATCGGTGCCAAGCACCCAATCCGTTTCTGGCTCAGGGTCAACAGGCGTTTCAGGCTCTGGGTCAACCGGAGTTTCTGGCTCTGGATCAACTGGGGTTTCCGGCCCCTCAGGGGCCTCGCCCGGCCAAGCCTGCGCCAGCGTGCTGGCCTTGTCATGGGTGAACACCACAGCCGATGGATCAACCGCCGCCTTCGCGATCCCTTCCAGCAAAAACACTGGCCCTTCAACCTGTTCGCCGTCCTCATTCAAGATCGTAAAGCTCACCTGCGTCGAAACCGCATCGTCTTCGCCCGGTATTTCAGTAAGAGTCACAGCGCTCTCATTTGGCAGAGCGTATGCCTCATCAATCTGCACAAACATCTGATCAGAACCCGGCTCAAAATCGGTCACTGTGATGACATCACTCACCCCAGCCTCAGCCATAAAGGCATCCGCGCCAGCCCCGCCGATAAAGGTAGCAAGCCCTTGTGCCACAAGCACATCATGATCCGCGCCACCATCAGCAACATCTGCCACAACAGCCCCCTCAGCGTCTTGGCCCGGCAGGCCCGTATACATCAGATCATTGCCCAGACCGCCAAGCAGGTTGTCAGCGCCCGCGCCGCCTTTGAGAAGGTCATCACCCGCGCCCCCATCAAGCAGGTCGTCGCGCGTGCCCCCATCCAAAAAGTCATCTCCCGCATCACCCGAAAGCGTATCAGCGCCACCGCCGCCACCAAGGAAATCATCCCCCTCGCCGCCGCTCAATTTGTCATCATCTTCGCGCCCAAACAGAACGTCATGGCCAGCCCCGCCCGACAATTGATCCGCGCCTTGAAGCCCGACAAGCAGATCGTCGCCCGCGCCGCCTGTGACGATGTCATCGCCCTGACCGCCGACGATCCAATCCGCACCAGCATCCCCCGCCAGCACATCGTCACCATCGTTGCCCCAAATCGTATCGTCGCCTTCGCCGCCCGAAATTGTGTCGTTGCCTTGATGCCCGATCAAGGAATCAGCGCCCGCGCCGCCAAGCACCTCATCATCGCCCCAGAAACTTTGGATGAAATCGTCGCCATTGCCACCATCCACCATGTCATCGCCCTTATCAGCGTTGATAGTGTCGGCGTCATCGGTGCCCGTAACCGTGTCATCAGACGTTGTCGCCACAAAGGCAGCACCAAACGCCAAGCCCAAAAGGGCAAGAATAAAAACCATTGATAGACCCCCCAGTCCATTGCGATCGCAATGCGCGATCTATTAACAGCCGGTTAAGGGTCACAGAAAGCCCGCCCATTAGCAAACGCCAAATGCGCAACAGACGTTTCCGTTTTGAGAACAGTTTTGCGCGCGCCCGATAGCGCGCCTCATGGCTCGCCTTAAAGAAGAACAGCCCGCACATGGCCCCAAACGACGCTGTGTTGCGTGACGATCTGCGCCCCCGGCTCTTGCACCTCTGCGCCAAATCGGGGATGAAGCTTTCAGTAGTGACGAAAGGACAAACTCATGGAAGCGAACGCACGGCCAACCGAAGACATTTCGATCCGCGAAGTCTTTGGCATCGATTCCGACATGAGTGTGAAGGGCTTTGCCGAGGCAACAGACCGCGTCCCCGAAGTCGACCCGACATATAAGTTCGACGCGGATACAACGCTCGCCATCTTGGCCGGGTTTTCGCGCAATCGCCGGGTGATGATCCAAGGCTATCACGGCACTGGTAAATCGACCCATATCGAACAAGTCGCTGCCCGCCTCAACTGGCCCTCTGTGCGCGTCAACCTTGACAGTCACATCAGCCGGATCGACCTGATCGGCAAGGACGCGATCAAGCTCAAGGACGGCATGCAAGTCACTGAGTTTCAAGAGGGAATTCTGCCTTGGGCGCTGCGAAACCCGACTGCAATCGTGTTTGACGAATACGATGCGGGCCGGGCGGATGTGATGTTCGTGATCCAACGTGTCTTGGAGCATGACGGCAAACTGACGCTGCTGGACCAAAACGAGGTGATCACCCCGCACCCGTCCTTCCGCCTGTTTGCAACCTCCAATACCGTGGGCCTTGGCGACACGACAGGGCTGTATCACGGCACCCAACAAATCAACCAAGCGCAGATGGACCGCTGGTCTCTTGTGGCCACGCTAAACTACCTCAGCCATGACGCCGAAAGCGCGATTGTTCTGTCCAAATCACCCCATTACAACACCGAAGCCGGGCGCAAGACCGTGGGCCAAATGGTGACAGTGGCCGACCTCACGCGCACCGCCTTCATGAACGGGGATTTGTCCACAGTGATGAGCCCACGCACAGTGATCACCTGGGCGCAGAACGCCGAGATTTTCCGCGATGTGGGCTATGCCTTCCGCCTGACATTCCTCAACAAATGCGACGAGCTTGAGCGCCAAACTGTGGCCGAATTCTATCAACGCTGCTTTGACGAAGAGCTGCCGGAATCCGCGGCCAGCGTGTCGCTTGGTTAAAGCGCACAGCCTCCTCGCCCCGCTGGTGATGGCCACAGCGCTCTTGAGCACGCAGCCCCTTGTTGCCGCAAGCGATGAGGCAAAGCTGGCCGCCACCTGCGCTGCCCATGACCTTGCCAATTGGGATTTTGAACGCGAAACGCGTGATCCGGCGGATGTGTCTGAGGCGTGGAAAAAGCAAGCTGAGGGGTACCGGCGCCTTGCGATTGCGCGCGGGATGAGCGAGGCCGAGGCCGATCGCCTGATCGCAGCAAGCCGCCCCAAGCTGACAGTTCAGATCAAGGCTTGGCTCTACTCAACAGACCCAGCGCTCGAATCCGCGCAAGAAAAACTCATGAAACACTGTGCGCGGTTGATGAAACGCGCGCCGGAAATGGCCCCCTATCGCTAGGTCTCATCCCCTTTGCACAGGCGCTCTTGCGGGCGCGCTCTGCACTCTGATGGCAGGCGCTTCTCTGGCAAACCCGCTCAAGCCCGGTGACCTGGTTGTGCCATTTCGCGCGATCAGCGGCGGAGACATCCACAAAGAGATCCAACCGGACGGCACAAGCCGCATGGTCCGCACAAACGGCGTCCTTCTCCCAACGCCACCTGAGGGCCTCAAAGGCACCTGCTGGCGGATTTTGGAGGCGGGACCGATGAGCGTCAAAGCCACCTTGGTAAAGGGCGTGTATCGCCCTCACTGGGAGGAAGGGGCAGCCTATACCGAGCATAGTGACGTGTTTTATGCGGACGCGCTGTTTCCCTACCCAAGCGATATGGCGGCGGGTGAGTTTTCCATGTTTCGCAGGGTGGCGCAGTGCCCCTAGGGCCATATCCCCTTCGGTGGTCTCGCGGGCACTCTGGCCAAGGGTCTGCCCTCTAAGCGGCACGGCGCTGCATCGTTTTTCCTTGTTAAGACACAAAGTCTCGCTAGGCTGGTCCTATTCTCGAAAGGATAGGACATGCGCAAAATCATCCTCACGGCGGCCTTTTTCGGCGCCCTCGCCCCTCCGGTCTTCGCGGCAGATCCACTCAGTTTTGATATTGGCCGCGACAGGGTTTTGATCTCTTGTGGCGCGTTTCTGGCGGCGCAGCTGGAAGTTGACACATCCCTCACGCCAGAGTGGCGAGAACGCATGAACAAATCCATGATGGCCCTGTTTTACAAAGCAAATATCGCCCGCGCCCCAGAAGAAGGCCCGCTGCGCGACACCCACCGCGAAAGCGTCAATGCCCGCGCGACAGTCATGGCGCAGGCGTTTCAATTTCGCATGAAAAAGAACCTCGACGCCCATGGCACAATTTCCGGCGATGACCTGCTGTTGCTGGATGAACAAATCGTGTGCCGCGACCTGTATCGCCAGCTTGAAGCCGAGGCGCGCGGTTAAAGTTTTTAGAACGCCCACTTGATTGGCGGAAAATTAACGTACATGCTGTATTTATGTGCGGTATGAGAACTATCTGGTCATATGGTGCGGCTCTCATCCTGAGCCTGAGTTGCGCGATGCCTGCGCGCGCCACCGACCTTGTGACCACCTTTGCGCAATGCACGGGCCGCTACTCCGCGCATATGGAACATCAATGGCTGATCGGCGCGCCTGCAGAGGACATCGTTGCCGACCGCGCCGCGATGATCGCGCTTTTGGACGCCGTAATGCCCAAAACCCGCGCGCGTGAAACCCTAGCAAAGCGCATTGAAGCCAAATTCGCTCAAGCCCGGTTGCTCGCCCGCGCGAGTTTCAATGACGACAGCGCAGACGCCACATGGGCCGCAACCCGTGCATCGGTCGAAATCGGCTCCTGCCGCGCGCTCTTGCTTGGCTAAACACATTTGCACCACTCACATACAAAAAAGGCCCGCTGGGATGGCGGGCCTTTCTCTCATCTTGTCGCCAGACATTAAGCAGCGCGCGCAGCCATAGTGGCTTTCGCCCACCAAACAACATCATCAAACATCGCTTCAGCGGAAGGGGCGATCATCTCTTCAATCGCGCTCATCTCATCGTTGGCCCCCATCGGATGCACCTGCATGAAACCGCCCGCTGCGATATGAACGGCGTTGCGTACAGGCACCATTTGCAGCTCCACACCAATGGTGCGCAAATGTTCAATCGCCCGCGCAGCCCCGACGCCACCATACCCAAGATAGCCCATCGGCTTATGCGCCCACTCAACATAGGCTTGATCGAGGGCATTTTTCAGCGATCCAGTGATCGAGTGGTTGAATTCCGCGACCTGAAAAATGTAGCCGTCAAATTCAGCAAGTTTTTCCTGCCATTTCACAACATTCGGATCCTGTGACGGCATAAACGCATTGGAGGCCATTTCGTTAAACAAGGGCAGATCAAAGTCACGCAGATCAACGAGTTCTACATCGAAGTCGTCGCGCGCTTTCGCTTTGCTCATCAGCCACTCGACGGGCTTGTCAGCGAAACGGGCATCACGGGTGGAGCTGAGGATCACGGCAATTTTGGGTTTGGTCATTGGTTTTCTCCTGAAAAACTGTTCTCCCTACAAATGAACGCGCAGTCCCCCCGGCGCAACTGAGAGTTCTGCGCATGTGCGCACAATGAACTCACCCAAAAAGCACAGCGCCAAATCTCTTTTCCCCCACCGTCACCGCTGGACGCGGCCTGCCCGGAGTGGTTTAAATGCCCCATGCAAAAACCAAGCGACAACCCCGCCGATCCGTTCAAAAAAGCGCTCGCTGAAGCCACCAAAGTCATGGCGGACGCCCCTGAGTTGAACGTGACATATACCGTCGATCCCTCAGGACAATCCGGCGAAATGGTGCGCTTGCCGCAAGTCAGCCGCCGCATGACGCGCGATGAAGTCTTGTTGGCGCGTGGCACGGCGGATGCTTTGGCGCTGCGTCACAAGTTTCATGAGCCAACCACCCATGCGCGCTATATGCCGCCCGGCGATATGGCCCGCGCCCTTTATGACGCGATGGAAACCGCGCGTTGCGAGGCGGTTGGTGCGCGCGCGATGCCCGGCACGGCGTCAAATATTGATCACAAAATCGCCGACGAAGCCCTGCGCAAAGGCTATCCGGGCCTTGTAAATCAGGCGGATGCGCCCTTGGCGGAGGCCGCCGGATATTTGGTGCGCCACTTGGCAACCGGGCGCGATTTGCCAGATGGGGCCAACACAGTCATGGACCTGTGGCGCGATTATATTGAAGGCCAAGCCGGCGACACGCTTGAGGATTTGAACGCCGTTTTGAGCGACCAAACCGCCTTTGCCAAATTCGCGCGCCAGATGATTGATGATCTTGGGTACGGCGATCAATTGGGCGAAGACCCGGATCAAAATGACGAAGACCAAAACGACGAGGCGCAAGAAGAAGAGCAGCCCGAGGAGCAAGAAGAACCGCAAGCCGACGAAGACACGCCAGATGAGGACAGCGGCGCCTCCCCGGAGCAGTCGCAAGACCAGATGGACGACAGCTCTGAGGCGCAAGTCTCGATGGATGACCTCGCGGATGCGGAAATGGGCGAGGAGACGGAATTGCCCGAAGGCGAGGCTCCGATGGAGCCGCCAACACCCCCCGCGCCCTCGGATGCTGACCCAAATTACTTGGTCTATAACTCTGAAAATGATGAGGAAATTCTGGCCGAAGACTTGGCGCAGCCCGCCGAGCTTGAACGGTTGCGCGCCTATTTGGATCAGCAGTTAGAACCGCTCAAGGGCGCGGTCTCGCGTCTGGCAAACAAGTTGCAGCGCCGCCTGCAAGCCCAACAAAACCGCAGTTGGGAGTTTGATCTTGAGGAAGGTATATTGGACGCCGGACGCCTCGCGCGGGTTGTGGCGAACCCGACAACACCGCTCTCTTTCAAGGTCGAAAAGGACACGGAATTCCGCGACACTGTTGTGACGCTCTTGCTGGATAATTCTGGCTCAATGCGCGGACGCCCGATTTCGATCGCGGCCATCTGTGCGGATGTTTTGGCGCGCACTTTGGAACGCTGTGATGTGAAGGTCGAGATCCTTGGCTTCACAACCCGCGCTTGGAAGGGCGGGCAAGCGCGCGAAAAATGGCTCGCGGATGGGCGCCCCCAAGGCCCCGGACGGCTGAATGATCTGCGTCACATCATTTATAAGAGCGCCGATGCGCCGATGCGGCGGACCCGCGCCAACCTTGGCCTGATGATGAAGGAAGGGTTGCTCAAGGAAAACATCGACGGCGAGGCGCTGGAATGGGCGCATCGGCGTCTGACAAACCGCCATGAGGCGCGCAAAATCTTGATGGTGATTTCGGACGGCGCCCCTGTCGATGACAGCACTTTGTCGGTGAACCCTGCAAACTATCTGGAGAAACATCTGCGCGATGTGATTTCCATGGTGGAGCGGCGCAAGGCGGTGGAACTTCTCGCGATCGGGATTGGCCATGACGTGACGCGGTATTATGAGCGTGCTGTCACGATCACCGATGTAGAGCAGCTCGCAGGCGCAATGACCGAACAATTGGCAGCCTTGTTTGACAGCGATCCGCGGGCCCGCGCGCGCTTGATGGGTATTCGCAAGGCGAGCTAGGCCACCCCGCGCGGGGGGCGCTGCCCCCCACACCCCCCGAGGTATTTGTGAACCAAAGAAGGGGCACGCGGCGTTTTGAAAAGGACGAGAAATGTTTCAGAGTTTTGAAAACACCGCTGATCCCAGTCAGGGGCCTGCTCGGCTCTTGGCATTGCGGGCCAAAATGGCGGAGCTTGGGCTGGACGGCTTTTTTGTTCCGCGTGCGGATGCGCATCAGGGCGAGTATGTCGCGCCCTGCGATGAGCGCTTGGCTTGGTTGACAGGGTTTACCGGGTCGGCTGGTTTTGCGATTGCGCTGAGGGCGCGCGCCGGGGTGTTTATTGATGGGCGCTATCGCAATCAGGTGCGCGATCAGGTGGATTTGCAGGTTTTTGAGCCTGTGCACTGGCCTGAAGTTACAGCTGCGACTTGGTTGCTTGATGTTTTGCCGGAGGGCGGGCGCATTGGCTATGATGCGATGTTGCATAGTGAAACCGAGATACGTGCTATGGAAACGGCGCTCTCCGAGCGCGGCATTGAGCTTGTTGTCTGTGCCAATTTGGTTGATCAAATATGGGACGATCGGCCAGAGCCTCCTGCCCCACTGGTATTTGCTCATCCCATTGAATTTTCTGGCAAAAAAGATGAGGAAAAGCTTGCGGATTTGGCCGCTGTCATGGCTTCCAAAGGGGCTTCACATTGCGTGATCACACTGCCCGATAGCCTGTCTTGGCTGTTGAACATTCGCGGAAAAGACGTGGCGCATAATCCCGTGGTTCAGGGGTTTTTGATCGTACATGCGGAGGACCGCTTAAGTCTGTTTGCAGATCCCGCGAAGTTTGCGGCCCTTGGCCCAGATCCGCGCATTGCCCTGCGCCCCACGCAAGAATTCCTGCCAGCACTTGCGGCGTTGGATGGCGCTGTGATGGTGGACCCGAAATCCGCGCCGATTGCTGTGTTACAGACCTTGCAGACGGCGGGCTTGAAGATCATTCGCGCCGATGACCCATGCGTGTTGCCCAAGGCGATCAAGAACGATGTTGAGATCGCGGGGGCGCGCCAAGCTCATTTGATTGATGGCGTAGCGCTTTGTGAATTCCTCACGTGGTTTGAGGCCACGGCCCAAGCCGGGATCACTGAGATTGACCTTGTGAGCGAGCTTGAAAGCCAAAGGCGCGCAACCGGTGATCTGCGCGACATCAGCTTTGACACGATTGCCGGAAGCGGTCCCAATGGCGCGGTGATCCATTACCGGGTGTCGCAGGCCACAAATCGCAAGTTGCGTTATGGGGATTTGGTGGTGCTCGACAGTGGCGGGCAATACCAGATGGGCACCACCGATATCACCCGCACATTGGCGGTTGGGCCTGTCGGCACCACCGAGAAAGAGGCCTTTACCCGCGTCCTCAAAGGCATGATCACCCTGTCGCGCGCGCGCTTTCCCAAGGGCTTGAAGGGGCGCGATCTGGACGCCTTGGCGCGTTTTCCGCTCTGGCTGGCAGGGCTGGATTATGACCATGGGACGGGACATGGGGTTGGCAGCTTTTTGTCGGTGCATGAAGGGCCGCAACGGCTCAGCCGTGCCGGGGATGTGACGCTTGAGCCGGGGATGATCCTGTCAAATGAGCCGGGGTATTATCGGGATGGTGCTTTTGGCATCCGCATTGAGAACCTGATTGTCGTGCGCGAGGCCCCGCCCCTGAAAGGCAGCGATGCACGCGACATGTTGTGCTTTGAAACCCTCACTTATGTGCCGATTGAACGCGATTTGATCGAAGCGGATATGCTGGACCGTGACGAGCGCGCTTGGCTCAACAGCTATCACGAAACCTGCGCGCAAAAACTCGCGCCATCAGTGTCAAGCGCCGCGAAAATCTGGCTAAAGCGGAAAACTGCGCCACTTTGACACGCAACATTCATATAAAACCTGCTATGGTCGCGCGGCGCTCAGGGAAAACGGGAGAACTCCATGACAGATCACATCACAATTCGCACATCACCGGGCAAATGGGTCGTGCGCGCAGGGGGCGCGGTTTTGGGGGAATCAAGCGCCGCTCTTGAGCTGAGCGAAGGCGATATGCCAAGCGTGATCTATTTCCCGCGCGAAGATTTGGCCATGGCGATGCTTGAGCCGTCCCCGACGCGCACAACATGCCCGCACAAAGGCGAAGCTGTGTATTTCTCGATCCCGACGAAATCCACAGTGATCACAGATGCAGCCTGGTCTTATGAGGCCCCGAAAGACGCTGTGGACCGGATCAAAAGCTACGTCGCCTTTTACCCCGACAAGGTCACAGTCGAACAGCTCTGAGGCGCCTAGGCGTGTTCTTCGGCAGCGGTTTCTGCGAGGCGGCGGTTGTAGGTTTGCAAAGCGTCAACGTGGTGCAGTGAGCCCCATAACTCAGGGGGTTCGCCTTCGCCCGCGATGGTCACAACCGGGATAAACCGCGCGCCGGACTGCTCAAACATGGGCATCGCCGCCTCAAGCATGGCGTTGCCATCAATGTAAACGCCCTCCTCAATCAAAGCCCAAGCCGAGGCTTCATCGGCAGCGCGCGGATCAGAGAGCGCGCGCATCACACTGGCCACACGCACGGTGGACAGAACATAGGCCTGCGGGCCTGCGGCAAGGTGAATATCGCGTCGTTCCAATTGCGTCAGGAAGAAACTGCGGTCCACCAGCCTTGACGCAAGGGCCGTGGAAATCGACACAGACGCCATCACAGCAAGTCCGGTTTGCCAATCGCCCGTCAGTTCAAACACGATCAAAGTTGTGGAGATCGGCGCGCCCAAGACCGCGGCCGCAACCGCGCCCATCCCCGCCAAGGCATAGACGGTTTGCGAGCCGGATACGTCCGGCAAAACCGCCGTCGCCAAAAGCCCAAAGGCCAATCCCGTAAGCGCGCCCACCATAAGGGCCGGGGAAAACACCCCCCCTCCCATGCGCCCGCCCATGGTGATGGCCACCGCCACAACCTTGAGCACCGCAAACACAACAGCCTCGTGAAACAGCAAATTCCCAGTCAGTGCCAATGAGGTCGTCTCGTAGCCTACGCCAATGATATGTGGGAAGAAATTCGCGATCCCCCCCAACATCAATCCCGCCACCGCCGGGCGCAGGACAGGCGGCAAACGCAGGCGGTTTTGCAGGCCATTGCCCAGATCATCGGCCAGAAAAATGGCGCGCATCAAGACAACGGCAACAACGCCGGAGGTCAGCCCCAGCAACAAAAATGCTGGCAATTCAACATAAAAGGCCACCCCTCCCGGCGCCGCCAAAGTGAATTCAGAGACCCCGCCAAACTCAA
The DNA here is from genome assembly GCA_050633625.1 of Maritimibacter sp. Taxonomy (GTDB): domain Bacteria; phylum Pseudomonadota; class Alphaproteobacteria; order Rhodobacterales; family Rhodobacteraceae; genus JBOEGW01. The sequence goes on along the minus strand of JBOEGW010000006.1, from coordinate 181,454 downwards.
GCCGGTTGATGACGGTGCCCGTGACGCTTGCAATCGCGATCGGCGCAAAGGCATGGACCGCAAAGTGGCGCAATACCACCTCAAGCGCGAACAAGGCGCCAGCGATCGGCGCGTTAAAGGAGGCCGACACCGCCCCCGCCACCGCGCAGCCCAAAAGGTCGCGCCCGGTCATGCCGGACGCATTGATGCGCACAGCAATCCAGGTCGAAATCACTGCCGCCATATGCACAACAGGGCCTTCGCGCCCGGAAGACCCGCCCGCCGACAGGGTGATAAAGGACGCCAAAGCCGAGCCAATTCCGGCGCGTTTTTCGACCCGCCCGTCCCACAAAGCGGCCCCCTCGATCACATCGGCCACCGAGCGCACCCGGCCATCATGTGTCGTCCAATTGAGCACAAACCCGACGATCAATCCGCCCACCGCAGGCAACAAAAGCACCCAATACCACGGCAGGTTTTGCGCATAGGAATGTAGAAGCGTTATGTCGTCGGTCTGATACAACCACGCCTGCAACCCCTCAATTCCCTTACGAAATCCAAGCGCCGCAAAGCCCGCCGCGACCCCAATCAAAAGGGCAATCACCCAGAATTGCAGCTGGCCCGGTCCTTTTTCGCGCATCAACGCCATCGAGCGCCGCCACGCGGCCCCGGCACGCAGGAGTTGCTCGGTCAAAAAGGTTCTCACAGTTTCAAACATTGCGCTCCGTGCACGGGGGTTTATCCGGCGGTTTGCGTGGCCTAGTGTGATGCGACGAGAAACGGGGACGGACGGATATGACCATCGAGACCGCGCTTACCGAGCTACATCAACTCTTAGGCGATCGGCTGAGCCGGTCCAAGCCCGATTTGGACCAACACGGCGCAAGCGAGTCACATTTCGCACCTACGCCCCCGGATGCCGTCGCCTATCCGCGCGACACAAAGGAGGTCGCCCAGATCATGAAAATCTGCGCCGCGCAGCGCTGTCCGGTGATTGCCTATGGCGCGGGCACCTCTCTTGAGGGGCATACCGCTGCGATCCACGGCGGGATTTCCCTCGATATGACACGGATGGACAAAGTTCTGGCCGTGCACCCCGGCGACATGGATGCGGTGGTGCAACCGGGGATCACGCGCGAGGTTTTGAACCGGGAATTGCGCGCGACTGGGCTGTTTTTCTCGGTCGATCCGGGCGCGAATGCGTCCCTTGGCGGCATGGCCTCCACGCGCGCCTCCGGCACCACGGCCGTGCGATACGGGACCATGCGCGATGCGGTCTTGGCCCTTGAGGTGGTGCTGGCAGATGGGCGGATTATTCGCACCGGGAGCCGCGCGCGCAAATCCTCGTCCGGCTATGATTTGACAGGGCTTTTTTTAGGAGCCGAGGGCACGCTTGGCATCATCACCGAGATGACGGTGAAACTCCAAGGCCAGCCCGAAGCAGTGCGCGCCGGGGTCTGCGCTTTTGCCGATATCGCCACCGCCGTTGAGGCGGTCGCGGCGGTGATCCAGATAGGTATTCCCATGGCGAGGATCGAATTTGTCGACCCGGATACCGTGGCCGCCATGAACGCCTACTCTGGCAGCGAATACCCGGAAGTCCCTCATTTATTTGTAGAATTTCACGGAACACCAGCAGGCGTCGAGGAAGATGCCGCGCGCTTTAGCGAGATGATTGCCGATTTTGGCGGCTCTGACATTGCCATGGCCAGCAAGCTGGAGGAGCGCACCGCGCTTTGGACAATGCGCCATCACGCACATTGGGCCTGCCTCGCCTCGCGGCCCGGCGCGCGCGGGCTTGTCACCGATGTTTGCGTGCCCATTTCAAGACTGGCGGAGGCGGTGGAAGCGAGCCGGGCTGACATCGCGAAAAGCTCACTATCCGGGCCGATTTTGGGCCATGTCGGGGATGGAAATTTCCACGCCATTTTGCTCGTGGATGACAGCAACCCGGCTGAAATGGAAGAAGCCAAAGCCATTGCCGCGCGTATGAATGCCCGCGCGTTGGCGCTTGGTGGGACTGTGACGGGCGAACATGGGATTGGCTTTGGCAAGTTGCCCTATATGCAAGCAGAGCATGGCGAAGCCTGGGCGCTCATGGGCGACATCAAAACGGCAATGGACCCGCATAACATTTTGAACCCGGGGAAGATGGTTCCGACACGACATTAGGGAGCGTCTGGCCAGAAAAGGGATGTTGGCAATGTGAAATCAATTTCATTTTTCGAACATTTTGGACGGGTATCGGCTCAATTCACCCCAAAAAGGTACCAAATTACGATATCAGCCGATCAATAGCGATTTCGCCGCTGCCCGCGCTTCTTGCGTGATTGTATCGCCCGAAATCATCCGCGCGATCTCGTCGATGCGCGCGTTTTCATCAAGGGGTGCAACTTCAGAAAGCGTCTTCTCATCCACAACTTTTTTCGCAACCCGCCAATGATGCGCACCCAGCGCTGCAACTTGCGGCGAATGGGTCACGACAAGAACCTGCCCACCCTCCTCAGCCAACCTGTGCAACCGCCGCCCAACCGCATCTGCCGTTGCCCCCCCAACGCCACGATCAATTTCGTCAAAAATCATCGTCAGCGCGCCCGCGTCTTTCGTCAGACAGACTTTGAGCGCCAATAAAAAGCGGCTGAGCTCGCCGCCAGAGGCGATTTTGTTGAGCGGGCCAGACGGGGCGCCCGGATTGGTCGCCACTGTGAAGGTCACATTGTCTTTGCCAGATGGGCCAGCATCCGAATCTGTGATTTTCGTTGTAAAAACAGCACGTTCCATCTTGAGCGGCGCAAGTTCTTCGCTCAGAGCCTTATCGAGGGAGGCCGCTGCCTGCGCTCGCGCATCCGTCAAATGCGCCGCCAAAGCGTCGTAGGTCGTGCGGGCCTGCGCAAAGGCGGCCTCAAGCGCCGCCAAATCGCCAGCGCCGGCATCCAAAGCCGCGAGTTTCCGGGAGACATCAAGAGCCAAGTCCCCCAGCGCATCGGGAGTCACGTTATGTTTGCGCGCAAGTGCGCGGATCGCAAACAAACGCTCCTCGGTCTGGTCCAGTTCACTTGGGTCAAAGGACAGGTTTTGCAGTGCGTTTTCAACACCTTGCGAGGCCTCTCCAAGCTCCGCGAGCGCCCGCGCCAAAGCCTCAAGCGGCGCATCCAAAGCGCCGTCCGCATCCTTGGAAACCCCCTCCAGCCAGCGCAGCGCGTCACTCATGCGCCCCTCCGCGCCCTCACCATATCCAAGCGCTTGGGACACCTTTTCGATGTCCTCACCGATACGTTGCCCAGCCTGCATCTGCCGCCGGCGCGCATCCAAAATCGCCTCTTCGCCGGGCTGCGGATCAAGCGCCGAAAGCTCATCGCCCGCGTGGCGCAAAAACGCTTCCTCCGCCTGCACTTCCGCAAGCGCAGCGCGCGCCGCTTGGAGCGCCTTCTCCGCGTCAGACACCGCGCGCCATGCCCCGCGCACCGCCTCGACCTGCTCGTCCAAACCGCCAAATTCATCAAGCAATTTCATATGGATACGCGGATTGAGCAGACCTTTATCATCCTGTTGCCCATGCAATTCCACAAGCGTATCAGACAGCGCCCGCAGCACCTCGCCAGAGGCCCGCACGCCGTTGATCCACGCCGTCTTGCGGCCATCCGCACGGTTGATCCGCCGCAAAATCAGCTCGCCGTCAAAGGCGATTCCTGCCGCGTCGAGCACGGCAATCGCCGGGTGATCCGCCGCGACCTCGAATTCGGCCGTCACCTCGCCCTGCGCAGCCCCCGCGCGCACCAAATCGGCCCGCCCACGCCAGCCAAGCACAAACCCAAGGCTGTCCAGCAGGATCGATTTCCCGGCCCCGGTTTCGCCCGTCAACACATTAAGACCCGGCTGGAAATCAAGCTCCAGCCGGTCAATGATCAGCATATCACGGATATCAAGGGTTCTGAGCATGGGTGCCCGAGGGGTTTACAGCCACTCGCCCTTCACAGTCTGGCGGTAGATCGCGGCCAGCCAGTTGTTCCCTTTGGGCTTCATCTCAAGCCCTTGGCCAGTCAACAATTTGTAGCTGTCATCATACCACTCAGTGGACTGGAAATTGTGCCCCAAGATCGCGCCCGCTGTTTGTGCTTCCTCGACCAAACCAAGCGACAAATACGCCTCCACAAGACGATGTAACGCCTCGGCGACCTGGGTTGTTGTCTGAAATTGCTCAACAACGACGCGAAACCGGTTCGTGGCCGAAGCATAGTGTTTGCGCTTAAGGTAATAGCGCCCGATTTCCATTTCTTTGGCGGCTAAGTGATTGAACGCCAAGTCAAATTTCAAGACAGCCGAACGCGCATATTCGGTGTTCGGGTAAAGCTCAATGACATCGCGAAGGGCTTGCAAGGCTTGGAATGTCAGGCCTTGATCGCGGCCAACTTCCTCGATCTGGTCATAGTAGCTCAACGCCAAGAGATAGGTCGCATAGGCAGCATCTTCATCACCGGGATAGAAGTCCACAAAGCGCTGCGCGGCCACGCGCGCTGCTGCGTAATTGGTGTCTTGATGCTGCGCATAGGCCTGCATCAGCACAGAGCGGCGCGCCAACTCGGAGTAAGGGAACAAGCGCTCAACCTCACCATACCACTTCGCCGCATCCTCATAGTCGCCATTTTCGAGGTCAAATTCAGCGCGCTTAAAGATTTCCTCAGCCGTGAATTCCTCAATCGGGCGCGCATCCTCAGGGGGCGAAAACAAGTTGGAGAACCAATTCCCGCCACCCGCGCCGCCAGAACAGCCCGAAAGCGCAAGCAGCACCATGGTTGTCGCGGCTGCGCCCCGCAGCGAAGCGCGGCCTTTTACATTGATCGTTTCACGCATGGACTGCTTCATCTTTTGCGCCTACCCCGTCGCACTGTCAGGTCGCGAGGCTTGATCACCCCGCTGGTTGCCCCATTCACTAGCACATAAAAATTCAGGGCAAAATGGGTTTGACGCCAAATTTGCACCAGTTGTGGCGATTGCTCCGTGTTTTGACGCCAAATGTGGCGCGAAGGCCCAAACAGAAAAGGGCCAGCCCGAAGGCCAGCCCATTCCAGGTACAGAACAAAGGATGCGCAATCAGTTCGCCTGACGGCGCAAGAACGCAGGAATTTCAACGCGTTCTTGATTTGGATCCGTGGCTTCGCGCGCCACCGGAGGTGCAGGCTGTGGCGCAGGCTGATGGGCTTGCTCGGCTTGCCCTTCCGCTGCGGAACCTGTCATTTTGTTGATCAGCGAATTGATGCCAAAGCGCGGCTTATCTGTGCCCGGCTCGGCGGGTGCTGCCGCTTGAGGCTGCTGATGTTGCTGTGGTTGCTGGCGCTGAACCGCCGCTTGCAGCCGCGCCATGGCGTCGGGCGTTGGTTGGCCCGGTTGCGCTGGTTTTGGCGCCACGAATTGCGCAACTGTTGGCTCGCCAGCTGGGCGTTGATGCTGCATTTCAACCTGTGCTTGGGTTGGGCGCGCTGTGGGTTGCGGCGCAACCGGTGCGGCGTCAACTTGCGGCTGGAACGCCGCGGCGGGCACATCGTCGCCAGCGGTCTCGGCTGGGAAGATATTCTCGACTTGCTCCTCAGCCGCAGCAGCGGTTGCATCCAAACCATCGTCAAACATTTGCGCTTGAGCGGGTTGACCCGTTTCAATCGCGGAGGCCGCAGCGATCGCAGCAGAAGCGCCCGCTTCAAGGGTGTCTTCAACCTCAGCAGGCGAATGCAACGGCTCAGCCATCCGGCGGCGCGGCACTGGAATGTCCAGCCCGGCTTCAGATGCGTCGATGCCTGTCGCCACAACCGAAACGCGCATGCCGCCTTCCATGTCTGTGTCCAAAGTCGACCCGACAATGATGTTCGCCTCTGGGTCCACTTCCTCGCGGATACGGTTCGCCGCTTCATCAAGTTCAAACAGGGTCAAATCGTAGCCGCCTGTGATGTTGATAAGCACGCCTTTTGCGCCTTTGAGCGAAATTTCGTCGAGCAGCGGGTTGGCGATGGCTTTTTCTGCCGCTTGTACCGCGCGATCTTCGCCGGTGGCTTCGCCTGTGCCCATCATGGCCTTGCCCATCTCATCCATGACAGCGCGCACATCCGCGAAGTCGAGGTTGATGAGACCGGGGCGAACCATAAGGTCAGTGACACCCTTAACACCTTGATAAAGCACGTCATCTGCGAGCGAGAAGGCTTCGGTGAAGGTTGTTTTTTCATTCGCAAGACGGAACAGGTTTTGGTTTGGAATGATGATCAGCGTGTCGACCATCTTTTGCAGAGCTTCAACGCCGTCTTCGGCCTGGCGCATCCGCTTGCCACCCTCAAACTGGAACGGCTTGGTGACAACACCCACTGTCAGAACGCCCAACTCCCGCGCGGCCTGCGCGATGATTGGGGCGGCCCCGGTGCCTGTGCCCCCGCCCATACCGGCGGTAATGAAGCACATATGCGCCCCGGCGAGTTGATCAACGATTTGCTCGATGCTTTCCTCAGCCGCGGCCGCACCCACAGAAGCGCGCGCCCCTGCGCCCAACCCTTCGGTAACCTTCACGCCCATCTGAATGCGGGCGGGCGCCATGGATTGTTGCAGCGCTTGTGCATCGGTATTTGCAACGACGAACTCAACACCATCGAGTTGCTTCTCGATCATGTTGTTCACCGCGTTCCCACCAGCGCCACCGACGCCGAACACCGTAATACGGGGTTTCAATTCATCCTGACCTGGCATGGTGAGGTTCAATGTCATGTTGTGTCCGCCTGTCTTTGACTAACGTCTTGTTCGTCCCGAACCTGCGCCGGGTTTACCTATTAGCGACTATTTTTAACCAGCTTGGGCCGGGGCGTCACGTAAAAAACACAGTTTTGACGCAAAATATTGGGGTTTTATTGGGTATTTTCAGCGGTATCTCGCCTAAATCGCTACAGATTGTGGGAATGAGACAATTCACTACTAAACTTCGACCATGCCCCGCAACGCCTTGCGCGGGGGCTCTGCTGTCTCAGCAGACTCTCAAGTGACCTTTGGCGCGGACTGCTCGCCCCTTGATCGATTCAATCGGCCTTAAAGCGGCGCGCTTTTTTGCGCCTTTGCGTTTATATAAACACGCAGCGCAGAGCGCCTAAAGTCAAAACCCGGATCAAAGCCGCACTGCGCCAAAAAACGCCACTTACCAGTTTTCCTTGAACCACTTCACAGCCCAGCGCAAAGAGCGCGCCGAAGCGGTATCCACCGGCGCATCAAAGTCCCACCATTCGTCTTGCGGGTTCGCCGCCGACAAGCACAGCCCCACCGCCGATGCAAACGCCGCGCCGGTTGCGGCTTGGGGCAGGCCTTGCACCCGAAGCGGGCGGCCAATGCGCACATTTTGCCCAAGGATTTTTGGCGCAAGCCCATCCAAGCCCGGTATCTGGCTCGCCCCACCCGTCAGCACAATCGACTGGCTCGGCAGATGATCAAACCCCGCAACATCCAAACGCGCGCGGACCTCCTCAAGTATTTCTTCGACCCGTGGCCGCATAATGCCAATCAGTTCCGAGCGCGACACAGTGCGCCGATCGTGTTCCCAGTCGCCCGTGTCGCCGCCAATTTCGATCATCTCGCGATCATCCATCCCTGTGGCCACAACACCCCCATAGAAGGTCTTGATCCGCTCAGCGGTGGCCATGGGCACCTGAAGCCCTTTGGAGATATCGGAGGTGACGTGATCCCCGCCAAGGCGCACACTGTCCGCGTAAATCATGTGTTTGCGCCAATAAATCGACAGGCCGGTCGCCCCGCCCCCCATGTCAATACAGGCCGCGCCAAGCTCTTGCTCGTCCTCCACAAGCGAAGACATCCCCGCCGCATAGGCCGAGCTTGCAAGCCCCGCCAACTCAAGGTCACATCGTTTGATGCAATAAAGCGTATTGCGAATAACAGCTTCGTCCACCGTCACAATATGCATATCCACCGTGAGGGTCTTGCCCACTTGGCCGCGCGGATCAGACAGGCCAGAACGATGATCAAGGGTGAAGTTGACCGGCTGCGCGTGCAGCACCTCGCGCCCAACGCCAAAATTTGGCACATCACAAGATGCCATCACCCGCGCGATGTCATCCTCGGTCACAGCGCTGCCTTGCAGATCAATTTGCCCATCAAGCCCATAGCTGCGCGGGTTCGCGCCCGAAAAGGTTGCAATGACGTGATCGACCCGAATGTTCGCCATTTTTTGCGCCCCTTGGACGGCTGTGCGAATGGCCCGCTCGGTTTCTTGCATCGCGTCGATTTCACCAAAGCGCACCCCGCGAGAGCGCGTCGTCGAGGCCCCGATCACGCGGAACGCCGACTGACCGGCCATGCCGCCCACCCCGTCACTTTCGCGAAACTGTTCCGGCCCATCAAAACGCAGCACCAAACACCCGATTTTGGAGGTGCCAATATCAAGGATCGCAATCACACCACGTTGCATGGCGGCGCGGCGCATGGCGCGCATGGCGCGTTGCTGTTGATAAAGCTCGGTCATCTCTGATCTCCGGACAAAGCCCTGATGTGACGCAATTCCTCAACCGCAGCTGGGGTCATGCGAAGGGTCGGGCGCAAAGGGTTACGCATATCAATATCGGTGACATCGCGGGCGAGCACCTCTTGGGCCTCGTCCAATGCCAGCACTTGTTCCAGCGCGGCAACTGGGTTGTTTTCGGGGAGCATCACACGCTGATCACGATCAAGCATCACGTCCCAACGACGTGCCCCAACTCGTACCAATCCGCGCACGCGGGGCGCAATTGGCGCGCTTGCTGTCAGAATTCGCAGCGCCTCAGGCACAGCGTCCCCTGCACCGCTGCCCACAATGAGCGGCAGATCGTGGCGCGCGCTCCGGGTTGTCAAAGACGCGACCCGGTGACCTGTGGCGTCCAACATGTCCAGACCGCCTTGATCGCGCCAAATCACAACAGGCTCGCGTTCGCTCACCCGGACTTCCAACACCCCACCGGGGCGGATGCGCACAGCAACATCCTCAATCACATCAAGCTCCGCAACGGTCGCCTGCATCACCTCAAGGTCAAGATCAAACGATGAAATCGGGAAGTCCACGGGGATCATTTCGCGGATCGCCTCATCAACAACCGGGCTAGCCCCATCAATGGCCATGAGCTTCACCATGAACTCCGGGCGTTCCTCAACCGAACGGCGTGCAAGCTCAACACGTTCCTCAATGGCGAAACGGTTTGTCGGGTTGGAGAAATACCAGCCCACAGCAGTGATGAACAAAAACGCAGGCACCCCAACGCGCATCAAGGACCGATACAGAGGCGTGAGCCACAAACGGTGGAAGCGGTAGGCCCAACGCGAGGGCGCAGGATCACGCGGCTTGGCCGGTTTCGCCGCCTTGGGTTTGCGCGGTGTTTTCACCGGCTTCGCAGCACCTTCAGGCCGTTTTGCGCTCAACGGTTGCATGACGCATCCTCCACCAGCCACCGACACATATCGCCAAAACTCATCCCCGCCGCCTGCGCCTGTTCGGGCGACAAGGATGTGGGCGTCATGCCCGGTTGTGTGTTCGTTTCAAGGATCACAAGCCCGTCAAGCCCGCGCGCCTCATCCCAGCGAAAATCCGTCCGGCTCAGGCCGCGACAGCCAAGGGCCGCGTGCGCGCGAAGGGCATAATCCTCGCAGGCAGCCGCGATGTCGGCCGGAATATCCGCCGGGCAAACATGGCGTGATCCGCCGGGTTTGTACTTCGCATCGTAATCATACCAGCCATCCGTGAGGATTTCGGTGGTCGCCAAAGTGCGATCGCCCAGCACTGAGGTCGTCAATTCGCGCCCCGGCAAATACTGTTCGACCATCACTTGATCAGGCATGTCTTGGGCAAGCACAGGCGGCGCATTGGCACCTTCCGGCACGATATAGACCCCTACAGATGATCCTTCGTTATTGGGCTTCACCACATAGGGCGGTGCCAACACATGCGCCGCGCTCACATCGTCACGGCTGGCAATCACGCTTTGCGCGACAGGCAGGTTTGCGGCACGAAAGGCCACTTTCGCACGTTCCTTATCCATCGCCAGAGCCGAGGCCAAAACGCCAGAATGTGTATAGGGCAGCCCCATCCACTCCAGAAGACCCTGCACGCAACCATCCTCGCCCCACCGTCCGTGAAGCGCGTTGAACACAACGTCTGGCTGATGATCTGCAAGGGTCACAAAAAGGTCGGGGCCTGCATCGACCTCAACCACCTCATACCCTTCGCCTCGTAGCGCGGTGGCGCATTCACGCCCCGATGACAATGACACCTCGCGCTCTGCCGAGGGGCCACCCAAAAGTACCGCAACCTTGAGGGCTTTGCTGCTCAGCTCGCCCACTCTACTGCCTCTTATCCGGTCCTCTTTGTGACCGTTTTTTATAATATCTTATGGCGCGCAGACCCGGATTATTTGAGTTCCGGTTCGCCCATGCGCATGATTTCCCACTCTAACGTGATACCAGATGTGGCGTAAACCTTTTTTCGTACCTCTTCCCCTAGGTTTTCGAGGTCCGCGGCGGTGGCCGATCCGGTGTTTGTTAGGAAATTGGGATGTTTCGGGTTCATTTGCGCCCCGCCCAGCGTTGCACCGCGCAACCCGGCGTCCTCAATCACCTTCCACGCCTTTAATTCATGGGTGTCATCCGCCGCCCCGGTTGAGCTAAAGCCTGCTGGATTGCGAAAGGTGCTTCCGGCTGTGCGATCTTTGGTGGGCTGGGTTTCATCGCGCTTCTGGAGCTGCGCCTCCATGCGCGCCTCAAGCGCCTGTGCATCACCGCGAGGCGCGCGCATCACAACCGAGGTGAGCACAACACCTTCCGAAAGGGCCGAGTGGCGATAGGCAAAGCCGAGGTCATCATGGGTCAACACGACCTCATTGCCCGCACGATCCAGCCCCCGCGCGCTGACAAACACATCCGCCATGTATCTGCCATAACAGCCAGCATTCATGCGCACAGCGCCGCCAATCGCGCCCGGAATTGTGCGCAGAAATGTCAAATCCAATCCCTGCGCCGCCGCTTTGCGCGCCACATGTGCATCCAGCGCCGCCGGACCAGCCGTCACAAGATCACCGTCAAATTCAATGCCGTTAAACCCGCGTCCAAGGCGCACAACAACACCGCGCACCCCGCCATCGCGCACAATCAGGTTCGAGCCAACGCCAATCGGCACAACCGGCACCGCAGGATCAAGCGCCGCGAGAAACCCTGCAAGATCCGCCTCATCAGCGGGCTGAAACAAATAGTCACATGGCCCACCAACGCGCATCCACGTCAGCTCAGCGAGGGGTTTTTGCGGGGTGATCACGCCGCGCACATCTGGAAGCTCAAAACTCATGACAAACCTGCTACCCCTTGCCCCCAAGTCTTGCAAGACCAGCGCGCAGCCACCGCATGAAGAAGCGCAACGGCCAGCGCAAAATGGACGCCGCCGCCAAAGCCGCAAACACACCAATGATCCAGCCGTCCTCGCGCACGACCCACACCAAGAGCGGCACCAGCAGCACCATAAGCACAATCGCCGCTGGCCAATGTTTGCGCTGCGTTGGCAACATCGCAGCAAAATTCGCCGCCACCAGCCAAACGCACATAATCACTAGCGGCGCGCTCATGCCTCGCCCCCTTGGCGCAAATATCCAATCAATGCGCCAGCCGCGATGCCGATCCAAACAGGCCCGCCAAACACCATAGCTGATAAGGAAGCATTTGCGCCCTTAATGCCGCCGATCTGCCCGCCAACACTCACAGCGACAGCAAAGCCAAACCCCATAACCCCCAGCAGCAAAAGCGCAATCCACCAGCGCCCGGAACGCCCCAACCAAAAGCCAAACGCCGCGCTCGCGCCGATAAGCGCCACAAGGGCCAGAACTGCGATCACACCCTTCATTCGTCCGGTATTACTATTTTTTCGCCGCGCAAAAGCGCCGGGATCACCTTGAACCCATTGCGAAACAGCGAGGCAAACGCCAAGAACCCGCAAAACGTCCAGCCCCAGCCATTCTCAAGGCCGATCCAAACCAAAAGCGCCAAGCCCGCAATCCCAAGGATACTGCCCGGAATAATCTGTTTTCGGATTGGCAAAAACGCCAGCGGCGTGGCCAGAAGCACCCAAACACAAAGGCCAATGAGGGAAGGTGTCATGCGAGATGCTCCAAAAAGTTTGCAGGGGTCAAAGCGATAGACCCAAGGATGCCAATCCAAGGCACCCACACCGGCACGCAAAACGCACCAACCGGGGGCCCCTCTCGTCGTTTTAGGCCAATCAACGCCGCATTGACCACCACAAACACCCCCAAAACGTAAATCCCGGCCCCGACCATGATGCCAATGCCATAGGCCGTCAAATGCCCGCTCCCCAATCCTTTGGTCAAGACCTGCGCCATCCACCGCTCCCTTGGGTTTCAACTCCTATGACGCGGGCGACAGCCGCGCAGAATTAGCCTTCTAGCCGCAGGTGCAATCCGGCCATATCATCCGCAAACCCAAGCTTGCGATAAAACGCCTGCGCATGCCCGCCGCGCGGTGAGAGCAGCGAAACATCGGCACAATTCTTGGCGCGCGCCTTTTCGACAGCGGCATCCATCACAGCACGCGCAAAACCGCGCCCGCGATAATCGGGATGCGTGACGACATTTTCAATCCGCGCCAAAGGCCGCCCCCCGAAGGTGAGGTTCGGCAAGATCGAGAGCATCGCCGTGGCCACAATGCGCCCCTCACATTCCGCCCCAATGAGCGATGTGCCCGGCATAGCGAGGATTTCATACAAAATCGCTTCGCCCGCCGCCCCCTCAGGGATCGCATCCCCTCGGCTCAGCACCGACAGCAACACATGCAAATCGGGGAAATCAAAACGGCTCAATTCGCGAACGCGCGGGCCTGTACTGGTCGTCATAACGCCTCCTCCCAGAGTTGCGCAGATCAAAGGCGATAGGACCGCAATGGTCAAGGGGGGCTGATCGGGCGATGTGAACGCCAAATGAAAGGAAATCGATCGCACTGTGTCGGACGCGGCCTCCCGGTCAATCGGCTTTCTTGTTTTTCCGATTTTTGCGCCAATCTCTGTAGGGTTTCGCAATAAAGGTCTCGAAAGCGGTAAGGCCGCTCGCAACTTTCCCCTCAACCCCGCTTTCTGCAAGTACCTTCGATGTTGTCGCGAAATGTGCGATATAGGCGGCAGTTTCCTCCGCGCCCCCTGCGTCTTCAACCTTTGCCGTGTCCTCCAGAATGGCGGGGACTTGCTCTTGCACAACAACCAAAGCGTTTTCCGAAGCAATACCGTCTTCAAACTCACGGAGCATCGCGTCGACACGGGCGATCATGTCGTCGAACAGGGAGACCAGGTTCTTTTTTCGCTCCAATTGGCTTTCTGGGAGGGAATTTAAACCAACGAGGCGCCGCTTTTGCTGCTGAAGATACGTCAGCAAAGTTCTCAATTGCTGTTCCATGACCGGCGCGTTTTCAACCGCGCTAGACCTCGCCAAAGCAGTTTCGATAGTTGCGCCGCCTGCCGCCTGATACTCCTCCTCCAGCCGCTTGATCTCTCCTGCGATTTTTTGTGGGGCGCCTTTGCCTTTCCAGAGGTCATTGGGGAGTATGGCGATGTCATAGAGCAACTGATCGGGGAAAACTCGCTTGCCATCGAGCAGGCTTTGATACCAGCGCCGCCAGAAATCATTGGGGGCATTGGGTACGGACCAATCGGGGTGATTACGGACCACGTCCCATTTCTTTTGCAGCGGGTTTTCTTCTGGCCAGAGCGGCAAGGAATGCGCGCTTTCCCCGGCCTCAATCCGTTCTGCATCTGTTCGAATGGCTTGCCATACGGTGGCGGCATTGGCGGCATAGGCGGCATAGGCGGCATAGGCGGCGGCGGCATAGGTGGCGGCATAGGTGGCGGCGGCATTGGCGGCATCGGCGGCATCGGCGGCGGCGGCATCGGCGGCATCGGCGGCGGCGGCATCGGCGGCATCGGCGGCATTGGCGGCGGCATTGGCGGCAAGGGCGGCAAGGGCGGCTGCCTTAATATCATCGGTTGGCATTTTGCCGGCAACCGATGATATCAGAATAGGCCGCAAAGTGATAAGCGGAGTCAAATCACGATCTTTATTCCGTTCAGATTGGCAAAACGCGGCCCAGATCGGCATGACGCGCAGCGCAGCGCGGGCGGCGATTTGTTGGGCCACCTCGCGCGGCTGATCCTCAAGCCACGCCTCTAGCGTTTCTATGCCTTTGATGTTTGCCGCTTTGACCAATGCACTCACCCCTTAACCGCCCTGCAACTTTAGCGCGTTTGGCGGTGAGGTCCAGATTGGCTTTTCAGTGTTCCCCAAATATCCCGGGGGGCGGCTCAAACCTCCGGGTTTGAGCCGTGGGGGCAGAGCCCCCTGCCTTGCGTCCCTTAAGCGTTCAATTTGGCGTCCAGCCCGCGCGCCCATGCCGAGATGGTCCCGGCACCAAGGCACACGACGATATCGCCCGGTTTGGCCTCAGCGCGAACCAGATCGGCAAGCGCCGCCTCAGAGGCCACAGCGACCGCGTGGCGATGCCCATGCGCCGTCAACCCGGCAACCAAATCATCACGCTCCGCGCCCTCAATCGGCTCTTCGCCCGCGGCAAAAACATCCGCAATGCCAACAACATCCGCCTCGTTAAAACAGGTACAAAAATCCTCAAACAAGGACTGTAAACGCGTGAACCGATGCGGTTGGTGCACGGCAATCACCCGCCCCTCAACCGCCTGACGCGCCGCCTTGAGCACGGCGGCGATTTCAACCGGATGGTGGCCGTAGTCATCAATGATTGGCACACCGTTCCACTCCCCCACACGGGTGAAGCGGCGATTAACCCCCCCAAAGGCGGCAAGCGCGGTCTTGATCTCTTCGCCCTTCATGCCCAGATGCCGCGCCACCGCCACAGCGGCCAGCGCGTTGGAGACATTATGATCGCCCGGCATCGGCAAAGAACAGCCCTCAATCACCATATCCGGCAGCGCGATGTCAAAATGCGCAACCCCGGCCTGATAGCTCAGGTTCACCGCCCGCACATCGGCCTGCGCGTTAAAGCCAAAGGTCACAACGCGGCGGTCGGAGATTTTGCCCACAAGGGTTTGCACGTCGGGATCATCGGTGCAGCACACAGCAAGCCCATAAAAGGGAATACCTGACACAAAATCGTAAAACCCTTGATGCAGCGCCTCTTCGGTCCCCCAGTGGTCCATGTGCTCCGGGTCGATATTGGTCACAATGGCGATGGTGGCTGGCAGGCGATTAAAGGTGCCATCCGACTCATCGGCCTCAACCACCATCCATTCGCCCTGCCCCATCCGCGCGTTGGAGCCATAGGCATGAATCACGCCACCGTTGATCACAGTGGGGTCAATCCCGCCCGACACAAGCACTTCGGCAACCATCGTGGTGGTGGTGGTTTTGCCATGGGTGCCCGCCACGGCGATATTGGATTTTAGGCGCATCAACTCGGCCAGCATCTCGGCGCGGCGCACCACCGGAAGCCCTTTGGCGCGCGCCGTATCCAGCTCTGGGTTGCCCGGTTTGATCGCGGAGGAGATCACCACAACTTCCGCGTTTTCAAGGTTCTCGGCCCGCTGCCCAACGAAGATTTCCGCCCCAAGCCCGGCAAGCCGCTCAGTGATGGGCGAGGCTTTGAGGTCGCTGCCCTGCACCCGGTAGCCATGGTTGAGCAGCACTTCCGCGATACCCGACATGCCAATACCGCCAATGCCAACAAAGTGGATCAGCCCCATTTCGGTGGGCAGTTTGGTGGCGGCTGCATTCATGTTAGCTGTCCTTTCGGGTTGCGCTTTCAGCAAGGTCTTCGACCAGTCCCACAAGCGCGGCAGTTGCATCAGGTTTGCCCACCGACAGCGCGCCAGCGGCCATTTGCTCGGCGGCTTCCGGGTTGCTCAGGATGGAGGCGATATGGTCACTCAACCCCGCCACGTCGAGCTGGCTTTCAGGGATCAAGATGGCGGCATTCGCCTCCACCAGCCCGCGCGCATTGGCGGTTTGGTGGTCCGCGGTGGCATGAGGATAAGGGATCAGGATTGATGGACGACCGATCACGGAAATATCCGCCACCGAAGACGCCCCAGCGCGCGAAATCACAAGCTGCGCCTCTGCCATGCGCCGCGGCACATCGTCAAAAAACGGCTGAACATCCGCACGTATCCCGTGATCCGCATAAAAATGCGCGACCCGCTCGCCATCCTCATTACGCGCCTGATGCGCCACGCTGATATGGCGCAAGAGCGCCTCAGGCAAAGCGGCAATCGCGCCGGGAACCGTATCGGACAAGGCGCGTGCGCCTTGACTTCCGCCAATCACAAGCACCTGCATCGGGTAGTCACCGGGTGCAATATACGGCACGCCTGCACGGTTCTGAACCGCGCTGCGCACCGGGTTTCCGGTGTGCACAGCACTGGCGCCTGCGGGGATCGGGGCGGTGGGCCATGTGCCACAGGCCAGCTTTCCCACCCGGCTTGCGAACCGTTTGTTCACCCGCCCCAAAACACCGTTTTGCTCATGGATCATACGTGGGCGGCGCAAAAGCGTTGCCGCCGAAAGCGCCGGGATCGACGGGTAGCCGCCAAACCCAACAACCACCGCAGGCCTGTCGCGCAGCATCCGAACACTCGCGCCCAAGATGCCACCAAAGATGCGCAAAGGCGCCAATAGCTTGGCCACAACCCCGCCGCGCGCAAAGGTCGCGGAGGAGACCTGAACCACCTCAACCGCCTCAGGAAAGCCGCCGGTATAGCGCGCACCGCGCGCATCGGTGGAGAGCTTGACCCTCCAGCCGCGCGCCAACATGGCCTCGGCCAAAGCCTGCGCCGGGAACATATGCCCGCCCGTGCCCCCTGCGGCGATAATCAGCAGCGGCGCGCTCATCGCCCCTGTCCTTTCGCCAACAAGTCTTCGATTTTGCCCTGTGGGCGGGTGCGCGTAAACGCAAGCAACATCCCCACAGCGACGCCGGTGGCAATCAAGGACGAGCCGCCATAACTCACAAATGGCAAAGTCATGCCCTTGGCGGGCAAAAGTCGCACAGCAACCCCCATGTTGATCAAAGCCTGCACACCGAAAATCGCCGCAAGCCCGGTGCCCGCAAGGCGCACAAACGGATCGCGCTCCTCAATCAAACGCAAGAACGACCGCACAACAATCACCGCGTATAAGCAGATGATCAGCAAGACCAGCGCAAGGCCATATTCCTCCGCCGCCACAGCAATAATGAAATCTGTATGCGCATCCGGCAGCGACCATTTCACCTGCCCCTCGCCCACACCAACTCCGAAAAACCCGCCCTCACGAATGGCGTTCGTCGCATATCCGATCTGCGTCGTCGGGTCGATATCAACACTCAAAAACCCATCAATGCGCCGGGCAAAGTGCTGCGAATTATGATAGGCGATATAGCCGGCAAACACCACCATCCCCGCCGCTCCAACCATCAAGAAATAGGGCGCACCGGCCAGGAAATACATCACCCCCCAGCCAAACAAAATGAGCGCGGATTGGCCAAAATCGGGCTGCATCGCTAGGAACCCAACAATCACCATCGTCAGGATCAACGACATGGTCTTGCCGGGCGGGCCTTGAATATCTTGGCTCGCCGCCATCAACCAAGCGGCCACAACGATATAAACTGGCTTAAGAAACTCAGACGGCTGAAACGACGCAAACCCAAGACTATACCACCGCACAGCCCCCTTGCCGAAATCCGTTCCAAACACCGGCAGGAAAACAATCGCCACAAAGGCCGCCAAAAACCCAATCACCGCCAAACGGCGCACCAGTTGCGGCGTCATCATCGTGGTCACAAACATCGCAGCAAAGGCCATAACGCCAAACACAATTTGGCGTTCAACATAATGAAAATGCGGCAATCCGTTACGCTCTGCCAAGGGCGGCGAGGCAGCAAGCCCAAGCAAAATCCCAATCGCAAAGAGCAAGAGAATGCTCGATACAGACCACTTGTCAATTGTCCGCCACCAGCGGGGAAGAATAGGATCCTTCACCGTCCGCGGAAGCGCGCCGTAAACCATTTCGGTCATGTGGGAACCACCCGAATACTGCCTCAAATCGCCCGGTTTTCCGGGTCTGGCCTCATCTTAGCGGCAAAGATGGCGTTTGGGAAGCGCCCCGCCCTTTCATTGTTCCAAAAATATCCGCGCCGCAGGCTCCGCCCTAAACGCGCGCCTGCCCCTTGGCCAAATGCCGCTCGCGCAACACAATCACGATCCCGGCCAAGATCACCAAAGCCGCGCCCATAAGCGTGGTCATCGTGGGCACTTCCAAAAAGAAAACATACCCGATCACCACAGCGAAAATCATCGAACTATAATCAAATGGCGCCAGTGTGGACGCGGGCGCATACCGATATGAGGTGGACATAAGCCCCTGCGCCAAACCCCCAATCGCACCCGCACCAATCAGGAGCCCCGCATCAAACGTACTGGGCCAAACCCAGCCAAAGGGAATGGAAAACAGGCTGATGGTTGTCGAGGAAAAAGCGAAATACAACGCCACAGTAACCGGGCGTTCGGTCTCGACAAGTTTGCGCACAATCAGCTGCGCAACCGCCGCAATCATCGCACCGACCAACACAATCACCGCGCCAAAGGCTTCGCGCTCACTCAGCCCGCCCGATGTCAGCCCAGTGAGCCCGGTGAGCCGCGGCCAAAGCACGATCAACACGCCAACCAGCCCGATGATCACCGCCGACACCCGAAACAGCCGGATCCCCTCACCCAAAAACACCGCCGAGAAAATCACCACGAAAATCGGCATCGCATATTGGAGCGCCGTCACATCGGGCAATGGCAACAACAAAAGCCCGGCAAAACCCAGCCCCATCGCCGTGGTCCCAATCAATCCGCGCACCATATGCGCCAAGGGCCTCTCTGTGCGAATTCCGGCGCGCAGCTGCCCCATCACCCCAAGCCATAGCAGCATGATCGGAATGGCAAAAAGAGACCGGAAAAACACGACTTCGCCCGCCGGCACCCGCCCATCCGTGGCCTTGATCAACGCCCCCATGCAGGTAAAGGCCGCCACCGCCGCCAGCTTGAGCATCACCCCCATGCCAATGCGCGTGGGGTTTTGCTCAGCCACCTTTCTGGCCAGTGTCGACACCAATATGCGCCTCGACTTGCGCGATGAAATCCAGTCCGCGCTGCTCAAAACTGTCATATTGATCAAAGCTCGCCGCTGCTGGTGCGAGCAACACAGTCTCGCCCGGTGCCGCCTCTGCCACCGCGCGGGCCACCGCCGCCTCCATCGTGGTGCACACCTCAGCCTCAACTCCCGAAATCTGGCGCGCGAACTCTTCCGCCTCGCGCCCAATCACATAGGCTTTCGTGACATGCTCAAACCCCGGCGCAAGCCCGCTCAGCCCGCCCTCTTTTTCCAACCCGCCGCAAATCCAGCGGACGTTCTTGAAGGCCAAAAGTGCTTTGAGCGCGGCGTCCACGTTCGTGGCCTTGCTGTCGTTGACAAAAGACACGCCGCGCGCTTCGCCAACCCGTTGCGAGCGGTGTGGCAGACCGGCGAAACTGTGAAACGCCGCTTCAATTTCGCGCGGTGCCAACCCCAAAGCGCGGCACGCCCCATAGGCCGCGCAGGCGTTTTGGTGGTTGTGTTGCCCCGGCAATCCGGCGATTTTTCTCAGGTCAATCGACCCGACCTGACGCCCTTTGCGGTACTCGGACAAGAAGCCTTTGCGCGCAAAGATGTTCCATCCTGGCCCCGACAGTTTTTCCTCAACCGAGACCCGCATCACCCGATCATCCTGCGGCCCCTCGCTCAATTGCCCGGCCAAAAACTGCCCTTCCGGCTCGTCCACCCCAATCACCGCGCGATCCGGCCCGCCCTCGGCAAACAAACGGCGTTTGGCGGCGAAATAGCCCCCAAGCCCCGCGTGACGGTCCAAATGGTCCGGCGACAGGTTGGTAAAAACCCCGATATCAGGCGTAAGGGCGCGCGCCAGCTCGGTTTGATAACTCGACAGCTCCAAAACCACGACCTCTCCGTCATGCGCGGGATCAATATCAAGCACCCCGCGGCCGATGTTTCCCGCCAATTGCGCCGGGCGGCTCACGCTTGTGAGAACATGATGGATCAAGGCGGAGGTCGTCGATTTCCCGTTCGAGCCGGTGACGGCCACGACCTTGGGCATGATTTCAAAATTGTCCCACTGTGAGGTCGCAAAGGAGCGGAAAAACAAACCAATGTCGTTATCAACGGGCACCCCGGCCTTATAAGCGCGCGCGATATGCGGATTGATCTGCGGGTAGAGATGCGGGATGCCGGGGCTTGTCACGAAAAGCGCCATATCCTCAAAGGCATCCTGACGGGCCATATCGTGCAAGCTCAATCCAGCGGCCTCGGCGCGCGCGCGCGCCTGTGCACCATCATCCCAACATAGCGCGATCGCACCCCCCGCTTCAAGCGCCGCCGCAGTGGCCAGCCCGGAGCGACCAAGCCCCAAAACGCCAACTTTCTTGCCTTCAAGTCCAACCACAGGGATCATCGTGCCACCTCATTCTGCCGTGCCCGATTGGTAGCCCGCCACGATCCCCTTGACCAGAGGGCGCGCGCGGGCTTGGCATAGGCCCCGGCACTTGCTCAAACAAGTCGGGCGTAAGTTCAGCTCAGTCTGTGGGCAGGTCGGGCGCAGTTCGGGCGCAAGGATTTGTTAACCAATTTGACACATTTTCGCCCCCCGCACGGCGTTCTTCACGCTAAATTAGCGCTCATACTGCACCCTGTCTCCAGGGGAAAAAGGTAAAGGTATGGGTGCGAGCAATACGCCACTATATGACCTGATCGAGCTGTCGGGTCTGTCACAAAACACAACCTACACCACCGCGACGGGCGGTGGCGGGGATATTTTGGGCTTTGTGGACAACGCAACCTATACCGATGGGGAAACAGGGAATTCCTCATCCCAAATTGGCGAGTTGAACGAAACGGCGGATGCCGATAGCGGCACCCTGATGATTGATGGCGTGACCTATACCATCACCCTCGCTGACCCGGATAACACCAATGTCACAGTCACCTATAACAACGGCGGCTCCTCGTCCAATATCTCCGGCGACAGCATTACGTCAAATATCGCCTTTATCCAGGCCACCCCTTCGGGCGGCGGCACCACGCGATATTTCGCGGTCATCGACGATGATATGGGTGATTTCCCCGACATTACCTCGATCCAAATCCGCAGCCTCGACTATTCGCCCTCTGGCAACGACATCAAAATCGACGCGGATCAAGACAACAATGTCACAGTCTGTTTCGCCGCAAACACCCTGATCGACACCCCAAAAGGTGCGCGCAAAATTGAGCAGATTTCAGCGGGGGATCTGGTGCACACCTTGGATCACGGCCCGCAGCCCGTCATCTGGGCGCATACCTGGCGCCAACCCCTAGATAACGACATGCGCAGCCGCAAGAACGCCCCGGTGCGCATCGCGCGCGGCGCACTTGGCGCAGGTTTGCCGGATCGTGATGTGATCGTTTCCCCGCAGCATCGCATCTTGATCGGCTCTAAGGTCACTGAGCGCATGTTTGGCGCTCGCGAAATCCTCGTTCCTGCCAAAAAACTCGTCGGTATGCGCGGGATCACCCGCGAAAAAGGGCTTAGCTATATGCGCTATACCCACCTGCTTTTGGAGTCGCATGAGGTGCTGTTGACGCAGGGCATTGGCGCTGAAAGTCTGCTCAGTGATGCGCGCGGTTTGGAGGTTTTGGGGACGCGCGCGCGCTGCGACATCAGAACCCTCGCGCCCCCCATGATGGTCCCTGCGCGCCCGATCGTGGAAAACGGCGCACAACTGCGCGAATTGCTGCGCCGCCACAAGAAAAACCGAAAACCCCTTGTGATGCCGCGCGCGTTGCACAAAGCCGCCACCCCGCACGCAAACCCGGCGGTCTACCTCGCCGCGACAGGGTAAAGAGGACGCCGATCTAAGGCGGTGTGGCTAGCGGACTTTGAGTGTTGCCAAGCCGATCAACGCCAGCACCAAGGAGATGATCCAGAAGCGGATTACGATTTGGGGTTCCGCCCAGCCGCGTTTCTCAAAGTGATGGTGGATGGGTGCCATCAGGAAGACGCGTTTGCCCGTGGCCTTGAAGTACCCCACTTGGATGATCACAGAAAGAGCTTCAATAACGAACAATCCGCCCACGATCCCCAGCACGATTTCGTGCTTCATCACCACAGCACTGGCGCCAAGCGCGCCGCCAAGGGCAAGCGATCCGGTATCGCCCATAAACACAGCCGCCGGCGGGGCGTTGTACCACAAAAACCCAAGCCCGCCCCCGATCAGCCCAGCCATGAACACCAAGAGTTCCCCGGTGCCCGGCACATAGTGCACATCGAGATATTCCGTCACATCGACCCGGCCCACCGCATAGGCAATGACGCCCAGAGTTGCCGCCGCAATCATCACCGGCATAATCGCCAATCCGTCAAGCCCGTCCGTCAAGTTGACAGCGTTTGCCGCCCCGACCATGACAAACAGGGAAAACGGCAAGAAGAAGATCCCAAGGTTGATCAACGTATCCTTCAGCACCGGCATCGCGAGTTGGTTCGTCAGCTCAGCCGGGTGAATTTGCGCAATGACATAAGCAGCGATCAAGGCGATGATCCCCTCCAACAAGAGGCGCATCTTGCCCGACAGCCCTGAGTAATTATTGTTGCTTGTGATCTTGTTGTAATCATCCACAAAGCCGATCAGCCCGTAAGACAGCGTGACTCCAAGCACAATCCACACAAACGGATTATCCAGCCGCGCCCAAAGCAAGGTGGACACCAAAATCGCCCCAAGGATCAACGCGCCGCCCATGGTGGGGGTGCCTGCTTTGGTGATGATGTGGCTTTCAGGACCATCTTCACGGATCGGTTGGCCGTTCTTTTGCTTGCGCTTCAAGAGGTTGATCAGCGGGCGGCCAAACAGAAAGCCGAAGATCAGCGCAGTAAAGAACGCCATCCCGGCGCGAAAGGTGATGTAGCGGAACAGATTGAAGAAATCTCCGCCATCTGAAAACTCGGTCAACCAATACAGCATCTTGTATGTCCTTAGGAATTGCCCCCAAGCGGATGGGCCATTTTTCGCACCGCGTCAACCACAAGGCTGATTTTCGACCCTTTTGACCCCTTCACAAGCAGCACATCCCCGGCATCGAAAAGATGATGCGCGCGGGCGGCTAAATCTTGGGCGTTTTCATACCATTCGCCCTGATGGTCGGCAGGAAGGTGATCCCACAGCGCCTTCATCAAAGGGCCGGCGCAATGCACAACATCCGCGGCCTCAAAATGGGGAATCTCCAAAAGCGCGCGGTGCATCGCGACCTCATCGCCGCCAAGCTCCAGCATGTCGCCAAGCACCAATATGCGCCGCCCTTTGGCAATGCGACCGACCCCATCAACCGGCTGGCTCGCCGCGAGCACCTCAAAGGACGCGGCCATGGAGGTTGGGTTGGCGTTGAAGGCATCGTCAATAAGCGTGACCGACAGCTCCTCAACAGCATCTAACGTGATGCTCTCATGGGTGCCGCGCCCCGCAGGCGGCGCCCAGAGCGCAATATCGCGCGCCGCCAAGGTCACGTCTGCACCAAGCGCGTCAACGACGGCCAAAACCCCAAGCGCATTCGCCGCAAAATGGCGACCGGGCGAGGAGATTTTGAACAATTGCGCGCCGCTGGGCAGCGCCGCTTTGACAAGCGTGGCCTCGCCGGAAATCGACACCTCCGTCAGGTTGTACTGGCAGTTTGGCGCCTGCCCAAACCGCAACACCTCGCCGCGCGTCGCTTCTGCGGCTTTGGCAACGATCTGCATCGCACCGATGGGCAAATCGCCGTTGATCACACAGGCACCACCCGGCTCAAGCCCCTCAAAGATAGACGCTTTTTCGCGTGCGATCCCTTCCAAGCTCTCAAACGCCTCAAGATGCGCGGCGGCCACTGTCGTGATCATCGCCACATTTGGGCGCGCCAGTTTCGCCAAAGGCGCGATCTCACCGGGATGGTTCATGCCAATCTCGATGACGGCAAAATCCGTGTCTTGCGGCATCCGCGCGAGGGTCAATGGAACGCCCCAATGATTGTTATAGCTGGCTTCGGCTGCGTGGGTGCGCCCTTGGCGTTCAAGCACCTTGCGCATCATTTCCTTGGTGGAGGTCTTGCCCACTGATCCGGTTATCGCGACCACTTTGGCCCCGGTGCGCGCCCGCGCAGCCCGGCCCAAATCTTCAAGCGCGCCAAGCACATCGGGCACAATCAACAGCGGCGCATCTGGCGCAACACCTTCTGGTATATGCGTCACAATCGCCGCCCCAGCACCCGCCTCTAAGGCTTGGGCCACAAACTCATGCCCATCGCGCGCAGCCTTGAGCGCCACGAACAAATCACCCGGCTTTATCGTGCGCGTATCAATCGACACGCCCGCCACTGACCATTCCCCCTGAGCGCGCCCGCCCGTTGCCGCTTGCGCCTGCGCAGAGGTCCACAAATCACTCATGTCATGCGCCCCTCAAGTGCCGCCACAGCAACGCTTGCCTGCTCAGCATCATCAAACGGGAAAACATCCTCGCCAACGATCTGACCAGTTTCGTGCCCCTTCCCCGCAATCAACAAAGCATCCCCCGGCTGAAGCATATCAACCGCGCGCAAAATTGCCTCGGCCCGATCGGCAACTTCATAGGCGTCAGGGCATCCCTCAATCACCGCCGCGCGGATCACGCCGGGGTTCTCTGAGCGCGGGTTATCGTCGGTGACCACCACAACATCCGCATGGTCCGCCGCCGCCTTGCCCATCAAGGGCCGTTTACTCGTGTCGCGATCGCCCCCCGCGCCGATAATCGCGATGATCCGCCCCATCACATGCGGGCGAAGCGCGGTGAGCGCGGTCGCAATCGCATCCGGCGTATGCGCATAATCCACAAACACCGCTGCGCCATTGCTGCGCGTCACGACATGCTGCATCCGGCCCCGCACAGTGCCCAAATGCTCAAGCGCGCCAAAGACTTGCACAGGACCGCATCCGCCAGCAATCGCCAGCCCAGCCGCCAACAGAACATTCTCCGCCTGAAAGCCCCCGATCAAATCAAGGCGCGTCAGATAGATGTCGCCCTGATAGGAGAACCGAAGCTCCTGCCCGGTCGCATCATAGCGTTGGCCGCGAATCCAAATGTCACAAATTTCGTCATGGCCCAGCGTCAAAACCTCTTGTCCACGCGCCTGTGCTCGCTCCACAAGCTCATAACCCTTGTCGTGATCCGTGTTGATCACCGCCACACCATCCTCCGAGAGCACCCGCTCAAACAACCCGGCCTTGGCCTCGAAATAGGCCTCAAAGGTCTCGTGATAATCGAGGTGATCTTGAGAGAAATTGGTAAAGCCCGCCGCCGTCAAAGACACAGCATCAAGGCGGCGTTGCTCGAGCCCGTGCGAGCTGGCCTCCATCGCCGCATGGGTGATCCCGGCCCGCGCCATATCCGCCAAAAGCCCATGTAATGTGATCGGTTCGGGCGTGGTGTTTGGCGAGGGGGCAATATAAGACCCTTCAACCCCGGTGGTGCCAATGTTGACGGCATCAAGCCCAAGAATTTGCCAGATTTGCCGGGTGAAATTCGCCACTGATGTTTTGCCGTTTGTGCCTGTCACGGCCACCACAACTTCGGGCTGCGCACCAAACCAAAGCGCCGAAGTGAAGGCCAAAGCCGCGCGCGGATCTTCTGCAATGACCAAGGCGACATCGCTGTCAGCCAAGTCCTGCGCCGCGATCTCGGCGCCTGTGCGGTCCGTCAAAATCGCCGCCGCCCCCATGCGCAATGCGTAGGTGATGAACTCCGCGCCGTGCACATTGACGCCCGGCAAAGCCGCAAACAAAGACCCTTCGCGCACCTTGCGACTGTCCACGGCAATCCCGGTGATATCGGCTTCGCGTCCGCCCTGCGCGGTCAACCCAAGCGCGGCAAGGGATGAAGTTTTGTCGTGCTCGGTCATGGCGGATCCTCGTTAGTTTGAGGTCAGTGTTACACCTGTTGGGGCGAGAGGTTCAATCTCTGGCCGCAAGCCCAGCAAAGGTGCTGTGCGCCGGATCATCTCGGCTGCGACAGGCACCGCCGTCCAGCCCGCAGTGCGGCGCGGTTTGGCGCCTGTGTTTTCGGATGGCTCATCAAGGGTGACGATCAAAACATACTTGGGATCATGCGCCGGGAACACGCTTGCGAAGGTGGCGATCACCTTTTCATCATAGTAGCCGCCGCGCGGTTTTGGCTTGTCGGCTGTGCCGGTCTTGCCGCCCACCGCATAGCCCTCGACTTCGCCAAAGGAGGCGGTCCCCCGCGAAACCACTTGGCGCAACATGTCGCGCGAAATTTCCGAGGTTTGTGCAGAGACAATGCGCGGACCTTTTTTGATCGGGCCTTGGCGCACCAAAGTTGGCGTGACGCGGGTGCCACCGTTCAAAAGGGAGGCATAGGCCGTTGCGAGATGCAGCGGCGAGGTGGAAATCCCATGCCCATATGAAATGGTCATCGCGGAAAGCTCGCTCCATTTGGGGGGCAAGAGCGGTTGCGACCCGGAGGCCTCGATCAACTCAACTGGAACAGGTTTGGTCAGCCCAAGGGCGGCCATGAACTCTTTTTGGCGCTCCACACCGATCATGATCGCCATGCGCGCGGTGCCGATATTTGACGATTTTACGATGGTGTCCGTCACCGAAAGCTGCGCGCCGTAATCGTGGAAGTCGCGGATTTTATGCTTGCCATAGCGCAGCGGGCCGCGGGTTTTGAGCATCGTGTTTTGATTGACAAGCCCAAGGTCCATCGCCTGCGCCGCAGCAAAGATTTTGAAGGTCGATCCAAGCTCGTAAACCCCTTGCACAGCGCGGTTAAACAGCGGGCTGTCAGAGGCATCGCCCTGCGTCAAGACCGCCGGGCGCTCATTTGGATCAAAGTCAGGCAAGGAGGCAATCGCGACGATTTCGCCGGTATGCGCATCCATCAAAACAGCCGCCGCGCCTTTGGCGTTCATCATCTTCATGCCGCCCGCAAGCACGCGCTCCACGGCGGCTTGCACAGTCAGATCGATCGTCAACTGAAGCGGCTCGCCCGCGCGCGCCGGATCACGCAGCCGATCATCAAAGGCTTTTTCAATGCCCGCAACGCCGATCACCTCAGCCGCCGCAACACCTTCGCGCCCGAAACTGGCGCCCCCCATCACATGCGCCGCAATCGGCCCATTTGGATAAAGCCGCATTTCGCGTGGCCCAAACAACAAGCCCGGCTCACCAATGTCGTGGACGGCTTGTTGCTGCTCAGGGCTGATTTTCTTCTTGATCCAGAGGAACTTGCGATCCCCGGTGAACCATTTCAAAAGCCGTTCTTCCTCAAGGTCAGGGAAAATTTCCACGAGCTTTTTCGCCGCCCTTTCCGGGTCAACCATCATCGGCGGCTGCGCATAGAGCGCATGAGTCAGGAAATTAGTCGCCATCAAGCGCCCGTTGCGATCAACAATATCGGCGCGCGCTGTGGCGATTTGGGCACCGGGCGCTTGGGCGCGCGGCTCGCTTGGCTCGGACGCGGACAAGCCCCCCATCCGAACGCCAACCGTCAAGAAAGCGCAAAAAAACAGACCCGCAAGCACCAAGAGGCGGCCCTCGGCGCGCATACGGGCTTTGTCGCGCATTTCCTCATGGCGCAGATGTTTGTTTTCGCGCTCAATCGTGTCGGGGTTTTCGCCATTGCGGCGCGCTTCAAGGACGCGGGCGAGCGGGCGCAGCGGAATTCGGGTCATTGCGCAAGCTCCCCCTGGACTTCAATCGCATCGCTCACATCACCCAGGAAAGTCTGTGCGCCGGGATAAGCAATCTGATCCACCCGGCCAAATTGTTCGGGCGCGAGCGGCAACAGCCCCAATCTATCAAAGTTCAACTCCGCCAAATCGCGCAGCCGATCCGGGCGGTTCAAATAGGCCCACTCGGCACGCAAAACCGCGAGGCGTTCGCGCATTTGGCCAATCTCTCCTTGCAAATCTTCAACGTGATCAAGCGCATCCTGAGTCTTGTAGTTTTCAACATACGCCCAATACCCAAGGCCCACCACAGCCAGAGTAGACAACACGTAAAGCAGCGATCGCATCATATCTCAGCCTCGAAATGCCGGGGCCGGAAGCCCCAGTTTGCTACGGTCAATATCATCAAACGGGGCCTCTGTGCGCGTGGCCACCCTCAATCGGGCCGACCGCGAACGCGGGTTGTCCGCCAATTCCTGCGCATCCGGGCCAATCGCCTTTTTCGGCGTCAGCTTGAAGCGCGGTGTTTCCTCGGCCTGTTCGGGCGCATAGCGCGAGCCGCCCCCGCCCGTGGAGGAGGCCAGCTGCAAGTAGCGCTTCACAACCCGGTCTTCGAGCGAATGAAACGTCACAACTGCCAGTTTTCCACCGGGCTTTAACGCCCGCATAGCCGCCTCAAGCCCCTCGGCCAATTGCGCAAATTCATCGTTCACAGCGATGCGGATCGCCTGAAAGCTGCGCGTGGCGGGATGACTTTGACCGGGCTTTGAGCGCGGCAGGCATTTTTCAATCGTCAGCGCCAATTCGGCGGTGGTTCTGTAGGGGGTTGTTTCGCGGGTTTTGACAATGGCGCGCGCAATCCGGCGCGAGGCACGTTCCTCGCCGTAGTGATACAGGATATCAGCGATATCCTCCTCAGAGGCCCCATTCACCAAATCCGCTGCGGATGGGCCTTGCTGGCTCATGCGCATATCGAGCGGCCCGTCGCGCATGAAAGAAAAGCCGCGCTCCGCCAGATCAAGCTGCATCGAGGACACACCAAGATCGAGTACCACCCCATCGACAAGGCCCCCGGCCAAACTGTCCATCTCGGAAAACGTCCCAAGTTTCAGCTCGATTTCCGGCACATCCGCCAACCAAGCCGCCGCCATCTCATGCGCCAAAGGGTCTCGATCAATGCCAATCACCCTATCCGCGCCCGCCTGAACCAAGCCGCGCGCATAGCCCCCGGCCCCAAAGGTGCCATCAATCCACACCCCCGAAACGGGAGAAACAGCCTCGATCAGAGGCCGCAACAAGACGGGAATATGGGGCTTAGCGCTTTGCGATTGCGGCGCGGCAGCTGCCATTAGACCTCTCCATCGCTGGGGAGCAAGGTGAGCGGGTCAAAGTCGTCGGGCATCTCTTCAAGCCACTCTTCAGTGCGCTTTTGCTCGACGTCTTCATAGGTGTCCGGGTTCCAAATCTGGAAGGTGTCGCCCGTGGCGATGAAATAGGCTTCCTTCTCAAGGCCGATCTTCGCGCGCAACTTGGCGGGCAACACAAGGCGACCTGTTTCATCCACCGAAGTTGGGAAGGACTGACCGTTAAAGAGCTTTTCCAGCATGCGACGCGGCGTCGAGCCACGTTGCATCTTGGAAATTCTCTCATCCACCTCGGAAATCGCTTCCATGGTGTAACACTCAAGGTATTGGCGACGATGGTCGCCATAGACGACCACAAGATTGGGGCTGAGACCTTCGGTATAATCAGGATCACCCGCTTCGAGCACACGGCGAAACAGGGCCGGGATCGAGACCCTGCCCTTCGTGTCCACTTTATAGTGGCCTTCACCTCTAAATACCCGTGCCACTAACGCGGCTCCTTTGACTGCCCCTCATCCACCCAAGTGTTTTGCCCGCCTTAAAAACGGAAACGACGGATTGAGCTGCTGCCACTGCCCAATCCGTCGCCCTCGTCCCATCTCTGGGTTCGTCCGATCACGCGCGCCACCTGGGGGGATGTCTGCTCGCGTACGCGCCGGATCTCTTTGTTCCGAAGGGGCGGGGTGCCTGTATGAAACCTGACTTGGGAGATGTTTCAGGGATCTTGTCGTCCCTTTGATGTTCCCGTCTCTTCGATGAGTTAGGGATGCCATGGGAATTTATGGGAAGCAACAATTTTTTTCGCGAAAATCCCCTAGATGTAGTGTTAGGCGACCTTCAAAAACAAGGTATTGTAGGACCAAAGGGAGAACGCCGGGGCGTATTTAGACTTTTCGAACAATTTAAACACTAGATGTTGTATATTCAAAAGATCGCACTTTTTTCCCGTAATTTCCCATTTTTTCCTGAACGCCTTGGGAAACAGCCCAAAACTGAGAGCCAACACCCGCGAATAAGGCGGTTTACCCTGTGGATAACTCCGATTCAATGTGTGATTCGTGATATTTTGACCCGAGTCGACCGAATTGAGTCGCAGCTTTCCCCCTCTCCCGTCCGACACGGCCCATGAATTCCCATTTCTCCCATAATTTCCCATAGCGCCCAAAATGCCTCCGGCGGAGGTATTTTCAAAACAAGGAAAGGCGAAAGGCGAAAGCGTTTCGCCTCTGACAGCCGTGTTGGCACAACATGGCGAGAAGAAAGGCGAACTAGCCGCACTGAAGCGGGGCGTCTGGCGCGGGTTAGCCTTTGTAGGCGGCTTCGAGGGCTTTGATGTCGATTTTGCGCATGCCAAGCATGGCTTGTGTGGCGCGCCCTGCCCCTTCCGGATCTTGGCCGCCCACAGTTTCGATCACGGCGCGCGGCACAACTTGCCAACTCAGCCCGAAACGATCCACACACCAGGCGCAAAGGCTTTCTTCGCCGCCATCGGCAATCAGCGCCGCCCAGAGCGCATCGGTTTCGGCTTGATCCTCGGTGAGCACCGAAATTGAGGCGGCGGGGGAATGTGTATAGATCGGCCCGCCATTGAGCGCTTGGTAAGGCACGCCCGCAAGGTGGAAATTGACGATCACCGGAGGGCGGTTGGGATCTAGGGGATCGTCGCTTTCGATATAGCTGTCTGGCAAGAGCGAGACATAGAACTGGACAGCCTCAACCGCATTTCCCGCAAACCACAAACAGGTGCGCAGTTTCGGCATGTCGCTCAGCGCGCCCATTTTTCGAATGTCTGTCATGTTTCGCCCCTTACAGCTTGTGCATAGTCAAGGCGGAGGGTGCGGCGCTGTCAATATCGGCTTTGGTGTTAGGGTCCGGCTTCATAGACTTTTGCAAGGCCCTCAATGTCGAGCTTCGTCATGAAGGCCATGGCGGCGAAGATTTTGTCGACCATCTTGTAGTCACCGCAGTTGAGCATGGCGACCACTGCCTTTGGGATGACTTGCCAAGTGACCCCGTAATGATCAGTGCACCAGCCGCGCGCGCCGGGTTTGCCCCCGGCTTTCATGATGGAGGACCAAAGCTGATCGGTGCTGGTCTGATCCTCGGTCATCACCAAGATCGAGGAGGCCGGGGAATGCCGATACATCGGCCCGCCGTTAAATGCCAAATATGGCGAGCCCCCAAGATGAAAGCCAATGACGGAGGGTTTGTTCTCCTCGGCAAACAACACCCCTTCAAAGCGCGAGTTTGGGACGATTTCCGTGTAAAATGCCGCCGCCTCCTCGGCGCGGTCCGAATACCAAAGGCAGGTGCGCACGCGCGGCATGGCGTCCCAGCGGTCCATCAGTTTCTCAAGCGTTCGCATCATTCCCCCCTTCGAAATCTTCTCTGGGGCCATGGAAGCGGAGCCAAGCGCAACGTGTCAATCTGTCAAACTCACAACCAAAAGTTGCAAGCCATAAAAAGAAGGGGTCGCGCTTAGTGAGTGTTCAATATTTATGCGATGCCGCGCGGACCACCCGCTACACAATGCCCCGCGCGATCACATCTTGGGCCAGCGCGGCAAAGGCGTCTGCTGCCGGTCCCTCCCCAAGCGCCACCGGTTGCCCCGCGTCCCCCGACACCCTCACATCAAGCGACAAAGGCAGTTGTGCCAGCAGCGGTGCGCCGATTTTCGAAGCCTCCGCCGCAACGCCCCCTTCGCCAAAAATATGCGCCTCATGGCCACAGCTCGGGCAGACAAAAGACGACATGTTTTCGATCATGCCCAACACAGGCACATTGACCTTGGCAAACATATCGACAGCTTTATGCGCATCCAGCAGCGCCACGTCCTGAGGCGTCGAAACAACAAGCGCGCCGTCGAGCTTTGATTTCTGCGACAGCGTCAATTGCACGTCCCCCGTGCCCGGCGGCAAATCCACGATCAAAACGTCAAGCGGCGCCCAGTTCACTTGGAACAGGAATTGTTGCACGGTGCCCATTAGCATCGGGCCGCGCCAGACGACTGCTTGATCCGGGTCCACAATCAGGCCGACGGACATCAATTTGACACCATGCGCCAGAACCGGCTCCAGCACCTTACCATCCGCCGATTCAGGACGGTCACTGTTGCCCATCATCATGGCTTGGGACGGCCCCAGAATGTCGGCGTCCAATAGGCCCACCTTTTTGCCAGCCCGCGCCAAGGCCACCGCCAGATTCGCAGAGACAGTCGATTTGCCAACGCCGCCCTTGCCCGACCCAACAGCGATCAGCTTCGCCACACCCGGCACAGATTGCGGCCCGGCTTGTGGCGTTGGGTGGCCGCCAACGCGCAGATTGGGGGCTTGTTTTGCGGCCGGCGCCGGTTTTGCAGGCGCGTTGCCATGCGCTGTGAGAATAGCTGTCACGCGTTCTACACCATCGAGCGCGGCAACCGCGGCCTCTGCCGCGCGCCGCTGTGGCTCCAGGGTGGCGGCGATCTCTGGCGAAGGTGCTTCGATCACGAAACTCACAACGCCGCCCTCAATGGTCAACGCCCGGATCATGTCGCGAGACGCCAAATCACCCTCTTCAGGCAGCGAAATGCTTGCCAAAACGTCACGGATTCGGTCGTTAGTAAGAGTCATTCGGGCCTCCAAAGCGGTTTTCTGCTCCCTACATGGAGCATTTAGGCCCCGGCGCAAAGGGGGGAACGGCGCAGAAAGTGACGGATTGCGGGCCTGTGCGTAAGTGAGACTCACACCACCAACCCCTAAGAAAACAAGACCCAAGCGGACACCTTCCCTAGGGGAACCTGCGGAAAAGTAACGACTTTGTTAAACAAGGTCAGCACTACATATGCATTTTCTGCATGGCGGCATTGACCATTCTTAGGATTGTGCAGGCGCAGCATTTATCCCATTTTGAATTCAACGAAACGACGCGAACAGAAAAGTTTCGCACTGACAAACGCCTCTTGAGAACGAGCAGGGCGTGAGACGAAAGAGAGAGACTACATGGCTTACGCTACCGACATCCGCACCGCCGACCACGGCCTTCTTGACCGCGCATCGGGTGCTTTCAAAGCTATCACCAAAGCCGCTGCACAGCGCAAGGTTTACCGCACAACGCTCAAAGAGCTGCGCGAACTTTCTGCACGCGATCTTGCCGATCTTGGCATTTCCCGCTCGGAAATCACCTTCCTGGCCCGCGAAGCCGCTTACGGCAAATAAGAATTCGAGCGCTTCTTCCTCCTCCCTGAAGCGCTTGAGCCCCGCCGCCGTCTCCTCCTCCCTGACGGTCTGGGGCACCCATCGGAAAGGTCTCCTCCTCCCTGACCTGACCGTGATCTAGCGGCGGTTTCCTTCCTCCTCCCTGGGAACCGCCGCGACAGATCGTCCCGAGACACAAACGCTTCTTCCTCCTCCCTGAAGCGTTTGCGGCCCAGAGCCTCTCCTCCTCCCTGAGGCGATGGGCAAAAATACCGAGGGCAACCTCGGGCCGACGCAAAGGGTTTCTCCTCCTCCCTGAGACCCAATGCTTGCAGAACGGCGGCGCCTTCCTCCTCCCTGGCGTCGTCGTTTTCTGCTTTTTGGGGGGAGGTCTTCAAATCACACACAAAAAACGCCGCTCAGAAGCGACGTTCTTGGTCATGTCGATGTGTTCATGTCGAAGGGTGGCGCGCCCTCCGCTGAAGCGCGTTTCGATGTAGCGCGCTCTGGTGTAGCGCGCTCTGGTGTAGCGCCGTCCGCTGGAGCGCCCGCATGTGACGACCTCAGAACGGCACGTCATCCCCTGCGCGTTCGGCGGCGACCACGAATTTTGCGACCACCTTTTTCGTGCCAGCCTTCTCAAACTCGATATCGAGCTTATCGCCCTCGATCCCCATCACATACCCATAGCCAAATTTTTGATGAAAAATCCGATCGCCCTGAGTGAAGGCCGACACGGCAGTCGCCTCAATGGTCACGCCGCGCGCCGCACTTGGGCTTGCGGTATGGCGCTGGGTTTTGCTGCGTGCCTGCATGCGTTTCCAGCCGGGCGAATTATATGCATCCGCGTTCTGGGCGTTTTCTTGCAACCTACTGGCGCTGCCAAAATCCGCCGAACCCTCGCCATATCCGCCGCCATACAGCCCCGGCGGGGTGAGCACATCGACATGCGCCTCTGGCAATTCATCAATAAACCGGCTCGCCAGCTGACTTTGCCATTGGCCATACACACGCCGATTTTGCGCAAAAGAGATCGTGCATAATTCCTCTGCGCGGGTGATGCCCACATAGGCAAGGCGGCGTTCTTCCTCCAGCCCTTTGAGGCCGCTTTCATCCATGGACCGTTGCGAGGGAAACAGCCCCTCCTCCCAGCCCGGCAAAAACACAGCCGGGAACTCAAGCCCCTTGGCGCCGTGCAGGGTCATGATTGTGACTTTCTCCTCAGCGTCCTCGGATTCATTGTCCATAATCAAGGACACATGTTCCAAGAACCCTTGAAGATTTTCGAAGTTTTCCAGCGCCTTGACCAGCTCTTTGAGGTTTTCCAACCGGCCCGGCGCTTCTGGCGTTTTGTCGTTTTGCCACATCTCGGTGTAGCCAGACTCATCGAGCATCTGTTCGGCCAGCTCAATATGCGTGTCGGCCTCATCGCGCACTTGGGCGTGCCAGCGATCAAGGTTTTGCACCAATACACCAAGCGCCTTGTGGCCTTTGCCTTTGATCTCGCCCTGCTCCACCGCGATCCGCGCGCCTTCCACCAGCGACACACCATGGCCGCGCGCGAGCCGTTGGATGGTCTGGATCGCCTTGTCCCCAAGCCCCCGGCGCGGGGTGTTGACGATCCGCTCAAAGGCAAGATCGTCATCTTGGCTGACAGCAAGGCGGAAATAGGCCATCGCATCGCGCACTTCGAGCCGCTCATAAAAACGCGGCCCGCCAATGACGCGATAGGGCAAACCGATTGTTAAGAACCGATCCTCAAAAGCGCGCATTTGATGCGAGGCGCGCACCATGATAGCGATCTCGTCTAGCCCAAAACGCAAGAATGCAGGCAGAAGGGACTCACCTTCCTCCTGACGCGTTTTTAATTCCCATAACAGGGATTGATTCTTTTCATTCTTCAAGAAGCTACTATGTTCTTTCAGCCGATCTAGTAGCTCCCCGACACTGTTTACGCCTGACAAGGCCTGCCGATCATCAAGTCTTTGAATCTCGGCCATCATTTGCTCGTGTCGCGCATTTTCACGACCCTTTGCGAGAGACGAACTTCCGTCTTGCAAGGCTTCAATTTCTTCACCGACCCATCGCGCTTCGTCTTCGCCATCCCAATGGCCGATAAGGCGGACTTTCTCCCCTCGTTCCGCGGCTGTCCAAAGCTCCTTGCCGAGCCTGTCTTCGTTGCCGCGAATAACGGCTGTGGCGGCCGCCAAAATATGCGGCGTCGAGCGGTAGTTTTGTTCCAGCCGGATCACCTTGGCACCGGGAAAATCCTTTTCAAACCGCAAGATATTGCCGACTTCCGCCCCGCGCCAGCCATAGATCGACTGATCATCATCGCCCACGCAACAGATGTTTTTGTGCTCCGCAGCGAGCAAACGCAGCCACAAATATTGCGCCACGTTGGTGTCTTGGTACTCGTCCACCAAGATGTATTTGAACCAGCGTTGGTACTGCGCCAGCACATCGGGGTGCTTTTGGAAGATCGTCACCACATGCAACAAAAGATCGCCAAAATCACAGGCGTTCAGATCCAAAAGGCGGCGCTGATACGCCGCATAAAGATGTGGCCCCTGCCCGTTAAAGGAGGCCGCTTCAGCCGCAGGCAGATTGTCCGGCGTCCAGGCGCGGTTCTTCCAATTGTCGATGATGCCGCCCAGCTGGCGCGCGGGCCAACGCTTTTCGTCGATCCCCTCGGCTACGATCAGTTGTTTCATCAGCCGAATCTGATCATCGGAATCAAGAATAGTGAAATTCGATTTCAGCCCCACCAGCTCAGCATGACGGCGCAGCAGTTTCACACAAATCGCGTGGAACGTCCCAAGCCAAGGCACGCCCTCAATCGTTCCGCCCAGATTGTGCCCAACCCGGTCTTTCATTTCGCGCGCAGCCTTATTGGTAAAGGTCACAGCAAGAATTTCATTGGGGCGCGCGCTACTTGTGTTGAGCAAATGCGCGATGCGAGAGGTCAACGCCTTTGTCTTGCCCGTGCCCGCGCCCGCCAGCATCAACACCGGTCCATCCAGCGTTTCAACGGCCTCGCGTTGGGCAGGATTCAGCCCGTCCAAATACGGCATAGGCCGCGCTTGCATGGCGCGTTGGCTTAAAGAGAGCGTGCCTGCCTCAGGCGGCTCAAACAGCGGATCATTATCGGGTGTATCACTCATGAAAGGGACAATAGCGGGGCGCGGCGGCGAGGGAAAGGTGTTCCGTTAATGTTCTTTTCCCTGCCTGCAAACCGCCCCCGCCAATCCGCCTAAATCAGCTCCATCTCCGGCGGCACGTTCACAGCAATCGCGCTGCGGATATGGTCAATCAACCCGCCCTGCCCGCAACAGGCCCCGCTGTGCGTTTCGTCATATTTGCGCGCGATGTAGCGATCATGCGGACAGCCCCCGTGGCACACCCCAAAATTGCTGCACCGTTTGAGCTTTTCTTGCCGCGCCGCCTCCTCAGCGATCAATCCCTGCATCACAGCGCTGCCCCGGATCGCGTCAAAATCCGTGTCCAAGATATTGCCAAGCTGGAACGCCGGATCCCCAAGATATTTATCGCAATGACTGACCTCGCCCCCTGCATCAATGTGGAAATTCTCGCCCAAACAGCCCCCCGCCAGCGTGCACACCCCCGGATTGCCCTTCATCAGCCCGCGCATGATGCCGTCGATCTCGCGAATCTGGATGGTGCTATCGCCCAGCGCATACCAATGGTCAAAAATCCCCTGCATGAACGCTTCATACTGGCGCATATCGAAGTAGTCCGACGCCATGATTTCCCCAGACACCTCCTCAGCCATATTGTCGGGCACCGCTGGCAAGAAGGAAAATGCCGTGACGCCGATGTCATTGAGCATAAAGTCAAAAATCTCAGCCGGCGTGAGCTTTTGCGTGTTCTCATTGAGCACCATCAGCACCCCGAAACTCAGGTTATGGCGCTCTGCCATGCTGATGGCGCGCTTCACATCTTCATAGCTGGATTTCCCATTCGCATAGCGGCGATTCATGTCGTGCAGATCGCGCGGCCCGTCGATGGAAATCCCAAGGGTGATTTTGTTGCGCGAAAGGAAGTCGCACCAGTCATCCGTCAGCAAGGTGCCGTTCGTTTGCAGCGAATTAATCACGTATTGGCCCGGCTGGATGAATTCCTTTTGCAGCGCCAAGGCGCGGGCGAAATAATCCCTCCCCAAGACCAAAGGTTCACCCCCATGCCAAATGAAATTGACGACCTGCTGGTCCTTGGCGGCCAAGGCTTTGGCTGTGACATTCGCCAAGACATCAAACCCCATTGGCCGCCCTTTTGACCGCCAATCATGGCAATACGAGCAGCGAAGATTGCATTTGCGCGTGGTCTTCATAATCAGATTAAGCGTTTTGGACATCAATCCATCCCCAATAATTTTTCGTTTTAAATCAATGGGTATGCGCCAGCTTCCCAGCGCATACCCCTGGGCTTTAACGTGTCAGCTTGCGCAATCGTTCGAGCGCGTTGACTTCCACATCTGAGAAATTGATTTTCTCATGGAAGTCCTCAAACCGATTGAGCGGGGTGGTGTAGATGTCCCACGGCATATAAATCCGCAGCCACATCCGCAGCCAAATGCGCAGCCAGATCACAAGGTTTTGGCTTTGAATTGTGGCGTCATGCAAAGCACGCCCTTTTTCGTCCACCTTCACCCGATCGCGAAACGGCTCTGGCACCAAATCTCCGACCCGAATTGGCAATTCCACATCCGGGTTGTCAATTTCGGCGCCTTTACGTTCGGCCATGACCGCGCGGGCCACTTCTTCCACCAACCGTTTGCCGAGATCTTGCTGTGCGCCCTTGTCAGAGGCCAGTTTTTCCAGGGTTTCCACCTGACGTTCGAAGTCCTTGTCAGACATTTCAGTTCTCCAATATTTATTGTTTTAAAACAAAACACTACACCACTTAAGGCACCGCGCCGGAAATTGGCGCACGAGGGATTTACCTCGCGTCAACAGCATTAAACGATACTAAGTGTATCACAAGTGGTGGAAAACCTTACCGTTTGGTCAAATCAAAAATCCCGCTTCGCAACGCGCAAAGCGAGAGTCATGTTTGTTTTCAAATCACTAGGGTGAAACGGGCGGTCTTAGCCCTGAAGTCCGACGGCGTAGCGGCTGAAAAGGCGGGAAAAGGTCTCAATATCGCTCTCGTCCCAGCTCTCAAACGCCGTCAACATGCGCTTCCAGCGATGCTCGCGGACTTTGCTAAACAGGGCTTTCCCCTCCGGCGTCAAAACCAACACGGATTTGCGCCCGTCATCCTGCGCCGCCTCGCGCACAACCAAGGCGCGCGAAATCAGATCGGAGGCGATGCGACTGGCGCGCGACGGATCAATCGACATCTCCTCCGCCAGCATCCCTATCGTCGGCGCTTCTGGGGCTTCGCGCCCAATTCCAAAGGAAATTCGCGTGATTGCCATTAGCCCCTGAAACAAGGCAGGCTCCAGATCGACCCCGGTTTCGGCCAGCAATTCACCGGTGAATTTCCCCTTCACCAACGCCCTGTGCCATTGAAAAAGGGCAGCGTCCAAATCCATCAACGCATCGCGCGCCTGCGCAGAATACCCGCTCTTGGACAAGATGTCGGGCATCGGCGTGCGGTAGCTGGCAATTGATTTCGTGTCGCTCATAGTCTTTCTATGTCAGGCAATTGTGCATTGGTCAACTGGATGTTATTCGCATTTATGTGCTGTTGACACATAAATTCCCAACGCATACAAAAAGGCTCAAACGCGACAGGAGAAAACATGTCCGATTCTGCCTCCCCCACCGAAACCCTGCCTCTGGAAGAAGGGGATCAAGCGACCTCGTTGGGCCTCTTGATCTTCTCGATTGGCGCCCTTTTGCTTCTCGCAGCGCTGGACCAAACAATCGTCTCAACCGCCCTGCCCACAATTGTCTCTGACCTCGGCGGGCTTGACCATTTGGCATGGGTTGTAACAGCTTATTTCCTCGCCTCGACCATTGTAGCGCCGCTCTATGGCAAGCTCGGTGATCTCTATGGGCGGCGCAATATCGTGTTCATTTCGGTTGCGCTGTTTTTGCTCGGCTCGGCCCTCGCGGGCGCATCTCAAAGCATGGGATGGCTGATTGGCTCGCGCGCAATTCAAGGGCTTGGGGGCGGCGGATTGTTCGTTTTGGCCCTTTCGGTGATTGGCGATGTGGTGCCCCCTAAGGATCGTGGCAAAACCCAAGGGCTGTTCGCCGCGACCTTCTCCATCTCATCCGTTATTGGACCGCTGATTGGCGGCTGGTTCGTGGAAGTGGCCTCATGGCATTGGATTTTCTACATCAACCTGCCCATTGGCGCCTTGGCGGTTTTGGGCTTTGCCAAGTCCTTTAAGCCGCGCGGCACCCGCACCAAACACAAGATCGATTGGTTGGGGGCGGCGACTTTGTCGGTCGCGCTGGCTGCAATCACCCTCGCCACCAGCCTTGGCGGCAACACCTTTGATTGGGGCAGCGTGCAGATCCTCTTCCTTGCGACTCTGGGCGTGGTGGGTGTGCTCGTATTCATCTTTGTGGAGCTACGCGCGCCTGAGCCGATCCTGCCCATGGGCCTGTTTCGCAACAATGTGTTCACCATGACATCGCTGCTCTCGGCGGTGGTGGGCGCGGCAATGTTTGGCGGAATCACCTTCCTGCCGATCTACCTACAAATCGCCAAAGGCGTCAGCCCGACAACCTCAGGATTGATGCTGATCCCAATGACCGCTGGCATCTTGATCACGTCGATTTTTTCGGGGCAATTCATGGGCCGAACCGGCAAATACAAGGTGCTTCCGATTTTGGGCATGGCCACTTTGGCGCTTGGGTTCTTCTTGTTGAGCCGACTCGAAGCCGACACGACAACTCTCGCGTTTTCGCTCTATCTCGCGACTGTCGGCCTCGGACTAGGTGCCATTTTCCCAGTGCTGACCACAGCTGTGCAAAACGCGGTGGAGCCGCGCCAGCTGGGCACCGCGACCGCCTCTGGGCTGATGTTTCGTCAGGTCGGCGGCTCGATTGCTGTGGCGGGATTTGGGGCCTTGTTCGCCGCGCGCCTTGCTGCGTCTCTCCCTGAAGGGATGGGCGAGGCCGCCAGCGGCATGTCGGTCGAACTTGGCCCTCAGGCCATGGCCGGGCTGCCCGAAGCCGCGCGCGCTGTCATCGGGACTGCGGTCACGCAAGCGATCCATCCGATTTTTCAGATCGGTGCGGGGCTGGCGATTGCCGGGTTTATCATGGCGTTTTTCCTGCGCGAAGTGCTCTTGACCCGGCGCATGACCCCAACCGAATAGCCGGGCACAGAACCTCACTCTGTGGCGGCGCGTGATCGAAGGGACCAATTCACGCGCCGCCCGTTGCAGCCGATGCCAAGCCTAAAACCAGGGATGATCACCGGCAGAGGTACGAAGCCAGCGAAAGCCCGCCAAATAGGCGCGCACATCTTCGCGCACTTTGGGACGCGCACCGCGCATCGGCGCATCCGGCGCGATCAAGTCAAAGATTGAAAACGCACTGCGCTGCATGTGCCCCGGCAAGGCGTCCGGATGATCACATCCAAGCGACCACCCCTCAAAGGCGCGCCGCTTTGCGGGGCCAAATTCGACAACTTGGATATTCTTGTGGCGCTTGTCGCGCTTGATCCGGTTGAACGCCCGCGTCACAGCGCCCCGTTCCCCCTCAAGCTCCTGAAAAATGCGCCCTTCGTGATACAAGAGCACCCCGGTAATTCCGAGCCGCGCGTTGAACCGGCGCGAAACTTCAATGATTTGCGCGACCTCTTTCGCGCCAAAATCCCCCACCGCTTCACTGAGATAGACCAAACGATGCATGACCTCCTCCTTTCACGATATGGCTCAAGGATGCGCTCTCAAAGCTCTCATGGGAAGTTTTATTAAAATTATAGGTTAACATGTAGGGCTTGCGGTCACCGCTCAGCCGGGTAGTGTGTCCCCACGATAGCGCTAACGCCGGAACAGCGACAGGATACGACAGAGCAACGACAGATCTCTCCGCGACACGACGCCTCCCTCGAAATGCCCTCAACACCACTGTGCGACCCCATCCGCCAAGGGCACAGTCGAGCGTAGACCGCGCGTCAGGATTTGCCTCTCTGCCGCC
Source organism: Maritimibacter sp. (assembly GCA_050633625.1). GTDB lineage: Bacteria > Pseudomonadota > Alphaproteobacteria > Rhodobacterales > Rhodobacteraceae > JBOEGW01. The sequence goes on along the minus strand of JBOEGW010000006.1, from coordinate 139,992 downwards.
TTGCGCTGCACCGCAGCATAGCCTACCAATTTACTATTCCTCCGGCAGGCCAAGGGAGATGACCATGCCCGAATTCAATAAAATTCTCGTCGCGAACCGCGGTGAAATTGCCATCCGAATTTTGCGCGCTGCAAATGAGATGGGCAAAAAAACCGTCGCAATCTATGCCGAGGAGGACAAGCTCGGCCTGCACCGATTCAAGGCGGATGAAGCCTATAAGATTGGCGAAGGCCTAGGCCCCGTTGCCGCCTACCTCTCGATTGAGGAGATCATTCGGGTGGCCAAAGCCTCTGGCGCGGACGCGATCCACCCGGGCTATGGTTTGCTCTCGGAAAACCCCGAATTCGTGGACGCCTGCGACGCTGCCGGGATCACTTTCATCGGTCCCAAAGCCGCAACAATGCGCAAACTCGGTGACAAAGCCTCCGCCCGACAAGTGGCGATTGAGGCCGGCGTGCCGGTGATCCCTGCGACCGAAGTCTTGGGCGACGATATGGATGAGGTCGCCGCACAGGCCGAAGCTGTTGGCTATCCGTTGATGCTCAAAGCCTCATGGGGCGGCGGCGGGCGCGGTATGCGCCCCATTCATGACCCCGCCGATCTGGCAGAACTTGTGCGCGAAGGACGCCGCGAAGCCGAGGCCGCCTTTGGCAATGGCGAAGGGTATCTCGAAAAGATGATCACCCGCGCGCGCCACGTTGAGGTGCAAATCCTTGGCGACACCCACGGCAATATCTACCACCTCTGGGAGCGCGACTGTTCGGTCCAGCGCCGCAACCAAAAGGTCGTTGAACGCGCCCCCGCCCCCTACCTTTCAGAAGCCCAGCGCGAAGAAATCTGCTCGCTCGGGCGCAAAATCTGCGAACACGTCAACTATGAATGCGCTGGCACCGTCGAATTCCTGATGGATATGGACAGCGGCAAGTTTTACTTCATCGAGGTCAACCCCCGCGTTCAGGTGGAGCACACAGTCACCGAGGAAGTCACCGGCATCGACATCGTGCGCGCGCAAATCCTTATCGCGGAAGGCAAAACGCTGACAGAGGCCACGGGGGTTGCCAGCCAATATGACGTGAAGCTGAACGGCCATGCCTTGCAATGCCGCATCACCACGGAAGATCCACAAAACAACTTCATCCCTGATTATGGCCGCCTCACGGCCTATCGCACCGCCACCGGGATGGGCATTCGCCTCGATGGAGGGACCGCCTACGCCGGATCGGTCATCACCCGGTTTTATGATAGCCTCTTGGTGAAGGTGACAGCCCACGGCCAAACCCCGGAACAAGCCATTCGCCGGATGGACCGCGCGCTGCGCGAGTTCCGTATTCGCGGTGTCTCGACCAACATCGCCTTCGTCGAAAACCTGCTCAAGCACCCCACGTTCTTAAACAACGAATACACAACCCGGTTCATTGATCAGACACCAGACCTGTTCAACTTCAAAAAGCGCCGCGACCGGGCCACCAAAATCCTGACCTATATCGCGGATATCACTGTCAACGGGCACCCCGAAACAAAAGGCCGCCCCAAACCCGATGCCGAACGCAAAACGCCGCGTGTGCCGGACTTGCGCGTGGACACGCCAAGTGACGGCACCCGGCAATTGCTCGACGCCAAAGGCCCCAAAGCCGTGGCCGAATGGATGCTTGCCCAGCCACAATTGCTGCTGACGGACACCACAATGCGCGATGGGCATCAATCCTTGCTCGCCACCCGGATGCGCTCGATCGACATGATCAAAGCAGCACCCGCCTATGCGGCCAACCTGCCGCAACTGTTCTCGGTGGAATGTTGGGGCGGGGCGACCTTTGATGTGGCCTATCGCTTCTTGCAAGAATGTCCCTGGCAACGTCTGCGCGACATCCGCGCGCATATGCCAAACCTGATGACACAAATGTTGCTGCGCGCCTCGAATGGGGTGGGATACACCAATTATCCCGACAATGTTGTGCAGGAATTCGTGCGCCAAGCAGCTGTGTCTGGCGTCGATGTGTTCCGCGTCTTTGACAGCCTCAATTGGGTTGAAAACATGCGCGTTGCGATGGACGCTGTCAATGAGGCCAACAAGCTGTGCGAAGGCACGATCTGCTACACAGGTGATGTGCTGGACCCGGATCGCGCCAAATATGACATCAAATATTATGTCGGTATGGCCAAAGAGCTGGAAGCCGCTGGCGCGCATGTGCTGGGCCTTAAAGACATGGCCGGATTGCTCAAACCCGCCGCCGCGCGCGCGCTGGTCACGGCACTCAAGAACGAAGTCGGCCTGCCCATCCATTTCCACACCCATGATACATCGGGGATCGCCGCCGCAACTATCCTTGCCGCCTCTGATGCAGGGGTCGATGCGGTAGACGCCGCGATGGACGCCTTTTCCGGTGGCACCTCACAGCCTTGCCTTGGCTCGCTGGTGGAAGCCTTGGACCACACAGATCGCGCCACCGGGCTGGACATCACAGCGGTGCGCGAGATTTCCAACTACTGGGAAGGCGTTCGCGCGGGCTATGCCCCCTTTGAAAGCGGCATCCCCGCCCCCGCCTCCGAGGTCTATTTGCACGAAATGCCCGGTGGCCAATTCACCAACCTCAAAGCCCAAGCCCGCTCGCTTGGCCTTGAGGAACGCTGGCCTGAGGTGGCGCAATCCTATGCGGATGTGAACAAAATGTTTGGTGATATCGTCAAGGTAACACCTTCATCCAAAGTCGTCGGGGATATGGCGTTGATGATGGTCTCCCAAGGGCTGAGCCGCGATGAGGTGGAAGCGCCTGATGTTGATGTGGCCTTCCCTGACAGCGTGATTGACATGATGCGCGGCAACCTTGGCCAGCCTCCGGGCGGCTTTCCGCCAGCCATCGTGAAAAAGGTGCTCAAAGGCGACAAGCCCGACACCTCCCGCCCCGGCGCACACCTCAAACCCGTCGACCTCGAAGCCACCCGCGCAGAAGTCTCGAAAGAACTCAACGGCTTCACCGTCGATGACGAAGACCTGAACGGCTACCTGATGTATCCAAAAGTGTTTCTGGATTACATGGGCCGCCACAAAATCTACGGCCCCGTGCGCGCCCTGCCCACCCAAACCTTCTTTTACGGGATGGAGCCGGGCGACCAGATCGAAGCCGAAATCGACCCCGGCAAAACGCTCGAAATCCGCATGCAGGCGCGCGGCGAAACCAATGAAGCGGGCGAGGCGAAAGTGTTCTTTGAGCTAAACGGTCAGCCGCGCACAATCCGGGTGGCGGACCGCTCAGCGAAAGCCACTCTCAAGGCGCGCGCGAAAGCCGAAGCAGGCAACCCTGATCACATCGGCGCCCCCATGCCCGGCGTGGTTGCCAGCATCGCCGCCACCGTGGGCGCCAAGGTCAAAGCGGGCGATCTGCTGCTCACGATCGAAGCTATGAAAATGGAGACAGGGATCCATGCCGAACGCGACGCCGTGATCAAAGCCGTGCACGTCACGCCCGGCGCGCAGATCGACGCCAAAGACCTGCTGGTGGAATTCGAAGCCTGACCCCTTGCCCTCCTGCCCCGCGCGGGAGGGCCACGCCCCTTTCCTTGTTTCAAAAATACCTGCGCCGCAGGCCTGCCCTAGCCAAAAGGACAGGCCCGTGGCAAAATGGGACTATCCCCCAACAAGAGGGACCTATTGCACTTGAGGACTGAGCCATGACATCTTTATTCACCCGCCCCGTTGCCGCCGCAACACGCGCATCTAGCCTACTTCTGAGCCTTACTCTGAACCTTTTTCTAAGCCTTTCCCTAGGCCTCGCTCTGAGCACCGCCCTGCCCGGCCCTTTGCACGCCGAGACCGTCACCACTGCCTCAGATGACGCCGCCATGAGCGCCTCGCGCGACACCGCGCGCAGCTACCTCGCACCGCTCACCGAAACCTTGTTCGACGCGGACGGCACCGGCAACCCAGCCTTGACGTTTAAGGTGTCCTTCCCCGTTGGAAACAACGGCAATGAGGTCATCTGGGTCGGCGGGCTGCACAAAACCGACACAGGTTTTACCGGATCACTTTCAAACCAGCCAGAACAGATGAAGGGGCTCAACCACGGGGACGCTGTCACCTTCACAGACGACATGATTTATGACTGGGGCGTCGAGAGCGAAAATGGCAAATACTACGGCCATTTTTCGACCCGCGTTTTGCTCTCCAAAATGGACGAGACCTCCGCAGCGCAAGTCGGGGCGATCCTTGAAGACAACCCGGTGCCCCCGGCTTGGCGCTAAGGCGCGCGGCGCAACCACAGCTCCGCCAGGATCAACAGCGGCACCCAAGACGCCCATGACAAAATGCGGATCGCGTCCACATAGGTCATGCCAAAGCCCATCATCCCCCCAAGCTCAAGGCGCAAAACGACCGCCGCAAAGGTCAAAGAATAGCCCCGGATCATGAACCGCCGATGCGCCGCAAAATCACGCCGGCGCACGGCCCATACCCCCATGAGCGCACAGCCCATCCACAGCAGCGCCAGCAGCCCAAACCCCAGTGTCGATACGATCCCACCATTGGCGTGAGGTGCCATCATCACGGCCCCCGCCCCGCCAATCACCATCGCCGCAACGCTGACCCGGCCAAAGACCCTATGCAGCTTCGGGCGGCGCGCACGTAAGTTTGGCATCAGTTGAAAGGCCCCGAGCGCCAGAACAATCGGCGCGGCGATGATATGCGCCAAAAAGCCAATGCGCGCGCCCTCGATCAAGGGCGCCATGTCCGTGAAGGCCATGGCCAAGGGCATCGCAAGAAACCGATAAGACGCAAGAGCAACCAACAGGGCCAATACGACAGCCCCGCCACGCAAGAGCCGCATCCATCTGGGCAATGTAACCTGTGTCATGAGGCGTTCCGATCTCGCTTTGGCTGAAACTTGTCACTGTCAAGTTCACCTATAAACTTGACGCTGTCAAGTTACAGCCTATCATCGCCCCATGTCTCAGGAAAAACCACATCACCACGGGGATTTACGCGCCGCAATCCTGAAGGCAGCGATCACCGTCTTGAATGAACAAGGCGCTGAGGCGCTGTCGATTCGCAAACTCGCCGCCTCAATCGGTGTCAGCCATGCCGCCCCAGCGCATCACTTCCCAAGCCTCGCCCATCTGCGCACAGCGCTGCACACAGAAGGGCACATCCGCTTTGCCGCCGCCATGCAACAAGGGCGCGCCGAGGCCGAAGACACCCCGCGCGCACAAGCTCTGGGAACGGCAATCGGGTATCTGCGGTTCGCGCGCTGTGATCCGGGGCTTTTCAACATGATGTTTGGCGGCCCACCGCCCCATGACGCCGAAGATGAAACCTATTGCACAGCAGGCACCCATTCGCGCGAAATCCTGCGCGACATCGCCCGCCCCTTCGCCCATGGCCCCAAGGGCGCTCTTGGCACTGAGCTGTTAATCTGGTCCATCGCGCACGGCTTTGCGCGTCTCTCCATTGGCGGCGAACCCTCCCTTACCGATGAGAGCGAGGCCATTGCCATGCTCAGCGCAATTTTCCCCGACCTCCCGACCACCTAACGCCCCAAATCAGGCCCACAGGCACGCGCGCCCTGAGGGATGCAAAATTTTTTTGAATTTCGAGCACTTTCCCTCTTGCGGCTCTGCGGCGTTGGGACTATTCCACGGCTCACCCAAGGAAGCGGGCGTAGCTCAGGGGTAGAGCATAACCTTGCCAAGGTTAGGGTCGGGCGTTCGAATCGCCTCGCCCGCTCCAACTTCCTCCCTGATGGGGTGGAAGTACGGGTCTGAATAAGGGTCACCTTCGGGTGGCCCTTTCTCGTTCTGTCCCCTCACTCTGCCTCCTGCGCGGCTTTGACATTCTCCACCAGCCGACCGCACTTCGACCTATTCATCGCTCAGGCAAAGGGGCGCAAGCAGCACAATCCGCGCCGTTAGGCCGTGGCGATCCAGCCGCGAAAGGAAAACGCCGCATAAAACAAGGTCACATCCTGAAACCCAGCTTCGCGCAACATGGATTCGTCCTCGGACGGCGACAGCGTAAAAAGTGCGGCTTCCATCTTGCGCGCGGAGGCTCCGACATCTGGCATCTCCACCCCGTTTGAGACGGCATACTGGAGCGCATGTTGCAACATCGGCGCCGCCCCTTCTGCCTCTGCCTCAAAGCTGTGATGCGCCACGATCAACCGCGCCCCCGGCTTGAGCTTTTGGCGCAAGGCTTTGAGCGTCATGAGCCTGTCGTCAGGAGGCAAAAAATGGAGCGTCAACAAACATGTAGCCCCATCAAATGGCCCGAGTGGCGCATCCTTGATATACCCCTCAATAAGGGTTGTTCGATCGGCAACATCGCCCAAGACCTGCCGCGCCAAATCCAACATTTCTGACGAGGGATCGACCCCAACAAACTGCCAGCCCGGTGCAAATTCAGCAAATGCGCGCAGCTCCAATCCGCCACCCGCCCCCAGCACCAAAATCCGCCCCTCATCGCCGCTGCCCATGGCCAAGCTGATCGCCGCCATGCGATGCAAATCGCGATACCCCGGCACAAGCCGTGCGGTTTTTTCGATGTAATGATGAACTTGCTCGGGATCGGAAAAACGGGCCATTCCCTAACCTAAAGCGCAAGCACCGTCCTGTCGACGCCCCCGTGTAAGCCCCCAACCTGAGAGCGCCAACCCATCGCGCTCGCCTTTTTCCTTTAGAGCGCGCTGCTCTCATGAACACGACAGCCCGCGCCGCTTTCCAGCGTCGCACAGTCCCGAAAGCACAGTCCCGTAAGACCAGCCAATGACTTAGAGGAAAAATGGTGGGCGACCCTGGAATCGAACCAGGCATGAGTCACCTCGGCGGAGTTACAGTCCACTGCCGCACCTTGCAGCGCGTCGCCCAACACGGGGGGAAATAGCGGTCTGCCAAGGGGCCGTCAACAGGAAATTCCCTTGCGCCGCGCCCGTCGCCAACGTTATGAGCCAAGGCAAGCAAACAAAGGTGCAGATGCGATGAAAAAGCCAAAATGGGTCGTCGAAAAAGAACAGAACAAAAAGGCGGCGGCGAATGAAACGCTTTGGTTGTTCGGTCTGCATGCTGTGCGCGATGCGTTGCAAAATCCGAAACGCGAAAAACTGCGGCTCATTGTGACAAAAAACGCTGCCGATAAGCTGGCTGAGGCGATTGCCACCTGCGGCATCACGCCAGAGTTGGCCGATCCGCGCAAATTCCCCGCCCCGCTTGACCCAGGCTCGGTGCACCAAGGCGCAGCGCTGGAGGTGAAGGCGCTCAATTGGGGCAGCTTGCAGGACTTGGCGATGGGGGACGGTGATAAAGCGCCTTTGATCGTTCTGCTCGACCGGGTGACGGACCCACATAATGTTGGCGCGATTTTGCGCTCGGCGGAGGTGTTTGGGGCACAGGCCGTGATCGCACCGCGCCACCACGCCGCCCCGGAAACAGGCGCGCTTGCCAAGACGGCCTCTGGCGCGCTGGAGCGTCAACCTTATTTGCGCGTGACAAACCTGTCGGATGCGATGATTGCCCTGCAAAAAATGGGCTATACAATATTGGGTCTTGATGGCGAAGCGGAACAAACCCTAAGCGACGCGCTCGCGCCCCTCAAAGGGCATGCTTTGGCGATCGTTCTGGGCGCGGAGGGGCCAGGATTGCGGCAAAAAACCCGTGAAACCTGCGATGCCCTCGTGCGTATTCCCTATGCGAGCGATTTTGGCTCCCTCAACGTGTCAAACGCCGCCGCCGTGTCGCTTTTTGCAGCAAGTCACCTGCGTTAGCCTCGATTTCTGTGGATAACTGTCGTTTTTTGCCGGTTTGGCGCGAAACTTAACAAAATGTTCACAGTTTCTTTATCTGCTCTTTCATAACGCACATCACTGCATATGTGGTGTGTTGAGATGGGCCTTGGAACGCCCCAATCTCTTTTCACTGTCCCTCGTTCCAACACTGCGCCCGGATCCCCTTCCGGGCGCTTTTTTTGCGCCCGCACAAACCTGCGCGCTTTTTTTGCGTCCGCACTCAAACCAGCGGTGTGAGCGCCACGCCGTTGCGCTGTTCCTCGCCGTATTTTGCGCCTACACTCCCCCCATGACCCAGACATACTCAGACGACCTCATCAAAACCACCCTCTCCCAAACCCGCACAATCGCGCTTGTGGGCTATTCCGCGAAACCGGATCGAGCGAGCCATCGGGTCGCTGGTTTTCTCGCAAACGCGGGATACCGGGTGATTCCGGTCAATCCGGGGCTGGCTGGCAAAACCGCCTTAGGCGAGGTCATCGTTGCGCGTTTGGCTGACATTCCAAAAGACGCGCAGGTGGACATGGTCGACATTTTTCGCGCCTCAGATGCGGCAGGTATGATCGTGCAGGAGGCATTGGCGCATCTGCCAGATCTGAAAACCATCTGGATGCAGCTCGGCGTGATAAATGAAGAAGCAGCGCAGTTGGCACAAGACGCTGGGAAAACCGTGATCATGGATCGGTGTCCCAAGATCGAAATCAGTCGGCTATTGAGCTAGGCGGCGCATGGCGCGGATTTTGAACGACGACCTTTGCGTCACCACCGACAAATCCGCGCAGCGAAGCGATGTGGCGCTTGCGGCGCGTGTCGCGGCTGATCTTGGCGCGCTCTGTGTTGTGCGCAATGGCCGCTCGATTGCTTATCATCTCACCAAAACGCATAAATCTGCGGCTTTGGTTGTCGCACAGGGGGTCATCACCCTGTCGCTCAACACAAAATCATACGGCTTTCATCCAAACATGGCAGCGCGCCGCATCCGTGCGCCGCAAGACAGTTTCGCCATCGCCGCCGACCTTAAACCCGGTGACCATGTGCTTGATTTGACATGTGGCATGGGCGCAGATGCGATCATCGCCGCGCATTATGTCGGCACCAAAGGCCGCGTGGATGCGCTGGAAGCAAGCGCGGTGTTGGCGTGGATCGTCTCGCAAGGGCTTGCACATTACGACACAAAAGAGCCGCTGCGCAGTGCTATGCGCCGCATCAATCTGCGCCATATGCACGCAAGGGACGCCCTTGAAAACATGGCGGATAGTAGCGTTGACGTGGTGGTCTTGGACCCTATGTTTCCCCATGCACGGCGCGGCGCAGATGGGTTGAGCCTTGTGCGCGCCTTCGCGCTGCATGAGCTGCCAGATGCCGGTTTGATCGACCAAGCCAAACGGGTGGCACGCAAAAACGTGGTGATGTCAGACAGTGCAACAGGCGCGCGCTTGGCGGCACTTGGTTTTGCCCGTGTCACCCAAAACCGCACGAAATGCTGGGGCCGGATCGAAGTGTCAGCGTGACGCTTTTTCCGCAAGCCCCGATGTGCCCTCGCGCCGCTCAAGCTCGGCCATAACCGCGTTAAGGCTCACATCACGCGCCGTGAGCATGACAAGCATATGGTATAAAACATCCGCGCATTCTGAGGTGAGCTTCTCGGTGTCGCCTTTGACAGCTTCAATGATCGCTTCAATCGCCTCTTCGCCAAATTTCTCGGCACATTTTTCCGGCCCTTGCGAGAGCAGCGCCGCAGTCCAGCTATCGCGCGGGTTCACGCCGCGCCGCTCCTTTATGGTGTTCGCCAAACGGTCTAACGCGTTCATGCCAGCTCCTCCTCAAGGCGCACAGCAACCCCCGCCGCCGCCATATGTCGTTTTGCCTCGCCAATCGTGAAATCGCCAAAATGGAAGATCGACGCCGCCAAAACTGCGCTCGCGCCGCCTTTGGTGACCCCTTCGACAAGGTGATCCAGCGTGCCAACCCCGCCAGAGGCAATCACCGGCACCGCCACCGCCTGAGAAATCGCGCGCGTCAGCGGCAGGTTGAACCCGGCGCGCGTGCCATCCCGGTCCATCGAGGTCAAAAGGATCTCCCCTGCCCCTTTGGCAACAACGGTCTTGGCAAATTCCACGGCATCAATACCCGTTTCGCGGCGCCCACCGTGGGTGAAAATCTCCCATCGGATGCCATTGCCGTCCGCGTCATACTCAACAGTTTTGGCGTCAATCGCGCAGACAATGCACTGCGAGCCAAAGCGCTCGGCGGCCTCGCGGATCACATCCGGGTTGGCGACAGCTGCGGAGTTAAACGAGACTTTATCGGCCCCGGCGAGCAAGAGCGCGCGCACGTCCTCATGGGTGCGCACCCCGCCGCCCACCGTGAGCGGCATAAAGCACTGCTCAGCGGTCCGGCGCACAAGGTCAAACATCGTACCGCGGTTTTCAACTGTGGCGTGGATGTCGAGAAAACACAGCTCATCCGCGCCCGCCGCATCATAGGCTTTGGCCGCCTCCACAGGATCGCCTGCATCCACAAGATCAACAAAGTTAACGCCCTTGACCACGCGCCCATCGGCCACATCAAGGCAAGGAATGATACGGGTTTTCAGCATGGGGCCTCCGGTGCCTGCGTGAGTGCATTCTCTTGCTCATTACCCGGTTTCACCAAAGGAGGAAAGCCTCACGCCCCTGAGAGTTTGTGGGCGAGAGGGCGCTGCCCCCTCGCGCTCCCCCGAGGTATTTTTGAAACAAGGAAAGGGGCCGATCAGCTTTTCAGCAAGGTCAATGCCGCGCCCAGATCAATTGCGCCATCATAAAGCGCGCGGCCAGAAATCGCGCCGTTGAGCGGCGCGCCGCAGTCTTTGAGGGCCTGCAAATCGTCCAAAGATGACACGCCGCCAGACGCGATGACGGGGATTGAAACAGCGCGCGCCAAATCGGCGGTTTCCTCCACGTTTGGCCCTTGCATTGCACCATCTCGGTTGATGTCCGTGTAGATAATTGCGGCAACGCCTGCGTCCTCAAAGGAGCGCGCCAAATCACTGGCGTTGACTTTGGTTTCCTCAGCCCAGCCTTTGGTCGCGACCATGCCTTTGCGCGCATCAATCCCGACAGCGACATGGCCCGGAAAGGCTTTTGCGGCTTCGCGCACAAGGTCGGGGTTTTCCACGGCAATCGTGCCTAAAATCACCCGCTCTAGACCCTTGTTGAGCCAGCGTTCAATCGTTGCCATATCGCGGATGCCACCGCCAAGTTGGGCGGGCACCTTGCACTGTTTGAGAATGTCCTCGACCGGAGCGGCATTCACAGGTTCGCCCGCAAACGCCCCGTTCAGATCGACCAGATGCAACCATTCACAACCCGCCTTCACAAACTCAAGCGCTTGCGCCGCCGGGTCTTCGTTGAAAACAGTCGCTTGATCCATTTCACCTTTATACAGGCGCACAGCGTTGCCATCCTTGAGGTCAATCGCGGGGTAAAGGATCATGTTTCGCTCCAATGTTGACAGGTGTTTGGCGCGCTTTAACCATGCCTTTGGCCGGGGAACAAGCCAAGCAAAGCTTCGCGTGTGTTTACACTTCCTTCACGTTAACATTGCAAGATGCGACGAACACGCGATGATGACATCATCAGTTAGGGAGGAAGCTATGAGAAAAATGATCTTTGCAGCGGCGCTGGGATTGATGGCAACGCCGAGTATGGCGGCGGATCCGGCGATGGGCACTTGGAAAACCCAAGTGGATGATGGGGCCTATGCCTATGTCCAAATGAGCAATTGCGGCGGCAAAATCTGCGGCACCATTTCGCGCACATTCAACTCGACTGGTGAGTATAAGAGCAAAAACATCGGCAAGAAACTTGTCTGGGACATGTCGCCAAATGGCGGCGGCAAGTACTCCGGCGGCAAGGTCTGGCAGCCCTCGACTGGGAAGGTTTACACCTCCAAAATGTCGCTCTCAGGCAGCTCGCTTGCCGTGTCCGGCTGTGTTGGCCCGATCTGCAAAAAGCAAACCTGGAGCCGGGTGAAGTAGCCTAAGCTACGGAGTCCACTGCAAAAAATTGGAAATGAGCCGCAGTCCGTTCTGTTGGCTCTTTTCCGGGTGAAACTGTGTGCCAATCATATTGTCTCGCCCAACGACAGCCGTAATGTCACCGCCATATGCGCAATGTGCGATCAAATGCGCAGGGTTCGCCGTACGAAAATGGTATGAATGCACAAAATACGCATGATGCCCGCTCGAAAGCCCCGCAAGTACCGGATGCGGATGGTTCATCACCAAATCATTCCAGCCCATATGCGGCACCTTGAGCGTTTCGTCTGCCGGATCAATCGCGACAACATCGCCCGCGATCCAATCAAACCCCGGCGTATCCCCATGTTCAAAGCCGCGTGTCGCCAACATTTGCATCCCGATGCAAATCCCCAAAAAGGGCACACCCGCCTGCAAAACGCGCGCCTCCATCGCTTCAAAAATCCCGCGATGATCAAATAGAGACTGACGACACGCCGCAAAGGCACCGTCCCCCGGCAACACAATCCGATCCGCGCGCGCCACAACATCAGGGTCCGAGGTCACTACGATCTCCCCCGCACCCACCTCGCGCGCAACTCGTTGAAACGCCTTCTCCGCAGAATGGAGATTTCCGCTTTCATAGTCAATCAAGACTGTCGTCATTCGCTCTTTCCTTGTGCGCGGCTTGCCCGAAACCCAGCACCCCGGTCTTGGGGCGCGGTCAAAGCGCCCCTTTGGTGGAGGGAATGGCGTCGCCCTTGCGCGGATCAGTCTCCACCGCAATCCGCAAAGCCCGCGCCACCGCCTTAAAAGCAGCTTCCGCAATATGATGGCTGTTGAACCCATGCAGCTGATCGACGTGCAAAGTCACCCCGCCATTGACAGCAAAAGCGGTGAAAAACTCGCGCACAAGTTCGGTGTCAAAGCTGCCAATCTTGTCCGTCGGCAACTCAACATTCCACACCAAATAAGGGCGTCCAGACAAGTCGAGCGCCGCACGGACCTGTGCATCATCCATCGGCAAATGACATTCGCCATACCGCCGAATTCCCTTCTTGTCGCCAAGCGCCTCGGCCAATGCCTTGCCCAGCGCGATCCCGGTGTCCTCAACCGTGTGATGATCATCAATGTGCAAATCACCCTTGGCGCGCACGGTCATGTCAATCAACGAGTGGCGCGCCAACTGATCCAACATATGATCAAAAAACCCAACGCCGGTCTGATTGTCATACAGCCCAGTCCCGTCAAGGTTGATCTCAACCGAAATTTCAGTCTCCGCCGTGGCCCGGCTCACTGTCGCTACGCGCATGTCGCACACTCCTCTACTTGCCCAGCGGTATAAGTGCGCCAGCACGCGGTGAAAAGCCCAGACATCAGCCGAAGCGCCGCACCCCTTTTCACTGTTCCATAAATATCCCGGGGGTGAACGGCCAAAGGCCGGAGGGGGCAGCGCCCCCTACCCGTTCGCCGCCTCAATCCACGCCCGGATCATGGCGCGCTCGCTGGGTTCCATCCATGTGATATTTGCCGGTGGCATCGCCGTGCTCAGCCCAGCATGCACCAAAATCCGACGCGCATTTGCCGCCACATCCGCGGGCGTTTCCAACATCACACCCTTTGGCGCGACGGCAATACCCGGCCAGCCCGGCTCGCGCGCATGACACATCGAACACCGCCCAAGCACCACATCCACAGTCTCCTCAAACCCCTCCGCCTGCGCATAGCGCGCTTCATGCGGAGCCAAAGCGCGCGCCTCGGCCGCCTCATAGGTTTGCGCCTCACTGCCCAGAACCGACAGACCAACCGCCGCCAAAAACAACAGGATCGTCGCCGGGATCGTCCACCACACAAACCCTTTGTGCGCATGGTGCGTATTGAAAAAATGGCGGATCGTCACCCCCATCAAGAACACCAACCCCGCAATCACCCAATTGTAGGTGCTGGCAAAGGCAAGCGGGTAATGGTTTGATAACATGAGAAAAATAACAGGCAACGTGAGATAGTTGTTATGGGTTGACCGCAGCTTGGCGATCTTGCCGTACTTCGCATCCGGCGCGCGCTTTGCGATTAGATCCTTCACCACAATGCGCTGGTTTGGCATGATGATGAAAAACACATTCGCTGTCATGATCGTCGCCGTGAACGCGCCTAGATGCAGCAAGACAGCACGCCCCGTGAAGATCTGATTGTAGCCCCAGCCCATCGCCATCAACAGCACAAACAACAAGACCATCAGCAAGGTTGGGCGCTCTGACAGCCCGGTCTTGCACAACGCATTATAGACAATCCAGCCAATCGTCAGCGACACCGCCGACACCACCACACCCATCATTGGCGCCATTTCAAACTTGGTCTGATCCACGAGGTACAGCTCCGCCCCCGCCCAATACACAAGCATCAAAAGGGCCGCGCCCGACAGCCATGTGCCATAGCTTTCCCATTTAAACCACGTCAGCTCATTGGGCATGCGCGACGGGCTGACGAGGTATTTCTGGATAAAATAGAACCCCCCGCCATGCACCTGCCACGCCTCTCCAGACACCCCTTCGCGCCGATCCGTCGAAGGCCGCAATCCAAGGTCTAAGGCAATGAAATAAAAGGATGAACCGATCCAAGCAATGGCCGTCACCACATGCAACCAGCGCACTGCGAATTCCAACCAATCAAGCACAATGATCCAAAACATCCTCAGCTCCCCCGATACGTGGAATAGCCGTAAGGCGACAACAAGAGCGGCACATGATAATGCGCAAGCGCGTCACTCATGCCAAATCGGATCGGGATTTGATCAAGAAACAGCGGATCCTCCGCCGCCTGATTGCTCGCGCGCAAATAGGCCCCTGCGCAAAAAATCAGCTCATAAACGCCCGTTTTGAAGGCCTCAGCCGCCAAAATCGGCGTCTCCGTGCGCCCATCCGCATTTGTTGTCGCGCTTGCGATTTTCCGATGGGACGCCCCGGACACGCGATACAGCAAAATCTCGATGCCCTCGGCAGGACAGCCGCGCGCGGTATCTAGGACATGTGTCGTCAAATATCCGCTCATCTTATCCCCTCTCTTGCCCAATTTCTAAGCGTTTCGCATCGATTCTCGTTCCCCTAACTCAAGACGGTTTCAAAAAGTTACACAAGCCCACTGGTCAAAACCTTTTAGTGGTGCTTGTCTGTTTTGGACCGATTTGATCATAATTTAGGCAGGGTGCACGTTGCAAAGATACGCGCGAAATATGCGAGGATACGGCGCAACACCGCCCGATCCGAAATGGCCAAATGATGCACGGATCGCTGTGCAATTTGTTGTGAATTATGAAGAAGGTGGCGAGAATTGCCTGTTGCACGGCGACAGCGCCTCAGAGGCCTTCCTGTCTGAGATCGTTGGGGCCGCGCCCTGGCCGGGTCAACGCCATTGGAACATGGAATCGATCTATGAATATGGGGCGCGCGCTGGGTTTTGGCGGGTTCACCGCGCATTTGAAGCCGCCGGGATTACGCCCACGGTTTACGGCGTTGCCACCGCCCTCGCGCGCAGCCCCGATCAGGTCGCGGCAATGCAAGACGCCGGTTGGGAAATCGCGTCGCATGGCCTGAAATGGGTTGAGTATAAAGATGTAGAAGAAGCCGAGGAACGCGCGCATATCGCACAGGCGCTACAGTTGCATGAACAGGTCACAGGCAGCCCGCCGCAAGGCTGGTACACCGGGCGCGCCTCGATGAACACAGTGCCTTTGGCAGCTGAGATCGCGAAACCCGCTTATATTTCAGACACCTATGACGACGACCTGCCTTACTGGCTCCGTCTTGGCGAGCGGGATCAACTGATCATACCCTATACACTCGACGCGAATGATATGCGCTTCGCCACGCCGCAGGGGTTCAACACGGCGGATCATTTTTACACCTACCTGAAAGACAGTTTTGACGCGCTTTACGCCGAAGGGCTGGCGGGTGCGCCAAAAATGATGAGTGTCGGCTTGCACTGTCGTTTGATTGGTCGTCCGGGGCGGATTAACGCTCTGACAAAATTCCTCCAATATGTCAAAAGCCACGAGGGCGTGTGGTGCCCAACCCGGCTTGAGATCGCTGAGCACTGGGCCGCAACCCATCCACCAATTGCAGATTTCGAACATATTCCAGGGGAAAAACCGGCGTTTATCGCTAAGTTTGGTGGTATTTTCGAACATTCGCCTTGGATTGCCGAAGGTGCATTTGACTTGGAACGTGGCCCGGCGCATGACACGGCGATTGGGATGCATTCCGCGATGTGCCGCGTGTTTCGCGCCGCCACAACCGAGCAACGTCTTCACGTTTTGACAGCCCACCCCGACCTTGCCGGAAAGCTCGCTTCCGCAAAAAGGCTGACAAAAGACAGCACCGAGGAACAAGCCAGCGCCGGGCTGGATGCGCTGACCCAGCAAGAGCACGCGGCATTCACCGATCTGAACGCCAAATACACGGCAAAACACGGCTTTCCCTTCATCATTGCCGTACGCGACCACGACAAACAGGGCATCTTAAACGCATTTTCGCGCCGCGTAGACAATGACAGCGACACGGAATTTGCCGAGGCCTGTCGCCAGGTCGAACGCATCGCCTTGTACCGTCTGCAAGATATGCTGCCATGACAGTGATTCAGGCTGCCCCCATGAGCAAAGCCGCTTTCGCCCCCTTTGGCGATGTGCTGGACACGGATGGCGCGCCGGACAAGATGATCAATGAAGGCATGTGCGCGCGTTACCATGACCGCGCGCGCCTTGATTTTGCAGCTGGGCGCGCGGGCATCAGCCTGTTTGAGGCCGAGCCGCGCAGCTTTCCTTATGTGTTTGACCTGATGGAACGCCATCCTGACGGGAGCCAAGCCTTTATCCCTCTGACACAAAACCCTTTTTTGGTGATTGTCGCGCCTGACGCCGGTGAAAAACCCACCCATCCACGCGCCTTTCTGACAGCCCCTGGCCAAGCAATCAATTTTCATCGCAACACATGGCATGGGGTGCTGACACCGCTCGCGGCCCCCGGCCTTTTCGCGGTGGTTGATCGCATCGGCCAAGGTGACAATCTGCAAGAACATCGCTTTGACCGCCCGATAACGGTCATGGCCTCACCGCCCCCATAGGGCATCCCCGCGCCGTGTAGAATGGGAAAACCCACAAGGCGCTGAACTCGTCAACTCATAGGGAGAGTAACATGGCGCATTCAACACTCGGAACCCCGGCCCAAATGGCTGATCCGAATTACACACCCCCCTTAGGCTCGGCCATTCCGTTGGGCATTCAGCATGTGCTGGCGATGTTCGTCGCCAATGTGACCCCCGCGATCATCATTTGCGGTGCCGCTGGGATCGGGTTTGGCTCGGATCAGGGGGCGCTTGGCTTTCCGGACATGAACTACATGATCCAAATGTCGATGCTTTTTGCCGGGCTTGCGACCTTGCTGCAAACCGTGGGGATTGGGCCTGTGGGCGCGCGCTTGCCGATTGTGCAAGGCACGAGTTTTGCCTTTGTGCCGGTGATGGTGCCTGCGGTTGTGGGGCTTGGCACGGCGGGGCTTGGCGGATTGATGACCGGCGTTATTGTCGGCGGGATTTTCCACTTTTGCCTTGGCTTCGTCATTAAGCGTATTCGGTTTGCCCTGCCGCCACTCGTGACGGGGCTGATCGTTCTGATGATCGGGCTTGCGCTGCTGAAAGTGGGCATCCAATACGCGGCGGGCGGTGTGCCGAAAATGGGCACGGAAGCCTTTGGTACATGGGCCATGTGGGCCCCCGCTTTGGTCGTGATCATTGTGACGCTCTTGATCAAGTTTTTCACAAAAGGCTTCACAGCGGCGGCTGCTGTTTTGATCGGGATCATCGCCGGATATATCGTTGCCTATTTCATGGGGCAGGTGAGCTTTGGCAATATCGGCAAGGCTGGCTTGTTTCAGGTTCCGATGCCCTTCAAGTACGGATTTGAATGGAATTGGGCGATCGTAATTGGCATGTGTCTGATGGCCGTGGTGTCCGCCATTGAAACCGTGGGCGACGCCTCTGGCATAACCAAAGGGGGCGCGGGGCGCGAGGCCACCGATACCGAAGTGCAAGGCGCAACTTTCGCGGATGGGCTTGGCACGGCAGTTGCGGGTCTGTTTGGTGGCCTTCCCAATACCTCGTTCAGCCAGAACGTCGGCCTTGTGGCGATGACGGGCCTCATGAGCCGACATGTTGTGACGATTGGCGCTATTTTCCTGATCATCGCGGGCTGCATTCCCAAGGTCGGCGCGATCATTAATACAGTGCCTATCAATGTGCTGGGCGGCGGCGTTGTCGTCATGTTCGGCATGGTGGCCGCTTCGGGGATCAACATGCTTTCGGACGTGGACTGGTCGCGGCGCAACATGGTGATCTTCGCGATTTCGCTTTCCTTGGGCTTTGGGCTGCAACTCGAACCCTCCGCGCTGCAACACCTGCCTGCGACCGCGAAAATCCTGCTCACCTCCGGGCTTTTGCCAGCGGCGGTGCTGGCGGTGGTGCTGAACCTTCTGTTGCCCGACACCCTCGAGTAATCACGGCTCTCAAAAACAACGCCCTCCGGTTTTATCGGGGGGCGTTTGGCTTGGCCTGCGTCCTGTTTGCGATTAAGACAGTGGCACCAAACCAAGGACATCCCATGACAAATGCCTATGCCACGCCCCCCGGCGGCCTGCCGCCTCAAAGCCAGCTATTGACGGGGCGCGCTGTGTTTAAGGACGCCTATGCTGTGATTCCCAAGGGCGTGATGAGCGATATTGTCTTGCTTGCCCTCCCCCATTGGCGCGATACAAAAGTCTGGGTCTTGGCGCGTCCGCTGAGCGGCTTTGCGGAAACCTTTAGCCAATACCTGCTCGAAATTGCCCCGGGTGGCGGCTCTACGCAGCCCGAAACCAACCGAGCCGCGCAATCCGTGCTGTTTGTGACCTCTGGCAGCTTGACCTTGACGATTGCGGGCGAGACCCATGTGATGACCAGCGGCGGGTACGCCTATATCCCCGCCGGGGCGGATTGGCAGCTAGAAAACACCACCCAGACCCCCGCGACGACACATTGGATTCGAAAACGATACATCAATGTCGAGGGGATCGACGCGCCTGAGGCCTTTGTCACCAGCGAACACGACAACGCCCCCCAAGCCATGCCCGACAGTGATGGCGCTTGGGCGACGACACGGTTTGTTGACCCGCTCGACACCCGCTTTGACATGCATGTGAACATCGTCACCCTTCAGCCCGGCACCTCCATACCCTTCATGGAAACCCATGTGATGGAACATGGGATTTACGTGCTGGAGGGCAAAGGGGTGTATCGGCTGAATGAGGATTGGGTTGAAGTCGAGGCCGGGGATTTCCTATGGCTGCGCGCCTTTTGTCCGCAAGCCTGCTATGCGGGCGGGCCGGGTCCGTTTCGCTACTTGCTCTATAAAGACGTGAACCGCCATGCGGCGCTGGATTTGTAGCGCTAAGGCACCTGATCACGGGACCGAATGCGGGGCGCTGTGCCTCAAACTGCACTCTTTATGAGGGGCGCTGCCCCTCAAACTGCTCTTCCTATGAGGGGCGCTGCCCCTCAAACTGCACTCCTTAATGAGGGGCGCTGCCCCTCAAACTCCCCGGGATATTTCTAGAACGTGAAAGAGGGGCGCGCGCTATTGTTTACAGTTTGGAAACAAATCGTCCTTAATGTCGCCCTAATTGCCGGGTAAACCTACGGGCAATGACCATGGTTGAGCACACAGATCTTCGAGGCGATTTGCCCAAACCCGCGCGACGTTGGCGCGACACCCTGCTCATGGCGGGGCTTTTTGGCTTGATGTTGATTGGGGTGATTGGGCTGGCTTTCGCAACCGGCTGGGAAGAAACCCGCGCGCAGCTTGCGACGCTTGGCCTTGTTCAGATCGCTGTGCTTTTGGGGTTGAGCCTTATCAATTATCTTGGGCGCGGGTTGCGCTGGCATCTTTTTGCCCGCCGTTTGGGGCTTGGCCTTTCGCGAAATGCCAATATGCGCATTTTTCTTGGCGGCTTTGCCATGAGCGTCACCCCCGGCCGGGTGGGCGAACTCGTGCGCATGCGCTGGATACGCCGCGAGACCGGATGGACTTTTGAGCGCACAGCGCCGCTCATGTTGGTGGATCGGGCTTGGGATTTGGCGGCGATGGGGCTTTTGCTGGGGCTGGCGCTTGTGTTTTCAACAACGGGGATCACCGGCGGCGTGCCGGTGACCTTTGCCGCGCTGATCGCCGCCTTTGCCGTGACACGGCCCAGCGTTATGGCAAGAATTGCCACATGGGGGCACCGCGCAACTGGCCGCTTTGCGCGCCTTTTTGCCAAACTGCGCCGCGCTTCGCGCTCGCTTTCAAGCTTTACAAGCCTGCCGCTCATGGGGGCCGCCGCGCTCATCGGCCTTTTGGGCTGGGGCGCGGAAGGCTACGCCTTTCATTTGCTTCTGACGTGGATGGGCGCTGACATCGGCTTGGCCAGCGCCGTTGCGATTTTCGTTTTTTCCACGCTCGCAGGCGGGCTGACCGGCGCGCCGGGGGGCGTTGGCGGCGCAGAGGCGGCCATGGTCGCGCTCTTGGCGCTGCAGGGTGTGCCGCTTGAGACCTCCCTCCCCGCCACACTCATCATTCGGGTGACCACTTTGTGGTTCGCCATTGCGCTGGGAGTCGTCTTCTTCCCCATCGCAGAACGCATTTCAAAACGAGGCCAATATGCATTGGAAACACACTGACTATGCCGGCTGGGGCCGGGTCAAAACCGCCAGTGGCGATCTCGCACGCCCGGAGCGCGCCAAAACGCTCAAAGCGCTCTTGGACGACAGTCCCGCCCCCGCGATTGGCAACAGGCGCTCTTATGGTGACGCAGCGCTCAATGATGAGGGGCGCGCGATTGATATGACACGCCTTGATCGGGTTATGAGTTTTGACGCGGATACCGGTGTGATTGAGGTTGAAGCCGGGGTGACGATTGGCGAGCTTGTGCGTTTGTTCGCGCCCAAAGGCTGGTTGCCGGCGGTTTGTCCGGGCACTGGGTTTGCCACAATTGGCGGCGCGATTGCGATGGATGTGCACGGCAAGAACCACCACGAGGTTGGCAGCTTTGGCGCTCATCTGGTGTCCATCACCCTGCTGCAAGGCGGCAAAAAGGTAACGATCACCCCAAAATCTCGCAAATCGCTCTGGCGGGCGACGATCGGCGGATTGGGCCAGACTGGCGTGATCCTCAGCGCCAAGATGCAAATGATGGCCACCCCCGGCGCTGGCATGCATGTTGTTGAAACGCGCGCCGATCACTGGGAAGACTTCATTGAAAAGCTCGACACGTCCACAGCGCCGTATGTGGTGGGCTGGATAGATGCCACCGCCAAAGGTCACAACCTTGGGCGCGGTATTTTGGAAGAAGGCAGCCTCTCAACGAAATTGCCCATGAAACCCAAGGGCACGAAATCCGTCCCCTTTGATGCACCGCGAGCGGCGTTGTCTGGTCCGGTGGTCAAGCTGTTCAACACAGCCTACTTCCACCGCATCCCGGAGGCGGGGCGCGAAAACATCAAACCGATTGCCGATATGCTCTTTCCGCTGGACAAAATCCATGACTGGAACCGGCTCTATGGCAAGGGTGGATTTCACCAGTTTCAGTGCGTTGTGCCCCTTGAAGCGGTTGAGGCGCTGCGCGATATGCTCGAAAAAATAGCCCGCTCCCGGCTGGCTTCGCCCTTGGCGGTGCTTAAGCGGATGGGCGCTCCAGATGCGCATGCGCCGGGCATGATGTCCTTTCCCATGGAAGGCTACACGCTCGCGGTCGATTTCCCTGCAAAGGACAAGGCAACAGCCTTAATCGCGAAACTCGAAGCGATGACCCTTGCGGCAGGGGGGCGGATTTACCTCGCCAAAGACGCGCTCGCGAGCGGCGACACGATCAAAGCGATGTATCCCGAATGGCAGGCCTTCGCGGCGGAAGCCTTGAAAGCGGACCCTGAGGGGCAGTTCACAACAGATATGGTGCGCCGGTTGCGCCTGAGGAGCGAAACATGAGCGACGTTTGGATTATTTTGGGTGCGACCTCCTCGATGGCGCGGGCGTTTGCGCGCGCGGTGGCAGCGCGCGGCGATGCTGTGATCTTGGCCGGACGCGACATGGACGACCTTAAAAACAGCGAAGCCGACCTTCTGGCGCGGGGTGCGGCGCAGGCCACGGCTGTGCGCTTTGACGCGCGCGACCTCAAGACCTTCGCGCCGATCATTGCGCGCGCTGATAGTCATGATGGAAACATCAATGCGGCGGTGTTTGTCGGCTCGATGCCCGAACAATCCGAAATTGACGATGATCCTGCATTGATTGAAGGCGTGATTGCCGACAGCTTCACCGGCCCGGCACAGTTTTTGACACAGCTCGCCCCCCTGATGGAAGCGCGCAGCGGCGGCACAGTGGTGGGCGTTGGATCGGTCGCAGGGGATCGCGGCCGAATTGGCAATTATGTCTACGGCGCTGCGAAAGCAGGCTTTGCCACCTACCTGTCAGGGCTACGCAACCGCCTGACACGCGCAGGAGGCCATGTGGTCACTGTCAAACCCGGCTTTGTGGACACCGCAATGACTTGGGGCATTGAGGGCATGTTCTTGGTGGCCTCGCCCGAAGCCGTTGCCAAAGATCTGCTCAAGGCGGTCGATAAGAAGAAAAACGTGATCTACACCCCGTTCTTCTGGCGCTACATCATGCTGATCATCAAGAACATCCCAGAACCGATCTTCAAGAAACTGTCGATCTAAACGGGTACGCCGCGCCCCAAAAGGCACCACCACAGGTCCAGATGAGATCCGCCACCGCTTCTTTGGTTCCAAAATACCTTGGGGGAGCCGCATCGCGGCGGGGGAAAAGCCCCAAAACGCGGGCGCAGCCCGCGCCCCCTGAGCACCCGTCAGCCCAGCCAATAGGCGTAGTATTGCTCCCACAGTCCGGCAGCCTGAAACAAAAGGCCCAGCGCAATCAGCAAAATCCCGATACCGCGCTTGTCTTTCATCGCAAAAACAATCGGGTCATGGTCCTGTTTGCCATAAAAGCCCAGGCGCACCATACGCACCAACCACCAGGTGATCGGCAGCAATGTCGCCCAAACCAACCACTGTGTCGGATAGAGGCTTTGCGCTTGCGCGGTGAAACTATACATAAAGAACGACAACAGCGCCCCGGCCATGCCAATCATCGCCACATTGAGCAAATCCCCCCTGTCGGCTTTCGCATACCCCCGTCCGGGCAACCGCGCATCCGTGTCCGCCAACGTCACTTCTGTCATCCGTTTCACGCAGCCAAGCGTCAAGAATACCGGGAAGATGAACACCAGCAAATAACCAGTAATCGGCACCCCAGAGGCAAACGCCCCCGCAACAACGCGCAAAGTATAAAGGGCTGCCAAGACAACAATGTCGATCCAACGCATCCGCTTGAGCTTGAGCGAATAGGCGAGTGACAAACTCATATAGAGGACAATGATGCCCAAAAACGCCGGACTCAGCACAGAGGCAATAGTCAAGGCGACCGCCGCCGCCATTGCCCCGATCAACATGCCAGTCCCAATCGGCACATCCCCCGAAGCAAAGGGACGGAACCGCTTTTTCACATGCAGCCGGTCCGCCTCAAGGTCGAGCAAATCATTGACCACATAGATCGCGCTGGCGGCGAGCGAAAAGGAGATAATCCCCATCAACACCGCCAAGATCGTGGGCCAGCCGAACTCATGCGCCGCTAAGAGCGGCACAAACAACAGCACGTTCTTCACCCATTGATGCGGCCGCAACGCATGGATTGCGCGCTCCGGGCGCTGGCCAGACGGCAGACGCACAACTGGTTTTTCGACGGCTTCCAACATATCCGCCGAGGCCGTATCCCCCACAACAATGGCTTTGCGCGCATGCGCCCAAACTTCGCGATCCACCTTGTCGTTACCGGCGTAGTCAAACTTACCATCGCCAAAGGCCGCAACCAATTCGGTCGCCTTGCGCGCGCCTTTCAGGTTATGCGCCGCGTCCGATCCAAACACCCGCGGCGATAGCGCATAATCCGCCGCCAACTGCGCGACCAAACGCTTGTCCGAGGCGGAGGCCAACACCACCTCGCGCTTTTCCAGCTTCGCCGTGCGCGCCGCCGTGGCCACATCTTTATGCACAGGCATCAAATCCATGCGCATCTGAACAATATCTGCCAGCTTTGATTTTAGCTTCTCAGGACGGGTGATATGAAACGCCGCAGCCTTGAGAGTCGCCCAAGGGGCTTGGCCCAGCCCTGCCCAAAAGCTCTCAAACAATAAATCCGTTCGCAAAAAGGTGCCGTCAACATCCAGCACCAGCGGCGTCTTTTCAGCCATTCGTAACAGTCCTATTTCCGGCAAATACACAGCCGTCCGTCAAAAGTTGCGGCGGAGTCAGGCAAAGCCCGCGCGCAACCCGCCATGCGCTGAGTACCTTTGGCACATAAGCACGGGTCTCTGCAAATGGAGGAACCCCGCCATGGGTCTTCACGGCGCCCTCGCCCGCGTTATACCCGGCCAGCGCCAGAATAGGGTCTGTATCAAAATGCTCAAGCAGCCAAGAAAGATATGCCACACCACCTTTGATGTTTTCGCCGGGAATTGTGCTGTCCGTGACGCCAAAACGCTCAGCGGTGGCCGGAATAAGCTGCATAAGCCCCTGCGCGCCTGCGTGGCTCTCGGCGTCACTGCGCCCGGAACTCTCAACCGAAATCAACGCCAGAACCAAAGCCGGGGACACGTCAGTGCCCACCGTATAGCGCAAAATATCCGCGCCATGGGCATTGGCGATGTCTTGGAGCGTTTGTAAGCGCGGCTCAGCGAGGTCGGATTTGCCCTCAAGCGCGGCCAAGGCCAAGGAGACGCGCGTGGGCGCGGGCGATGTGATCTCGGAGGGCACCGCCGCCCAGAACCACTCAAACCCATTGAGCGCCGGGACCACGGGACCATCGATCGCAGCCGCGACACTATCCGCGCCCCCCGCAGCATCCGCCGCCTCACGCCCCGCCGCACGGGCTTCGCGCGCCAAACGCTCGGCGCGCGCCGCCGCAACCAGGCGCGCCTGTTCCTCTGGATCGATCTGCACAGTGATTTTCGGCCCCCCCTGAGGGACCGGCATACGCTTAAAGGTGAACCCGCTGCTGCCCGCCTGATCGGCAAGGGCCGCATGAGACACCACGAACGCCAAGGCGCTTATGGTTAGTGCGATGATACGCATTTTGCGAAACCTGCTCTGCTCTTATCTTTTTGTTGGGTTAATACTCGCAAATTTCCGCCAAAAGAGCCAGTTTTTCCTCCGAATTGGCCCGATTCACCCCCGTTTTTCATGCCATTTCGCACAGAAAATTCGAAGTTTCATAAAATTTTACCGAAATTTATTAAGCATTATCAGTGTATTAACCAAAATAGTTTCAATTTTAGCAAAGCGCCAGAAATTGTACGATCTGCGCCCCACTCTTGCCCCATTGTGAAGGTGTATTTGCAGCATACCAAGCACGGAAACGAGCCGGTTCAAAGGCGGTTCGGAACTCTGGCGAGGTGAACTTGTAAATGAATGAGCAATGAGCTTTCGAAGGGACTAATGAGATGAAACTGTTTAAACTTGTAAACCAATTCCGCGCTGACGAAGACGGCGCTGTAACCGTAGACTGGGTTGTTCTGACTGCCGCAATCGTTGGCCTCGGCATCGCCGTTCTGACTTCGGTTTCCGACGGTACGACTTCGCTCGCCGACACAATTTCGGGCGAACTCGACACAATGACAATCATGGCGCACTAAGCGACCTTTTTCCTAAATTCGGCGCCTGATGCGCCACATCAAATTCTCTAAAAGGAGATACACTATGAAACTCGTAAACATGATCAAAAACTTCCGCGCAGACGAAGACGGTGCAGTCACAGTTGACTGGGTTGTTCTGACAGCAGCTATCGTTGGCCTCGGCATCGCCGTTCTGACATCGGTTTCCGACGGTACAACTTCGTTGGCTGACACGATCTCTGGCGAGCTCGACACCATGACAATCATGGCACACTAAGATCGGTTTGATCGAATGGATGGGCTGCGCTTCGGCGCGGCCCTTTCCACGTTTGGCCCCTGCCTTTGTTCTGTTGCGCGGCGGTCAAAACCCAGAATTGTTGCGGATCGCGGAAAAATTCTCTGCAAATTCATTCTTTGTCCAGATTTTTGCCGCAATCCTAAAGTTAGTTAACAGAATAGAACACAGAATAGAAAAATGCGTCCGGGCGCTCCCCGGGAAATGAGTGAAAGGACAGGACATGCGAGCGGTCTTCGGATTGGTGCTTATCCTCGGCGTAGGTTTGGCAGGTTTCGCCGTCTATATGGCGCGTGGCTATATCGGCGATTATCAAACCCAACTCGATCGTGAACGCGCGGCGCGGGCCCAAATGGTGCCGCTGACCGAGGTTTACGTGGTGAATGAAACCCTGGCCTATGGCGATCAGGTGACGGAAGAAAACATCCGCGCCGTGCGCTGGCCAGAGGACGCGGTGCCTGAGGGCACGTTCAAAACACTCGATGAGATTTTCCCGGAAGGCGAAAAACGCTATAGAACTGTTGTTCGCGCCATGGAAAAGGACGAAGCCCTTCTTGAGATCAAAGTGACCCGTGCAGGGGGCGATGCGGGCGTATCCTCGCGGCTCTCCTCCGGGATGCGCGCGTTTGCGATCAAAGTTGATGTGGCGACGGGCGTTTCCGGATTCTTGCGCCCCGATGACACAGTCGACATTTACTGGACGGGCCGCGGCTCGGTTGACAGCGTCACAAGCCAAGAGGTGACGAAGCTTATTCAATCGCGCATTCGCATCATTGCGATTGACCAAATGGCGGATACAGACCGCGCCGCCCCGACGATTGCGCGCACAGTGACAGTCGAGGCCACCCCGCAACAAGTGGCACGCCTTGCGCAGGCGCAAGCGACAGGTCGGCTTTCGCTCTCCTTGGTGGGTGCCGGGGATGACAGCACAGCAAGCGCTGTGGAGATCGACCAAAACGAACTTTTGGGCATCCAGACCGATGCGCCAGAGATCATCGCGGAGAAACAAGTTTGCACAATTCGCACCCGGAAGGGCGCCGAAACCGTGCAGGTCGAGATCCCCTGCCCGACAAACTAAGAAAATTCCGCGCCACCCCTGCGCACATGTAGGGGTGACGCGACCCAAAAACCGCTACATATGGACGACCCGCAATATCTGTTGCGGGTTTTCCACATGAAATCGCCCCCGCAAGTCATTGATTCTTGCAAAAAATGCGAAACTCACGCATGGTGCACCCTATCTAGGCGGAATTGATCCAGACAAACTGGGCGCACGTCTCGAGCAGAAAACAGGCATTCTTTCACAAATCCAACGTGCGAAGTGCCGAAAAAAATGAGCGCAAGCTCCAATAAGTCAAGGCTCCAAGGGCCTTATTCATGGGCAACGTCCCGCGCAGGTAAGTGATCGGAGAGGCAAGATCACATGAAATTTGATAGTTTTTTGAAGGCGGCCCTATTGGGGATGACCTTGGCCGTGGCGCAAACGCCTCCGGCCGCACAGGCAGAAACGCTCCGTGTCATGGACGGCGCTGTTTCGAGCACATTGAATGTACCGATGAACCGCGCGGTGGTTGTCGAAAGCGAAACACCTTTCGCTGAGATTTCCATTGCCAACCCCGGCATTGCGGATATTTCGACGCTGTCGGACCGGACGATTTACGTTTTGGGCAAGACCCAAGGCCGCACCACGCTAACATTGCTGGGCGCGGACGGGCGCTTGCTGACCAACGTAGAGGTGCAAGTCACCCCCGACCTTGCTGAGTTTAAGGAACGCCTGAAGCAAATCTTGCCCGGTGAACCGATTGAAGTGCGCACGGCCAATGACGGGCTTGTCCTGTCAGGCACAGCAACCTCCGCCGCAGCCCTCTCCCGCGCGCTGGACCTTGCAGAGCGCTACGCCCCGGAAAAGGTTTCGAACCTGATGACAGTTGGCGGCACCCAGCAGGTCATGTTGAAAGTGCGCTTTGCGGAAATGCAACGCTCCGTCACCAAGTCGCTGTCCTCATCCATCGGCATGGGCGGCTCGCTGCTGGGCGGCGATCTGGGCACCACGATTGGCACCGGCACCCTTGGGAGCGGCTCCAATTTGAACAACGCGCTAGACGGCGACACGACGACACACGCCACCTCTGGGAATGACCGCACAGGGGCCTTCACCTTTGGCTTTAACGCTGGCGCGCTGCAATTCGCTGTGATGCTGGAAGCCCTTGAAAACAAAGGGATGGTTCGTACATTGGCCGAGCCAAACCTCACAGCGCTTTCTGGCCAAGAGGCGAGCTTTTTGGCAGGCGGCGAATACCCCGTGCCGGTGACGAACGAATCTGGCCGGGTCTATATCGACTATAAGCCGTTCGGGGTCGAATTGACCTTCACACCGCGCGTTGTTGATCAAGACATCATCAATCTCGAACTCATTGCCTCTGTGTCGGGACTTGATAACGAAATCTCTTATGGTGACGGGTCTTTGACAGTGAACGCCTTTAAACGGCGTGAAACGAAAACCACTGTTGAAATGCGTGACGGCCAAAGCTTTGCAATCGCTGGGCTTTTGCAGGATGACTTTCGCGATGTGAACGGCCAGGTGCCTTTCCTTGGCGACATTCCTGTGCTGGGCGCGCTGTTCCGTTCGGCGGATTATGAACGGTCACAATCTGAGCTGGTGATCATCGTCACCCCGCATCTCGTCACGCCAACGCGCGGCGAAGCCCTGGCCTTACCAACGGATCGGGTCCGCCCGCCAAGCGAAGCTGATTTGTTCCTGTTTGGACGCACAGCCGCGCCAAACCGCCCCACAAAAGGCCCGGCCAGCGAAGTTGCCCGTCAGGACTTTGGCGGCTCTTACGGCTACGTGATGGAGGATTGATCATGACAATGACCTCAACAAAACGCCTATTGGCCGCAACCTCGATGTTGGCGCTTGTCGCCGCCTGCTCCCCAGAAAGCGTCAGCCGCGAAGCGGGCGGTTATCTGGACGAAGGCGCCTTTGGCAACGCCACGATGAACAACACCCTGATCCAAAACGGCGAGCGCAGCTATGTCGTTGATTTGGCAGGGCGTTTCAACCAAGAAGTCGCTGATACAGTGACATTTGGCTTCAACTCTGCGGTGCTTGATGCGGAGGCGCGCGCTGTGTTGTCACGTCAGGCAAGCTGGATCCGCCAATTCCCCGAGGTCCGCTTCCGGGTCTATGGTCACACCGATTTGGTCGGCTCGTCCAGCTATAACCAAAGCCTTGGACGGCAGCGCGCAAATGCGGTTGTTGCCTACTTGGCAACCCAAGGGATCAGCCGCTCGCGGCTTGAGGCCCTCGTGTCTTACGGCGAAACGCGCCCGGTTGTGAACACCTCGGATCGCGAACGGCAAAACCGCCGCACTGTCACTGAAGTTTCCGGGTTCGTTCAGGATAACCCTCTGATTTTGGACGGGAAATACGCGGAAGTCGTGTATCGGAACTACGTGGAAGAAAGCGCTCTTCCAACGAAAGAATCCGGCGAAACAGGCGGGCTAGCCGCTTTGATGCAAGCGGCGCAGGGCGGCTAACGCCCCTCCCCCTCAAACCAGAACATGAAACAACGGCTGGCCGCGTGCTGGCCGTTTTTTTTGTGGGCGATCCACAGCGCTGCACACTCTGTTTCCCTGTTTTCAATGCGGAAACAGCAGCCGCAATTGACACGACATCGTCGCTAGAAATCACATAGTTTCGCGCTTTTGGCCCCATTCTCGCCCAGATTGCCTGTGAGTTTAGCCCTTGGAAGTCGTCCGTCTTGGATGAGTCGAAAGGCGGCTTTGGGTGATCGGAAAATCCGGCGCCAGACCGAAAGGTCACTTTGAAAAGGAACTGAGGCATGAGTGGCAGCAACGCGGCCCTGCAAAAAGATCTTGAACCGATCGTCGCTTGTACGATCTCTCGAGACGTGCAGGAATTCGACCTTCTGATCGAAGACATGGAATCCGAGCTTGGTGAAGCCTGGGGTGATTTGTCGATTGACGATGCTCTGGCCTTTTTTGGCCAGCCCGACAGCGATGCCTTGGAGTTTGTCGCAATCGCGATGGATGATGTGGATGAAGCCAACCTCGCGCAGATAGCGGAAGTGATCCGACAAGCCACAGCGCGGGGCATCAAATCCATCGTCATCGCGGAGGAAGTCAGCCCGATTGCCCTGCATCAACTGCTCAAGGTTGGCGCAGAAGAATTCGTGCCCTACCCACTGCCCGAAGGCGCGTTGCATGATGCGATAGAGCGCATGCGCGCCCCGGACCCCGTACAAGAGCAGCCCGCCCCGCGTGCGCCAGACCCCCAAGCCAAACCCTCCGGTCACGACCGCGAAGGCGTTGTTTTGGGTATTCACGGCCTGGCCGGCGGTTCTGGATCGACCACCCTTGCTGTGAACTTGGCCTGGGAACTGGCCACCTTAGACAAAGACGCCGCCCCGCGCGTTTGCTTGATTGATCTGGACCTACAATTCGGGTCCGTTTCGACATTCTTGGACCTGCCGCGCCGCGAAACCGTTTACGAATTGCTGTCCGACACCGAGTCGATGGACGACGAAAGCTTCACGGCCGCGATGCTCACCTTCAATGAGCACCTCCACGTTTTGACGGCCCCGGCCGATATTTTGCCGCTGGATTTCATCACGCCGGATGACGTGGAGCGCATCCTCAAACGGGCACGCGCCAATTTTGACTACGTGATTGTCGATATGCCAACGGCGCTTGTGATGTGGACCGAAACCGTCCTCACCCAGGCCCATGTGTACTTCGCGACGATGGAAATGGACATGCGCAGCGCCAACAATACCCTGCGCATGATCCGCGCATTGCGCAGCGAAGACCTGCCAGCGGCGAAACTGCGCTACGTGCTCAATCGCGCGCCGAAGTTCACCGATCTGAACGGCAAAGGTCGCGTCAAACGTCTCGCGGAAACGCTCGATATTTCGATCGAAGTGCTCCTGCCCGAAGGCGGAAAACCCATCGTACAGGCTGGGGATCATGGTGTGCCGCTCAAAGAAGCCGCCCTGAAGAACCCCCTGCGCAAAGAAATTCAAAAACTCGCTCAACAGGTTCACGAAGTGAATGTGGGCGAAGCGGCGGCTGGCGGTAAAGCCAAAGCCAAAGCGAAATAGGAGCGGTTAGATGTTTTCACGTTACAAAAAACCAGGTGGCCCCGGCGCGCAAACGCCACCGGGTGCACCAAAACTGGCAACCGTAGACGGGGCACCGGGCCAAGCGCCCGCAGCACCCGCAGATCTGGACGCACCAGAATTGGACGTGGCGCCTGCCCCCAAATCCATGCGCCGCCAATCCACAGCCGTGGCGGTTGCCGCGCCCGTTGACAAAGAGCGCAAACGCAAAGAACGGTTGATGGAAATCAAGGTAGAGCTGCACAAACAGCTTCTTGATAACCTCAACCTTGCCGCGCTTGACACCGCCCCTGAGCGCGAGTTGCGCGCCGAGATTTCCGCCATCGCCGCTGAGGTGCTTGAGGAAATGAACGTGGTGCTCAACCGTGAAGAGCGCCAAACCCTGAACGCTGAACTTTTTGATGAGGTGACGGGGCTTGGCCCGCTGGAAACGCTGCTCAAAGACGACAGCGTGAACGATATTCTGGTGAACGGCCCGCAACAGGTCTTTGTGGAGCGTGACGGCAAACTGATGCTCTCTGACGTGACCTTTAAGGACGAGAAACACCTGCTGCGCATCATCGACAAAATCGTGTCGGCGGTGGGTCGTCGTGTGGATGAAAGCAACCCTGCTGTCGATGCGCGCCTTGCGGATGGCTCGCGGTTTAACGCCATGGTGCCGCCAATTGCGGTGGATGGATCGCTGGTGTCGATTCGTAAGTTCAAAAAGGACAAGCTTGGCATTGATGACCTTGTGAAGTTTGGCGCCTTTTCCGAGGAAATGGCAGCCTACCTGCAAGCCGCCGTGGCCTGTCGCCTCAATGTGATCGTGTCGGGCGGGACCGGTTCGGGGAAAACCACAACCCTCAATGCGCTGTCTTCCTTTATTGCCGATGACGAACGCATTCTCACGATTGAGGATACGGCGGAACTTCAACTGCAACAAACCCACGTTGGCCGGATGGAAAGCCGCCCTGCAAACGTAGAGGGCAAAGGGGCGGTGAGCCAACGCGACTGTTTGAAAAACGCCCTGCGGATGCGCCCAGATCGCATTATCGTTGGGGAAACGCGTGGCGAAGAAGTGATCGACATGCTGCAAGCGATGAACACCGGCCACGATGGCTCGATGACCACGATCCACGCGAACTCTGCGCGCGACGCGGTCTCGCGGCTTGAAAACATGGTCGCCATGGCCGGGATCGAAATGCCGCTCAAGGCCGTGCGGTCGCAAATCGCCTCTGCGGCGCATTTGATGGTGCAAGCCAGCCGCCTTCAAGATGGCTCTCGTCGCATGGTCTCGATCACCGAAATCACCGGCATGGAAGGCGAAGTGATCTCCATGCAAGAAGTCTTCCGCTACGAGCGCCTCGGCCTCACCCCGGAAGGAAAAATCATTGGTCGCTTCACCGCCACCGGCGTGCGCTCGCACTTCTCCGAGCGTTTCCGTCAGTGGGGCTACGACCTGCCACATTCGATCTTTGAGCCAATGGCCGCGGAGTAAATACTATGCAAATCGGTCTCGAACCAATCATTTACGGCCTTATTTTCATCGCCGTCCTGGTGCTCGTTGAAGGCATCTACCTGACGGTGTTTGGCAAATCGATCAGCCTGAACAACCGCGTGAACCGCCGCATCGACATGATGGAAAAAGGGGCGGGCCGCGAACAGGTGCTTGAGCAGCTGCGCAAGGAAATGCACCAGCACTCCAACTCCAAAAGCATCCCGCTTTACTCCATGTTGGCGGTCAAAGCGCAAAAAGCGAACATTGCCTTTTCTCCAAGCCAAATCCTGATGTTGATGGCGGGTGTGTCGGTCATGGCCTATATGGCGCTGGCTGTGGGCACCGAAACCGAAGGCCCCGTTCGCCTCGCTGTCTCAATCCTGATGGGCGTTGGCGGCGTCTATGTCTGGATCAACAACAAAGCCAAAAAGCGCATGGCGCTGCTCGAAGAACAACTGCCCGATGCTGTTGAACTGATGGTGCGTTCGCTGCGCGTTGGCCACCCGTTTTCCTCGGCCGTGCAAATCGTGGCGAAAGAAGTCCCTGATCCGCTTGGCACGGAAATGGGTGTGATCGCGGATGAAGCCTCCTATGGGCGTGACATGGGTGAAGCGCTCAAAGCGCTCGCAGAGCGGCTCGACAGCCAAGATATGCGCTTTTTGGCCGTGGCCGTGACAATTCAGGCGACTTCGGGCGGGAACCTCGCGGAAATCCTCGATGGTCTTTCCAAGGTGATCCGGTCGCGTTTCAAACTGTTTCGGCGCGTTAAGGCGATCACCGCTGAGGCCAAATGGTCCGGCACCTTCTTGTCCGGCTTTCCAATCGGTGCGCTCGTGATGATCAACATCATCCAGCCCAACTACTATGACGACGTGAAGGACACCGCCGTGTTCATCCCCGCCGCCCTTGTGGCTGCCGCCTTCCTGGTCGCGAACGTCTTCGTGATCAAGAACCTCGTGAACATTAAGGTCTAAGGAATACTCTGATGGTTGATAACATCATTCAAATGCTGACCGAAATGTTCGGTCCCTCCGGTCCTTTCATTGCGATGGGCGGTGCGGGCGTGCTCCTTGTGTTGCTGGTTTTGCCGGGGCTGATGAAGCGCGAAGTCGATCCGCTCGACAAGCTGCGCGCAAGCTCGGCCAAGCTGAAACCAAGTGACGACATGAAGCTGCGCGTTGATAACGGCGGCAATGACAAGCTCGAAAAATACGCGAGTTTCCTTGAGCCACAAGACGAGGAAGAGCTAACGGCTGTGAAGCTCAAACTGCTGCAAGCGGGCTATCCGAGCAAAAATGCAGTGCGCACCTATCACTTCGCGCAATTCGCGCTTGGTCTTGGGCTGCTGGCTTTCGGCTTGCTGTATTCGCTGGTGAATGCGGGCGATGAGGGCATGTCGACCAACAAGATGATCATGACAGTGCTCATCCCCGGCATTGTCGGCTATATGGCGCCGCGCTACTGGGTGACACGCCGCATTGAAGAGCGCAAAGAAGAAATCACCAATGGTTTCCCCGATGCGCTCGATATGATGCTGGTCTGTGTGGAAGCCGGGCAATCGCTCGATCAATCCATCATTCGCGTGTCCAAAGAAATTCGCGCGGGCTTCCCGGCCTTGGCAGATGAATTTGAAATCGTCGCCAACCAAATGAAGGCCGGTAAAGAGCGCATCACAGTGTTGCGCGAAATGGGCGATCGCTGTGGCGTGCCGGATGTTGCCTCCTTCGTGACGGTTTTGATCCAATCGACAACCTTCGGGACATCCATCGCGGATGCGCTGCGGGTCTATGCCGGTGAAATGCGCGACAAACGGGTGATGCGCGCCGAGGAAAAGGCCAACACCCTACCGACCAAAATGACACTGGCCACAATGATGCTCACGGTTCCCCCCCTGCTCATCATCCTCATTGGTCCTTCTGTCTATTCGGTGTATATCACCCTCGGAAACCTAAACATGTAACGAGGCGCGCCACCGATATGGCTGCACATACAGTGAAAAAACTCTCGACGGCGCTGGTGGCAACACTGGCGCTTGTCGCCTGTGACACAGGGCTGGGGAGCCGCGGCGATGGCCGCTACGCCCCCGATGCGCGCCCCGCCATGGGCGATAGCGTGGACGGGTTGATCGTCGGGCATCGGCTGATGGCGGCGGGCGAATACGAGCTGGCCCTCAAGGCCTATCTGCGCGCGGCGGCCGAAAACGGGGTGACGGTGGATGTGCTCTCTGCCATCGGCTCCGCAAACCTCAAACTGGGCCGTTTGGGCCAAGCCGAAAAGATCCTGCGCGACGCCACCGACAAAGACGCAACCTTTGTCCCCGCGTGGAATAACCTCGGCGTTGTCTTGATCGAAAAAGGCGAACCAGCAGAAGCCGCGCGCGTGTTTCGCATCGCCTTTGGGCTGGACAGTGGCAAATCTGACTCCATCAAGCAAAACCTCACCTTGGCGCTCGCCAAAATCGAAAACCTCGATTATGATGACGGCAACGAGACCTCGGAATTTGCCTTGATGCGGCGCGGAACCGGAGATTACCTGCTCCTCGCCAATTAATACCCGGATATAAAACTGGGAAATTGGGGCCAAGCCTGAGGAGAGCAGGAAAAAGGACGCAGGCAAATGCGCCATACATTTATGATGAGTCTCGCACTCGGTAGCGTCATTGCGCTTGCCGGTTGTGAAAGCAAAATGACCGACGAAGAAGTCGAACGCGCCGTGGCAGGCGTCAACGTGATCGACGAGAGCAACCTCAACGACATTATGCTGACAGTGGGCGACCCAAAAGAGGCAGTCGCCTATTTCACCCGTGCTGTGCGCCTTGAGCCAGAGCGGACCGACCTGAAACGCGGGCTTGCAAAATCGCTGATCCGCGCAGGACGTCCTGCGGAAGCCGCAAAGGTGTTTGACGCCATTTCCCAAAGCCCAGATGGCACCCCCGGCGATACCGTAGAACTCGCAGATGCCCTCATTCGCGCCGGCGACTGGACCAAAGCCAAAGCGCAGCTCAACAAAATTCCACCGACATATCAAACCTTTAAGCGATACAAACTCGAAGCGATGGTGGCCGATGCTGATCAAGACTGGAAACGCGCTGACAGCTTTTATGAAACCGCAACGGGCCTCACCACCAACCCGGCAAGCACCCTCAACAACTGGGGTTTTTCCAAACTCACACGCGGCGAATACAAAGGCGCGGAGCGGCTGTTCACCGAGGCGCTGACCTATGACAGCAAAATGTTCACCGCCAAGAACAACCTGGTGATGGCGCGCGGGGCGCAGCGCAAATACGACCTGCCGGTGATGGAAATGAGCCAAATCGAACGCGCGCAATTGCTGCACACGATGGCCCTGGCCGCGATCAAACAAGGCGATGTGACGATGGGCAAAACGCTTCTGCAAGAAGCAATCGACACCCATCCACAGCACTTTGACGAAGCCGTGCGCGCCATGCGAGCGCTGGATAACAACGTCTCGAACGGTTAGGCGCGCCCGTGTTTGCTCCCGTCACCTTCGAAGCCCTGTGGTATCTGCCCTTCACAGTGCCGCTTGCGATCTGGGTCGCCTATAGCGATATGTCCCGCATGAAGATCCCAAATCGCGCCGTCATGGCGACCTTTTTGGTCTTCGTTGTGATGGGCTTCTTGGTGCTCCCCTTTCAGGAATACCTCTGGCGCTACACCCATATGCTCGTCGCTTTAGCCGTGGGATTTGTGCTCAACCTCGCAAGGCTCATGGGGGCGGGAGACGCCAAATTCATCGCCGCCTTCGCGCCCTTCATCGCCCTGCGCGACCTTGGAAACTTCGCCTATATCTTTGCGGCCGTACTGATTATCGGCTTTGTCATGCACCGCAGCGCGCGCCGCATCCCCGCCATTCGCGGCCTCGCACCCCAATGGGAAAGTTGGGATCGAAAAGACTTCCCGATGGGGCTTTGCCTGGCGGGTGCCTTGATCGTCTATCAAGTGCTCACCCTCACCCTGCTCGCCTAACCGCACAGCTTTTCAGTGTTCTAAAAATATCCGCGCCGCAGGCTCCCGCACTGGGGGCTGGCGCGCCCCTTATTGCGCTGGGAACTGCACCTCATAAAGCACATATTGCGCGTTGCGATAGGCCTCGGTCAGGTTTGATTTCCCGGCCTCCACATGTGCGCTCACAGCCCCCAACACGAGCTTTCGCACAAAAGTCGACTGCGCGCAGAGCGGCACCAGCAGGTAATCCGCGAAACGATAGCCGGGCAACCCGCCATAATACCAAGGCGAGCCATGTTTGAGCGGCTCTGACGCCCCATAAAGCCAAGACGCGTTGAGCAAATCCGCCGCAAAAATCGACTTCCCTTCAACAAGTCCATTGGCCTTCAAATCATCCGCCAATGACGCATAGACAGCGACCAGCCCCTTATCGATTGCACATTGCGGCAAGCGCTCCCCCATGAACTCAGTCACGTCTGTGCGCAGCTCGCTGTCCACATGCGCGCCGTAAACACTGCTGGCCTCATCTTCCGCCCAGCGCAGATCAACCCGCATAGCACGCGCGCGCGATGTATAGACCCCCCTCACCCTTTGCGATCCCGGCACAAGTTGCACATATTTTTCTGTGTCTTGGGTATAGTTACGAATGGGCGAATAGATCAGGTTGATCGCACTTCCCGAAATCAACACAAAGCCCGCAATCGCCGCATAGGTCAGCCCTTTGTGAAGCTCCCAGCCAAGCCCATTGTAGATCTCGCGCGCTGGTCGAAGCACCATCAACATCAGCGCCAACAGCATGAGCCATTGCGGATCATTCCCGGAATTCTGATAGGTCACGTAGAAAAATGCAGGCACAAGCAAAAGCAATGCCAGCCCCTCCACAGCGCGCCCGGATTGGCGCAGCAAGACGACCCCCAAGAGCGCCACCAGACTGCCCACAATATAAGCAGGCGCGCCAATCACAGCCTCAAAGGGCAAGCTCGGTTTGGGGCGCACATCGGAGGCCGCCACATTGGCGAGATTGGCCAGGTAATGCAGCCAAAACGTCGTGCCCCCCGCAAAAAGTGTGACAATCCCGGCCACCAAAAGCCCCGCGATAAGGCCCACCAAAATCGTGCGCCAAGATTTGCGCGCCAACAAGGCGACAGCGATCGCTGGCAAAAACGCGACGAAAAAGGTGATTTTTATCAGCGCCATACAGGCCAGCGCCAGGCCGATAACCAGCCCATCTGCAACCCGGCTTTGTCGCTCATAGGAAGGCAAGACCGCCGTCGAAATCGCCAAGAACGCCGCCGCCCAGGCCCAGCGATTATAATGCATCGACACCGAGACCGCGCGAGTCGTTTCGCCAGCAATCAGCGCCAAAATCAGCCCCAATGTCACAACGCCAAACACATAGGCCCAAGCCCCGCGATACCGGGACGCCGCCACCCACCAAATCGCTGGCAAGGCCAAAGCGGCGACGAGGGCTTGACCCAGAATAAACGACATCCCCGCGCCCAGCCCGAAACTGGCAAACAAGGCAATCGGCGCGAAGGCAAACATGCCAATCGGAGTCACAAAATCAATATGCGCCATGTCGCCCGCCGCCATGCGCAGCACAATTTGCAACAGGTGAATCGTGTCGCCCTCATGCTCGGAAATGAAAACCCCGCCCTTGAGCAAACTCAACCCCGCCAAGACGGCGAAAACACCCGCAAACACCAGCGCCAAAGCGCCTCCATTTGGTTTCGTCATGGTCTTCACAAACTGGCCCACCCATTGTTGTCGCTGTGTTGCGGCTGTCTTTAAGGATTGCGAAACGGATTTCGCGTATAGTGATCAATAAAGGTTAATTGCGGATTTTGTTGCTCAAATGGCAACGAACGGGTAGAATTTGGAAAAAAATCAGGCAGCGAGCAGCCAATATGAACATTCAATCTTCTGAGACCGCGCCTTCCGGCGTGCAACCGCCCCCCGCAGCCAAAACCCTTGGAGACATGCGCCTTTCACTCGTGATGATGCGCGACATCCTCCTCAAGACGATGTTTCGCACAAATGTGGAGCACGTCAGCGAGCTTGAGCGCGTTTTGTGCCTGCCCAATCGTGTGGTGCAGGAGCTTATGGACAACGCCCGCGAACAAACGCTTGTGGAAGCCATGGGGACTTTGCATGCGACCTCTGGTTCGGAGATGGGCTATCGCCTGACGGATAACGGCAAAGCGCGCGCGCTCGATGCCTTAGCGCAGTCAGAATACTACGGCGCGATGCCCGTTCCGATGGAAGTCTACGCCGAGCAGGTTGAGCGCCAATCCATTCGCAACATCACGATGACGCGCGGGCAATTGACCGGCGCGATGGGGCATTTGATCCTCCCTGACGCCTTGCTTGACCATCTTGGGCCAGCGGTTGGCTCCGGGCGCTCGATTTTGATGTACGGCCCGCCCGGCAATGGGAAATCCTCGATTTCAAACGGTATTCGCGACGCTCTTGGCGATCATATTTACGTGCCGCGCGCCATCGAATACGCCGGTCAGGTGATCACCGTCTATGATCCGATTGTGCATACGCCGGTTGCAGAAGCGTTAGATGACCCGAACGCTCTGCGCCGCCGCACCCTCACCTTTGATCGCCGCTATGTGCTTTGCGAACGACCAACAGTGATCACCGGCGGTGAGCTTTCGCTTGATATGTTGGACCTTGTTTATAACGCCAATGCGCGCACCTATACGGCGTCCTTGCAGCTCAAATCCACAGGCGGCGTCTTTATTGTTGACGACCTTGGCCGACAAGCAGAGCCACCGCAGGCACTCATTAACCGTTGGATTGTGCCGCTTGAAGAAAGCAAAGATATTCTGGCGCTGCAATCGGGCGAAAAATTCGAAGTGCCCTTTGATACGCTGGTGATTTTCTCCACGAACTTCCACCCGAATGAAATCTTCGATAAAGCGGCCTTGCGCCGGATTTTCTTCAAGATCAAGATTGATGGCCCTGAGCAAGAGGACTTCCTGAAAATCTTCGCCATGGTCGCCAAGAAAAAGAAAATGCCTCTTGATGAAGCCGCTTTGGTGCATCTGCTCAAGGTGAAATATCCAACGATTGATAATGTTTACGCGAATTATCAACCTGTGTTCCTGATCGACCAGATGATCGCCATTTGCGAGTTTGAGGGTATTCCCTATCAAATGTCTCCTGAGCTGATCGATCGCGCTTGGGCGAATATGTTTGTGAAAGAAGAGACCATCGTTCACTGACAATGCGTACCGAAGATGTGGCGGCGCCCGAAGGGGATCACACGCCGCCACTCCCCAGCCAGCACAGCGCCACCACAACGCCACCACAACGCCGCGGAGCGCAATGGCACTAGGACGCTGGCCAAGACCCTTAAGTCACAGGCACAGACAAAGACCCGGACATAGACCCAGACATAGGCTCAAAACTGCAAGTCTTCCTGCCGCGCGCCACAATTTTTGGGCGCGAACAAGGGTTAAACGCAGACCGCGCCCGGTTCCGTCGCAGGTTTTTCATTTTTTTTGCCCGCCCGTCTGGCGCCGTGCGCCCTGCTCCGTCACGTCAGCCTTGCCGTGCAGCACACAGCCGGGCAGGATCAAAGCATGACCGAGTTTATAGCCCGAAATCCAGATTACGCCAGTGCCGTGCGCGCCAGTTTTGAAGGCCAAACCATGATGGACACGCTCGGCGCGCGCCTCCTTGACGTGGCCCCCGGCACAGTCACAATCACCTCATCAATCCCGCCAACAACCCTGCAACAACAAGGGATTGCCCATGCCGGGCTTGCGTTTTCAATCGGTGACAATGCCGCCGGATATGCCTCGCTCTCCCTGCTCCCCGCTGGGTTTGAGGTTGTCACCTCCGAGATGAAAATCCACCTGCTCGCACCGGGCGTGGGCGATCAGTTTGTGGCGATTG
This sequence comes from Maritimibacter sp., assembly GCA_050633625.1. GTDB lineage: Bacteria > Pseudomonadota > Alphaproteobacteria > Rhodobacterales > Rhodobacteraceae > JBOEGW01. The sequence goes on along the minus strand of JBOEGW010000006.1, from coordinate 99,655 downwards.
GGCGTGTCTTGAAGCCGGGGCGAAAACTCATGATCGCTGAATCTGAAGTTTGGGCCGAAACCGGCGCCGATCGTCGTCTCATTGCCAAGCTGATTGGCACCCTCATACCCATTCAAACCAAAGCGGAGCCGCCCCATGACTGAGCGCGTTACAATCGACATCCAAGACCATATCGCCACAGTGACCATGAACCGCCCCAGCAAAATGAACGCGCTGGACAGCACCCAGATTGAGGCGATTGTTGCGGCGGGCCAAAGCCTCAAACAGGCCAAAGGGGTGCGCGCGGTGGTGCTTACTGGCGCGGGGGGCGCGTTTTGCGCCGGGCTGGACACCTCAACAATGCCAGAACTCGCCAAAGCCGCCAATACAACGGGCTTCACCGGCCGCACGCATGGCGACAGCAATCTCTTTCAAGCCAGCGCAATGGTTTGGGCAGAACTGCCAATGCCAGTGATCGCCGCCGTTGAGGGGTTCGCTTTTGGAGGCGGGTTTCAAATCATGTTAGGCGCTGACATGCGCATCGCCGCTCCGGGCACGAAATTCGCAATCATGGAAGCCAAATGGGGGCTTGTGCCGGATATGGGCGGGATGGTTCTGGCGCGCAAACTGATGCGCGGCGATGTGCTGCGCCAGCTCACCTATACGGCGGAAATCTTTGAGAGTGACGCGGCCTTGACCTATGGCGCCATCACCGAAATTGCGCCTGATCCGCTGGCGCGCGCGCAAGACCTGGCCCGCGCGATTGCCGCGCGCTCGCCCGATGCCACCCGCAGCGCCAAGGCCCTGATCACCGAGACCGAATTCGCCAGCACCCCTGATGTGTTGATTGCGGAAAGTGCAGCACAACAGGCACTCATTGGCCAGCCCAACCAGATTGAGGCCGTGATGGCGGGGCTGGAAAAACGCACCCCAAACTTCACCGACTAGGCGCGAATTCCGGATAAAGACAGGCTTGATCGTTGCACGCCCCTGCCCAGCCGGGTAACAGGGGCCAAGCAACATTTTACGGAGCGACCTATGTCCGATCTTCCCCCTCTTCGCCTTGGCATTGCTGGTCTTGGGACCGTTGGCGTGGGCACCGTTCGAATTTTGCGCAAACATGCGGCGATGCTTGAGGAACGTGCTGGGCGTAAGGTGGTGATATCTGCCGTGTCCGCCCGCTCCAAAGGCAAAGATCGCGGTGTCGATCTCAAGCCATATGCCTGGGAAGACGATCCGGTTGCCTTGGCCGTGCGTGACGATATCGACGTCTATTTGGAACTGATGGGCGGCTCGGATGGGCCAGCAAAAGCCTCGGTTGAAGCGGCCATCAAGGCTGGCAAACACGTTGTCACCGCGAACAAAGCGCTGCTTGCCCATCACGGTCAAGATCTGGCGGAGGCGGCAGAAAAAGCAGGGGTTGTCTTGCGGTTTGAGGCTGCGGTTGCGGGCGGCATCCCGGTAGTAAAGGCCCTGACCGAGGGCTTGGCGGGCAATGAAATCACGCGGGTTATGGGCGTGATGAATGGGACGTGCAACTACATCCTGACGCGGATGTTTGACGCTGACCTGCCTTATGAAACGGTATTCGACGAGGCCAACAAGCTTGGCTATCTGGAAGCTGACCCGACCTTGGATGTAGGCGGCATTGATGCGGGGCATAAGCTCAGCCTGCTGGCCTCAATCGCCTTTGGCACAAAGGTCGATTTTGAAGGCGTGATGCTTGAGGGCATTGAGCGCGTCTCGATCCGCGATTTGGAACAGGCCGATGATATGGGCTACCGGGTCAAACTGCTCGGCGTGGCACAGCAATCGGCGCGCGGGCTGGAACAACGCATGACGCCCTGTCTCGTGCCCAGCACCTCGCCGCTGGGTCAACTCGATGGTGGCACGAATATGGTTGTGATTGAGGGCGATAGCGTGGGCCAGATCGTTATGCGCGGTGCGGGTGCAGGCGAAGGGCCAACGGCCTCTGCTGTCATGGGGGATGTCATGGATATTGCGCGGGGGCTGACGATTTCGACCTTTGGGCAGCCCGCCTCCTCGCTCAAAGACAGCAAACCCGCCAGCGCGCCTGTGCCGGCTGGCTTTTATATTCGGATGGAACTTCTGGACAAGCCCGGCGCCCTCGCCAAGGTCGCGCAAGTGCTTGGAGAAGCAGGGGTTTCCATAGATCGGATGCGGCAGTATGGGCATCAAAAGGAGGTTGCTCCGGTGATTTTCGTGACCCATAAATGCACCCGCGCTGCGCTTGATGTGGCGCTCTCTGGGCTGGCTGGCACGGGCGTGTTGGCTGAATCGCCGGTTGCCATCCGCATTGAGGATGTTTGACGGTTAAGGGGCTTCGCCCCCGCCGCTTCGCGCCTCCCCCAAGGTATTTTCAAAACAAGGAAAGACGACCTTGTGTCGGCTCCTGACAGACGTGTTTTCCAAACACGTTGAGAAGGAAAGACGACCTTGTGTCGGCTCCTGACAGACGCGTATTCTCAAAAACGATTTGGGCGCATTGCGTTGTGGGTTTGGCTGTGGGTTTGGTGGCAGGATTGCGTAAATCCTGCGCGCCGGACCCTTCCCCCTGCGCGCGCGGGCTGGTAGGACGGGGAAACTGGACAATTTTCAAGGACGATTTCTATGTGCGCCTCCCCCGTTGAATTTGCTGACCGTATGCTCTCGCTGGGCCTCGCTCGCGTGTCGGAGGCCGCTGCTGTGGCATCGGCCACGCTGATTGGTCATGGCGACGAAAAAGCAGCCGATCAGGCCGCCGTGAACGCCATGCGGGATCAGCTGAACCTGCTCGATATCGCCGGGACCGTGGTGATTGGTGAGGGTGAGCGCGATGAGGCGCCGATGTTGTTCATTGGCGAGGAAGTTGGCACGGGCAATGGCCCCGAGGTGGACATCGCGCTGGACCCGCTTGAAGGCACGACTCTGACCGCCAAAGATATGCCCAATGCGCTGACCGTGATTGCCATGGCCCCGCGCGGCACTTTGTTGCATGCGCCTGATGTCTATATGGAAAAGCTGGCAATCGGTCCGGGCTACCCTGTCGATGTTGTGTCCCTCGACATGACCCCTTCTGAGCGCGTGAAGGCGCTGGCGGCGGCCAAAGGCTGTCAGACCTCTGACATTACAGTTTGTGTTTTGGAGCGTCCACGCCATGAGGAAATGATCGCGGATATTCGCTCGACAGGCGCGGCGATCCGGCTGATTACCGATGGCGATGTGGCCGGGGTCATTCACTGTGCTGAAGCGGAGATTACCGGGATCGATATGTATATGGGTCTTGGGGGCGCGCCAGAGGGTGTTTTGGCGGCCTCCGCGCTCAAATGTATGGGCGGGCAAATGTGGGGCAAACTCACCTTCCGCAACGATGATGAGCGTGGCCGCGCGGCCAAGGCAGGCATTACCGATTTGGACCGGATTTATAACCGCGACGAGATGGTCACGGCGGATGTGATTTTCGCGGCGACCGGGGTCACCGATGGGTCGGTTGTGTCGGGCATCAAACGCGAACCGGGATATTTGACAACGGAAACGCTACTCATGCGCTCCAAGACCGGCTCCGTACGGCGGATGATTTATCGCAACCCAACAAGCGCAGGCGCGTGAGCCGAGCGCTGATTCTGATTGACTTTCAGGAGGGGTTTGATGCCCCTTTCTGGGGCGCGCGCAACAACCCGGACGCGGAGGCGCGCGCCGCATTTTTGCTCAAGACATGGCGCGACGCCAAAGCGCCGATCGTCCATATTCAGCACCATTCGCAAGACACAAACAGCCCGCTCCATCCGGAATTTGGCCAAGCGATGATCAAAGCAAAGGTCGCGCCTTTGCCAAATGAACCGGTGATGACGAAGGAGGTCAATTCGGCCTTTATTGGCACAGATCTGCAAAGCTATCTGGATGGGCTTGGCGTTCGGTCTTTGGTGATTTGTGGGCTGACAACGCCGCATTGCGTGTCCACCACGACCCGCATGGCGGCCAATCTTGGCTATGAGGTGCAGATCGCGCATGACGCCTGCGCGGCCTTTGTCTTGACGGCGAATGCCCGCTGGCGGGGCGGTGACGCGGTTGATGCGCAAGCGATCCATGACGCTGCGCTCGATCATTTGCACGGCGAATTCGCAGAAGTCCTGCCAGCATCTAAGGTGACCCCATGAGCAGCTTTCTGGATGTTGATCAAAGCCTGACTGGGCGGCGTTGGCTGGGGCCGTCGATTGAACTCACGCGTCAGATTGAGGCGCTGGAACAGGCGACAAACCTGCCGAGCGCTGTGGCGGCTGTGCTGGCGCGGCGTGGGGTTTCCAGCGAGGACGCACCCGCCTTTTTGGCGCCGACACTGCGCGACACCCTGCCCGATCCGCGCAGCATGCGCGATATGGAAGGCGCTGCAAAACGCATTCTAAAGGCGCTCAAGACCTCTGAAAAGATTGCCATTTTTGCGGATTACGATGTCGATGGCGGATCCTCTGCCGCGCTCTTGATTGATTGGATGCGCCATTTTGGCGTTGCCCCGACGCTCTATATCCCTGACCGAATTGATGAGGGCTATGGCCCAAATGTGCCAGCTATGGAAGCGCTTGCGGCGCAGCATAGTCTCATCATTTGTGTGGACTGTGGCACGTTGAGCCATGAGCCAATCAAAGCGGCCAACGCCAAGGGCGCGGAGGTGATCGTGCTTGACCACCACCTCGGCGGAGAAACCCTGCCAGACGCCTTTGCTGTGGTGAACCCGAACCGCCAAGACGAGGCAAATGCGCCGGGATATCTATGCGCCGCCGGGGTTGTGTTTTTGGTGATGGTTGAAGCCGGGCGGCAATTGCGTGACGCCGGTGAGGCCGGCCCGGATTTGATGAGTTTTCTTGATTTGGTCGCCTTGGCCACTGTGGCCGATGTTGCGCCTCTGATTGGGGCGAACCGGGCGCTTGTGGTGCAAGGATTGAAAATCATGGCGCGGCGGGCGCGGCCCGGATTGGTGGCCCTTGGCGATGTTGCGCGCATGAATGAGGCCCCTCGCCCATATCATCTTGGCTTTTTGTTGGGGCCGCGCATCAACGCGGGCGGGCGCATCGGCAAGGCCGACCTTGGGGCGCGGCTGTTGGCAACCACCGACCCGGATGAAGCGCGCGCGCTGGCGGACCGGCTGGACGACCTCAACAAGGACCGCCGCGAGATTGAGGAGCACGTGCGTCTCGCGGCGATTGATCAGGCCGAAAAACGCGGGCTGGAGGCCCCGCTTGTGTGGGCGGCACATGACGGCTGGCACGCGGGCGTTGTCGGGATTGTTGCGTCGCGGCTTAAGGATATGGCGCATCGCCCGGCGGTGGTGATCGGATTTGAGGGCGATGAGGGCAAAGGCTCCGGGCGCTCGGTGTCGGGCATTGATCTTGGCGCGGCGATCCAAAGGCTTGCGGCCGAAGGGCTGATCGAGAAAGGCGGCGGGCACAAGATGGCAGCCGGGCTGAACCTTCGTCGCGCGCAATTGGAGCCGGCGATGGCGCGCCTCTCGGAGCTGCTCGCGAAACAAGGCGCCGATGCGCTTGGCCCGCGCGACTTGACCTTGGATGGGATGTTGATGCCAGCCGCCGCCACGCCCGAATTGATCGAACAGATCGAAGCAGCCGGGCCTTATGGCGCAGGCGCGCCCGGTCCGCGCTACGCCTTTCCCGATATGCAGATCAAATTCGCCAAGAAGGTCGGAGAAAGCCACCTCAAAATAAGCTTCTCAGACGGGCTTTCGGGGAAAATTGATGCGATCGCCTTTGGCGCGATGGATACGCCGATGGGTGCGGCCTTGCTTCACCATGGAGGGAAACGATTCCATCTGGCTGGCCGGTTGGAACTCAACCACTGGAACGGGCGCGTCACGCCGCAATTACGCCTTGAGGATGCAGCACCCTCCTCCGCATGAGCCAGCGCGAAAATTCTTCAAAGTTTTTTCCATTTTGTGAAGATTACCCCTTGCGCATATCCGCCGCATTTTTTAGAACCCGCCTCACGCCAAGAGTGGCCCGTTCGTCTATCGGTTAGGACGCCAGGTTTTCAACCTGGAAAGAGGGGTTCAATTCCCCTACGGGCTACCACTTCCCTCCGACATATGATCTGCGCATAGCACACAGCTGACGGTGGGCACTTGGTTTTCGTGGTTTGGTGCACGAGCACAGCGGCCCTTGACGCGTTAGGCCGCCATCTCTGGTGTGAAGACCGTAAACTGCGCCCGCCCGCGTTCTTTGGAGGCGTAGAGCGCAATATCCGCGTCATGGATCATCTTTTCGGGATCGGGTGCTGCATAAAACGTGCTGCTGACCATGCCAATCGACGCGGAAATCTTGCAGGTCTGATCCTCGTAGGGAATCGGAACCTCAAGCCTTTCGATCATGCGCGAGGCGATGCTGGACAAACGATCTTCATCAATCAAATTGTTGAAAACAAGAATGAATTCATCCCCGCCAACCCGTGCCACAGTGTCATCATCGCGGGTTTCTTCAAGCAAAATGCGCGCAACTTCACTCAACACGAGATCCCCCGCCGCATGGCCCAATGTGTCATTGACCGATTTAAAGTAATCAAGGTCCAAATGCAGCAAAGTGAAGGGCACACCGCGCCCGATCAACCGATCAAGGTCGATGTTGAGGGCGCGCCGATTGCGCAAACCGGTGAGCATATCCGTCATCGCTTCGGCCTCAGCGGCTTGCTTTGCGCCGTGCAATTTGAGGTTCAGCTTCCGGCTTTCCTCCATCGCAGCCGATTTTGCCTCCATCAAATAGAGCATTTCCACAGTCAAATCCGTGGGCGCAAAATCTGACCCCGCCAAGCCGAACTTCGCAACAGCATCCAAGATCGAAATGCCAAAAGACAGGTTCAAAAGCCGCCCCTGCACCGCACCTTTCACGACAGGAAGCTCACAGGCCGTCCCAATCAACTGGGTTTTGTCAGGGGTTTTTAGCCGTAGGTAGAACTTACCCCCGTGCTGGCGGCTCAAAGCGCCAATTGGATCAATCGCATCCGGGCGGCGCAGCTCAAACGCTTCGCTCAGATGCACCCCTTCCAAGCTCTGAGCGCCAAAAACCTGCGCCTGAATCTTGCTGACAGTTGGTCCGGCATGAACAATCCGCCCTGCCCCATCCAACAACAGATGCATGGGCATCAACTTGTCCAACGCGCTGGTATCAAACGTAAAAGTCGTGTGCAATGTCATGTCATTATCCCCGGACCGCGGACGCGAGATCAAAACTGCGCCCCTGCGCAAAGGCCGCCTCCAAGAGCTGGACCGAAATCTGCTCAAACCCGGCATCTTCGCCCATATGCTCGATAAAGACCAAAGCCCCGTAATCATCGGCCAAAGCGCGCAACATCCCCGTCAGAACATGGCCAAAGCGCCCGATCGCAGCGCGGCTGCGCACGGAAAACTGCCCCTCGCCAACCTCCACAAGCTCGATTTCCGGCAGATCCAAATCACTCACAGCAAGGCGCGCTCGCCCGGGCAAATCCTCAAGAGAGCGCAGGAAATCCTCGTAATCCACCCCGCCAAATCGCAGCAAGCGCCGCACCCGCTCCGATTGCGCATCCGCCACCATATATGTGCCAAAATCCTCGAGTAACATGTCGCTCGGCTTATCAAGCGCCGCAGCGCAGCCGTCCAAGAGCAACTGTGCCACCTTGTCTTCATAATGAAACAGCGGCTCAAAACTGCTAAATCCGAGATCAAGCTGCGCAACCACCCGCTCCCACACAGGCGTGCCATACACGTTATGAATATAACCCTCAAAAGAGCGAAGAATGAGACCATGCATGCGATTTACCCTTTATCAACTGCACCTATCCTAAAGCGCAAATCTTAAGAAAAGGCGAAACCGATCACGCGATCTCAAAAAGGCTCTCGCCCGGTCTCCAACCATAATGGCAAAGCGGAAATATCCGGTAAAACCACATCCGCAAAGGGACGCAACTCCGCCTCTGTCGCTACACCGCTCAGCACGCCCACCGTCGCCATGCCTGCCGCACGCCCGGCCAGAAGGTCATGCAAGCTGTCACCAACCATCACAACATGCCGCGCCTCTATGCGCAGGGCCTCAGCGAAGGCCAAACACATGTCAGGCGCTGGTTTTGCGCCAAATCCGCTGTCATATCCAGCAATGAAATCAAACAGATGCGACACGTCCGCCGCCTCTAACTGCGCCCGCGCGCTGGCCTCAACATCGTTGGTCGCAAGGCCAAGCTTCAGCCCCCGCGCCGACAGCGCGCCCAAAAGCGGACGTAGGGGCACGGCGGGCACCGCTTGCACTGTCGCACTCAGCGCTGTGATCTTGTCATTTAGGCGCTCAACGGGCTGGCCCAAAATGGGCGCAAAGGCGCGCGCGATCTCCTCAACGGTGCCCGCTGCCGCGACCCCATGCGCCTCAAATGTCTGGGTCTCAAGATCAAACCCGACGGCCCGCCCAAGATGGCGCGCCAAGGCGCGGTCCCCCTGCGCCAACCCTATCACAAGCTCGGCCGCCCAGCGCCCCCACGTCGCGCCAAAGGCAAACAGCGTTCCGTCTTTATCGAACAAAACCGCCCGAACCTGCATCACCCTATGTCCAATGCGTTTGCGCCCCGCCGGGCAGGGCCATGCGCGCCTCAAGGGGTTTTTGGTAGCCAAGTCCCACGGTGTCACAGAACTCGACGACCCAAGCGTCATTCATCGTTAAGAAATCCAAAACAGCCGCCAGGAACTCCGGATCGCGCGCGCCAGCCCGCAATTGGTCGATATCACCTCCGGTTGAGCCAAGAAAAACAGGCAAAAGCTCGTCATTTGACGCGAGCCAACCCAAGGCTTGCAGACCAATCGTCTCGGCGGATTCTTGCTTCATTGGGATAGGGTCTCCGGGGTTTGGAAAGGAATTGTTAACACTTCTTTGCGACACCTTACGTATTCGACTCCAATATGAATGATTTTTTCGAGAGGCACAGCACCTAGATGGCAGGACGTATTCTTATCGCTGACGATGTGGCCACCAACAGGATTATCCTGAAGGTGAAGCTGTCGCGTGCGCGCTATGAAACGCTTCATGCCGAAACCAAACAGGAAACGCTGGAAGCCGCGCGCAGCGAAAACCCGGATGTGATTTTGCTGGATCAAGCCCTTCCCGGCGGCGGTCTTGAAACCCTCCGTCAACTCAAACTGGACCCCGCCACGCGCCATATTCCTGTGATCATTCTGGACGGGTCCGGATCAAAGGACCGCCGCATCCAAAGCCTGCGCGCGGGCGCGGATGATTGCCTTGCAAAACCACTCGAAGAAAGCGTGCTCATGGCGCTTGTGCGCAATCTCATGCGCGCCCACGGCGGGCGTTTAGAGCTGGCCCGGCGTCAAAGCACCATGACCGACCTTGGGTACACCCAGCATAACCCCGACAAAACACAGCGCCCCAAGGTCACGATTGTTGCCCCGTCCCCTGCCACGGGTCTGATCTGGCGGCGCGAACTTGGGCGCCTGCTCAACAGCCACATCGCATTGCGTTCCAAGGCGGAAGTCCTTGATAGCAATGCGCAAACGGAAGATACCGACGCTTTCTTGTTATTTGCGGAGGCTGAGAACCAAATTGAGAGTGTTCGGATGGTGAGCGAATTGCGTTCGCATCCATCGACGCGCAATGCTGTGATCATTCTACACATCGTATCAGGGGCGCGTGACAATGCGGTTTTGGGGCTGGATGTCGGGGCGGATGCCGTCACCAGCGGCCTCTTTGACCCGGAAGAAATGGCAGCGCGGCTCACCACCTTGGTGGCGCGCAAACACGAAATGGACGCCCTGCGCTCTGGCTTCAAAGAACAGCTCGATCTCGCCATGATCGACCCGCTCACAGGGGTGTATAATCGCCGCTATGCCAACGCGTACCTCGCCCGAGTGACCAGTGAGATGGCCCATGCCGACCAGCCTCTCGCCCTTATGTTGCTCGACCTTGACCGGTTCAAACGGGTCAATGACACCTATGGTCATATGGTGGGGGATCAGGTGTTGGTTGAGACCGCGAAACGACTACAGGACAACCTGCGCGACATGGATTTATTGGCGCGTTTTGGCGGTGAGGAATTCCTGATCGCAATGCCCGGCACCTCGCTTGAACACGCGCGCCATGCGGCCCGCAGATTACATAGTGTCATTGCGGATACGCCGATTTACGCGGGGTCTGTGCGCGAAGGCATCACCATCACCGCCTCAATCGGTGTCGCCTATCGCCGCGCACAGGATTACGGCCCCACCGTTGTGACGGATATGATCGAAGAGGCGGATCAAGCGCTCTATGCCTCAAAGGCGGAAGGACGCAACTTGATCACCTTCGGCAACCCAGAAGCCGCGTAGCCCGCCGCGCGCCCGTCATAGGTGCGGCGCGCCACAGCCGCGCCTTAAGGCCGTGCCCGCTCCACAGCGCGCCGGAAGCCTTTTTCCAAACGATCCGCATATTGCGCACGCGCCTCACCGCTCATGCCTTCAAGATGTTCGATCAAGATCGCGCGCCCCAGTGTATTGCGCTCGGCAAACCGCGTTGATTGCGCCTCCATCACCTTGGCCAAAGCCGCGCTGTCAAACGGCTCAGCCCGCAGCGCTTCGATCATCGCGCCAAGCTCTTGCGCTACCATCTGACGGTTCTCATCACTCGGGCGTCCGCGCGCGCGCAGCTCTTGCCCAATGGCCCGCCGGTACTCGCTCGGCAATGCTCGCCCAAGCGGCCCAAAAGCCGGATCAAGTTTTTCCTCGCCGCGCCTGTCTTTTTGCGCATGCTCAGGCCCACGCCGATCCGGGCCATCAAACCGATCGCCAATCCCGCGTGCGCCAATCACCAGCCCGAAGACCAATAGGTTTAGCGCCAGCGAGACCACCAACAAAGCGCGCACCCAACCCCGCATCCCCGGTGCCGCGCGTGGCGGCACGGGCGGCTGTATCGGATCTTGTTTCATGTCGTCGCTCATTGGATCATCTCTCCGTCAAGGACCGAAAGCGCCGCATATCCGGGCACAAACTCGTCCAGCTCATATTCTTCTCCGCTCGCGCTCGCGCTGGCAACAGGCATCAACACACCGCCCGCAAAGCTGCTCACCCCTTGGGGGGCCGCCGCGCCAATCCACACGCCCGCCACCGTGGCCGTGGCCATGCCCGCCACCGCGGGCCAGCCGCCAAGCACCGCCATAAGCGTCGCCCAAAGCCCCATTTTGGGGCCGCGCGCCGGGGCTGTTTTGACAGCTTCAAACCCTTCCGCCGCACGTATGGCGTCCTGCATGATGGCCGTCATCAAAGCATCGGATGGCGTGGGCGCATCGGACTTTGCCGCCGCAAAAAAGGCGTCCAGAGCGTCATCCGTCAATCGGTCTTCATTATTCATCGACATATCCCAACTCCTCGCGTTGATCGGCCAAAGCCGCCGCCAGCGCCCGTTTGCCCCGTGCGGTCAGACTTTCCACCGCCTCGACGCTAATCTCCATAACCTCAGCAATTTCCGGGTTTGTCAGCCCTTCAATATGCCTCAGTGTCACAGCAACACGTTGCCGTTCAGACAGCCCCGCAAGCGCTGCTGTCAGCGCGGCCGCCCTGTCTGCTTCGATCAAGCCCTGCACCGCCCCCGGCGCATCATCCTCAGGCTCAGGGATTGCGTCCAAATCCACGCCGCGTTTCTTGCGCAGCCGATCCAAACACAGGTTTCGCGTGACCTGATACAACCAAGTCGTCACCTTCGCCTCACCTTGGCGCCATTCAGGGGCCACCTTCCACAACCGCATCAACGCATCTTGCGTCACGTCCTCGGCCTCGGCCCTGTCGCCCCCCAAAAGTCGCGTGGCAAAGCCCAGAACACGCGGAGTCAAACGCAGTGTCAACTGACCCGCAGCCCTTTGATCCCCATGGCCAAAGGCCACAAGCAATGCTTCGTCCGAGATCTCTTGTTCTGCGTCCAGTGCCATCGTCATCATTACCTGAGGTAGACCTTCCCCTGCGCCCCTTCAAGCCACCTTTGGCCAGCGTGGTGCTGGGCCAAGATCCGGCCCAACACCTCATTATTGTGCGCTTTAGTTGCGCTGCCCTTTGCGCTCACCATCGCGGTCATGGCCATGACCCTTGCCGCGCGGGCCTTTACGGTCCCCATGCTCGGCTTTGATCTGGGCAAACTCCTCTTCGGACAAAGCGTTGTCGTCGTCGGTGTCAAAGCGATCAATCATGCGGCCATAGCCATCCTTTGGGGCCAACTCATCTTGCGACAAAGCACCGTCTTCATTGGCATCTCGTGCCTCAAGAAGGCGCTCGGCCATTTTGTCCTCAAAGCCAGCAGGCGGTGTTCGACGCATGTCTTTACCTTCGGCCTCAGCCGCCGCTTTTGCCGCTTCCATCCGCGCCAATGCACCTGCCGCAAGCTCCTCAGCCGAAAGCGTTCCGCTGCCGTCCGTGTCTGTTTCAGCAAACTTGGCTTGAGCGCGAGCCAAAAGGTCTTCTTCTGTGATCGAGCCATTGCCATCCACATCAAGCTCAGCAAACGTAGCGCCGCGCAGCCCGCCTTGAGCGCCCATGCCACCGCCGCGTTTTAGTCCGCCACGATCATCCGCCGCAGCGATACCCGTTGCCAAAAGCGATACGGCCAGACCGGTGACAACACCAAGACTTGCGATTTTTCCAGCGTTTTTCATTTTGTAGTTCTCCTAAAAGGTTGGCTTTTCCTGCCTTTCAGTCCGGGTACTCCACCCGAGCCTCGTGAAGATAAACGCCGCGCCCTTCGGTTTCCGTCGAGAAATCGCGAAAAAATCCGCACGAACACATCTAACACACTTAAACTAAATGATAATTTTATCGACCAACTGCGCCCACCCCAGCAACCGAGGCTTGCGACATGGGGCCGCAGCGCAACAGAGCACATGGGAATTTAACCAAAGATGCGCTACCAAGGTCGCATGCGAACGGAAACCTGTGCGAGAAACCAACATGTCAGATGCGACAGCCCTAATGAGTGATCCGATTGAACCAAGCCGGCGCGATGCGTCTGATCTGCGTCCAGAGCGGGCGCTCAAACCGGCGATTTGGCGTGGTTGGCGGCGCAAATGCCCGAACTGCGGCACCGGGCCATTGATGAAAAGCTATCTCAAGGTCAACGACAGCTGTTCGGTTTGCGGCGAAGAGTTGCACCACCAGCGCGCGGATGATGGCCCAGCCTATCTGACGATTCTGGCGGTTGGGCACGTCATGGCGCCTTGTTTGCACATCGGTTTTGTTCAGTTCCGTCCCGACCCTTTGGTCTTTGGCGCAATCTTGGGCATTGGCACGGTGGCGCTCTCGCTTTACCTTCTGCCTCGGTTCAAGGGCTTTATGGTCGGCTTTCAATGGGCCAAACGCATGCATGGGTTTGCCAATGGGGACGCGGAACTGTCTGACCCGGCGGCCTAGAGCCGATATGGCCGTCTGGAGGAAAAGTGGACAAATCCAAAATTATTCGCGACGCGGCAACTGTCGTTTTGGTGCGCGACGCTGCAACGAACCCGAGTGTCTTGATGGGGCAGCGCGGCGCGAAGGCGGCGTTTATGCCCAACAAATTCGTGTTTCCCGGAGGCGCGTTGGACGCGGAGGACGCGCGCGTGCCCTTGGCGGAAGTGGGGGCGGAGCCTTGTTTGTCGCGCCTGAATGAATCCGCGAAAGACGGCATTGGCAGCGCGCTCTTGGCGGCGGCCATACGTGAGCTTTGGGAAGAAACCGGCCAGATTCTCGGCACCCAAGGCCACTGGCCCGACGATGTACCGCGCGATTGGCAAGGGTTTGCGGACAGCGGCTATATCCCCTCGCCCGATGGTTTGGCCTTTGTGTTTCGCGCCATCACCCCGCCCGGTCGGCCCCGGCGGTTTGATGCGCGGTTTTTCGTGGCAGATGCGGCGCGGCTCAAAACGGACCCTGATGATTTTTCGGGCGCTTGTGATGAGCTGTCACATCTTCAGTGGATTTCGCTCAATGAGGTGCGCAATTTTGATTTGCCCTTCATCACGCAAGTTGTGCTGGCGGAAATTGCCGGAAACCTGCCAAACTTGGATGCGCCCGAGACTGTCCCATTCTTTGACAACGACACAGAAGAAGGCCATTTCAAACGGCTCGGCGGCGCGCATCCTTTAGATGGCGTTTAGGGCGCCGCCCTTAAAACACCGCCCTTAAAGCCCCACTCTTAAAGCCCCACTCTTAAAGCAGAGTAAAGCCTTTGCCTTTGGGCACGACCTGCCAGCTTCGGGGGGCACCGCCGCCGCCGCGTTCGCGCATCAGTCGCCAGCGCGTCAGCTCCGCTGCATGATCTGGCTGCATTTCCCAGCGGCTTTGCGCCCCCGGCGCGCGCCCTTCCGGGGTCAACACGAGGCCCAGCGCCCGCCCGCCGCCGGTTTCCGTCGCCAGTTGTAAGCGGCGCATCGGCGTCAGCCCCGGCACCCCGTCAAGATCACCCACCACAAGCGGCACCTCGCCCGAGCGCAGCACCTCCTCAAGCGTCCAGAGCAAATCCAGCGGGCGCGGCGCATCCACAAACACAACCCGCCCCGGATCGGCAAAGCACGCCATCCCCGGCCCGTTGAGCCGCGCCCCCTCCCAAGCCGGGCGCACCCAAAACACAGGGCCGCGCATCTCGCGCATCACCAACAGCGCAAACAAATGCCGCGCACGCCCGAATGCCTCATGCACCCGACCCTTCTCAAGGCTGAGCGATTCAAGGAACATCTGGCCCGGTTGAGGGCTATGGGGCCGTCTGGAAAGAACCGAGTTTTGCATGGTCAAACAGTAGCATGTTCACATTATGTTCTCAATCCTTGAAATTCATCACAGCGGTTGCAACCCCGCCGCCCCTCACAGGGGTTGCAACCCCGCCGCCCCAAGGTCACTTTGCCCCGACACCGATTACCAAAAGGATCTCCCCCATGCGAATGACTCCCCTCGCCAACGGCGCCCTCACCGTCAGCGAACTCTGCCTTGGCTCCATGACATGGGGCACGCAAAATACCCAAGCCGAGGGCCATGGCCAGATTGATATCGCGCTGGATCACGGCATCAATTTCATCGACACCGCCGAAATGTACCCGACAAACCCGCTCGCAACCGAGCGCGTGGGCAACACCGAGCGCATCATCGGCACTTGGCTTGAGGCAACGGGACGCCGCGATGACATTGTTCTGGCAACAAAAGTCACTGGCCCCTCCAAGATCGTGCGCCGTGAGGGCTATAGCGGTGACATCATTCGCCAAACGATTGAGGCGAGCCTTGAGCGGCTCAAAACGGATTACGTCGATATTTATCAGCTGCATTGGCCCCAGCGCGGATCCTACCACTTCCGGCAAAACTGGGGCTACACCCCTTGGACGCAAGACCCGGTTGAGGTTGAGGACCACATGCGCGATGTGCTGGAAGCCATGACCGAGCTTGTGGATGCGGGCAAGGTGCGCCAGTTCGGCCTGTCAAATGACACGGCTTGGGGCACAGCAAAATGGCTGCACATCGCCCGCGA
Source organism: Maritimibacter sp. (assembly GCA_050633625.1). GTDB lineage: Bacteria > Pseudomonadota > Alphaproteobacteria > Rhodobacterales > Rhodobacteraceae > JBOEGW01. Next base: position 84,191 of record JBOEGW010000006.1, on the reverse strand, counting down.
TATGGGTGCGCCTGAGGTGGTCACGATCCAGAATGAGTATTCCTTGCTGTGCCGCTTGTATGACACGGATCTGGCCGAGTTGTCGGCGCATGAGGATGTGCGTTTGCTGTCCTATTCGCCCCTCGCAACCGGGCTGTTGACCGGCAAATACCACGGTGGCGAAACCATCCCCGAAGGCTCACGCATGTCGATCAACGCGAACCTCGGTGGGCGGGTCAACCCGCGCGCATGGGCCGCGACCCAAGCCTACCTCGACATCGCGCAAAAACACGGGCTGGACCCGGTTCATATGGCTTTGGCGTTCTGTTTCGCGAAACCTTTCATGGGGTCAGTGATTTTTGGCGCAACGACAAATGCCCAGTTGGAACACGCGCTTGGGGCGCAGGATATGACGCTCTCTGAGGAGGTCTTGGCGGATATCGACGCGGCGCATAGGGCGCATCCGCTCCCCTTTTAAAAGGACCGCCCTTTTGACAAAGGGCGGATGCCTCCGGCGGAGGTATTTGAAAACCAAAGAAGGCAGCCTCGCGCAGCGCTCAAGGCGCAGAAATGCGCAAAACAGCGGTGGGCTGTCTTCGACGAAAATGATCCAAAACGACGGTCAGTGCGTAACATCTCCAAACAAAGGAGTTTTCCAATGCGCCTGACAACATTTGCCCTCATCGCCGCCACCACCCTTGGCCTCGCTTCGCCTGCACTCGCCGGATACCGCGACACCTCAAAGCCGATTGGTGTTGTGACAAATTTGAACCTCCAGAAATATCTCGGAAAATGGTACGAAATCGCCCGCTACCCGAATTGGTTTGAGAAGAACTGTGAGGGGGTCACGGCGGAATATGCGATGATGGACAATGGCAAGGTCTCGGTCAAAAACACCTGCCGAAAAGGCGCGCCAGATGGGCCTGCAAAAGTGGCCTTGGGCGAGGCGACACCAGCAGCACCCGGCAAATTGGAGGTGACGTTTACCCCGTGGTTGCCATTTGCCAAAGGCGATTATTGGGTCATGTATGTCGATCCCGCCTATAGTTTCGCGGTTGTTGGCAATCCGAAAGGCTCAACAGGGTGGATTTTGGCGCGCAGTAAAATGCTATCGGCGGCGCAATTGGCGAAGGCGAAATCCGTGCTTAAAGACGCCGGATATGACCTCTCTGAACTTGAAATGGTCCAGCACTAAAGGCGCGCCGCCACCCTGGCCTGTGAGTCGGCCGCGATGAGCCTTTAGCCCCCGGAACATGGGCGCGGCCTTTTGGGCGGCTCGCTTTGAGTGGTCTTGTTTGTGCGATCTGGACCAAGCGGGGAATGCCGCGTATCTGTGGCGCATGACACGATTTCTTTGCGCCCTCTTGTTGGTTTGGCTCGCGGCCTGTGCGCCAGCCCCCACTGACACGGACACGGACACCGACATGCGGTCAATTGTGTCCTTTGATCAGGCGCGGTTTGCCGGGGAATGGCGGGAGGTGCAAAGCGGCGCTCTGTGGCGCGTGGCACCGAATATGACGGAGATTTCCTATCCCGGCGGGATTGGCGCGGCGAAGCTCATTGGCCCGGGGCGCATTCAGGTGCAAGGCAGGCGCGCACCGCTTTGGGTGTTGTGGGTTGATGAGGGGTATCGGACTGTGGTGATTGGCACGCCGGACCGCAGTTTTTCGCTGATCCTCAACCGAGGTGACATCGCGCCAGACCGTTTGCGCGCGGCGCGTGAAATCTTGGATTGGAACGGTTACGATTTGGGCAGTGGTCGCTGATGTTCTCTGTCTTGGTTGCGCCTTGGGTGCTGGCCACGCTCCCCGCTGCCCTTGCTCAAACTGCGCGTTTCGCTCTGCAAAAGCGGCTAAAATCCAGCGGCCTATCCGTTGGTGGCGCGACGTTTTCGCGGTTTTTGTTTGCCGTTCCAATCGCTTGGGCATTGACAGCGATTTTGGCCACGAATGCCCTACCCGCGCTCTCGCCCCGGTTCTGGATGTTTGCCTGTGTTGGCGGTGTGGCTCAGATCGCCGCAACAATGGCGACGGTTGCGCTGTTTTCTGAGCGACATTTCGCGGTGGGTGTGGCCTTCACGAAGACCGAAACCTTGATGGTGGCGGGGTTTTCCGCACTGTTTCTTGGCGAAACGGTCTCGAAAGGGGCGTTGATCGCAATTTGTGTTGGGGTCTTGGGGGTCTTGCTGATTTCACTGAAACCCGGCGCGAGACTTGCATTTTCGACGCGCGCTTGCCTGCTGGGCCTCACGGCGGGGGCGCTGTTTGCCCTTGCGGCGATTGGCTATCGCGGCGCCACAACCAGTTTGGGCGAGGCCCCGGCCCTTTTGCGCGCCTCCTATACATTGGCCTGCGTTACCACGGTCCAGACAGTCTTGATGATCCCATTTTTGCGCCTGACGGACCCCGGCGAGGTGTCGCGGGTGGTTGGGCGGTGGCGCGAAACGGTGTTTGTTGGCGTGCTTGGCATGATCGGGAGCTACTTTTGGTTCCTCGCGTTTTCCCTACAAAACGCCGCCCATGTACGCGCCTTTGGCCAGCTTGAGTTGCTGTTTTCGCTGCTTCTCGGATGGGTCATGTTTCGCGAAACCAGTACGCGGCGAGAATACCTCGGAATGGCGCTGCTGCTCGCTTCGATCCTTGGCATTTTGTACCTCGCCTGATCCCCTGTACCACGGCTCTGGCCACGACGCGCATTGCGTTATATGACAGCGTAAATGCAATCGAACAGGCGACCCATGGCACGCATCCTTATCACCTCCGCGCTTCCCTATATCAACGGGATCAAACACCTCGGCAACCTCATTGGCAGTCAACTTCCTGCTGATCTGTATGCGCGCTACAACCGCGCGCGTGGCCATGAGGTGATGTTCATTTGCGCCACCGACGAACACGGCACCCCCGCCGAATTGGCCGCCGCCAAAGCGGGCAAACCTGTGGCGGACTACTGCGCCGAAATGCACAGCGTTCAAGCTGATATTGCTGCGGGCTATGGCTTGTCGTTCGATCATTTTGGTCGGTCGTCGAGTGTGCAAAATCATGAGCTAACTCAACACCTTGCTGGTAAACTTGCCGAGGCGGGATTGATCGAAGAAGTGAGCGAAAAGCAGGTCTACTCCAACACGGACGGGCGGTTTTTGCCGGATCGTTATATTGAAGGAACCTGCCCCAATTGCGGCTATGAGCGCGCGCGTGGCGATCAATGTGAGGAATGCACCAAACAGCTCGATCCGACCGATCTGATCAATCCGCGTTCCGCGATTTCCGGCTCGACCGATTTGGAAGTACGCGAAACCAAGCACCTGTTTTTGAAGCAGTCGCAAATGCGCGACAAGTTGAACGCCTGGATTGATGAGAAAACCGACTGGCCGGTCCTGACGACTTCGATTGCGAAGAAATGGCTCAATGACGGCGAAGGGCTACGTGACCGTGGCATCACACGGGATCTGGATTGGGGTGTTCCCGTCAAAAAAGGCGCGGAAGATTGGCCCGGCATGGAAGGCAAGGTTTTCTATGTTTGGTTCGATGCGCCGATTGAATATATCGCCGCGACGGCGGAATGGGCTGAAGCGAACGATTGTTCGAATACTGAATGGGAACGCTGGTGGCGGACCGATAAAGGCGCGGATGACGTTCGATATGTGCAATTCATGGGCAAGGACAACGTGCCGTTCCACACCCTGTCTTTCCCCTCCACCTTGATGGGATCGAATGAGCCGTGGAAGCTCGTGGATTACATCAAATCCTTCAATTACCTCAATTATGACGGCGGCCAATTCTCGACCTCTCAAGGCCGGGGCGTTTTCATGGATCAGGCGCTTGAGATCCTGCCGGCGGACTATTGGCGTTGGTGGTTGTTGTCCCATGCGCCCGAAAGCGCCGACAGTGAATTCACTTGGGAGAATTTCCAGGTTTCTGTGAATAAAGACCTTGCGGATGTGCTTGGAAATTTCGTGTCGCGAGTCACAAAATTCTGCCGATCAAAATTTGGCGAAACGGTGCCTTCGGGCGGTGCTTTTGGCGCGGCAGAAGCGCAGTTGATCGCGGATCTCACGACCCGGATCCAAGAGTACCAACGGCTCATGGATGCGATGGAAGTGCGCAAATCCGCGACCGAACTGCGGGCGATTTGGGCGGCGGGCAATGAGTACCTGCAAGAGGCGGCACCTTGGGCTGTGTTCAAGGAAGACCCTGAAAAGGCAGAAGGAATCATTCGTTTCGCGCTCAACCTGATCGCGGTTTACGCCGGGCTTTCGGCGCCCTTCATCCCGGACGCGGCAGCGAAAATGGCAACAGCGATGGGTGTTGATGGCGCGTGGCCCGAAGACGTGGCGCGCGCGTTTGAACAGCTCCAAGCTGGACAGGCCTTTGAGGTGCCCGAAAACCTGTTTGGCAAGATTTCGGACGAGGACCGAGAAGGCTGGCAGGAAAAATTCGCAGGAACACGGGACTGAGCACACAAGATGCGGCAGGTCCGGCGCGATCAACCACGACATCTAGGAAAACGCGCGTCTTGCCTCTAGTCATCCCTCTGTGCGCGCGTATATAGTAAGACTATATTAACCGTGAGCGGCTTATCGTGAGCGCACTCCTAGGAAGGCGGACCACTGGCCATGACGATACAGGCCAAACAAAAACCGATGCGGCTGAAAAACGCTGGCAAACGCGATGTGCGCACCCAATTTGGTGCGCTTCCGTGGCGGGAACGGGACGGCAAAGTGCAGGTGTTGTTGATCACATCACGCGGCACGGGCCGGTGGATTTTGCCAAAAGGCTGGCCCATGGATGGGGCAACCCCCTCAAAGGCCGCTGCAACCGAGGCTTGGGAAGAGGCGGGCGTTATTGGCAAACCCTCGAATGTTGTGCTTGGGTTTTATAGCTACCGAAAACGCCATGAAGACGATAACTTGCCCATCGTCGTCGCCGTCTTCCCTATCAAGGTGCGCAAAGTCGCGAAGGATTTTCCTGAGGCTGGTCAGCGCAAACGAAAATGGGTAAGTTTGAAACGGGCCGAAAAGCTGCTCATGGAACCAGAATTGCGCGCCATCGTGCGCCATTTCAAACCGAGCCAGCTCAAGTCCTGACAAAATGGGCATCGCCTTTAGAGAGGGCAAGAAACGCCCTGTATTCCTGCTGACACTGGACAAAAAATGATCCGCTACACGCTCAAATGTGACAATGACCACGGTTTTGACAGCTGGTTTCAGAACGCCGCCGCCTTCGAGTCCTTGGCAGCGGCTGGGCATTTGGCCTGCCCGGATTGTGGCTCAAGTGCTGTGCACAAATCATTGATGACACCGCGCGTGACCACAGCGCGCCGCAAAGCCGACGCGCCAAACCAAACGCCCGAACCAATGCAGGCCACATCGCAACAAGCGCCAACAGCCCCAACAGCGCAAAACCCGGCATCCCCGCCTGAGCCTGCGCAAGGCCCCGAGGCCGATATCGCGAAAATCAAAAAGCATATTGAGGCGAACAGCGATTACGTTGGTCTCGAATTCGCCACCCAAGCGCGCGCGATGCATGATGGCTCAGCCCCCGAACGCTCCATTTTCGGTGAAGCCAAACCCGAAGAGGCGCTCAAACTACTGGACGAAGGCATCCCCGTTATGCCCCTCCCCTTCATCCCCACGCGCAAAACAAATTAACCCGCGACGACCACCGCAAACACGGTGGCAATTTCAGGCCAAACGAGTAATCTCCCCCTATGAATGTGCTGTTTGAAACGCGATTTTCATTCTTTGGCCAATCCGGTTGGAAATCCGCCCATGCGGCGGACCCTGATCTATTGTTCGCCGCCGACCGCCTTGAGGCACGGCTCAAACTATTTGAAAAGATCACCCTCAAAAGCCTCAGCGGGCAAACCGACGGCAAATTCCGCATTTTGGTGCTCTCCTCAACGCTGATGCCACAGCCCTACCAAACCCGCCTGAATGAGCTGTGCCAAGATGTACTTGGCAAGGATCGCGCGCGGGTGATTTTCCGCCCGGAAGGCTCGGCGGGGCACATCTTTCGCAACACAGTGGGCCGGGTGTATGGCGATAAACAGGTGGCGCAGGTGGTGCTGGATGATGATGACGCGGTGAGCGTCGATTTCGTGGAGATGCTGCGCAAATACGCCCGCATGGCACAGTCCGACCCCTATAATGAAAAGCCATATACCTTTGTGTCCTTCCCGCGCGGCCATACGCTGGGGCTAGAAAATGGCGCGATCAAATGGCTGTCGCCGCGCTACGTGCCCTATACAAACCTTGGCCTCGCGCTGGTTGGCCCCGGAAACGCCAAGAAAAACCCCTTTCTGACAAGTCATAAGAAAATCGGGATGCGTCAGCCCTCGTTCATGGTCACCCATATGCGGCCTTACTATTTGCGTGCTGTGCATGGGCTGAACGACAGCAATGCGCATGCGGATGATCAACACCTCAACGCCGATGAAATCGCCAAGGTGATCCCGTATTTCCCCTGGCTTGGCGCGCATTTCCCGCATATTCGCCCCGCCTCGGATCTGGCCGCGCAATAGCCCAAAACGTGCAATCCCCCTTGCCCTTTGGGCCCTGCGCGACTAACAGGTCCAGAACTTGAAGCTGTGATGGGAGGATGGCGAAAATGCCCGTTCTCGTAATGAAATTCGGTGGCACCTCGGTCGCCACTTTGGACCGGATCGCGCGGGCCTCCAAGCGGGTCGCGCGCGAGGTGGCCAATGGCTATGACGTGATCGTCATCGTCAGCGCCATGTCCGGCAAAACCAACGAACTTGTGGGCTGGGTCAACGAGACCTCACCGATGTTTGACGCGCGCGAATATGACGCTGTGGTCAGCTCGGGCGAGAATGTCACAGCCGGGCTGATGTCGCTGCGCCTACAGGAAATGGACATCCCCGCGCGCAGCTGGCAGGGCTGGCAAGTGCCGGTGGAAACCACCTCCGCCCACGGCGCCGCCCGGATCGAAGACATTCCGCCGACCAATATCATGGAAAAATTCGCAGAAGGCATGAAGGTTGCCGTTGTTGCGGGCTTTCAGGGCGTCTCGCCTGAGGGCCGGATCACCACGCTTGGGCGCGGCGGATCAGACACCACGGCAGTTGCTTTTGCCGCCGCGTTTGAGGCGGAACGATGCGACATTTATACCGATGTGGACGGCATCTATACCACCGATCCGCGCATCGAAACCAAAGCGCGCAAACTCGACAAGATCGCCTTTGAAGAAATGCTCGAACTGGCCTCGCTGGGCGCGAAAGTGCTGCAAACCCGCTCGGTCGAGCTGGCGATGCGCTATAAAGTCAAGCTACGCGTCTTGTCATCCTTTGAAGAATACGACCCCAACGCTGGCACATTGGTCTGTGCCGAGGAGGAAATCATGGAACAAAATGCTGTCTCTGGCGTGGCCTACAGCCGCGATGAAGCGAAAATGACCCTGATCTCTGTGGCCGATCGCCCCGGCATCGCCGCCGCCATTTTTGGCCCGCTCGCGGATGCGGGGATCAACGTCGATATGATCGTGCAAAACATCTCTGAAGAAGGGCGCACGGACATGACCTTCTCTTGCCCGACCGACCAAGTGGCGCGGGCGCAAAAAGCGATGGATGACGCGAAAGCGGATGGGGTTATCAACTTTGGTGAGCTGATCGCAGATACCGACGTGGCCAAGGTGTCGATCGTCGGAATTGGTATGCGGTCGCAGTCTGGCGTGGCGGCAAAAATGTTCAAAGTGCTCTCTGATGAGGGGATCAACATCAAAGTCATCGCCACTTCGGAAATCAAGATTTCCGTGCTGGTGGATCGCAAATACATGGAGCTGGCGGTTCAGTCGCTTCATGATGCGTTCGAGTTGGACAAAGCCTAACAGCGTTTCAAAATTGACTAGGATTTAGCCCCGCTGCCTCTTGTCGCGGGGCTTTTTCGTGCAAGTTTGCGTACTGTAGAGCCGGACGTAGGAAAACCAGCCGTTGGCAACGCAAGCCATGACACTGTAAGGTGGCGCGACAAAAGAATTTTCCAGCGCAGGGCGTTAGGACGACAGGGGCGGACGTTAAAGCGTGGTAGAACGGACAGAAAGTGACAGCCGAAAGCTGCTTGGACGCCTGCGCGACGCGCTTGGCGAAGACTGCGAAGGCCAAGAACGGCTCGACCGGATCACCAATATCATTGCCTCCTCGATGGGCACAGAAGTGTGCTCAATCTACCTGTTTCGCGATGCCGAAACCTTGGAACTTTGCGCCAGTGAGGGCCTGAAAGCCGAAGCGGTCCACAAAACCCGGATGCGCATGGGTGAAGGGCTTGTGGGCCGCGTGGCCAAGACCAAACGGGTGATCAACTCCGCCGATGCCCCCTCAGAAATCGGCTTTCGCTATATGGCGGAAACCGGCGAGGAAATTTATTCCAGCTTCCTCGGTGTACCCGTTCAACGGCTGGGCGAAACGCTTGGCGTTTTGGTGGTCCAATCCAAAGAAGCGCGCGCCTTTTCGGGCGATGAGGTCTATGGCATGGAAGTCGTGGCCATGGTGCTTGCGGAAATGACCGAACTTGGCGCCTTCATTGGCGAGGGCGCGGCCCTCATGGCGCTGCACCAAAGACCGGCCATGTTTCGTGGCTCGGTGGGCCAGGAAGGCACGGCGCAGGGGCGCGTTTGGCTGCATGAGCCGCGCGTCGTTGTCACCAACCCCATCGCGGATGATCCGGTGGAAGAAACCCGCCGCCTGCATGATGCTGTCGATGAGTTGCGCATTTCCGTGGACGAGCTTTTGGCCACCGCACGCACAGCTGACAAAGACCAAATGCAGGTGCTCGAAGCCTACCGCATGTTTGCCAATTCCAAAGGCTGGATGCGCCGGATGGAAGACGATATTGGCCGGGGCTTGTCAGCGGAAGCCGCTGTTGAGAAAGAACAAAGTTCCGCGCGCACACGCATGGCACAGGTGCCTGACGCCTATCTGCGCGAACGGCTTCACGACCTTGATGATCTCTCCAATCGGTTGCTGCGAATCCTCACCGGACAGGGCGCAGAAACCGGCGCGGAAATGCCCGATGATCCAATTCTGGTGGCGCGCAATATTGGACCCGGCGAACTGCTGGCCTATGGCAACAAACTGCGCGGCGTGATCCTTGTGGAAGGCTCTGTGGCTTCTCATGCGGCCATCGTGGCCCGCGCGCTGGCAATCCCGCTTGTGGTCAACGCAAAGGGCGTCATTACCGAAGCGCTCAATGGCGACGAGGTGATCGTGGACGGCGAACAAGGCGTGGTCCATTTGCGCCCCGAAGACAGCGTCAAGGCAGCGTTTCGCGACAAAATGGCGATGGAGGCCGCGCAGCAGGAACGCTACAAAGGCCTTATTGATAAGCCCGCCATAAGCCGGGATGGCACAAAGATTTCGCTCAAAATGAACGCCGGGCTTATGGCCGATTTGCCCTCTCTTGACGGGTCTGGCGCCGAGGGCGTTGGGCTGTTTCGCACCGAGCTGCAATTTTTGATCCGCACCAAAATGCCGGGGCGAATGGAGCTTGCAAAGCTCTACTCGCGGGTGCTGGACGCAGCCAAGGGACAGCCTGTCACGTTTCGCACCTTGGATATCGGCTCTGACAAGGTGCTCCCCTATATGAAGGCGGCCGAGGAGCCAAACCCCGCGCTTGGATGGCGCGCGATCCGTGTGGCGCTCGACAAACCCGGCGTGATGCGCATGCAAAGCCAGGCCTTGATCCGCGCTGCCGCCGGGCGCGACCTTCATGTCATGTTCCCATTTGTGGCGCAGTACGACGAATTTCGAGATGCAAAACAGCTGGTTATGGATGAGCTTGCGCGGGAACGACGCATGGGAAACCCGCTGCCAAAGACCCTCAAGATCGGGGCCATGTTGGAAACGCCATCGCTCGCCTATGCGCCCGATCAGTTCTATCAGGAGACCGATTTCATCTCCATTGGCGGCAATGACCTCAAACAGTTTTTCTTTGCAGCAGATCGCGAGAATGAGCGGGTGCGCAGGCGTTATGACACGCTCAATGTGTCTTTCCTGAATTTCCTTGAGGTGGTTGTGAAGCGCTGTCGCGCGTCCAACACGCCGCTCTCGTTTTGCGGTGAGGACGCAGGGCGCCCGATTGAAGCGCTGTGTTTTGCCGCGCTTGGGATCGACACGCTTTCGATGCGCGCCGCCTCAATTGGCCCTGTCAAACACCTCGTGCGGCGCACGGATTTATCGGTTCTGCGCGGCGTCATTGACGAAGCACGCGCCAGCGGGGCGCAATCGGTGCGCGGGCCGGTGTTGGAACATTTGTATAAGCCTGTCGATTAATGCGTGCGGCTTAGCCTTTTGGTAACGGGTGATGCCGCAGGCTCCTCTCACAACAACTTGAGAGGAGACATCATGATTCCAGCTTATGTTTTTTCGGGCGTGTTCCTGGGCACCTTGAGCGCGGCGGCCGTGTTTTCGGGCGCCGGTGGTTGGGCGGCTTTGCTGCTGGGCTATGCGCTGTTTGCCTTGGCCGCGACGACCACTTTGACGGTGTTGTGGTTCTTGGGTCCGGTGCTCAACCTCATCCGATCCGATTTTGACAGGCCGTCACGACTTGCGCGCCCGCGTTACAGGCCCTGAAACCCCGCGCCACGCCCCCTTATGCAGCGCCAGCCCCAACACGCGATCAGGATTGGTTGGCGGGGGCATATCAATGCCTGAAAGTGGCTCAAAGCCAAACCGGGAATAATAGGGGGCGTCGCCCACCAACATCACCCGGTCCCAGCCAAGCCCCCGCGCACAACGCAGGCTTTCGCGGATGAGCAACCCGCCCAGCCCCTCGCCTTGGCGCGTAGGGTGCACCGCCACCGGGCCAAGCAGCAAAGCCGCATGGACGCCGATCTGCACAGGCCAATAGCGGATGGCCCCAGCCAAAACGCCCTCCGCGTCCCGCGCCACCAATGACAGCGCAGAAATCCGCGCCACCCCATCGCGCAACCGATAGGATGACAGCGCCTCCCGGCCCGGCGCGAAGCACAAATCGTAAAGGGCTTCGACCTCCCACCAATCGGTAGGCGTTTCCTCAAGCAAGCTGTACAGAGGGCCGCTCCTTTCGCGCGCACACAGAAGTTTCCCTTTGCTTATCGCACCTTGCGCGCCCGCTTGGAAGCCAACGCTTAACATCATCGTCCCAGCGCGCTAGCAAGGGGTGATCCAAAGGAGTTCGTAGATGTTTTATCGCCCCGCCGATGGCCATGGCCTGCCCCACAATCCGTTCAACGCCATGATCGCACCGCGCCCCATCGCCTGGGTCTCGACGCGCGACGCAATGGGCCATGATAACCTTGCGCCCTACTCGTTTTTCAACGGCATCGCCTATGTGCCTCCGCAAGTCATGTTCGCCTCGACCGGCCACAAACCGGACCGCACCAAAGGCAAAGACAGCCTGAGCAACATTGAGGAGACCGGTGTTTTTTGTGTGAACCTTGTCGAAGCCAGCGCGCAAAATGTGATGAACGCCTCCTCCGAAACCTTGCCCGCAGGCCAGGATGAATTCGCCGCCGCCCAGGTGCCCAAAGGCGCGTGCAGCGAAATCAATGCGCCGCGCGTGCTCTCTGCCCCCGCCTCGCTGGAATGCCGAATGACGCAGATCGTCGAGTCAAAAGGCGCGCATAACTACGTTGTCTTTGGCGAGGTCGTTGGCGTGCACATCCGCGATGACTGCTTGGTCAACGGCAAATTCGATGTCACGCAATTCGGGCTTCTGTCGCGCCTTGGCTACCGCGATTACACGGTGGTGCGCGAAGCCTTTGAATTGAGCCGCCCGGACGACTAACTATTCAAAAATGAATGGCGTATAGACGTATTTAGCGAATATCCAAACATAACAGAATGAGGGAAAACCATGTAGCACCTACAGGGAGACCTTCACATGACCGAGACGCATAAAGCCCCGCAACACCGTTTGCCCCTTGAAACACACCAACTCCTGCTCCTGCGCGCAGACGGCATTGCGAATATCGCGCTCGGGCTTTGCCTTTTCGTGATCACCGATCAAAGCTGGTGGCTTTTCGCGCTCCTGATCCTTGCGCCAGATCTCTCAGCGCTTGGCTATTTGCGCAACAATCGCCTTGGCGCGCTGTGCTATAATATCGTGCATAGCTATGTCGGCGCCGCCATGCTCCTCGGATTTGGCTGGCTTACGCAATCGGATTTGATCGTGGCGTTTGGCGCGATTTGGTGGTGCCATATCGCCGTGGATCGCGCCTTCGGATACGGGTTCAAGAGCTGGCAGAGCTTCAAGCGCACGCACCTGAGCTTTTCCTGACAGCCCGCTTAATGCCCGCCCAAAATCCCAGTGCGCACGGAATAATCCACAGCGACCTGATAGTCCGGGTCATCGTCGCTATTGACGACAAGGTGGCCCGCTTTGGTCAGCAATTGGTGGCAATCGCGCGTCAGATGCCGCAACTGAATCGCCTTGCCTGCGGCCTCATATTTGGCCGCCACCGCCTCAACCGCTTGCAGCGCAGATTGATCGGCCACGCGACTGTCAGCGAAATCGACAATCACCGACAAAGGATCATTTTCAGGATCAAAAAGCTCGACAAACCCATCAGCCGACCCGAAAAACAACGGCCCCTGCACTTGGTAGACTTTCGCGCCTTCCGGGGTTTCATAGGTTTTGGCGTGGATGCGGGTCGCGTTTTGCCAAGCATAGGCCAGCGCAGAAACGATCACCCCGACCACAACCGCCACGGCGAGATCTTCATAAACTGTCACAACCGTCACGAGCAGGATGACAAAAGCGTCGATTTTTGGCACCCGCGTGAGGATTTTGATCGAGTTCCAAGCAAAGGTGCCGATCACAACCATGAACATCACACCCACCAAAGCCGCCAGTGGGATCAGCTCAATCAGGGAGCTGGCAAAGAGGATAAATGACAATAAAAACAATGCGGCAGCGATGCCCGCCACCCGCGTACGCCCGCCGGATTTCACGTTGATCATGGATTGACCGATCATCGCACACCCGCCCATGCCCCCAAAGAACCCGGTGATGATATTGGCGCTGCCTTGCGCGATACATTCTTGCGATGCCCCGCCGCGTTGCCCCGTCATATCGCCCACCAGATTGAGGGTGAGCAGGCTCTCAATCAAGCCAATCGCCGCCAGAATAACCGCGTAGGGAAGAATGATTTTGAAGGTCTCAAGGTCAAAAGGCACCATGGGAATGTGGAACGGAGGAAAGCCGCCTTTGATCGCCGCCATATCGCCCACGCGCGGTACATCCACGCCAAACCCGATGACCACAGCCGCCACAACAGCGATGCCCGCAAGCGGCGCAGGGATCACTTTGGTGATCTTGGGCATCACCCAAATCACCGCCATCGTCAGCGCCACAAGCCCCAACATCGTCACCATCGCCATGCCCGACAACCACTCGCCGCCCCCGGCGCCATGTCCCGCCGCCTCGACAGTGCCCGGCACTTTGAATTGCGACATTTGCGCGAGGAAAATCACGATGGCCAGCCCGTTCACAAAGCCCAACATCACAGGATGCGGCACAAGGCGGATAAACTTGCCCCAGTGCATCACCCCCGCAATCACCTGGATAATCCCCATCAAAACCACTGTCGCAAACAGGTACTCGACCCCGTGATCCGCAACCAGCGCCACCATCACAACCGCAAGCGCGCCCGTGGCCCCCGAAATCATGCCGGGCCGCCCGCCGATCAATGCCGTCACAAGCCCCACCATGAACGCCGCATACAGGCCAACAAGCGGGTTCACCCCGGCGACAAAGGCAAAGGCCACGGCCTCAGGGACAAGCGCGAGCGCCACAGTCAAACCCGACAACACTTCGATGCGCAGCCGCGTCGGCGTGAGCTTTTCGGTCGGTGCCAGTCGCAGGTCAGCGGTTTGGAGCTGTTCGGCAAAACGGGCCAAGAGTGCGCGTGCCATTGGGTCACCTCATGAATGTGTGGAAAATCTGGGCCTTTGCGGCCCCTCCTACCGTCCTATGGCGAAAATGACCAGATGGGAAATGCGTCTTGCCCTCTGGGCGCGGGGCTGGTTCACTTATCGCGAAGCGAAAGGCACCGGAAGGCATTGAGATGGCGGAAAGAATGATTGGAGTCATCGGCGGCTCGGGTTTGTATGAAATCGACGGGCTGGAAGCGACGCGCTGGCAAACCGTTGAGACGCCCTGGGGAGAGGCCTCTGATCAGATTTTGACGGGCCGGATTAAGGGGATGAAAATGGCGTTTCTGCCCCGCCACGGGCGCGGCCATGTTCATGCCCCCTCAACCGTGCCCTACCGCGCCAATATCGACGCGCTCAAGCGCCTTGGCGTCACCGATGTTGTGAGCCTGTCTGCCTGTGGCTCGTTTCGCGAAGACATGGCACCGGGCAATTTTGTCATTGTAAATCAATTCATTGACCGAACTTTTGCGCGCGAAAAGAGCTTTTTTGGCACAGGATGCGTGGCACATGTTTCTGGCGCGCACCCGATTTGTGAGCGTCTTGCAGCGGCCTGTTATGACGCGGCGCAAAAGGTTGGCGTGACGGTGCACAAGGGCGGCACCTATCTGGCGATGGAGGGGCCACAGTTTTCGGCCCTTGCTGAAAGCAAGCTCTATCGCGATGTTTGGGGCTGTGACGTGATTGGCATGACCAACATGCCAGAAGCCAAACTCGCGCGCGAAGCGGAGCTGCATTACGCGTCTATCGCGATGATCACCGACTATGACAGCTGGCACCCGCAACACGGGGAAGTAGATATTTCCGACATCATTGCCACCTTGGGCGCGAATACAGCGCATGGAATATCAGTTATCGAACATTTGCCCGAAATGCTCACAGCTCAGCCTGCCGCCTGCGAAACGGGGTGTGATCACGCGCTCGACTTTGCCATCATGACAGCCCCGGACAAACGCGACCCGCATCTACTGGCCAAATTGGATGCGGTGGCTGGACGGGTTTTGGGAGAAAACACATGAGTTTTGAAGTTTGGATGACCTTCGTTTTTGCCTCAACGGTTCTTGTGATCATTCCCGGCCCCACGGTGCTGCTTGTCTTGTCCTATGCGCTGGCGCGCGGGCGTCAGGTCGCCATCACAACCGCGCTTGGCGTGGCGCTTGGCGATCTTATCGCCATGAGCGCGTCCCTGCTTGGGCTTGGCGCTTTGATCATGGCGTCGAGCGCGGCCTTCCTCACGCTCAAATGGATCGGTGCCGCATATCTTGTGTATCTCGGCATCAAAATGCTGCGCGCCCCGGCCAAGAGTGACGCCGCAAACGAAGCGCGGCCCGGCGCAGATACTCAAGCCCAAAACGCCTTTTGGCACGCGGCCATGGTCACCGCGCTCAACCCCAAATCCATCGGTTTTTTCATCGCCTTTGTGCCGCAGTTCCTGCGCCCTGAACACGCGCTCGCCCCGCAATTCATGATCCTGATTGCCACATTCGTCATGATCGGCGCGGGGAATGCGCTCCTTTATGCGCTCCTCGCAGGCACCATGCGGGGCGCCCTCAAACGGCCGCGCGTTCTCACAGCTCTCAGCCGGTTTGGCGGCGCAACCTTGATCGCCATGGGCGTGTTCACCGCCACCCTCAAACGCGCCTGACGCCAGCCTTGTCGCGCGCGCACCTCCCATGGTATTTGGGACCATCCTTGACGTTCTGGGGCTTCAACATGCGCCTATTCATTTTTTTGTTCGGGCTTGCGCTTGGCGCTGGATCGGCTGGCGCGCAAGAGTTCGTGCAAACCGAAGGTGCCCTTTCCGATGAGGCCTTTTATAGGCTCGTGTCATGCGCTGCCCCGCCCAAAGAAGACTGTCAGAAACCCTCAGTGCGTTGGGATGTGTCGCATCCTGTGCGGGTGTCCATTCGCCAAATGGATGCCGCCTACCTGGGCGGCAAGAAAATCCGCGCTACAGCCGCCCTCGCCCGCGCGCTCCAAGAGCTAAACCGCGCTGAGGTTGGTCTGACATTGGTGGAAGTTCCCGCCGGGGACACAGCCGAAATCGAGCTGTTTTTCCTCGACCTTGAACGCGGCGAGCCAATTGCCGGGACCGGCATCAAAGGCGTGGATGGCTCGCGCTTGGGCGGGGCGTCAACGCGGATCTTGTTTGATGCCAACACCAACACAATCAAGCGCGTCGCCGTGGTGTTTTCGACAACTCTACAAATTCGCGCCTATGAGAGCGTCATGCTAGAAGAACTGTCCCAAGCCCTTGGTTTAATGACAGATATTCGCAATCCCTACTACGATGAGCGCTCCATTTTCTCGCAAGATTCAAACGCGCGAAAGACCCTTGGCGCGCAGGACATTCTGGCGCTGCGACACCATTACGCAAAGGACTGACCCCATGAAATCCGTCAAAGATTACATCCGTACAATCGTCGATTTCCCCCATGAAGGGATCATGTTTCGCGATGTGACGACCTTGTTTGCTGACCCACGGGGCTTTCGCATGTGTGTTGATCAAATGTTGCACCCCTACGCGGGCCTACACATCGACAAAATCGTCGGATTAGAAGCGCGCGGCTTCATCATCGGCGGCGCCATTGCGCATCAATTGACCAAAGGTTTCGTGCCAATTCGCAAAAAGGGCAAGTTGCCCGGCGCAACCTTGAGCCAAGCCTATACTTTGGAATATGGCGAGGCGGTGATGGAGATCCACGATGATGCGATTGAGCCGGGCGACAAGGTGCTGGTGGTCGATGATTTGCTCGCGACCGGCGGAACGGCGGCGGCTGGCATTCAACTCATCGAACGCCTCGGTGGCGAAATCGTCGGCGCCGCCTTCATCGTCGATCTTCCTGACCTCGGCGGGCGCGCAAAGCTCGATGAGATGGGCATCGAAACACATGTTCTTTGCGAATTTGAAGGGGTGTGATGCATTTTGTTGAGCTAATTAACCAATTGGTAAGCCTGTGGCTCTAAACCAAAGTTAGCCCGTGGGAGCACGGGCTGCTGCTTGTGCACTCGAATACCACACGTTTTCGATGCAAACGCCCCGCCCTTCACCCCGGCGGGGCGTTATTTCGTTTTGCAAACCTCGTGAGAGTGCGCTTCGCACAGGCCCAAACGCCTGCTAACATCGGCGCATGTTTCGCATCATTCGCCTCATTGCCCTCTTCCTTTGCCTTGCGCACCCGATCACAGGTTTGGCTGAGATGGCCATGCCGCGCTCCGATGCCGACACCCTCAAAGCCCTCGAAACTGCGCTTTTGAAAATCGACGCCATAACCCGCGTTGAAACCGACCCAAAAGATCGCTCAATCACCTATTTTCGGCGCTCAGAGGGCGCAGAGGTCGCTGCCGGAAAGAGCTTCATCGACAACCTCCATCCCCGACTTCAAAACGCCGAAACCGACACCGAGCGCCAAGCCATTCTGGACAATTTTGTCGCGACGATCCAAGGCATGTTTGACTCGCCAACCACCTTGTCAAAAGCCCGGATCCTGCCGGTGATCCGCCACGCCTCCTTCGCCACAAACACCGATGCGATGCAACTGGTATCGCGCCCATTTTTGGCGGATATGCGGGTGTTTTACGTTCAAGATTTACCGACCCACCTCGCCTATTTGAACGACACAGACCTTAAAACCCTGGGCCTGACGCCCGTGGATTTGCACAAGCTTGCCGTTCAAAACGCGACAAAAATGCAATGGCATCCGCGGATCGAAGGCAACGGGATTTTCTTACCGATTTTGGACGGCACCTTTGAAAGCTCGCTCCTTTTGGTGCCGGAGTTTTGGAGCCACCTTGACGTTGAGCTTGGGACAATCGGCGCGATCATTGCGGCGCGCGACGTTGTCATTTTCACCGATATCGAAACGCCGGGCATGTTGCAAAAAATGGAAGACCTCACGGCAAAAAACCAAGACAACATGCAATACCCAATTTCGCGCGCGCCCATAAAATGGAACGGTCGCAGCTGGGAAACCATCCGTTAAAGCATCACACCGGGATTCATGATTCCATTGGGATCAAACGCTGTCTTGATGGCCCGCATCGCCGCCAATTTGGCAGGATCGCCAAGCCGCGCCAAATCCGCCACCTTGAGCCGCCCAATACCGTGTTCCGCCGAAAACGACCCGTCATAGTCCGCCACAAGATCATAAATACGCCCGGCGATCTCCGCGCGCTGTGATGCGAAATCCGCCTTGCTTGCCCCTTTTGGCGGAAACACATTGTAGTGCAAATTCCCATCACCCAAATGGCCAAACGCATTGATGCGAAACCCGCCAAGCGCCGCGACCAGCTGCGCCCCCCGTTTGAGGAAGTCGGGAATGGCCGACAAGGGCAGCGAAATATCATGCGATGAAATCGCGCCAATACGCCGGTTGGCCTGTGGGATCATCTCGCGCATCGCCCAAAGCGCCACCCGTTGCGCCTGTGAGCTTGCAACGACCCCACCCCGCAACACCCCGGCCGCAACGCCCGCCTCATAAAGCGCCAAGAGCGTGCCCTCGCCATCCGCCTGCGCCCCCAAACCAAGATCAACCAAGACCGACCATTCCGGGAGTGGCGTCAGGGGGCACCGCGCCTCACAACCCGTCTCAGCCAAAAACTCAAGACCCTGCCGCGACAACAATTCAAAGGCGCTGATCGCCTCGCCAACGTCACGGCGCGCCATCGCCAAAAACTCAAGCGCCGCGTCCGGCGACACCACTTCCATCAAAGCACAAGCCTGCACCTGCGGGCGCGCAAACAAACGCAAACTCGCCGCCGTAATCACCCCGAGCGAGCCTTCTGCTCCCACCATCAGTCCACGCAAATCATAGCCCGTGTTGTCTTTGCGCAGCCGCCGAAGCCCGTGCCAAATCGTCCCATCCGGCAACACCGCCTCAAGCCCCAAACACAGCTCGCGCGCATTGCCATAGCGCAACACGTTCACACCTCCCGCATTTGTCGAAAGCGCTCCACCAACACGCGCACTCCCTTCTGATGCAAGAGATAAGGGAAACAACCGATCCGCCTGTTCCGCCGCCTGCTGCACATCCGCCAAAATCGCGCCCGCCTCCGCGATCAGCACGTTCTCGCTTGGATGAATTGACCGAATTTTATCCATCCGTTCCAGCGATAAAATGACAGGCGCCGGACCCGCCCCCATCACCTGTCCGCCGACCAACCCGGTACCGCCCCCATAGGGCACAACCCCCACGCGCGCCCCATTGGCAGCACGGATCACCGCCGCCACTTCCTCGATAGTCGCAGGCGCAACCAACAGCCCGCCTTGGCCAAAAAACAGCCCGCGTGGCTCCTCCAGATAGCGCGCCGTCAATGGCCGAAACGCCGCCTCAGGCACCACTGCACGCAAACGCGCTTCAAAAGCGCTATCGGCTGGGGTCAAAGATGTCATGCACTTGAAATGGCAGCAAATCAGCGGTCAAGCAAGCCCGCACACTCGGCTTCTTTGGTTCAAAAATACCTCCGCCGGAGGCAAGAATCCTAGCCCGCGTCGGTCTTGCCGCGCCGGTCCAGACGCAAAGCCGCATAAAGCACATGGTTGCGCCACCGCCCATTGATCTGAAGGTAAGCCTGCGCCACCCCCTCATATTTGAAACCAACTTTCTCCAAAACACCGCGCGACGCAGCGTTTTCCGGTAAGCATCCCGCCTCAAGCCGGCTCAACCCCATGTCGCTAAAAGCATGCTCCAGCATGGCCGCCAAACCCTCGCGCATGAACCCCTGTCGCGCAAATGGCGCCCCGATCCAATAGCCCACCGTGGCCGCCTGAGACGGCCCGCGCCGGATGTTATCAAGGGTGATCGAGCCAACAAGCACGCCATCTTGTTTGCGCACCATGACCAATGGCACCGCCGTGCCTTGGGCCACAGCGCGGTTCGACCAATACACCCGATTGGAAAAGCTTTTTCGGCTCAAATGATCCTCGGCCCAGGTCGGCTCCCACGGCGTCAAGAACCCTTGGCTTTGATGGCGCACCGTGCTCCATCCGCGAAAATCACTGTGCTGAAGCGGGCGCATCACAAGGCGTTCAGTCTCGATCAAAACCTTCTTGCTGCGCCCAAGCATTACGCCGCCAATCGTGCTTTTACGTCTGCCAATTCAAGGGCTTGCTCGGCAGGACCATAAAGCGCAAGCGCCGATTGCGCGCTCAGAATACCCTGCGCAAAATCACTCACCGCGCGCAAATCCACAGCTTCGATTTTCTCAACGGTTTCCGCCAATGGGATCACCCGATCCCAAATGGACACCTGACGCGCAATCCGCTCAGCGCGCGACGATGCGCCCTCAAGCCCCATGAGCAACCCAGCCTTCATTTGCACGCGCGCGCGCTCCACCTCCGCATCGGTCATATCCATCGCCGCCCGGCGCATCTCCTCTACGGTCAACGCCATCAACGGCCCGATCTCCTCGCCAGACGTCCCAGCATAAATCGTCAACATGCCACTGTCGGAATAGGCCCCCGCTTGCGCATAGATCGAATAACAAAGCCCGCGTTTCTCGCGCACCTCTTGGAACAACCGCGACGACATCCCGCCCCCAAGCGCATTGGCATAAACCTGCGCCGTATAAATCGCGTCATCCCGGTAATCCGGCCCCTCAAGCCCCAGCGAGAAGTGAACCTGTTCGAGTGATTTAAGCTCTTTGTGCTCACCGCCGATAAAGGCCGCAGGCGCGATGATGCTGGATTTGCGCCGCGCCATTTGGCCAAAGCGCGCCTCAGCAAGGCGCACAAGCGCCTCATGATCCACAGCTCCGGCGGCCGACAAAATCATCCGTTCTGGCCCGTAATGCTCGGCAACAAACCCTGCCAAATCCTCACGGCCAAAGGCACTGACCCGCTCAGCAGGACCGAGTATGGAACGCCCCATAGGCTGATCGGGAAACGCCGCCTCTTGCAGCCAGTCAAACACAATATCGTCTGGCGTATCAAAGGCTTGCCCGATCTCCTGCAAGATCACACCGCGTTCAACCTCAATCTCACGAGCGTCAAACACCGGGTTCAAAATGATGTCGGAAATCACATCAAAGGCCAGGGCCACATCCTCGCGCAACACCCGCGCATAATAGGCCGTCACCTCTCGCGATGTATATGCGTTCAGATATCCGCCAACATCCTCAAGCACCTCCGCGATCTGCAACGGGCTGCGCGTGGTTGTGCCCTTAAAGGCCATATGTTCAAGGAAATGCGCGATGCCGTTTTGCTCAGCCCGCTCATGGCGCCCCCCCGCCGTAACCCAAATCCCGATCGACGCGGACTCAAGCCCCGGCATATGTTCCGTGACGATGCGAAAGCCGTTCGACAGCGTTGTAAGTTCAGTGCTCAACGGCCAACCTGCCCACGAATAAGCGTTTCAAGGGCTGTCAGATCATTGGGCACGCGCGTGACGCGTTCCTCGCGATCAAACAAATCCGCCATCCGGTTGGGCAGCGGGCTGTCTTTGCCACAGGCCTCTTTCACAGCAGCCGGAAACTTCGCCGGATGCGCCGTGGCCAAGGTCACCATCGGCACCGCCCCAAGATGTTCGCCCGCGACCTTCGCGCCAACTGCGGAATGCGGGCACAACACTTCGCCCGACTCCTGCCAAACCTGTTTGATTGTCGCTTTGGTTTCTTCTTCCGAGGCCCGCCCGGACGCAAATTCCCCCCGCAACCAGTCAATTGCACCTTGGCTGATCAAAAAACCACCCTCCGCCAGATCGCCCATCTGCGCAGCAACAGCCTCTCCATCGCGCCCATAGGCATCAAACAACGCCCGCTCAAAGTTCGAGGACACCTGAATATCCATCGACGGGCTGATCGAGGGGGTCACGCCGGATTTGGTATAGGCCCCTGTTTCCAGTGTGCGATGCAGAATGTCATTTTGGTTCGTGGCAATCACCAGCTTCTCAATCGGCAACCCCATCTGGCGCGCGATATAGCCCGCGAAAATATCGCCAAAATTGCCAGTTGGCACAGTAAAGCTCACCTTGCGATGCGGCGCACCGAGGCTCACAGCGGCAGTGAAATAATAGACAACCTGCGCCAAAACCCGCGCCCAATTGATCGAGTTCACCCCAGCAAGCGCAACCTCATCGCGGAATTCGAAATCATTGAACATGTCTTTGAGCCGCGCCTGACAATCGTCAAAATCGCCGTCCAGCGCTAAAGCGTGCACATTTTTCTCAACCGGAGTCGTCATCTGCCGGCGCTGAACGTCAGACACCCGCCCGTGGGGAAACAGAATGAAGACATCAACATTTTCAAGCCCGCGAAAGGCCTCAATCGCCGCCGAGCCGGTATCGCCAGATGTGGCGCCAACGATTGTGATCTTCTTCCCGGCGCGCTCCAAAGCTGTCTCAAACAACTGTCCAATCAGCTGCATCGCAAAATCTTTGAACGCCAAGGTTGGCCCATGAAACAGCTCAAGCAAAAAGTGGTTCGGGGCGAGCTGTTTGAGCGGCGCGCGCGCCACATGACCAAACCCGCGATAGGCCCGGCGTATACAGCGCTCTAGGTCCAAATCCGTGAATTCATCACCAATAAAGGGCCGCATCACCTGAAACGCGACCTCCTCATAGGATTTACCCGCCATGGAGGCTATGTCGTCCTGCGTCAGCGCCGGTATGCTCTCAGGCACATAGAGACCACCATCTCGCGCAAGCCCTGTGAGCATGGCTTCTTCAAAGCTCAAAACTGGCGCTTTGCCGCGGGTCGATACGTATTTCATCAGCTCGTCCTTATCCGTTCCGGCGCCGTATACGCCAAACTGCGAAGCCTGTCATCATCACCCAGACAGTGGCCATCAAAAACCACGTAACAGCGTATTCAAGGTGACGGTTTGGGATCGCCTCTGTTGTGATTGGGAGCGGCAAAACGCCCTGTGCTGTCTGGCTGCGCGCAATAATCAACACAGGGTCCGCGCCAAGGGCATCGGCCATCTTGGCAATGTCGCGCGCATACCACCAATTCCCCGCCTCATCATCGTCCGGCGTGGATCCATTGCGCTCATCTGGCCAATGCAGGTTACCCGTGACCTCAACCAAACCAAGACTGCGTTCTTGGTCCTTGTTCGCCGCCAAGACAAACCCGCGATCCAACAAAACAATCCGCCCATCCGAAAGCAATAGCGGCGCGATAATGCGAAATCCCGCGCCAAAATCGCGCGAGGACACAAGGACATGCAACTCGCCCGGCAAGACCTCGCCCACCGCCTCCACCGGCAAATAGGCATCACGCGTTTGATCCGGCGCGCGCGGCACAGCAACAGGCGCATCCGCAATCCGTGCTTCGATCTCAGCCAAAATGCCCTGCTTCCAAGCAAGCCGCTGCACCTGCCATGTGCCAAGACCGATAAACACAGCCAAAACGGCCAGCGACAAAATCACCGAAATCACCCGTTTGATCATGACCTGCTTTCCCACCCGAAATTAGAAAAACGCGAGGCAATTCGCCCCGCGCCTTTCAGTGTTCTTCAAATATCCTCGCCGAAGGCAAAAACCTTTTTGGCTCAGCCGCCCCAGATGTAAACAGCCGCGAAAAGGAACAGCCAAACGACATCCACAAAGTGCCAGTACCAAGCCGCCGCTTCAAAACCGACATGTTGTTCTTGGGTGAAATGCCCTTTGAGCGCGCGGATCAGACAAACAATCAAAAAGATCGTCCCGATCAAAACATGGAAGCCGTGGAACCCGGTCGCCATGAAGAAGTTCGCGCCATAAATGTTGCCCGACAGACCAAAGGCCGCGTGGCTATACTCATAGATTTGGAAGAAGGTGAACAGCGCACCAAGACCAACAGCAACGGCAAGCCCAGTCACCAAGTCGCGTCGGTTGTTTTCATGCGCCAAAGCATGGTGTGCCCATGTTGCGGCGGCCCCGGACAACAACAAAATCAACGTGTTGATCAAAGGAAGATGCCAAGGATCAAAGGTTTCGATCCCAACCGGCGGCCAGACACCGTCAATCGCGGGCGACCCTTCTGTCATCGGGTACATCGCGTGCTTGAAGAAGCTCCAGAACCACGCAACGAAGAACATGACCTCGGACATGATGAACAGGATCACGCCATAGCGTAAACCAATTTGAACGACCTTTGTATGATCGCCTGTTTGGCCTTCTTCAACGACCTGCGACCACCATGCGAACATGGAGTACAGCACGATCAACAACCCAATGGCGAAAATGTAAGGCATATCCTGCGCCATCCATTTCACAGCACCAAACAGCATGATGAACGCCCCAACCGACGCGATCAGCGGCTGGCTGGAGGGCGGCAAAATGTGATAATCGTGATTTTTTTCGTGGGCCATTTTTGTCCGTCCCTAGCTTCTTAGTTCAAATCCACCTTGCGGTCTTGGGCGTTCGTTTCGACACGCGCCAAATCCTCAGGCAGATCGGTTTCATGGAATGTATAAGAGAGCGTGATCACTTTCGCAAACTTCGCGTCACGGTCCTCGGTGATTTCTGGATCGACATAGAAGGTCACCGGCATGATGACCCGCTCGCCCGGCTCAAGCACTTGTTCGGTAAAGCAAAAACAGTCGATCTTCGTAAAGTAGCCGCCCGCGCTATAGGGCGCCACATTGTAACTGGCAGTGCCCGCAATGGGCCGATCGGTGGGATTAAACGCCTCATAGAACGCCAAGCCGGTTTCGCCGATGCGAATCTCCATTTCGCGTTGCATGGGTTTGAATTCCCACGGAAAATCGCGCTCGACCCCACCGTCAAACCGCACCTTGATGGTTTTCTCCAGGATCAGGCCGGACCCTTCGCTGGCCTGCGCCGTCGTGCCGCCAAACCCGGTGACACGGCAAAACCAGTCATAAAACGGCACCGAAGCCCAGGCGAGCGCCCCCATGACCACCACAACCCCAGCCGCTTTGGCGGCGGTTTTATGTAGGGCCGTCAGGCTCACTGCGCAGCCTCCCCTTGGGGCGCGACATCAGATCCGGCGCGGTCATTCGCGGCAGCGGCATCTTGCCCCGTCGCCCATTGCGCACCGAATTCATCATAAGGATCGGTCCCCACTTTCGCGATGGTCAGCCCAAAAACGATGCCAACAAACGCCAAAAGGGCCAAGCCAACCCCGACATTCACCGACAAACGGCGGCGGTGCAATTCATGTTCAACGCGCTGCGTCATCTCACCAGCCTCCCAGACCAAAGGGCATCAGGGCTTTTTCCAACAAAAGCGCGCCGAAATGCAAAAACAGGTAGAACAGCGACAGCTTAAACACTTTGCGTTCTACAAAATGCGCATCCGCTTCGCTGTCTTCATCGGTACGTTTCCAGATTTGCCACGCCCCGCGAATGAACAGCGCGTTCATGACCACCGCAACCGCCATGTAAACAGGCCCACCAATCGAGGTCAGCCCAAGGCCCAGCGCGACAAACGCCAGAATAAAGGTATAGGCAAGAATGTGGTTTCGGGTCGCTTTGCGCCCGTGCGTGACCGTCAGCATCGGCACAGCCGCCTCTTTGTAGTCAGACTTCACAAACAGCGCCAGCGCCCAGAAATGCGGCGGCGTCCAAGCAAAGGTCAGCGCGAACATCAACAGGCTTTCAATGCTGATGCCCCCGGTCGCGACCGCCCAACCGATCATCGGCGGAAAGGCCCCCGCCGCCCCACCAATCACGATGTTTTGCGGCGTCCACCGTTTGAGCCACATTGTATAGATCACGACATAGAAAAAGATCGTGAAGGCCAAAAGCCCTGCCGCCATCGCATTTGTCGCCAAAAAGAGCATGATGACCGCAAAACCGGACAACCCAAGGCCAATCGCTTTGGCTTCGCCCGGTGTGACCTTGCCCGCCGGGATAGGCCGCCCCTGCGTGCGGCGCATTTTCGCGTCGATATCCGCGTCCCACCACATGTTGAGCGCGCCCGACGCCCCGCCACCGACCGCGATGAACAAGATCGCGCAGAGCGCCACAAAGGGATTCACCGGGTTTGGCGCAACGATCAGCCCAACAAATGCCGTGAACACCACGAGCGACATGACTCGCGGCTTGAGCAAGGCGAAATAATCGCCAAAACGCGCATCTTGGTCCTGATCATATGCAGTCAAGTCAGTCATTCATCTCACCTTGTGCGCAGGCCAACCGCTCTCGGTTTGGCCCCCGACTGGGGTCTGGATCTGATACAAGCGCGCCGCGCAGTGCCCCACGCGGCGGTGTCTTTCAAAACGCCTTACTCGGCAGCCGCAACCGTCACCTTGCGAGGAACGCCAGCGTATTCTTCGATCGCCCCATCAAGCCAAGCGTTATATTCCGCTTCGGTCACAGCTTTGACAGTGATCGGCATATAGGCGTGGTCCTTGCCGCAAAGCTCAGAACACTGCCCGAAATAGATGCCCTCTTTGCCCGGCTCAACTTCAAACCACAGCTCGGCCAAACGCCCAGGGACCGCATCTTGCTTTACGCCAAATGCTGGGATCGTCCAAGCGTGGATCACATCCGCGCCCGTCACCTGCATCACAACTTTCTTGCCAGTCGGCACGACAACGGCAGTGTCCGTCGCCAAAAGATAAAGGTCATCGCTGTAGCCAGCGTCCGCCAACTCGTCTTTGCCCAGCAAGAAGCTGTCAAAGGCAAACTCATGATCCACGTATTCATAACCCCAATACCATTGGTATCCGGTCACTTTGATCACTACATCGCCTTCAGGAATTTCTTGCTGCTTGAACAACACAGGCAAAGAGAAAACCCCGATGACCACCAAAATCACCACCGGGATCAATGTCCACAGCACCTCGATTGTTGAGTTATGTGTGAAGGTGCCGGGGGTTGGGTTTGCCTTGCGGTTGTAGCGCACGATCAGCCAGAACACCAAGCCCAACACAAACACAGTGATCACTGTGATGATATAGAGCAAGAAGTGGTCAAGCCATTGCGATGCCACGGCAATATCAGTTGCGGCGGGTTGAAAACCGATCCCTTTTGGGATGGGTTTACCGATCACTTCGAGGTCTTGTGCGCTTGCTGCACCCGCGCCGAAGGTTGCCGCGATAAAGGCCAGGGGCCGCAGGGTCTTGATCATAGCTTGCATTCCGTATCTTCCTGTCTCGGCGCATGTTTCAGCACCACAATGTCGGGTCCACCGCAGATAAGCGTGGGAATCCCGTTGTCTCCCGCGCTGCAAAAACCATATTACAGAGTTAGGAACAAGAAAAAACCTGTGGTCTTTGGTCGTACACATGCGTTTGCGCGCATCTCTCACCTCTAAAGCCAACTGGTTAACAAATCGCACGCCTGCTTTGCGTTGCGCTGTGCATATGTAAGGACGCCCATGACCAATCCCGCCCCTTTTCGCCCGTTTGACACGCAGCTAGACCATGACCGCGCACTTGCCACCCTGCGCGGCGCGGTGGAGGGCGCGGATGACGGTGAGCTGTTCATCGAGCGGCGGCGCATGGAAATGATGGCCTTTGACGATGGGCGCCTCAAAAACGCAAGCTATGATGCCTCTGAGGGGTTTGGGCTGCGCGCGGTGCGCGGCGAAACAACGGGCTACGCACATTCCACCGAAATGACCGACAGCGCCTTGCTGCGCGCCGCGCAAACCGCGCGCCTTGCGGTGGGCGATGGCGGTGGCACGCTGGCGGATGGCCCGCTGCCCACCAACCGGCGGCTTTACACGGACGCCGACCCGATGGCGGATGCTGAATTCCCGGTCAAACTGGAGACCCTGCGCGAAATTGACGCATTCGCCCGCGACAGTGATCCTCGCGTTGTGCAGGTCTCCGCCTCCATCGTGGCCTCCTTGCAAGAGGTGCATATTTTGCGCCCGGATGGCACATTGCTGTCCGACACCCGGCCCATGACCCGGCTGAATGTCTCGGTGATCGTGGAGCAGGATGGGCGCCGCGAAACCGGCAGCAACGGCATGGGCGGGCGCGATCACCTGACCCCGCTGTTGAGCGCCGACACCTGGAAGCCCTCGGTCAAAGAGGCCCTGCGCATCGCGCTTGTGAACCTCAAGGCAGAACCCGCTCCGGCGGGGCAAATGGACGTGGTGCTTGGCAACGGGTGGCCGGGAATTTTGCTCCATGAGGCGGTCGGTCATGGGCTGGAAGGGGATTTCAATCGCAAGGGCACCTCAGCGTTTTCCGGCCTGATCGGCCAGCAGGTTGCCGCCAAAGGGGTGACGGTGGTGGATGACGGCACAATCGCCGACCGGCGTGGATCACTCACCTTTGATGACGAAGGCACGCCCACCTCGCGTACTGTCTTGATCGAGGACGGGATCTTGGTTGGCTATATGCAAGACCGGCAAAACGCGCGCTTGATGGGCACGGCGCCGACGGGCAACGGGCGGCGCGAAGATTTCACCCATAAACCCATGCCGCGCATGACAAATACCATCATGGAAAGCGGCAGCTCTGATCCTGCGGATATTGTCGCGGACCTGAAAGACGGCATATACGCCGTTGGCTTTGGTGGCGGTCAGGTGGACATCACCAATGGCAAATTCGTCTTTTCCTGTACCGAGGCTTACCGGGTCAAGGACGGAAAAGTCGGCGCGCCCGTGAAAGGGGCAACGCTGATTGGCGATGGGCCGAAAGCGATGAAGCAAATAAAAGGGATCGGCAATGATATGGCGTTGGATCCCGGAGTTGGCACCTGCGGCAAAGCCGGGCAATGGGTGCCGGTGGGCGTGGGGCAACCCACCTTGATGATCGGCGGGCTGACAGTGGGCGGCTCCGCCACCTGAGCCAGAAACGGCGGCACAAAGCGACATCAACGGTTGTAACGGCGTGGTGTGCCGCCCGATGGCGGGCGCGGGCGATTGCTTTGCGCCGCACGGATGGCCAAAATGAGCCGCGACACAGCGCGCAGATTGCTGATCATTTGGGGTTTCGGGCGGAAATTGAATAAAAACCACAGTTTTTTGAAAAAAATTTCCTGATACATTTCAAGTTGTTATGTGTTTTATTTGGTTTTTCCATGGGTTTTCTTGAGTTTCGTAACAAGTCATTAACTATTTGGGCGCATCTTGAAGATGCAAGAGACGGAGAGCAGGTGAGACAATGGATTTATTCCCTTCCCCCCACCCCCTCACCCCACCCCAAAACGAGGAAGACCGGATCAACTGGCTTCGTCTCTTGCGATCTCGCCGCGTTGGCATCGCAACCTTCTTTAGGCTGTTGAACACCTACGGTACCCCCCAAGCAGCGCTTGAAGCCCTGCCCGAAATTGCCTCAAACGCAGGCGTTCCATCCTACCAAGCCTGCCCTCTCGCCCTTGTTGAGGAGGAAATGCGCGCGGCCCGAAGCGCTGGCGCGCGCATGCTGTGCTTTGGCGATGAAAACTACCCCCGCCTGCTCATGACGATCCCCGACCCACCGCCAATGCTATGGGTGATTGGCGATGAGGCGCTTTTGCGCCGCCAATCAGTTGCCGTGATTGGTGCGCGCAATGCCTCGTCCTTGGGGCTGCGCACGGCGCGCAAATTTGCTCAGGATCTTGGCGATGCGGGGCAAATTGTCGTGTCTGGCATGGCGCGCGGCGTGGATGCTGCCGCCCATGAGGCCACGCTGTTGTCAGGAACGGTTGCCGTATTGCCCGGCGGCGTTGACGTTATCTACCCGGCACAAAATGCTGACCTTGGCCGCAAGATCAAAAAGCAAGGCGTGTTGATCTCGGAGGCCCCTATGGGCCATCCGCCGCAAGCGCGCGACTTTTTGCGCCGTAACCGAATTATTACCGGGCTTTCGCGCGCCGTGCTGGTGGTTGAGGCAGCGCTGAAATCCGGCACCATGAACGCCGCCGAACAAGCGCTCGAACAGGGGCGCGAAATTTTCGCGGTGCCCGGTCATCCCTTCGATCGCGCGGCCACCGGGACCAACATATTGATCCGCGACGGCGCAACGCTTGCGCGCTATGCCGGGGATATTTTGGAGGTGTTGAGTGATCTGTGCTTTGACGCGGATGAGGATCATCCCGCCCCAAATCTCACGCAAAACAACCAAAGTCATCCTGCGGATCCGCCAGCAAAACAGCCTCCGGTACAATCCGCCCCCCCAACACCTTCCTTAATACAGAAATCGCTGCTTGGTGATCTGCCCACCCCCGGCACCCAACAGCGCTCAAGTGCGGATATCGCGCTCCTGCACCAAGATATCTTGGTGCGCCTCGACGCGACCCCCCTGTCCCAAGACGACCTCGTGCGCGCACTCAACATTAACCCGCAAGACCTCGCCGCCGAAATCGTCGCGCTTGAATTGGATGGGCTTGTCGCGCGCGATCTGACTGGCCGCCTCACCCGCCTAAATTGATCAAGCCCCCCTAAACATTTGCGCTTCTTTTTCGTGATCTTCACGGCCGCCATTGACAATGCACCCCGTCCGGTCGCATCTAACGCCCCCAACAGGTGCCCATCCAACTATCGCCTGTTCGCCCAATGAGTCGTGAGGATTTTCAATGCCCGTAGTTGTTGTCGAAAGCCCGGCGAAGGCCAAAACCATCAACAAATACTTGGGACCGGGCTATACCGTGCTCGCCTCCTATGGCCACGTCCGCGACCTCCCCGCCAAGAATGGCTCTGTCGACACCGACCAGGATTTCGACATGAAATGGGAAGTGGGCTACGACAGCCGCAAACACGTCAAGGCCATCGCTGATGCGCTGGCAACAGACAATGAACTCATTCTCGCGACCGACCCTGACCGCGAAGGCGAGGCCATTTCCTGGCACCTCGAAGAAACGCTGCGCAAACGCAAAGCTATCAAAAAGACCACGCCCGTAAGCCGGGTTGTCTTCAACGCGATCACCAAAACCGCCGTCACCGAAGCGATGCAAAATCCACGCCAGGTGGACCAAGACCTGGTCGACGCCTACCTTGCGCGCCGCGCCCTCGACTATCTTGTCGGCTTCAACCTGTCGCCCGTGTTGTGGCGCAAGCTCCCGGGCGCGCGTTCGGCCGGGCGCGTACAATCGGTCTGCCTGCGCTTGATCGTCGAGCGCGAAACCGAAATCGAAGCCTTTACAGCCCGCGAATATTGGTCCGTGAGCGCCGCCCTCAAAACACCAACCGGCAAAGACTACACAGCGCGCCTGATTTCCATGGGCGGCAAAAAGCTCGACAAATACGACATCGCGGACGCGACCCAAGCCGAACTCGCCGTACAGGCTGTCACGAGTCGCGATCTGACGGTCCAATCCGTTGAGGCAAAACCCGCCTCGCGCAACCCGTCCGCACCCTTCATGACCTCGACCCTGCAACAAGAAGCAAGCCGCAAATTCGGCTTTGGCGCACGTCAAACCATGTCGACAGCGCAGCGGCTCTATGAGGCAGGCTACATCACCTATATGCGGACCGACGGCATCGACATGGCGCCCGAAGCGATCAGCGCCGCGCGCGCCGAAATTACCTCCCGGTATGGCGCCGAATATGTGCCAGATTCGCCCCGCGTCTATAAAAACAAAGCCAAAAACGCCCAAGAGGCGCATGAATGTATTCGCCCAACCGACATGAGCGTGGATGCGGGCCAACTTGGCAAACTCGAAGCCGACCAGCGCAAACTTTACGATCTGATCTGGAAACGCACCCTTGCTGCGCAAATGGAAGGCGCGCGTATGGAGCGCACAGTTGTCGATCTTGGGTCGCAAGATGGGCAAATCGTTCTGCGCGCCAATGGCCAGGTTGTTCTGTTTGACGGTTTCTTGAAGGTCTATGAAGAAGGCCGCGACGACCTGATTGAGGACGGCGACGACGACAAACGCCTGCCGCAAATGAGCGAAGGCGACAAAGCCGACAAAAAATCGGTGTCCCCTGAACAGCATTTCACGCAACCACCGCCGCGCTACACCGAGGCGACCCTCGTCAAACGGATGGAAGAACTCGGGATTGGCCGCCCGTCCACCTATGCTTCGATCGTGACGACGATCCAAGAACGCGAATATGTGACCAAGGACAAGAACCGCCTGATTCCTGAAGACAAAGGCCGGATCGTGACGATTTTCCTTGAGAATTTCTTCCGCAAATACGTGGGTTACGAATTCACAGCTCAACTTGAAGAGCAGCTTGATGAGGTGTCAGCAGGCGATCAGGATTACAAGAAACTCCTTGCGCAGTTCTGGCGCGATTTCTCCGCTGCGATTTCGGAAACATCGGAGCTGCGTATCTCTGAGGTGTTGGATGTGTTGGATGACGCGCTATCCGCACAACTCTATCCGCCCCGCGAAGATGGCACCGATCCCCGCAGTTGTCCGCTGTGTGGCGAAGGGGCGTTGCACCTGAAAACCTCGCGCACGGGCGGCTTTGTTGGCTGCTCCAATTACCCCGAATGCCGCTACACCCGCCCGATTGGCGGCGGCGAGGAGCAAACAGGCGACAAGGTGCTGGGCGAAGACGATCAAGGCAACGAGATCTCGCTGCGCTCTGGCCGATTTGGCCCCTATGTGCAACGCGGCGAAGCCAGCGAAGAAGTCAAGAAACCACCTCGCGCCTCGCTACCAAAAGGCTGGCAAGCCGATGAAATGACACTAGAAAAAGCGATCACTCTGCTCGATTTGCCGCGCGTCATTGGCGAACATGAAGGCGCGAACATCAAGGCGAACTTTGGTCGTTTCGGCCCATATTTGATTCACCAATTGCCCGATGAGGCGAAGCCCGTTTACGCCAACCTCAAAGACCCACAGGACGTGTTTGACATTGGCATGAACCGGGCCGTTGAACTGATCACCGAGAAACGTCTGAACCCCGGTCGCGGTCGTGGGTCGGCGGCTAAGCCCCTGAAAGAACTGGGCGAACACCCTGATGAGGGCGGGCCGGTGAATGTCATGGATGGCCGTTATGGTCCCTATGTGAAATGGGCGAAAGTCAACGCAACCATCCCCAAAGACGTCAAACCCGAAGACGTGACGATGGAATTGGCGGTCGAATGGATTCGCGAAAAAGCGGCAAAGGGCGGCAAGAAAAAAGCCCCGGCAAAGAAGAAGCCAGCGGCGAAAAAGCCAGCCGCCAAAAAGGCAGCCCCTAAGAAAACCGCCGCAAAAAAAGCGCCAGCGAAAACTCCGGCGAAGAAAAAAGCGCCCTCCAAGACCACAGCCTCCAAGGCGAAAGAGTGATCAAAAAGACCTGCGCCGCACATACTTAGCGTAGCGCTATCGCGGCTTGTTTCGAGCGTCAGGAAGCGAAAATTTGCAAAGTGCCCCTTCAATATGAGGCACTTTGCTTTGCTTTATTCGGCGTCACCAATTGTTAAACGGATCGGCGCAAGCCCGTCGATGCCGCCGGTGATTTCATCCCCGGTGACCACCGGACCAACCCCAGCCGGGGTGCCCGTCATGATCACATCTCCCGGCGCGAGGTGATAGAATTTGGACAGATCAACAATGATTTCAACGCATGAGTGGATCAACTCCGCCAGCGTTGCGTCTTGTTTGCTTTGGCCATTCACCTCCAGATGGATGCGCTGTGATGCGGGGGGGCCGAACGCCTCGGCTTTGGTCAATTCCGCGAAAACGGCAGCGCCTTCCACGTCCTTGCCCAAGTCCCATGGCCGTTGTTTTTCGCGCGCGACGAGTTGCAAGTCACGCCGGGTCATATCCAGCGATGCCCCATAGGCATAGATTGCTGCTTCGGCCTCTTTTGGCGTTGCGCGAAACACGGGTTTCCCGATTACCAGCGCCAGTTCCATCTCGTAGTGGAAGTTCTTCGTGCCCGGCGGATAGGGCAAAACCGACCCTGAGGCCAAAGCGTGCTGCGGGTTTTTGGTGAAGTAGAAGGGCACATCGCGATCCACTTCCATCCCCATTTCAGCAGCATGTGCCGCGTAGTTGCGGCCCACGCAAAAAATGCGCACCACGGGATAACCAGCCGTCTCGCCTTTGACGGGAATGCTCGGTGTTTGTGGAATATCAAAGAGATAGCTCATCGTGGGCGTTCCTCATAGTAGCCTAGGTTTTCTTGAAGGGGGCGGTCGTGGATTCGGATCAGGAAGCAATCCTCATCGCAGGTAAACGTCATTGCTGCAAACACTGGCGCGCTGAAACTGTCCTTGGGGCCAAAGGTGAGTGTGTGATCATTGATCCTCACCCGGCCTGTGCCTGACACCACATGATAAGAGGCGGAAGACGAGCGCAACACGGGTGTCAGCGCCTCGCCCGCGCGCAGCATCTTCGCTGTGAACCCCAGCGTCGGCAAGACAGGTGCGCCGGTTTCCGGGTTCACGAAGTCAAGCTCCACCGGACCGTCGCTCACCGCCGCCATTGCCAAAAGCGCCGCTTTTGTGCGCTCCCACGGGTAGCGCATCATCGGGTAGCGGCGCGGGGCTTGGCCGGGGCGGCGCGCGGGGGCCAGCCCAGCTGACAAGTATTCAACCTGGCTCGCGTCCGGGCGGTTTCGCTGCGCTTGCAGCGGCCCTTCTTGGGCATAGGAGCCTTCGAGATAGACAAAAAGCGGCAGATCCAGCGCATCAAGCCATATCACCGGATCGCTGCCGTCATGACCATGATCGTGCCATTCGCCGCCGGGCGTCAGCACCAAATCGCCCTCCTCCATCGGCAGTTTCTCCCCGTCCACGACAGTAAACGCTCCCCGCCCCTCTATGATAATCCGCGCGGCAGAGGGCGTGTGCACATGCGCGGGCGCGGTTTCGCCGGGCAACAAGAGCTGCATCCCCAGATAGATCGTAGAGGTGGCTTGCATCGCCCCCGCCCCGCGCCCCGGATCGCGCAACACCAGCACCCGGCGCTCCGCCTTTTCCACAGGCGTTAGATCGCCAGCGCGCATCAGCAAAGGGCGCACATCTTCGTAAGCCCAATGCCCCGGCTTCGTCACGGATTGTGGTGCACCGTGCGGCAGGACATTGCGCATCATTGGCCACAACGGCGCAACGCCAGCGGCCAACAGATCTGCGCGGTAATCCTCTGGTAACTCTTCCATCGTTCCGAGCTGTGTCATGGCGATTTCTCCCTCCTCCAAAGGTCCCGACAGCGTTCCGTGGACGCACCTTGGGCGCACCGTGGACTCCCCTTCACCGGAGCCGACTCAGGCGTGGGCTGTCACTATTGGTATGCATACGAACTAATCGCGCACTTTTCAAACCCTCCCAGCCCCCCTAAACCGGGACGCGGAGGCCATGATGACCGATTTTCACAACATGCCGGGCCACCTGATCCGGCGGCTCAATCAAATCGCAACGGGGCTGTTTCGCGACACCATTCAAACGGCGGGCTTTGATTTAACGCCTGTGCAATTCGCAGCCCTGAGCGCCCTCGCCAAAACCCCCGGAATTGATCAAGCAAGCCTCGCCGCGCATATTGCGTATGACAAGGTGACTTTGGGCGGGGTCGTTGACAGGCTCGCCGCGAAAGGCCTCCTCAGTCGCGCGCCCTCCGCAACCGACCGGCGCGCCAAAGCCCTGACCCTGACGCCAAAGGGCGAGGCCGCCCTTGCCGCAGCCACGCCAGCCGTGCGTGCCTTGCAAGACGACATCCTGGACGGTTTGGACCCAAAGGAACGCCAAACCCTTATAGAGCTGCTCAAAAAGCTAACCACCGCGCATGAGTCAAAGGTCGATTGACCTCCGCTGGTCGCTGTGCCAACCACCGAATACTCAGCTGCAAAGGGCCTCGTCGCATGACACATACGATTTATACCGCGTATCATAAGCCGTCCGCGCTGGTGTCCAGCCCTTCCATCCGCCCTATTCACGTTGGCCGCGCGCGTGCCGTCTCCCAACTCGACGATATGATCGGAGATGACACAGGCGACAACATGTCCGCCGAAAATGACAAGTATTGCGAGCTGACCGCGCTGTATTGGGCGTGGAAAAACGACACCGAAAGCAGCCACATTGGCCTTATGCACTATCGGCGGCTGTTTGATTTCGCTGGAAGCTACCCTTCAGACGATGCCGAGGTTTTCTTGGGGCAACTCACCCTAAAATCCTACACGAACAGCAGCGAAAAATGGCTGGAGCGCAACGGCGATATTGATCTGGTTTTGCCAAAACCACACAATATGCACCTGACCGTGCGCGAAAACTACGAAGCCGAGCATGACCCCAAAGACCTGGTCGCCGTTGAGGCCATTCTGGAAGCTGACTACCCGGACTATCTGAACGATTTCCACGCGGTCATGGACGGCACGGAACTGTGGATCGCCAATATGTTCGTTGCGCGCCGCGACATCATCGAGGCCTATTGCCCTTGGGTTTTTGATATCTTGGCGAAGCTTGACAGCGCCCATCCAAGGCCTTGGCTCAATGTCTATAACGCGCGCTACCTTGGCTTCATGTCTGAGCGCCTGTTTCAGATTTGGCTGCGCAAATACCTAGCCGACACTCCCGACACAAAGGTCCACCGCGCAAACATCCTGAACCTCTCCGATGCGCTGACCTTCCCGTATTTCTCAGGGGATGCCATGAACGGGCCGGAGCAGGTGAATGTCGCGTTCTCGTCGGATGCGAACTATTTGCCCCATACCGCCGCCATGCTGCGCTCCTTGATTGATCACACAAACGACGAACGCCACTACAACCTGTTTTATCTCCATGAGAACATTTCTGGCCGTGATCTTGAGTTGCTCGACTCCCTCTTGTTTGGCCATTCCAATGTAAGCCTGCATGCAATCAACGTGCGCAGCCCCTTCTCCAAGAACTACCGATCCGCACATCACGCGCCCACCAATGCGACCTTCAACCGGTTCTTACTGTTTAGCCTCCTGCCCGATCTTGACCGCCTCATCTACATTGATGTCGACATGATCCTGAACGGCGATATTGCCGAAATCTTTGACGTAAAAATGGATGGCTTCAAAGTGGCGGCGGTGCCCGATTTCATCATGACGCGCGTGCTCACAAGCCAAGTCACCACCAGCGACCCAAACGTGCCCGACCTGTATGAATACATGCGCGACGAACTCGGCCTGACTGATGAGCAGATTTCGCGGTATTTCAATACCGGGTTGATGGTGCTCAACTTCAAAGAAATGGACGTGCCCGCCACCGGACGCCGCCTTTTGGAACGCGTTGAAGACTCCCGTTATTTCTTCCGCGATCAGGACATTTTGAATGTCCATTTCAAAGACGACTACATGATGATGCCCGCCCGCTACAACGTGTTCAATTCCAACCTGCAAGAATACGATAACGTGCCGCTCGAAAACCGCGCCCTCGCGCTTGCGGCCAAACAAAATCCCTTTGTCATTCATTATGCAGCCTGGCAGCACAAACCCTGGACCTACCCAAACACGCAGTATTCCGATCAATATTGGAACGCGCTGGCGCGCACCCCGTTTCACAAACAGGTGCTCTCGCAATTGTTTGACCGCACCTGGCCCCTCAGCGGCTATGCGCGTGCGCCGCGCGGCTATAAACGCATGTCTCTCCTCACCCGCGCCAGCCTGAGCGCAACACGATCCGTGGTGGCTTCGGGACAGAAGTTCGCCAACCGTTTTCCGAAAACGCGCCCCTTTTTGTTGCGGGCGTACCACCGGATGTATGCTGTGATCACAAAGCTCAGATTGACCCTGACCCGCTAGGGGTTTGCGTAAAAGCCAGAGAGGAGCTGGTGCAGCCGCAAATCCTGAAAATGCGCCTTATAAAGCGCGTTTTGATAGGTCGCAGACACCTGAGTGGCGCCAGAAAACACGAGCTTTTCGAGCGGGGAAAGCACAGGGGCAGACAGCCCGTCAAGGCCGTGTTGCGCGCCAAAATGCGCAAGCCCTGCCTCAAAGGCCTCTGAGACCCCCAAAAAGCTGTAGTGGGTTGCGAGCGCGTTTAACGCCAAGTCAAACGTCGGGCGCTCGCCAATCAAGCGCTTGAGTTGGATGTTCAAAGGCTGATCCGATGCATAGGCCTCAAAACTGGGGTATCGCGCGCGAAAATCCTCGAAATCTGGGTGAGAAACCGACCGGCTGTAATCGAAATTGGCAATCAGGCGCGCAACCGGATCACGGACCATTGCCAGTGCGAAAATCGCCCGCCCCTGCTTCAAAAGCTGAACAAGCTCCTGCCAGCCAAAATGCCCCATAACAACTTGAGGGCGCCCCTCTCTTTGTGCGGCCGTGCGCGCAGCTTGATCACGCAGCAAGAAGTGCCGCTCAACGCCATTCCAAGGCACCCCATGCAGCCCCGCTTGCGCACGCAGGGCCGCGCCAAAGGCGGCACCTTTGGTCTTTGGGATATGTACGAAGTGAAACAGATCGCGAGGCACTGGGCGCGGGTTTACATCCTGAACCTGAGGGTCAAACCGCGCCGAAAACCGCGCCAGACTGTCGCGTGACAGCCGCGCGTTTGCCCGTGCCGCCTTGGCACGCATGCGCGCACCGGGATCTTGAGAGCCACTGCTCATGCGCGCCGTGCCTTGTGCCAAATATTCTTCATTGCCCCGCTCGTATCACGCATTTTGGCCAGCGCAAAATCGCTCTACACCCGCAAAAGCAACGCGGCAAGACGATCACCGCAATGGCCCCTTCACACATCGCACAATTATTGATCATTTCCGCCCACCTTATGTGCACAGGATGCCGCCCACCTGCTTTGTTGCCCGCTTTTGCCCCGCTCACCTTACAGAATCTAAGCGTTTCGCCCAATTTCTCATCATGACCAAAGCCGCTGCCCTACCTTTACTCGTTTTTTCCGACCTCGACGGCACGCTTTTGGATCATGACACCTATAGCTTTGAACCTGCGCGCCCGATCCTGCGCCGCTTGGCGGAT
The DNA here is from genome assembly GCA_050633625.1 of Maritimibacter sp. GTDB lineage: Bacteria > Pseudomonadota > Alphaproteobacteria > Rhodobacterales > Rhodobacteraceae > JBOEGW01. The sequence goes on along the minus strand of JBOEGW010000006.1, from coordinate 45,642 downwards.
ATGGGTGCGGGCGTGATCTTGGCGACCTCCAAAACCGCCGCCGAAGTTGCGCCTTTGCGGGCGAAAATGGCACTTGAGGACTGGCCCGCGATTGTCGAAAACGGCGCTGGCCTCTTGCCAGAAGGCACAGCCCTTTCCCCACAAAACCCCATATACGAAGACCTCCGCGAGGCCCTGACAACACTGCCACATGGGGTGCGCGCCCTGTTTGTTGGCTTTGGCGACATGCAGGCAGAAGAGGTGAGCGCGGCGACAGGATTATCGCTCGAAGACGCGCACCTTGCCAAGCAACGGTGCTTTTCGGAGCCGGGGCTTTTCACGGGCAACGCATTACAAGAGGCTGACTTTTTGGCCGCCCTCGCGCCGCACGGTATTCAAGCGCGCCGCGGCGGGCGCTTTTTGACACTCTCCTTTGGCGCCACAAAAGCCGATCAGATGGAGACGCTTATCAGCCGGTTTGCCCCAAGCCGCACCATCGCGATTGGGGACGCGCCCAATGACATCGAAATGTTGGAACGCGCCGATCTCGGCATCCTCATTCCCAACCCCCACGCCCCGGACATCCCTCAGCTCTTGGGCGAAACGAACGGCACAGTTCGGCGCGCCCCCTCCCCCGGTCCGACCGGCTGGGCCGCCATGATGGGCGATATTATCACCAAATTTGAGACCTCATAAGGACCGCAGCACATGGCCGACTTTCATCAGAACGGAAACATCACAACGCTGCACAATCTGCGCACGCGCTCGGTGGAGGAGCTGAATTATGAGCTAAGCACCTATGCGCAGAACCGCAAAATCAGCCTGATCCTGCCCTCACTGTTTTCCGAACTCGAAGGCCCCGCGCTCAACAATATCCTCGATGAGCTTGCGAAAGTGCCCTATCTGCACCGCATCATCATCGGATTGGACCGCGCCGATGAAACGCAATATCGCCATGCGCGGGCGTTTTTCGCCCGGTTGCCGCAAGAACATATCGTCATCTGGAACGACAGCCCCCGGATGATCGAGTTGGGGGAACGGCTTGAGCGCATGGGGCTTGCGCCATCCGAGCCGGGCAAAGGTAAAAACGTCTGGTCCTGTATGGGCTATCTGATTGGCTGCGCAGACAGTGCGGTGATGGCGATCCATGATTGTGACATCCTCACCTACAACAACGAAATGCTTGCACGGCTCGTCTATCCGGTCGCCAATCCGGCGTTTTCCTATCAGGTGGCGAAGGGCTATTACCCGCGCGTTGGCGAAGGCAAACTCAATGGCCGGGTGACGCGCTTGCTGGTGTCGCCGCTCTTGATCGCCCTCAAGCGGGTCGTCGGAGACCGCGACTACCTCGATTATTTGCGCTCCTTCCGCTACCCTTTGTCGGGCGAATTCGCCATGCGCACCGGCATCCTGCCGGACTTGCGTATTCCCTCCGATTGGGGGCTGGAAATTGGTGTCTTATCAGAGGCTTGGCGCAACCTCGCCCCAAAGGCAGTGTGTCAGGTGGAAATTTCGGACGCCTATGATCATAAGCACCAAGTCTTGTCCCCCGAAGATGCAAGCACCGGCCTCAGCCGCATGTCGACAGACATTTGCAAAGCCTTGTTTCGCAAACTCGCCGCCGATGGGACAGTCTTCACGCCCAATGTGTTTCGCACGCTCAAAGCCACCTACTACAGAAGCGCATTAGACCTTTTGGAGGGCTACTATGATGACGCCAAAATGAACGGGCTGGCGTTTGATCGACACAGTGAAGAAAAATCAATCGAGCTGTTCGCAGAAAACATCATTCGGGCCGGGAATGCGTTTCTGGACAACCCGCATGAAACCCCTTTCATTCCAACATGGAATCGGGTTCACGCGGCCGATCCGGCGTTTTTGACGGACCTCAAAGCCGCCGCAGCGGCGGATGAGGCGGAGTTCGTTTAACCAAGCGGGCCTTCGCCACAATCCGCCGCTTGACTTGACAAGTTAACGCCATCCGTTCAGTACCCTTTTGGATATATAAAACGCGCGCTTTTTTGATGAGTAAGCGCTCACCAGGAGAGGCTACTCGTGTCCAACCCAAGTCGCGCGCATGATCTCTATGCTTTGCTTGGCATTTTTCGCGACAAATACATTGGCCCCGAAGAGTTTTGGTCGCTTTATCAAGACAGTAACACCTCTATTCGCGTCTTGACCGCCAATATCGAAATCCTCAACGCCCTTGTCCAAGACCCGTCAATCCTGCAGGCCTCCGACCGGGTGTCGGTGGACAGTGCCCTGTTGGAACGCACCCTTGAGCGGCTCTACGGCACCCCCTTTGAGCGGTTGACGGGCCGCGAAATCGTCGAGCGTGCGCCTGAGTTTTTGAGCGACCGGGCCATCGTGATTTGTGGGGCGTCAAACGAAGCGCGGCAAAGAACCAAAGCCCGCATGACAGGCCTTGGCGCGCAAGACCAAACGGTCCTGATCTTTGATGAACCCGAACCAATTACCCCCGCGCCACTCAAGCCAATCGCCGGGTTTTTCGCCTATGGCTACCCAAAGCAGGAAGCGAAACTGGAGGCGTTTCGCAGAGACAATCCAGAGGTCACGGGAATTTTTATTGGTGTTGGGGGCGCTGTCGACTATTTTGCAGGCATCACTCGTCGCCCACCTGACTGGGTGGTCCGTCTTGGCGTGGAATGGCTATGGCGGCTCCTTTTGCAACCGCACCTGCGCCTGAAAAGAGTTTTGTCAATCTTGCCCCTCGCAATTCGCCTCAAAAGGCTATCGCCCAAATGACTGCGCCTGAAGCGTCAAAGCGGCAGATCGCCTTGATTGGCGGCAGCGCGATGATTGGCGGCACCGAGGTTTTCAATCGCCGCATGCGCGGGCTGTTGGAAGGCACGGGCCATCAGGTCACGCCGCTCAGGCTTCATTCCCACCGTGGCGATCAAGGCAGGATCAAACACGCCTTGAAGCTCATCGCCACAAGCCTGCGCGCGCTGTGCTTCGTCCTGGTTCGCAAGCCCGACACAGTGATCGTCAGCGCCGCAAACATCCTCGATGTTCTTGCCGCAGACCTCATTGCCCGCCTGACCGGACGGCGCGATATCGTCCTTGTGTGCCATTTTAATGCCGCGTGGCGGTTCTGGTCGATGCCGCGTCTTGTGCGCCGCTTTGCCGCCGCCTCTCAACGGCTGCGCGTGTTTAGCATCGCCACCAATCAAAAAGAGTTCTTCCAAAGCCAAGGCATCATGGTTGAGCCGGAAATTTTCCCGAATTTCCTCAATTTCACCCCCGCAAAACGCCGCGCGCGCCCAAAGCATGCGCCGGGCACCCCTGTGGTTGTGCTCTACGCGGGGCGCATCCTCCCCGAAAAACAGCTCGCCCCGCTGGCGGCGTTTTTGGCCGGGCTGACCGACAATAGCCTTTCCATCCAGTTGCGCCTCGTGGGCGATTGCGACCCCGATTATGTGGCGGAGATTTCGGCCCATATCGCCCCGCATTTTGAAGTGGTCTTTCTGGGGCCAACCGATGAAGGCGGCGTGATGCTGGCGATGAGTGACGCCGATATTTTCGCCTCGTTTTCCGTCTCCGATACATTACCCCTCAACATGTTGGAGGCGGCGGCGCATGGGCTGCCCATCCTCACCCGGCGCAGCGCCGTCACTGAAGATGTCGCCAGGCTCACCGATCAGGTTGTTTTTGTTGAAAATGACGCGAAAGCTGCTGAGAGTCGTGCCACGCTGCGCGCCATGCTCAAACGCCCCCATTCGCCAAACGCCAAAGCGCTTTTGGCTTCCAATGAGGCGCGCGCCTTTCGCATTCTTGGCTTGCCCGCTCCCGCCCAAAACACCGCCGCACCCGAACGCGAAAGGCTGGCCCTTCGCCGCGCAACCCACTAAGATCATCTCGGCCCAAACGGGCACCAAAGGACGACACACACGTGGCACGAAGGTCAAAGTCTCATTCCCGCCGCCGCGCGCTGCCGCCCTCCGGGCCACTTCCGGCTTCGGCGGCTTTTTGGATGACCAAGCGCTGCATTGATCTCGCGCTGGCCGTTGGCCTTTTGCCTGTCCTCGCCCTGTTTACATTGGCCCTTGCGCTCTTGAACCCGCTCTTAAATCCCGGTCCCGTTTTCTTTGTACAGCCGCGCATGGGCCGGGATTGCCGTTCTTTTCCGGCCTTCAAATTTCGCACGATGCGCAACACCGGCCAACGCCCCCGTGGCCCCGACTCCCCCTTGGAAACAGACAGAATCCCGCGCATCGGGCACGCCCTGCGGCGTACGCGAATTGATGAAATCCCTCAAATTATCAATATTTTGCGCGGTGAGATGAGCCTGATCGGACCGCGGCCCGATTTCTTCGGCCATGCGCGCACCTATATGCGCGCCATTCCTGAATACAGGGATCGGCACCGTGTACGCCCCGGACTTTCTGGTTTGGCGCAGGTCGAATTGGGCTACGCTGTTGGCATCGAAGCCACGCGCGCCAAAGCCCAGATGGACCTGAAATACATTCAAGAAGCGGGGTTCAAAATGGACACCTGGTTGTTGTGGCGCACTCTCGTGGTGATCCTTGGTGGGCAGGGTCGATAAGGCGTCGCGCTAATCGTAATCGGTAAATTGCGCCATGAATCGCCGGTCGATCCGGTCTTTCCATCGCCACCAAAGCGCCCCGGATTGCACGATCCCCCATTTTTGCGCCAGCGCGGATTTCCCGCCCAAAGACATGAGCTTCAGAACATCGCGCTGCGGGTGAAACGCCGCCATCTTGCCCTCCCCCGAAACGGCCACGCGCAGGTTATGCGCCAAGATCGGCGCCGCGCGCACTGCATAAACCCCCGCTTTGGGGCGCGGGGCATGGGGCATATACGCGCAATCCCCAACCGCAAAAAGACTCGCAACACCAGTGACTTGAAGGGTTGGGTCACAGAACACAAACCCCTCATCATTGACCGGCAGATCACTCGCCGCCAGCCAATCATACGCCCGTGCCCCGCCTGCGCCCACAATGAAGCCAGCGGCAATACGCGCCCCATTGGCGAGCACAACGGCCCCCTGCTCAACGCGCGCCACCGGACTGTGTTCGCGCAACGTGACATTCAAATCACCCATGGCGCGCGAGATCCGCTTGCGCGCCTTCGGGCGCAGCCCCAAAAGCCCCGCCCCCGCATCAATCACAGTGACCTCACCTTGCCGCCCTGCGGATTTCATCGCATGCGCCATCGCCATGGCGATTTCCGCGCCTGCGACCCCGCCACCAATCACCGCCACGCGCTCAGGCGCTTTCCCTGCCTTGATCGCCTCAAGGTACAAACGCCAGCTTTCAGAAATTCCGTCCAGAGGCTTCACAGCGACTCCATGGGACAAAAATCCTTCTAATTCAGGCATTTGCGCATGAATACCAACATCAATAGACGCCACATCATAGGCAATCTCACGCCCTTTGACCGAAATGACCTTTCGCTCAAGATCAATCGCATCCGCCGCCCCAAACACCAGTTCGGCGCGAGCAAAACGCGCAAGGTCGACGAGGTCAATATCGAGTGTTTCGCGCGGATAATGCCCTGCAATATGCCCCGGAAGCATACCGGAATAGGGGGCGGTGGGACCGGGATTGATCAGGGTCAGACGGGTATTCCCAAGCGGATAACGCCCAAGCGCGCGCAACACCAAAGCATGCGCGTGACCGCCTCCAATCAACACAGCGTCATGGATTTTCAGGGGCGATTTTGGCTTCAATTCGAAACTCATGTGATGTCACCCTGAGCCAGCAGGCGGCCCTGCGCCAAAGCTTCTGAGGCCAGTGTTTGCCCAGCGATCCATGCCCGAAACGCGACAAGAGGCGCATAGGTTTCGCGCTTTTCCGGCCAGGCCAACCAATAGGCCCCGCGCCCTTGAACCGACTTGGAAAACAAAGGGATAAGACGAGCCTCCTCCTCCTCCACCTGCGCCAAATAGCTCGGCAACAAGGCCACCCCAAGCCCGGAAATCGCCGCCTGGATCATCATCGAAAACTGATCAAACACCATGCCACTGGCGCGCGGCGCATCTTCCCCCTGTTCGCGAAACCAATCCCGCCACGCATTTGGACGCGTTTCAAGCTGCAACAGCCCAAAAGCGGCAAGATCGGCGGGTATTTGGGGCGGGTTTTCGGCAAGAAGCGCGGGCGAAATACAGGCCGTATAGGTCTCGTCAAACAGTTTGAGCTGCGCCACGCCCGGCAAATCCCCCTGACCAAAATAGATCATTGCATCAAAGCCTTCCGCGTCAAAAGACACCTGAGAAATCCGCGTGGCGAGGTTCATATTGATCCCCGGATTGGCGTCTAAGAACCCTTTGAGCCGCGGCCCCAACCACCGCGTTCCAAAAGTCGGCAAAAGCGCAACGCTCAGCGCGCCACCATCGGGATTTGTCACGAGTTTCATCGTCGCCCGCTGCATCAGATCAAGCGCGCGGCTCATATCCGCGCCAAATTCCAGCGCCGCAGGGGTCGCCACCAGCTTCTTGCGATGTCGCACAAACAACGGGCGCCCGAGCTGCGCTTCCATGTTCTGGATGAGGCGGCTGACGCTGGACTGGGTGAGGTCCAACTCGCGCGCAGCCGCCGTCACCGAGCCAGTGGCGAGCACGGCTTCCAGCGCGGTCAACGCCGAAACAGAGGGGAGGAATCGTCGGGGTCGCATCGCACACCTCATGCATAAAACGCATCAACTCATGGCGTAATAGCGCTTTATCCCCTGTTTTTCAAACGCTAAACACATCAAAACTGTGTCAGGGAGAAAGACATGACCAAGGACAGCAGCAGCGCGTTTCAATGGGCGGACCCCTTTTTGCTGAACGATCAGCTGAGCGATGACGAGCGGATGATCAAGGATGCCACATCGGCCTTTGCGGCGGATAAGTTGGCCCCCCGCGTGACAGATGCCTACCTCAATGAGCACACCGACCCGGATATTTTCCGCGAAATGGGCGGCTCCGGGCTGCTTGGAGTCACAGTTCCTGAACAATACGGCGGATCGGGCGCGTCTTATGTGTCCTATGGGCTGGTCGCGCGCGAAGTGGAGCGGATCGACAGCGGCTATCGCTCCATGATGTCTGTGCAAAGTTCGCTCGTGATGCACCCGATCCAAGCCTACGGCAGCGAAGAACAGCGGATGAAATACCTGCCAAAACTGGCCTCCGGCGCTTGGATCGGCTGCTTTGGTCTGACCGAACCTGAAGCCGGATCAGACCCCGGCGGCATGAAGACCCGCGCCACGAAAACCGATGACGGCTACGTGTTGAACGGGGCGAAAATGTGGATCTCCAACGCACCCATTGCCGATGTATTCGTTGTATGGGCGAAATCCGATGCGCATGGCGGTAAGGTGCGTGGCTTTGTGCTCGAAAAGGGTATGAAGGGGCTGAGCGCGCCAAAAATCGAAGGCAAACTCAGCTTGCGCGCCTCGATCACCGGCGAAATCGTGATGGACAACGTAGAGGTGTCTGAGGAGGCGTTGCTGCCAAACACCCAAGGCATGTCTGGCCCGTTTGGCTGTTTGAACCGCGCACGATATGGCATCGCTTGGGGCGCGATGGGCGCGGCTGAGGATTGCTGGATGCGCGCGCATGACTACGGGATGAACCGCAAACAATTCGACAAACCGCTGGCCGCCACGCAGCTTTATCAGAAAAAACTCGCAGATATGCAGACCGAAATCACCCTTGGTTTGCAAGGTGCGTTGCGGGTTGGGCGGCTGATGGACGAGGGGAAATTTGCCCCGGAAATGATTTCGATCATGAAGCGCAACAACTGCGGCAAAGCGCTGGATATTGCGCGTATCGCCCGCGATATGCACGGCGGCAATGGCATCCAAGCCGGCTATCACGTCATGCGCCACGCGCAAAACCTAGAGACGGTCAACACCTATGAAGGCACCCACGATGTGCACGCGCTCATCCTTGGTCGCGCTCAAACCGGGCTTCAAGCGTTCTTTTGATGGACGCACCGTTGAAGGGCCTGAAGGTCGTTGAACTTGCGCGCATTTTGGCCGGACCTTGGATTGGCCAAGTGCTCGCAGACCTTGGCGCAGAGGTTATCAAGGTCGAAGCCCCGGCGGGCGATGATACCCGCCGTTGGGGTCCGCCCTTTCTTGAACGTGAGCGCGGCGATGGCACGATTGAAACTGTGGCGGCGTATTTTCACAGCGCGAACCGTGGCAAAACCTCTGTCACCTGTGATTTCACGGTGCCGCAAGACCTGACGCGCCTGAAAGCTCTGATCGCGCAGGCGGATGTTGTGATTGAGAATTTCAAGGTCGGGGGGCTTGTGAAATATGGTCTCGATTACGCCAGCGTTTCGCGCGACAACCCCGGATTAATATATTGTTCTGTCACAGGTTTTGGCCCTGACGGGCCGCGCGCTCGCGAACCGGGATATGACTTCATGATTCAAGGCATGAGCGGAATCATGGACCTTACCGGTGCGCCAGACGGCCCGCCGCAAAAGGTGGGCGTGGCTTGGATTGACGTTTTCACCGGCCTGCACGGGGTCATTGGCATTCAAGCGGCGCTGGCTGCACGCCACACAACGGGACTTGGGCAAAAGGTGGATGTGTCGCTCATGGAAACCGGGGTTGGGATGCTTGCGAACCAAGCGATGAACCAACTTTTGGGCGGCGTAACACCGACGCGCATGGGCAATTCACATCCCAATTTGGTGCCCTACCAAGCCTTTGAAACCCAAGGTGGGCATATCATTATCGCCACCGGAAACGACCGTCAGTTCAACGCGTTATGTGATGTATTGGGTCTAGAAACCGAAGCAAAAGAGGCGCGATTTGCGGATAATGCGGGGCGGGTTAAGCATCGTGACGAAATCTGCGGTGCCATCGAGGCCGCAACGCGGACATGGGATAGAGAGGCGCTTTTGGCGGCCCTTTTGGCGGCAAACATCCCGGCTGGTCCCATCAATACAGTGGCCCAAGCGCTGGATGATCCGCAGATCGCGGCGCGCAACATGGTGATTGAGCCTGAGGGCATCAAAGGATTGCGCACCCCGATTTCTCTGTCAAACGCCCCGAGTGCAAGCCCGCGCGCCGCCCCCCTTTTGGGAGCGGGACAATGGCAGTTTGACCCTTAAACGCGTTTCGCAATTTCTTCACAGATCCGCGCCAATGCCTCGCAGGATGCCTGTTTCAAACCATCATAAAGCTGGAAGTCATGGGGCATATCGGCCCATTCCTCCAAGCGCACATCAGCCCCCTTTGCCCGCTGAACCTGTTCAAAATCTCGGATCATATCGCGCAACACCTCGCGCCCGCCTGCCTGCAAGTAGATCGGCGCAAGGTCTTGGTAATCATGCTCAATTGGTGACAATGCGGCGCGCCCATACGTGCCATTCGGGTCCAGCCATTCGCCAAACTTAAGCGCCATCCATCCTTGCACCATATCAGTGGGATCATTGCCGGTCATGCTCGCTCCGCGATCCCCAATATCGGTCCAAGGGCACATCCCAATGCAGAGCGCAGGCTGCGAAAGCCCCTCGGCTTTGAGGCTTTGCAACAACATCAGCGCCATATGCCCGCCCGCGCTATCCCCCATCACAACGACCTTTGCCGGGTCCACCTCACGCGTCACATAGCGCCACGCCGCAAGCGCATCCTCAGCTTGCGCCGGATGCGAGTGTTCGGGCGTCAGACGATAGTGAGGCGCAAACAAGGGCGCGCCGATGTGATGGGCGAGCATCTGCGCAAATCGCGTACTCATCGCGCCACGAAAGGCATACCCACCACCATGCAAATAGAGAAGAGTCGCGCCGCTCCTGCGCGTTTTCGGATGATACCACACACCTTTCGGGGTCTCACAGGGCTGGGCCGAGACCTCATAAACCTCGTCTGTTTCCGTCTGCACACTGTCAAACAGCACCCGGCCCCGCGCCATATCCATGGCCATCGCCTTGGTGAATTGCCGCCGCCAAAACCGAATACCAACCTCAAAATTCACATCCCAATCCGGGGCCATTTTCTGCCCGCGCTTGTGGCGCAATGTGGTTGCAAGCCCGATGCCCATAAGGGCGGAAAAGCTGCTGATCCGAGGCAAAAGCGGGCCTGAAAATTTGATCTTGGACATAGGAAGTTCCTCATGTTGAACGCCCCTTCGATTTGCCATTCTGCATCAGGCCACGCTAGAATGATTGCGACAGTTCGGGAGATCATCATGCGCGGTTTCGCTCAGTTCCTTTTGCCCCCGCCATCGCTCGCGGCCTGTGTCTTTGGTGCGGTCCTGCGCGACACCCGTGGCGTGGAGTTGCTGGATCACGAACGCCTCAATCACTTTCCTGCTTCGCCACTAGTTTCGCTCAACTATGTCAGTGAGGGAACGCTTCATATGGTTGAAAACGAACATGATTTTGACAAGCTGCGCAAAAGCGCCCCCCTTGCCAAACTCACGGTCCTGCCCGCGCTGAACACGCCACAAACCTCATGGGGGGCCGGCGAGATCTACGCGATTTCGGTGGGGGTTTTCCCGGATGCCTGGGCGCTCATAGACCGAAACAACCCAGATATTTTGACGACCGTCAAACACGCATTTGCGGAATTTGAGACGGGCAGCGCGGCGCAGGGCTGGCAAAGGTTTTGCGAAAAATTTGACCCGATTTGGCAAAGTGCGCGCAGCGGCGGAAGCAGCGTGGCCGGGTTCAAAACTGCGCGGCTCTCGGACTGGTCGCGCGCCTTGATGGGACGTGCTGCAATGGCGCAGGGCGGACGATCGATCCGCGCGTTGGAGCGGCGGGTGAAACGCTGGAGCGGGCAAACGCGCCGATCATTGTCGTTTTACGCGAGCTTTGAGGAGCTTGGCGCCCTCCGCCAGCAAAACCAAGACACCCCTCTCGCCGCGCTTGCCCATGACGCGGGGTTTAGCGATCAGTCCCATATGGGACGCATGGTGCGCAAAGCGAGCGGGTTTTCTCCAGCCGATCTCAACCGGCGCATTGAGACCGAAGAGGCCTTTTGGTGTTACCGGGTTCTGGGCGAGCGGTTTTAGGCGGACACACTGGCCTCATAGCCGCGAATGATCACAGAGTTGCGCGCTGGCATGGCGGGCTGCAAACTGCCAAGAATGATCCGCCGGTTCAGCCAGGACCACGGCCCTTGCGGCGCAGTCACCTGGATATGCGAGAGCGCATAGCGCGCGCCCTCACCGCTCTCATCAATGATCACCTTGTTGTGGATCGTCAAAACAGTGCCGTCCACGACCTCCATTTCGTACAGCGCGTCCAGCTCTTTGCCCCCATCCACGCGGATCAATTGACGATCCGCACCACCGGGCAGGATTTTGCCGTGAAACCCCTCCATGCCCGCGCCGCCCCGAAACTCACCGCCAAGGATCGGTATGATACGGCGCTCGCCAAGCGGCCCCTGTCCTAAGGGTCGCATCTCGCCAATATCCACCAGCGCCTCCCACAACATTCGAGAGGTGAGTTTGGGCGCGGGAAAGCTGACAAAGAGGTCCATAAAGGCTCCAAAGTTGGCAAAGGGGACTGCGCCATATCTACTGTCCAATTGTCAAAAGGGCCACAGAGGCATGGCAAATTTCCCGATCCAAACCTTGACGCACTCTCTAGGCTGGTCTTTAACGTAAAGCGGGAATTTTGCGCGCGATAATTTTGGGGCACTCTTGGGAATTTCACGCGGATGACGGGAGGCGGCGGCTTTATGAGCAAGCGAAAAATAAAGAACATGGAGGAGTTTGCGGCGCAAAGCGGTGTGTCGCGACCGACCGTCTCAAAGTATTTCAACGACCCGAAAAGCGTGCGGAAATCGACCCGAAACCGCATCGAGGAAGCGCTCGAAAAATACGACTACAGGCCAAATGTTTACGCGGTAAACCAGAACCGTCGCCTCACCAAAAACATCGGGATCGTGGTGCCCTTTGTGGCCGATCCGTTTTTTGCGGAGATCGTGCGCACCATTGAACAGGCCTGCATTGCAAACGGGTTTTCCCCCACGACGTTCAGCTCGCACGGCAGCGTTGAACATGAAATGGGGATCCTCGACACCCTACGCTCCATCCGTCCCGCCGGGGTGTTGATGGCGCCACTTGGGCGGGCCTCCAACCGCCAAAGCATCGAAAAGTTCTGCCAAGATGTGCCGACTGTCCTGTTTGACAGTAACATCGAAGGAGTCGGTGAAGCCTTTGTAGGATCAGACAATTTTCAGTTTGTCTCGATGAGCGTTGACTATTTGTGCCGCACGGGCGAGCCGCCCACCTTCTTTGAAATGGACCCGGTCAACCCTAACGCCAACAAACGGCGCAACGCCTATATCGACACGATGACAAGAATGGGATTTGAGCCTCATGTGATCCGCGTGGAGGGCACCGGCTGGGGGTTTGAGGAAATCGGCTATAAAGGCGGGCTAGACTTGATCGGCAAAAAGGGTGGGCTGCCAACCAAGACGGTTTTGTGCTCGAACGACAGGCTGGCGATTGGATTTTTGGCGGCGTGCTATGAACAGGGCGTTCAGGTTGGGCACAAACCGGGATGCGACCTGCGAGTCGCAGGCCATGACAACCACCCTGTGAGTCGTTTTACCTGCCCGTCTTTGACCACGGTTTCGCAAGATTACGAGAAAATTTCCGAGTGCGGCCTTGAAACCTTGCTCAAAGTGATCGGTGAAGACAGGACATCCCTTCCCCGCCAAGAGGTTCTTTTTGAAGGGAAACTCGTGATGCGCGCCTCTGCTTGAGGGGCAAAAAGTTAACGCGCGTAAATTTTTAATTGACTGCGCGTTGTGATTCTCCCTAGTCTGATCCTCAGCATCCATGATGCACTTTAGGGAGGAATCACGATGATTACGAAAACGCCACTCGCCATGGCGAGCGTTGCTGCACTTCTGACAGCGACCACCGCTCTGGCCGACACCACACTCACAATCGCGACCGTCAACAACGGCGACATGATCCGTATGCAGGGCTATACTGACAAGTTCACCGAAGAGACAGGCATCAACGTAGAGTGGGTCACACTTGAAGAAAACGTTCTTCGTCAACGTGTTACAACTGACATCACCACCAAGGGTGGTCAGTTCGACATCATGACTATCGGCATGTACGAAACCCCGATCTGGGGCGCAAATGGCTGGCTCGTTGCTCTTGACGACCTGTCCGAAGAGTATAACGCCGCCGACATTCTGCCAGCCATGGCAGGCGGCTTGAGCCACGACGGCACGCTCTACGCGGCACCGTTCTACGGCGAAAGCTCGATGATCATGTACCGCACAGACCTGATGGAAAAAGCTGGCCTTGAAATGCCAACGTCCCCAACTTGGGACTTCATCGCTGAAGCTGCTGCGGCCATGACCGACCGCGACGCTGACATCAACGGCATCTGCCTGCGCGGCAAAGCCGGTTGGGGCGAAGGCGGTGCCTTCATCACAGCAATGTCCAACTCGTTTGGCGCGCGCTGGTTTGACGAAGAGTGGAACGCTCAGTTCGACACAGAAGCTTGGGCCAACACCGTCAATGCGTTCAAAAACATGATGGACGCCTCCGGCCCAGCCGGCTACGCCACCAACGGCTTCAACGAAAACCTGTCCCTGTTCCAACAAGGCAAATGCGGCATGTGGATCGACGCCACCGTGGCGGCTTCCTTTGTGACAGGCGCGGATTCGACTGTCGCTGACTCGGTTGGTTTCGCACTGGCACCGAACACAGGCCTTGGCAAAAACGCCAACTGGCTCTGGGCTTGGGCGCTCGCAGTTCCGGCTGGCACACAGCAAGAAGCCGAAGCCAAGCAGTTCATCGAATGGGCAACCTCCACAGGTTACATCGAACTGGTTGCTGAAAACGAAGGCTGGGCAAACGTCCCTCCGGGCGCACGCACATCTCTCTATGAGAACCCAGAATACCAGAAGGTTCCTTTCGCTCAAATGACACTGGACTCGATCCTGTCGGCTGATCCGAACAACCCAACGGTTGATCCGGTGCCTTACGTTGGTGTGCAATTCGCAGCGATCCCTGAGTTTGCAGGCATTGCAACAGAAGTCAGCCAAGAGTTCTCGGCGGCTTACGCGGGCCAACAAACAGTGGAAGAGGCGCTTGAGAAAGCTCAAGCCATCACCACAGAAGCTATGGAAGCTGCTGGATACTAATCCACCCTTCCGTCAGAGGGCGGCGCGCCCGCCCTCTGACCACTTTCCCCAATTTCACCTTAACGTCGTCTGAGATGGGCAAAGCCCGTCAACGGAGGAGATGACCCAAATGGCTACCAAAGCTTCACGTTCCGCCGCCCGCTTGATGATGGCCCCCGCCGTGGTTTTGCTTCTGGGCTGGATGCTGGTCCCCCTCTTGATGACCTTATGGTTTTCGTTTCGAAAATACCTGCCCCTGCGCGGTGGCGATCTTGGCTGGACCGGCTTTGACAACTACGTTCGTTTTGTCACCTCCAGCTCGTTTTGGCCCGCCGTCAGCACCACCTTGATCCTTCTGGTTGGCGTGCTGGTGATCACAATCGTCCTTGGCGTTTTGCTGGCGATGCTGCTGGATCAACCGATGTGGGGCCAAGGGGTCGTGCGTATTCTGGTGATCGCGCCTTTCTTTGTGATGCCTACCGTTTCGGCGCTGGTCTGGAAAAACATCTTCATGGACCCCACAAACGGGTTGTTTGCCCATCTGTGGCGGCTCTTTGGGGCCGAACCCGTGGCCTGGCTTTCGGACGCCTCAATCCCCTCACTCATCTTGATCGTGTCTTGGCAGTGGTTGCCCTTTGCGACCTTGATCTTGCTCACAGCCTTTCAGTCGCTTGACCGCGAGCAACTGGAAGCGGCCGAAATCGACGGTGCGCCGCCGATCAAACGGTTCTTCTTCATCGCCCTGCCCCACTTGTCGCGCGCGATCACAATCGTCGTCTTGATCCAAACGATCTTCTTGCTGGCGATCTTCGCTGAGATTTTCGTGACAACCGGCGGCGCCTTTGGCACCCGCACCCTGTCCTACCTGATCTTCCAACGCGTGTTGGAAAGCCAAAACGTAGGTCTTGGTTCTGCAGGCGGCGTTTATGCCATCATCCTTGCAAACATCGTTGCCATCTTCCTGATGCGCATCGTTGGCAAGAACCTAGACAACTAAAGGGAGGTCGGCACATGGCACGTTCAGTCACTCAACGCCGCAAGGCATTCAACACGGCCTTCGCATGGCTCATCGGTCTCCTGATCTTTTTTCCAATCCTTTGGACGATCCTCACGAGTTTCAAAACCGAGGCGCAGGCCATCAATGACCCGCCGCTGTTCTTGTTTTTCGATTGGACATTGGAAAACTACACGACAGTTCTGGAGCGTTCAAACTACGCGCGCTTCTTGATCAACTCGATCTTCATCGCCGGTGGGTCCACAATCCTTGGCATCATCATTGCGGTGCCTGCGGCATGGTCGATGGCCTTCGTCCCCTCCAAGCGCACCAAAGACATCTTGCTTTGGATGCTCTCGACGAAAATGTTGCCAGCGGTGGGCGTTTTGTACCCTATCTACCTGCTGTTCATCAAACTCGGCATTCTCGACAGCCGGGTTGGGTTGACCGTGGTCTTGATGCTCATCAACCTGCCGATCATCGTCTGGATGCTCTATACATATTTTCGCGAAATCCCCGGCGAAATTCTTGAAGCGGCGCGGATGGATGGGGCCACATTGCGCTCCGAAATCCTCTATGTGCTCACGCCCATGGCCATTCCGGGCATCGCCTCAACCCTGCTCCTCAACTTCATTCTCGCCTGGAACGAAGCCTTCTGGACGCTCAACCTCACTGCCGCCAAAGCGGCCCCGCTCACCGCGTTTATCGCCAGCTACTCAAGCCCCGAAGGCCTATTTTACGCCAAGCTTTCCGCGGCCTCGACAATGGCAATCGCACCGATCCTGATCCTTGGATGGTTCAGCCAGAAACAACTCGTGCGCGGCCTCACCTTCGGCGCGGTTAAATAAGGAACACGACAATGGGACAGATCACGCTCGAAAAAGTGACGAAAAAATTCGGTGATGTGGAGGTCATTCCACCGCTGGACCTGACGATTGGGGACGGCGAATTCACTGTGTTTGTTGGCCCTTCCGGCTGCGGGAAATCGACATTGTTGCGCCTGATTGCCGGGCTTGAGGATGTGACCTCCGGCACGCTCAAAATCGACGGTGAGGATGCGACAAATGTTGCCCCTGCCAAACGCGGGCTGGCGATGGTGTTTCAATCCTATGCGCTTTATCCGCATATGAGCGTCCGCAAAAATATCGCCTTCCCGATGCGCATGGCGGGGCTTGATCAAGCCGAACAAAACCGCCGGATTGAGCAAGCCGCAACCGCGCTCAACCTCACCGACTATCTGGATCGCCGCCCCGGCCAACTTTCAGGCGGGCAACGTCAACGGGTGGCCATTGGGCGTGCGATTGTGCGTGAGCCATCTGCCTTTTTGTTTGATGAACCGCTTTCAAACCTTGATGCCGCGCTGCGCGTTGGGATGCGGCTGGAAATCAGCGAACTTCACAAACGTCTCGCAACAACAATGGTTTACGTGACGCACGACCAAGTTGAAGCCATGACCATGGCGGATAAGATTGTGGTTCTGCGCGCCGGTCACATTGAGCAAGTCGGCTCACCGCTTGAGCTGTACCATGCCCCGCGCAACACCTTCGTCGCCGGTTTCATCGGCTCACCCAAAATGAACCTGATCGACGGCGCGGAGGCCGCGAAATACAACGCCACCACAATCGGAATTCGCCCAGAGCACATTGACGTCGCTGAGGCTGATGGCGTTTGGCAAGGGCGTGTTGGTGTGGCCGAGCATCTTGGCTCCGACACCTTCTTCCACGTCCATGACACCGGCCTCGCAGAGACCATCACAGTGCGCGCACCCGGCGAAGTGAGCTTCACTCACGGCGACACAATCCACCTCACGCCGCGCCAAGACACGATCCACCGGTTTGACGACAAAGGCCTGCGCATCGCATGACCCGGCTGCTCGGAAAAACCGCACTGATCACAGGGGCCGCGCGTGGCATTGGCCGCGCCTTTGCCGAGGCCTATGTGCAGGAGGGCGCGCGGGTCGCCATTGCGGATATCGACATCGCCCGCGCGACCCAGACAGCGGCCGAAATCGGAGAAGCTGCCATAGCTGTGCCCTTCGACGTTACCTCACAAACCTCGATCGACGCAGGCGTGGCCCAAACCATCGCCGCCTTTGGCCAGATCGACATTCTGATCAACAACGCCGCCATTTTTACAGCAGCGCCCATTGTCGAGATTGAGCGCGCAGATTTTGACCGCGCTTTTGCGATCAATGTGTCGGGCACGCTGTTCACGCTGCAAGCGGTGGCGCAACATATGGTTGAGCGCGGCGGTGGCGGCAAAATCATCAATATGGCCAGCCAAGCTGGTCGGCGCGGCGAAGCGCTGGTTGGCGTTTATTGCGCGACCAAAGCCGCTATCATTTCCCTGACCCAATCCGCCGGGCTGAACCTCATTGCGCATGGCATCAATGTCAACGCCATCGCCCCCGGCGTGGTGGACGGGGAACATTGGGACGGGGTGGATGCGTTTTTTGCCAAATATGAGGGCAAAGCGCCCGGGCAAAAGAAGCGCGAAGTGGGCGACGCTGTGCCCTTTGGCCGGATGGGAACCGCGCAAGACCTCACCGGAATGGCCGTCTTTTTAGCCAGTGATGACGCGGAATACATCGTGGCACAAACCTATAACGTGGATGGCGGCCAATGGATGAGTTGATCCCCCTTTCGAACGAAACCCTTGGGCGCCTCCCCGCTTCAGTACGTGTCCCGTCTTATGACCGCAGCGCGCTGAAACCAGGCATCGTTCATATTGGTTTGGGCAATTTCCACCGCGCGCATCAGGCGTGGTATTTGCACAGATTGATGGACGCAGGACTTGCGCAGGATTGGGCGATCATTGGCGCGGGCGTGCGGGCAAATGATGCCCAAATGCGCGAAAAACTTCTGGCACAAGACGGTCTGACAACGCTGATCGAGCTTGATCCTTCCGGCAAATCCGCCGAGGTCTGCGGCGCGATGATTGACTTTGTGCCCGTCGAAGAAGGTAACGCCGCATTGATCGCGCAAATGGCTGATCCGGCCATTCGCATTGTTGCGCTCACGGTGACGGAAGGCGGATATTTCGTTGATCCTGTCACAGGTGGGTTTGATGCGCATCACCCTGATATTGTGCATGACGCGGCGCACCCGGATCGCCCGCGCACCGCATTTGGCGCCATGATCCAAGCGCTGAAACTGCGCCGTGAAGCGGGGCATACCGCCTTCACCTGCCAGAGTTGTGACAACCTGCAAGGCAATGGCGCGGTGCTGCGCCAAACCATGATTGCACTGGCCAACCTGTCGGATCCGGCGCTTGCGGATTGGATCGCTCACAACAGCAGTTTCCCGAATTCCATGGTCGATTGCATCGTTCCCGCAACTGGCCCCAAAGAAATTGCACTGGCGCAGGAATTTGGCCTCACGGATGCCGCCCCTGTGACCCACGAGAATTTCCGCCAATGGGTGATTGAGGATGATTTTTGCGCAGGTCGTCCCGATTGGGACAAGGTCGGCGCGACCTTCACCGACAAGGTGCACGACTTTGAAACGATGAAAATTCGTATTCTGAACGGCGGGCATCAGGTCATCGCCTACCCCGGCGAAATCCTCGCTTTGGGCACCATTGCTGAGACCATGGCGCATGACTCCATCCGCGCGCTGTTTCGCAAGGTGATTACGGAGGAGGTCGCTCCGCATGTGGCCCCGGTGCCCGGCTTTGACGCGCTCAGCTATCTGGAGTTGATCGACAGCCGGTTTTCCAACCCCGAAATCGCGGACACCACCCGGCGCGTTGCCTTTGACGGCTCATCGCGTCAACCCGGCTTTATCATCCCCTCCATTCGTGATGGACTTGCCGCAGGCACCCCGATTTCCGGTCTTGCGCTCGTATCAGCCGCTTGGGCGCGTTATTGTCAGGGCCAGCGCGAAGACGGCAGTGACATCGGTGCAAACGATCCGCAATGGGACGTGCTGCACGAGGCCGCGAAAGCCGCAAAAACCGATCCCGCCGCTTGGCTCGCCATGACGCAATTCTACGGCGATCTCGGTGAAAACCCGACCTTTGCAAGCGCCTTTGCGCACTGGCTCACACGGCTCAACGACCAAGGGCTAGAAACCGCAATTTCGGACTATTTGAACGCGTGAGTTTCCTAGGCATCGACATCGGCACCTCCGGTTTACGTCTGCTTTTGGTGGACCCAACCGGCGCGCCCATTGGCGCGGTTGAACGCAGCTATGACACGCAGCACCCTCATTTTGGCTGGTCCGAACAAGACCCACAAACTTGGATCAATGCTCTAGAAAGCGGTGTCGCCAGTTTGCGCAGCGCGCACCCTGAGTTTGCTGACCTTGAAGGGATTGGTGCCGCTGGTCACATGCACGGCGCTGTTTTACTTGACAAAAACGACGATGTGCTGCGCCCTTGCATCCTGTGGAACGACTCGCGCAGCCATGTTGAGGCCGCGAAGCTCGACGCTGATCCAGCCTTTCGCGCGCTCAGTGGCAACATCGTTTTTCCCGGCTTCACCGCCCCTAAGCTGGACTGGGTGCGCACCCATGAACCCGCGGTGTTTGACAGCCTTGCCAAAGTGCTCTTGCCAGCCGCCTATCTCACACTTTACCTCACCGGCGAACATGTCGCTGATATGTCCGACAGCGCTGGCACCGCATGGTTTGACACAGGCGCGCGCGCTTGGTCCGAGCCGCTCTTGAGCGCCAGCAATATGCGCGCCTATCAAATGCCCCGGCTTGTGGAGGGATGCGAGGCGGCTGCGCAAATGCGCCAGAGCCTCGCGCAGACCTGGGGCCTTCACAAGGCGCCCGTGATCGCGGGTGGCGCAGGCGATAATGCCGCCGCCGCATGTGGCCTTGGGGTTGTTGAGCAGGGTCAGGGCTTTGTGTCTCTGGGCACATCGGGCGTGCTCTTGATGGCGCGAAACGCCTATCACCCGGCCCCTGCCACTGCACTCCATACCTTCTGTCACGCCCTGCCTGATCGTTGGTATCAGATGGGTGTCATGCTGTCCGCCGCCGATAGTCTGACTTGGCTTTCGACCCTCACAGGGGCTTCGCCCAAAGCGCTAACCGATGAGCTTGGCGACACCCTGAAGGCACCGGATCGCCTGATGTTCTTGCCCTATCTCTCCGGCGAACGCACACCGCATAATGACGCCGATATTCGGGGCAGTTTCCATGGGATCAGCACGGCCACAACCCGCAAGGACATGACCCGCGCCGTGCTTGAAGGCGTGTGTTTTGGTCTGCGGGATGCGCATGAGGCGATGCGCGAGACAGGGGGGCACGTCCGCGAACTCTTTGCGATTGGGGGTGGCAGCGCGTCGCAGTATTGGCTCAAGACGCTTGCGACCACGCTCAATATGCCCCTCGCCCTGCCTGAAGGGCGCGAATTTGGCGCGGCTCTTGGCGCTGCGCGTCTTGGCATGATTGCCGCCACCGAAGCCCCAATCACTGAGGTTTTGCGCCGCCCCAAGGCGCGCGAGATCATCCTGCCCGATGCGGCGCAGCGAGAGGCGTTTGACGCGGCTTATGAGCGGTTTCGCGCAGCCTACCCGGTGGCCAAAACCCTTCCCTAAACCTGCCCCGGCATCCCGCGCCCGGCGCGAAGCTTGCTCGAAATCGACTGCTAATTCCCGCGAGATTTTTGGCTGTTACGGATCAATTTGCTCAGCGCCTTATTGCCGGCTTTGCGCTCCAGAAGTGACTCTGAGTTGAAGCGGTCTTCCTCCGCGAGTTTCGACCACCGCGCCGCGCGATCGGCGTCCACATCCCCCGCTTTGATCGCCGCACGCACCGCGCAACCCGGCTCTGTTTCGTGCTTGCAATCGCGAAATTTGCACTGATGGCTAAGCTCGGTAAGGTCTTCAAATACATCGGCAATTCCCGCCCCCACGTCGGTCAACTGCAACTCCCGCATCCCTGGCGTATCCAGCACAGCACACCCGTTTGGCGTGAAATGGAGTTGGCGACTTGTAGTCGTGTGGCGCCCGCGATCATCATCAAGGCGCACAGCCGCAGTGGCTGCCATTTCCTGCGCGAATATCGCGTTCACCAAGGTCGATTTGCCAACCCCCGAGGAGCCCAAAAACGCAACAGTCTGCCCCGGCGCACACCACGGCGCGAGCACCTTTTGCGCCGCGTCGCTCAGCGCGTTCACAAGCTCAACACTCACCCGATTTGAAATGTCCCGCGCCGCGTCAAAATAGCTGTCCGCCTCCGCGCAAAGATCCACCTTGGTGAGCAAGATCACGGGCGTCACCTCTGCTTCAAACGCCAAGGCGACAAACCGTTCTAGCCGTGCCACGTTAAAATCCTGATTGCAGGAGGTGACGATAAAAACTGTGTCCACATTGGCCGCGATCATCTGTCGGCGCAGCTCTTTGCCCGGCGCGCGCCGCTCAAACAGACTTGTGCGCTCCAGAACACGGCTCGATGGAGGGTGTTCTTGATCCAGCAACAGCCAGTCGCCCACCGTTGCATTTGGCCCGGGCGGGATCAGCATCTCCACCCCTTCGCCAAGAACGCGAAGCCCGTTCTTATGAACCTCCGTCACGCGCACAGGTGGCGTCATGGACAGCACATCATGATCGACTTGCTGCGCAAAAAACGGCTTCCAACCGAGAGCTTTCAACGTCATCTCTTGCGCGGTCTTTTCTGGTCTCACTGCGACAATCCTTTGTTCACCCAGACAGCATCGGCGCAACCCTACGCCCCCCTTTGCCCAATCACCAGCACCAAGACAAAACGCAGAACGGCTCAAAATAATATCGGAACTGCGGGCAACCGACTTTACCGCCGATTTCCTATTTTGATGAAACGCCGGATCGAAAATGGCCAAGGGAAATCGAGTGCATAAATTGCGGAACTTAGCATATGGCCCGTCATTGACCTCTTATGATTCATCAGCTTGGGAGTGATTTTTGAAGGACGACGTTGATCCTAACCTGGGGGCAGTCTCTCTAACGCTTGGTCTCGGCCTGACAATTGCCTTTCTGTTGCACATGATTGCACATATCATCAAAATGACGGCTGATCTAACTTTCGACACATATATTTATTTAAAAAATCTGTGAGGATTTACCCAAGTGAACGACGGATATATTGCCGTTTTTGCCCACAAAACGCAGCTCGTTAAAGCCGTTGCCCTCGTGCATGCCCGTTTTGTAAGTCGAACGCGTTTTGTACTCCGGCAGGTTGTCGGATACTTTGTTGTGACGGTTGTCAATGCAGCCACTGACGATCGGTTTGTCGGGATCGCCGTCGAGAAATTCGACGATTACTTCCATGCAAATCCGCGGGTTCACTTGGCCGCGACCTTCTAACACATTCGACACTTGATCTACGCCACCTCAAAGACTGAAGGGCTATTCGAAGACAATAAAGAACTGCCGCAGAAACCATGGCACGGAGACCATAATCAAAGGAAGGCTCAACCAATGCAGGATAGAAAAATGCCCAAACAACAGGCTTGCCAACAAAAAGCCAAGACCTCCCAAGGCTGAGGCAAGTAGGACAAAGCTAGATTTGGAAATTCCTTTTTTCCTCATCCTAAGAGGCTCCAATACTTCTTGAGGTAATCGGGGTTTGAACGTTCGCCAAAAACGTCCCGATATTGCTCATCTGTTACTTGCCCTTCTTGGTACCTGTGCAAGATAATCTCCCGTATCTGCTCCTGCTGCTCAAGGGCATTATGGTAAGCTAGAGTGCCTCCTACGACAATGACAGCGCCAATAATGCCTGCTCTTGCAGATGTCATTCGATTTCCGGTTCGCCGCTGCATTTCTTCCAACAGCGGTCCTTGTCCTGCGAGCCGTCTTCCGCCCGCTTGGCGCGTGAATCCAATACCTTGATTGGGTTCATCCTGCCCCGTGGTCGCAGAGACTAGGATATCCACCAAACTCATTTTTGCGAGATCGCCGAATACGTCAAAGTGCTTTTCCGCGAGCCGGACGATTGAGCCATAGGACACCAAGAGGAACATGGGTTTGAGGAAAAAGGGGGTCCCCTTTGGTGCCCAATTGTCAGGGAAAAGGACGCCGAGACCCACACGATTCAGGCCAACTTGCATGATCGTCTTGGTGACAATTCCCCCAGCTAACCTACCGGCAAACCCCGGAATGTTACGGGTCACTGCGTAATTCAAGTAGACGCCAAAAAGTATCGCAGCTCGTGTTAGCCGAGATGGTGTGCCTCCAGGGGATTCTGCAAAAAAATTGCCTCTTTCACAGCGGCTATTGTGGCGTGGCTTTTTGCTTTTGCGACAGGTCCAAGGAGGTTTGCCCAAGATGCGGCGCCGTAGAGTGCCCAGCGCATATCATCCGGATAGGAAATGAAGCCCTTGCCAAATTGAGCGAGGGCTTCCGGCGTCGTAAGTTGTGCGAGGAAATCTGAGAACACCTCGGAATGTGTCTTCCCGTACATGAAAAGGGCTTCGCTCGAGCCTGAAATAACTTCGGCGAAGTCCTTGTCGGTCTCGCGCGCCAAGACGGGTGAGCCGAAAAGTCCGGGCTTCCCGGTTTGATAGGTGCCATCCTCGGCGATTTATCCGTCATTCAATTGGAGAAATTCCTACAGTTTTTTGTAAATGGATGTGTCGAAAAGTTTGTTGGTCAATCGCGTAAACGCTTTTTCAAAGAGGTAATAGATGTACAGAAAAATCAAACCCAAACCAAGTGAAAGAACTACAGCCGCCATATTAGGACTAACGTATGCATCCCAAAACGACCTGTCCGTTTGCTGAAAGGCCAAGTGCCACTTGCGCAACTCATGGGCTGTCCCGCAATTTCCGCACACAAATTCCTTTGGCCATTTTCGACGCGGCGTTTCATCGAAAAAAGCAATCGGCGGCAAAGTCGCTTGTCCGCAGTTTTTACATTCTTTTGGTTCGGTTCTTTTGGACATTAGTTCAGTTCAATCTTGGAGCCTCTGACCGTGACGTTTCCGCCGGCGGTCAGGTTCATATTCCCGCCAGACTCAAATTGGGTATCCCCACGGGACATCATGCGCAGTTCATCCGTCACGAGTGAAGCCGACCCGTCAGAGCGCAGTGTTAGCCGTGCACTTCCGACAGTCAAAGAAATTGTCTGTTCCGCGTTCAGAAGAATTGATCCAGCATCTACCGAGTACTTTCGCGGCGTCGTCAATTGAAAACCGCCATTCGAGCGCTTGTGGTTGTAGGACTCGATCCACTTCCTGACGCCTGCCTTTGCCTCTGATCCGGTTTCCCATGCGTGCAGGTAGACGCATTCATACTTTAGTGACCGCCACAGCCGCTCGACAAAGATATTGTCGAGGAACCGGCCCTTGGCATCCATCGAGATACGCACAATGGATCGACGCAGTCGGTCGGTCCAGACAAACGACGTGAACTGGCTGCCCTGGTCGGTGTTCATAATCTCTGGTGGGCCAAACTTGTGGATGGCCTCATTCAAGGCATCAACGCAAAACGCGGCGTCCAGCGTGTTCGAGATACGCCACGCCAGCACCTTGCGCGTGTGCCAGTCCATGATGGCAACCAGATACAGGAAGCCGCGCCGCATCGGTAGATAGGTGACGTCGGCGCACCAAACCTGATTGGGCCGATCCACCCGCAAACCTCGCAGCCGATAGGGATAAATCTTATGGCCCTTCGCTGCCTTGCTGGTGTTAGGCTCTTGATAAATCGGCATCAGGCCCATCAACCGCATCAGGCGGCGGTTACGCTTCTCGTTGACCAATTGGCCCATTTCCCAATTACCGAGCCATAGATGCTATGGGAAATGGTCTCCTTTCCGAGTCAAGTGTGACGGTGGCCTTAGCCAATGGGAATGTCTGCTGTGGCCATAAGTTGCCCAATGAGATGCGGCCGATTGTTTTTGATCTTTGTTTCGATACGGTGGACAAAACGACCGCCCAGAAAGCCGCTTCACTTAACAATTATGGTGTCGTGCGGCGCGTGGTTTCAGCTTGCTCGTTGGCAAAAACCTCAAGACAAATCAGGTGCATACCGAGGCTACAGGAGAGTTTGCGGCCACTTGGCTCGTGCAGACGGCCCGTTCATCTCATGGCCTCATTGGAAGCTGTGAATGCGGAAATCGACAAGTGTTTCGTATCCAATCTTCAGGATCACGACCAAACATAAGTTCGGTAGTCCCCAAAAAAGCGCAATTTGGCGAAGATCAAACGATAGCGGTGTTCTTGTGTGAAGGGGCCGAAATTCAGCAGGTTTAGGACGGATAGGAAGCCTCGGAATTTCCTTTGATGCCGCACCCCAAATTTGAACGCCCAGCTCAAGTCATTATTCCCCCTGCCCCACGACACCGATACGCTGAGGGGGGCACACCCCAAGCGCGAAGGCGTCAACCACCTGTGGGCAGTAAGGGCGAGTTCAAAAACGATGTCTCGCTTACACAATACCCCATATGTGTTTTACTGACCCTAGGCCCTAACCCCCATACGACACCTGAACCCGGAGCGCCCTACGGGACACACGCGGCACCGCAATCGCAAGTATTTGAGACTACGTCGTAAAAATGGTGCCCGGGGGCGGAATCGAACCACCGACACGAGGATTTTCAATTTTCCTAGGCATCTATTAAAACTAGCCAAATCGGTCCAAACCAATCCAAAAAACTATTACTATGAACGACTTGCGGCTTGCATACTTACCTAGACTGAACCACGCCTAATCATTCTAGCGCGGCCACCTTTGCACCCAACTGACACCCGAACGCGAACCAAGTGAATTAGTAGCGTTCGCCGAAGCGCATCACTTTTGAACCAAAATCAGTGTCCACCAAAGACGATTTTGATCGCACGTTCGCCAAGCTCATATCGACAAGTCAGTTTGGCCATCTTTTTTAAGCCCCATATTTGACTTCCGTTTTGTGGAATTAGCAACGAACCTCAATTCCGCAACAAATACCTAATTCATACATCGCATAATGTGATTGGTTTGCTCAATCACCGATACTCACTGTTGCTGCCCCTACAGAAACATCGCCACCGCACGAAATTGGATCGCCAACGCGGCTTGCGGGTTTTCCATTGTAAACACTGTCCCAGATCCTGCCGACAGACTGCGTGGATGAGACGGGGCTGGACAACTTGGACAAGCATGCGGCGCATAGCCATCGCCCTGACGCACGGCGGCACTGCTTTCTACATAGACGTCCGGCGATGCTGCAATAGAAGGCGTAGGCGGAAAATGGCAATCATGGCCAGATCCGATATCGCCGAGGCGTGTTGCTTTAGGCATAATCATTTCTCCCAAATATCATAAGGCGTGCCGGCAACTCTTCCCGACCAGTCTCCCAGCAGCAGTTTTTCCTGATCTGTGGCCATTGGGCTCTCCAAACATGCCGCCTTTAAGAACGAGGCGATGTTTGCTGGAGCATCCTTGAGAACTTCATTTTCCATATCGAGTAAGAGGGGTCCCCTCAAAGCGGATATCAGTATGCAAATCGCCGTGCCTTGGCAGTTCGCGAAACTCGTAATCATTTGAAGACTATCGGTTTGTGGACCAACATTTGGATTTAGGAACTAAGCAGGTCGCCTTTGTTCAACCGTGGGAACGAAAACGCTGTTTGTTTCCCTCCATGCCGCCCAAACATACTCAACGCTGGCATCTTTACACCAAGACAAGGCGATCGCGCCGACAGTTGTCCATCCGATACCTTGGCAAAGCGCCATCCATTGCGAAGCGGAGGTATCCTGCAAACTTTTATACAGTTTGGCATCAGAAGCGTCGAACTGCAGCCGATCTTCGGTTTGTAAGGGCCCTGGCGGTATCTTGAGCCATGTAAGGAAGTTCTCATGAAGATATCGCCAAACATCAGCTAACGGTTTGCCATCTATATGCTGATGGGCCCCACTATAAACCAAGCTTTCGGGCTTAATCTTCGGCGGGTTTGCAACTTTGACCCGTTCGGCTTCCATCCGCGCCAATTCAATGGCGATTTCATCCGCAATCATGAGATCCCCAACATCCTGTCGATAGCAGTGCTTATAGTTTTATGTGCGCCATTCGTTTCGATTTTCACAAATTCAATTAGATAGGGAATTCTCACGTAAAGAAGGCTTACCTTGGCATCGCACTGCATGTTCATCAGGTCTAGACGAGACAAACTAGAGGTAACACTTTGGTCACCTTGTACGAACACATCATCTGCGGACGACGCGATGCAATGTGCAGCCTGATCGATTTCAAAAATCCCAAATAGAGATACGGATACATTTGGCGGCCCTGAGGTCGACTCCGTAGAAATCGATTGAAACTGGAGCGCCCAAAAGAGCAATAAGCCAACGACGATAACGAGCTTGGATAGCCGTGTTCGAAAAGGCAGGAAAACCGCGAGGCAAAGCAATACCACTGCAAGTATTCTCGTGAGAAGTGATGGCGTATACATCGTCGACGCGCCGCCAATTTTTCCGATCAGATATTCGCTATGGATCGCCAGAACAGACAGGCTAATAATCACGGCACAGGCCAAAATTCTTAGTAGTATCTGTCCAAACTGCATTTCAGAAATTCTCATCCTCGTTATGTACCTTAAGCGGGTCTGATCTTGAAGCCGACTTCGATCGTGTTGTCCTTTCGACCGTCTGGTCGGACATAGTATTGGGACTGCGTACGCATCGTACAGGACGAAGAAACATCGAATGCAACCGCGTCATTACATCCCCAATAGGTAAAATGTTCAATCGCACTCTTGGCTTCATGTTCTGCAGCTCCACTCGCCGAGCCATTGTCTCGGGCAAGCACTATAAGCCAATCATTTGTAGCATTGTAACCCAACGCTACAATACCTTCACCTGCTACAAGTTGCCCGTTTCGCGTGTTACTTCTTTGTGTCAGATTGTCCTGGTGTAAAGTGGCCGGGTCACCCGCGGCAACTTGCGTAGCGGATGCCTCTGCGCCGCTATCATAGAGATTGCGATCACCAAAGCGAATGGGAGAGCGGATTTTTGTTCCTGAACGATAATTGCTCAGGATCAATGGTGTCAGGTTGCCGATTGCATTATGCGCGCTCGGTGGATTGCCCTCACCGAAGGTGTAGGTGCCATTACGGGCATAGTTTACGTAAAATATTGAAGTGTCCGTCGTCACCTCAATCAACCAGGAGTTGACGAGCCCGCTGCGCAAGAGTTTTTCGAAAATTATCGCAACGACTTTTTTAAACAGACGCCGATACTTTATTGGTCTTCTTGTCGCGTAGACGACCGCCTGAAGACTTTACTTTGCCAACTGGAGAGCGATGTGCATCTTGGAGTGTTGAAGCAAGATCTAGGCAGTGTTGGCACATCAAATTCCCATGTCGTCAACGGAAAGCCAGAAGGCATTGACGCCTCAAGGGAGTTCGCAGAAGCACGTTATGCTGAACGTGAGAAGGAGATATTAAATGCAATTCTTCAAGTCGATCTTTAGTTTTGTTTTATTTGTTTTGATTATGGTCGAGTCTTCTATGGCTGACACGCCATTGCCGGGACGCTTCGTCCAACAAGTTGGAACCTACAGCATTAGGCTCCAGGTTCTTACAGATAAGGCTCTTGTCGAATGCGAGCTTCCCGATTGTTCCGAAGTGGTTGTGCTAGATCAGTATGAAGATTTTCCGGTCGGTGTTGGCTATCTGTGCGGCGCACCGTTTCAGTTGTTGAAAGAGGACCGGATTCGCCCCAAGAACGAAAATTTCGACTTCAGCGAGCCAACGATGCTGTTTTCATGCGCGGATAGGTTTTCATTATCGCTAAGCGAGAAAGGGGGGCAAGTATGGCACGATGGTGAGGTTTCAGATTTGATTGTCGAAGGCGAAGCGATCACCTCGCCGTACAGTTTTGAAATTGTGGACTTTGAAGAGTCTCAGTTCGCACTTGTAGGACTGATTGATCAAACTATCCTTGTTTTGGACTATCGAGATGAGGCCAATGTTATAGTGAAACACATTTCCTCACCTTTTGTTTTGAACC
The DNA here is from genome assembly GCA_050633625.1 of Maritimibacter sp. GTDB lineage: Bacteria > Pseudomonadota > Alphaproteobacteria > Rhodobacterales > Rhodobacteraceae > JBOEGW01. Next base: position 16,668 of record JBOEGW010000006.1, on the reverse strand, counting down.
AAACTAACGGCCTTGTTGGTCGGCTACAGGATGACCGAGACCCGGTCATCTACTTTCAATCGGGTCGAGACTGGCATTCATATAATTTAGCTTCCTTAGAAACTTTTATCTGCAAGGGAGGAAGCGACCTTTTTGCAGCAAATGGCCAGTCCATAGAAATGACTTCAGAAAACGAATTTTCGATCTCCACTCAACCGAATCTCTGCTCCGATCGCCCTTCCGTGGATCAGTATGCAACTACAATTTCTCGAACGGAATATCACAAGTATTGGTCCTCGTATCTCATCGAAAACGGAGGCCGTCAGATTGAAGTATGCTACTTTGGTGACCGTCTCTGCGAGAGTTACAACCTTAGTCCGGCAATTGCTCCTGATACAAAAGTCGTGCCGGTGGCTTCCACGGGCGAACAAGTCACATTGTTAGCAACACAAAACGAGAAAATCTTCCTGCTTCATACTCAACGATCACTTGAACAGTGACCGATAACACAACTTCCAGCCCATCAAGGACGGATGGGCACCCTGCGTGCGGGACTGCATGCGGCAAGCGAATACCAAAGGGCAAACCTTTGTCAGGAGTGCCGGATGAGTTCGCTTTCCATTCGCCACATTCATGGCTATTCGCCTATGCGGCTTCGACGCGCCCTTCGAGAGGGCCATCTTTATGCCCTGCTGGACGCAACCAGTTTCGATCATCTTGGTAGCGATCTTGAGGCGTCGGGCCTTCCTTTTAGCAGCTTGTTCTTTGGTGACGACGCAGTGGCGTTGCGCGAAGAAGCGCCATACCTCGTTGCCTTGTCAGCCGAGGACGTGAAAACATGGGGCGAGATCTTGCGGCGCGCGCGTCCACCCCATGCAGGTATGCTTTGTGTTACACCAGCATCCCTTGACGAGTTGCGGCGCCATTGGAAGAAATGGCTTTAGGTTCACATCCCCGATGAGGAGGCCTTGGTTTTGTTTCGTTTTTTTGATGCGCGCATTGCGCTGGCGTTTATGGCGACTCTGGGCCCGGCGGATGCCGTAGCGTTCTTTGGCCCTGTTGATGCATTGGTCACCAAGTCGGTCACCGGGGCGACCAGAAGCGAGCGAAAGTACCGCGAAGAGAAATGCGAGGGTAAGCGAGGACTGTTACTCAGAAGGCAAAAAGAAAATCGTGCTCGCGAGAGCGGCAGGCGTCAAATACGTTGGCGGGCCCCGAAGAAGCAACCGAGGATACGGCACAAAGAAACAGTCGAACATCTGGAAATTGTAAATCAATAGCTTGCGGAAAGATTGCAGCAGCGAGGATTGCTGGCGCAAAATATGTAGGAGGTCCGCATAGTTGCGTTACAAATACCAATTTTCAAGCGCACCATATGCCCCCAAGTCGATCGAGTGGTCTTTCCCACAAAGCGAGTCCTACGATTCAAATGGATTCTTGGGAGACTGTCAAAGCAGGTTTAGCAACAAATAATGATCACGCTGCAACCCAAACTTTTGACAAGAGACCTGGAAACGCGACCCAAAGAGCTTTGGCCAATGGAAGCAAGCAAGGTTACTTAAATGCCGTCCGAAAAGATGTCCTTGATGTGAAACGTATCGCAGCAGAATCTGGCGACCCTACAAAGTATGATTTTGCAATTACAATGATGATGGATTACGTCCGCTGCTTAATCAAAGAAGGTAAGATAAAATGAATAAGGACTGGGAAGTATTTTTAACCACGGGGATTGGAAAGGCGAAGTTTGGTATTTCTCAAAAGGAATTCGATGCATTTTCAGAAACCTACGGCAAGGTTTTTCGATCTATCTCTTTTGACGACAAAGAGCAAACAGCGGAAGAATTTCGAGATTTCTTGGAGGAATTTGATCTCGACGATCTGCTGCTGGACGAAGAAATAGAATCAGCCGTAAAACAATCAAATGAGATTAATCTGCGCTTCAAGGGAGTTATAGACGAGCGGAGATTGAAAGAATTTATCATTGCCGTAGAGTATAATAACGGAGTTTTCTATTCCGCAACGACAGATGGGCACAATGATCAAGTTCATCATGAAGGCTTGCGCATCTTCAGCACGGATGCCAAAAAACTTCTCCAGCATTTCCAGAACTTGAATGGCGGAGCAAAAGTTCACGAAACTGACGTTCTATTTGATAAGATTGGCATCCTCTTGACTGGCCACTATTACCAAAACGAGCAAGGATCTTGGCGTTTCTATCGCGAAGGCGATAGCATCTTTGAAGACCGGTTCGTCACAGTCTTCGACCCGCTTTATATCGGTAGATATCTGACTGATGGTTTTGTAGAAGTCGACTTTCGTCAGAAATAGAGTGGCATGTTTCTCATCTAATCAGCGCTCAGAATAGGCAGGTCGCTTTCTCTTGGTTCGCCCGCGATGACGTTGAATAGGCACGGCGACCAACAGCTCTTTCGGCCATCCATCCAACTGGCGCAGGCGAGTCGCTATACCGTGGATCGGTGGAAATCCCGAGCGGACCACCCTTTTGGGCCTACGGACCTTGGCAGACCCGGCTCGACGATATCTGGTTCACCCCAGATCCGCCGCCGGGCGCGGGAGTGTCCGCTCGCGCAATAGAAATTGGGGGAATTGGCGCTTGCCGCGCATGAACGATTCTTGCGCAACTTGCACAAACTCCCGTCAGCTGGGTATTATACCCAAGCGAACGGTTCCGGGGGGGGGAAGAATCGAACCACCGACACGAGGATTTTCAATCGTCAAAACCAATGGAAAATTTCCGTATAAAAACATATGGTTACCTCCATCGCTCCAAAATTTGTGTATGCGAATGTGTAAGGAAAATCCGCATTTCTCACGGTTTTGACTCTTACACGAGTTGGGCTGAGATGTGAATCCCGCCCAATGACCTGCGGACAGTGAAAACGACCGCTCGATACGCCAAATCAAGGCCTTAGATGCCAAGTCCTCGGGCGTGTGGAACGGTTGTGTAAGGATTGCTGGAAAAACCGGCCAACCAGCTGGATTGATGACATCAATCCGCCGGCCCTGGGGTACATAGTACCCACTCCCTAACAAGTACCCCCTGAATTTTCGGCTATCGCGTTGAAAATTGGGGAAACATTTGCCCGCGATTGTCGCGCGTTTACACCGCGACCAAGCCCGCCACGCGTCGCATACGCGACGGGCAGGCTTGGGCGTTGTCGGCCCCGTCGACAATCGGGGGCGAACGAGTTCAAAAGGCCAAAAGGGGGCACCCCCGCCTTTTGAACCTCGCCTCCTTCGTATCCTCATGGGGCGAGAACAGGACGATCCGCTATCGCTCCTCGCGCAGACAGGTTGCCAGAAAGCTCGGGAACCCGAGCCTGGCAACAAGGAACAAAACGGTTAGGAAGCCTGTACAGACTGGCCCGTTTTGAAAACCTAATACTGCGCCGCGACCTCGACGTGTGTTTTTGCCGGGTGTCCGCCATCCCGAGCCCCGCATGGGCATGAAGGCAAAATTGACCGACTTGAACAGGCCAATCGCCGCATTGCCCACTTGCCAGCGTCTGCTCACTCAGCTAGCCTTCGTAGTATATTTTATTTTCTTCAAGTGATTTGAATTGGTTGAGGTATTATGGCGATTTCCCAGACTGGCCGTGTTGGCCTTCTCAAAACGATCCTACCGGACAACGCTCTTTCGCTCTTGCGGATGGACGGAACCGAGACCCTGTCTGGGGCGTTTGAGTGGCGGGTTCAGGGGCTGTCCGAGAGCGCTGATGTGGACCTTGATAGCCTGCTGGGCACGCTCGCGCATGTTGAGATCGATCATGCGAACGGAGCGCGGTTTTTCAGCGGCATTGTGTGCGAAGCTTCCTCTCATGGCGCGATGGAGAATGGTTGGCGCTATGATCTTGTGCTGCGCCCTTGGTTGGACGTCGCACATCTGCGCCGTAACATGCGGATTTTCCACGAGAAAACCGTGGTTCAGATCGTCGAAGAGGTACTTGCGGATTACGCCAGCCTGAGCAGCCCGCATTTGGAGATTCAGCTCACAGACAGCTATCCGGTGCTGGAATACACCGTGCAATATAACGAGAGCGACGCCGATTTCGTGCAGCGCCAGCTCGAGCGGTTCGGCATCACCTGGTCCTGGAAACACAGCGCCGAGGGGCATACGCTTTTGCTCACCGATGCCACCTATTCCCTGCCCGAGGTGCCGGGAGGCAGCCGCCCCTATTATAGCGTCGATGGCTTTCATCAGCACGACGAAGAACACTTCAGCCGCTGGAGCGCGAAGGCCCGGATCACCACCGGCAAGGTGCGCTTGACCGAGTATAACTTCAAAACCCCGAACGCGGGGATGGAGGTCGAGCAAGAGGGAGACGCGGCGCACCCGAATGGCGACATCGAGAGCTATGAGTGGCCCGGCGATTACACCGAGCAAGGCGAAGGCCGCGCCGTGGTCACGCGCCGCTTGGATGAGCAGCGCAGCCATGCGCCGCGCCATACGGCCGAGGGGGATGTGGCCTCACTCGGCGCGGGTTGGCGGGTGACGCTCACCGGGGATGCGATCGACGGCGCCACCGGCACCACGTTTGTCTGTCTTGGAGCGACGCACAGCTTCCGCTCGCAAAGCTACGGGTCGGGGGCCACCGACGATGCCCCGCCCTATGCGGGCCGCTACACCCTCGCCCCGGAGGACACGAACCTGCGCCCAGAACGGCGCATCAAACAGCCCAAAATCAACGGCCCAGAGACCGCCTTTGTGGTCGGGGAAGACGAGATCGACTGCGACGAACATGGCCGCATCCTGTGCAAATTCCACTGGGACGATCAGGCCGCCCACACCATGCGCTGCCGGGTGTCGCAAAACTGGGCGAGCCAAGGCTGGGGCGGCATGGTGATCCCGCGCGTTGGAATGGAAGTGATCGTCGAACACCTGCGCGGAGACCCCGACAAACCCATCGTCACCGGCTGCGTCTACAACGGCAAAAACCGCCCGCCGTATCCGTTGCCGGAAAACAAAACAAAGATGGTTGTTCGTTCCAAGACCCATCGTGGAGATGGTTTCAACGAAATCAGTTTTGAGGATTCCAATGGAGAAGAAGAAATCTATCTCCATGCGCAGAAAGACCATACCCTTCACGTTGAAAATAACAGAGCCAAACGTGTGGATGTGAACCAATACGAAAGCGTGGGTCACAACAAATCGATTGAGATTGGCAACAACCATGAAGAAGTAATCGGTGGGAACGTCAATATTGTTGTGGGTGCGAACAGACTTCCCAAGTTCGTCAGCCAGGTTCATGCGAAGCTCGGGAGTGCGCTCAGAAATAAGGCTTCAGGCATTTTGGGCCAAGCTGTCCGAATGGGAGCAACGGGTCTCGCTGGTCTGGGCAAAGGGAATATGACCGTAAGTGTTGGTGCAAACAAAGCAGAGACCGTTGCTGTATCGTCCACAGAAACTGTAGGGACAAACAAGGCGTCTATCGTTGGCGGTGCGCGCCAAGACTTCACCGGTGGCTCTTACCATTCTTTTTCAGGGCAACACCGGATGGATGAGGTACTTAGAACAATCACGCAGGTTGCGGGTGAACGATGGCAGGTTGGCAGTGGGAAAACCTCGATTGTGCTTGATGCAGCCTCCGGAAAAATAACGATCAAGGCGGATGAAATCGAACTCGAGGGCAAATCCATCGTTACCGTAAAAGGTGGCCGCATCGATTTGAACTGAGGCGACGATTATGGGATTTTATCAACGCTACGAAGATACTCGGGTCCAGACGAAAGATGAACTTTCGGCCGATATTGACGCGCGACCGGGTGAGACCTCCCGTTTCCCTCCAGGTGTGGATATCGCGTCTCTCATGGCTCCCGAAGACTCGCATGACGCCATAACAACTGATGCATTTGCCCTCTTGGAAGGGGGTACGACGGATATCAGCGCGCTTAGCGCCGCTGTTCAATCCTACAGTGGTTCGTTTAACGCAGAGCCTGAGCTGTCCCTGAAAGATCGTTCGCAAACCTTAGGGCCGAGCCAAGCTATAGCGTTTGCGGCTATGCCGCCCAGACCCGGAATTGGCTTGGACCAGGTTCCTGCCCTGGATGATGATTGCCCTGATCCGCCTTTGCTCCTCGGTTCCATGAGCGGGCTCACGGGTGCCAGCGTGTCTTCTGATTGCGCCGAAAACGAAGGCTTACATGATCAACGCAGACATGAGGACACTCTCCCTCAACCCGCCCCAAGCAAACCTGACCCTGCACTCACGCCCAGCGATGGATCTGTTTCTCATCGAACAGAAAACGGCCGTAGTGAGGTGGGCGCGGTTCTCGACGCAGTGGTTGCCTGTGGCAAAGAAGTCATCACGGGCTTGTGGGAACTCGTGACTACTCTATTGGAGCTTTCCGGCGGGGCGCTGGCCGCAGCGTGGGAGCGATGGGGGCCAGGCTGGTGGACTGATGATGATGCGGATGAAGAGTTTGCGCGTCAGATTCGTGAGATCCGAGACGAAATTTTAAACACCGCCAGAGAGAGCGTAGAACTGCTTGCGGCACTACATAAGTACTTTGGTGATACGCTTGAAACAAACCCAATTTTTCAAGCCCTAACGCGCGCCTTGCAGCTTGTTTTCACGCCCAAAGAATGGGATGAAATGGCCGATGCCGGCCTTGAGGCTGCGCAGGAGATGAAAAAACAATTCGACGAGTTTCTCGAGCGTGAAGGCACGACGTACGCCGCGGTTTTCGTTGCTTGCCAAATTGGCGCGGGACTCGTAACTGGCGGGGCGCTTGTCAAGGCTCTTCGCAGAATCCTGAACAAAAAACGAAGGGACGAGGGAGATCATGGAGATCATGGAGATCAAGATGGCGACGAACATTCATCAGAAACAGAGCAGCCCGAACCGCATTCGCCCGAAAACATAACCGATGATCCAGACTCTGAAGGTGCGCGAACGCCGAATGGGCCACCCCGGAAAAGAGATCCGGAAGGAATGGTGAGACCGCGTTGGACAACACCAGATGATCCGCACGCTGAGTATGTCCCCGAAATGCCAGATGGCATGCCCCGACACCGAATTCCAGGCCGATATGATGGTAAGACAGCCGATGATCTACGACGAGCGGGCAAGGACGACAATATTGTCGCTGAAGCTGAGAGCGGACGAGATCTCGCGAACAGTGGATACGATGTAGAGAGTCTTCCCGATGGACCTGATAGCTCATCGCCGTATCAGCCAGGAGATTACGGATATGACCCAGAAACACCTAGCAAAAAACGCCCGGATTATCGAATTAACGGCGTCATATTTGACCATCTGAAAGGTAGTTCGCCCGACGATATGATCACTGCGATCAATGGGAAGTTGAATAAAGGGCAAGCGAGAAATTTTGTAGTTCGTATTCCAGGAAATTCGGAGCATTCGTTCTTAGATTATGTACAACGCTTGCAGGGTAGTTCAATGGGACCAGGAGGAAACGTTGGTAGACGCGTCGCACAAATCATCATAATAGATTCCAGAAGCGGACGCGTGACAAACTGGACAAACCCGTATTTTAAGCTCGGAGGAGATTGACATGGACAACGCCGAGAAACATCCAAGCAAATTTGAGATGTCCTTTAACAAAGCGGACTTTAATTTTACTTTTTTTTCTGCAAACGTTGATCCTCTTTGTGAACTAATCCGACACGCAACATTTCTGAAAAACGCGAAAAAGATCAACGTGGAATACAAGCAGCAGGGCTGGTTGGCGGTTCGGTTGATATATGAGAGCTTTGACATTTTTATGGAAATTACAAAACCTCACTCTTGGGAATTTATGAGTTCTGAAGCGCCAAGATACCCTAGAACAAATGAAAACCAGTGCCATAAAATTCTGGATTACTGGCTCATTACAGTAGACACGCCATGGAGATATTCACAACTTATGATTGATGGCGTTCCTTATTCATTATACCTGTTTAAGCAAATGCTAGGTACCAGAGATTTGTGCATCCTGGAAAATAAGGATGCAATGCTTGAGGCTACTAACTTTGGATGGCAGCCTGCAATTGATGAGCGTTTTGACTCATTGTCTTTTGCGGTCAGGAATGATAATTGGGCGCGTATATATGGTTGGAGAGACAAGATTGGCATTTCGATTCCTGCCCTACCTTCCGACTTTCCACTAAGTACATTTGAAGAGGGGACCAACGCATGGCCCAAGGCAATGGATCATATGCAGAATGAAATTGACGATAGTGACCCATTACTAAACATGATTGAACACCGGATCATGGACATTTTTTCCGGCAAGCCTGACCCTTGCAGCTCTTCGGAATGGCAGCAGTTGGTCAATGAAAGCGGCCTTGAGCTACCCTCAGCGCACGCAGAAGAACCCTTGAAGTAATGGCGACTTTTTACACTGTGATAGGCTCCGTACCGACTGGGATGTCCGCAAACCGGATGCGCGAGGAAGCAGACCGTGTAGTATCGGGAGAGCGGCACATATTGGACTGGTCACGTAGTGCCAATCTTCTCTATCGCTTCACCTACCCGAGTGGGCGGTTGCCAGTTCTGTTGTCTGATAGAATTGGTGTAAATCCAGACATGGCACTGACCTGCCGCGCCTATAAAGATGCGGGTCAGAAAGGCATTCACGTAGATCTTGCCGGGTTGCTTGGCCTGTTTGGCGACAACACGGCTTTGCTACGCTCCGATGGCGCCGTTTTGGCTTTGACCCGTAACGGGTTGGTTGGCGTTTCTGACTTTCCGGAATATGGCGATGATATTGATGGATGGGTATCTGTAGCGAGTGGTGTTTTCGCAAATAGAGCCCGATTTCTGAACCAGGCAGAGCTGTCGCAGGCACTGATGGAGGAAACATAATGGAAGTTCCCGCTGATATGCGTGTAAATGGTGAAGATTTTGTTCACATTAATGTTCTTCAAGGCAACGACGAATTGCATCTGGCATTGCTCGATCATTATGGACGCGCATTCGGTTTAGATCGCGTCATTCTTCGAGACCAACAAGAACTACTTTCCAAAACACCGCTAGAAAATGCTCTGCAATCAGAAGAATTTCAGAAACTGAATGCCATTTTACTGATTGGGCCAGAAGGGGGTGTTACAGACATAAGGAAAAAGGACTTTGACGACGAGGAGAAAAATTAACACCCGCTTTATCCCGCAAAGGTGACAGCGCGTCTGGCCACGGGTGTTTCCCCCCTCACCTGCGATGCTGCTCCCTGTCAGCCCCCCTTGCGATCAGGGCATCGCGAAAAGCATTGGCGTCTACTTGGGTGTAGACATCCATGGGTTGATCCCCGCAGGCGTCGATCACGTAGCCGCATGAGCGTTCTACAGCGCGGTGGAAGGTGACAGCTTTCCCCTTGCCCTTGTGCTTGAGGTAGATACCCACAGCCTCGAACAGCAGAACGAATGAAGACGAAACCTCGGAAACCGCCTTTGGCAGTTCACCTGTCGCCATCATCTTCCTGAGCATGTGCTTGCCCGGGAGGTCCGTGACCTGACTGCGCAAGTGATACCAACATTCGTCAAGCTGATCAGCTGCTCGCCTCGCTCGAGCTTCAGCTATACGCGATGACTTCTTACGCGGTGAGGAGGCGATCCGAGGTGATGCGTAGTGGTCCCTCAGCTCCTTCGGGAGTCGACGGCTGAAGTAGAACACCCCATCTTTGACGAAGGTGAACGTGGGCGAATTGGTCTCCGACATGGTCTACGGCTCCTACCAGTAGCCAAAAGACGAAGCGACACCAATGGGTTAGCTGAAGTAATGGTGCCCGGGGGCGGAATCGAACCACCGACACGAGGATTTTCAATTTTCCCCAGTCTCTATTCATTCCATCTCAAAGTTGTTCAGGCCGAGGCAAAAAGCGTTTAGCTTCAATGTCATGTGGCTTTCAGAACCAACCAAGATCCTTCAAACTATTTCAACCTAGCTTGGCCGTTTTTGCACCCATCAGTCACCCAAGAGCAGCTTTGACTTCGCACACTGAGACCACAAGCTGAGTTTTGGTAAGTTCCACCAGAGCCTCAGGTCGTTACTTTTCTCGCCGTTTGTATTGGCTTTCCGGTGCCACGAACGTGTGCTCTCCGCCAAGTGAGTTTCCCGTTTCGCGCAAGAAACAGATGGCCACGAACCCAATGTGCAGTTCTCGTCCTATCCCCTGTGTCAACGTCGCCATCTGTTACAAAAGAGTTCTTCAATTGGCCTGTAGCCGCTTTGCCCAACTTGATCGTGGACAAACTGAATTTTGGAGGTTTAGCCCTTCGATGTTCAAACGACTTCAATGCCTTTTTCGAAGGCGTAGTTGGCTCGCTAATCTCAACGATTTCTGGTCGACCATGTAGCCCTGCAAGAGACATAGCCATTGCTACGCACTTGGTTGCAGTTTGCAGATCGTTTTGCTCCCGATCCCTGATGGTCTCGGCATCAAATGGAGCGTCGCGCCGAAGCTTATCTCTAGTCAATCTCTCCTTGTCACTCTCGGTTACAGCGTCTTGGAAATAGGCATAGGGGGTATCCGACAAGTTAACGGTTCCATCCGCACCGAATACCACCTCCGTACCAGAGTAGATAATCGAAAGAGATTTGTTCCGAGGGAACTTGAAAAGTTGGGCCACAAAAACCCGCAGCCCGTCTTCAACGTAGTCAATAACGGCCCCCAGACGCCCGTGGTGTTTTCCATCAGGTGTAGACGCATCGATCTCAAGCCAAAGTTCTGGGAACGGCAAACGAATTTTCGCAATCGAATGGTAGAAGTCTTCAGCGCTAAGCTCTGCAGCGCTTTCTAGCAAGAATTTGGAGGCGTTTTTATCCACATGAAACGGTTTTGCTTCAAGCACACGATCCTCGACAGATCGCGCGAAAGATGTATCACCATTCCATACAAGCGGGTTCGAAGCAGACGACAAATCGGTCAACAAAGTGTCACGCAGCCTTATGGCGCGACTAAATCCTTTATTCATAAATTTTGCTCCATTCGAAAACCTGCCTTCGCACCACTTGACATGGTGCCTTATGGCAAATGGCCGTTCTTGGTGGTGACGAAGACATTTAGTTTTCCCCTTGAGTCAAAAAATCAATCTCAATGCCGTGATTGGTCGATGGCCAGCCGCAGCTCAGCCACCTGATCTGCGAATTCACCATCTTTCAAGCTGTCCAAACGCGCTTCAGTTTGGTCCCAGTCAAGGAACCTAGAGACGGATTCCTTGGACAGGGGGTAGTAAACCCTGTCGCTCATAGCCCAACTCCTGAGATGGTCCAATATTTGGAGAAACCCCTCGTCGGAAGCAGTGTGCTCTTGTACCCAATCTATGGCTTGGTCATCCTCTGTCAGGTTCAGCCAGCCGTACAGGTAGCCTGAGATATAAGGGAAATTTGGTATGAGTGCTTTGGTCTCTGGTCGACTTACACGTTCTTTCAGTATTTCAATGGCACCAATCAAGACTTCGTCTGAAATCTCCCATTGTTCATGATGTTCGGCTTGATCTCCAACCCTCCCATGTTGAAACAACTGATTCCTAAAGAACTTTCCAACCAACCAGTTTATGGCAACACCATTTGCTGCCATTTCTTGAACAACTTCGTTCTGTCTGTCTGGATTTAATTCAACCAGCCGACTGAGACATCTCTTCGCAACTCTATTCGCGACTGCGTCAAGCGATAGATCGAAAGCGCGATGCTCCCCATCTTCCTCCAACGCAACATCCATCATATCGGAAAGCGCTTTGAGCACCCCTGCCAGTTGATCTTCATCCAGCGAAGCAATGCACTCGTCGTCTAGTCTGTTGACCACGTGTTCGAACCAAGTTTTGTCCGACCTACGACGCTTCTTTACCTCTTCTGTAAATCGTGTGGTCAACTGGTCTGGGTTGTCCTTTGCCAATTGCAAAAGCTCATTGAAGACACCGTCAGGCATAACGGTTTTTGGGCCAGCGAGAGCAAAGTAAAACCTGTAATGTAAAGGGCTACCCAAACGCTTTAGTGCTACTGCTTCCGAAACAGCCGCAGAATTCATAGTATTGAACACTCGTTTGTCGGCTTCCTCCACATCGGCCACACCGGGCACGAAGCGTCTCAAGTTCCAAATTGAACGGCCTGAATCGGCTCCCTCGGAAGGCAGCAACTTCTTTAGCTCATTGCCCATTTTGGTTTTTTCGTCACTTGCAATGGACGCGTCTCCCGTTACCAGCACAGACCTCACCGACAGATATTCCTCAAGCCATTGATACAACTTGAAGTTTGTCGTTTTTATCAAATGAAGACGGCAAAAATCTGGGAAGTACACGTCGTCTGCGACCTGTGGGAACACAAAACGAATGCTATTCAAGGCAAGCTTGACTTCTCTCGGTGTGGATAGGCCCATTCCTTCTCGGTCAACTGCTGACTTTAGGTCGTCGAGCAGGGGGCCTTCGGCTTCCGACTCCGTGACTTCAGCATAGATAGCTTTCGCTTCATCAAGAAATTGAGTGCGAAGATCGAATGGTTCAGGAAGTGGAATGCTGAATGTGAGCTGAACAATTTTTTGAAGAAAGAGATCACCGTCAGCAACCTTGAGGCCAGTCTTCAGAGCCTGAGCCAGCACCTCACGATCATAGCACATAAGGTAGGCGACCCGTGGAAAGTCAGCGACTGACCTAACCAAGCGGACCACTTCTACCGCCTGTTCGGGTTCAAGACGATCAAGATCGTCGAGGATCACAACGAAGCCAACATTCAAATCCTGAATTTTTTGAGATATCTTTCGCTTTAGCTCGGATAGTGTTGGGCCAGTTGGCAGAACCTGTTCTGCAGCATCGGCTCCTGCTTGCAACACGCCACCAACGATCTGAGCGCCTGGTACAAAGTAACCTGCGACGTTCGCAACTGAGGCGATCCTACGGGCTGTTTTGGGACCATAATCGCGAAGCAGTTGACCGACTTCTGACATCGCTTCCAATGCAGCGTTCTCTTCCTCGCCATTGGCCGCAGCAAGTTCATCTTCTCGAGACTTCAGTACTGCCGACATTGGGTCCAAAAGCGAAGAAACCAGCGAAGAAGCATCTCCATTTAGCCAAGGCGCAATGGTAATTGTATATATCCCATGTTCTTGAGCACCAGCCAGTTCGGAGCGAAGGAAGTTCAACAAAGAGGTCTTTCCCGATCCCCACCGTCCTTCCAGCCCAATGACCAAGCCATCGCCTTTCGACGCCTCAACGATTGATGGGGCAAGTCGTTTCGCCATACCGACAAAACCAAATTGGTCCTCAGTTTCGTCGTCGAGTGCCCGGTCTGAATCCAAAACTGTGGTCATACTATGTCTCTATTTTCTAGCTATTCGGCGAGCTTTTGGGCATTGGGTTCTTGCAGACGTAGCGATTGAAGGTAAACCATGTCGGCTCGGTTTGGCCATTTTCGATAGCAGTACTCTCGATCTTCGTCAGCAATTTGCAGCACCCCCATCCCCGTTTCAAAGCTCGTGTCCAATTTTGTAATTCGGTTCCAAATCTGAAGAGAATTTAGACCGGCGTTGGCTTCCCGAAATTGGCTGTACCAACTCAACTCGTGCAACTCTAAGCTATCGAACAACGTTGGGAGGTTTAGGCTGGCAGCGTGATCTGGAAAAGCATCATAAATTCCGCTCAAACCGTCTAGTCCTGCCCAAGAAAAGGACTCATTGCGTATGATCATCTTCAAGACTTGGTCGACGTTCATTCGATCACCAAAGCGCCGGGTCAAGTCCTTAAGGATTTTGCCGAACTCTTGAGAGTCGGCTCTCGATAGGTGCGGGCCTCGCTTGACCAGTTTATCAACGGTGGTGTTGAAAACCGAAACGTGTCCACCTTGGCTGAGATGATCCAAGAGATCACCCGAAAGCTCGAGTGCTTTCTGATCATATTTTGCTGAAAATACTTCGAAAAGGCGCTGCACGGCCATCAATTGAGCGCCTTCGGTTACGCCAAGGGCTATGTCTGGGAGAACGCGTGAAAACGCGCTCTGAAGTTCGTTTTCTTCTGGGACCCTTACTAACACGCTATTGGCTCCACTAAGAATTTCCTCTCGACCGACTAGATATTCTTGAAGCCACAAGAAATGAATTTTGCCTGTCATAACATTGACCAACAAAAGGACCACTGGGATACGGAACTGGTTGGCGTAGCTCAGATAGTCTGTTTTCAAGCGAATTTGGAAACCATTGTCTTTCCTGATGGGTTTGAGCGTGCCCTTGACTTGGAGCTTCAATATTGCACCTGACATTTCTTCCACGCCATTTACCGAGGTTGTAAGTTCGGCTTCGAGGTCCACTCCAAAGTCATGCGTCTGGGCACGGCAAATCCAGTTTGGCGCATTAAGGAATGCACCCTGCGCAATATGTTCAGCTTGATCTCCGATCCTTTGGGAAATTGATCGCTTAGGCAATTATCTGTTCCGTCAATGTTTGGTTTGATTGTCGCATATACGAGCGAATTGTTACGCCCTCCGTCATACTCTCGCAAGTTGTACCCTGACACGCGGATTCTGGGTGTCTTACGATGTCTGCATGAAGCAGATGCTGACAACCAAATCTCTCGATGCGATGCCACCGGCGACCACAAAACGGTACGAGGTGCGCGACCAGAAAGTAAACGGCCTGCATGTTCGCGTGTCGACCACAGGTGCCAAGGTGTTCTACACGATGGTCCGCCCGAACGGTGCTCGCAGGCGCATCAAAATCGGGCCGTACCCTGTGGTGTCCCTTGCCGACGCTAGACGCCGGGCGATGGGAATCGCCCGTGATGTTGAGTTGGGTGAGTTCGACAAGACACCCGAGATTTCAGAGGCATCGGCTGAGACGTTGGGTGAGATGATCCCCAAGTTCATCGAGCTTCATGCCAAGCCCAACACCAAGGATTGGAAACGCACCGAAAGCGTTCTGCACAAATTCGACGAATTGAAGGACCGACCTATCGACCAGATCAAACGGCAGGATGTCAGTAAGGTGCTAGACGGCATTATCGCCAACGGCACGCCGACGCGGGCAAACCGGGCGCTCTCAGCGATCAAAAAGCTCATGAACTGGTGCGTTATGCGTGGCGACATCGAAACATCGCCTGTGGCTCTCCTCAGGCCGCCTACACGCGAAATTCCTCGTGACCGCGTACTGAGCGACGCTGAAATTCGAACGATTTGGCAACAAAGCGATGCCGAGGACTATCCTTTCGGCCCCTTCCTCAAGCTGCTGATGATGACGGGGCAGCGACGGGCAGAAGTGTCTGACATGCGCTGGTCTGAACTCAATCTTGATGAGGGAATTTGGGAACTTCCGGCAAGCCGTGTGAAAAACGCTCGTTTGCACATCGTGCCTTTGCCTCCAAGGGCCGTGGAAATACTGCGCTCCCTGCACAGGTTCCTCGACAGCGACTTCGTGTTCACGACGACTGGGCGTTCAGCTATTTCTGGGTTCGGACGCCTCAAGGAACGTATCGAAGCGAAACTGCCGGTAAACACGCCTGATTGGCGCTTCCATGATTTCAGACGCACGGCCTCCACAGGTATGGCGAAGATCGGCGTGGCACCTCATGTGATCGATGCCGTGACCAACCATAAATCAGGAGTCGTCTCAGGCGTCGGCGCAACCTACAATCGCTACACGTATTTCAACGAGAAGCGTGAGGCGCTGGAATTGTGGGCGAACGAATTGACGAAAATAGTGACGAAGCCTTCGGAGCCGAATGTCGCGAAGAAATCCGGATAGTTCTTGGGCTTGAAGACGACCAAGTATTTGCAGCCTTTTGGGGCAAACTGCGCACCGAATGCCTTCGAGTTCAGCGGGGGATTAAAGCCTCTCCCAATGGTTTCCGTCTTGCCCCATTCGACAAATCTCTGACACAACGAAAGACATGGCTGCAACGCCAAGTGGTCAATCCCATTGAAACGCTGCTAGCTGCATTGAGTGATGAAAATGCTCCCCATTTCGCGCACTGGGAACGCTATGGCGACGATGATCCGCACTCGGATAAGACTCTGCTTGATGCACTGGCCGACCTGAAGAACAAGGCGATTTCGCTTCAACACGAATTTGAGGACGAAATCACCGGTGAAACCACTGGCAAGATCACTCACACGCATGAAATCAGGCACTACGTGGTTTTCATCTGCCTTTCAGAACTGCGTGAAAACTATCCAAACCTAAAGCAGTCACGGGGAAACTGGGACAAGGAGCTAGGCCAAAGCGTGGGTCCTGTCCCTGATTTCGTCAGGCGTGTGTTCTTTGAAACAACCGGGAACCACGAACAGCTTGACGGGCCTATACAGGCGAACATTTAGGCCATCTGAAAACCAGAATTCGAATTGAGTTGAGGGCTTCAGGACCTTCGCTCGCAATACGATCCAACCTGATCCATCTTCCTTCTTGTCGGAGCGCTCCTTCGCAAACGCAAACATGCAGAAGGAAAATGACAATGGATATTTCAAACGGGCAAAAGGCCCTTGCAACACGCGCTGATCTTAAGCGCCTTGGCATCACCGTAAGCAACAGTACCCTGTTGCGCTGGGAGGCGCGTGGCCGGTTCCCTAGGCGTGCTCGCCTAGCTGGTACGAGCGTCGCATGGTTCCTGCACGAGATCGAGCAATGGCTCGCCGAGCGTGCTGAAGAGCGCAGTCGCACGCATTACGCTGAGTACTGAATGAGGAGCGCTTAAGGCGTTCTCTCCCGAAAACATAACCAAACAACATAGGCGACGAGTTATGCCCAAAAGTTGGT
>JBOEGW010000005.1:0-7736 GCA_050633625.1 Maritimibacter sp. | reverse complement strand
ATTAAGGGCTACGCGACAGCCGGGACCATCGGCGGGATTGGGCCAGTTCAGGCGATTGGATCGGGGGGAAAGGGCCAAGGCCCAAGGGGTCTAGCCGCCCGAATTGCGGAAGGCGTCCGGTTTCAACCCGTATTTCGTCAGCTTGTCGTAAAAGGTTTTGCGCGGCACTTTCAGCGAGGCCGCCGCGGCACTTGCCTGCCCGTCATGCCGCCGCAGGGCCGTCATCAAAAGCGAGCGTTCGACCCGCGCCATCTGTTCCGACAGGCTTAGGTCCGCGCCGGGTTCTTCAATGTGATCGGCGGTCACGCCGAGAACAAACCGCATGGCTTCGGACATCAGCGCGCGGGCGTTGCCGGGCCAGTCGCGGGCCATCAGATCGGCGATTACATCCGGCGTGACCTCGGGCGCGGTCAGGCCTGCCTGTTCGGCGGCCTGCGCCACATATCGGCGGAACATCGACGGGATATCTTCGGGACGTTCGGACAGGGGCGGAATACGCACGCGCATCACGTCGAGCCGGTAAAACAGATCGGAATGAAACCGCCCTGCCCGCGCCTCTTGTTCCAGATCCACCGCCGTGCCCGCAATCAGCCGCACGGTGCCGCCCTGTTCCAACCCGTCCGCCAGGGCAAATTGCGTCTCGGACGGGAGTGATCCGACCTCATCCAGAAACAGCGATCCCCCCGCGGCCTCGGCCAGGGCGGCGTTCAGCGCCTCGGGCGTCAAGCCAGCGGCGCTGCGTTTGACAAAGGCGCTGCGGGGGCGGGCCGACAACAGATGCACGACCTCGGCGATTTTGAAGGTGCCAGAGCCCGGCGCGCCGGTGATCAGCACCTCGGCCGTGGTCGGGGCCACCTGCCGCACCTTTTCGCGCAGCGCCTCGGACGCCTGTGAGGTGCCGAAAATCAGCCGGGCTGCGGGATCACCGGCGGCAAGCTGTTCTTTCAGGCGGCGGTTCTCAAGGATCAGTTGACGGGTGTGCAGCGCACGTTCAAGAACGGCCAGCATGTCCTTGGACGCGCAAGGTTTTTCCAAAAACCCAAAGGCGCCGCGCTCCATCGCATCAACGGCCATTGGAATGTCGCCTTCGCCGGTCAGCAGGATCACCGGAAGATCGGGATCAACGTTGCGCGCATGGTCGAGCAAAAAGAATCCGTCGCGCCCCGGCATTCGAATATCGGACAGAACGACGCCTTCAAAATCCGGGGCGATGTGATCCTTGGCCTCGATAAACGACCCTGCGGGCACGGGATCGAGATCCGCCAGCTCCAGCGTTTGGGCCAGGGCCTCGCGCACGGCGGTGTCATCATCAACGATCAGGATTTTGCGGGTCATGGCCATATTTGTGCCCATGCAGGTGCGGGGGTCAAATGCTTTGGCCGCCGATGGGGTGAAGCCCCCGTCAGAATGCGCCCCTTAAAACGCGTCCGTTAGAACGCGTCGGGCTGCGCCTCACGCGCCATGTGATCCAGAACGGCGTTCACGAAACGCGATTCCTGACCTTCGGGAAAAAAGGCGCGGGCGACATCGACAAATTCGGTGATGATCACCTTGGGCGGCGTGTCCGATTGGGTCAGTTCCGCCCCGGCGGCACGGAACAGCGCCCGCAGGGTTGGATCAATCCGCGCGATCGGCCATTTGGCGACCAAGGCGCGGTCGGTCATCTGGTCAATCGGGGCCTGAAAATTCACCGCATCCTGCATCAAACGACGAAAGAGCGTGATATCGCCTTCGATCATCTCATCCCCGTCATAGGTCGCGCCAAACCGGTGGTCTTCAAATTCGGCGATGACCTTTTCGACCGTCTGGCCCGACGCCTCCATCTGGAACAAGGCTTGCACGGTATAAAGGCGCGAGGCGCTTTTCATCTTGCGCTTTTGATTGCCGGACAGCTCGACCGGGGCCTTGGGGGTGGCATCGGCTGGCGTCTCGGGCGTGGCGTCGTTTTTGTCGGTCATGGCGGGTCTAGAGCCTCAGGCGGTCGTGTTGGAATTGGTGTCTCCGGCCAGACGGAACTCCTCTGACGCGGGGCGGAACCCCACGTTCTTCCGCTGAGCGCCCCACTTGCGCGAAAGCGCCAGAAGATGCAAGGCCGCAGCAGCAGCCCCCCCGCCTTTGTTTTGATCTTTCGGATCGGCGCGGACCTCGGCCTGGGGGCGGTTTTCCACCGTCAGAATGCCATTGCCGATGCACAGGCCCTGAAGCCCCAGCAGGGTGATGGCGCGGGAACTGTCGTTGCAGACCGTGTCGTAATGAGTGGTTTCCCCCCGGATCACACAGCCAAGGGCCACATAGGCATCGAAATTCGACATGCGTTCGGCAATGCCAATGGCGGTTGGGATTTCCAGGGCACCGGGCACTTCGATCAGATCATGGCTTGCGCCCCAGGCCTCGATCTCGGCGCGGGCGCCTGCGATCATATTGTCCGCGATATCCTTGTAATAGGGCGAGACAACGATCAGCAGTTTGGCGGGTTTATCCAGATCCGCGCGGGGAAGGATATAGTGGTTTTCTGCGCCTGCCATCAGCTGTCGCCTTTCGCATCCAAAGTGATCCGGCGGGTGCCGGTGATTTCAAGCCCATAGGCATCCAGCCCCACAATATTCGGGCGGGGGGAATTGGTCAGCAGGATCAGCTGATGCAGACCAAGCGATGACAGGATCTGCGCCCCAAGCCCATATTGCCGCAAGGTCTGCGGGGATGTGCCGCTGCCGGCCTCAAGCTTCATATGCAGGTCGCGCAGCAGGACAACCACACCGCGCCCCTCATCTGCGACGGCCTGCATGGCGTCGCGGAAAAGATCGGCGCGCGCCGTGCCCCCTGCCCCGACCACATCTTTCATCGGGTCCATGGCATGCATGCGCACCAACACCGGGTCATCGGTTTCGATATCGCCTTTGATCAGCACGATATGTTCCGCGCCCTGGGTTTCGTCGTTGTAGATGCGCATGGTCCATTCGCCACCGAATTCGGTTAGAATGGTCTCTTCGCTTTGTACACGGACCAGATTGTCATGGCGACGGCGATAGGCGATCAGATCGGAAATCGTGCCGATTTTCAGCCCGTGCATCTGGGCAAAGGCCACCAGTTCGGGCAGGCGCGACATGCTACCGTCATCATTCATGATCTCGCAGATCACGCCCGACGGGTTCAGCCCGGCCAGACGGCTGACATCCACCGCGGCTTCGGTATGGCCCGCACGTACCAGAACCCCGCCGTCGCGGGCGCGCAGGGGAAAGACATGGCCCGGGGTCGCGATATCCTGCGCGCCTTTGCCCGCGTCGATGGCCACGGCCACGGTGCGGGCGCGGTCATGGGCGGAAATGCCGGTCGAGACGCCTTCGCGCGCCTCAATCGAGACGGTAAAAGCCGTCTCGTGACGTGATGAGTTGTGCGAGGCCATCAGGGGCAGGCCCAACTGATCAATCCGGTCGCCGGGCAGCGACAGGCAGATCAGCCCGCGCCCATGGGTGGCCATGAAATTGATCGCCTCGGGCGTGGCCATCTGGGCCGGGATCACCAGATCGCCTTCGTTTTCGCGATCCTCGTGATCCACCAGAATGAACATCCGGCCATTGCGGGCATCGTCGATGATCTCTTCGATGCTGCTGATCGCGTCCGACCAATCCTGTTCCACCGGACCGGGCTGTTCATAGGGGGTGCTGTCCATATTGGATCTCCTCGCTTGCTTGCCAAATAAGGCGTTGAGGGGGGAAAGACCAGTGCGTTGGTGCCTAAAGCTTTCTGCATCCCTGCATAGAAAGCCGCGCTTTGGATGGGGTTTTGGCGTGCCACAGCCCCCCGATATGCTGCCCCGGTGTGTGCCTTTCCCGCGCCCATGCTGCGGGGCGGCGGACGTGACGTCATTTCGCGTCTTGGTTGATCGGGGCCGAGGCCTGTCCTAAGGTGAACATATTGCGCAGTATGTGCAGATAAGGGAGGATATTATGAACAAGGTCAAAACCAGCCTGTTGGCTGGCATTTGCGCTGTTGTTTCCAGTTTTTCGGCCCCCGTTTGGGCAGATCAATTACCCGCAGGCGATGCGGCAGCTTTGGGATTTGATGCGGGCCGTCTTGCCCGGCTTGATGGGACGTTTCAGGCCCTGATCGACAAAGGCATGATGCCGGGCGCTGTGATCATGCTGATCCGGGATGGACAGATTGCGCATCTGTCGTCGCTTGGGTCACTGGCACCTGATGGGCCCGCCATGTCCGAGGATGCGATTTTCCGTATCTATTCGATGACCAAACCCATCGTCAGCGTGGCGGCCATGCAATTGGTCGAAGAGGGTCGTTTGATCCTGAACGCGCCGGTGGCCACCTATATCCCTGAGTTTGCCAAAATGACTGTGGCGACGGGGGAAAAGGATGCCGAGGGCAAGGCAATCACCCGCCCCGCAAACCGCGCCATGACCGTGCAGGATCTGCTGCGCCATACCTCGGGCCTGACCTATGGGTTCTTTGGAGCGGGCCCCGCGCGTGACGCCTATAATGAGGCAGGCGTGGCCAATCCCGATCTGACCGGGCTGGAACGGGCCAAATTGCTGGCGACCCTGCCGCTGGAGCATGAACCCGGCACGACCTGGGAATATTCGCGGTCCACGGATGTTCTGGGCGGCGTGATCGAGGCCGTGACAGGCAAGCCCCTGGGCGAGGTTCTCAAGGCGCGCATCTTTGATCCCCTGGGGATGGAGGATACGGCGTTCTATGTGGATGATGCCGCGGATCACCCCCGGATCGCCGAAGCGCATCCGGATCACGCCAAGATCGGCCCCTTTGACATGTTCGACCCGCGCGAGCGCAAGGCATCGCATTCGGGCGGTGGCGGGCTTGTCTCGACCGCGCATGATTATGCGCTGTTTGCTCAGGCGATGCTGAACGGCGGGGCGCTGAATGGCGCGCGCATTCTGGCCCCCAAGACGGTTCAGCTGATGACGGCGGATCATTTGTCGGGGATCAAACCGGGTAAATATTACCTGCCCGGTCAGGGGTATGGCTTTGGCCTGGGCTATGGTGTGCGGCTTGGGGATGGCAATGCGCCGTCCTTTGGGTCGGAAGGCGAATATTACTGGGAAGGCGCGGCCGGCACCTATTACATCGCCGATCCGGTGGAAAACATGGTGGCGTTGCTGATGATCCAGTCGCCCAAGAACCGTGGCCCGGTGCGTCTGATCTTTAAAAACCTGGTCTATCCGACCCTGGCGGAAAGCCGCGCGGAATAAGCGATCAGGTTTGATGAACGGAGAAGAGCCGCAGGTTTCTGCGGCTCTTTTCTATTGGGCACCCCGCGCGTTGGCCCGCGTCACGTCAGGGGCACAAAGCGATAGGCATCCCCCGCGACCTCAACCCGGCCCACACCGGGAAAGGGGAAATGATAGCCCAACAGCGCAATGCCGTCCGCCGCCGCCATATCCAGCAGAAGCGCCCGCGTGGCCACCGCCGTCGGCCCATCGGTATCAGAGGAATTATACCAATCGGGATGGGCAAAATTCATCGTCGCATGGGTCAGGCAATCGCCAAGCGCCAGCAGGCTCTGATCCCCGTCGCTGAGCAGCACCGACATATGGCCGGGCGTATGGCCGGGGGTCGCAACCATCTGAATACCGGGCAGAGTTTCCGCACCATCCTGCACCAATTGCCAATCCACCCCTTCGGCATTGATCGAATTGATCGCGCCCACGACAAATTGCTGCGCCTCGGGCGCGACCCTATCGACCAGACCGTCGTCCAGCCAATAGGCATGCTCGGCCTCGCCCATGTAATAGGCAGCCTCAGGGAAGAGAGGTTCGTCAAATTCGTCGCGGATGCCCCAGATATGATCGGGATGGGCATGGGTGATCAGCACATGGGTGATGTCTTCTAGCCCGATACCCATATCCTCAAGATGGCCGACCAATTTGCCCGCCGTGTCGAAAAAACGGTGGCCTGATCCGACGTCCACCAGGATCTTATCCGCGCCGCGTTCGATCAGCAGATGGTTGGTCTGGCTTTGGGTGACATCCGTGGGCAGGTTCTGGGATTTCAGAAATTCCCGCACCGCCTGGGGATCGGCATTGACGCCCAATCCGCCGGTGGGGATCTGAAAATACCCGTCCGAGACCACGGTCAGTCGCATATCCCCCACCCCAAAGGACAGGCGCGCGCCGGTGGGTGTCACTTGCGCGGACAGCAATGTGGGCATCGACAACATTGGGGCCGCAGCCGCCAGGCGCAACATGTCACGGCGTGAAGGTTTGAACATCTTTATCCTCCCTGATCGCGGGCAGGATAGGCCCTGCGGCGGGTCAACGCAAAGACATTCTTGAATATGTGCAGATGTTGGTGTCGCGTTGCCCTTAAATCTGAGACACTACGCGTTCGGGGATATTTTTTGCCCTTAACTATGAGATTCGACTGCCATCGCGCCTATGCTTTTCGCGCGCTGCCGGGCGATGTGATCAACCGCGGCAAGTAGACGTGGCTCCGTCTCGAAGGCGCGCAATAGAGCAACCCTTGCATAGTCGTCGATGCCGGAGCTTGAGATGGCCGCTTTGACCAGTGGACGGGATTGGGCTGCATCAATTGCAGCAAGGCCAAACAGCCTTACTTCCGGCCTGTGGCCCTGAAGAGCGGATAACGGATCTCCGCGGAAGGCCTTTAATGATATGGCAAAGGTGACCGCGCGCATTGCGCGCCGAAGTTGCTTGGGGCTGCGTAATCGCGCGGCGTATTCAAGCCGCGCGGCGCCGTTGCGCGCACGATTTATCAGCTTTTCGGGCATCTGTTCGCCACTGAGCTTGCCGAGCGTCGGCACAAGTCTCGTCCCGCAAGCCTGGCAGTCGAATGCCCAGGCTCGCCTCCAATGCTTTAGCGAGAGGCCCTCTCTGGAGCATTGCAGGCAATGCTGGAATGGCAT
This sequence comes from Maritimibacter sp., assembly GCA_050633625.1. Taxonomy (GTDB): domain Bacteria; phylum Pseudomonadota; class Alphaproteobacteria; order Rhodobacterales; family Rhodobacteraceae; genus JBOEGW01. The sequence goes on along the minus strand of JBOEGW010000005.1, from coordinate 841 downwards.
CTGGGCCGTCAGCGAGGCTTCTCGTGTCGTCATTGCTGGAAAGGTCAAAGATCGCACAACATCTGGGTCAACCCGTGCGGCGTTGGCAATCTTCGCCGCCGCAGCCGCGTCGACGTTGAAGTTCAAGGCGGTGCCATGCGCGGTATCGATTCTGAGATGAGCCAGTAGTTCCGCATCACCACAGTAGTTGGCCGCCGCCAGCCGAGACAACCAACCTGACAACAACTCGTCTGGCAGCGGCGCGACAGTCTTGGGCAGCGGGTGCGGCTTCACACCCCGGACTTCTCGAGCCGCCGATGGGGGTTCGCATGGCGCGACCAAACCGGCGTCCATTTTGCGATTGCGTCATCGGTGATGCATTCATCACCTGTTACAATGGCGTCGATAGAAAGATCCTTGATCAGGGCGAAAATGCGCGAAGTCACCCCACCGGTCAGTGCCAAGACCTGCTTCAGAGATTTGACCTTCAGGTTGGACTTCTTTTCCAGTGGCATTGCAGCAATAAGGGTCTGGATCATGTCCGAGAACTCGGCATCGTCGCGCCAGTTTGGCAGATGATGTTCGTCCAGCCGTCGGGCAAGCTGGATATCGCCGCGAATGGCATCGACGGCCTCGCTGACCCCAAGGCAGACCAGTGACACCTCGAGCTCATTGCTGAGATACCGAAGAACATTGAGAAAGCGGCGCTGTTCGCGATGGGTTCCGGCCAAAAGGTTGTGGACCTCGTCGATCATGATCATCCGCAGGCCAAGGTCGCGCAAGAGCGCGATGACACGGACGTCGAGGGTAGCCACATTCTGCGCGCGGGCGCTCAGTGCCGTCGCCGGGGCGCCGACGGCGG
>JBOEGW010000004.1:0-506435 GCA_050633625.1 Maritimibacter sp. | reverse complement strand
CCAACTTTTGGGCATAACTCATGCTGCCCATCCAAGACCTTTGCGATCTTTGAATATGGAATTTCTTCCTCAAAGCCGTCCTCGCCAGGATACTCAAACACTGATAGCTGACCTGTCTCTGGATCGAATTCAGCGCATTTCTCGTCAACTGCGAGCACGACTGCCGTTGGGAACGACGCATCCGGTGAAGTTAAGTAGTCTCTGATCTGGTTGATCCGACGTGTGCTGACTGGCCGCTGTATGCCAAGGTACCGTTCGACATCGCGTTGTTCTGATGCCATGCGACGAACATCAGAGTAGGTAATTTCCACCAGTTCCTTTGCCGGTATCGCAGCAATATAAAAGTTGCCTATCTTTTGGTTAACTTCGATAGCGCGAAAGCGGAAACCTTTCCTACCGTCTACAAGTTCCTCAATCATTTCGCCTGCTCCTTCGCCGCGAGCCTTGCTTTGAACTGATCTGCAAAAGAGGCACTTTCTGAACTCCGGCGTTGTCCAATGTCAGTGGGAGTGACAGTGTCCTGAAGGATCGTTGTATACCACATCAGCAAAGACAGCCCGTACAGAAATACAGCCTTTCCTCCCAACGCGAGGTAAAGATACGAGCCCTCAAATTCGGCACCTTCAACTTTGGATGACGAAAATGTTGTAGCTGTCACGAACAAAAGCAAAAGTGAGCCGATAACGATCCATTCCATGCCCCTTAGGTGACGCTTGATATCGGTGTAGTTCGCTTCCAGTTGCTCGCCCCGGATTTTTAAAATCAGATCTACGGCTATGTAAATCACTGGAGAAAGAAACGATGCTGCATAGACGAACATTTCATCTAGCGTAAACAACCTTCCAATATCAGAAAGAAGCTGCCCGAATATTTCTGCCTCGGTGTCTCCGGGGCTGCTGTATAGAACAGTGAGAATGATGGGCAAAGAAGAGAAGACCCACAAAAAAAGCGCCTTGAACATTGCAGATTTGTGGTTTCTCCATGAGTGATTTGCATAGACCCTCGCCAACGGGAGGAGAATTACAATCACGAGAACAATCTGAACTAACAGCATCTTATCAAAATCTCTGCTTGACGGCCTCGACCAGCATTTTTCCCAGAAATAACGCTCAGCCGTTCTGTTTCGGAGATGACGCCAACCCCTTTATACAGTTCCACAACTGATGAGTGAGCCGCATTTGTGACAATGATCTTTGCGCCGCGCGTATGAGCACGCGCCACGGCATCCCTTAACCGGATCTGATCTTGCCACGAAAACAGGTTTTGATTGTATTTCAAAAACCCATTCATGTTGTGATGAACGGTGTACGGCGGATCGACGAACACCAGATCGCCGCTTCCCGCGTTATCTATGCGCTCTTCAAAGTCACACGCTTTGATATCAACCCCACTAAGAGCTTTCGAAACCTTCTCAAGTTCACCTTCCCAAATAACGTTGGTCTTTGTTCCAATAGGAACATTGAACTCACCTTTGAGGTTCACGCGATACAAACCGTTCCAGCAAGTTCGGTTAAGGTAGATAAACCTGGCCGCCTGCTTTACTTTCTCTGAAGGGATCGCACGCCGAACCTCATAGTAGTGTTCTTTGGAATGCCTCGCTTGATGAACTCGCAAGATACTTTCAACACCCTGCCAGTCATCGCGAATTGCAGTATAGGTTGTAACTAGCTCGACGTTAACATCGGAGAGGCAAGCATTCTGCGGAAGTAGAGCAAAGAAAACCGACCCGCCACCAAGAAAGGGTTCGATATAGCGTTCAAATTCAATCTCAAAAATTTCGGGGTGCTTCTGCAGCAACCATCTCTTGCCACCGGCCCATTTTAGGAAAGGTCTCGTTTCATTCAATTTTCAGCCGCGCCTCAAGTAAGTTTCTCAACTCAAGCTAAAGCGGGGTGCGACAAGCTGCAACGTCAAAGACGCTCACACACTTCAGTTGCGATGGTTGGTTAAGTTTAGACCATGAAATGATACCCAAATGATACCCCGTATGCTGTCACCGGGACCAATCACAAAGCATCTCGACTTAAGTAATTGTATTTATTGTGAAAAATGGTGCCCGGGGGCGGAATCGAACCACCGACACGAGGATTTTCAATCCACTGCTCTACCCCTGAGCTACCCGGGCACCGGAGAACGCTTTGCGTTCGGGTAGCGGGGTTTTACGGGGGGCGCGCGGCGGAGTCTAGTGGAAAACCGCAAATTTTTCCGGGTGTTTTCAGTGCGGCTTTGGCGCCTGCTTTTGCATCTCCTCCAGCACCTCATCGAGGTCATCCGGATCATCGGATGGAATTGCATATCCGCCTTTCAACCAGCGCCCTAAATCCACATCCGCGCAGCGTTTGCTGCAAAACGGACGATACGAAGGGTCGGTTTCTTTTTCGCAAATTGGACAGGCCATTACAGCTCCAGCGGCAGGCGTTCGCGTTTTCGTTGCAGCTCAAAATGCCCAAGCGGTGTCCAGCCTGCAAGCACAGTCTCGATGCCATCCGTCCGGAATGCCGCCCGCATCACCTGCTCAAATTGATGGCGGTCTTTTTTCGGCATTGGCGCGAGATCCAACGTGATTTGCCCGCCAATGCCGCGACACCGCAATTGGCGCGGCAACTCGCGGATCAACGCAATATTGGCCTTGAGTCCGGCCGCCGCAGTGGTGTCGCTTCCGGTGTTTACATCCACCGCTGTCAAGGCCCGAGTAGGTTCGATAAATGCAAAAGCACCGCCCGAAAGCGGCAATTTTGGCTCCGCTAATGCATGAATCATCTCATCTACGCCGTGACGCTCAAAGCTGCCTAGCTCTTCATCCAGCCCGCCACTCGCGTCCCAATCGCGCCAGGCGATCAGATGCGGGTCCGGCCCATCCACCAGCAATTCAGGCGTCGTGCCAGCGCCATCCGCCATCACCGCGCCGCTCAAATCCAACATGGCAGCAATGTCGCCTGCGATGTCCTCATCGGTTCCGTTCGCGGCGTTTGAGCGCAAGATCAATCCGAAATCACCCGCTTCGCCCATCAAGTCATGCGCGATTTCAAGCAAGCGCACACGTTCCTCTTCATCCCGAATCGCGCGCGACACGTTGATCCCCGGTTTGCCCGGCGTCACGATCGCATAACGGCTCTTGAACAGAACCCGCGTTGTGAGAGGGGGCGCTTTGCCCTCCTCAGACCAGCCCGTGACCATCACCAAAAGCGGCTGACCAGGCTTAAGCCCCTTGCCCTGACGCAAGAACCCGGCACCCTCAGGCAAGCGCATCATCATACCGCCCTGCCCTTTGAATGGCCGATCACAAATCGCCCGAAAAATAGACCCCGGAACCGGCCCCGCATCCCCGCGCGGCTCGATCAGAAAATCGTCAAGTCGACCGTCAACTATCCGCGCCGCCGCCCGCCGCCCGTCAATCTCATCAAGCGCAATTATGCTGCCCTTCATGCGCTCCATCCTTCCATGAGCGGATAGCCAGCGGCCACCAAAAGCTGCGCCGTTTCCGCAACCGGAAGCCCCATAACCCCGGTGTAACTTCCTTGAATCCAAGGTAAAAAGGCACCAGCCGGACCTTGAATTGCATAGCCACCTGCCTTGCCCTGCCAATCATTTGACGCAAGATAGGCGTTCACTTCGCTGTCGGACAAAACCTTCATTTTGACCTTCGTCACGACATCCCGTGTCCAGGTTTGCGCCCTTCGACGCACCGCCACAGATGTTATGACCCGATGTCGTCGCCCGGAAAGCGCATATAAAAACGCGGCCGCCTCGCCGCCGTCCTTCGGCTTCCCCATGATCCGCCGCCCAAGCGCCACCGTGGTATCCGCGCACAGCACGATTTCGCCCGCTCCCACCGTCATCGCAGCCGCCTTTTGCGCTGCTATCCGGCGACAATAAGCAAGCGGAAGCTCGCCCTTTTGGGGCGTTTCATCAATGTCCGGAGGGCGCACATCATCTGCGACCACCCCCAAGGTGGCCAGAAGCTCGGCCCGGCGTGGAGAGCCGGATCCGAGGATAAGACGTGGCTTATTTGAAGCGGTAATTGATACGACCCTTCGTCAGATCGTAAGGGGTCATTTCGACCTGAACCTTGTCGCCAGCCAGAACCCGGATGCGGTTTTTGCGCATCTTGCCTGCCGTGTGAGCGATGATCGTATGGCCGTTTTCCAGCTCGACCAGGAATGTCGCGTTCGGCAGGAGTTCCTTAACGACACCGGGAAATTCGAGCAGTTCTTCCTTGGCCATGTTCACTCCTGTGTTTATCGCCCGCTTGGTGCGGGCGCTGCCTAAATGGGGCGAAACGCAAGGATTTTCAAGTGGATTCGCGCTTGGTCTCAAAGGAGCGAGACTTGGGCCAGGTTTGCCAGCACCTTCTGCCCTGCCCCCGGCTGCTCGTGCCAATGCGCCCTTGTGCGCACATTGCCCCGCGCCTGTAGCCCCTCAAGGGCCGCAAAATCCACATCCGCATAGGTCCAGCCCGGCCTGTTTAATTGCCCAATCGAAAGCACCCCATCATCAGGGAACCCAAGGTCCATCGGCGTGTAAACCCCTGCACAACCTATATTTTCATCCAAGACCTCGCACCATGAAGCACTGCCAACTGTAGGGCTTTGCACCACCGCACATTGCCCCTCAAGTGCGCGCGCCATCGCCCCTGTGCGCACCCGCCAATAGCCCGCCAAAGTCTCGGTCGCAGACGGCACCAAAAGCACCTGCGCCCCGGCCTCCACCAAGGCCCGCGCAAGCAGCGGAAATTCGCAATCATAACAAATCAAAACGCCAATCCGGCCGATTTTGGTCTCCATCACATCGAGCGGCGCGCCCCTCTCAACGCCCATTGGCGCGCGCTCCCACGGCGTCATGATCTGTTTGTCGCACGCATGGCGCGCACCGTTGGGAGCAATCATCATGGTCCGGTTGACCCATTTTTCGCGGTCCCGAAAAGGCCCGGAGGGCGCCAAGATATGCACATCAAAACGCGCTGCCAGCCCCGCCAAATGATCCCACATAGCAGGAAGCAACGCCGCCGCCGCATGCATTTGCGCCTCTAAGCGCGTCGCCCCGGACCAAGCTGCCAATTCCATCGCCGCATATTCTGGGAACACCAAGAGTTCGGCCCCATGCCGCGCCGCCTGGCCTGCCCAAGAGGTCAGTTTCGCCTCAAAGGCCTCCCAGCTCACCAAGCGTTCAATCGGATATGAGGACGTTGCGATTTTCATCAAAACCCTTCTCAAGGCAGGTGTAAGCCTCACTCAGCGCAGTTTAACTTTTTCAACATTCAGAGAGATAATTGATCATAAAGCACCGACAAAATGTCACAAATCGCGTAATTGTTAAGTTCCGACGTCCAATACGTCATCCTCGACAGGTGGGCCGAAACGCGACACCATGCGCTCGCGAATTTGGTCGCGCGTTTGCTTATACGCTTCCAGTTTGTCTTCGCGCCGCGCACCCAACCCTGTCGGATCCATGATCGGCCAATACTCCACATCGAGGTGGTGAAAACGGGTAAGCTCCAAAACTTTCCGTTGGCTTGCCGGGCTCAGCGCGATGATCAGATCATAGGCCGAGAGATCGTCGCCCCACTCCTGCATCTCCTCGAAAGACCGCGCCTTGTGCTCAGAAAGCGGCACGCCAATATCCGCACAGACCGACACCGAAAACCCATCAACATCCATTTCGCTTTTGACGCCAGCGGATTGAACCCAAATCCTTTTCCCGTAATATTTCTTCATCATCCCTTCTGCCATCGGTGATCTTACTGCGTTGTGATCGCAGCAAAAAAGAACCGATTGTGGCAGAGTTGACGGCAATTCAGATCATCCCCAATGCAACACGCAAATCAGCGTAAACAAGCGGCGCGCGGTGTCTGTATCAATCTCGGCTTTGCCTTCCAGCCGCTCTTGCAGCACCCGCGCCCCCTCATTGTGAATACCGCGCCGCGCCATATCGATCGCCTCGATTTGCCCCGGCGGCAGCTTCTTCACGGCGTCAAAATAGCTTTCGCAAATCTGGAAGTAATCCTTCACAACTTGGCGAAACGGCCCAAGCGACAAATGAAACTCTCCAGCCTTTTCCCCCGCTTCCGTCACCAGATCGAAAACCAGACGTTTGTCGCGAATGGCCAATCCGAGGTGATACGGCCCTTCCGGCACAGCCCGCTCATCACGCGCAATCGGCACAAAACTATTGTCTTCCAACAGATCAAAAATCGCGACTTTGCGCTCCTGTTCGATTTCAGGAGTGGGAGCGGCAAGGCCGGTGTCGTCAATGTCAATTTTGCTAATGCGCGTCATGGGGTCACTCTTCGTTACCCCAAAGTGCTAGCCCATCGCGCGCGCCGGCACAATCACGAGCTTTGGTTAAGCGTTTTCAATCGCGCAGTAACCGACAATCCGTGCGCCTCAAGGCTCTCGGACCGCGCCAATTCTTCCGCTGCCGGGCCAATCACCTTGAGCGCTTCGGGGGTCATTTTCGACAGGGTTGTGCGCTTCATGAAATCAAGCACCGAAAGCCCCGACGAGAACCGCGCCGAGCGCGCCGTTGGCAAAACATGGTTCGGTCCCCCCACATAATCGCCAATCGCTTCCGGGGTGTAGGCGCCCAGAAAAATGGCCCCTGCGTGGGTCACTTTTGCCGATAAGCCTTCGGGATCGGCCACGCAAAGCTCCAAGTGCTCCGGCGCGATACGATCCGACAAAACTGCCGCCTCGTCCAAGTCACGTACCGTTATGATCGCACCGAAATCACGCCAAGACGCGCCCGCAATGGCGCGCCGCTCAAGGCTCTGCAAACGTGCCTCCACCGCCTTCGCCACAGCCTGCCCAAATTCCGCATCATCGGTGATCAAAATCGACTGCGCACTTTCGTCGTGTTCGGCTTGGCTCATCAAATCCAGCGCAATAAAATCAGGGTCATTGTCCCTGTCGGCAATCACCAAAATCTCAGATGGTCCCGCAATCATATCAATGCCGACCTTACCAAAGACGCGGCGTTTGGCCGCTGCCACAAAAGCATTCCCCGGACCCGTAATTTTATCAACAGGTTCAATCGTTTGCGTTCCATACGCCAGGGCGGCAATCGCCTGCGCCCCGCCGATCCGATACACTTCATCGACCCCAGAAATCCGGCAGGCGAGCATCACAAGCGGGTTGATGACGCCGTCAGGCGTGGGCACGGTGACGACCAATCTGCCGACCCCGGCGACCTTCGCAGGCACCGCGTTCATCAACACCGAACTTGGGTAAGACGCCAATCCGCCCGGCACATACAGCCCCGCCGCAGAAACAGCACTCCAGCGCCACCCCAGCGTTGCGCCCGTCTCGTCCTGCCAGCTTTCATCCTGCGGAATTTGCCGCGCGTGATAGGCGCGAATACGCGCCGCCGCCAGCTCAAGGGCCGCGCGCTCGGCCTGTGTCACTTTCGCGCATTCCGCTTCAATTTCCGCATCCGACAAACGCATGGATTGCGCGCTCAATTCGAGCCGGTCAAATTTCCCCGTCAGCTCCACAACAGCCGCGTCACCGCGCGCGCGCACATCGGAAATGATCGCCGCGACAGCCGCATCCACATCCGGGCTATCCTCGCGCTTCATCCCCAAAAGGGACAAAAACTGCGCCTCAAATTCGGCATCCAACGTGTTTAGAAACTGCGGCATTTGGCTCTCCATCGTTGACCCGACATAGCGCCCGAAAGCTTGCGCCTCAAGCCCAAGCGCGCAAGCGTTCTCAGGTTTGCGCTGGCACGCCGATCAGCGCCCGCACCCAGAACGCCACGGCGCGTTCGCCAAGCGGGGTTTCCAGCTGTTGCACAAACCCGAGATAATCAGACCACCCCTCGCAAAACCGGGGATCACGCCAGTTTTCAAACTCAAAGACCTTGCGCGTCGCCTGTGAAAGCTCGGTCTGCTTCGCCCAAAGCTCAAGGGTTAGTCCAATGTCCGTTGGCCCAACTGGCGCATGAACAGCCTTCGCGTCCCGACCTTTCAGGATCAATTTCAAGGTGCTGGCGAATGGCGGCATAAAAATCTGCGCATCAAGCTGCTCTGCTTCCTGCGGCGAAAGGGCCCCACCGCCGTTGTACGCCAATTTCGCACAGACCAGCGGCGCGGAGGCCATACTTGTGATCATCTCGCGATAGGCCCCAAGATGCGCCCGCAAATCTTCAATCGGTGCCTGCATCGCCTCCTGCCCATGCGTAGCCACCAACCCGCGTGACATTTCAAAGCCTTGCGCGAAGGCCGCATCAAAATCCCCAGACCCGTTTTGGATGATCTCAAGAACGCTTTCAAAAGTTGCGTCATATTCCGCGCTAAAGTTCTCGGTCAAAATCCGATACACCTCAGGCCCAAAGCTCTCTTGAAAGAGCTTGTCCAAATCCGCTTCTCTCACGCCAAGATTGCGTTGGTTTGAGACCCAAAGGCCAAGGCCGCCCAACACGGCGACGATCAACACCCAACGGACAAAATGTTTCACGCGTTACTCCGGGTGATTTGGTGTTTTCCTTGAGGGCGCAAGATAGGGCCGCGTCACATCTTGCAGCCGTACGTTAATTGTCTCGACCTCAAGCGCGATGGCCCCATCCCCTGCCAATACCAGTTCGATGCGCCCGGTGCCGTCTTCGCCCGGCGTGAACGACAGAGACAAAAGCGACATTACGAGGTCTTTTTCGCTACGATCCACCCCTTGAGTTTGCACTTTTACAACATCAGAGAGGTGCAGGACCGATTGCACACGTTCCACAACACGGCCCCGTTTGGCCGCGGCGTCCCGGTCTTCCCACCGGAACCGATTGAGCAATAACGCAAACTCACGCGTCTTTGGACGCCATGTCATTTCCGCTGCCGGAAACACAGCATCCTGCACCAAGGCGGAAATCACACCAAGATCATCAGCATCAATCGCCACAAGGCGCAACGGCGCCTCGCCCCCGTCTTCAAAGCGCGCGTCTTGCGTCATGCGCTTATCCGCTCAATTTTCGCGCCCACCGAGGAGAGCTTGCGCACCACATGCTCATAGCCGCGGTCCAGGTGATACACCCGGCTCACAACGGTTTCGCCCTGTGCAGCGAGCGCCGCCAAAATCAGCGATACTGACGCGCGCAAATCGGTCGCCATCACCGGAGCACCCTTCAGATTACCCACACCTTTCACGGTCGCGGTGCCCCCATGAACCTCAATATCAGCCCCCATGCGGATCAATTCCGGCGCATGCATAAACCTGTTCTCAAAGATTTTTTCTTCCAAAACAGATGTGCCTTGCGCCGTGCAAAGCATCGCCATCATTTGCGCCTGCAAATCTGTCGGAAACCCGGGAAACGGTTCGGTCGTCACGTTCACCGCTTGCACGCGATCCGCCCGGCGCTTCACCTTTAGCCCGCGCTCCGTTTCCGTCACCTCGACGCCCGCCGCATCCAGCCGCTCAACAAAGCTTTCAACCAAATCCATGCGCCCACCGAGGCATTCCACCTCACCGCCCGCAATCGCTGGCGCCAACATATAGGTGCCAAGCTCAATCCGATCCGTCACAACAGGATGTGTCGCGCCGTGCAACCGATCCACCCCTTGAATTTCGATCCGGCTGGTGCCTTCCCCTTCAATCTGCGCGCCCATCGCCCGCAAACAGCGCACAAGATCAACGATCTCTGGCTCACGCGCCGCATTTGTCAATACTGTGGTTCCCTTGGCCAGCGTGGCCGCCATCACGATGTTCTCAGTGGCCCCCACAGAGGCAAAAGACAGCGGGATTTCAGCCCCCTTAAGTCCGCCATTTGTCTTGGCGTGCAAATAGCCGTCCCTCAGTTCGATGGTGGCCCCCATCAGCTCCAGACCAAACGTGTGCAAATCCATGGGTCGCGCCCCAATCGCGCAGCCCCCAGGCAGCGAAACCTCAGCGTGGCCAAAGCGCGCAAGCAGTGGCCCCAACACCAAATTCGACGCCCGCATCTTGCGCACAATATCGTATTCCGCGCGGCTTGAGGTCAAATCATGCGAGGACATGGCCAACACCTGCCCCGATTGCAGCGCTGTGGTTTCCGCGCCAAGCGATCCCAAAAGCTCGGTCATTGTCTTGATATCAGACAGGCGCGGCGCATTGGTCAGCGTCAATGGTTCCTCAGACAAGAGCGTCGCGGGCATCAACGCCAAACAGGCATTCTTCGCTCCGGCGATCGGAATTTCGCCCTGGAGCGCGCCGCCCCCCTGTACAACAATTGAATCCATGCTCGCCGCCCTTTACTTTTTTTGCTCAACATTTGTTTTTGGCTCTGTTCGCCCGCGCGCCTGTGCCTTGCGTCTTGCCATATTGGCCTTCAACGCCGCCTTCAACCGATCTTCTCGATCCGCCGCGGCTTTGTCCTTAGAATTTTGGGTCTCTTTACGGGTCATAGACACTTCTCTACCCCAGCGCGCAAAAAGCGTCTAGTTAGCGCTTGCACCAACGCGAATTTGCGTCTAATCACCCGCCCACGGCACGCCGCAGTAGCTCAGTGGTAGAGCGCACCCTTGGTAAGGGTGAGGTCGGGAGTTCAATCCTCCCCTGCGGCACCATTTCCCTGAATCACCCTAGTACAGCCCACAATAGAACAGCCCGTATCACGCGTGACGTTGGTCGCGGGTGTTAAGCCTGTTTTCGGTGTTTTCACCCCAGCTTTAACCCTATCCAAACATCCAGATAGAGAATTGCCGCAAATTGCAATCTGTTCGCAATTTAGGACGATCTTTTCGACAGTCTTTCCAAAACTGCTGGAATTCCTTACCTATCTAAAAGATCCGTATCATCCTTAGTAGGCTGTTTTTCAATTTAAACGAGAGTGACTATCGTTATGACACGCTATGGGGTTGTGAATCGCAAATCTTCGGCATTACCTAGGGGTATGGGCCGGAATCAAAATATTGACGATTTTCTCGAAGACCTGAGCCAACAGGCTCCGGCGGGATATTTCCTCGCGCTGCATCTTCGCTTTGCCGCCCCTTTGCTTATGTTTCGCACCTATCCTGACGATTGGATCGAGCACTACACTCAAAACGCATATGCCCTGCGTGACCCGATGGTGGCTTGGGGCTTGTCGCAAAGCGGGGCAACCCGGTGGAGCGAGATCGAGTTGCCCGACCCTTTTGGAATTATGGAAGAGGCCAAGGATTTTGGCCTGAATTACGGTGTATGTGTGTCTTGTGGCCCGATCTCATCGCGCACCATTGCCGGTGTCGCGCGCGCGGATCGGGAGTTCACCGAAGAAGAAATCGCGGCCGTCACGGGCGTTGTCCTGCGGCTGCACCACGAAAGCCAACCCCCAGATCACTTGACGCGCGCTGAAATCGAAGCGCTCGAAGTGGTCGCCTCGGGGGACAGGTATGCGGCCGGTGCCGCGAGGCTCGGAATTTCCGAGAGCGCCTTTAAGGCCCGCCTCGCCTCGGCCCGCAAAAAACTATTCGCTCGTACCTCTGCCGAAGCCATCCAACGTGCCAAGGATTACCGGCTCCTCTAAGAGCCGCCCTCATAGCCTGTAAGGATTGCCCAAAGGGTGCGTGCGGATTGTGCACTTAACCTGACTTGGAGGATCCTATGCAGACCACCACTCTTTCATTTGCCAATCTTCACAACTATGGCGAGCTTTTCGCAAATGTACTTCGCGCAAGGCGAGAAACTTTCATCGTGCGAAACAAATGGGACTTACCCGAAGCGGACGGGATGGAGTTCGACCAATATGACACTCCGGCAAGCCGCTGGGTGGCGGTTCATGCGCGCGGCAAAGTCCTCGCCGGCGTCCGGCTGACACCCACAACCGCGCGCTGTGGCATCTATAGCTACATGATCCGCGATGCGCAGTTGGGCTTGCTGGGCGACATCCCCTCGACGCTGCTCTATGGCACCGCCCCCGTGGCCGCCAATGTCTGGGAAAGCAGCCGCGTGTTTGTCGACCCGAACATCGCACAGCGTCTTCGCCGCCCCGTGCACTTGCGACTGATCCGCGAAATGGTCGCCTCCAGCCGCGCCCAAGGCGCTGTCGAGCTTCTCGCCTTGATCCCGGCCACCTGGCCGCGTTGGCTTTCGCCTCTGGGCCTCGACGTGAGCGCCGCTGGCCCGGTGCTTGAAATCGCGGGCACCCGCAATCAGGCAGTGTCCATCAACCTCGCAGAGAAACTGCATTAACAACGGCGTTGCGTGACCAGTACAGCGCCGTCATGCGCACCTGTTTTGGCCCTGATGTTGCGGCAGGGCCAAATCGCCCTCCCCCAAAAGAAAAGGCCCCATCCGAAGATGAGGCCCTTTAGACTTGCATGTTTCAGATCAGTCGACCCAATCAAACGGCCGGGTGAAAGCGCCTAGCGTTTGCGCCACGGCGTCCTGATCGACCGCGCCATTCGCCTTGATCTGCGCCACCAACCCGCGTTTCTTGTCCTCGACAACAGCCACCACCGTGACAGCATGCCCGGCATCCGCCAGCGCCGCCTCATAAACCCGCGTGATCGCGGACTTGCGCAAATCGGGCTTAAAGACCTTGCCCACAGCCGTTTTTGGCAGCTCGTCAAGAATGTCGATATGTTTGGGCATGGCAGCGCGCTCGCTGATATGATCCTTCGCATAGGCGATCAGCTCTTCTTCCGTCGCCGTTGCCCCGGCCACAAGCTCCACAAAGGCACAGGGCAATTCGCCCGCTACAGCGTCTGGTTGGCCAATCGCCCCCACAAAGGCCACAGCCGGATGCCCCGCCAGAGCTTCCTCAATCTCGGCAGGATCAATGTTGTGCCCCCCGCGAATGATGATGTCCTTGGCGCGCCCGGTGATCCACAGATACCCATCTTCGTCGATGCGCCCCAAATCGCCGGTGCGCAAATACTGCCCACCCGCATAAAGCCCAACATTTTTCGCGTCTTCGGTATAGGTATGGCCCAGGTTCACGCCGGGGTTGGAGACACAAATCTCGCCAACCTCATCCACGCCACATTCTTTGCTGATCGTCCCATCCGCATCGCAGATCAGAATCTTAACGTCCGTGTAGGGGAACGGAATACCAACAGAGCCGATTTTCTTGTCGCCTTCCGTTGGGTTCACCGACACAAGGCAGGTCGCCTCCGTCAGCCCATAGCCCTCCACAATCGTGACATCGGTGGCTTTTTCAAACCGATTGTACAGCTCCACCGGCAGAGGCGCGGACCCGGAAAACGCCACCTTGAGCGTATCAACATTCGCATCCACTGGCCGCTGCATCAGCGCCGAAATCGCCGTTGGCACGGTGATCACAAAAGTCACCCCGTAGCGCTCAATCAGCTTCCAGAAATTGTCAAACACCCCTTCGCCGCGATACCCGGCAGGTGTCGGGAACACCACATGCGCCCCGGCTGTCATCACAGACATAAAGATGACGTGCACCGCGAAGACGTGGAACAAAGGCAGCGGGCAGATGATCACATCGGTCTCTTCATAGAGCAAATTCGCCCCAATCCAGCCGTTATACATAATGCCAGAGTAGGTATGTTGCGCGACTTTCGGCATCCCCGTGGTGCCGCCGGTGTGGAAATACGCCGCCACACGATCCTCAGTACTATCGGCAAAATTGAGCGTCTTTGGCTGGCGCGCAATCGCCTTGTTGAAGTCCTGCACCTTCGCATTATGGGTGGGCTTCACCTTGGGCCGAATAAGCGGCACGATCCAGCTTTTAGGCGGCGTCAAATAGCGGTTCAGGTCAATCTCAAGAACGTGCTTCACATCCGGGGCCAGAGCCACCGCCGCATGGGTTTTCTCCGCCACATCCGTCTTAGGGAACCCTTTGAGCGTAACGACAACTTTCGCGCCCGTTTCGCGCAAAATCGCGCCGATTTGCTCGGCTTCCAGCATCGGATTGATCGGGTTCACAATCCCCGCAATCATCCCCCCCATCAGGGTCAGCAAGGTCTCATTGGCGTTCGGCAAAACATAGGCCACAACGTCTTTTTCACCAATGCCAAGCTCCCGAAACAGGTTCGCCGTTTGCACAGATTTGTCGTGGAAAGTCTGCCAATCAAAAGTTTCCGCCTTGTCCGTCGGTCCAGATAGAATCTGGAAGGACACGGCGTTTCGATTTGCGTGTTTCGAAACCGTCTCGGACAACAACCCGTAAATCGTCGCCGGCACATTGCGTTCTGCATAGGGTTTTTCGTTTTGGATGGCCTCGCGCGACTGCATCCCTTCGAAAGTATAACGTCCCATAAACTCCTCCCCAGAAGTAGGTTTTCTAATTGGATTTGCGAAAAGAATGGGGGGTTTAGGGCGCGATAGCAAGGGTGACGTTACGCAGAAACAGCAAGGCTACAGCGTGGCCCCATCGGTAAACTGCAACTTGGCGAGCCGCGCATACAATCCGCCTTGCGCCACAAGCGCATCATGGGTGCCCTGCGCCACAACTTTCCCATCCTCAAACACCACGATCCGATCCGCCTTTTTCACAGTCGCCAAACGGTGCGCAATGATCAAAGTCGTGCGCCCTTTGGCCATCTCATCGACCGCCAATTGCACAGCGCGCTCGCTTTGGGCATCCAAAGCCGAGGTCGCCTCATCCAACAACAAGATCGGCGCATCACGCAAGATCGCGCGCGCAATAGCGATGCGTTGCTTTTGCCCCCCCGAAAGCATCACGCCGCGCTCGCCCACATAGCTGTCATAGCCGTCCGGCAATTTCGCAAGGAACTCATGAGCCGCAGCGGCCTTTGCGGCGGCCTCAACCTCCGCGTCCGTGGCGTCCAAACGACCAAACCGGATGTTCTCGCGCGCGGTTGTGGCAAAAATCACAGCGTCTTGCGGCACCAAGGCAATATGGCGGCGAAACGCGCCACGGCTCAACTGCGCAATATCCACCCCATCAATCTTGATCGCCCCTTGTTGCGGATCATAAAACCGTTGAAGCAATTGAATAACAGTCGATTTCCCGGCCCCTGACGGGCCAACCAAAGCCACGGTTTCCCCCGGCTCAATCGTCAAATTCACAGCCCCCAGCGCCACTGCATCCGGGCGCGCAGGATAGCGAAACGTCACATCCTCAAAGGTGATTTCACCGCGCACAGGCTCCGCCAAAGCCAAAGGCGCCTTCGGGTCGTTCACAGCGTCTTCAGAATTGAGCAACTCCACAAGACGTTCCGTCGCCCCTGCCGCGCGCTGCAACTCGGACCAGATTTCCGACAAAGCACCAACAGCCCCCGCGACCATCACCGCATAGATCACGAACTGCACAAGTGCCCCGATCGACATGTCACCACCGCGCACATCATGCATCCCGATCCACAAAACACCCACCACACCCGAGAAAATCAAGGTGATCACAATCACCGTCATCAAAGCCCGCGTGGTGATGCGCTTTTGCGCCGAACGATAGCTTTCCTCCGTGACGTCAGAAAAGGCCTCGCGCGTGGGTGTTTCATGGGTGAAGGCCTGAACGGTTTGCACCGACAGCAAAGCTTCTGACGCTGATCCAGATGATTTCGCGATCCAGTCCTGATTTTCCCGGCTCAGCTTGCGCATCCGCCGCCCCAAAATCACAATCGGCACAATCACCGCCGGAACGATCAACAAAACAAGGCCGGTGAGCTTGGCCGATGTTAAGAGCAACATCACAAACCCGCCCACAAAGATCAGCACATTGCGCAGCGCCACCGAAACCGACGAACCAATCACCGACAAAATCAACGTGGTGTCCGTGGTGATCCGGCTCAACACTTCGCCCGTCATGATCCGCTCAAAAAACGCCGGACTCATGTCAATCACACGCGCAAAAACCGCCTTGCGAATATCCGCCACAACCCGCTCACCAAGCCGCGTCACAAGATAGTAACGAAGCCCCGTGCCCAGCGCCAACAAGATCGCGACAACCAACGCAGCAAGGAAATATTTGTCCAACAACACGTCCGTCGACACGTTGAATCCGTCAATCACCCGCCGCACCGCCATCGGCATCACGAGCGAAATCCCAGCCGTCACCACAAGCGCCACCAATGCCGCCGCAAGCAAACCTTTGTAAGGCGCCACAAAGGGAACCAGCCCTCTTAATGCCCCGATTTCCTTAGACTTTTCGCGTTCTTCTTCGATGTCGCCCTGCGCCATGCCCGTGCCCTTCCGCCCCCTTCTTTGGTTTCAAAATACCTCGGGGGGAGCGTCGAAATTCATTTCGGCGCGGGGGGCAGCGCCCCCCTTTTGCCAGTTGTCTTGTGCTTTACGCGTCATCCGGCAGAATGCGAACGCCACCTTTTGCCGCAGAGCTTGCGAGCAACGCATAGGCCTTGAGCGCAGTGGACACTTCACGAGTGCGCGGCTGGGCCGGGGTCCATGGCAGCGGGCCTTTGGCGGCGCGGCGCGCATCGAGCGTGGCCTCATCCACCGCGAGGTGAATACTACGCCCCGGAATGTCGATCTCAATGGTATCGCCGGTTTCGACAAGACCAATCAATCCCCCCTCAGCCGCTTCTGGCGAGACATGCCCAATCGACAGCCCAGAGGTGCCGCCCGAAAACCGCCCATCGGTCAGAAGCGCGCAATCCTTGCCCAAACCTTTGGATTTCAGATAGCTCGTCGGGTAGAGCATTTCCTGCATACCCGGCCCGCCCTGTGGCCCCTCAAAGCGAATAACAACAACCTCGCCCGCGCCGACTTTGCCGGTCAAAATCCCGTTCACGGCATCATCTTGGCTTTCATAAACCCGTGCCGTGCCTGTAAATTTCAGGATGCTCTCATCCACGCCCGCTGTCTTCACGATACAGCCGTTGAGCGCGATATTGCCCGACAGAACCGCCAAACCACCGTCTTGGCTAAAGGCGTTTTCGGCTGAGCGGATCACCCCGCCAACCCGGTCCCGATCTACTTCTTTATAGCGGTTTTCCGTCGAAAACGCCTGCGTGGTGCGCACGCCCCCTGGGGCCGCACGATAGAAAGAATCAACAGCCACATCATTGGTCACGGCCACGTCCCACTTGGCAATCGCATCCGCCATTGTGTCGCTGTGGATCGTGCGCGCCTCACCATGGATCAGCCCGGCGCGCAGCATTTCACCAAGGATCCCCATGATCCCGCCCGCACGGTGCACGTCTTCCATGTGAACATCTTGTTTGGCCGGGGCAACCTTGCACAACACCGGCACTTGGCGGCTGAGGCGATCAATGTCCTCCATCGTGAAATTCACCTTGCCCTCATAGGCAATCGCCAAAAGGTGCAGCACAGTATTTGTCGAGCCACCCATCGCAATATCAAGGCTCATCGCGTTTTCAAACGCGTCAAAACTGGCGATATCACGGGGCAACAACCCCGGTTTTTCTTCCTCATAATGCGCCTTGGTGATTTCGACGATCTTGCGCCCCGCCTCCAAAAACAGCTTTTTGCGGTCAGCATGTGTCGCCAAAACCGAGCCATTGCCCGGCAAGGCAAGCCCGAGCGCTTCGGCCAGACAGTTCATCGAATTCGCCGTGAACATCCCCGAACACGACCCACAGGTCGGACAGGCCGCGCGCTCAATCGCGTCCACATCTTCGTCGGAATATGAATCATCCGCCGCCACAACCATCGCATCAACAAGGTCAATCGCTTGCTCAAGGTCATCAATCGTCACCTTGCCGGCCTCCATCGGCCCGCCCGACACAAAGATCACCGGAATGTTCAAACGCATTGCCGCCATCATCATGCCCGGCGTGATCTTGTCGCAGTTGGAAATACACACCATCGCATCCGCGCAATGGGCATTGACCATATATTCAACACTGTCAGCAATCAGCTCACGCGAGGGCAGCGAATACAGCATCCCGTCATGGCCCATCGCAATCCCGTCATCCACGGCGATCGTGTTGAATTCCTTGGCAACACCGCCCGCCGCCTCAATCTCGCGCGCCACCATTTGCCCAAGATCTTTGAGGTGAACATGCCCCGGCACGAACTGCGTGAACGAATTGACCACCGCAATAATCGGTTTGCCAAAATCATCATCAGTCATCCCGGTGGCGCGCCAAAGCCCACGGGCTCCGGCCATGTTGCGCCCATGTGTTGAACGGCGAGAACGGTAATACGGCATGGGACTCTCCCTCAAGTTTCGCTCGCTAAATAGACCGCCAAGCGCACAAGGGCAATGCACGCCTTGTTGATGCCTTAATCATTTTGTTCAATTCATATTGAACGATTGACGCAAACACTCTATGTGGCCCCTATGACAGCGAACGCAACACAAGATTTTATCGAAAAAGTCGGCCTCATCATGCAGGCCGAGGGCTTTCCGCGCATTGCCGGGCAGATTTTGGGCTATTTGGTCATGGCAGGCGAGCCGCGCACGCTCACCCAAATGACCAAAGCGCTCTCAATATCCAAAGGATCGGCCTCCACAAATGCCCGTCTTCTGGAAGACAAACGCGCGATCAACCGCGTGTCCCCCCTTGGCAGCCGCGGCGATGCCTATGAAGCCTGCGACCAACCCTACGTCCAGATGATGACCGAACTGACCCGGCGGTTTCGCACAAACGCGGCGGCCATTGCAGCAGTGGCCGAACGCTTTGACGCGGGCGACAATGACAAACGGGCGCGCGCCGAAGAAATGATCGAATTTATGCGCCATTCCGCCACCTTCTTGGAAGAGTGGTTGGTGCGACTTGAACAGATGGGCGCAACCGCCCTCACGTCGGAGTGAGACGATGAACATGATGGAAAAACCCGACTGGGCCATGAACAAACGCGAGCGCGAGAATGCGGAACGTGTCAAACAGGGCCTCGCGCCCAAGCGCCGCAAAGGCCCGCTGATTGTGCTTGGCGTGGTGCTTGTCGCGGCCATCGCTGGCGGCGGTTACAAATTCGCAACAAAACCTGCCGTGGTGCCGGATGAAATGGCCGCCGAAGTGGAAGCCCCGGTTGTGGTGCAGCTTGCCCCCTTTGAGGTGATTACCCTTGCGCCCCAGCGTTTGTTTGAAGCCTTGCGCATCACCGGATCGCTTGAGCCGGGCCAACAAGTGCACCTCTCAGCCGAGGTCTCCGCACGGCTCGTATCGGTCAACGGGCGCGCTGGCGATACGGTTGCGAAAGGCGATGTGCTGGCGCAGTTTGATGTCGCCACGCTGGAAAACCAACTGGCGCAACAACTGAGCCAAACCGCGGCCACCCGTGCCCAAGCCGACAACGCGCGCACCCAATTTGAACGCACAGAGCAGCTCGTAGAACGGGGCCTTGCCGCGCCAAACCAACTCGACAGCGCCCGCTCCACCCTGGAACAACTCACAGCGTCCTTGGCCGCGCAGGAAACCGCCGTGGACAACGCGCGCACCTCGATTGAACGCGCCACAGTGATCGCGCCGTTTGACGGGGTGATTTCCCAACGCAGCATTGATCCGGGGGCCTTTGTGGGCACCGGATCGCCGCTGTTTACTGTGGTGGACCTCAACCAGCTTGAAGTCGAAGCCGCCGCGCCCGTGGGGGCCGCACCGAAATTGACGCGCGGCCAAACCGTTAGCTTTAGTGTCGAGGGGTTTGACGCGCGCAGTTTCACAGGGGTTGTCGATCGCATCAGCCCTGTCGCGATTTCCGGCTCGCGCATGTTGCCGGTGTTCGTCAGCCTGAATAATGATGACGGCGCGCTCAGGGGGGGCATGTTTGCCTCAGGTCAAATCGTGCTTGAAGAAAAGGCAGACGGCCTTGCGCTGCCCGCCGCCGCCGTTGAAACCAATACCGATCCCGCCACCGTCATGGTGATCCGTGACGGGGTGATCAAAGCGCAACCTGTTGAGGTCTTGCGCACATGGGACGGCGGCGCACTTGTAGAAATCTCAGGCGATATTGCGCCGGGCGATCAGGTCTTGGCCGAACCAATGCCGCAACTGACGGATGGCACCCAAGTCACCGTATTGGAGCGTTAATCCATGTTCCTGACAAAAATCAGCGTCAATCAGCCCGTCTTTGCTACCATGATCATGGTGGCCATGATGGTTGTCGGCCTTTTTTCCTATTCGCGCTTGCCGGTGGAACAGTTTCCGGACGTAGATTTCCCAATTGTGGTGGTCGTTGCCTCCTATCCCGGCGCCTCTCCTGAGGCCGTGGAAGGCGACATCATCGAGCCAATTGAGGACGGTGTTTCGACCCTTGCGGGCATCGAAAACGTGACATCTATCGCGCGCACTGGCTCGGCCATGGTGCTGATTGAATTCTCATTGGACGTGGACGGGCCAACCGCCACGCAAGATGTGCGCGATAAAATGTCCTCGGTCACGCCACTCCTGCCAGAGGCGGCAAATGATCCGCAAATCCTGCGTTTTGACCCAGCCGCCTCGCCGATCATTTCCATCGGAATCCGCTCCCCAACTCTGGACGCCGGTGCCTTGGCCACGATCACCGAAGAGGTGATTTCCAAACGCATCGCCAACCTTCCCGGCGTTGGTCAAGCCTCTGTTGTGGGCGCACGCCCGCGCGAAGTACACATCGAAATTGACGCCAGCCGCCAGACAGCTCTTGGGGTTGGCATCTCCGAGGTGGCGCAGGCTGTCGCCAGTGACAACCAAGACGTGCCAGCCGGGGCCGTGAGCAATAACGCTCAGAGCCGCACAGTGCAGATCGAAGGCCGCCTCGACTCCATTCGCGACTTTGAAGACATCATCGTCGCACGACGAGCAGGCCAACCGATCCGACTGGGCGATCTCGCCATTGTCGGCACCCAGCTCGCGGAAAAATCCTCCCTCGCCATGCTCAACGGCGAAGAAGCCCTCGCCATCGACGTGATCAAGACCCAAGGCGCGAATACCGTCGCAGTGGCGGAAGAAGTCACGCATATGGTGGAAAAGCTGAACGCCGATCCACAGCTTGAAGCGCTGAACATTGAGATTTTGCGCAACAACGCAACCCCGGTGATTGAGAGCTTCCACTCCGTACAATCCATGATGATTGAGGGCGCAGCCCTTGCGGTTGTGATCGTGTTCTTGTTCCTCAATTCATGGCGCTCCACCGTCATCACGGGCCTCACCCTGCCCATCTCGATCATTGGCACCATGACAGCGATCTACCTGTTGGGTTTCACCCTCAACATGATGACCTTGCTCGCGCTTTCATTGGCCGTTGGCATCTTGATTGATGACGCGATCGTGGTGCGCGAAAACATCATGCGACATTTGCATATGGGCAAGAGCCACTTTCGCGCCGCGCTGGATGGCACAAACGAAATCGGCCTCGCCGTGCTCGCCACAACGCTCTCCATTGTCGCGGTGTTCATGCCAGTGGCCTTTATGGACGGGATCGTCGGCAAGTTCTTCTTGCAGTTCGGCATCACAGTGTCAGTCGCCGTTATCATCTCCTTGTTTGTCTCCTTCACGCTTGACCCGATGATGTCCTCCGTCTGGTACGATCCGGCCGCCGATAAAGACGCAAAACGTGGCTTCTTGGGGCGTCAAATCGGCAAGTTCGAACACTTCTTTGACTGGCTTGGCCAGCAATACGCAAAACTCCTCAAGAAGGCGCTGAAATACCGCAAAACCACGCTTGGGCTTGTTCTTTCCGCGCTGATCGGCTCGTTTTCCCTGTTCCCAATGATCGGTGGCGAGTTCGTGCCCCCGGCGGACACTGGCGAATTGCAGGTGGATATGTCGTTGCCCGTTGGCACGTCGATTGAACGCACTGCCGAGAAAATCACGCAGGTCGATACCTTCTTGCGGGCCAATTTTCCTGAGATCGAAGGCACCTACGCCACAGTAAACTCCGGCACCACCTCGGGCGACAACAACGCGACAATCATCGCCCGCCTCGTGCCCAAAAGCGAACGCAGCCGATCGCCGCAAGAGCTGACATCGCCTATTCGCAACGCGCTCAACGCCATTGTCGGTGCGAAATTCACAGTCGGTGCGGCGGGCGGCATGGGGCCTGTTGAGGCACCTGTCCAGATCGCCATCTCTGGCGCGGATCTAGGGGTTCTTGAACGACTCGCAGGCGATTTACGCGATGAAATGAACACAATTGAAGGTCTGGTGGACGTGAAAACCTCGCTCGACGATGCCCAGCCGACTTTGGGTATCATCGTCGACCGTGACGCCGCCTTTGACCTTGGCGTTTCGATCAATCTGGTGGGCACAACGCTCTCCTCGATGCTCGAAGGCCAAACTGTCTCCGAGTGGACAAGCCCGCGCGGCGATAGCTTTGACGTTGTGGTGCGCTTGCCGCGCGAATCCCGCAATGACCCCGCCGCCCTTGGCGCGTTGCCCCTCGCACAATCTGGCGCAACCGGCGCGTCTGGCACAATCCGCTTGGATCAGGTCGCGCAAGTGGTCCCCTCAGAAGGGCCGGGCGAGATCAACCGCAAAAACCGCACCCGCGCAGTCAACGTCACTTCCAACCTTGAAAGCGGCGTGCGCCCCGGCGATGTCACTGCCGCCATCCAAGAAAAGATGGACGCGCTCGCCCTGCCCTTTGGCTATGAGGCGACAACAGGAGGCGACGCAGAACAAATGGCAGACACCATGTTTGCCGCCGTTGCTGCGCTCGGCTTGGCGGTGATCTTCATCTATATCGTGCTCGCCAGCCAATTCGCCTCTTTCTTGCAGCCCTTCGCGATCATGACCTCCTTGCCCCTCTCGCTGATCGGCGTGCTTGGCGGCTTGCTGATCTTTGACAGCACGCTCAACATCTTCTCGATCATTGGCTTCATCATGCTCATGGGGCTTGTGACCAAGAACGCAATTCTCCTTGTCGACTACGCAAACCAACAGGTGCGCGAAGAAGGCATGAACCGCTATGACGCCCTGGTCTCGGCGGGCACGACCCGGTTTCGGCCAATCGTCATGACAACCCTTGCCATGATCTTTGGGATGTTGCCTCTCGCGCTCAACCTGCACGGCGGCTCCGGGCAAAACGCCTCCATGGCCCATGCTGTGATTGGCGGGTTGATTTCCTCCTCCATCCTGACGCTCGTTGTGGTGCCGGTGATGGTCCTTTACACGGACCGTTTAGGCGCTTTTGTCAGCCGCTTCACGCCCAAAGCCCCCGACGAGGCGCATGCGGCGGCAGAATAAAACCTTCGCCGCGCCAGAAAAGGCCTAGCCTTGTGGTGCGCCGCAAGGGACAGCGACGGGCGGTCTCAAAATGCGCTCAAGCCCTGCATTGTCCTCGATCAATGCGCGCAACGTGACCTCATCCAGCGCGCCATAAAAGGCCTCAACCGCGCGGCTGACATGGCCGCGCAAGCGGCACGCAGGCGTGAGCGGGCAATCGTTGTCCTGCGCCGCAAAACACGCGCCAAACGGCGCCCCGCCTTCAAACTCGCGAAACAATTGACCAATCGAAATTTCGCCAGCATCCAGCGCCAAACTCAGCCCGCCGCCACGCCCTCGTTGCGTGTTCACATATCCCAATTGTTGAAGCCGGTGGATCACTTGGCTCAGATGATTGCCCGACGCATTGCAGGCCACCGCAATCTCACTGGAGCGCACCAAACGCCCGGAATTGACAGCGCAATGCATCAAGACCCGCGCCGCCAAATTCGTTTTCAAGGTCAATCTCATTGCGCCGCTTTCCTGTCTGGGTCTCCCCATCTTAAAGGCGACCCGGCACGGCGTATCTGATCTATGTCATGTGGAGAGGGCGTTTTGGCGCATCAGCCATGCAGCCATATCGCGCAGTTTGGCCTCGCTGTCGGCGCAATAGTCCATGGCGCGCAAATAACCGTGAATCAGCCCTTCCCCCAAATCCAGCGTCACATCAACGCCCGCGCTTTCCAGCTTTTCAGCATAAACCACACCGCTGTCGCGCAACGGATCGTTCTCGGCAACAGCGATGAAAGCCGGGGCCAAACCGCTATGATCTTGCGCCACAAATGGCGCCACGCGCGGATCAGTCGTCAACAAGTCCTCATGCGCCTCTCCGCCCACATACATCCGGTTCACGCCGGGCATGCCGCGCGTTTGCAACAACGGCGCTTCAGCATTCTCAATCATCGACGGGCGGCTCAAGTCAAAATCCGTGGCCGGATAGATCAACAGTTGCGCCTTAAAATCAAATTCATCCTTCTTGGTGAGCGCAACAGCCGCCGCAAGGTTGCCGCCCGCGCTGTCGCCACCAATCGAAATGCGCGCCGGGTCAATCTTGAGCGCGTCCGCCTCTGCATGGACCCAGCGCACGACCTCACAAAGCTGCAAATAGGCCGCCGGAAAAGGGTGTTCCGGGCAAAGCGCATAATCGACGCTGATCACAGTCTGGCGCGCCCAAGACGCGAGCCGGGCGGTGATGTCGGCGTGGGTTTCCGGGCTGCCCTGCATGAAAGCACCCCCATGCGCATAGATCAAACAAGGCTGCGTTTCTGCCCCTTCATAACGATAGACCCGCACCCGGACATCACCCGCCGGACAAGCCACCCAATGCTCTTGCGACGCATCCACATCGGCTGGCGCGGGCAAGGCCATATTGGCGGCAACCTCCTCAAAATGCGCACGGCGATCTTGCGGCGTTGCTCCCTCTTTTAACGTCGCCCATTCTGCCGTCCAACGGTCCATGAACCTGTCAATTTCGGGATTAATCATGCGTCTTTTCCTTTTGCACATCCGCCAAAATCATCGCCACAACGCGGTCGCGCAGGCTATTTTGCCCCTTGCCCGTGTAAAGCTCATTGCCAAACAGGGCTGAAAACGTAGGTTTATTCGAGACATTGAACACAGAGAGCGCCGAAATCTGCCAATGCAGCTCTGTCGCGTTGATCCCATCGCGAAACGCCCCCTCCGCCTGACCGCGCGCAATCAAGGCCTCAAGCTTTGAAATCGCCGCCAGATTGGCCTCGCGGATCACTTTCGAGGGCTTAAGGTATTCGGCGTGATGTACATTTTCGATCATCACCATCCGAATGAAATCGGGGTTCTGGCGGTGGTGATCGAAGGTAAAGGC
Organism: Maritimibacter sp.; assembly: GCA_050633625.1. Classification (GTDB taxonomy): domain Bacteria; phylum Pseudomonadota; class Alphaproteobacteria; order Rhodobacterales; family Rhodobacteraceae; genus JBOEGW01. The sequence goes on along the minus strand of JBOEGW010000004.1, from coordinate 481,620 downwards.
CACAAGTGCGCCCAAGGCCGCGAGGGGCGTTTTGCCTTCCAAATCGAGCTGATCCTCGCCGGCGCGCACCATCGAATACGCCGCCTCCAACGCTGCCACATACAGGCCAGCCTTGTCGCCAAAATAGTAGTAGATCATGCGCTTTGACGTGCTCGTCATGGCGGAAATATCATCAATTTTGGCCCCGGAAAGACCGCTGCGCGCGAATTCTTTCATAGCGGCATGCAGGATATCGCGCTTGACGTTTTCCGGGTCTTGTTTCCAGCCGGCTTTGCGGTTTTCTTTATTTTTCATAAGCTTATCACGGCCTCCTCTCCGCCTGACCTTTCCGCCCCCGCTGATTGGGTAGCATGGTCAAAATTAAACCCCAAGTTAAAAGTGTTGACAGAATTAAACGCCCAGTACAATTTGCCTGTCACCAGATTCGAAAGACTTCTGGCAAAGGGAGGACGTCATCATGGGCACCGGCCAAGCCGCAGAAACAGCCGCACCAAGTCTATCCGACATTCAGGTCACGGCGCGTGAGCACGCCGCCCAAACGGCTCACTGGCCCATTACCCGTGTTGGTTTGGTGGGCCGCGGCATCGCCAAATCGCGCACCCCCGCGATGCATATCGCTGAAGGCGGCGCGCATGGGCTGGATTACCGCTACGAATTACTCGACCCTGACTCGATGCGAGACGCCCCAACCCTGAGCACACTGCTAGAACAGGCCGAACGTGAGGGCTTCGCTGGGCTAAACATCACTTTCCCGTTCAAGCGCGACGTGATTGACCTGCTCGATGAGCTGTCGCCTGCTGCTCAAAAAGTGGGTGCCGTGAACACTGTCGTGTTCAAAGACGGGCGCCGCTATGGGCATAACACGGATTTCTGGGGCTTCGCTGAAAGCCTACGCCTTGGCTTGCCAGAAGCCTTCAAGGAAAGCGTTTTGCTCCTTGGTGCGGGCGGCGCAGGTGGCGCAGTTGCCCACGCGTTGCGCCATCTTGGTGTGCGCCATGTCATGGTCTATGATCTTGATTTAGAAGCGGCACAAGCCCTTGCAGATGAAGTAGGTGGCGAGGCTGTCAGAAGCCTATTGAGCGCCGCGCGCACGGCAGATGGCATCGTCAACGCCACCCCAATGGGCATGGCAAAATTGCCGGGAATGGCGATTGATCCAGCCCATATCGAAGCCCGCCATTGGGTCACGGACATCGTCTATTTCCCCCGCGAAACCAAGCTCCTTGCAACCGCGCGCGCAAAAGGCTGCCGCGTCCTTGATGGCTCTGGCATGGCGGTGTTTCAAGCTGTGCGCGCCTTTGAGCTGTTCAGCGGATGTCGCCCGGACGCCCTACGGATGCGGGCCACCTTCGAAACCCTCAACGACTAATTCTTAAACGCATAAGGGAGGATACCATGCGTCTAACACCTACACTTTCCGTACTCGCCATTCTGGCAGCGGGGGCCGCAACGGCCGCCGACAAAGTGACTCTCACATACTCTGACACTGTGCCAGAGACCGATCCGCGCTCTGCCATTCTCAAAGACGCGTTCGGCGGCTGTCTGGGCGACGAGTTCGAATTCAAAGCCTATCACGGCGCGACCTTGTTCAAACAAGGCACCGAGCTGACCGCCATGCAGCGCGGCAACCTCGACATGGGCAACTTGGCGATCTTTGATTTCTACAACCAAGTTCCCTCCACATCCGTTCTTGGCACACCGTTCTTGTTCCGTGACTACGCCCACATGCGCGCCACATACGACAGCGATGTATTGGCCGATCTGGAAGCGGAAATCGAAGAAAAAGCTGGCGTCAAAATCCTCGCCTACCCTTACATCGGCGCACGTCACCTTGGTTATAAAGGCGATAAAGAGCTGATGACCCCGGCGGACCTCGAAGGTCTGAAGCTGCGTATGCCCGGCGGCGAAGGCTGGCAGTTTGTTGGCTCCGCAATGGGCGCGACTCCCGTTCCTGTGGCCTTCACCGAAGTCTACACAGCGCTGCAAACCGGCGCGATCGACGGTCAGGACAACGGCTTCCCGGCGACCTACTCGATGAAATTCCACGAAGTGATGACCCACATCGGCACCACCTCGCACCTCATCGCGGCCAACGAATTCACCATCGGCCTCGACAAGTGGAACTCGATGACCGAGACCCAGCAAGCCAAGGTTCAGGAATGCGCTGACAACTTCGAAGCCGCGCTTGATGCGGAAACCATCAAGTTGGAATCCGAGCTGCGCACCAAGATCGAAGAAAGCGGCGTCGTTGTGTATGAACCCAACAACGCGGCCTTCCAAGAGCACGTTCTTGGCGTCTATCGCGACTCCAAATACTCCGCTGATTGGCCAGAGGGCCTGATCGACGCGATCGTCGCAGTCGGCCAGTAAGGCGCAGCCCAAAAACGCATACACAGGCGGGGGAGACCTCGCCTGTTTTCAAAATGGGGAGAGGGACATGGATAAGATCAATACCATCCGACGTGTATTGGGAAAGGGGGCGGAGTTTATCCTCGCAGCGCTCTTATTCTCTATGTTCGTGACCTTCCTGTTGCAGATTTTCTTTCGGTATTTCACAAATATGCCAATGGGTTGGACCGTTGAATGGGTCACAATCGCCTGGCTTTGGGGCATCTTGTTTGGCTTCGCCTTTGTGGTGCGCGACAGCGATATCATCCGTCTTGATGTGCTCTACGCAGCCCTGCCGCGCGGCGCGCGCCGGGTGATGGACGTCATCACTGGGCTGACCTTGGCCGCGATCTTTCTCTATACCCTGCCCGCGTGCTGGGACTACCTCACCTTTATGATGCGCGAGAAAACCGCCTATATCCGCATCCCGTTTTTCTGGGTCTTCGTGATCTATATCCCCTTCGCCATCTCCGTTGCCCTGCGCGGTTTGATCTCCGCCTATGCCGGACTCAGCGGATCTGGTCGCCTGTTCAACACCGCCGAAAACCCAGAGGGCCACGACTATGATTGATCCGTTTGTCCTGAGCCTTATCGTCATTGTCGCGCTGACTTTGTTCGGCGCATCTGTTGGCCTGTCCATGCTCGCAGGTAGTTTTGTGTACCTGATCATCGCTGGCCCGGACACCTCGATTGCCGCCGAAACCATGCTGCAAGGGCTGTTCAACAACTACACCCTGCTGGCCATTCCGCTGTTTATTCTTGCCGCTGACATCATGAACATCGGCTCCCTTGCGGATCGTCTGTTGCGCTTTGCCCAAGCGCTCGTTGGGCGGTTTCGCGGCGGGCTGGGGCACGTCAATGTTGTGTCCTCGCTGATTTTCTCTGGCATGTCCGGCTCAGCCGTGGCCGATGCTGTAGGCATGGGGAAAATCATCATCAACATGATGACCCGCGATGGCCAATACACCAAGAGCTACGCCGCCGCGATCACCGCCGCCACCGCCACAGTCGGCCCGATCATCCCGCCGTCCATCCCGATGGTGCTCTATGCGATTGTCTCTGATCAATCGGTGGGCTTTTTGTTTGCCGCAGGCATGTTGCCCGGCCTCTTGATGGCGCTGTCTATGGGGGTAATGAACTACGCAATTGCCCGCAAACGTAACTTCCCAATTGACGAAGTGGTGCCTGTGCGCGACCTGCCCCGCATCACCTGGAAAGCGCTGCCAGCGCTCATGTTGCCGGTGATCCTGCTTGGCGGAATTTATTCCGGCACCATGACCCCAACCGAAGCCGCTGCCGTGGCCGCGCTTTACGCGCTGCTGGTCTCGGCGCTGTTTTACCGCTCAGTCTCGCTCAAGGATTTTTATGGCGCGCTTGTTGGCTCCGCCCGTTCCACCGCCTCGGTCGGGGTGCTCGTGGCCGGCGCGATCACCTTCAACTACGTGATCACCCGCGAAAACCTGCCAATCACGATTTCAGATTGGCTCGCCCAGTATGAATTCACCCGGTTCCAGTTCCTAATCGTGATCAACCTGATCTTCCTCATGCTTGGGATGGTGCTCGAAGGCGGGGCGATTTTGCTGATCATCGTGCCGATCCTGATCCCCTCGGTCCAAGCACAAGGGATCGACCTTGTGCACTTTGGGGTGATCGTCGTGGTCAACGCCATGCTGGGGCTGATCACGCCGCCCTACGGTCTCCTCTTGTTCATCACCGCCAATATCACCGAACAGCCCATCGCCCGGATCATCAAGGACATCTGGCCTTTCATCCTCGCGCTGCTGGTCGCATTGATGGTGATCACCTTTGTGCCCGACTTCGTCTTGTTCTTACCGCGCATGTTGGGGTACGGCGGCTAACCCTCTGCCGCCCTTCCCCCATGCCCCTGTCCATGTCCCAGCCCAAGTCCAAGCCCCGCGCCCCGGCAAAATCCGTCGTGCTGTAGGGCCTGCGATGACAGTCAGACGCGCGCCCTGGCACGAGAGCGCGCGCGCGATCCCAGCCAGTCTCAACTAGCATGCCCTGAGACAACCACGACACTGGAGACACTGGCGACAAGCCAATCGCTTGGCGCGAGTCACCTGATCCATGCGCCGCTCAGGCAACACAGCCCAAACACACACCACGCATGGGACCAAGATCGCAGCCACAAAAAACGCGCCATCTCTCTAACATTTATGAGAAAATTCTGGTTGATGGCTGGGGTGGTAGGATTCGAACCTACGGTACACGCTACCAAAAAGCGTTGCCTTACCACTTGGCTACACCCCAACGGTGGCCGTTTCGTACCCAAAGCTGCATTGGCCTGCAAGGCATAAATTCACCCAAATTGCAGGAATTATTCGTCCAAGGTGTTTGGCTTGAGCAAATCCTCCGCCGCCCCTGTCTCGCGCTCCTCATTCACCATCGCCTCAAGCTCCTGTTCCGGCGCGGCCTGCACGTCCTGAACGGCTTTGATCGCCGCAATTTCATCTTGTGTCACAGGCGGCTCCTCGCGCGGCTCGTCTTGCGAGATCAATCGGTAGGTCGGCTCTGGCATCTCTATCGCTGCGGCCTCAAAGGCCACCAACACCTGCCGGATCGCCTCTGAACGTGCCGCCCGTAAATCAGTCTCGCGCTGATCAACCCATCCCGCCACCGTCATCCCAACATCAGAGCCGTTGAGCGTGGTGGTCCAACAGCCCGGTGCAGGCGCCTCAAGCACAAAGGGCAAGCCCGCAACCGTCTCCTCCGCCAACGCCTTAGCCGCCGCCAAATCGGTGCCATAGGCCACGCCCATATCAAAGGTAAACCGCCGTTCCGGGTTGCGCGAATAGTTCAAAATCCGGCTCTTGAACACCGTGGCATTGGGAATACGAATATGGTTTCCGTCCCAACTGAGCAAAATCGTCGCGCGACTTGTCAGCCGGATCACCTTGCCCTCGTCCCCATTGATCTCAATCGCATCATTCGGGCGAAAGGGCTGGCGCACCGATAGCAAAACCGAAGCAATGAAATTCTCCACAGTGTCGCGCACAGCAAAACCAATCGCCAAACCAACGATCCCCGCCGCCCCCAGAATTGTCGACAAAAGCGCCGTCGCCCCAAGTATATCGAGCGCAACCACAAGCCCGGCAATCAGAGACGCCAGCTTGAACACCGTCCGGTATAAATCCGCGATAAACGCATTGGGCGCGAGCCGCTCCCATGGCTGCCTACGCCGGGCAATAAAGAAGCCGATCCACGCCACAAAAGCAAAGGCCAAGAGCGCAACGCCAAACAGCGGCAAAAAGGCAACCAGCTGCGCCCCACGGCTCATAAACCGCTCCATCGCCGGGGTCAGACGCTCGCTCACATTGGTCGAAAGCGACACCTCGTTTTCAATCGCAACAACCCCCTCTACCCGCCCGGTGAGCGCCGTCAACTCCTCGATTTTCGCAGAATCAAGCGCCGTGCCATCCAGGGTGACAATCCCCGAACGTACGCTCACCGTCACATCAGCGTAGCCGTCCAATTCCTGAATGATCTCGCGAATACGGTTTTCCATAACCGCGTCCTGAGTGACCATTTCCAGCGCGCTCCCAGACCCGGTTTCAATGGTCCCATCCTGCGCGACCCCAGCCTGTACAGGCCCCAAAACCAGCACCAAAACCACGGCAATACGTTTGAAAAATTCCATGACCACACCCCCAAAGCGCTTTCCCCACAGCTTAGACGGCACGCCTCATTTGTAAATCCCGCAAACGCGCCTTCTTTGGTTTCTAAGTACCTCGGGGGAATGCGCGAAGCGCAGGGGGCAGCGCCCCACAAAAATGCGGAATGCGCGAAGCGCAGGGGGCAGCGCCCCACAAAAATGCGGAATGCGCAAAGCGCAGAGGCCAGCGCCCCGCAAACATGCTGACCGCGCGAAGCGATCAAAAGCAGAAAGCGGCAGAAGGAGACCTTCCGCCGCCCGCTTCTGTTTCGCCCCTTGGTGCCTAGCCAGACACTTGCTCTCGCAAAATAGAGGCGGTGATCGAGATCATCAAATAGATGCCAGCAAAGACCAAGAACGCAAGAATTGTATTCTCAAACGAGCGTGGATAGCTTGGCGTATCCGGCGCGACCGGGTTCACCCCCATCGACAAATATCGCGTTTGCTTATTGGCCTCGATGCGCGCCGTTTCCAGCTGTTGCAACGCCTGCTGCATCAAGGCTGTGCGCGTCGTCAAATTGGTCTGCGCAATCGTCAACTGACCCGAAACTTTCGCAAGGCTATCGCCGCCAACGCCGCCCCCTTCGGTCAATTTCGACCTTAGCTCAGCAATCAGGTTTTCCAACCGTTGAATGTCGCCACGCGCCCCGTCAACACGGGCTTGGTTGGGCCGCGCATTGTCCAAAAGCTGCTGAAGTTGCAGGGATTTTTGTTGAAGCTGAGTCTCAAAGGTATTGATCTGGCCCATCAGAGCGCCGGTTTCGGTCGCCCCGTCGATCACGCCCATTGTCTCTTGCAGGCGCAACACCTCGTCTTGCGCGGCCAACATCTGTGCCTCGGCGTCCTCATAACTCTTGATCGCGCCCGCCATTTGGTCAGCCCGCAGACGTTGCGTCAGATTATCCACGCGCTCTTCCGCGAAACGAATGAGTGCTTCTGACATCGCCCCAGAGAATTCCGGCGTGGCAGCAATCACTTCCATTTTCATGATGCCCTCTGTCGGATCAAACCCGATTTTGACGTTGCGCTTATAGACTTTATAGGTCGCCTCATTGCTCGCATTCGTCTCAAGTCGTTGGATCGGATCGACGCCTTCGGCCGAAAAATGCTCCTTGAACCCAAGCTCAGCATCCAGCCGCAACATCGCATCACGCGAGGTCAAATAGCTTTGCACAGTCATGGAATCCTGCGAGGTCGCCAGACCAGATCCGGCAAACAAACTCGACAGCCCAGGAGCTCCGCCCGCATCGGCTTTTTGGATCAAAAACTCCGATTTCGTGGCATACATTGGCGTGGCCACCACGTAAAAATACCATGCCGCCATCAAGGTTGGCAAAAACACGAAAATCGCCAACCGCGTGAACAACATCATCAAGCGACGTTGGCGGCGTTTGGCAATATCGCGTTGCATGTCTTGGATCGAACGCGCGCGCTCTGCGGCGTCCAGAACGGTGGTGGAGGGCAGGTTTGCCGTGGGCTGCACGGTTTGTGGCAATTTCGGTTGCGCCTCGTCGGTTTCCTCGCCCTCAGGCGTCACCAGTTGCAACATGTTTGCCGATTGAAACGGATCAACCCCCGCGCGGCGCAGCAAGCGTACGGCGTCGTAATCCGAGGTCGCAGGCAGCCCGTGCTTTTGCGCCACGCGCCGTGCCATGCGCAGTTGACGCCCGGTCAGACCCTCTTGTTTGATAGCCGCAATTTCTGCCTCTGGAGCGGGTTGTGCCACATCGCCTGCCGGAATTTTCTTCGGCTCAATGCGGCCCATGGCTTGTCCCTGTGCTTGTCCCTGTGCTTGCGGTTGGGCCGCTTGGCCACCGCGCGCAGTCGGGAAAGCAGCTTGACCAAAGCCATCCTCAACCGGTTCCTGCGCCAAGGCTTCCATCGGATTTGGCGCACGGGTTTGCGGTTGTGCGGGACGGGCGTGTTGGACAGGTTGCGCCGGTTGGCCAGCGCGCGGCGCCGCCGCATTGCGCAGCGCTTGCGCCGCAGCAGCCGGGCGCGCTTGTTGCTGCGCCTGCGCATAGGTTTCGGGCCGCTCTTGCGGCTGTTGTGCGGCGTCCCCTGCCCCTTGCTCTGCGGCTGCTATTTGCGCCGCCGAGCGCCGGATTCGGAACTTTTTAGCCTTGGGTTTCGTAGTCATAGAGCTGTTTCGCTTCTTCCAAGGTGTCAAACATGAACATCTGCCCGTTTTTCAAAACGGCAGCTGTTCGGCAAAATTTCTCAAGCGTCTGGGCTTGGTGACTCACGATCACCACAGTCGCGCTTTCAAGTCGTTGACGCAAAACATCGCCCGCTTTGCGGTTGAATTCGGCATCAGTGGTTTGCGGCATCCCCTCATCAATGAGGTAAATGTCAAAATCCAGCGCCAAAAGCAGCGAGAAGGTGAAGCGCGCGCGCATCCCTTGGCTATAGGTGCCCACGGGGAAATCATAGTATTCCTCAAGCCCACAAAGCCAGCGCGTGAACGCCTCGATGTAATCCGGGTCCAGCCCATAAAGCCGTGCCACATAGCGGGCGTTTTCCTTGGCCGAAAGCTTTGGAACGACCCCGCCCATAAACCCAAGCGGGAAGGACACGCGGCTTGTCTTGCGGATCTCACCCTCATCAGGTTTCTCAAGCCCGGCCATCATGTTGATAATCGTCGTCTTGCCCGATCCGTTCGGCGCAAGAATCCCCATCGAATTCCCAAGGTCCACGCGAAAAGACGCATGGTCCAAAATGACCTTGCGCTGTTTTCCTGTCCAAAAGGACTTGCTGACGTTGTCGAACTCAATCACGACGACCTACTAACCTGCTTTGCCTCAGTGTCCCCGGTCTATCCGGGTTTCGTTAACGATAAGGTATAAAACCCCATTTGGGCGTCATTATGTCCCTCCAAACCCCTTATGCACAACGCTACGAGGCTAAATAGGGCAAGATTTGGGCGGATTTCCCCGCCAATTAGCGCCGATTCTGGAAACAAAGCCAGTCAAAACCGGGTGAGTCAGCGGTGTTGTTTCTGAACCTTCAACAATTTGCCCGCCACCAAGGACAAGCCAACCGCCCCAAAGGACAAGACCGCCCCCATTTTCGCCGCGTCCTGCACCGCCCCCGGCTCAAACGCCACAGCGGCCACAAACAGCGAGACCGTAAAGCCAATCGCCGCCACAAGCCCGATCACCACAAGGTCAATCATCCGCATCCCCGCCGGTAAGCCCAGCCCCATAACGCGCACAGCCACAAGGCCCATAACGAAAATCCCAAGCGGTTTGCCAATCACCAGCCCCCCCAGCACCAGCCAAGTCGGCGCCGCCACAGCGCTGAATTCCACTCCGGCATTCGCCAGCCCAAACAGAAACAAGACCACCTCAACCGGATGCTTGAGCGCATGTTCCATCTGGTTCAACGTGTCATGCAACAGGCTCTCCGCCTCGGCAAACAAGCCAAATTCACGGTCCGCATGGGGGATTGCCGGGATCAAAGGCAGCAAGCCCAACGCCGGGTGAATCCCCGATTGCGTGAAGGCAAAAACGCTGATCACCCCCGCAATCGCATAGGGCAACCACGACAAACGCCGCCGCACCCAGGTCGAGGTTGGTCGATCCTGTTCGCCCCGATCCAAACGCCGCGGCAGCCAATTAAACACAACGAAAACAAACGCCGATACGGCCACCGACAATAACAACCACAGGGGCATGAGCGCCCCAGACGGGTAGAATATCGCCAAGATAATCAAGCCCGCCGCGTCATCCGCAATCGCCAACAACAGTAAAAACCGCACAGCCGGATGCCCCGCGCCAAACACAATCCGCCCCACAAGGTAAGAAAACGCAATGTCGGTCGCCGTCGGAATGGCCCAGCCCCGGCTCACCGCCTCATAGGTATCCGAGCCTAACAGCGCCGCAATCCCAAGATAAACCGCGATCGGCCCCAACATGCCGCCCGCCGTGGCCACCAAGGGCGTTACCGCCTTTTTGCCGCGCAACGAGCCGGACTTGAGGATCACCGCCTCCCAAACTTCCTTGCCAGCAATTGCAAAAAACAACGCCATGAGCAAATCATTGATCAGGTAGTGCACGGTCAAAACCCGCTCCACATCACCATATTCAAAATGATGCGCCATCTCATCGCCAACGGCCAAGGCCCAGCGCCCAATATCGGTGCCCAATGTAGAGTTAAACCACAGAGGGTACTCAACAAAATGGTGATAGCTTGTCGGGTTCACATTGGCCCACACAAGCGCCACCACAGCCCCCAAAATGAGCAAAATCGAATAGCTCGTTATGAAATTCCAAACCCGATACATGCCTGCGTTCCCTGCCCGTTTGCACAACTCTATCGCGGATCACCCGGCGCGCCAATTTACTTCGCACGCAGTCTGCGCCACATATGGCACATGACAGACGCCCATTCCCTTGCCCAAGACATCCGTGCCTGTCGGCTTTGCGCGGAAGATTTTGCCGCCACCAAAACCGCGCATAGCCCGCGCCCTGTGGCGTGGTTTGGCCCGCCCGCGAAGGTGCAAATCATCGGCCAGGCGCCGGGCATTCGCGTTCATGAGTCAGGCCGCCCCTTCACGGACCCATCCGGCGACCGGCTGCGCGCCTGGCTTGCCGTTGATGAGGCAACCTTTTGGGACAAAACCCTTTTTTCCATAACCCCAATGGCGTTTTGCTTTCCCGGCTATGACGCGAAAAACGCCGATTTACCGCCGCCCAAACGCTGCGCGGCAACATGGCACGACAAGGTCGCACGCCACATCAATGCCCCGCTTACCCTCTTGATTGGCGGCTACGCCCAGCGCCACTATCTCGCCAAAACCACCTCCGTCACACAAACTGTCGCCAACTGGCAGGCCCATGCCCCGGCGATCTTTCCCTTGCCTCATCCGTCCTGGCGCAATACCGCATGGATCAAGAAAAACCCGTGGTTTGAGACCGAGCTGCTCCCCGCCCTTCGCGCGCGGATCAGCGCGCTACTGGAGAGTGAGACATGAGTGAGACGACCCAACTCGACACCGCCCATGCGGCCATGGACGCCGATTTGTCCGACGACGCGGCACGCCTGCGATTTTACCAAACAATCGCGGATACGGAATTGTTCGTTCAGCTCAAGACAGAAGCTCATGGCGATCACATCGACCCGGAACTTGTCTCTGTCGAGAGTGAAGAGGGTGCCCCCCCCATCGAGTATATTCTCGCCTTTGATCGCGAAGACCGGCTCGCGGATTTTGCCGAAGGGGCCGCCCCCTACGCCGCCCTGCCCGGTCGCATCATCGCTCAAATGCTCACCGGCAGCGAGATTGGCCTCGCGCTCAATCTTGGCGCCCCCTCCTCTATCCTGATCCCGAACGCCGCACTTGATTGGCTGAGCGAAACCCTCGGTGGCGCGCCTGTGGAATCAAGCGCCATGATCGAAGAAATTGCCCCGCCTGCGGGCCTGCCCGAACAGCTGATCTTGGGGCTTGAGGCCAAACTCACCTCCGCCGCCGGGCTGTGCGATCACGCTTGGATCGTGAAGACCAAATTCGACAATGGCGCAAGCGGGTGGATGATCGGCTTTGTTGGCGCCTATGATCACGCCGAACACGCCCTCGCGCGCGCCACGCAAGAAGCGCTGATTTTTTCCGGCACCGATCTCGATAGCATGGACGTTGCGTTCTTCGATCCAAAAGATCCCATGGTAGCGCGACTTGCCAAAGTCGGGTTGCGCTACGACATCCCGCAACCCGAGGAAGACCCGGTGCCCGAACCTCGCAAAGCCCCCGGCAGCGACCCCAAGAAACCGCCAATTCTCCACTAGTATGTTCCTGATCGCGCTCACCTCTTTTCCGCCGCGTTACAGCCAATTGCCACAGGCGCTCACCGCCCTCCTCGACCAACACAAAAGCGCGGCCCGCATCCTCCTGACGCTCCCCAAAAGGCCCGCGCGCAGTGCCCCTGCCCCCCTGCCAAACCTGCCAATGGGGGTCACTGTGATTGAAACCGAAGACGATCTTGGACCCGCCGGAAAGCTGCTGGGCGCAGCCCGCGCACACCCCGATACCGATATCTTGATCTGTGACGATGATTGGCTATATGGGCCACATTGGTCCGCCTGTTTTCTGGAGGCCGCCCGCAACCATCCGGGCGCGGTGATTGCTGGCTCCACATGGGCGAGTGAACGGATCGGCCACCAAGGCGGTACAGTTTTGCAAGGGTTCGCTGGCGCCTTCATTCCCGGCACCTTGACCGGCCAAATCCCACCCCCGCCCCCTGAAGCTTGGGCGGTCGATGATATCTGGATATCCGGCGCGCTTCAGGCCGCAGGCGCAACCATCCACCCCTGTGACAGCGCCCGCGCGCAGATGTCGCCCCTGCCAAGCGCCAATGCTTTGCAAAATGACCCAACGCGCGACACCCAAAACCGCGCCGCCGCCCAAGCCGTCCATGACAGGTTTGATCTCTGGCCCAAAATTTGATCGCACAAGATCAACGCGCACAGAGCGCTTTTCAGTGTTCCAGAAATATCCCGGGGGAGGGTCAAAATCTCATTTTGAGCCGGGGGCAGCGCCCCCACTCTCTTGGCCCATCAGTGAACGGCCACAGGCGCAAGATCATTCTGGCGCGCCAAGGCAAACGCCAAACCCCGGTCCGCCACCAGCGCAAGTTGCGCACCGTCCTCATTATGTACAGCATAAAGCCGCTCTCGATCGCCCGCCTCCGCGCGCAGGTCTTGCGGCAAATCCGCGACCTTTACAGCCCGCACATAAACAATACTCGCACCCGCCTTGGGCATCGCTTCAAATTTCACATCCATTTCGCTTCCTTTCGCGGCAAGCTCACTCATGGGCTTTTCTGGGCCTTAGCCTTTTTTGATTTGGATCGTTTGCACAACGGTTTCGGGCTTGGATTGCTCTAGGTCGATATGCAACAGCCCGTGCTCCGTGCGCGCCCCCACAACCTCAACCCCATCCGCCAAGACGAAACTTTTCATGAATTGACGTCCGGCGATTCCACGATGCAAGAACACCCGGCCTTCCGCCCGTTCCGTCTGTCGCCCGCGCACCACAAGCTTGCGGTCCTCCACGGTGATCGACAAATCATCCTCACAAAACCCGGCAACCGCCAAAGAAATGCGATACGCCCGTTCACTCACTTGTTCGATGTTAAACGGTGGATAGCCTTCCGTTCCGCTTTTTGCGGCCTGCTCAACCATCCGTTCCAGCTGCTCGAACCCGAGCAAAAAGGGATGCGCCCCTAGTGTCACTTTCGTCATTCGCACGTCCTTTTCGAAGCGATGTGCCCTAAAAGGCCCCGACCATCGGCAGCCCTAACTCACAATATGGGGGCAGCGGCATTAACCTGCAAGTGTGCCAAATGCTTGGAGGAAAGCCCGGCGCGCGCTATCAAGAACACGACCTAATGGAATCGATTCCCACAATGTCCAATGCCCAAGAGATGAAGCCCGACGATGTTCTGCACGTAGAACTGATCGAATTTCGCCGCCAACATAGCGATCTTGACCAAGCCATTGTCGCCCTTGAGGAAAAAGGCACCGCCGACGCCTTGACCATCAGACGCCTCAAAAAACAAAAGTTCGTCCTCAAAGACAAGATCGCCGCCATCGAAGACCAGCTCACCCCGGACATCATCGCCTAAACCGCGCGACGAGAAACATTTCGCCACCAAAGGGCTGCCAAAGGGCTGGCCCCCAAATCCCGATCCGCTATAACGAAACCTCTAATTCACGAGGTCATTATGTCAGAAATCACCGTAGGGATCATCATGGGCAGCCAATCCGATTGGCCCACCATGAAACTTGCTGCCGATATTTTGGACGAGCTGGGCATCGCCTATGAGGCCAAAATCGTCTCGGCACATCGCACGCCAGATCGCCTCTGGGACTATGGCAAAACCGCAGCTGATCGTGGCCTCAAAGTGATCATCGCCGGTGCGGGCGGCGCGGCACATTTGCCAGGCATGATGGCCTCAAAAACACGCATCCCCGTTGTCGGCGTCCCTGTACAAACCAAAGCGCTTTCCGGTGTTGATAGCCTGTATTCTATTGTGCAAATGCCCAAAGGCTTCCCGGTTGCTACCATGGCAATTGGCGCTGCGGGCGCTGCAAATGCGGGCCTTATGGCGGCGGGTATCTTGGCCGTTTCTGATGCGGATCTTGCCCAACGTCTTGACGCGTGGCGCGCCGCTTTGTCCGCATCCATTCCAGATGAGCCTTCCGATGACGGATAAACTCGAAACCGGCGCGACAATCGGCATTTTGGGAGGGGGCCAATTGGGCCGCATGTTGTCCGTCGCGGCCTCGCGGCTGGGCTTCAAGACCCATATTTTCGAACCCGGCGCGCAGCCCCCCGCAGGCCATGTGGCCGACACTGTCACCACCGCCAGCTATGACGACGCCGCCGCGCTCAAAGCCTTTGCCCAAAGCGTCGATGTCATCACCTATGAGTTCGAAAACATCCCGACAAAAGCCCTTGATGTAATCGAAGCGCTGCGCCCGGTCCGCCCCTCGCGCAAGGCCCTGCGCGTGAGCCAGGACCGCTTGGTGGAAAAGGCCTTTCTCAGCGAATTGGGCCTGACGGTTGCGCCTTTTGCCGCCGTGGATGACGCCACTGATCTGGCCGAAGCCCTGGCTGAAATCGGGACACCCTCGATCCTGAAAACCCGGCGGTTCGGATATGACGGCAAGGGCCAAGCGCGCATCAAAGCCCCATCCGAAGCCGACAAAGCCCTTGCCGATATGGCAGGCGCCGCCTCGGTGCTCGAAGGGTTTGTCGCCTTTGACTATGAGGTCAGCGTGATTGGCGCGCGCGGCCAATCCGGCCAGTTCACGGCATATGATCCGGGCCAAAACGTCCATAAGGACGGTATTCTCGACACCACCACCCTGCCCTGCGATCTCTCCGCCCCGCGCATTGCCGAGGCCAAGGACATGTGCCAATTGATCATGGACAAATTGGGCTATGTCGGGGTGATGGGCATGGAATTATTCGTCACCAAAGACGCGCTTATCGTCAATGAAATCGCGCCCCGCGTGCATAACTCAGGGCATTGGACGCAAAACGGCTGCGTGATTGACCAGTTTGAACAACACATTCGCGCGGTGGCGGGATGGCCGCTTGGCGATGGCACGCGCCACAGCAATGTGGTGATGAGCAACCTGATCGGTGACGACATGGACCGGGTGAGCGAGCTGTCTGAAGACCCGGCGAACGCGCTCCATCTTTACGGCAAGGCAGAGGTCAAACCGGGGCGCAAAATGGGACATGTGAACAAGATCACCGGACCTGCGCGCTAGGCCACACCCGTCTGCACGTGCCTGCGTGCTTGCTCACCTTTAGGCCTGTGGCCCTGTGTCCTTATGCCTTTGTGCGCCTGCGCTCACCGATACCCGGCGTCTTTCGCGATCCGCTCCAGCGTCTCAGCAAGGGTCAAGTCGTGATCAAACGCCCCTTCGCGCAAAAACTCAATCACCTGCGCAATCACCAGCGGATTTTGCATCATGAAGGTATGGGTCACTGGCAAAACGATATGATCATCCATGCCCACAACCCGCGTGGACTCCACCGAAACTTTGCCATCATCCGGCCCCTCAAGAACCGACGAAAAAATCGGGTTGAGCGAGCGATCTCCGGCAATAATCCCCAGCACAAATTGCGCCAGCCCAAGCGCATTGGGCGTTGCGCCCGGCCCAGTGCCAAGCTCCATCCCCGCCGGACCATTCATCCACTCAAAAGCAGGCAAATCGCCAAAGGCATCGACGATTTCCGAGCCATGGTTGGGCGGAGCCAACATCACAACACGACCCATATGCGCAGGACGATTGTCCTCAAGCCAAGTGCGCACCAAAATCCCGCCCATCGAGTGGGTCACAAAATGAACAGTCGCATCGCCACAGCCCGCAACCGCCTCTGGCAAAGCCATGGCCACTAGCTCTTGGATGCTCTTTTTGGTCGAGGGATACCCTTGATTGACAGTGGTGAACCCCGCCTGTTCCAGCGCCTCTTGCAAGACGATCAAAGACGCAGGGGTGCGCGCCAATCCGTGCAGTAAGACCACGCATTCCGCCTGAGGGGTCGCGGGTGTCACCGGCGTCGCGGAGGTTTGCGCCGCCGCAGGCCCCGCCATACTTCCCCAAAGCGCCGCGATGACTGAGAGTATGAAACGCATCTTGTGCTCCCACAAAAACGCGCGCCAGTTGCCCGGCGCGCGTTGTGTTTAGACTAGGCTTTCGCGCCAGCGAAGGCTTTGCTGCGCAACACTTTGATCGCCACGCCCCCAAGCCCAAGGAACATCGCCGCCATCGCAATCCACCAGCCCACCAGCGGGATCATCGCAATGATTGTCAGGATCGCCGCGCCCGCAAAGCCCGCAACAGCGCGATCAGAGGTGGTCTCAGGCATCGCACGCCCCGCCGTGCCAAGCGCCCAAACGCCCACCATATAGACCCCCAGCAAATACCCAAGGAACCCAACAGCAATGGTCACAGGAATTGTCACAAACAAGGCCACGATCCCGATCCCGGTCATCATCAAAACGACGTTCAATCCGATCAATGTAGCGAAACCAATCGCCCCCATCCAAACGCCAAACCCCGGCTTTTCAAGGCTGCGCGCGCGCAAAGACGCGACCTGTTTGGGCGCCACGACCGCAATCAAAGTGGCCAACAAACCCGTCACCAAAATGCCGCCGATAAACCCTTTGAGCTTCGCCCATGCGCTTGGCTTTTTGGCCTCCTCCATGGTGCCATGCACCTCGTCAAAGGCCTGCGCGCTGTGGCGCTCAATGCGCGCCTCATCAATCACGCGCGTGGGCACCTCAATGTCGTCCGGGCTGTCCGAATAGATGTGCAAAGTGCCTTCGATCACCGCCTTATCGCCCCATGTCACATCTTGGGAAGCAAGCGCCACATCTCCGACAATCGCTTCATTCAACGTCACAGTTTCCCCGGCCAAAATCGCGCTGCCCGCAACCGGCGCGTCGATCGAAATCGTGCCTGCTGTAGCCCGCAGATTGCCGGACACCGGTTCGCTCACCATGACAGTGTCCCCCAGCAAGGTGGCATCCCCGGACACAGCGCCAGAAACATCCACAGTCATCCCGGCGCCATACAGGTTTTCGCCAACCCGCCCCATGACCGTCACCGAACGCCCGGCCATATGCGCCGATCCATCAATGTCGCTGCGCAGAGTCACGGTGTTCCCAGCGATAAACGCGCTATTGATACCTTGCTCGGAAAGGGTCACGCTGCGCCCCACCGCATATTGATCGCCGCCAAGCTCAAAATCAGCGTCTTGCGCAACGGCAGGCCCGCCAAGAGCCAGAAGTGAAGTCAGAATAAGTGCGCGCCACATGGGCAAATCCCCCGAAATGAATGTTGTTTCACGTCACATAAGGTGTTCGCGCGTCAGTTATAAGACGTCTTGGGGATTTTTCGCATGTGCCCAGCGCAAGAAAAAGGGGCCACACCTGCGTGCAGCCCCCTCTTTGATCTGGTCAGCTGACCCTTTTGGTCAGTCTCGAAAGAGACGCCAATCGGGGCAATCGTTCACTTGCGTGAAGCGATTTACATCATGCCGCCCATGCCGCCCATGCCGCCCATGTCGGGCATGCCGCCGCCGGCAGCAGCGCCAGCAGGCTCAGGCTTGTCAGCAACCATAGCTTCTGTCGTGATGAGCAGACCAGCGATCGACGCAGCGTCTTCCAACGCGGTCCGTGTCACTTTGGCCGGATCGATCACACCAAATGCGAACATGTCGCCATATTCTTCGGTTTGCGCGTTGAAGCCGAAAGTGAGGTCGGCGCTCTCGCGGATTTTGCCCGCAACAACAGCACCATCAACACCAGCGTTTTCAGCAATCTGGCGCAAAGGCGCTTCGAGTGCACGGCGCACGATGGTGATCCCGGCGTTTTGGTCGGAGTTGTCGCCAACCAGCCCTTCGAGCACTTTGCCCGCTTGAACCAGAGCAACACCACCGCCCACGATGACGCCTTCTTGCACAGCCGCACGGGTCGCGTTCAGAGCATCGTCGACACGGTCTTTGCGCTCTTTCACTTCCACTTCAGTCATGCCGCCGACTTTGATAACAGCAACACCGCCAGCCAGTTTGGCCACACGTTCTTGCAGTTTCTCACGGTCGTAATCGGAGGTGGTTTCTTCGATTTGTTGACGGATCTGAGCCACACGCGCTTCGATCTCAGCTTTCTCGCCGTTGCCATCCACAATCGTTGTCTCGTCTTTGGAGATCTTGATTGTTTTTGCTGTGCCGAGCATGTCCATTGTCACGCCTTCAAGCTTCATGCCGAGATCCTCGGAAATCACTTGACCGCCTGTGAGAATACCAATGTCTTGCAGCATCGCTTTACGACGATCGCCAAAGCCCGGAGCTTTCACTGCCGCGATTTTCAGGCCGCCGCGCAGTTTGTTCACAACCAGAGTTGCAAGCGCTTCGCCTTCCACATCCTCAGCAATGATCAGAAGGGGTTTTTGCGACTGGATCACTTGCTCAAGCAGCGGCACCATTGGCTGCAAAGAGGAGAGCTTTTTCTCGTGCAAAAGCACAAGGCAATCGTCCAGCTCGGCAATCATTTTGTCCGGGTTTGTCACGAAGTAAGGCGAGAGGTAGCCGCGGTCAAACTGCATGCCCTCAACAACTGTGGTTTCTGTTTCGAGGCCTTTGTTTTCCTCAACAGTGATCACACCTTCGTTGCCAACTTTTTGCATAGCATCCGCGATTTGGCGGCCGATTTCAGCTTCGCCGTTGGCGGAGATGGTGCCAACTTGCGCCACTTCGTCGCTGTCTTTGACTTCGCGCGCCGCGTCTTTGATCGCTTGCACAACTTTAGCAGTTGCCAGATCGATGCCGCGCTTGAGGTCCATTGGGTTCATGCCAGCGGCAACGCTTTTCATGCCTTCTTTGACGATGGCTTGCGCCAGAACCGTCGCGGTTGTTGTGCCGTCGCCGGCTTCGTCATTGGTGCGGCTGGCGACTTCTTTCACCATTTGCGCGCCCATGTTTTCGAACTTGTCTTCAAGCTCAATCTCTTTGGCAACCGAAACACCATCTTTGGTGATGCGCGGTGCGCCGAAGGATTTGTC
Source organism: Maritimibacter sp. (assembly GCA_050633625.1). Classification (GTDB taxonomy): domain Bacteria; phylum Pseudomonadota; class Alphaproteobacteria; order Rhodobacterales; family Rhodobacteraceae; genus JBOEGW01. Next base: position 462,482 of record JBOEGW010000004.1, on the reverse strand, counting down.
GAGGACAACGTTGCGGCCTTTGGGGCCGAGGGTCACTTTCACCGCATTGGCGAGAATGTTGACGCCGCGCAGCATTGCGTTGCGGGCTTCGGTATCGAACTTGACTTCTTTTGCCATGTTACAGACTCCGTCTTTTTAAATTTCGTTGAAGCAATCAAGGGATGCGGCGATTAGCCGATCAAGCCCATGATGTCGCTTTCTTTCATGATCAACAGCTCTTCACCGTCGAGGGTGATTTCGGTGCCAGACCATTTGCCAAACAGGATTTTGTCGCCTGCTTTAACATCCATAGGGATGCGCTCGCCGTCTTCGTCGCGCGCACCAGCGCCAACAGCAACGACTTCGCCCTCAGCAGGCTTTTCTTTGGCGCTGTCGGGGATGATCAAGCCGCCAGCGGTTTTGTCTTCGCCTTCAAGGCGGCGAACCAGCACACGGTCATGCAGGGGAGTAAATGCCATTTTCTAGGCTCCTCACGTTGTCTAGTGTCATCAGTTAAGTCGGTCGTTAATCCGGTGTTAGCACTCACCAAGGGCGAGTGACAACGTGGCATAGCTAGGGAGGTCGAGAGGGTGAGTCAACAAGCGTGAAGCGACTTTTTTACGCCGCAGCGCAGCAATCCAACCTGCGCCGCGTGATGCGGCTGTCAGGATGCCTCCGGCGGGGATATTTTTGGAACACTGAAACACAGGCGCGCCGCGCAATCCAAGTCGTGACGCCGATGACAGACACAAAGGATAAATCGGCGCATCAACACTTGGCCCCCAAAGGGCTTCATGTTGGACACTGCGGCAGAAAGGTTCAGCGTTCCTCAACGGCCAGCCGACAGGCGAGGCCAATGAAGGTGACGGCGGCCAAACGGTTCGCCAGCTTCAGGAACGTCTCGCTGCCTGCGACGATCGATCTGAACCGGCCGACGACAAACACAACAGCCCCCAGCCAGAGGATGGCCATCCCCGCCAGTGTCAGTCCAAGGATAAAACTTTGGTGGGCCACCGCCCCGTTTTCTGGATGCACGAATTGGGGAAACAGCGCGATGAAGAACGGAATCATCTTTGGGTTCACAAGGTTGTTGATGAGGCCCTGATAGAAATAGCGGATTGCCCCGCCGCGCTTGCCTTTGAGCCGTGTATCGAGTGCGAGGGTGACCGGTGCGCGCCAACCCATGACCGCGAGATAAACGAGATAGGCCGCGCCTGCATATTTTAGGATGTCAAACGCCACAGGAAACAGCAGCACAAGAGTGGAGACACCCATGCCAGCAAGGATTGCATGAATGACGTTTCCCACCTGTGTTCCGAGAAGTGTCATCGTGCCTGCGACCGCCCCCGTGGCAAGGGTGCGCGAAAGGATCAGCACAGTATCCGGGCCGGGCGTGAGCACCAAGACGAGAGAGGTTAGCAAGAAAATGTGGTAGGTATGCGGGTCGATCATAGCGCGCCACTTAGGTCATATATGCTGACATAGTAGCATGGAGTTATGACAACGTCGATGGGTGTCAGCCTCCGCAACACTCAACAGGTTCTGTCATCAGCGCATCGACCTTTGTCTCCAGCACCCCGTCCATCGCGCCTTTCCAGCCTGCTTGCGCACCGCATTCTGCCCAGGTGTGTGTGGCGGGGTGAAGCCTAAGGTTTCTACTGCCCGGCAAATGTGTCGCACCGAAGTTTGTTGCGAAGGAAGGCAGGCCCGCTTTGAGCCCAACAAGACCGCTGCCGCGTTGCAAACAAAAGTCAGCTAATTATAGTCCACAGTTATCAGAATCATGTGTTCCATGGGGTTGTGCGAGAGTTAACACCATCGACGTCTGTTCAAATTGCATCATGAAAGTACTCGACCATGGGGCTAGCGCCTGACTGGATACTCTTATTTCGTGAATTCATCACCTTAGTCGTCGTGATCGACCCTATTGGGACGATCCCCGTTTATCTTTTTGCTGTCGCCAATGTGCCGCCTCATTTGCATCGTCGTTTCGCCATTCGCGCTGTTGTTATCGCGACGTTGGTTTTGCTGGCATTTCTCGTTGGTGGTCAGCTTGTGCTGGAAACACTCGGCCTACGTCTTGGCTCATTTCAGATCGCCGGTGGCGTTATCCTGTTTTTATTTGCACTCACCATGATTTTTGGAGACTCAATGCCGCAAACTGTCATTGCCGAGGCCGAGCGTGATCACCTTTCTGGTGCTGTTTTTCCGCTGGCGATGCCCTCCATTGCTTCGCCCGGCGCGATGTTGGCGATCGTCATTTTGACCGAGAACAGCGCCAACACAGTTGCAGAACAGGCGACCACTGCCGCCCTATTGATAGGTGTTCTATCGCTCACTTTGCTATTGCTGCTGGCAGCCACGTTCGTTCATCGTTTGATTGGCGATACGGGGGCCTCCGTGATTTCGCGTGTCATGGGCATTATCCTTGCAACGATTGCCGTTGACGCAATTTTGGGAGGGTTCGATACGTTGAACATCTTCGACATCGCTCCGGCAGGTATCGTAAGTACCATAGGCGAGGTCAGTGAGTGATCAGACCTGCTCATCATAAGGTCATTGGCGCCCAAAAACTGTCGTCAGGGCGTTAAAAGCGAAGGTCAGCTTCACCCCTCATTACCGATCTTGGCGCCGCCCCTTGCGCGCCGCGCATTCCGCCTCCGTTTTCGAAAACAAGGAAAGCCGGGTCGGTTGAGGGAAGGAGGCGCGATTGTAGAAAATGGAACTTGGGTTGGGTGCTTTGATTTCACACGATATTTGCTCCAATCCTGCTTCCAATACATTCGTCGTTGGGTAGACTTCAATTGCGGTGCCGTCATCCTGTTCCGCAAAGGCAATCCAACAGTCGGGAAACGGTGGAAAGGGCAGAGCCATGCCTCCCATCACCTGAGCGAGGAAGGTTGCCACTTCTTGTGGATCGTCGGCGTTAATCGAGAGGTGCAGTAAGCTTATAAGTCTTGGTTACTATCGTTTTCCAAATGTCTTTAAAACCCGCAGGGCCGACCTCGCCCCCCTACAGCCGGATCACCGAGATCAGCCTGCCGTAATCGGCTTCTTTTTTGTGGACTGAGCGGCGGAAAGAATAAAAACGGTCAGCGTCTTGATAGGTGCAATGGCGGGTCCATTCGGCGTGACCGACCCCGGCTTCGCGCAGCCGATGCACGCCGAAGGCTGGCAAATCAAAATGCACCCGATCCCCGCGCCCGCCCGCAAAGAAACGGCCAAGCTCCATGTCACAGTCCAAAAACCGTTCCATGAATTCCGGGCCGACCTCATAAGCGCCCTGCGAAATTGTCGGGCCAACCACAGCCGTGATCGCGCTGCGTTGCGCCCCCAACGCCACCATCGCATCGACCGTCGCCTCAAGCACCCCGTCCAGCGCGCCTTTCCAGCCCGCATGTGCCGCGCCAACCACCCCGGCTTTTTGGTCAGCGAACAACACAGGCTCACAATCCGCCGTCAAAATCCCAAGCGCCAGCCCCGGCGTGTTGGTCACCATGGCGTCCGCCTCAGGCGGGGTCTCGGAAAACGGTTCATGGACTGTGACAACCCTGGGCGAATGGGTTTGATGCAGCGTCACAAGCGCGTCAGGCGCGACCTCCATCGCTGCGGCGACCCGCTCTTTGTTGAGGCGCACGGCGGCGGTTTGATCGTCCGACCCAGCCCCGCAATTCAGCCCCGCATAAACCCCGGAGGACGCCCCCCCGCGCCGGGTGAAGAACCCGTGTTGCACGCCCGCAAGCGCGTCAGATGTCAGAATTTCCAAAGTCATGTCTCAAGCCCCGGCAACATGGGCGCGCCTTTCGGCACAAAGGCAAGTGTCTTGAACAGGGAACCCATTTCCTGCGGGTGCGTCAAGCGGCGATGCGCTTTGACATGGGTGTTCAGGGCTTCTCCGCTCATCTGTGCGGCCAGTGCCTCGGCGCGTTGTGTGATACCGAGCCGCTCCAGAAAAACCCCCTGCGAGGTGAGCTGGGAGGCAACAAGCGCCGGGGCCGCGCGCACCAAATCCTCAAAGGCCACATGAGCTGTGAGGTCGGCGCCGCCCGGTGTTGTGAGCGGATCAACCTGTTCATGCGCTTTCACCGCCTGAAACGTATCGGTGGTGACGCGCCAATCGCCATAATCCACCACCAAGGCCGCCCCGCCACGGCGCGCGATCCGCGTCTCAACTTCGGCCATGATCACAGGAAGCGCAGCGCAGCTTTGCGCGAAATCGCCGCGCGCCGCCGCCTCGCGATCCGCAACACCCTCCAGCGCAACCGGCCCAGCAAGCCCAAAAGCAAGCGCGCCCTCCACAAGCCCGACCTGCCGCTCCCGCCAAACCTCGCCGTCATGCATGAATTGCCGCACAGGCAGCGCGTCGAAAAACTCATTCGCAACCAAAAACAGCGGCGCATCAGGCAGGTCCGCCACGGTGTCCATCCAACGGGGCGCAAACCCAGAAAGCGCTTCGGCCTGCACCGCGCGCAGCTTGCCAGACGCCTCAACAAGACCGATCTGCGCTGCCGCATGAAACCCAGGCACCCCCTTCGTGGCGCGCAAAATATCCGCCATCAACACGCCCCGCCCCGGCCCAAGCTCTGCCAAGGTAAAAGGCGCGGGCGCACCCTGATCCAACCACGCCTGCGCCAGAGCCAGCCCAATCATCTCGCCAAACATCTGGCTCACCTCAGGGGCCGTGATAAAATCACCCGCCGCACCAAAAGGATCGCGCGTGGTGTAATAGCCATAGGTCGGATGCAACAAACACTCATGCATATATTGCGCAACACTCATCGGACCCGTTTCCGAAATCCGCGCAACGATCAGATCCTCAAGGCTCATGCCCGTGCCGGTCCCTTTTTGACAGACCAAAACAAGGTCAAAACCCCGGCCACAATCATCGGCGTGGAGAGCAATTGCCCCATCGTCATCCCCATGAACACCGCCCCCACCGGGTTATCAGGCGTGATGAACTGCGCATCGGCTTGCCGGAAAAACTCCACAACAAAACGCGACAGCCCATAGCCAAGGAAAAACAGCCCGGCAATGCGCCCCGGATGACGCAGCCATTTGAACGCGAAACTCAGCGTGATCAGCACAGCGGCGAGCAATAGCCCCTCCAGTAGCGCCTCATAGAGCTGCGAGGGGTGGCGCGCACAGGGCCCCTCAAAACCGGGGCAGTCTTGCGCCGCCGCGCCGGGAAAAATCACCCCCCAAGGCGCCAAGGTGGGCCGCCCCCAAAGCTCGGCATTGATAAAATTGGTGATGCGCACAAGCCCAAGCCCAATCGGCGCCGCCATCGCCAGCAAATCCGCCAAAGAGGCCACCGGAATGCTGTGTTTGCGGGCAAACCAAAATGCCGCCAGAACAACGCCCAGAAACCCGCCATGAAAGGACATGCCGCCATCGCGAATCCCTGTGATGATTTCAAGCGGATGGGTCAGGTAATAGCCCGGCTGATAAAACAGCGTGAACCCAAGCCGCCCGCCAACAATGATGCCAACCACCATCCAGGTCAGCAGGTCTTCAAGCTGGGCACGGTCCATCGGCGGTGCAGCGCGCCACAGCTTCTCCCGCCCGATCGCGGCCCGGATCAGGTAATACCCAACAGTAATCCCAACGATATAGGCCAGCGCATACCAATAAATCGGAATAGCGATCTCGCCAAAGCGGATCGTAAAAATCTCGGGCGATATATTTGGGAAGTCGAGCGCATAAAACATCTTGGCTTTTTCCATCCTGTGCCGCGCCAAGTCAACCGCGCAGGCGAACCTTGTGATTTTGCGCCAAAGCCCCCATATAGACCCTGTAACACAACGCCCCCAAGGAGGCCCCCATGCAGACCCGTAACAAGGTATTCGACGACATTTCGCAATTGATGACCAACGCAATGGGCGTGGCGCAAGGGGCCAAGACCGAAGCCGAAACGGCAATGAAAAGTCTGATGGATCGCTGGCTGGCGGATCGTGATTTTGTCACCCGTGAGGAGTTCGATGCGGTGCGCGCCATGGCGCAAAAAGCCCGCGAAGAAAACGAAGCCCTCAAAGCCCGCGTTGATGCGCTCGAAGCGGCCTCCCCCGCCAAAAAAACCAAAGCCGCCGCCAAACCCAAGTCGTAATCCTTGGCGCAAGCCGCCTTTTCGCGTTAGGTTGAGAAAACCGCGAAAGGGATTGCCATGTCGATATTGAAATCACTCACCCTCACAGTAGCGCTTGCCCTGCCCCTTTCTGGCGTGGCGCGCACGGCACTGGCCTGCTCAATGCCAGCGGGCGTGGCGCAAATGATGGCAGATGCGGGCGCGGCCATGAACGCCCAGCGCAAGGCCAACGGGCGAAAGGCGCTGGGGCGCGATGCCAAACTTGACCAAGCGGCGCAAAAACACGCCTGTTGGATGGGGGAAACCGGCACATTCTCGCACAAAGGTGCCGGGGGCAGCCTGCCCAAACGCCGCATCAAAGCCACGGGCTATCGCACCCGGCTCACAGCAGAAAACATAGCGTTCGGCCAATCCTCAGGGCAAACCGTCATCGCGGATTGGATGACCTCGCAGGGCCATCGTAAGAACATCCTTTTGCGCGGCGTGAAGGAATATGGCATCGGGGTTGCGAACATGAATGGGCGTCCGGTCTGGGTCATGGTCTACGCGGCGAATTAGACAAACGGGCGCGCCCGCGCGTCCTGCCACATCCCGCGCGCATTGCTTTCACGACAATTCCTCTCCCTTGCCGCACCCCTGCCCCATTCGGAAACGATAAAGGCTTTGTTGCGCGATTGGCGTCCACTCCCGCCGCAGCGCAACACACTTGGGAATAGGGAAAATCGGCAAAGCCGGTGAAAGAGGAAACAATGAGCAAGCGCCGCTGGATGAAATCCATGATCGAAACCGCGAAAACCGAAAAAACCAACCTGCCGTTTGCCCGTGCGCACCGTCACGCAGGCCAAAAACGCGCCGCGTAATCCGCGCAAATCACAACGCAAATCACCGCGCAAATCACAACGCGACACAAACAAAAACCGCCCCTCGCAAGGCGGTTTCAAAGTGCTGTTTGTCCTGCGCCGCTGTGGCTGATCCGCCCTAGGCTTCCGCCGCCATACGCGCTTCAAGCACGTCAAACGGCACGCCCGGCTCGTCCTTGGCATCGCGGATCACGAGCGATGTCTTGACGCTGGCCACATTCTCCGCCGCCGTGAGTTGTTCTGTCAAAAACGTCTGGAACGTCGACAAATCCGGGGCCACGCATTTCAGCAGAAAATCCACTTCGCCATTGAGCATGTGACATTCGCGCACAAGCGGCCAGCCCGCACAACGCGCCTCAAACGCCGATAAATCCGCCTCCGCCTGACTTTGCAGCCCGACCATCGCGAACACCTGCACCTCAAAGCCCAGCTTGCGACTGTCCACATCCGCATGATAGCCGCGCACAAACCCCTGTTCTTCCAAAGTGCGCACCCGGCGCAAACACGGCGGCGCAGATATGCCAACCCGCTTTGCCAGCTCCACATTGGTCATCCGCCCATCGGCCTGCAACTCAGCCAGAATCATGCGGTCAATCGGGTCAAGCTTTTGGTTTGGCATCAGGTATCCTTCTGGACGCGGCGGGACAACACAAGCGCGCGTGCTTTTCACGAAATTGCGCAAAGCTTACCCTGTGAAGGGCGCGCGCGCAATAATCTTTCGCGTTTGCGCAAGATCATAACCTGACCCCCTCAATCACCCTTCTGTGCACATCAGGGGGTTTTGCCCCGGCCCAGCGCGTCCTATATCAACCCCAAGCACGCATTTGAAAGGCAAACCCATGTCCGAGACACGTCACACCAAAGTTTTGATCATCGGCTCCGGCCCCGCAGGCTACACGGCAGGCGTTTATGCCGCGCGCGCGATGCTCTCACCGATCCTCGTGCAAGGCATGGAGCCGGGTGGCCAGCTCACCACCACAACTGAGGTCGAAAACTGGCCCGGTCACAGCGAAATTCAAGGCCCCGACCTGATGGTGAACATGGAAGCCCACGCCAAGGCGATGGGCACGGAGATCATTGGCGATCTCATCACCGAGCTTGATCTGCAATCGCGCCCCTTCACCGCCAAAGGCGACAGCGGCACAACCTATACCGCCGATAGCGTGATCCTCGCCACAGGTGCGCGCGCCAAATGGTTGGGGATGGAGTCTGAGGAAAAATACAAAGGCTTTGGTGTGTCCGCCTGTGCGACCTGTGATGGGTTCTTTTATCGCGGTCAGGACATCGTGGTGATTGGGGGCGGCAACACAGCCGTTGAGGAAGCGCTTTTCTTGACCAATTTCGCCTCCAAGGTCACGGTGATCCACCGTCGCGACGAGTTTCGCGCTGAGAAAATTTTGATCAACCGGCTGGAAAAGAACGAAAAGATCGAAGTGATGTGGGATCATGTCCTCGAGGAAGTCGTGGGGGAAGAAAACCCCATGGGCGTCACAGGTATCAAGGCCAAGAACGTCAAGACCGGCGAGATCACCGAGATCGACGCGAAGGGCGTCTTTGTTGCGATCGGTCACGCGCCCGCGTCTGAACTGGTGACAGGGCAGCTTGAGGTGCATTCTGGCGGCTATGTCACAGTGGAGCCGGGCACCACGCGCACCACGATCCCCGGTGTGTTTGCGGCGGGGGATCTGACGGATCATGTCTATCGGCAGGCGGTGACCTCGGCGGGCATGGGCTGTATGGCGGCATTGGATGCGGAACGGTTTTTGGCGGAACAAGACGACTAACGGCGCAAGGTTCTGCGCAGGCCTTTTGGGTCTCCGCGCATTTTTGTTCGGGGCTCCGCGCATTTCCGTTCGGGGCTCCGCGCATTTCCGTTCGGGGCTCCGCGCATTTCCGTTCGGGGCTCCGCCCGGGCCTGTTTGGGGCTCCGCCCCCTGCGCTGCGCGCATTCCCCCGAGGTATTTTGAAAACAAGGAAAGGGCGCCGGGGCGCGAAAGCCATGGACCTTTGGCCCTGAGTTGGGGCAGGATAGGCCATGTGTTTCTGCCCCTGTTTCAGCCACACCCCGCAAGGGCGATTGAATGATTGAGCCGCTGCCCCAAGGCCAATTTCGCTTTGTTGCCTTGGACGTGGAAACGGCAAATGGCGAGAGCGCGAGCATTTGTCAGATCGGGTTGGCCTGCGTGGATTCGCGCGACACTCTTGTGAGCTGGATGAGCTATGTGGACCCGCTCACCCCCTTTGCCGCCTTCAATACAAAGTTGCATGGGATCAGCGCACAAACCGTGGACGGCGCGCCGACATTTGCCCAGCTTTGGCCAAGCCTCTTGCCGTTTTTGAGCGCGCAACCGCTCGTACAGCACAGCCGATTTGATGAACACGCCATCAACGCCGCCTGTGAGCTAAACGCGATCAAGAAGCCTCGGCTTGTCTGGCATGACAGCGTCAAGATCGCGCGGCAGGCTTGGCCAGAACTCAAAGGCAATGGCGGGCATGGGTTGGCCAGCCTCAAGGAGCATCTTCATTTGGAGTTTGAGCACCATGATGCCGAAGAAGACGCGCGCGCCGCGGCGATGGTAGTGTTGCGCGCCGAAGCCTACGGGGCGAAACGCGATGCTGTTCATGCGATCAACGCCACGCCTTTTCAACTGCCCCTGCCGTTTTGACGTTGCTGTGCGAGCACCCCCGAAAAACGTCCCAATTTGGGGCGTTTCCCCAGAAAACCCTCCCACAGGACGCGCATTTGCGTACATTTTCGCCGCAGTTGCACAATCGCGCGGCATTTCCCTTGATATTTGAACGCCGCGCGCGGTAGATGCGCGCAATTCGCGGGGCTTTATGGCCCTTTTGACCGTGCAGAAAGAAGGCCATTTGCCATGTTGCCCAACCTTGAACCCATCCCCGAACTCTTTGTCTCCTATGACAGTGCGCAAAAGCTCAAAGATCAGGCAGCTGATTTGGTCAGCTGGGATCTGACGCCGCGCCAGATTTGCGACCTTGAGCTCTTGATGAATGGGGGGTTCAACCCGCTCAAAGGCTTTTTGAGCCAAGCAGATTATGACGGTGTTGTTGAAAACATGCGTTTGGCTGATGGGTCGCTTTGGCCCATGCCGATCACCCTTGATGTGGATGAGACCTTCGCCGCTGCGCTCAAGGAAGACCAAGAGATCGCCCTGCGCGACCAAGAGGGCGTGATCCTTGCGACCATGACCGTCACCGACAATTGGGAGCCGAACAAGGCGCGCGAGGCCGAAAAAGTGTTCGGTGCCGATGATGACGCGCATCCTGCTGTGAACTACCTCCACAACACAGCCGGAAAGATCTACCTCGGTGGCCCGGTGACCGGCATCCAACAGCCTGTGCACTATGACTTTCGCGGCTCTCGCGACACGCCAAACGAGCTGCGCGCCTATTTCCGCAAGCTGGGCTGGCGCCGCATCGTGGCCTTCCAGACCCGTAACCCCTTGCACCGTGCACACCAAGAGCTGACCTTCCGCGCCGCCAAGGAAGCCCAAGCCAACCTGCTCATTCACCCGGTTGTCGGCATGACAAAACCCGGCGATGTCGATCACTTTACCCGCGTGCGCTGCTATGAAGCCGTGCTCGACAAATACCCGGCATCGACCACAACCATGAGCCTTCTGCCACTCGCCATGCGCATGGCTGGCCCGCGCGAAGCGGTTTGGCACGGGCTGATCCGCGCCAACTACGGCTGCACCCACTTCATCGTTGGCCGCGATCACGCTGGCCCCGGCTCCAACTCCGCTGGTGAAGACTTTTACGGCCCCTATGACGCACAAGAGCTATTTCGCGCCCACCAAGAAGAAATGGGCATCGAAATGGTCGACTTCAAGCACATGGTCTGGGTGCAAGAGCGCGCCCAATACGAAGCCATCGACGAGATTGAGGACAAAGACAAAATCACGATCCTCAACATCTCCGGCACCGAGCTGCGCCGCCGCCTCTCTGAAGGTCTGGAAATCCCTGAGTGGTTCTCCTTCCCTGAAGTGGTCAAAGAGCTGCGCCGCACCAAACCGCCGCGCTCCAAACAGGGCTTTACAGTGTTTTTCACGGGCTTCTCCGGCTCTGGCAAATCCACAATCGCCAACGCTTTGATGGTGAAACTGATGGAAATGGGCGGCCGCCCGGTGACGCTGCTCGATGGGGACATCGTGCGCAAAAACCTCAGCTCCGAGCTGGGCTTTTCCAAAGAGCACCGCGATCTGAACATCCGCCGGATTGGCTATGTCGCCTCTGAGATCACCAAAAACGGCGGCATCGCCATCTGCGCGCCCATCGCCCCCTATGCCTCCACCCGGCGTGCGGTGCGCGAAGATATCGAACAATTCGGTGCTTTCTTGGAAGTGCACGTTGCGACCTCGATCGAAGAATGCGAACGCCGCGACCGCAAGGGCCTCTATAAACTCGCCCGCGAAGGCAAGATCAAAGAGTTCACCGGCATCTCCGATCCTTACGATGTGCCGCAAAACCCAGAGCTGTCCATCGAAACCGAAAACACCGAAGTGGACAACTGCGCCCACCAAGTGATCCTAAAACTGGAATCGATGGGCCTGATTGCTGGCTAACACAATTGGCACAAGACACAGAAAAGGCCGGAGGACACCCTCCGGCCTTTTTCTTTTGGGAACCGGTCGACCAATTGGCCGGGCTTCAGAGCGGAACACACAAGGGCACAGGCACCCCCTCGCCCCTACCCCCATTCCCTGCTATTTCCCGCCGCAACAAAAGGAGACATGCCATGATCACCCCCAGCGCCGCGTTCATTGACAACCTTGCTCAGATGCCCGCCATTGACCATTTGGCCCGCGCCGAGCTGTGCGTTTCTGGTGAGGTGATCGCCACCATTGAGAATGCGCCGGGCAAGCAGGGTTCTCTCAAGGTCTACACCTATCTTCATGAGACCTTCGGCACGATTGACGCCAAGGCCGCCGCGCATGGGCTTGATGTGTTTGGCGAGCACACCGCCGATGCCAAAGCCCGCCCCGGTGCGCATCCCAACATTGACCACCTTTTGACAATCATGGCAGGTGGGGAGGCTCTGAGCGTCACTTTGGTGCCCGCCTGAGCGGCCCAGAGCGCGCCCGGAACGCCCCGCAGAGCAGGGCAGAACAGCGGCAGCGCCAAGCCGCGCCTCTCAAAGCTGGTCAGCGATTGACGCCTTATCTATTACCGACCAAACGGCGCAAATCTTGCCACCTTTCAGCTCATAAAAGACGTTTTCCGCAAACCGGACCCGCTTTCCGTTCACCTCCAGACCAAAAAGCTGGCCCACAGGCGTGCAGTCAAACGCCAATCGGCTGGCAATCATCGGCGGATCGCAAAGCAGCCTGTCAATGTTGAACCGAAGATCGGGAATTGCCTTGAAATCCGCTTCCAACATGGCCCGGTAGCCCGCCAATCCGATTGGGCGCTCATTATGGGTGACCTCCTCAGCCACAAAGCGGTCAAGCTGAGCCCAGTCTTGCGCGTTCAGGCAGGCAATATACCCCCTGTAGACCTCTTTCATTTCGTCATTTGTCATTAACCATCCCTCCATATGGCCGCAGGCCTCGTTACCCCCAAAAGGACGCGACAGCCTTCGTCCCAAACCGGCCGTCTCCTATCCTCATCGACGAACCCCAGCGCCGCAAGGGGACACCCCATTTTTTGCAAGCCTTGCCGGAAAATTCCCCGGTTGATTCGTTGATTTTTGGGCCTGAACGCGCAGGACTGGCGCCCTCAACGCCAATCTCATCCCTGCAAAATCAAGCGCTTAGCCAGAGAACAGCGGTGTAAACCATACCCCACTTGACGTTAAAGATTTTTAACATCATATCATGTTAAGAAAACCGAACATGACGTTCACAAAACCGAACATGGAGCCAACAATGTCCCTCGACGTCCCCCAAGGACAGCGCACAGCGCTTTTCCAATTCATCGCGACAACACTCATCCTCGCGATTTTTGCCCCCCGCTTTTTGAGCGGCCTCAACGCCGGTGATTTTACTGGCCCAGACGGGCTGATGGCCGCAGCCCGCCTGATGCTGATCGCTGTCGGGGTCGCGATTGTCCTGTCCATTGTTGTGCACATCTTAGGAACGATCGTGCTGGCCATCGCGACAGGCACAGGCGAGGTTCAAGACCTCACGGACGAACGCGATCTGGCGTTCAGTTTACGGGGCGAACGGATTTCGAGCTGGGTTTCGGGCGGCGCCTTGGTGTTCGGGCTGTTTCTCGCATGGCAAGGCACCAGCGCTCCCGCCGTACTTGGGCTTGCGCTCTTGGGGTGTGCGGTTGGTGATCTCATCGCAAACGCCTATAAACTCTGTCGTTACGTGCGAGGGTAGCACATGGCAAAGAAACTCAAAATCGGAAACAACGTCAGGCGGTTACGCTTTGATGCCGACGAAATGACCCAAGGCGATCTCGCCAAAACGGTGGGCGTCACAAGGCAAACCATCGCCGCCATCGAAAAAGCCAGATACGCCCCCACTTTGGAACTCGCCTTCCTCATCGCGGATGCCTTTAACAAACCGCTCGACCAAGTGTTCTTCCGCGAGGACTGACGATCTTCACAGTCAAAACCATGCACCGGAGCCAAGGCTCCGATCCCCCTCTCTTTGCCTTTTGAAAGGACAAACCATGCCCCGCAAAATGCCAACTCTTGACCGCTTCAAACTCGCAGGACTGATTGTCCTGGCTCTGCTCCCCGCACTCACGGGCGCGATGAGCCTCAGTGCGACCGCCTCCCACCTTGTACTTGGAACCGATGGCGCGGGGACCGACGCGGCCACCTATGTCGCGCGCCCTGTGCCGATATTTACACATGTGATCGCCGGGGTTGCTTTCGCGCTTTTGGGTGCCTTTCAAGTCATTGGCAGTTTTCGTGCCCGCCATCACCGGGCGCATAAAATCACGGGGCGCGCGCTTTTGCCCTTGGGGTTCATCGCCGCCCTCACCGCGCTCTATATGAATGAGGTGTTTCCGCCTTTGCTCGGGCCGATCAAATACTATTCAAACCTTGGTTTTGGCGTGGTGTTCCTATGCGCATTGACGCTCGCCACCGCCGCTCTTGTTGGGCGCAAATACGCACAGCATGGCGCTTGGATGTTGCGCGCTTATGCTTTGGCGCTGGGTGCGGGAACACAACGGTTGATGTTTATGCCTGTGTTTATGGTCACTGGCGAAATTGATCCGGTCACGGTGGGGGTGATCTTGATTTTGGGCTGGTCCATCAACCTTTTGGTGGCAGAATGGGTCATTCGCAAACCGCTTCGAAAGGCCAAACGCCAGCCTGCGCTGGCGTAATTGCGGGCCTGCGCCCGCGATGCCTCCGGCGGGGATATTTATAGAACACTGAAAACGAAAGGCACAACCCCGGCGCGGGAAGGGCCCGGGAAGGGCGCGGACCTTTCTGATCCTGAGCACGGCTTGCGCGCGGATGGCAGAGCGCGTGATTGAGCGGATGATTATAGGGACTTTGCCGCGTCCTGCCCGGCTTTTGACAGGCCGTAGATGCCCTTTTCCAGTCGTTCAAACCACCCATAGTGATTGATCGCCATCATCCGGGTTGCAGTTTTGACCTCTGTGCCCTTGGCCACGACAGCGCCCTTGGTGGGGCCATTGGCTGCCAAAAACCGCGCTATGCGTTCGCAATCTTGTTGATAGGCAGTGACCCGTTTGCCGCGTGTCCCGCCTATGTTCGGATCTCCCTCAAGGCGGGCGAACTCGGACAAGACCCGCCCAGCCTTCGCGCGGCTTTTGCGTGGGGTAAACGTGCCGGGGTCCGCGTGGATCTGCACGAAGCCATCAGAGAGGCGCACCGACAGCACCCCCACCCCAAGCCGTTTGCACAGGCCCACATTGCCCTTGAACGCCCGCCAGCCTTGTCGCCCGCCCCAGCGCGGCACCGCCACATAGACGTTATCCGTCATCGCTTGGCGTGCCACCGCCTGTTGTAAGAGCGTCAGCGAAAACCCCACCTTCAACTCAACAACCGTCATCATCCCATCGCGCAGGGCCACCACATCCGCCGCCCCGACCTCCGCTTTGACCTCAAAGCCCAGCGCCTCAAGCCAAGCCTTCACCGGTGCGTATAAATCTGTTTCCGCTGGTTTGCTCATCCCCCTTTCCTAGCCTCTTTGCCCGGCGCAACCAAGGGGGCGTGCGACCTGCGACCATCCGGGTGGTGACAATCCCATTGACCAAGCCTATAAGGCCCCAAAATACCCCCACTGAATGGATATCACACATATGACGACGCTCGTTTTTGGCCACAAATCCCCCGACACAGACTCCACAGGCTCCCCGATTTTGTGGGCGTGGTATCTCAATGAAGTCAAAGGCGAAAACGCCGAAGCCGTGTTGCTTGGTGAGCCAAACACCGAGGCCGCATTCGTGCTCAAACGCTGGGACTGCCCCAAGCCGCGCATCTTGACCGAACTTGCCGAGGGCCAGCGGTGTGTGATCGTTGACACCAACAACCCGGCTGAATTGCCCGACAACATCAATGACGCTGACGTTGTGCAAATCATCGACCACCACAAGCTGGTGGGCGGTCTGGAAACCAAAGGGCCGATCGACATCACCATCCGCCCGGTCGCCTGCACCGCGACGATCATGTACGACCTGTTGGGCGATGACACCGCCAAGATGCCTGATTGGGTGCGCGCGCTTGCCTTGTCCTGCATCCTCTCCGACACGCTTGAATTCCGCTCCCCGACCACAACCGAGCGTGACATTGAGGTCGCCAAGACACTCGCCTCCGAACTTGGCCTTTCGATCCCGGATTATGCGGCCGAAATGTTTGCAGCCAAATCCGACGTGAGCGCGTTTTCCGACGCGGAACTTTTGCGTATGGACAGTAAGGAATACGCCGTTGAGGGCACCAAATTCCGTGTTTCCGTGCTGGAAACCACGGCACCAAACATCCCCCTGGATCGCAAAGACAGCTTGATGGAGACCATGAAAACCGTAGCCGCCGAGGACGGTGTCGAGCAGGTTTTGCTTTTCGTCGTGGACATCATCAAAGAAGAAGCCACGCTTTTGGTGCCCAACGATCTTGTAAAAACCCTGGCCGAGAAAAGCTTCAACGCCACAGTCACCGGCGATTTGGTTGTCCTCCCCGGCATTGTCAGCCGCAAAAAACAAATCATCCCGAACCTTGCGCTTTAAGGCAGTCAGGTTTCGGTTAAGATCAAAAGGGGCGCGCCGATGCGCCTCTTTTTTTGTTGGGAAAACAGCATGACCTTTCGCCATACCTGTATGCTCACGACCCTGTTAGCCCTTGTCCTCGCGGCGGGGCTGATCTTGGTTCCGGGGCTGTTTTTATGGCTCTTTGGCCTTGAGGGCGATGTCGCGGCTACCGTCATGGCGCGCCATGCGGGTGTTTTGTTTTTGGGGCTGAGCATCATTCTCTTTGGCGCACGCCGGGCGCGCGGGCGCTCGCAATTCACAATCGCCCTTGGCCTAAGCGTGATGATGGGCGCCATGGCGCTGCTTGGGCTGATTGAGCTGTCCCTTGGGCGGGTTGGCGCAGGCATCATAGTCGCGATCCTCACCGAAGGGTTTGTCGCCTTTGGGTTTGCGCGGTTTTTGCGCGCCTAACGCGGGCCACCCTTCCCCCCGCGCCCGAAGCACTGCCGTTCACCGCACCAAGGACAATCACCCTTCGATTTGGATTTCCTCCCGCTTTGGCGCGCGCTACAAGACCTCAACGACCAAAAGGAGCCACCATGACCCGCCTGATCGAAAACCTCGCTGAGATTTCCGCAAACTATGATGCGCTGTTTTGCGACCTCTGGGGGTGCGTGCATGACGGCTATGCCCCCTTCCCCGACGCGATCAAAGCCTTACAAGCCTATCGCGCCCAAGGGGGAAAGGTGATCATGGTCACCAACGCCCCGCGCCAGTTCCAAAGCGTGGCAACCCAGCTTGCGAATATGAACCTGCCAGAAGATACCTATGACGCCATCGCCACCTCAGGGGACGCCGCGCGCGCCGCGATGTTTACCGGTGCTGTGGGGGAAAAGGTCTATCTCATGGGACAAGAGCATGACCAAGTGTTCTTTGATCCCCTGCCCCTGATTGCCGACCCTGTTGAGATCAAACAAGTGCCGCTCGCAGAGGCTGATGGCATTGTCTGTTGCGGGCCATTCAACCCGCTGGCGGACCCGGAGGTGCTGCGCCCAGAATTGCTTTTGGCCAAGCAACGCGGCCTGAAACTCATGTGCGCCAATCCGGATATCGTGGTGGACCGTGGTGAAACCCGCGAATGGTGCGCAGGCGCAATCGCGCAGCTCTACACCGAGATGGGCGGGGAAAGCCTGTATTTTGGCAAACCCCATCCGCCCATCTATGATCTGGCGCGCCGCCGCCTCGCCGGGCTTGGGCCATTGCCCGCAGACAGCCGCATTCTGGCAATTGGCGACGGCATCCACACCGACATCCAAGGCGCTATGGGCGAAGACATTGATTCTGTCTTTATCACAGGCGGCCTCGCAGCCGCGGAAACGAAAACCCAAGCTGGCGGCCAACCCGACCCCAAAGCCCTTCAAGATTATGTGGAGAAAGCGCAAACAAACGCCACATATGCCATTGGTGGGCTGCGATGATCGTAACGTAAGACCATTTGAGGGGAAGAATTCGCAATTCTCCCCTTGATTTTTCTGCACCTGCAAAGTAATTATATTACCCAGCGCGATGATTCAGTGCGCGATAATTACCCAGCGGCCAATTCCAGCGCCGCGCAGTCACAAGGCAGAGGGCGACATGTTGGACAATTTCCCACGCGGCACGATTTGCATCGAAGACCTCGAAATCGGTATGCAACGTCATATCATCAAAGAGGTCACAGACCGCGACATCGAGCTTTTCGCAGAAGTCTCCACCGACCGGAACCCGGTGCACCTCGATGACGCCTACGCTCAAGACACAATCTTTGAAGGGCGCATCGCCCATGGGATGCTGACGGCAGGTTTGATTTCCGCCGTGATCGGCGAGCAACTCCCCGGCCACGGAACCATCTATATGGGGCAAAACCTCAAGTTTCTCGCCCCCGTACGCCCCGGTGACGTGGTGCGCGCCGAGGTAACAGTGATGGAAATTGATTTCGCCAAACGCCGCGTCACGCTCAAAACCGAATGCCTTGTTGACGGCAAGCCCGTCCTCAAAGGCGAGGCCACAGTGCTCGCCCCTTCCAAGAAATTCGACTAGCCCCAACCGGCTCAAATCAAATCAAATCGCCCGGCCTTTCGCAAAACAGCCGGGCGTTTTTGCGCTCGCGCCCCTGTCACGGGTCTCTCTTCGCGCATTTTGCTCCGCAAAAAACGCCTGATTTCAGTGTTCCAAAAATATCCTGGGGGTGAATGGCGCAGCCAGAGGGGGCAAAGCCCCCTGCCTTCGCCCAAATCGCCTCACCGTAAGCCTCACCGTATGCCTTACCGTACGCCCAGTTTCCGGCCTGTTAACCCTGACGGGACACACTCGCCCTACGGATCCGCGCGAAAGGTCTCCCCTTTCGCTCCTCACACGGTTTTTGGCCCTGATACCATGGGGCGACCAAACCATTTGCGCTGTTGCCGGGGCCACCCGGCATTCGGTCCGGGGCCAGCCCCCGCCTTGATCAAACCGTGCGCCTTGGCGGCGCCGCCCTTTTTTGACCAAACAAACCCTCTTTGGGCGCAAAACCCAGCGCCCCACAGCGCGCCATCGTCTTTGGGCGCGCCAATCGGGCTTGCGCAGGCTTTCGCCCGGCGCTAACCCAATGCCATGCGCATCATTCGAGATTATCATTTTGTCGACACATCTGACCGAGGGGCTTCTGCCGCCATCGGCAATTTTGACGGCGTGCACCGGGGCCACCAATACGTGATCGATATCGCGCGCACCCAAGCCAAACGCCTTGACGCACCGCTTGGCGTGATGACCTTTGAGCCGCACCCGCGCCAGTATTTCGCCCCCAAAGCCCCGCCCTTTCGGCTGATGAACGCGCCCGCCCGCGCGCATCGGCTGGAATGGCTTGGCGTCGACAAACTGTATGAGCTGAGCTTCAACGACACGCTGTCGGCGCTGTCGCCTGAGGGGTTTGCCCGTGAAGTGCTGGTTGACGGGCTTGGCCTGAAACATGTTGTTGTCGGAGCCGATTTTAACTTTGGCAAAGCCCGCGCGGGCAATGTGGAGACGCTCAAAGAGCTGGGGGCGCAGATGGGCTTTGGCGTCACTGTTGCGCCTTTGATGCGCGACGCCGAAGAAGAAATCAGCTCCACCGCCATCCGCACAGCACTCACCGAAGGCCGCCCCCGTGACGCCGCGCGCATGTTGGGACATTGGCACCGGATTGATGGCGCCGTTATCCGGGGTGATCAGCGCGGCCGCGACCTTGGCTATCCCACAGCGAATATGTCCATCACCGGGCTGCACCCGCCCAAATTCGGGGTTTATGTGGTCAAGGTGGATGTGCTGACAGGGCCACATAAGGGGGAATACGGCGGCGCCGCCTCGATGGGCGTGCGGCCGATGTTTGGTGAGAACCAGCCGAATCTTGAAAGTTACCTGTTTGATTTCAAAGGGGATATCTACGGGGAAGACCTTTCTGTGGCTTTGGTAGATTATTTGCGCCCGGAAGAGAAGTTCGATGGGCTTGAGGCCTTGATTCATCAAATGGATGCGGATTGCGCGCGTGCGCGCGAGATTTTATCTGCGCTTTGAGCCTCTGCCACAGGCTGGGGGCGCTGCCCCCAGACCCCCGAGGTATTTGAGAACCAAAGAAGGGGCGAAGGAAAGGAAGGCGGCATGGCGAAGGCATTGCGACACAAGTTTTGGGAACGACCTTTGGGCGAATTGAGCGCGCCCGAATGGGAGGCGCTCTGTGATGGCTGTGGTAAATGTTGCCTCAATAAGCTTGAGGATGAAGACACCGGCCAGGTGGTGTTTACCTCGGTGGCCTGCCGTTTGTTAGACGATCAAACCTGTCGCTGTGCGCAGTATGACATTCGGTTACAATTCGTGCCTGAGTGTATTGTGCTAAAGCCTTCCAACATGGACGACATTGGCTATTTCATGCCTGCGACCTGTGCGTATCGCCTGCGTCATGAGGGCAAGCCTTTGCCAGAGTGGCATCCGTTAAAGACGAATGATCCTGAAAGTGTCCATCGTGCTGAGCAAAGTGTGCGCGGCTGGACCACGCCGGAATTTGAGGTGGATGAGGAAGAGTGGGAAAACTACGTGATTGAGGAGCCGCACTGATGTTTTTTGCGTCTGACAATTCTGGCCCGGCGCACCCCAGCGTTATGGAGGCGCTGGTGGCGGCGAATGCGGGCTATGCGATGGGATATGGGGCGGATACGATCACCGCCCGGGCCATAGAGTTGATCCGCGACGCCTTTGAAGCCCCCGAGGCGGAGGTGTTTTTTGTGGCGACCGGCACTGCGGCGAATGCGCTGGCCTTGGCCACGATCTGCGCCCCCTTTGCCACTGTGTTTTGCGCCGAGATGGCACATATTCACGCCGATGAGTGCAATGCGCCGGAGTTTTATTCCGGTGGTGCGAAGCTGACTTTGGTGCCGGCACCGGACGGGAAAATGACCCCTGACGGGCTGCGCCAGAGGATTGCGGGGGAGGAAACGCGCGGGGTGCATGGTCCGCTGCGGGGACCGGTCTCGTTCACCAATGTGACAGAGCTTGGCACAGTGTATACGGCGGCTGAGTTGGGCGCGCTCACGCAGGTTGCACGCGACTTCGGCCTGCCCACCCATCTGGATGGGGCGCGGCTTGCTGGCGCTTTGGTGGCCACCGGGGCCAGTGCCGCAGATATGACCTGGCGCGCGGGGGTTGATGTGCTGTCTTTTGGCGGCACGAAAAACGGCTTGCTGGGGGCGGAGGCAGTCGTGTTCTTTGACCCGGAGCTTGCGCGCGGCTTTGCCCATCGGCGCAAACGTGGCGGGCACTTGTTTTCAAAGCACCGGTACCTCGCCGCGCAAATGGCCGCCTATATGGAAGGCGATTTATGGCTGGATTTGGCGGCGCGTGCCAATGCGGCAAATTCCATGTTGGTCAATGGGTTACGCGAGAAGGGTGCCGCGTTTGCCCATGCGCCACAGGCGAATTTGAGCTTTGTGACCCTGCCGCGCGCAACGCATCAGCGCTTGTTTGACGCGGGCGCATCCTATCATCTTTGGGAGGCCTCTCTTGAGGGCGACAAAGACGAACAGATCACCGCGCGACTTGTGACAGATTGGTCCACCAACGAGGCGGCCATTCGCGCCTTTCTGGCGCTGCTCTAAATCTTCAAGAACGCCGCGATTTCCCCGGCGATATTGTCAGGATGGGTGATCGGGGCCATATGCCCAGCCCCCACCACAATCACCCTTTGGGCTTGGGGAATACGCGCGCAAAGGGCCTGATTGGCCGCGCGCACAACCGCGCTTGTGCTGGTGCCTTCCATCAACAAAACTGGCTGTTTGATTTTCTCAAGCATTCCCGGCGCACAGAGACCCGCCGCATCATCAACCGCGACACCGACCTCCTCAAACACCGTGTGGATTTCCTGCGCGAACCGCTCTTGCGCCTTGTCGGGAAGCTGATCCCACAGCGCGTTTGGGTTCATCTCATCGTTGAACAATTGCGCCGCTGTCGCACGATCCCCCGCGTCAAACGCGCGACGCGCCTGCGCCATCACCACTTTATGCGCCTCAAATGCCGGATGCCCCGCCGCCGCCGCCAATAACACAGGCTCATAAAGCACAAGCGAGCGGACCTGTTCGCCGCGTTCAATCGCCAAACGCAGCGCCACAGTGCCGCCCCAACTATGACCAATCACATCGGCACGTTTGCCCAGCAGCTCGGCCGCAATACGACTTGTTTGTTTGTGGAGCGCCGCCGAATCCTCGCCACCCATCCAACGCCCGGAACGCCCATGGGAGGGGCGATCAAATGACACCATCGACAGCTTATCAAGAAGGGCCGCCTGAACCGCGATCCATGCGCCTGAATGCGCCAGCGAACAATGGATGAACAACGCTCGGCGCACCCCACGTCCCATCTGCGAGGCGAAAGTGGGAAACCCAGCAATCAACTCGGGTCCACGCCCATCTTCCACGATCTGATCCCTCCGGCCCACTCACCAAACTCGCCCGATTCTGCCCCATTTTTGAGCATTCCACCGGATTTATGCCGCCACACGTCGCGTGCAGGTGGCCATAACCCTAGCCCGGTGTTAATCGGTGTCAACGCGCTTTGACGCGATTCTGCCTCATGGAACAGCCGGGGATCATCCATGCCAGCACTTCACGAACCCAAACTCATTTCGGGCAATGCCAATCTGAAACTCGCAAAATCCGTGGCCCGACGTATGTCGATCCATCGCGGCTCCCCCGTGAGCCTTGTGGACGCACGCGTTGAACGGTTTAACGATGCCGAAGTCTTCGTAGAGGTGCATGAAAACGTGCGCGGCGAAGATATGTTCATCATCCAGTCGACCTCGCGCCCAGCGAACGACAACTTGATGGAATTGTTGATCATTTCAGACACGTTGCGCCGTTCCTCTGCGGGGCGCATCACCGCCGTGATCCCCTATTTCGGATATGCCCGCCAAGACCGCCGCACCAAGGCCCGCACACCGATTTCCGCCAAGCTTGTTGCGAATATGATCGCCCAAGCCGGGATTGAGCGGGTGCTGACGATGGATCTTCACGCGGCGCAGATTCAGGGCTTTTTCGATATGCCCGTGGACAACCTTTACGCCAGCCCGATTTTTGCGCTCGATGTGGCCCATCACTTCAAGGATTGCTTGGACGAGGTCATGGTGATTTCGCCAGATGTGGGCGGGGTGGCGCGCGCGCGTGAGCTTGCCAAACGTATCGGCGCCCCTCTGGCGATCGTGGACAAACGCCGCGAAAAAGCGGGGGAAGTCGCTGAAATGACGGTGATTGGGGATGTCTCGGGCAAACGCTGCATCATCGTGGATGACATCTGCGACACGGCCGGCACCCTCTGCAAAGCCGCCGATGTGTTGATCGAGAACGGCGCGCAAGAAGCGCACGCCTATATCACCCATGGTGTTATGTCAGGCCCCGCCGTCGAGCGGGTCACGGCCTCCAAGCTCAAGAGCCTCGTGCTGACAGATTCCATCGCACCTACAGAGGCGGTAACGGCAGCACCAAACATCCGCGTTGTGCCCACCGCACCGATGTTTGCCCAAGCGATCCTCAACATCTGGGGCGGCACATCCGTGTCGTCGTTGTTTGATCACGAAACTCTACAACCCCTCTATGAGACGCTTTATTCCTAAGCGAAACCAGAGATCCAAAAAGACAAACGCCGGAGGACCCCTTCGGCGTTTTGTCGTTTTCAGAAGTCACTGAAAGGTCAGGAGGAGGAGGAGGAGGATATCATGTGGTCTTCCCAATCGTCCTCATCTGGCACCTCACCAAACGCGATCCAATCGGCCCGTATGCGCGCCACTTTCGTGTCGCCCCAGGTGCGAAAAACGATGTCAAAATCCTTGGGGGTGACATTCTCCGAACTGATATCAATCCGCGAGTTGGTTTCCTTGTCGATATCCCACATGGACATGCCAACCATAACAGCAGGCGCATCAGAAAACGCTTCGGAAAACTTGATTTTCATACGGATTTCCCGGTCGCCATCGCCGGTCCACATCGCCCCATCGGTGACGAAATCGGAAAACAGCACCTTTGAGCCTTGATCAATGCCCATACGGTGGGTTCGAATGCGCCACATGTTTGAAATCCTGCTCATCTTGTCAATTTGCTTCGGGCGATAATGCCTCAGGTTGTGCGCTCTTTTCAAGGGGGTAGAAGGCCCTCAGCCCGCGCGCTTGATCTGTGCGCGCAAGACCGGGATTAAGGCCAGCATGATCATTGATGCGACCAAGAAGGGCGCTCCAGGCAGAAACGCGCCTTTCTCATCCGCTACAATCCGAAACAGAGGTGTCATCAAGACCGGGCCAAGGATCGCCGCGACAGAATTCAGGCTCGCAATCACCCCTTGCAACAGCCCTTGCCGATCCTCATCCACACGCTGCGACATCAACCCGGTGAGGGACGCTGGCAACATATCCGACAGGCAGGCAAAGGGGATCAACGCAAAAACAACAATGGGCGCCGCCACCACCCCAAACAAGGCCGCCGCCACCGCGCCGGTGACAAGGCCGATCATGGCCACCCGCCCTTCGCCCAGCCGCGCCACAAGCGGAGGCAGCACAAGCGCCTGCACCAAGGCCACGCCCAGCCCATAAGCGCCAAGCGACACGCCAATCATCAGAATGTCCCAGCCAAACCGCGCCGCGCCCCAAAATGCCCAAAGCGTCGGATAGACCATATTGGCGAATTCAAACACCGCCAGCACCACCAAGAACACCCCCACACCGGGCAAGCGCAGCGCGGCGGTGATCGCCGAAAACGGGTTGAGATCGCTGCGGGTTACCTTTCGGCGTTTCCCCTTGTCCAAGCTTTCACGCAGCACCCATATCCCCAAGAGCGCATTGCCCGCCGAGACAGCCGCCGCCACCCAAAACGGAGCGCTCACGCTGATCGTGGACAAAAGCCCACCGATCGCCGGGCCAAGCACAAAGCCAAGGCCAAACACAGCCCCCACCAGTCCAAATCGAGCAGCACGTTGATCTGGCGGGGAAATATCGGCCAGATAGGCCGTTGCCGTCACATAAGTTGCCCCCGCCATGCCCGCCGTGAAGCGCGCCGCAAACAGCAACCAATAAGAGGAGGTGGTCGCCATGATGAGGTAGTCAAGCGCCAGCACCGCCATCGCGGCGATCAGAACCGGCTTGCGGCCAATGGCATCAGACAAGGCCCCCACCGCCGGGCCAAACAAGAACTGCGCCCCCGCATAAATTGACATCAAAAGCCCGGCCCATATCGCGCCGGAGGCCAAGTTTTCCGCACCCACACGTTCCATCAACGCGGGCATCATCGGAAAGGTGATACCAACGCCGACCGCGTCAATAAACAGGGTCAAAAGGATAAAAAAGAGCGCGCGCTTGTTGTCCATGGCCATGTGCTAGGCGGGAATACAACGTCAAACAACCCCGCGCTTTCGGACGGGGGGCAGACAGGGCGCAGTTTTTGCGCCCCGTGGGTCTTTTTTGCGGCCACCGTTACCGGGAAAGCTCAACCTCAGAGGCTTCTTCTTCGTCCTGTTGCGGCGCTGTCAGGCCAAGGGCCATGGCAAAGACAGAACAGGTTTCGTGCTCGCCCTGATAGGCGACAATCGGGTCTGTGCCCTCTTTGATATCGGCCAAGACGGCGTTGCGCTTTGCATTGATCGCCAATTGCACGCGCGAGTCATCCGCTCGCTCAATGCCGGGCGCGGCTTGGTAGGCTGCATTCTTAAACCCGCCACCGAAGTGGAAGTAGGTTTCAAAGGCATCGCGGGTTGTGGCCCATTCCGACAGGGCTTCATACAGCCCGGAACACTGCACGAGCGCATCCGGCGAAATCGCCGCGTCATCTTGCGCCAAGGCAGGTGTGCCCATGAGCATCACAGCCGCAAGGCCGGACAGAAGGATACGTTTGCTCATCATAAATACTCCCAAGTGAAGCTTCACATCTGCGCAAACTCTGCGGCGAAATTGAGGCAAAACATGGTTAACACGGCGGCAAAACTGCCAATTTGGGAAAAATGCACCCCGTGTGCTAGACTGGGACACCCACAAGGATAGGCACGCGCGTGACACGAATTGTCCCTCTCTCCCCCCTGCCCCTCGCGGCGCTTTGCTCGCTTGCCAGCGCTGCTCCCGCCAAAGCCTGCGCGATGGCGCTCGCCTTGGGGCTTGATGTGTCCGCCTCTGTGTCGGCCACAGAATACCACCAACAACAGCTTGGCCTCGCAGCCGCCTTGACCGATACGCAGGTGGTGGACGCAGTGCGCGACATTGGCGGATTGTGGATTGCGGCGTTTGAGTGGTCCGGGGAAAAGCACCAATACAGCCAGCTTAAATGGAGCTTTGTCGATGATGTCTTCGGACTTGAAGCGGTGGCGGGAACGCTGCGCGACACGCCGCGCCTTGCCAAGGACTTCCCGACCTCGGTGGGACATGCGCTTGATTATGCGATGCGCCTGTTTGAGGAGCTGCCCGAACCCTGCGCGCGCGCTGTGATCGACATTTCATCAGATGGCGAAATCAACGAGGGCATTGCGCCGGCGCAGATCTATGATGCGCATGACATGGGCCACGTGACTGTGAACGCGCTGGTCATCACCAAGGACAAGCCCGAAGTCGCCGCCTATTACACCCAGGAGGTGATTTATGGCGCCGGGGCCTTCGTCGAGATCGCCCTGACGTATCAAGAATATGCCGATGCTATGAGCCGTAAATTGCTGCGCGAAATCGGCGCGCGCAGCTATGCGATGATCATGCCCTAGGCGGCGCAGGGCGCGCTCAACGCGTGAGCCACACAAGCGTCAGGCCTTGGTTTTTTGCGAACTTGCGACAGTAGCTCATCCAATCACCGAACTCGCCTTTCACATAGGCCATCGGGCCGCGCTGGCGCCAGGTTTCATAGGTGGGCGCATAGGCGGCCATGGCGACCTCCTCGGCGTTGGCGTGGCCCTCTTTGCCCGCCTGCGCGATCGCCGCTTCCCAGAAGGTATAAGCGTTTTCGGCGTAGATTGGCGTGGCGACATCGTCGTTTATGACGTCACCAGCGGATTGCAAAATCCCGGCGCATTGCGCGAGCGAGGTCGAATAGGGCTGCGCCATCGCGCCCCCGCCTGCCCCCAGTACAAACGCCCCAAAAAGCACTGCCGTTTTGATGGCTCCTGCCATGTCCCTGACCTCTGATTTGCTTCAGACCGTGCCATCCTCGCCAAAAGGGCTGGCAAAATTTGGACCAGATTTGGGAATAATTAAGTGGCTTGAGGTTGGTTCACCCGTTTGGACAGGTCGGCAGCGCTTTCCACCCGCTCGGAGTAGCGATCCACAAGATGATCTTTGATGTCGCGCGTGAGCAGGGTAAACTTCATCAGCTCCTCCATCACATCAACGATCCGGTCATAATAGGGCGACGGTTTCATCCGCCCGGCCGCGTCAAACTCGTTCCAGGCTTTGGCGACCGAACTTTGGTTCGGGATCGTCAGAAGCCGCATCCAGCGCCCCAGAACACGCAGTTGATTGACAGTGTTGAAACTCTGCGAGCCGCCACTGACCTGCATCACCGCCAGCGTCTTGCCTTGGGTTGGGCGCACCCCGCCAAGCGTGAGCGGAATCCAGTCGATTTGCGCTTTCATCACGCTGGTCATCGCGCCGTGGCGTTCGGGCGAGGACCAGACCATGCCTTCGCACCATGTCACCAAATCGCGCAGCTCCGCGACCTTCGGGTGGTCTGCCTCCGCCCCGTCCGGCAGCGGCAAGTTGTGGGGATCAAAAAACCGCACCTCAGCCCCAAGGCGAGACAGGACGCGGCCCGCCTCCTCTGCGCTCAATCGCGAAAAGGAGCGTTCGCGCAGGGAGCCATAAAGGATCAGGATACGCGGTGCGTGGGCGGCGCGCGCAGCCGGGAACAAGGCATCTAGGTCGAGCGCAGGGAGGACGTCTAGGCGCAGGTTTGGCGTGTCGGTCATGTCGGGTCTTTCATGTCTTTAGGGTTCGAAATCTCGGGCCAACAGGCAGAGAGCTGACCTTCGCAACACTCTTCCATCAGATAGGTGATCACCCCGCCAAGCGCGTCGTAGGCAGCAAAATAGCGGATCGTGCGCCCTTGCCGCTCAGCGCGGATCAGCCCGGCGTTTGCGAGCACTGACAGGTTGTTGGAGGCGGTGGAGGGCTGCACCTCAAGGGCGGCAGATATGTCCCCAGCCGCCAGCCCCGCGCGCCCCGCGCGCACAAGGCGGCGGATGATCTCAAGGCGCTGAGGATGGGCGAGCGCGGCGAAGGCTTGGATTGCAGTGTTTGATTCCATATTTCATGAAATATCGAAACATAGAGCCACGCGCAACGAAAAACCCCCACCCTGTTGCCAGAGCGGGGGTTTCCTGTCCCTCGGTGTGTCCCGAGTTATAGGTTTGCGTTCAGTCCAAGCTCGGACGCCACAAGCGCAATGTCACCGACCTGCTTAGACAGTTGGTCCAGCATTTCCGGTGTGGAATTGTCGCGCGCGGCCACAGCGGCGGCAACGAAATCGTTGATCACGTCTTGCGTCACTTCGCCAACAGGCATCGCACGCTCGGCCAGAACCGAAGTCCCCGCAGGGGAGATTTCAGCAAAGCCGCCCGTCACAACGAATTTCTCGTCGCCATTTGCCCCAGCCACGGTCACGATGCCGGGACGCAAAGTCGCAATGGTCGGTGCGTGGTTCGCCATGGCAGTGAAATCGCCATCGGCCCCCGGAATTTGCACCGCGCTGGCCTCAAGCGACGCAAGTTTGCGCTCAGGCGAGACCAGATCGAATTGCATCATGTCAGCCATGTCGGCCTCCTAGGTCATGCGTAAAGCCCCCCGACGCGACGCGCCGGGGGAGCTGGATTAAGCAGCTTCAGCAGCCATTTTTTCGGCTTTTGCGAGCACTTCGTCGATGCCGCCAACCATGTAGAAGGCGCCTTCTGGAAGGTGATCGTATTCACCAGCCACAACAGCTTTGAACGATTTGATGGTGTCCTCAAGCGGCACCTGAACACCGTCAGAGCCTGTGAACACTTTCGCAACGTCAAACGGCTGGGACAAGAAACGCTCGATCTTACGCGCGCGGGCCACTGCCAGTTTGTCTTCTTCCGACAGTTCGTCCATGCCGAGAATGGCGATGATGTCTTGCAGCGATTTGTAGCGCTGAAGCACTTGCTGAACGTCAGTTGCGACTTTGTAGTGCTCATCCCCAATGATCAGCGGATCAAGCAAGCGCGAGGTGGACCCAAGCGGGTCCACAGCTGGGTAGATGCCTTTTTCCGAGATCGAACGGTCAAGAACGGTCGTCGCATCAAGGTGCGCAAAGGAGGTCGCAGGTGCCGGGTCAGTAAGGTCATCCGCAGGCACGTAAACCGCTTGAACCGAGGTGATCGAACCGTTTTTGGTCGAGGAAATCCGTTCCTGCATCGCACCCATGTCGGTTGCGAGTGTTGGCTGGTAGCCAACCGCGGAAGGAATACGGCCCAAAAGGGCGGACACTTCGGAACCAGCTTGTGTGAAGCGGAAGATGTTGTCCACGAAGAACAAAACGTCCGAACCTGTGTCGTCACGGAATTGCTCAGCAAGGGTCAGACCCGTCAGAGCGATCCGCATACGCGCACCGGGAGGCTCGTTCATTTGGCCGTATACAAGCGCAATTTTCGAGTCCACGAGGTTATCAGGAACGATAACGCCGGATTCGATCATTTCGTGGTAGAGGTCGTTGCCTTCACGAGTCCGCTCACCAACACCAGCGAACACGGACACACCGGAGTGCACCTTCGCGATGTTGTTGATCAGTTCCATGATCAAAACGGTTTTGCCAACACCAGCACCACCGAAGAGACCAATTTTACCACCTTTTGTGTAAGGCGCGAGAAGGTCGATGACCTTAATGCCTGTCACAAGGATTTCGGTTGCTGTGGACTGGTCCTCAAAGGCAGGCGCGTCGCCGTGGATCGGGCGCGAGCCAGCGGCGTCAACCGGGCCTTTTTCGTCAACCGGATCGCCGGTCACGTTCAGGATGCGGCCCAAGGTGCCTGTGCCAACGGGCACGGAAATCGCTGTGCCAGTGTCGGACACAGCTTGACCCCGAACGAGGCCCTCGGTTGCGTCCATCGCAATGGTGCGCACTTGGTTCTCCCCGAGGTGCTGCGCAACCTCAAGAACCAGCTTATTGCCATTGTTTGTTGTTTCAAGTGCGTTGAGGATCGCCGGCAGTTCGCCGTCGAACTGCACATCCACAACAGCGCCGATCACCTGGGTGATCTTGCCGGTTGCTGCGGCTTTTTTTGGTGCTTTCGCCATGTTAAGTTTCTCCGGTTTCCCTTAGAGCGCCTCAGCGCCCGAAATAATTTCGATAAGCTCGTTTGTGATCACAGCCTGACGCGTGCGGTTGTATTGGATCGACAGCTTGTCGATCATTTCGCCAGCGTTGCGGGTTGCGTTGTCCATTGCGGACATCCGCGCGCCTTGTTCAGAAGCTGCGTTCTCTAGCAGTGCCGAGAAGATAGCCGTGGCCACGCCCTTGGGAAGAAGGGTCGCAAGCACCGCTTCCTCGGAAGGTTCGTAGTCGTAAACCATGCCAGTGTGCTCGGCTTCGGTTTCCACCTCGTCGAACTTGGCCGGGATAACTTGGCGCTCGGTTGGCACCTGCGTCACCACGTTCTGGAACACGTTGTAGAAGATCGTTGCGACGTCGAATTCGCCCGCGTCAAAACGAGAGATCACATCCGCCGCAACAGCCTGCGCATTGTCATACCCAAGGGATTTCACCTCGGAAAAATCAACATGCGAAACAAACAGCTCGCCGTAGTCACGTTTGAGTTGCTCACGACCCTTTTTGCCAACTGTGAGAATTTTCACAGTTTTGCCTTGGGCCAGAA
The DNA here is from genome assembly GCA_050633625.1 of Maritimibacter sp. GTDB lineage: Bacteria > Pseudomonadota > Alphaproteobacteria > Rhodobacterales > Rhodobacteraceae > JBOEGW01. Next base: position 432,041 of record JBOEGW010000004.1, on the reverse strand, counting down.
GCTCCTCAATTTTGACACGCGCCATTTTGACGATGGAGGAGTTAAAGCCCCCACACAGGCCGCGCTCAGATGTCATGACCACGAGCAGTTGCACTTGGTCCGAGCCGGTCCCGCGCACAAGCGCAGGCGCCGATTCAGAGCCAGCCGCGGCTTTCGCCAACCCTGCCAGAACGGCGTTAAACCGTTCTGTATAGGGGCGCGATGCCTCGGCCGCTTCCTGGGCACGGCGCAATTTCGCAGCCGCAACCATCTGCATGGCCTTGGTGATCTTCCGCGTGGATTTCACGCTTTCGATCCTGTTTTTTAGGTCCTTAAGACTTGGCATTGCCAGCCTCCTCTAGATCAAACCGGTCCTTACGCGAAGCCGTCGGCGTAGGCGTCAAGCGCGGCTTTGATCGCGTCAGCGAGCTCGTCTTTCACCTTACGGTCGTTCTCAGTGATGTCTTTGAGAAGGTCCGCATTGTTGGTGCGAAGGTGGTTCAAAAGACCTTCCTCAAACCGGCCAACGTCTTTGACGTCGACTTTATCGAGGTAGCCGTTCGTGCCTGCGAAGATCACGCAAACGATTTCGGCGTTGGTCAATGGCGAATACTGGGGCTGTTTCATCAGCTCAGTCAGGCGCGCACCACGGTTCAGGAGTTGCTGTGTTGCCGCATCAAGGTCGGAGCCGAACTGCGCGAATGCCGCCATCTCACGGTATTGAGCGAGCGAGAGCTTCACCGGACCAGCAACCGAGGACATGGCCTTGGTTTGTGCCGAGGAGCCAACGCGCGACACCGAAAGACCGGTGTTCACAGCCGGGCGGATGCCTTGGTAGAACAGTTCGGTTTCGAGGAAGATCTGACCATCGGTGATCGAAATCACGTTGGTCGGAATAAACGCGGACACGTCACCCCCTTGGGTTTCGATGATCGGCAACGCCGTCAAGGACCCGGACCCATTGTCCTCGTTCAGCTTCGCGGAGCGCTCAAGCAAACGGGAGTGGAGGTAGAAAACGTCACCCGGGTAAGCTTCACGCCCTGGTGGGCGGCGAAGCAGCAGCGACATTTGACGATACGACACAGCTTGTTTGGACAAGTCATCATAGATCATCAGCGCGTGACGGCCATTGTCGCGGAAGTACTCACCCATCGCGGTCGCGGTGTAGGGGGCGAGGTACTGAAGCGGTGCCGGATCGGAAGCCGTCGCAGCCACAACGATGGAATATTCCATCGCGCCGTTTTCTTCGAGCTTTTTCACAAGCTGCGCAACTGTTGACCGTTTTTGGCCAATCGCAACATAGACGCAGTAGAGCTTTTTGCTCTCATCGTCGCCAGCCGCTTCGTTGTAGGATTTTTGGTTCAGGATCGCATCGAGCGCCACGGCTGTTTTACCAGTTTGGCGGTCCCCAATGATCAGCTCGCGCTGGCCACGGCCAATTGGGATCATCGCGTCAACGGATTTGAGGCCCGTTGCCATCGGCTCGTGCACCGATTTACGCGGGATGATGCCCGGCGCTTTCACATCAGCGAGCGAACGCTGTTTGGTTTTAATCGGGCCTTTTCCGTCGATCGGATTGCCAAGGCCATCCACAACGCGGCCCAGCATTTCGTCGCCCACAGGCACGTCCACAATGGCGTTTGTGCGCTTAACCGTGTCACCTTCTTTAATGTCACGGTCTGTCCCGAAGATAACAACACCTACGTTGTCGGCTTCGAGGTTGAGCGCCATTCCGCGGATACCACCGGGGAATTCGACCATTTCACCGGCCTGCACGTTGTCGAGCCCGTGGACACGCGCGATACCGTCACCGACGGAAAGCACACGGCCCACTTCGGCCACTTCAGCCTCTTGGCCAAAGTTTTTGATCTGGTCCTTGAGGATCGCAGAGATTTCGGCTGCTTGGATACCCATTATCCGACCTCTTTCATGGAGTTTTGGAGTGCGTTCAGGCGCGAGCGGATCGAGCTATCGATCATTTTCGAACCAACTTTTACGACAAGGCCGCCGATGAGGCTTTCATCCACGGCCAGGTTGATTTTGACATCTTTACCAATCGACGACTTGAGCGCCTTGGCAAGCTTGTCTTGTTGCGCTTTGGTCATCGCCTTTGCGGCGGTCACGTCAGCTGTCACTTCGCCTTTGTCTTCAGCAATCTGAATGCGAAGCGCGCTGATGAGTTGCGGCAGCACAAAAAGGCGACGCTTTTCAGCCATCACCCCAAGCACACCCGCGACCGACGGCGAGAGTTTCATTTTCTTTGCCAAAGCCGCCACAGAGCTGGCTTGTTCGCTGCGCGAATAAACTGGCGATGTGATCAGGGAAACAAACTCGGGGCTGTCTGCCAATGCGGCGTCCAACTGATCGAGATCCGCTTCCACGGCTTTGAGTTTATTGCTTTCCTTGGCCAGTTCAAAAACGGCCTTGGCGTAGCGCTGGGCGATCCCAGTGGAGATCGAAGCTGGTTCGGACACGTCCACCCTTCCGATGTCTTTAGCCCCTCTGTGGTTTGCCTGTGCAAACCGGGGCGGCCTCTTCAAGCCGCGCATGTGTGCGACGTATGAAATCGGCGGTGGTCTAACAGAGGCTTTCGACTGCCGCAACACTCCTGACGGTGTTTTGCGCCAACATTTCACAACATAAGCGTTCATCGGCCATTAACCCGCCTTGAAATGCCCCTGCCCCCTCCTATTCGCGCTGCAAACTGTGCCAAAACACGCCGTCGAGCGCCCGCAACACTGCACAGAAACGAATCTGTCCCCAAGGGCGCGGCAGCATGTCGCAGGGGACGGGCTGATGCGGGGCATGCTGACACGGGATGCGCAACAGGGAGCGCGCTGACGCGCAGCGCCCTACCCTTTCGTTTCGCGGATCGTGCCGCGCGCCGGTTCCGCTTTGCCCAAGCCCTCCAAGACGGAGAGCGGTTTGGCGACGCGGGCGCTCAGGCCGGGGCGTTTGGGGGCTGGGATTTGTTTCACAACATCCACCATCAACACGCCGCCCACCAAGATGGGCACCATGCGGCCGAGTTGTTCCCAGAGCGGGCCGGTTTTGAGCCAGAACCGTTTGCCGCTTGGCGGTTGGTGCAGCACGGTTGTTTGGCGCTCAACACGAAACCCATGATCGCGCAACTGCGCCTCTAATTGGCTGGCCGAGTAAGGCCGCCCAAAGCCAAAGGGCGTATTGTCGGATCGCGACCACATGCCGGACCGATTGGGCAGCACCAAACACATATGCCCCCCTGGTCCCAAGACCCGGTAAGCTTCTTCCAGCACCGCCGCGCCGTTTTGCGAGGTTTCCAGCCCGTGCATCACCACCAGCCTGTCGACCACCCCTGTATCAAGGGGCCAGAGCATGTCGTCACAGAGCACCGAAATATTTGGCTGTCCGGCGGGCCAAGGCATGACCCCTTGTGGGGCGGGCATCAGCGCAATGACCCGGCGCGCGCCCTTTAGGTAGGGCCTGAGAAGCGGCACCGCAAAGCCAAAGCCGGCAACAGTCTGGCCTTTGGCGTCGGGCCACCACGCGCGGAGCTGGTCGCGGACGGCGCGCTGGGCCGCGCGGCCAAGGGCTGAGCGGTAATAAAAGGTCCGAAGATCGCGCACGTCGAGATGCATGGGGGCAGGTTAGCGCATTTGCGCGCGGAGGAAAGCGGATTGGTGCGGTGGGGTGATTTGGTGCTAGATGCGCGCTGCGCCACACCACGCGTGGGGGCGCTTCACCCTCACCGCACCACATGTGGAGGCTCTGCCCCCACACCGCATTTCTCGTGGGGGCTCTGCCCCCACACCCCCGAGGTATTTCCGAAACAAGGAAAGGGTTAAAGGCGGCGAAAGGCGAACATGAGGTTGTTGGCGGGCATCTCGATCGGGTCGGCGTCCTCAAAACCGGCGGCGGCGGCTTGGGCGGCGAGCCAAGCGCTGTCTTTGTAGCCAATTGAAGCGTCTTCTTCTTGCAAACGCGCATCAAAAGTTGCGTCACCATCTGAGCGATAGCTGTCATTCACCTTAAAAGGCCCATAGACGAAGAATTGCCCGTGGCTGTTGAGGGCGCGCGCGGCGCCATGCGTCGATGGAGCGGCGGCGCGCGGGGTCAATATCGGTCGGTTGCCAGTGCAGGTGTGGCATCTGTTTGACCATGTGGAGCGCGTGCTCGCCGGTGCCAGAAGCGATTTCCAGCACCCGTGCGCCCTGCGGCAAATGCGCCATCAGCACCGAAGCGATGGGCGCCGCATTTCGCCCGGCGGACGGCGCGCTCAGGCGGCCATCGTCATCACAGCGTTGAGCAAAGGACTTTAGGATCGACGCCTCATTGAGGGGAGGTTTGGGGGGCTGCGCCATTGTTTTTGATCATTCCTGTCGTAACTTCTGCGCACAAAGGTTGCACAGAGGCGCCTGCGCAGGCAACATCAACGCAATTCTTATTGGAGCCTTCTTATGAGCCTTGATCTTGTCATCGTCCCTTGCCTTGAAGACAACTACGCCTTTTTAATTCATGACAGTGACACCGGCTCGACTGCGCTGTTTGATGCGCCGGATGATCGGCCGATCACCTTGGCGTTGGAAAAACGCGGCTGGAATTTGACCGAGATCTTCCTCACCCACCATCATGCGGATCACATCGACGGGGTGGCGGTGTTGCGTGAACAGTTTAACCCGCGCGTGATTGGGGCGGCGCGTGATGCGCAGCGTTTGCCGCGTTTGGATGTGGAGGTGATGCCCGGCGATGTCGTCAGTTTTTCCGGCCATGATGTGACGGTGATTGACGCGGCGGGGCATACCTCTGGTCATATCGCGTTCAATATGCCCGATGCGGGCTGCGCCTTTACAGGTGACAGCCTCATGGCGCTGGGCTGTGGGCGCTTGTTTGAGGGGAGCGCGCAGGACATGTGGGGCACCTTGCAACGGCTCGCGGCGCTGCCTGACGACACTTTGATTTGCTCGGGGCACGAATACACGACCGCCAACGCCAAATTCGCGCAAAGCATTGAACCGGATAACCCTTGGCTCAAAGAGCGCATGGCCGACATCAGCGAGGCGCGCGAAAAGGGCCGCCCAACCGTGCCATCCATGCTCGATATGGAGAAGGCGACAAACCCGTTTTTGCGCGCAAACCTGCCAGAAGTGAAAGCGCTGCTGGGCATGGCGGAGGCGGATGACGTCACAGTTTTTGCTGAAATTCGGGCCAGAAAGGACAATTTCTAGGCATTTACTGCATAAGATACGGGCAGTTCACCCTGCTGTGAGCGGTTTTTTACGACAAAGGGCTTGATACAAACGCCCAGACAACCGAACTTTAAGACTATGAGGCCACAGTTGGGACAAACCCGACACAGGATCGAGGAGCGAACAGGTGCCATCCTTTTCAAACACATTAGAACAGGCCATCCACACAGCGCTCGCTCAGGCGAATGAGCGCAAACAAGAGTTGGCAACGCTGGAGCATCTTTTGCTCGCGTTGATCGACGAGCCGGACGCTGTGCGCGTGATGAAGGCGTGTTCGGTGGATTTGGACGAGCTGAAAAAGACACTCAACACTTACATTGACGAGGAACTTGGTGCCTTTGAGACTAATGTTGAAGGCTCAGAAGCTGTGCCAACAGCGGCGTTTCAGCGGGTGATTCAACGTGCCGCAATCCATGTGCAATCCTCCGGGCGGACCGAAGTGACAGGCGCAAATGTGCTGGTCGCGATTTTTGCCGAGCGCGAAAGCAACGCCGCCTACTTCCTGCAAGAACAAGACATGACACGCTATGATGCTGTCAATTACATCGCCCATGGCGTGGCGAAAGACCCATCCTTCTCGGAAAGCCGTTCGGTGTCTGGCACGCCGGAATTCGAGGCGTCCGAGGGCGAGGAAGGGGGCGAGGAAAAACGCGACAGCGCCTTGGCGAAATACTGTGTGGACCTCAATGAAAAGGCCCGCGAAGGCGAGATTGATCCGCTGATTGGCCGCGATCACGAGGTTGAACGCTGCATTCAAGTGCTGTGTCGCCGGCGCAAAAACAACCCGCTGTTGGTGGGCGATCCCGGCGTAGGCAAAACTGCGATTGCGGAAGGGCTGGCGAATAAGATTGTCAGCGGCGAAATCCCGGAAGTTCTGGCGGAGACCACGATTTATTCGCTTGATATGGGCGCCTTGCTGGCCGGAACCCGCTATCGCGGCGATTTCGAGGAACGGCTCAAGGCGGTGATGACCGAGCTTGAGGACCACCCCGACGCTGTGTTGTTTATTGATGAAATCCATACGGTGATTGGGGCGGGCGCGACCTCTGGTGGCGCGATGGATGCCTCCAACCTGCTGAAACCAGCCCTGCAAGGCGGCAAATTGCGCTGCATGGGCTCCACCACATATAAAGAATTCCGGCAGCATTTTGAAAAGGACCGCGCGTTAGCGCGCCGGTTCCAGAAAATCGACGTGAACGAACCATCGGTGGAAGACGCTGTGAAAATCCTCAAAGGGTTGAAGCCCTATTTCGAGGATCATCACCAGATCAAATACACGAATGACGCCATCAAATTGGCAGTTGAGCTGGCCGACCGCTACATCAACGACCGCAAATTGCCCGATAAGGCGATTGACGTGATTGATGAGGCGGGCGCGGCGCAACACCTTGTTGTCGCCTCTAAACGGCGCAAATCAATCGGTCCCAAAGAGATTGAAGCGATCATCGCGAAAATTGCACGCATCCCGGCGAAATCGGTCTCCAAGGACGATCAGGAAGTGTTGCGCGGGCTGGAAAAAGCGCTCAAACGCGTGGTCTTCGGCCAGGATGCGGCGATTGATGCGCTGACATCAGCGATCAAGCTGGCGCGGGCGGGCCTGCGTGAGCCGGAAAAACCCATCGGCAACTACTTGTTCGCCGGGCCGACGGGCGTTGGGAAAACCGAGGTCGCCAAACAACTTGCGGACAACCTTGGGGTTGAGCTGCTGCGTTTTGACATGTCGGAATACATGGAGAAACATGCTGTGTCGCGGCTGATTGGTGCGCCTCCTGGCTATGTGGGCTTTGATCAAGGCGGGCAATTGACCGACAGCGTGGATGAGCATCCGCATTGTGTTTTGTTGCTGGATGAGATCGAGAAAGCGCACCCCGATGTGTACAACATCTTGTTGCAGGTTATGGATAACGGCGAATTGACAGATCACAACGCGCGGACCGTGTCCTTTCGCAACGTGATTTTGATCATGACGTCGAACGCGGGCGCATCGGAGCTGGCGAAATCCGCGATTGGCTTTGGCCGCGATCGGCGCGAGGGCGAGGATACGGCGGCGATCGAACGCACATTCACACCAGAATTCCGCAACCGTTTGGATGCTGTGATCAGCTTTGCGCCACTTGGCCGTGACGTTATCATGAAGGTGGTTGAGAAATTCGTACTGCAACTCGAAGCGCAGCTGATGGACCGCGATGTGACGATTGAACTGACCCCTGCCGCCGCTGAATGGCTCGCACTGAAGGGCTATGACGACAAAATGGGCGCGCGTCCGCTTGGCCGCGTGATCCAAGAACAGCTCAAAAAACCGCTCGCCGAGGAGCTGCTGTTTGGGCGCCTCGTGAAAGGTGGGCTTGTGAAGGTCGGCGTCAAGAAAGGCGAAATCGACATTCGCATCGAAGGGCCGCAAAAAGCGCGGATCGCGTCGCGCAAGAAGCCGCCATTGCTCACGGCGGATTGAGAACACACCACAGACCATGAGAGGCCAGCCTTCGCGCTGGCCTCTTTTTTGCGCGGAGTTTTGCTGAGCGCCTTGCGCCCGCGCCCAGGCGCATTAAGCTTTTGAATATGAAATATGTCGCCCTGCTATGCGCGCTCATAAGCGCCCCCGCCCCTGCCCTCGCGCGCGATCCGGTGCTCTCATTGCCCTTGGATTGCACCCTTGGCGAAAGCTGTTTCATCCAGAACTATGTGGACACCGACCCCAGCGCGGGGGCTGCGGATTTCACCTGTCAGGGCCTCAGCTATGACACCCACAAAGGCACCGATTTTGCCCTGATGGACCGTGCCGCGATGGACGCAGGCGTGATCGTGCGCCCGGCGGCACCCGGCATCATCAAGGCGCTGCGCGACGAGATGCCCGACACAGGCGCCACGCCCGACTTGGCGCGCAACCGCTATTGCGGCAATGGCTTGGTGATTGATCACGGCGGCGGCTGGGAGACCCAGTATTGCCACCTCAAACGCGGCTCGCTCGCCGTCAAACTGGGCCAACGTGTTGGGCTGGCCACGGCGCTGGGCGAAGTTGGCCTTTCTGGCTACACGCAATTCCCACATCTGCACATCACGGTGCGCCATGACGGAAAGGTCATCGACCCGTTTAACACAGATGGCATCACGACTTGCGGGCTTGATGATGGCTTTGAGGATGACCTTTGGGCGCAGCCCATTCCTTACCGCGCCGGGGGGATTGTTTCACTCGGAGTGGCCAGCGAAGTCCCAGCGTTTGAGGCAATCAAAACCGGGAATGCCCACCGCGAGATGCTCGCCCAAGAGGCGCCCGCAATTGTCGGATGGGCGCAAATATTTGGCGGGCGCGCCGGGGATATCGTCGACATCCGGGTGATCCGCCCGGATGGGACCGACCTGATCCGCGCCGCGCCCAAGCTTGAGAAAAACCAAGCGCGCCTTTTTCGTGCGGCGGGCAAACGCCGCCCCGATGCGGGCTGGCAACCCGGCGCTTGGCGGGTTGAAACGCGGCTCATTCGCCAAGGAAAACAGCTCGAAGAGAGCACTATCGAATTTACTGTGATGCCTTAACCGGGCGCAAAACCCCCGCCAACAGGTGCAACGCGATGCCCAGTGCCCCCGCCCCGATCAACCACGCCCAAGGCATGTTTGCGGGCAAGCCGAAAATGATCGCGCGAAAGCCCGCGCCGATCTGATCAAACGGGGCAAATCCGCCAACCCGAGCAAGCCAATCGGGCGCCGCCGCCAGTGGCATCATGGTGCCGCCAATGACCGATTGGTAAAAGGCAAGCGGCAAGAGCACCATGATTGCAGCAGGTGTGAACACGGCAATCACCCCGCCCATGAACCAATGCAAGCACAGCGCGGTGGCCCAAACCGTGATCCAAACCGGCAGAAAAATCGCCATACCAATCGTGCCGCCAAGCACCAATGCCAAACCCAAACTGGCAAGCCCCATGCCAAACACAGGGACAATGATCCGCGCGGCGGCACGCCCCATTCCGGCGATTTTTGACGAGGCCAAAACCAACAGTAGCCCGCCTATGAGCGCGGCGAGCCATGTGGCGAAGACCATCACATTGGGGGCCATCAGCGCAGCGGGCGCGGGCGCGGGATGCAGGATTTCGACGTTTGCCGCGACTGGCATATCCATTGAGGGCATCTGGCCCGTGGCAAGCGCGCTGCGCAAACTTGCGACCCCGGCGGACATGGCGAGCTGCACCGTCATGGGCAATTGCGCGGCAATCTGCGCCTCTGCGACTGTCAGGTTTTGCGCGGTGATGATGCTGATTTCAACCGGGGCTGTGCCCTTGGCTTGCTCTGAGAACGTCCTTGGAAAATACAGGATGGTCGCGATATCGCCCGCTTCAAGCGCGGCGCGTGCGGCGTTCAGCGTGTCAATTTGCACAACATGAAACGGCAAGCGGTCCCCCATCCCGGCCATGACCCGTTCGGAGACTTTGATCGGCGGAAAGGCCAGCCCGGTGTCGTCATTGACGATCCCAAGATTGAACGCCGCCGCCGTGCGTTGCGGGTCCAGCGGCGCGGAGAGATTGAAGAAAGAGAAGATGAGCATGATCGCAATGGGCGCCATCATCGCCGCTCGAAACAGCACCGAAGCCCTGAGGGCCGTCATCACGTTATGCATGTCATTTCTCCGTTAATTTCAGCTCTATGCGCCGGTTTGCTGCCAAATCTGCGGGGCTGCTGCCCCGGGCGACAGGTTGGTATTCGCCAAATCCCGCGGCAACGAGCCGTTCGGGCGCGAACCCCAAATCATCAATCATAAAACGGACAACCGACAGCGCCCGCGCCTGGCTGATCTCCCAATTGTCCGCAAAGCGCGCACCGGCCACCACGGGCGTGTCGTCAGTATGGCCATCGACCCGCAAAATCCAGTCGATTTCGGGCGGAATATCGCGCGCAACATCGGCCAATATCTCGGCCACGCGGGCGATTTGCGCGCGCCCTTCCGGAGCCAGATCCACATCCCCAACCTCAAACAAAACCTCCGAGGAAAACACGAACCGATCCCCCACAATGCGCACCCCATCGCGCCCGGTGAGCACCTCGCGCAGCTTCCCGAAAAACTCACTGCGATAGGCTGCCAGTTCCTTCGCCTCCGCCTCAAGACGTTTGCGCTCGGCCTCTTCCAGCTCGGCGCGCGCGCGTTGCTCGGCGGCGACCGAAGCCAGCGCCGTGTTCAACCGGGTGCCAAGCGCTTCGATCTGAATTTCAGATTCGGCGTCGCGCGCCTCACTTTGCGCAAGGGTGGCTTCCAAGGTGCCAAGCTGGGCGCGCAAGGCGGCGATTTGTTCGTTCAACAACGCGGTTTTGCGCGCATTTTCCGCGCTCGCCGCCTCTTCGGCTTCCAGCGCTTTATTGGCCGCCGCGAGCAAGCCTGCGCGCTTTTCGGCTTCGCTCAACTCCCCCTCAAGACTGTTGGCCGCTTCATCGCGCGCCGCCTCGGCGGCGGCCAGGAGCGTCAGCGTTTCTTCGGCGCGTTTGCGTTGATCCTCCAGTGCGAGGGTCATGGCTGTCAGCTCATCAGTGGCACCTTGGAGCTTTTCGCGCAGCGCTTTTGCGGCGGCCGCATCCGCAAGACGCGCGATTTCGGCGTCTTCAAGCTCCGCCGCCTGCGCATCGGCTTTGACGCGCAAATCGGCCACCATGGCCTCCAAAGCCTCCCGACGCGCTGCCGCCAAACGCGCGGCTTCTGCGCCCGCGTCAACCTCATCGCGCGCCGCCGCCAATGCCAAGGTGAGGGCCTCTTGTTCATCGAGCAAACGGCCCTGATTTTCTTCAAGCGCGGCAACAGAAGCGCGGGCTTCATCGCGTTGCGACAGCAGGCTTGCGACTTGTTCTTCAAAGCTGGCGATGCGTGCGGATTGTTCAGAAGCGCGGGTATTCAACGTGGCGATCAGGGCGGTTTGCGTAGAAATTTCGGCGCGCGCCGCCCCAAGAGCATCGGTCAATTCAGACGCGCGCGCACGCTCCAAACCCAATGCATCCGCAAGATCAGCCACCTGCGCGCCAAGGGCATCAAGTTCGCTGGCCTGCCCGGATATTGTCTCGCGCAGAACAAATTGGACAACCATGAAAATTGTCAAAACAAACATCAACACAAGCAACAGCGCTGTCATCGCATCGACAAAACCGGGCCAGATCGACCCGGACACATTACGCACAGATCGCCGGGCAAGCGCCATTAGCTGCCCCCGCCCAGGCGCTCAATGGCACGAGTCAGCGCCTTAATATCGGTCCGCAAATCGGCTGTTGTTTCTTGGCGACCTGCTGCCATCTCCTCCAAAATGCGCAACAACTGCACATCAATGGACCGCAGCCGCATCCGGCTTTCAGCATCGACCTGATCCGTATCGCCGCCCGCCGCTTGCGCTTCCAAAAGGTCCGCCAACCGCTCTTGCTGATGCGCCACCGTGGCCAGAACCTCGTCTGTATCGACGCTTTCACTGACCCGACTTGCCAGCCGTTCAATGCCATCGCCAAGCTGCCAAAGCCGGGTGTCCACAGCGCTGCGGGTCGCCTCGGACTGCGCCACCATATCGCGCAGCGCGTCGATTTGCTCACTCAAATGGACCACATAGGCCATGGCGCTTTGTTCCGATCCATCACCGTCACCAGAGGCAAACCCCAATTTAGTGATCGACGACAGCCATTCCTCAAGTTCCCGGTAAAACCGGTTCTGCCCATGGCTGGAAAACAACTCAAGCAGCCCCACCACGAGCGATCCGGCAAGCCCCAAGAGCGAGGACGAAAACGCCGTTCCCATGCCGCCAAGCTGGGCTTCCAGCCCGGTCATGAGACGCCCGAACACCTCAACGCCGCCCTCGTTTTCGCTGGGGGCGAGGCTGCGAATGGTATCGACAACGGCGGGTACTGTGGTCGCCAACCCATAAAAAGTTCCCAAAAGACCAAGAAAAATCAAGAGGTTGGTGATATATCTCGTGATATCGCGTTCTTCATCAATCCGGGTCGCAACGCTTTCCAAAATCGAGCGGGCAGACGCCGCGCCGATCTGGCTTTGCGCGGCGCGCGTGCGCAGCAAAGCGGCAAGCGGGGCCAGCAAACGCGGCGCCGCATCGCGCGCCACCTCCCCTCGTGTGAACCGCTTGATCCAGCTTACGGAGCTTGCGATTTGGACGACTTGCCACAGGCTTGCGAGCAGGCCGATGAAAAACACAAAGGCGATAAACCCATTGAGGTAAAGGTTCGCGAGAAAGAGCGGCAAGACTTTTGGCAGCGCAAAAAACAGCCCCACCCCAACCAGCGCCAGCACCACGATCATCAGAACGATCTGGCGCAGGGGGCGGGTGAATTTTGGCTCGGCCTCAGGCGATGCCCCACTTTGGGGCTGGGTCTCCGGCTGGTCCATTTGGACGGCTCCCGGTCGGTTATCGTTGGGCAAACGATAGGGGGGAAGCGGCGCTCTGCCAAGCGGCGATTGTGCGGCCTAGGGGCCTGTGATGCGGCGCACCTCGCTGGCAAGCCAAGTCAGCTCCGCGTCTTCAACGCCAATTTCGGTCAAATGATCGGCCGTATTAAAGAGATATTCGGTGTTTGGGCCACGCCCGCCCACGGCCCGCGCGATGATTTGCGCCTGTTCGGACAGGGGCAGATCGCAGTATTGATCGTGATCCGGGTCAATCACATAGACGACCGCTTTGATGACGCGCCCGTCCTTCAAACTCAAGGGAAGCCACCGCTCCAAATACGCGGAAGAGACAAGTTCGCGCTCGCGCAGCGCCGCCAAAGTCGCCGCTTGATCCTCGGGATGAACGCGAAACGCCACCCCGTCACACTTGGCACCTTCCTGCTCATCGAGGGCCAAAACCAAGCCGGGCGCTTGCTCGCTGCCCCGATGGTGGATCGAGCGCATACAAAAAGAGCGCGCATATCCGCTCAGCGCCGCTTGGATGGATTCAACATAGCGAAAGCCGGGATTCCACAATAGCGACCCGTAGCCAAACACCCAGAAATCACCCGAAATTTTCTCGCGCATCATGCCGCTTCCCCTCGCCCATTTGGCCCGCTAAACAGGCTCAAGGCATAGCAGAGAGGCTCCCATGCGCAAGGCACCGTTGATTTTGATGATTGTCCTTTTGATCAGTGCGATCATTTGGGGCGGGCTGTGGCTTGGCGGAAAAACCGCCACCGAAAAGCTGCTGGCGCATTGGCTACAAGAGCGCGAAGACGAAGGCTGGACGGTGAGCGTTGATGATGTCACAACGCGCGGCTTTCCCAACCGCCTTGATACGACGATCAGCGGGCTAAGCCTGTTTGACCCGGACACCGGCTTGAGTTTTTCGGCTGAGACCCTGCAAAACCTGTCGCTGATTTACAAACCGACCCATGTGATTGCTGTGATCCCCGGCCCGCAGACCTTTGGCAGCCACGGTCATAGCACCAAGATGGAAGCTGAGGTTTTTCGCGGATCCCTTCAATTTGGCGCGGCGCTGGATTTGCCGATTGAGCGCGCGGTGTTTGAAATCGCGCAGGCCGACATGGTGTCCTCCGAGGGCTGGACCGCGCATGTGGGCGCGGGGCAATTGTCGATGCGCCAAACGCCCGGCGTGCTGGGAAATGTCTATGACATTGATGTGACTGGACAAAACATCGCCCCCAGTTCGTCCTTCATGGACCGGATTGCACGGTCGGGCGCTTTCTCTGAGGTGATCCAATCGGTCAATGCGGACCTGACTGTGCGTTTTGATGAGCCATGGGACCGCTATGCGATTGAGCGTGCGCGCCCGCAGCCGCGCGAAGTTGAGGTCACGCGCATCACCGCCACTTGGGGCGCTTTGGCGCTGGATATGACGGGGATTTTGGTGGTGGATGCGGCAGGTATTCCGGCGGGTGAAGTGGACGTGACAGCGACCAATTGGCGCGAAATGATCACGGTGGCCGAAGCGAGCGGCGCGCTTAATCCGGCATTGGCAAATGTTGTGACCCGCGTGCTCAGCGGCATTTCGCGCCGCTCTGGCGACCCAACAACCTTGAACGCCGTGCTCACCTTTACCGAGGGCAAAGCCTATTTGGGGCGCTTCCCGATTGGACCTGCGCCAGAAATCAAACTGCCCTGACGCTGCCTATTTGCAGTATGGTCCGCTGCGGTAGCTGGCGGTGTCGACGTGGAAATGGTCTTGGTGGTAGCGGTCTGATTTCGGGCCAAGAACCGTGCCAAACGGACCACAGGCCGAGGCGTGCATTGCTTTCATGATGCCCGCATTTGAACTGCGCCAATCGTTGAGCACTGTGAGGGTTTCACCGTTTTTTAGGGTGACGCCTGACACATCCACAGCGCGCCCGCGCCCATGTTCCGAAATCTTCGCACCGGGGCGGTTGTTGCGGGTGCGACAGGCGAAATGAGCGACGATATTCACCTTGGCAACGCCGCCGCCTTTGCGCCCAACAGCCGGGATTATGCCGTTTTTCACCCAAGAATCCAGCGCCTTAGCGGTGGTGCAATCGATTGTTGGGTGCTGTGACAATGGTACGCCCGCCACCGAGGAAATCTTGACAGGATCCGAGACACCACAGCCCTTGATGCGGCCCGGAATGTCTTTGATTTGCACGCCTTTGATGGAGGGCACACCACAGACGGCGCCTTTCATGCTCGCCGTTGGTCCGACCCGTGAGCCGTCCGCGTTATTGGCGCGCAAGGCCGCAAGCAAGCCTTTGGGGCGCGCGTTCGGGCGCGGACTTGTGGTCGGCGTTGTTGTGCGGTTTGTCACCATGCCGGCGTTTTGGCTGCGCGCTTGCGCGGAGGGATTTTCCGGGCGCTGACGCGGCTGGGCAGTCGCCAGCCGTTTGAAAAAACTGGCAACCGGATCGCCGGGCTTTTCGGTCGCTACGGGCGCGGTGCGCGCAGTGGGGGCTGCGGGCGCCATGACAGCGCCGGGGCGCGGCGGCGGAATGAGCGAGCGCGCGGGCGCGTCAGCCAGCGCAAAGCCCGCCTGCCCCACACAGAGCGCAATGGTCAAAACCGCGCGCATCACGTTGCGCTCTCGTCTTTGCGCGCCGCCAAAGCTGCACGACCAAAATCAGCGATATCCACATCTTGCCCGGCCTCAAGAATACCGCGGCGAATAGCGCGGGTATGGGTGAAATAGTCATGCAGCATTTCGCCATCCCCTGTGCGGATCGCGCGTTGAAGGGCGAAAAGCTCCTCGGTGAACCGACCCAAAATTTCCAAAGTCGCATCCTTATTGTTCAAGAACACGTCGCGCCACATTGTTGGATCAGAGGCGGCGATCCGGGTAAAATCGCGAAAGCCCGCGGCGGAATATTTGATGACTTCACTGTCCGTCACACGGCGCAAGTCATCGGCCACGCCCACCATCGTATAGGCGATCAGGTGGGGTGTGTGCGAGGTGACGGCCAGCACGAGATCGTGGTGTTCGGCGTCCATTTCCTCAACATTTGCCCCAATCCCCTCCCAAAAGGTGCGCAATTTGGCTGTCGCTTTCGGGTCGGTGCCGGGGCTTGGAACAAGCAAACAAAACCGGTTGTCGAACAAGGTGGCAAAGCCGGAATGAGGGCCGGAATGCTCGGTTCCGGCGAGCGGGTGCGCGGGAATAAAATGCACGTTTTCAGGGATATGCGGCCCAACCGCCTCGATCACAGCCCCCTTGACGGAACCAACATCAGTGACGGTGGCGCCCGGCTTGAGATGGGGCGCAATCTCGCGCGCGACCGCTTCCATGGCACCAACGGGCACCGCCAAAACGACAAGGTCCGCCTCCTGAACGGCGGTGGCGGCTGTGTCCTCGACCCGGTCCACAAGGGTGATCTCGCGGGCGATGTCGCGGCTTTTTGCGGAGCGCGCAGTGCCAACGATCTCCCCCGCCAGCTTTGCGCGCCGCATCGCATGGGCCATGGACCCCGCGATCAACCCAAGACCAATCAGCGCAACACGTTCATAGACCACACTCACGCTTCAGCCTCTTTCCTTGGGTTTGCGGGGACTGCTTCTTTTCCCCCGATCGCCACGGCGATCAGATGCGCGACTCGGCGGCAGGCAGGTTCATCCCCGACAGTGATGCGCAAACAATTTGGCAGGTTGTACCCCCCCACTCGGCGCACGATGATCCCTTCCGCTTTGAGGAATTCATCGACCATGGCCGCCTGATCCTCAGAGGCAAAGCGCGCCAAGACGAAGTTCGCGCAAGAGGTGTCGGAGGGCACGCCATGTTCGGCCAAGGATTCCGCCAGCCAAGCGCGCAAACGGGTGTTGTCCGCGCGGCATTTTTCGACCCAAGCTTGATCGCGCACGGCCGCTTCGGCGGCGGCAAGTTGGCTGGTGGACAGGTTGAACGGGCCGCGCACCCGGTTGAGCACATCAATAATTTCAGCGCTGGCATAGCCCCAACCAATGCGCAGCGCGCCAAGCCCATAGATCTTGGAGAACGTCCGCGTCATCACGACATTGGCGTGTTTTTCCACCATACTGGCGCTGCCATCAAAGCCCTCCACATATTCGGCATAGGCCCCATCAAGCACCAAAATCACGTTTTTAGGCAGATCGCGCGCAAGACGAGACAGTGCGCCATCGCCTGCCATCGTGCCGGTGGGATTGGCTGGATTTGCGATAAACACGAGTTTGGTTTTCTTCGTCACAGCAGCCAAAATCGCGTCGACATCGACGACACGTTCGCGCTCGGCCACCTCGACCGGGGTTGCCCCGGCGGCGAGCGTCGAAATTTTGTACATCGAAAAGCCGTGCTCAGTATGGATGACCTCATCGCCCGGCCCCGCGTAGGATTGGCAGAGAAAGGTGATGATTTCGTCTGACCCAACCCCACAAATAATCCGCGCCGGGTCCAGCCCGTGCACGTCACCGATGGCGGCGCGCAACGCCGCGTGATCGGTTGACGGATAGCGGTTCAGGCTATGCGCCGCGCGCAAATAGGCGTCGACGGCCTTGTCGGACGGGCCGAAGGGATTTTCGTTCGAGCTGAGTTTGGTTGCATTCGCCACGCCTTCAACTTTGGATGCCCCCCCAACGTAGGGTTTGATATCCAAAATGCCCGGCTGCGCTGTGATCTCACGGCCCATAATTGGCCCCCCAAAGTGTTACGCGACACACATACAAGGCAGCGCGCGCTAAGGCCAGCGTTCAAACGATACGTTGGCGCAAACACAAACGCAAAAGGGCCGCCAAACGGCAGCCCTTCGCGATTAGTCTGGATCGGCTCAGATTAGTTCTGAGCGTAGAATTCGATCACGAGATTTGGTTCCATTTGCACCGGATAAGGCACATCGGAAAGACCAGGTGTGCGCACAAAGTTCGCAACCATTTTCGAGTGATCAACGTCCATGTAGTCAGGCACGTCACGCTCCGCGAGGCCAACAGCTTCGAGAACGAGCGCCATTTGTTTGGACTTTTCGCGCACTTCGATCACATCACCTTCACGAACGCGGTAAGATGGGATGTTGACGCGTTTGCCGTTCACTGTGACGTGGCCGTGGTTCACGAATTGACGCGCCGCGAAGATTGTTGGCACGAATTTCGCGCGGTACACAACAGCGTCGAGGCGGCATTCCAACAGGCCGATCAGGTTTTCACCTGTATCGCCTTTGATACGCTCAGCGTCGCGGAAGATGCGGCGGAATTGCTTTTCTGTCAGGTCGCCGTAGTAGCCTTTGAGCTTTTGCTTGGCGCGCAGCTGGAGACCAAAGTCAGACAGCTTGCCCTTGCGGCGCTGACCGTGCTGGCCGGGGCCGTATTCACGACGATTTACCGGGGATTTCGGACGACCCCAGATGTTTTCACCCATCCGGCGGTCAATTTTATACTTGGCAGACGTGCGTTTGGTCACGGCTGATCTCCTTTATTGCGGCCTTTCAGCTTTCGTCCAAATCCGGTCCCACGATACGCGCGCTGAAATCAACTTCAGCTCAACATGCAGGACAAGAAGACGGAGGGCTTCATGCCTAGTTTAAAGGGCGTTGTCCTTTGGACTTATTCTTCGGATTACGCCGAAGGGCCCGACAGGCATCCCCTTGCGAGGGCCACCAACACCAATGAATGTTCGGCCTGAAACCAAGCCGATTGCGCGCTTATAGAGGGGTTCGGGAAGGAGTCAATGCGGGGCGCAAAAAAATCCGCCACGCCTGAGATTTTATTGGGGTTTGACGCCTAAATATGGGCCTGCATGATTGCCGCTTCGGCTTTGTTCAGGCTGCGCCGCGCATGGTCTCCGTAGGTTTGAGGCGCGCGTTCTAGCTCTGGCATTTGCTGAAAGAGCGTATTGCGCTGATCATCCTCAACAGCCGCAAGCGAGTCTGGACCGGGGTGGAAGCTTTCGGTCTCAAGCCCGTTGGCGAACACAACCTCATGCTGATCCAGTAACAAATGCACATAGGTGACGCTCGACATTGTGTGATCGCGAATGACCAAACGGTCGTCAATGAGATCACGGGCGGTGACCAGCACTTCGTCGGTGTTGAACAGCGCTTGAGCACGCGCCCCTTGCACCAACATTTTGTGAAGCGGCGATACGATGAGGTCTTCGTCGGGGCGATCAACGCCGAGTGCGCCGCGCCGCAACCGAATAGGCCGCAGTTCGGGCATCGCGAAAAGGCGTGCGCCGCTGACCCGTTTTGTGCCGATCCAGCGCACGTCTTGGAAACCGTTGTCTTTGGTTTGCACCTTGTCGCCGGGGCGAATGTCCTGAATGGCGACATCCCCGTGATCGGTGCGAATGCGCGTGCCGGGTGTGAAGCAAATGACCCCGGTTGGCTGGTCGGTAAGACGGTTGATTTCGGCGGCTTCCGTCATCGCCTGCACGACCCAGAAATCCGTGCCCGCAGGGGGAACCTCATCCAAGAACAGCAAGAGCGGCGCACTGCCCGCGCCCAGCTCAACCACCGATACTTTATAGGATTTATAGCCGTCCGTAATGACGAACCCATGGTCAAACAAAGGGTCTTCGACCGCGTCCTCCAGCACCAAGGCATCTTGTTTCGAGCCGGGCTTCAGCGCCGCCCCGACCATCTTTTGAACCTTGCGCGCTGCGCGTTTTCGGATGTCTGCTTCCCCTGTGGGCGCTGTCAAGCTGAGCACATCTTGGGGTCCATCGACCCGAACGGCTGTGCCCGACCAACGCCAACTCGCCCCCACACCAAGCGCTCCACGCGGCGCGCCGATTGATCCGTCAATCTCGGTTTGGAGCCAAGAGATAACAAACGTGCCACGAAAGCCCGTCGTCATACCTGTATGCTCGCCTCATCTGTCCCTGCTCGGATCTCATGTCCGACTTTGGAGTTATCCACAGAGTGGTAGCACGGGTGATTCGCGTTGTTAAGCTTTTTGTGACACGCGGCGCTAAAAGCGCATTTTGATCTGCATGGAGCCGAGCAATTGCCCGCTTGGCTGACCCTGAAATTCAGGCGTCAGATAGGTCGCGCCATAGTAAAAGGAAAAGGCACTATCCTCGACCATCATGCCCGCGCGAATCCGCGTGCGCAGAGTCGTCGCGGGGGTTGCGGCGGGCAGGAACTGGCTGTTGAGCATCGCGGCGGTATCGGCCCCCAACAAGAGGGAGACCGATGGGCCATCATGCGGGTCGGTGATTTTGTAGGGCTGACCTGTTACATAATCGCGGCCTAATAATCCGTGCCCAAACCCATCCCCGATCAAAAGATCGGCGCCGATACGCCCGTAGGATTCAAGCCCTGCGCGCAGCTCCGCAAAGGGGCGGAACGTGATGTTTGGGTCCATTTGCATCGACCACGCGGCCTCTGCGCCAAGCATCGGGCGCAGCTTATTTCCCATTTGCGCCGCCAGCACCGGCGCGGCAATCTGATCAAACCCCAAAGTTGCGTGAAAACGGTCTTGAAGCGCCGTGACTTGGGTCGCCGGTCCCATCGCTTCAACGCCTGCGCCAAGAACAAACTCGGCACCAAGACGGCTAAAGTGGGTGTGAACACCGCTGCGCAGGACACCCACCACGGGGCGATCGCCGGGTGCAGGGGTCATCGTGTTGTCGGGCGTGATCACCTGAAAGCCGCTGCGCAGCTCAAGCACTGCGCCAATATCCGCGGGCGCGGAGACTGTCCCTTCTGGCCCAAAGACAAAGGAATGCGAGCGACTTGCGGTTTGCCAGCGGTCCTGAAAATCGCCGTAAGCATCGTTGCTGCTCAACCCGCCCATGCCAAGATAGACCCGCCCCTCAGCCAGCAGGGGCGATGCGCAGAGCACCAAGAAAAGAACGCCCAAAAGACGATACATAGCAGCAAAACCCAGTTTATGGCCCGACCCAGAAGCCCCTTATAGGCCCCGCAGCTGATTCCCTAAAACTGACTCTGCCCATGAAGACTTACATTTCGGTTAATGTGACATGAATCAGACAATCATTGAACTTTCCTATCGACTGACGGCAAATCCAACCTAAACTCCCGGTATGATAGCGAAACTTGAAATGTTCATTGCGCTGGCGCGAGAACGGCACTTTGGCCGCGCCGCGGAAAGCCTTGGGATCACGCAACCCACCCTGTCGGCGGGGATCAAACAGCTTGAGGAAACGCTGGGCGTGCAACTTGTTTTGCGCGGCTCACGATTTGGCGGATTGACCCCGGAAGGCCAACGCGCATTGATTCATGCGCGCACAATCATTGGCGAGACAAAACACCTGCGCCAAGATATGCGTTTTTCGCGTGAAGGCCTGTCGGGCGACGTGCGGCTTGCGGTCATACCGACCGCCCTCACCTGGGCCTCCAAACTCACAGCAAGATTCACCCAAGCGCACCCAAAAGTCACCTTCACGATCCTGTCACGGGCCACGGTTGATATCGTTGAAATATTAGAGAATTTCGAGATTGATGTCGGCATGACATACCTTGATCAAGGCCCTTTGGGCCGGGTCATGACACAGGGAATATATCGCGAATCCTATGCGCTGGTTTGCCACAAAGAGAGCGAAAACGCGCGCCAAGCGGCCGTGGAATGGGCCGATGTTGCCAAACTCAATTTGTGCCTTTTGACCCCGGATATGCAAAACCGTCGTATCATCAACCGCGCCTTTCTGGATGCCGGGCTGGACCCCAAGGTCGGGATGGAAAGCAACTCGACAGTGGTGCTCACCAGCCACACGGAAACCGGGCAATGGGCCACAGTGCTGCCGGTGGATTTAGCCCGGACCTTGGCGGCGGGGCGCGCGCTCTCGGTGGTGCCCATTCGCGCGCAGAACGCGCTTGAGCCAAGTGTCGGCCTCGTGGCCCCGCATCAAGACCCGCAAACACCTGTTTTGAAGGCGATTTTCGATCAAGCCTTGACGCTGTCCACGTCGAGATTGGCGGCGGGTTAAGTTCAATAGAAATTTCCTATCACATAACGGAACATCAATATTGATTTGGCTCACAACGAGCGGCAAAATCCCCCAACTTCGGAGGATACATGCCAGCCCCACAGCCAGCCCCGCCCGCGCCCTCAGTGGAGGACATGCGCGCCGTCATCGTCCCTTTCGCGGACCTCGAAGGCCCGCTATTGCCAATGCTTCATGGGCTGCAAGACGCCTATGGATGCATCCCTGAAGGGGCCGTTGAGCTGCTGGCGGAAACCCTCAACATTTCGCGCGCGGAAACCCATGGGGTCATCAGTTTTTATCACGATTTCAAGTCCGTACCAGATCCACGCCTTGAGGTGAAACTGTGCCGCGCCGAAGCGTGTCAGGCGCTTGGAAGCGCGCGTTTGGAGCAAGAAACACGGGCGCTGCTCGATGCGGACAGCCAAGACAGGATCGCGATTGAACCTGTGTATTGTCTCGGACTTTGCGCGAATGGCCCGGCGGCACTGGTGCAGGGTCAACCCGTTGCGCGACTGGACGCGCCGAGCCTTGTGGCGCTTCTCAAGGAGCGTGGCGCATGAAGGTATTTTTGTCCTGTGATGCTGTGGCGCGCGCACTTGGTGCGGATGAGGTGGCGCGGGCTTTGCGCGACGCCGGGGTGGAGCTTGTTCGGGTCGGATCACGCGGCATGTGCTGGCTGGAGCCGCTTGCGGAAGTCGAGATTGACGGGGTGCGCCATGCGTTTGGCCCGCTGTCGCCCGAAGACGTGCCAGCGCTCCTGGAGGGCACCTTCAAGGGCCATGGTCCGACGGAGGACATCCCGTTTTTTGCCACGCAAAACAGGCTGACATTTGCACGTTGCGGCGTGATTGATCCGCTCGATTTGCAGAGTTACCGCGCCCATGGCGGGCTTGTGGGGCTTGAGCGCGCGCTCACCATGACGGGCGAAGAGGCGGTGGGCGAGGTGATTGCGTCGAACCTGCGCGGACGCGGCGGCGCCGGGTTTCCAACAGGCATAAAATGGCAAACCGTGGCCCGCGCGCAGGCGGATCAGAAGTACATTGTGTGCAACGCCGATGAGGGCGACAGCGGCACATTTGCGGACCGGATGATTATGGAGGGTGATCCGTTTTGCGTCATCGAAGGCATGATCATTGCTGGGATCGCAGTGGGGGCCGACAAGGGCTATGTGTACCTGCGATCCGAATACCCGGATGCTATCAAAACCATGCGCCGTGCTGTCGAAATCGCACGCGAAAAAGGCGTCTTGGGCCGTGCTGTGCTGGGCACGGACGCCGCGTTTGACATGGAAATCCGGGTGGGTGCCGGGGCCTATGTTTGCGGCGAAGAAACCTCTCTTTTGAACTCGCTAGAAGGCAAACGCGGCGTGGTGCGCGCCAAGCCGCCCCTGCCCGCGCTGGAAGGGTTTTTGGGCAAACCAACCGTGGTCAATAACGTCATTTCCCTCGCGACGATCCCTGTCATCTTTGAACGGGGTGCGGCGCATTATGAAGCCTTCGGGCTTGGCCGGTCTCGCGGCACTATACCGCTGCAAATAGCGGGAAATGTGCAATTTGGCGGGCTATATGAGACGGCTTTTGGCCTTTCATTGAGTGATATTGTCAATAAGATCGGCGGCGGAACCCACTCAAAACGGGCGGTGCGCGCCGTGCAAGTGGGCGGGCCTTTGGGGGCCTATTTTGGGCCAGAACAGTTTGATGTGCCGTTTGGCTACGAGGAATTTGATGGTGCGGGCGGGCTGATTGGCCACGCCGGGATCACAGTGTTTGACGACACGGCTGACCTCACCGAAATGGCTCGGTTTGCCTTTGAATTTTGCGCTGTGGAAAGCTGCGGGAAATGCACGCCTTGCCGGATTGGTGCGGTGCGCGGTGTGGAAACTGTGGAGCGACTTCAGGCAGGCGAGGACGTTGGCGCCCTGATTGAAGACCTATGCGAGACTATGACGGATGGCTCACTTTGCGCCCTTGGAGGCTTCACCCCTTACCCGGTTCTGTCCGCGCTGCGCCTTGACGGAAAACTTGCCACCCAACAGGAGGCCGCCGAATGAAAGACCTGATTATCCCGTGGGACGATACCGATCATGGCACCCCGGCGACCACCGGCGCGCCGGTTTCATTGACCATCGACGGGGTGGAGATCAGCGTACCGGAGGGCACTTCGGTGATGCGCGCGGCGTCTTTGGCGGGGATCAAAGTGCCAAAACTCTGCGCGACAGATAGCGTTGAAGCCTTTGGGTCTTGTCGGCTCTGCGTTGTCGAAATCGAAGGGCGGCGCGGCACGCCAGCCTCTTGCACAACCCCAGTTGCACCGGGGATGAAGGTTCGGACGCAATCCGGCAAGGTGCAGAAAATTCGCCGTGGAGTCATGGAGTTATACATTTCGGATCATCCGCTGGATTGCCTGACGTGCAGTGCGAACGGCGATTGTGAACTGCAAGATATGGCCGGAATGGTGGGGCTGCGCGACGTGCGCTATGGCCTCGGCGCGAACCATTTTGAGGTGCGCGAAGGCGGCGAAAATCATCGCTATAAGCCAAAGGACGAGAGCAACCCGTATTTCACCTATGATGCCTCTAAATGCATCGCCTGTTCGCGCTGCGTGCGGGCCTGTGAGGAGGTTCAGGGGACGTTTGCGCTGACGATTGAGGGGCGTGGGTTTGAGAGCCGCGTGAAGGCGGGCGCGGGAAATGATGATTTTCTCAGCTCGGATTGCGTGTCTTGCGGGGCCTGCGTCGCCGCCTGCCCGACGGCGACCTTACAGGAAAAATCTGTGGCGGAGCTGGGCACGCCGACCCGATCGGTGATTACGACCTGCGCCTATTGCGGGGTTGGGTGTTCTTTCAAGGCGGAGCTGAATGGCGACCAGATGGTCCGCATGGTGCCGCATAAAGACGGGCGCGCGAACCGGGGCCATTCTTGCGTGAAGGGGCGATTTGCTTATGGGTATGCGGCGCATCCTGACCGAATTCTGAACCCGTTAATCCGCGACAAGGTGAGCGATCCGTGGCGCGAAGTGAGCTGGGATGAGGCGCTCGAATTCACGGCGAAACGGCTCGGTGCGATCCGCGACACCTATGGGCGAAACGCGCTCGGTGTGATCACCTCAAGTCGCTGCACGAACGAAGAAACCTATTTGGTTCAAAAGCTTACACGCGCCGTATTCAAGAACAACAACACCGATACCTGCGCGCGCGTGTGCCATTCACCGACCGGATATGGGCTGGGGCAAACCTTTGGCACCTCGGCGGGCACGCAGGACTTTGACAGCGTTGAGCATAGCGATGTTGTGATCATTATTGGCGCCAACCCGACCGATGGGCATCCGGTGTTTGCCAGCCGGTTGAAAAAGCGGCTGCGAGCCGGGGCCAAACTGATCGTGATCGACCCACGGCGCATTGATTTGGTGAAATCAGCTCATGTTGAAGCGGCGCACCACCTCGCGCTGCGCCCGTGCACAAATGTCGCGGTGGTGAGCGCGCTGGCCCATGTGATTATGACCGAAGGCTTGATGGATGAGACCTTCATCAAAGACCGCTGCGAGAGCGAAGATTACGCGCATTTCAAGGCCTTTATCAGCGAAAACCGCCACAGCCCGGAGGCCACCGAAAGCCTGACCGGCGTGCCAGCGGACACCCTGCGCGCCGCCGCGCGGACCTTTGCAACTGGAGGAAATGGCGCGATTTATTACGGGCTTGGGGTGACGGAACACAGCCAAGGTTCAACCACGGTGATGGCGATTGCCAACCTTGCGATGCTGACCGGAAATATTGGACGCAAGGGCGTTGGTGTGAATCCGCTACGCGGTCAAAACAACGTGCAAGGCTCCTGCGACATGGGGTCGTTTCCGCACGAATTGCCGGGCTATCGTCATGTGAAAAACGCCGATGCGAGAGCGACGTTTGAGCAGGCTTGGGGGGTGGAGATTGACCCTGAGCCGGGCTTGCGTATTCCCAATATGCTGGATGCGGCGGTGGCCGGGACGTTCAAGGCGCTTTACTGTCAGGGCGAGGATATTTTGCAGTCCGATCCTGACACAAAACACGTGACCGCCGGGCTGGCGGCGATGGATTGTGTGATCGTGCATGACCTATTCTTGAACGAAACAGCGAACTACGCGCATGTGTTTTTGCCGGGGTCTTCCTTCCTTGAGAAAGACGGAACATTCACCAATGCCGAGCGGCGGATCAACCGCGTGCGCAAGGTCATGGCGCCGCTCAATGGCTATGCGGATTGGGAAGTGACGCAGCTTTTGGCGAACAGTTTGGGCGCCGGTTGGAACTACAGTCATCCATCTGAAATCATGGATGAAATCGCCGCGACTACCCCCAGTTTTGCCGGGGTTTCTTATGCCGCGCTCGATGCCAAAAATTCGATCCAATGGCCTTGTAATGAGGCACAGCCCGATGGCACGCCCTTGATGCATGTGGACGGGTTTGTGCGCGGCAAAGGCCGCTTTATTGTGACCGAATATGTTGCCACTGATGAGCGGACCGGGCCGCGGTTCCCGCTGTTGCTCACAACCGGGCGCATCCTCAGCCAATATAATGTGGGGGCGCAAACGAGGCGCACGCAAAACAACATTTGGCACGATCAAGATGTGCTGGAAATCCACCCGTTTGATGCGGAAAATCGCGGTGTGACGGAGGGAGATTTGATTAAACTGGCAAGTCGGTCAGGCGAAACGACTTTGCGCGCAACGCTTACTGATCGCGTCAGCCCCGGCGTTGTTTATACCACCTTCCACCACCCGGACACGCAGGCCAATGTGATCACCACCGACTTTTCCGATTGGGCGACCAATTGCCCGGAATTCAAGGTGACCGCGGTGCAGGTATCGCCCACAAATGGGCCAAGTGATTGGCAAGAGGATTATAACGCCCAAGCCAAACAATCGCGCCGCATTTTGCCCGCCGCCGAGTGAGTGTGAGCCAGACATATGGCGCGCTCAAACGGGTGTTGGCCGAGGAGGTTCCGGTGGCGCTGAGCTATAGCGGGACCACCTTGGCTGTGATGATGGCCAGCCCCACTGATTTGCGGGATTTCGCCCTTGGGTTTGCGCTGAGCGAAGGGGTGATTTTGGCGCAAGACGAGCTGGAAGAGCTGGAGATTGTCGCGCATGGTGCGGGGTATGAGGCGCGCGGCTGGATTGCCGCGGGGCGTGAGGCCGAATTGCGGGCGCGCCAACGGGCCATGGTGGGGCCTGTGGGCTGCGGATTATGCGGGATCGACACGATTGAGGCGGCTGTGCGCCCTTTGCCCGTCAGCACGTCCTCCGTGACATTTGGCCCCGCGAAAATCGCCAATGCGCTTGAGGATTTGCGCGCGTTTCAGCCCCTTCATGACGCAACCCGTGCGGTTCATGCGGCTGGTTTTATGGTGCCAGACCAAGGCATTACCCATGTTCGCGAAGATGTGGGACGCCATAACGCGCTGGACAAGCTGATCGGCGCTTTGGCGCGCGAGGACATGCCCGCGCTTGGCGGCGCGCTGCTCATGACATCGCGCATTTCGGTGGATATTGTGCAAAAAACGGCGCTTGCTGGCGCGGGGATGATCATCGCGGCCTCTGCGCCGACCAAGCTCGCAGTGGAACAGGCACAACACGCCAATATTACCCTCATTGCAAATGCCCGAAACGGATCGTTTGACGTGGTAACGCACCCCGAACGTGTTCAAGGAGAGCTGAACAATGTCGCAAGCTAAACGCGCCTTGATGGCCAATCAAATCGCCACGTTTTTTGCCAGCCAACCGGGCGATCGCGCGGCGGCAGTGGCGGCGCATATCAATGACTTTTGGGGGCCGGATATGCGCGCGGGGTTACTGAGCGATGCGCACGCGCCCGACAACGGATTAGACGCCTTAGTTGTTGAGGCGCTTGAGCATATTCGCCCGCCAAGCTGACGCGTCTACCAATTCGCCCCTCAATACAGCCTGCCAATCCGCTCAGCCTTCACCAATGGTGCGAAATTTGACCGGCACTGACGTTGGCCCGTATTCTGGCCATGTGGTCATCGGCGTTGGCCCATCCGCCTCAAACCCATCACAAAGCTCAGCGAATACCTCCAAGGAGGCCGTCAGCATTAGGCGGCCAATCGGCTCGCCAGCGCAACGGTGCGGCCCTGCCCCAAAGGCAATCGGGGGCGGCGCATCGACGCGATCCAGCCGGAAGCTGTCCGGGTCTTCAAACACCTCAGCATCGCGGTTGGCGGAGGTGAAACACAGCGCAACAGCTTCGTCACGCATGATGGTCTCGCCGCGCAGCTCAACATCCCGCGTGGGGGTGCGCGCAAAGCCACGATAAGGCGTGTAGAGCCGCAACAGCTCGTCCGCCACCGCAGGCACCAAAGACGGGTCGTCCTTGATGAGCTGAAAATGATCCGGATGCCTGCAAAAATGCATGACCGCCGAGCCAAGGAAGGTTGTTGGCGCGATGATCCCAACCACCAAGAGCTGACGAATTGTGCCAAGGATCAAAGCTTCGGGGAGAGGATTGCCATCGAAATCAGTGGCGGCGAGAAGCGCCGAGGTCGGGCATTCGCCGCTGTCGCGCGGATTGACCTTGCGATCATCAATGATGCTTTGGGCGATATCATACAAAAAGCCCGAGTATTTTTGCAGCCCGGCAAGGTCTTTGGTTTGCAGTGCTGTGTTGAATTCACGCCCCACCGCCCGGATCTCTTGGGCTTGAGCGGGGGGGATCATAAAGAACTCAGCGAGCACATGAATTGGCAAATGATAGGAGTAGTCGAGGCAGATATCGGCGCGCCCTTTTGAAGGAAGCGGCGCAAAAAGCGTGGTGGCGATGTCGCGCACGCGCGGCTCCCAAAACGCCATGCGCTCGCGGCGAAACAGCGGTGCAATTGCGCGCCGATAGGGCGTGTGGTCGGGGGGATCAAGGTGCAGCGGCGGGCGGCGACCCGTGGTGGCGACGGGCGGGACGACGTTTTGCACGGCGGTGGAATAGAGCGCTGAATCGGACATGGCTGCTTCAATATCGCGGTATTTGGTCAGCATCCAAAACCCGCCCATATCGTTGGAATGCGCCACCGGGCAGCGCCCGCGCAGATCGGCAAAGGCGGCGTGCACCTCGTCAAACCCATCCAGCCCATCGGCGTCAAAATCGTGTCGCGTGCTAAACCGCTCCACCCCTTCGGCCGCGCGCCTGTCTGCGATTGTCTCTGTCATGGTTTCGCCTCCCTAAAGCTTATCAAGTTCGGCGCGCACCTGCGCCACCACATCGTCACCGTTCCAATCGCGCGGGTCCACCATGTCGGACCAAACTTCGATCACCTTCACCCCCGCCGCCTCAAGCGCCTGTTTGGCAAACAATGACCCGTAGCCGGAAAATCTGTCGTGTTCCGGGATCAACATCAGGGCCACATCAATGCGGTTGCGCTTGGCCTCTCGCACCATCCAAGCGCCCATCCAAGGCGGCTGGTGGAGCTGTTCGTTCATCGCTGACACCCGCGCCGCCAACGCGCGCACCGGATCGCCGTGATCTGCGCGTATATAGCCGTCAGCGGCGAACGGCAGGTACATTGACCAGGCAAATATCGCACCGTGGCTCTCCTCAAACGCGCGATAAAAGGAGGTGTCAAACCACAGCCCAGCACCGATCCACATCATACGAATGCGCTCATTCGGGCAAACGGCTTGACCCTCTGCGACACGCGCCTTGACCTCGGTTTTGAGCTTTGCGACATGTTCCAGCGCCCAATCGGTGCCGCGGTGCCATTGCGGGATCATCGCGTTTGGCATCTGTTCAGAGATGCGCATCACCACTTTGGGGGCCTCGGCCAACAGGGTGCTGACCTCTTCAAGAATGCGTTCTTGTGCGTCGATGCGCGCCATATAGGCGGCGAAACCTTCCCTGTCGAAAGATTGCCCGGTGAGGGCTTCGGTGGCCTCAATCAGCGCGTGAATTTCCGCCGACAAAAGATCAAGACGGGCGGTGCCATAAAACGCCTCCCAATCGCTGCGCGCCTGCTGCCACCAATCGGGCGCCGGATCAGGAACGCCGGGCGCGCTCAGAAGATGAAGCGGCGCGCCGGTGGCCTCGGCCCATCGTCGAAAGATCCGCCCATGTTCATCAGAGCTTTGGCGCGCGCAGAGGATTGCCGGGGCAGGAAGGCCGCCCCAGGGTTGTCGCTCTGTGTCCCCTTCCAAGGCCGCCATCAACGGCAAGGCGGAGTATTTCGGCAAATGCCCATGATAGCCCGCATCCTCCATCCAATCGAAGTAATACGGCGCTTGTTGCTTGGCCGCGATGACTGCCGACCACCATTGATTTGTGACGAGGGGCACCTCCATGAAATGAAAGATTTCATGCGGTGTATCGGCATTGGCAAAGGCGAAGGGCGTGCCCTGTGTGATCTGGCTGCGCAGGGTCTTGATCCAGGCGCGTTGATAATCGGTGGCGGCTTTGGCAAGGCTCATGTGAGGGCTGCCTTTATGGCGCTGCGCGCAGCATCTATCCACGCGGCGTCGGGAGAATGGGGGCGAAACGCTAGGGAAACAAAGCTTTGCCCACGCGCCGTTGCGCGCGCTTTAAGGCCCGGCACCTCCCAGCCAAAACTATCGTCATTTGCGTCCACGCTGGCGATGATCAGATCACAGGGCGCGAGCGCGTCATCGAGCGCCCGATCAAAGCGTTCCGGCGGGTTTGTCCGAATATGGATCGGCTGACTGGCAACCGCGTGGAGCAGCTCCGGCAGCGCTTGCGGCCCCGCGTGACAGCCGGGCCAAAGGTCGCCGTAAGGGGTGAGGTCGCGCTGGAGCGTGCCAAATTCTGCTGCCAATCCGTGCAACACGGGCGTATCACAAGCTGTGCCAATCAGGCCAATGCGGCGCGGGTGCTGGGGCGGTTTTGCGGCTGGGATTTGATCAAGTAATGCGGCATGGGTCTGTGCGCTCAACCAACGCCCGGCATTGCGCAGAACGAAGATGTCAGGATGAGCTTTGAGCCTGTCAATTGCGCCAGCGCGCAGGGCTTCGTCGGCCTGTGCTTTGGCAATGCGCGTTGAATCAAACGCCTGTCCCGTTGCCGCTTCAAGCGCTGGGATCAGCCGGTCATATTCGAGCTGGTTAAACGCCTGCGCCGCTGTGCTCTCTTGGTGCAGCAAGTTCCAGAGATGAAGCTTCGGCCCCCTGTTTGAGACATGGCCAAGGCGGCGCAGCTCGCAGGCGTACTGATAGGCTGTAAGCCCCGCCACATCGTCGCGCGCGAAGATGATCAACGCGTATGCATCAAAGGCACCTGTGGCAAAACGATGCAAGAACCGCGCGGCAAAAACGTCAAGAAATGGCTCAGCGATCTCGCGCACCACATCGCTCATCATTTGACAGCCCAGCGGGGGCGCTTTGACCTCAACACAGCGCGCCCCGGCCCCGGCGATCAGCGCCTCGGGCAGCCCGTCGCCAAACAACCCCACCAAAGGCTGCCCCTCGCAAGACACATCCTGCGCACGCAAAGCGAAGGCCCGTTCAAGCTGTGCCAGTGGCGTCACGATAGAGGCTCCTTATGTGCCACGAAATGTGCCGCGAAGGGAGGCGACAGTTGGTTCACTTTGGAAACTATATAGCGCCTTTGTCAACTCCTCAAATTGACAGTGGCCAGTGTGGCAGGTAGCCAAGATACACAAGCAGGAGAGACAGATGAGCAACGCAAAACGCCCAGCCGATGGCGCGATCGACCTTGGGCATTTGACCACTGATATTTCCTTTGTGAGCCGAGTCCTGCGCGCCCGCTTGCTGGAGCGCAACACCGGATTATTCGCAGCGCATAACGTGGCCCCCGGTCAGGTCGCGCTGCTCAATCTGATCGCGCTTAACCCCGGAGTGTCGCAAAAACAGCTCTCTGATGTGGTCGTCTTGAAGAAATCCGCGCTCACCAAAGCGATCAATGAAATGGAAAGTGACGGCCTGATTGAGCGGCGCAAAACCGATGGCGACAAACGCTATAACGCTTTGTATTTAAGCGAAAAAGGGCAAAGTTTAGCGGAGGCGCTTCGCAGGGATATGGTGGCGTCACAAGAGCATCATCTCGCGCCCCTCAGCGCGGCTGAGCGCGCGCAGTTCTTTGACATGATTTGGCGGCTCATCAAAGCGACCCCTTGAGCGAATTGCACGCCAAACGCTCCGCTTTGGCTTGACTCCAGATCGGTTATTGGTTTCCTGTGGAAACTATTGATCCGAACCGCAGGAGCCCCCATGCCGCAGCCTCTTGAAGGCGTTCGCATCGCAGATTTCAGCCATGTGATCGCCGGGCCTTTGGCCACGCAATTCCTGTGCCTGTTGGGCGCAGAGGTCATCAAGATCGAGCCGCCGCGAGGGGACGCTATGCGATTTTACACCCGCGACCCCGCACGCCGTGGCATGGCAGAACCCTTCGTCGCCTCCAACGCTGGCAAAAAATCAGTGGTGTTGGACCTCAAGACCGAGGCCGGACAACGCGCCGCACAGGACATCATCGCCAGCGCTGATATCATGGTGGAGAATTTTCGCCCCGGCGTGGCCGCGCGCCTTGGTCTAGATGCAAACTCCCTCACTTTGAACAACCCAAGCCTGATCTATTGCGCGGTGTCTGGCTTTGGTCAGTCCGGGCCGATGAAAGATTATCCGGCCATTGATCAGGTGATCCAGAGCATGTCCGGGCTTATGTATCTGTCAGGCAAACAAGACGATGATGCCCAAAGGATCGGCTTTCCAATCGTTGACACCTACACCGCCCTGCTCGCGGCCTTTGCGATCCTCGCGGCCTACACGCAGCGCCAAGCGGACCCGGCGCGCCGGGGGCAGATCATCGACGTTTCAATGCTGGATGCGAGCATGGTCTTGATGTCATCGGTTTTGGCCCCCTTGATGATCAGCGCCACCGCCCCCGTGCGCGCTGGCAACAGAGGGTTTTCAGGACAACCCACCGCCGACACCTTCAAAACGCAAGACGGCGACATTACGATCGGGGCTGTGCAAGACATTCAGGTGGAACGGTTGTTTCGCGCCATGCAGCTAGAGCATCTGCTGCAAGATGATCGGTTTTCCACACAATCCGCGCGCTTGCAAAATGACGAAGCCTTACACGCCATCTTAAGCGCCGCCTTCGCCACCAAACCCGCCGAACACTGGGAAGACCTTTTGGCAAAAACCGGGGTGCCCGCGGGCAAACTGCGCAACGTGGCTGAGGCACTCGACCTCGACCAACTCAAAGGGCGAGGCCTGTTTCAACCCATCACAGATCCGGTCACAGGGGACACAATCCAGGTGCCAAACGCGGGCTTCATGTTTGCCCATGACGGGCCGGGGCAAGTGGGTGCCCCGCCACATCTTGGCGCGGACACCGAAACAGTCCTGAAGTCCCTGAAATCAAAAGCCAAACGCGCCTGAGCCGCGCCGTCACATGCGCGCGCCCTTCGCATAAAGGCCCCCCGCCCCCTTCTTTGGTTTAAAAATACCTGCGCCGCAGGCAGCCGGTGGCCCCGCCACCGGCCCCCTCCCCCCGAGACTGTGGCTTTGGGTGTGCCAGTGACCTATCGCTGGGGGCGGATCATCCTAACTTTCGCCACCCCTGAACGCTCGGACGCGCCAACATCCGGCTGTGCCACGCCTGTAAGTGCGCAAGTTCTGGCGGAATTTCGAGTTTGACGATCCCCGCAAACACAAAGGCGGCAACAACAGTGATATCGGCCATCGAAAACACTTCGCCCGCAATGTGGGACCGCTGTGACAAAACCGCGTTAAAATACGCCGCACCGCGAAGGGCTTTGTCGCGCATCCGCAAGCCCCATTCGGCATTTTGATACAGCTCGACATCAGGCCCAAGACCACGTGTCGCATGGTGAAAGTAGACGCTGATCGGGTCCAGCAGTTCGATCTCGGCACGTTTATTCATCATATGGATCATGCCCCGCTCCCGCGCCGTGGTGCCCGTAAGTCGCGGCCGATCACCAAGATGATCCAAATATTCCGTGATCGCTGTGCATTCGGCCAGAAAGGTGCCGTCCGCAAGTTCGAGGACCGGCAAAGTGCCGGAATAGTTTTTCTCAAGAAACTCTGCTCGCTTATGGGCGCCTGTCGTCAGGTCCACCTCAACAAAACGCACATCTTGCAGCAAATCCAGCTCCGCAAGCGCGATACGAACGCGCGCAGGATACGGGCCGCGGCTGAAATCATGGATCGTCATCATGGGGCCAACTCCTCTACCTACCAGTTGATAGGTAACTTGACATAACCCGCCGCAAAGTCAATCTCTCTCCCAACAAGACAGGGGGGAGCGAAGGCACATGAGCAAGACCACCAAGGAGAAAATTCTCTCAATCGCTCGCACTCAGGTGCAGGCGCATGGTTATGACGGCTTGAATTTTCGCGAACTCGCCGCTGAGATCGGAATACGCGCGCCCAGCCTCTATCATCACTTTCCAAGCAAAGCAGCGCTCGGTGCCGCTCTGGCGCGCCGCTATTGCGAGGATATGCAGGCGGCACTTGATGCTCTGGCGCAGGCGCAAAGCACCCCGCGCGCTTGCCTGCTGGCCTATCCGGGGATTTTCCGAAAGGCTTTGGAGAGGGACAACCGCATTTGCTTGGCAAGTTTCCTCTCGGCTCAGTCTGATGATGTGCCCGAAGAGCTGCGCCGCGAGATCCACGCCTTTATCGACATGAATGTGAACTGGCTTGCTGAAAGGCTTGCCAAGTTTGATCCAGAAACCAACGCGAAGGCGCGTGCGGATGGCATCTATGCGGCGGTCGTAGGGGCGCAGCTCACAGCGCGCGCGCTGGGGGGCTTGCGCCGATATGACGCCCTCATTACGAGCTATAAAACGCTCGGATTGCTCCCTGCGTGATCCTGTCTGCGCTCACCCTTCTGAGCGGGTCTTGACCCTGCTGGGGCTGATGACTTGGCCGACCAAATTGCCATCGAGCGTGTAGCGTCGCCCGGCCGTCCAACCACTGAGAACCACGGCATCGTAAAGCTGATCGCGCGCGATGTATTTTTGGTGAGACTTTTTGTTACAGGTCACAATCATCACATCTTGCGCCTGACCAGAATTCTTGTTGAGCCAAGTCCGCAACTCCTGCTCACTGGCCACCTTCACGCGCTTCAACTTTGGTATGGTCATGGCGTGGACTCCCTCCAACGTAGCCTTCGCATACCACATTGCCGCCTTTCGCTCAAACCTGGCCAAGGACCAGATCACCCACCAATGTGAGCGATCAACATGTTTGGGCGCTGGCCCCCTGACACGCAGCACACCTTAAATCGGACAGATCAGCCGCATTTGGAATGACCGCAGGACGCACAGGTCATGCAGCCTTCGACCATGCGCAGATCGTATTGGCCACAGGATGGGCAGGCTTTGCCGCGATTTTGGGTTTGACCAATCGACACGACATCCGCCGTTGGATCGGATTTCAGCCCCATGCCCTCACCCGCGAGAAAACCCGTCGCAATCATGTGCTTTTCGATGGTGCCGCCAATCGCTGCAAGGATGGAAGGGATGTATTTCCCTTGCATCCATGCACCACCGCGCGGGTCAAAGACCGCTTTGAGCTCTTCCACCACAAAGGTCACATCGCCGCCACGCCGGAACACGGCGCTGATCATCCGAGTCAGTGCCACGGTCCAGGCAAAGTGTTCCATGTTTTTCGAGTTGATAAACACTTCAAAAGGACGGCGATGACCGCCCACCACGAGGTCATTCACAGTGATATAGATGGCATGCTCTGAGTCAGGCCATTTGAGCTTATAGGTCGCCCCTTCAAGCTCTTGCGGGCGGTTCAGTGGCTCGGAGATATAGACAACATCGGCGTCACCGTGATCCGCTTCGGGCGCTTTTTCGCTCTCCTCGGACACCGACAAGACGCTGCCTGTCACATCGTTCGGACGGTAGGTTGTGCAGCCCTTACAGCCCTGCTCCCACGCGGCCATATAGACGGTCTTGAAGTCCTCAAAACTGATATCTTCGGGGCAGTTGATGGTCTTGGAAATCGAGCTATCGACCCATTTTTGCGCCGCTGCCTGCATCTTGACGTGATCGGCGGGGGGAAGGGTTTGCGCATTTACGAAATAGTCGGGAAGCTCCGCGTCCCCAAACTTTTCACGCCACATTTGCACAGCGTAATCAACCACTTCTTCCTCGGTGCGCGTGCCGTCTTTTTGCAGCACCTTGCGCGTGTAGGCATAGGCAAAGACCGGCTCAATGCCAGAGGACACATTGCCAGCATAAAGGCTGATGGTGCCGGTAGGGGCGATGGAGGTGAGCAGCGCGTTGCGAATGCCATGTTCGCGGATCGCGTCGCGCACATCCTCGTCCATGGCTTGCATCGCGCCAGAGGCCAAGAACGCCTCCGCATCAAACAAGGGGAAGGCCCCTTTTTCTTTCGCAAGCTCGACAGAAGCGAGATAGGCGGCGCGGGCGATGCGCTTCATCCAGCTTTCGGTTTGCGCAGCCGCTTCGTCCGATCCGTACCGCAGCCCTGTCATCAAAAGCGCATCGGCCAGCCCGGTGACCCCAAGCCCAATCCGGCGTTTGGCCTGAGCTTCTTGGCGTTGGGCTTCAAGCGGGAACCGCGAGGCGTCCACCACGTTATCCATCATCCGAACGGCAGTTGTAACGAGCTTCGTAAGCTCCGCTTCGTCCAAATCTGCGCCGTCCTCAAAAGGGCGGTCCACAAGTTTGGCCATGTTGATCGACCCCAGCAAACAAGCGCCATAGGGCGGCAAAGGCTGCTCGCCGCAAGGGTTGGTCGCGGCAATCGTTTCGCAGTAGTTCAGGTTGTTCATCTGGTTGATGCGGTCGATGAAAATCACGCCCGGTTCGGCGTAATCATAGGTGGCCTGCATAATCTTGTTCCACAGATCGCGCGCTTGCACCGTATGATAAACGGTCCCGTCAAACACCAAATCCCAAGGGCCATCCGCCTTGACCGCATCCATGAACGGATCGGTAATCAGCACCGACATGTTGAACATGCGCAGGCGTGCCGCGTCGGCTTTGGCGGTGATGAAATCCTCAACATCCGGATGATCGCACCGCATGGTGGCCATCATCGCGCCGCGCCGCGACCCTGCCGACATGATCGTGCGACACATGGCATCCCAAACATCCATGAAGGACAACGGGCCAGAGGCATCCGCCGCCACGCCCACAACCCCGGCTCCGCGCGGGCGAATTGTGGAGAAATCATAGCCGATCCCCCCGCCCTGCTGCATTGTCAGAGCCGCCTCTTTGAGCATGTCGAAAATTCCGCCCATGCTGTCGGGGATCGTGCCCATGACAAAGCAATTGAACAGGGTCACTTTGCGCTCAGTGCCCGCCCCTGCCGTGATGCGCCCGGCAGGAAGGAATTTGAAATCCTCCAATGCCTCGAAAAACTCCGCTTCGCGCGCTGGTTCCGCCTCAGACAAAGCCCGCGCAATCCGGCGCCAGCTGTCTTCAACCGATTGGTCAATCGGGCTGCCATCAGCCTCTTTAAAGCGGTATTTCATGTCCCAGATTTGTTCGGCAATCGGGGCGGAGAATCGTGTCATGCTTACGTCCTTTTGAACGATCAGGTCTGTATTTTCAGGCGTTTAGCGGGTGTTCACACGGGTTGCGCTTGGCCCATGGGGAGACTTACTATAGAACGAACAGCAACTGTAAACCACGCCCCCTTAGGATAAATTTGGGGGGTGTGTGGATTTCTTTGCGAAAGCCACTACAAAATTCAAACCGCAAATTCCAAACCGTGAAAGCCGAACTGTGAAAACCAAACCGGAGCACGACGCCTCCCCGATCAATCTTGTGAAACTCTGTGTTGGGGCGGAGGTCGTGGAAGACCTCATGAACTGGCAGGCCGCGCGCGCCAATGGTGCTGCGCGTTTTCAGCCACGACACGTCACCCGCATGTGGCCCAAACGTGAGGCGGAGTTGATCAATGGCGGCTCGTTGTATTGGGTGTTTAAGGGCGTGATCTTGGCGCGGCAAAAGGTGCTGCGCCTTGACGAGGTGATTGGCGAGGACGGGGTACGCCGCTGCGGTATTGTGCTCGATCAAGAGGTGATCCGCACCCAGCCCGCGCCGCGCCGCCCGTTCCAAGGCTGGCGCTATCTCAAACCCGAAGACGCCCCGGCGGATGCGCTGACAAGTCGGGAAAGTGAAAGCGATCTGCCACCTAAAGTCGCTGGCGCGCTGGCCGATATCGGAATTTTATAAGAACTTTTTGCCTCCGGCGGAGGTATTTTTGAACCAAAGAAGGCGGCATCCGAGGGGCGGGGCGAACGCTCGGCGCCGAGGCTGAACATCGGTCTGTGGGCGCTATTTGGGCGCGGATCTCGGGTTCAACGAAGGGTGCCGCTCGCTCAGAGGCACGATCCCGGCGGCCTCCAACTCCGCCTTGAACTGCCAGTCGCTGTCCTCGAAATACATGCCCCCTCCGAGCGGAACCGAGGCCCAGCGCGCAGCCGCTCCCTCTGGCACCAAAAAGAAAAAATACATGTCGGAACCGAAATTGATCCCAAAAATGCGCATCCCTTGCGCCCGCGCCGGTGCGCGATAGGCGATATAGGCAACCCCAACCGCATCCCCGCGCGCCAACGCCGGCAAAGTCGCAAGCTCAGCTCGCGCTCCGCCGGTATCCAGACCGACCTCATCAAACATAGCCTCGAACAAAGCCACGCAGTCGTCGAGCCCCAGTGCCCAGTCCAGCATGATGAGCCGCCCCGCATCCTCGAAAGCATGGGCAATCACCGCCGCCGCCCGGTATCCCGGCTTGTCGTCCGGCCAGTCGATGAACCCACTGTATTCCGGGAGGCCGTTTTTCAGAGCCTTCTTCGCTGACGCCTCAATGACGACATCCCCACCAGACAAATCACGCACCGCCGCCAAAACCTGCGCGTCTGTCAATCCGTCCGCAACCGCCATCGAATTGCCAACAATAAGCGACATCAGAAAAATAAATACGCGGCGCAACATCGCCTCACCTCCAAATACTTTCAGCCCAATCCAGGCCTTTTCCTACTCAAAATACCAGCGGAAGGCTGCAAAGAAAGGCGCTTATTACAACGTCAGTCGTCTTCGCCCAGCCGCCCCAATAGCTCCGCAAGAACCTTCCGATCCGCGTTCGACCAATCCGCTTTACGGCTCTTGAACAGGGTCGCTTGTGAGCGGTGAATTGGCCCCCCTCCAAGGATCTTGAGGTGGTTCGCGCGCAGGGTTTCGCCGGTGGATGTAATGTCGGCAATCGCTTCGGCTGTCTCGTTTTTCACTGTGCCTTCAGTCGCGCCCTGGCTGTCAACAAGTTGGTAGTCGGCAACGCCCTGCTCGCGCAGATACTCGCGCACCAACCGGTGATACTTCGTCGCGATCCGCAACCGAAACCCGTGGCGCGCGCGAAAGGCAGCACTCGCCGCATCCAGATCATCAAGGGTCATCACATCGACCCAAGCCTTTGGCACAGCGAGGATCAAATCAGCGTGGCCGAACCCCATGAACGCAATTTCTTTGACCTGCGTGTCCCAGGAGGCGAGCTTTTCGCGCACAAGATCTGACCCGGTCACACCCATATGGATGCGCCCGGCGGCGAGTTCCCGCGGGATTTCCCCGGCGGACAAAAGCACAAGCTCAACCCCCTCAACGCCACTCACGGCACCCGAATACTCCCGGTCCGAGCCAGTCCGCGACAGGGTTACGTCGCGCGCGCCAAACCACTCAAATGTCTTCTCCATGAGCCGCCCTTTGGAGGGCACACCAAGCTTCACAGTCATGATTTTGCCTCCGAAAGGATGAGTGCCAGATCGGGGCGGATCACCCCGCCAACAGCCGGAATTTCCCGTCCTGCACCAAGCACGCGCGTGAGCGCATCGTAGCGCCCGCCCGAGGCAACACTTGGCAAATCCGGGCGCGATTCCGCATAGAAGCCGAACACAAATCCATCGTAGTATTCCAGCGAGGTGCGCCCATAGGAGCCTTCAAAATCAATGACTTCAAGGTCCACTCCCCGTGCCTTTAGGGCGCTGAGGCGGGCCAAAAACCGCTCGACAGCAGGACCGATAGACGGCAGATCAACGGCCATGTCGTCAAGGCGGGTTGCCACATTGGCGAGGGTTTCACGCAGCGACAAAAGATCGCCCAAGAGGGCAACTTCATGGTCGGGAATTGGGGGCGTGCTGGCGTCTTGGCGCAGGGCCTCGATACGGGTGGCGATTTCCATGGTGGAGCGCAAGCCAATCGGCGGCGCATCGACATCCATGGGATTGGATTGCGCCAACAGTGCCGCACGCCCTTCCGGCATCGGCGCTTTGCCCGAAAACCGATCCAACAGCGCGCGAAACCGCCGAGGCCGCCACAAATGCCGCATCAACGCCGCCTTGCGGGCCTCTGTCGTGCTAAGGCCAGCGACAGCGGCAATAATCAGGCCAATGTCGCCCGTGGCGGCGCGCAATCCAAGCGGCGACAGCGCGTCATGCAACGCGCAAAACACCTCGGCATCTGCCCCGGCAGGATCAACGCGATCAAACACCTCATATCCAACCTGCATATATTCCGGCGGGCGTGTCGCATCGTCTTCTTGCTTGCGAAACACTTCCCCCGCATAGGTGTAGCGCGCTGGCTCCGCCCCCTCCTGCATGTGCATCTGCACAACCGGCACCGTAAAATCCGGGCGCAGCATCGCCTCGCCCAATCGCGGGTCTTGGGTCACGTAGGCGCGGGCGCGAATGTCTTCGCCGTATAGGTCCAGCAGGGTTTCGGCGGGTTGCAAAACGGGGGTATCGACCACCTGCGCACCGCGCGCTTCAAACCCCGCCAAAAGGCGCGCGGCCTCGGCGCGAATGGCTGGTTTATCACTCATCCTGCGCCTCGATTATTTTGCGCACCTCTGCGACCAAATCTGCGCGCGCGACCTCGAACTGAGAAGGACGTTCTTTCCATTCCTCATGCGTGGCGCTCTCAGCGATTTTCGCTCCAAGAACAAGGTCTTTGATCTGAACGCGCTGCGTCTCGAACTCCTCTGATCCGGCAATGACGGCCACAGGGGAGGCGCGCTTATCTGCGTATTTCAATTGGTTGCCAAAGTTCTTGGGATTGCCAAGATAGACCTCAGCGCGGATCCCCGCATCGCGCAATTCGCGCACCATGCCCTGATACTCAGCCATGCGCGCACGATCCATAACGGTCACGACAACCGGGCCTTTTTGGTTGAGCGCCACGCGCCCCTTTGCGGCCAGCGCCGCCAACAAACGATCAACTCCAATCGACACCCCAACCGCAGGCACTGATTGACCGGTGAAACGCGCCACGAGATCATCATATCGTCCGCCCCCCGCCACCGAACCAAACTGCCGCGCGCGGCCTTTGTCGTCCAAGATCTCAAACGTCAGCTCCGCCTCAAACACCGGGCCGGTGTAGTAGCCCAGACCGCGCACAACAGACGGATCAATCACGATGCGGTCGGGACCATAGCCCTGCGCCGCGAGCAAATCCGCGATTTCGCCAAGCTCAGTAACACCCGCCGCGCCCACGGCGCTGTCGCCAACAGCCGCTGTCAAATTCGCCAAGGTCGCGGCGTTATCCGCGCCTTTCGAGGTCAAAAAGGCAATCACCGGGTCCGCCTGCTCATCCGCAAGCCCAACCCCGTCGATATAGGCACCGGAGGCATCCAAGCGCCCCTTGCCCAAGAGTTCGCGCACGCCGCTTTCGCCCACTTTGTCGAACTTGTCGATGGTGCGCAAAACCGCGTCGCGCTGATCGCCTTCGCCTACACCCATCACCTCAAGCACGCCGTTTAGCACTTTGCGATTGTTGATGCGCACAACATAGTCGCCACGCGGGATGCCAACGCACTCTAGCGCATCTGACAACATGGCGCAGATTTCGGCGTCGGCGGCCATATTGGCAGTGCCCACTGTGTCCGCATCACATTGATAAAACTGACGAAACCGGCCCGGACCCGGCTTTTCGTTGCGCCACACAGGCCCCATTGCATAGCGCCGATAAGGGGTCGGCAGATCATTGCGATGCTGGGCAAACACCCGTGCGAGCGGCGCTGTCAGGTCATACCGAAGCGCCATCCAGCGCTCATCCTCGTCTTGCCAGGCGAACACACCCTCGTTCGGGCGGTCCACATCGGGCAAAAACTTGCCAAGCGCATCGACGGTTTCCACAGCCGAGCTTTCGAGCGCGTCAAACCCGTAGCGATGATACACAACAGCAATCTCATCCAGCATGGTTTTGCGCGCTTCGACTTCTGCGCCGAAATAATCGCGAAAGCCCTTTGGCGTTTCTGCCTTGGGGCGGGGCTGTTTCTTTTGCTTGGCCATGAAGGATCCCGTCGTCACCGTGTCCGAATTATGTGCGCGGTTTATCGTGGCACAAGCAAGGGAGCAAGGGATGAGGGCGCGCGCAGCTGTTTTACCCGGCGGCGCGGCAAATGTATTCCACATGGACCCAACCAGAAGGGCCAGAATAGCTCCAATCATCAAAGTCGCTTTGGACGATCACTTCGCGCCATCTACCAACCGGAGCGGGGTTCAAAGTGACCATATAGGTGTTTGGGCCAAGCTTCATGAGGCGTTTGGACTTGAGGTCTGCCTCGGCTTTGAGCGCGACCCAATTGTCGCCTGCTGGGTTGAGGTTGCAGGTCACATATTGCTCACCAGAATAGGCTTGCGCGCTTGAGGCCAATAAGGTGAGCGTAAGGGCGAAGAGGGCTTTTTTCATGGGAGTCTCCTTATGAGATGGAGTCTCGCATGTCGCCGCGCGGGCTGCTATGACATGGCTCAAACAAGCGGAGGCGGCCATGAGCGAACAAATGACAGCGCTGGAAGAACAAGTGGCGCATCTCACGCGGGTGAGCGAAGAATTATCGGATGTTGTGGCGCGCCAAGACAAGGAATTGGAGCTTGTGAAACGGCGGCTTCAGATGATCATGGAGCGCGAAGCCCAGCGCGAATTGGACGCGGGCAGCTCGGTGGCGATGATGGATGAACGCCCGCCGCATTATTGAGTACAGAAGGATTGGGCGCGGTGCGCGCGCGGCCGCAAGTCGTGCAGCATTCGAGGCTTTGCCTCCAAACCCTTCCCTTCATGGGGGCTCTGCCCCCAAACCCCCGAGGTACTTCAAAACCAAAGAAGGGGCAGCCGGGTTATACTTCTTCGACGTTCATGACGCCGGGGAGCGATTTGAGCGCGCCTTTGATTTGTGGGTTGAGCGGGTAGGATTGGCCAAGGTCCACGTCCACTTCGCCGGGGAGGCTTGGGTCCATCAAACAGAGAGACAATGCCCCCGGTCGCACGCCTTTTGCACTGGATTTGGCTTGTTCCAATAGGTCGGCCACGATGGGCAGGGTCG
The DNA here is from genome assembly GCA_050633625.1 of Maritimibacter sp. Taxonomy (GTDB): domain Bacteria; phylum Pseudomonadota; class Alphaproteobacteria; order Rhodobacterales; family Rhodobacteraceae; genus JBOEGW01. Next base: position 389,224 of record JBOEGW010000004.1, on the reverse strand, counting down.
CGGCGTCTTCGATGTAAACTTTGAGGGCCATGCCGCCTGCATCTGCGGCGATTGCATCCACGGGGGCCACTGAGCGTGCGAGCAATTTGAGCTGTTCGCTCTCTAGGGTTGCCTCAACCGTGACGACGACATTGGCGCCGGTTTCAAGGTGTTCGCGACAGGCTTCTAAAGTGTCGGAAAAGATCGTCACCTCATAAAGCCCTGTGGGATCAGAGAGTTGCGCGAAGGCGAAACGATTGCCCTTGGCGGATTTGCGCTCTTGGCGCCCTGCCACCGTGCCTGCAAGTTTGGCGACCATTGCCCCTTTGCGTTCAATGTCTTGCGAGAGCGCTTCGAGGGTTGTGACCTGTTTGCGTTTGAGCGCGGGCATATAGTCGTCGAGGGGATGACCCGACAAATAGAAACCAATCGCCTTGTGCTCCTCCGCGAGTCTTTCGCTTGGCAGCCAGTCCGGCACAGCTGACAGGCGAGGCTCTGGCAGATCATCGCCCGCTTCGCCAAACAGCGACACTTGCCTCGAGGCGCGCTGTTCAAAGATCGCGGCGGAATAGGCGACCAAAGCGTCAAGGCTGTCAAACACCCGGCGCCGGTTGCCGTCGAGCACATCAAAGGCCCCCGCGCGCGCCAGCATTTCCATCGGGCGCTTGCCAACGCGTTTGAGATCGACCCGGCGCGCGAGATCAAAAAGCGTTACGAAGGGTTTCGAAACACCGTCTTGCATCCGCGCCTCGGTGATGAGTTTCATCGCCTCCATGCCTACGTTTTTGAGCGCGCCCAGCGCGTAGACAACCCGGCCTTCAGACACCGAAAACGCCGCATCCGAACGGTTCACACAGGGCGGGATCACCTCAATATCAAGGCCCCGGCGCACCTCTTCCGCATACACTGCAAGCTTATCTGTAAGGTGAATATCGCAATTCATGACCCCCGCCATGAACTCGACGGGGTGGTTTGCCTTGAGCCACGCCGTTTGATAGCTGACAACGGCGTAAGCGGCGGCGTGGGATTTGTTGAACCCGTAGTTGGCGAATTTCTCCAGCAGATCGAAAACTTCGGAGGCTTTTTTTGCGGGCACGCCGTTTTTCGCGGCCCCCGCCTCAAACTTGGGGCGTTCGGCGTCCATCGCCTCTTTGATCTTTTTCCCCATCGCCCGGCGCAGCAGGTCTGCGCCGCCAAGCGAATAGCCCGCCATGACTTGTGCGATCTGCATAACCTGTTCTTGGTAAACGATAATCCCTTGGGTCTCCGCCAAGATATGGTCGATGGTGGGATGCACCGACTCCAGCTCTTTGCGCCCGTGCTTCACGTCGCAATAGGTGGGAATGTTTTCCATCGGGCCGGGCCGATACAGCGCAACCAGCGCAACCACATCCTCAATGCAGGTGGGGCGCATCCGGCGCAGCGCATCCATCATGCCGGTACTCTCAACCTGAAACACAGCGACAGTTTTGGCGCTGGAATACAGCTCGTAGCTTTTCTTGTCGTCAAGCGGGATCAAATTGATCTGATTAACGCCCCCCTCGGGCGGCTCGTACAGAGTTTCCCCGGTGGGCGAGATATGCAAATCACGCCCTTCGCCAAGGATCAGATCGACAGCATTTTGAATGACTGTGAGGGTCTTCAGCCCCAAGAAATCAAATTTCACAAGGCCCGCTTGCTCAACCCATTTCATATTGAACTGGGTGGCGGGCATGTCGGATCGCGGGTCTTGATAGAGCGGCACCAACGCATCAAGGGGCCTATCGCCAATGACAACACCCGCGGCGTGGGTCGATGCGTTGCGCAGCAATCCCTCGACCTGCTGGCCATATGTCAAAAGGCGCTCCACAACCTCCTCGGCGCGGGCTTCTTCGCGCAGGCGCGGCTCGTCTTTGAGGGCCTGAACGATGGACACGGGCTTGACGCCCTCGACCGGGATCAGCTTGGAAAGACGGTCAACTTGCCCGTATGGCATTTGCAAAACCCGGCCCACATCGCGCACAGCGGCCTTGGATAGGAGTGCGCCGAAGGTGATGATCTGGCCAACTTTGTCACGGCCATATTTCTCTTGGACATAGCGGATCGTTTCTTCGCGCCGATCCATGCAAAAATCGATATCGAAATCGGGCATGGACACACGTTCGGGGTTCAAGAACCGCTCAAACAGCAAAGAGTATCGCAGCGGATCAAGGTCGGTGATCGTCAAGGCATAGGCCACAAGCGAACCTGCCCCGGACCCCCGCCCCGGACCAATGGGAATCCCGTTGTCCTTGGACCATTTGATGAAATCCGCAACGATCAAAAAGTAGCCAGGGAACCCCATGCCCTCAATGATCCCAAGCTCAAAATCGAGCCGTTCCTGATAGGCCTCGACACTGACAGCATGGGGGATCACCGCAAGGCGCGCCTGAAGGCCCTCATTGGCTTGGCGGCGCAACTCCTCGATCTCGTTATCCGCGAATTTGGGCAAGATCGGATCGCGCCGATAGGCCATAAACGCACAACGACGCGCGATTTCGACAGTGTTTTCAAGCGCTTCTGGAAGGTCCGCGAACAAGGTCGCCATTTCAGCGGGAGACTTGAAGTAGTGTTGCGGGGTCAGGCGACGGCGCGGCTCTTGTTGGTCAACATAGGCCCCTTCCGAAATACAAATCAGCGCGTCATGGGCTTCAAAGAGTTCGGTTTTCGGGAAATAGACGTCATTTGTCGCGACAATCGGCAGGGCCTTGTCATAGGCCATTTCCAAGAAACCGCGCTCTGTTTTGGCCTCATAGTCGGGCAAGGCGCCGCCCTCGCCCGGATGGCGTTGCAGCTCGACGTACAGCCGGTTTCCAAAGGTGACGGCGAGCCGATCGAGCAGGGCTTCGGCTTGTGCGCGGTGCCCGGTTTGCAACCAAGACCCAATCGGGCCAAGGGCACCCCCGGTGAGGCAAATCAACCCCTCATGATGCGCCTCGATCTCCTCGACTGTGACCACAGGAACCCCGTCATGTTTGTCCACGTAGAGACAGGAATTCAGCTTCATCAGGTTTTCATAGCCGGTTTCGTTTTGCGCCAAAAACACCATCGGCGCGGCGGGGCGCGCTTTTTCGCCCGGCTCAGGACTGTGGAAGGCGACGCTGACCTGACAGCCGATAATCGGTTGAACGCCGGCATCGCTGGCGGTGACGGAAAATTCCAACGCAGCAAAGAGGTTATTGCTGTCTGTGATGGCCACCGCTGGCATGCCCATATCCGCGCAGAGCGCCGGGAGTTTCTTGACCGGAACCGCCCCTTCAAGGAGCGAATATTCGGTGTGAACGCGCAGATGAATGAATCGGGGATCGGCTGACATGTGCCGAGTATACGCCCCCCATCGGCGGGGCCAAGCCGGGAATGCGTTATGCTGGCGGATTTTGGTGGACAGAGCCGAAAAACACCCCCAACTCTGCGCCTATGACTGCATCACTCGACCCCCATTTGGACCTTGAGATCACCCGGTATTTGACCGCGAAACCAGCGCAGATTTGGCGCTGCTTGACCGAAGAACCTTTGTTTTTGCAGTGGTTTGCACCTTTGCCAGCCCGCGCGATTGGCGCTGTGATTGAGGCGCATGTCGGTGGGCGATTTCATGTTGATATTCGGCTCGAAGATGGGCGGCTTGAGGGGTTTTCGGCTTGTATTCTGGCAATCACCCTGGCCCATGACCTCACATTCACAACCGCGCTTGGCCCCGGCTTTCGCCCGACACATAACGCCTTTGCCACCTATCACTTGGCGCTTGTCGCCATCGCGTCCGGCACCCGAGTGGTGCTGCGCGCCTCTCATCCTGATCGGGCCACCTGCGCGGCCCATGCGGAAGCCGGGTTTCACGACAGCTGGACCCTCGCCTTTGATCAATTGGCGCAGGTCACTGAGGCGCTCGCCTAGGCAAATGCCGCCCAAAATTTGAGCAATCAATTCGCCACCTGCCTTTCGCGGCATCACCCAAACCCTGTGAGCGCTGAATGGGCGTTGATCTGACGCCGCCCTAGACAGCGCATAAATTATGGGCTTTGCTGCACGAAAGACACCGCCCCCTTCTACGCCGCATCGAAGGGGCCGCGGGCCAACGGGGTAAGGCGGTAGGTTTTTACCATGAATATCACGTTTCTTCTCAACGGGGAGACTGTGACGCTGAACGGTGTCGATCCGACAAGGACAGCGCTTGAATGGCTGCGCGAGGACCGCGGGCTGACGGGAACGAAAGAAGGCTGCAATGAAGGCGATTGCGGCGCCTGTTCTGTCATGGTGAGCGATGCGCGCGGCACGGTGGCGCTCAACGCCTGTATGATGTTCTTGCCGCAGCTTAATGGACGCGCCCTCACCACCGTCGAAGGGTTGGCCTCACCGGCTGGCGATTTGCACCCCGTCCAAAGCGCGATGGTCGATCATCATGCCAGCCAATGCGGGTTTTGCACGCCGGGGATTGCTGTGTCCTTGGTCGCCGGGCAGATGAGCGGCGAGAACGATCACGAACGCCAACTCGCCGGGAACCTGTGCCGCTGCACCGGATATGCGCCAATTTTGCGTGCCGCCAATATTGCTGCCCATAAACCAATTCCGAAATGGATGCGAGAGCTGCCAACGCCGCCGGAACCGCTGATCACCGAAGGTTTGCCCAGCACGATTGACGATCTCGCAACCCTCTATGCGAGCTACCCCAACGCGACCCTGATCGCCGGAGGAACGGACGTTGGGATTTGGACCAACAAGGCGCTCCATGAGTTTGAATCGGTGATTTTCGTCGGGCAAATTGAGGAGATGCGGCGGATCGAAACCTCCCCCTATATGCTGCGGATTGGCGCGGGGGCGAGCGTGGAAGCCTTGCGCAAAGTCACCCAAAATACCCACCCTCATTTGTCTGCGATGCTGGATCGGTTTGCATCGACCCAAGTGCGCAGCGCAGCGACAGTGGGCGGAAATATCGCGAATGGATCGCCCATTGGGGATCTGCCGCCCGCGCTCATCGCACTGGACGCAACGGTGGTGCTCAGACATGGCGAGGAAAGCCGCGAAATCGCGCTTGAAGATTTTTTCATTGAATACGGCAAACAGGACCGTGCGAAGGGTGAGTTTGTCGAGGCAATTGTGGTGCCGCGCGAAGCGGGCGCGCCGGATCACCTGCGCGTCTACAAAATCTCCAAAAGGTTCGATCAGGACATTTCTGCCACCCTTGGCGCGTTCAATATCGTGATTGAGAATGGAAAAGTACAATCCGCGCGCATCGCGTTCGGGGGCATGGCGGGGGTTCCGAAGCGGGCGACAGCCGTGGAAAATGCGCTCATCAATCAACCATGGTCGCAGGCCACAATAACAACCGCGATGGACAAAATGGCGGATGATTTCACCCCGCTTTCTGATCATCGTGCCAGCGCCGCTTACCGGCTTGAGACCGCTCAAAACATGGTGTTGCGCGTCTGGATGGAAGATCAGGGGCGAACCGTCAATCTGCGCGAGGTCACCCCATGAGTATTGGCCGTCCCCTGCCCCATGACAGCGCGACCCTACATGTGACGGGCGCTGCGCATTATGTTGATGACGTTCCGGTGCCTCAGGACTGTTTGCATCTTGTGTTTGGGCTTTCAAACGTGGCGCGCGGCACCATCACCGCGCTTGACCTGAACTTTGTCCGCGCTTCACCGGGAGTGGCCGAAGTGCTTACGGCGGCTGATTTGCCACATTCCAATGATGTCTCCCCAAGCCCGGAATTTGAGCCGATGTTGGCTGAGGGCGAGGTGTTTTACCATGGCCAGCCCGTGTTTGTCGTCGCGGCGACCTCGCACAAAGCGGCCCGCGCAGCGGCGCGCCGTGCGCGCATCACAATTGAAGAAAAACCAGCCATTCTGACCATCGACCAAGCCCTTGAAGCTGGCTCATATTTGGACGGCGGCGAGATCACTTGGGCGCGCGGCGACAGCGCCGCCGCTTTGAAGGACGCCGACACAGTTGTTGAGGGCGAAATCGAGATTGGGGGCCAGGAGCATTTCTACCTCGAAGGCCAAGCTGCCTTTGCCCAACCGGAAGATGACGGGGCCATGATGGTGCGCGCCTCGACCCAGCACCCAAGCGAAATTCAACACAAAGTGGCCCACGCTTTGGGCGTGCCAAACCATGCTGTGCGCGTGGAAACGCGGCGCATGGGCGGCGGGTTTGGCGGCAAAGAAAGCCAAGGGAACAGTCTCGCTATGGCCTGCGCGATCATGGCGCAGCTGACAAAGCGCCCCTGCAAAATGCGCTATGATCGCGACGATGACATGGTGATCACCGGCAAGCGGCACGACCTGCGCATCGGCTATCGCGCGGGCGTTGATAAGCGCGGGCGGCTTTTGGCGGTGGAGTTCGTTCATCATATCCGCTGTGGCTGGAGTGCGGACCTGTCCCATGCGGTTGCGGACCGGGCAATGCTGCACGCGGATAACGCCTATTTCATTCCGAACATGCGAATCGAAAGCCATCGGTTGCGCACGAATACCGCGTCGGCCACGGCGTTTCGTGGCTTTGGTGGGCCGCAAGGGATGCTTGGGATTGAACGGGTCATGGACCATCTGGCGCATCAGCTCAAGATGGACCCTAACGCGCTGCGCTCACGCAATTATTACAACAAATCCAAGCCCCAAGAGACCCACTACGGTCAAGCCGTCAAAGGCTTTGTGTTGCCGGATATGGTGCGCGCCCTGGAAGAAACAGCGGGCTATAAAGCGCGCCGAGAAGCGGTCGACAAATGGAACGCGGCAAATAAGATTTTGAAACGCGGGCTGGCGCTGACGCCGGTAAAATTCGGCATTAGCTTCACCCTCACGCACCTCAATCAAGCTGGCGCTTTGGTTCATATTTACCCGGACGGATCAGTTCAGGTGAACCATGGCGGCACCGAGATGGGGCAAGGGTTGTATCAAAAGGTGCGCCAGATCGCGGCGCAGGCGTTTGGCCTTCCCGAAACAGCCATTCGCGCCACCGCGACAGACACCTCAAAAGTGCCAAACACCTCAGCCACCGCGGCATCCTCTGGCAGCGATCTCAATGGCGCGGCAGTGCTTGCGGCCTGTGAGGAGCTGAAACGGCGAATTGCGCGATTTCTGACAGAAAACACCACTGAAAAGCCGCGAAAAACCGTGTTCAATGCGGGAAAAGTGAAAGTCGGCGCCGCAAGCATGAGCTTCGCTGAAGCCGTGAAATCTGCCTATGAAGCCCGCGTCAGCCTGTCGGCAACTGGCTTTTACAAAACCCCAGACGTTGCTTGGGATCGGCTCGAAGGCAAAGGACATCCGTTCTACTATTTCGCCAACGGAGCGGCGATGAGCGAGGTCATTATCGACACGCTGACCGGCGAAAACCGCATCTTGCGGACGGACATTTTGCACGATGTTGGCGAAAGCCTCAATCCTGCGCTGGACATCGGCCAGATCGAAGGAGGGTTCGTGCAAGGTGCTGGCTGGCTGACCACTGAAGAGTTGGTTTGGGACGACCAAGGCCGCCTCAAAACGCACGCCCCATCGACGTACAAAATCCCAACCGCCTCAGACGCGCCGGACCTGTTCAATGTCGCCCTTTGGGACGCAAAAAACACAGTGCCTACGGTTGGCCGATCTAAGGCCGTTGGCGAGCCACCGTTTATGCTTGGCATGTCGGTGTTCTTCGCGCTGAGCGATGCGATTGCCGCCTCTGGCGCAGGCTACCCAAGCCTCGACGCCCCTGCCACACCGGAGCGCATTTTGAAGGCGCTCAAGGAGGTTCGCGCATGAGCTTTGATGCAGAAGGAATTGCCGAAGTGATCCGCGCGCATGGTGCCGTTGTGCGGGTCGTGATGGCGCAGGTGCGCGGCAGCGCCCCGCGCGAAACCGGCGCATCCATGTTGATCTGGGCAGACGGGCAATCCGGCACAATCGGGGGTGGCACTTTGGAGCATCGTGCCACGCAATCCGCGCGAGACATGTTGGCGCAAAAAACCGATAAAATGTTCGAAAACCACAAGCTTGGGCCGGAATTAGACCAGTGTTGCGGCGGTTCAGTGTCGCTTTTGTCTGAGCGGTTCACGCAGGTGCCCGCCTTCTCGGACGGCTTTTTTGCGCGCTCGACTGACGCTGACACCGCCCTGCCTTCTGTGCCTCTTGCGATCAAGAGCCGTATGGTGCGCGCGCGAAATCAAGGCGAACGCCCTGCGCCGGGGTTGCTGGATGGGTGGTTCATTGAGCCGGTCACCCCAGCGCGCGCCGAGGTCTGGATTTGGGGGGCCGGACATGTTGGACGCGCCTTGATCGACTGCCTTGCGCCCTTGCCAAACATCGCTCTGACATGGGTGGACACGGGGGCCGCGCGCTTCCCCAAAATCATCCCGCAGGGCGTCACCCAGCGCATCGCGCCCGCCCCGGCCGACATTCTGAAAGACGCACCGCATCACGCACATCATGTGGTGTTCACCTACTCGCACCCCATTGATTTTTCTATATTGGACAAGGCCTTAACCCATGGATTCGAGCATCTTGGAGTGATAGGATCGGCCACCAAATGGGCGCGGTTTTCCAAACATCTTGCCGCCAAGGGCCACGCCACAGACGCAATCAATCGCATCCGCTGCCCAATCGGCGATCGCAGCCTCGGCAAGCACCCCCAAGCCATCGCACTGGGGGTCGCTGCGCAAATCATTAAGGACACCGCGCGGCCAGAGGCCGCCATGAATGGGGACGATCTCTATGACCGAACCGCTGCTCGCGCTTGAAGGTTTGACGAAAGCCTATCCGGGCGTCGTCGCCAACGATGACGTCAGTTTTTCGATCCGCCCCGGCGGCGTGCACGCCTTGCTCGGCGAAAACGGCGCGGGAAAATCCACACTCGTCAAAATGATCTACGGGTTGGTGAAGCCGGACGCGGGCAAAATGTCTTTGATGGGAGAAACCTATGCGCCAACCACGCCTCGCGCTGCCAGAGCCTCGGGCGTTGCGATGGTTTTCCAGCATTTTTCCCTGTTCGACGCCTTGAATGTCGCAGAAAACATCGCGCTCGGCATGGACAACCCGCCGCCCATGCGTGCCCTCACGCAGCGCATAAGAGACGTGAGCGCGGCCTATGGTTTGCCACTGGATGCGAGCCGAATTGTGGGCGAACTCTCCGCAGGCGAACGACAAAGGGTTGAGATTATCCGCTGTCTTTTGCAAAGCCCTAAGCTGCTGATCATGGATGAGCCGACCTCTGTTTTGACCCCTCAAGAAGTCGATATCCTGTTCAAAACATTGCGAAAACTTTCCGATGAAGGCACTGCTATCCTTTACATTTCCCACAAGCTCGACGAAATCCGCGCGCTTTGTGACGAGGCGACTGTGCTGCGTCTCGGCAAGCTGGTTGGGCGCTGTGATCCGCGCGAAAAATCAACGCGGGAATTGGCGGAAATGATGGTCGGCAGCAGCCTGCACACGCCTTCTCGCGACGCAGGCGAACAGGGGGCGGTTTTGCTGGAGGTTGACGGGCTGTCACTGCCCCCCTCCTCGGCTTTTGGGACGGCGCTCAAAGACCTGCGCTTCACCTTGCGGGAAGGCGAAATTCTGGGCATCGCTGGGGTTGCCGGCAACGGTCAGGACGAGCTTTTGGCGGCGCTTTCGGGCGAACGGCGCGTCCGGGCGCAGACACTCAAGATGAACGGCACAGCGATTGGCAAGCTCGGGCCAAATGCGCGGCGCGAAATCGGGTTATTGACGGCCCCGGAAGAACGGCTTGGTCATGCCGCGGCGCCCGCGATGAGCCTCACGGAGAACGCGCTTTTGACGGGGGAACTGCGCGAAAACCTCAGCCAAAACGGCTTTGTGCGCTGGGCGCGTGCGCGCGACTTTGCAGCGCGCATCATCAAGGCGTTTGACGTGCGCACGCCCAGCACAGAAACGGCGGCTGGCGCGCTTTCGGGCGGCAATTTGCAGAAATTCGTGATTGGTCGTGAAATCCTCCAGCGGCCTTCGGTCTTGGTCGTGAACCAACCCACATGGGGCGTGGATGCGGCGGCGGCGGCGGCGATCCGTCAAGCGTTGCTCGACCTCGCAGGCGCCGGCACCGGACTCATCGTTATCAGCCAAGACCTTGATGAACTTATGGAAATCTCCGACAACTTCGCAGCTCTCAACGAGGGAAGACTTGCCCCGCCGCGCCCCGCCAAAGGGCTGACCGTCGAAGAAATCGGCCTGATGATGGGCGGCGCTGACCGTGCGCAGGTGGCAGCATGAGCATGATCCGACTCGAAAAACGCGCTGCCCCCTCGCGCCTGATGTCCGCGACCACACCCATTTTGGCAGTGCTGGCAACGATGATTGCGGGCGGGATCATGTTCGCCTTCCTCGGGTTTGACCCCCTCGTCGCAATCCGAACCATTTTCTGGGATCCGTTGTTTGACGCGCAGTTTGGCCCCTATTCGCGCCCCCAACTCTTGGTCAAAGCCGGCCCTCTGATCTTGATCGCCACCGGGCTGGCGCTTGGGTTTCGCGCGGGGATATGGAACATCGGCGCAGAAGGGCAATACATCATGGGTGCTGTGGTGGGCGCGGGGGTTGGCCTTGCGTTTTATCCGTCGGAAAGCCGATGGATTTTTCCACTGATGGTGGTCGCTGGCGCGTTTGGCGGCTGGGCCTGGGCGATGATCCCAGCGGTCCTCAAAACGCGCTTTGGCACGAACGAAATCCTTGTCTCCCTGATGCTGGTCTATGTGGCAGAAAACATTCTCGCCTCTGTCTCCTCAAGCCTGTTGCGCAACCCAGATGGTATGGGATTTCCCGGCTCGCGCAATCTGTCGCGCGATTACGCCGCCGCCTCCAACCCGGAATTGATCGGCGGCACTGGCATGCATTGGGGCGTTGTCACCGCCTTCATTGCAGTGATTTTCGCCTATGTATTGCTGACCCGCCACCGCCTCGGTTTCGCCATCAAACTCACAGGAGAAGCCCCGCGCGCCGCGCGTTTCGCGGGCATCTCCCCCACCCGCCTCATTGTGTTTTGCCTCGGCACAGCGGGCGCGCTTGCCGGGCTTGCTGGCCTGTTTGAAGTCACAGGCCCCGCCGGACAAATCACGATTGATTTCAACTCAGGCTATGGCTTCACAGCGATCATTGTCGCCTTCCTTGGCCGCCTCCACCCAATTGGCATCCTGCTCGCCGGGCTGCTCATGGCGCTGACTTATATTGGCGGCGAACTCGCCCAGCTCATGCTCGCAATGCCCGGCGCCGCCATCCAATTGTTCCAAGGCATGTTGCTGTTTTTCCTGCTGGCGATGGATGTCTTTGCCAATTACCGCGTGCGTATCGGGCCACAAAAGGTGGGCACATGATGCTTTCCTTGTTTCATAAATACCTCGGGGTCCGGGGCAGCGCCCCGGCCATCTGCCAAAGGGACCACTGCTCATGGATTTAGGCTCAATCAACCCAATCCTGCTCATCGCCTCCCTTATGGTAGCCTCAACGCCAATCTTGCTGGCAGCCCTTGGCGAAATGGTCGTCGAGAAAGCGGGCGTGCTCAACCTGGGCGTCGAAGGCATGATGATCACCGGCGCGGTGGTGGGCTTTGCTGTGGCCGTCAACAGCGGCAACTCTTGGCCCGGCTTCGCCGCAGCCGCCCTCGCGGGCGCGCTTTTGTCGATGGTTTTTGGCGTCATCACCCAGCTCTTGAAATCCAATCAAGTGGCGACCGGGCTTGGGCTGACGTTGTTCGGCCTTGGTTTGTCGTCCCTTTTGGGACGCAATTACGTTGGGCTTAAAGCGCCTGCATTTGAGGTGACTCCTGTGCCGCTTTTGGCCGATATTCCTGTCCTTGGTCCGATCTTGTTTCGCCACGATCCAATGATCTACGCCTCGGCTCTCTTGGTGCTTGCGGTCTGGGCGGCGCTCAAATTCACCCGAGTTGGCCTCGTGCTGCGCGCGGTGGGCGAAAACCATGATGCCGCGCATGGGCTAGGCTACAAGGTGGTGCGCATCCGGCTTGGCGCGATTGCTTTTGGCGGCGCATTGGCGGGGCTTGGGGGGGCTTACATCAGCCTCGTTTTGGTGTCGCAGTGGGTTGAAGGCATCACCGCTGGCGCAGGCTGGATTGCACTTGCGCTCGTGGTCTTTGCAAGTTGGCGCGCGGGCCGTGTTCTCTTGGGGGCCTACTTGTTTGGCGGCGTTTCCGTATTGCAGCTGAATTTGCAGGCAGCGGGCACATCCATCCCCGTCGAGCTTCTATCCATGAGCCCTTATCTGGTGACGATCCTCGTTCTTGTCGTATTGTCGATCCGCGGTCGGCACGCCGCGCCCGGATCTTTGGGCCGCATTTTCCATGCTTCGCACTGACGCAGCACTCAAACTAAGGGACACACGATCACCCGTGGCACGCAGCGACACCAACCAAGCGTTCGACGGCCTCCCGCCTTTATGGGGCCGGGAGATATTCGCCACCTTTACACCGATCCTTGGGCTTGGCATTTTTGCCGTGCCTGCTGCGATCAAAACAACAGCGCGACTTGAGGCCAAGACAATGTTGGCCCCGCGCGACCTCGATCAACCTGATGAAACCAAGAACGGAGACTAACATGAAACTTGTCACCAAACTGCTTGCTGGCGCTGCGCTGGCTGTGAGCCTGGGGGGCGTTGCTTTGGCCGAAAGCCATGGCGGCGACAAAACCAAGGTCGGCTTTATCTATATCGGACCACCCGGCGATGGCGGCTGGACCTATGAGCACGACCAGGCGCGCCAAAAAATGGAAGCGCATTTCGACGGTGCCGTGGAAACGGTGTACCAAGAGAACGTGCCAGAAAGCGCCGATGCTGTGCGCGCAATCACGGCCATGGCAGTCTCCGGGGCTGACCTGATTTTCACAACCTCCTTTGGCTATATGGACCCAACGATTGAGGTCGCCGAAAAATTCCCTGACGTGAAATTCGAACACGCGACCGGCTATAAACAGGCCGACAATGTGTCCGTATATTCTGCCCGTTTCTACGAGGGGCGCGCGGTTCAAGGCACAATCGCGGGGCGCATCACCGAGTCCAACATCATTGGCTATATCGGCTCGTTCCCAATCCCTGAAGTTATCCGCGGCATCAACTCGGCCTATATCCACGCCAAGAAGGTGAACCCGGATGTCGAATTCAAAATTGTGTGGGCCTACACTTGGTTTGACCCGGCAAAAGAAGCGGACGCCGCGAAAGCCCTTATCGATCAGGGTGCGGATGTGATTTTGCAGCACACAGACTCCACAGCCCCCCAAGCTGCTGCGCAAAAAGCGGGTGGCGTTTACACTTTCGGTCAGGCGTCTGACATGGCTGAATTCGGCCCGATGCCGCGCGTGTCGTCGATCATTGACAACTGGACCCCATACTACATCGCGCGCACGCAAGCGGTGATGGATGGCACATGGGAAAGCACGAGCACATGGGACGGGATCGACAGCGGCATGGTGGAAATCGGGGAAATCACCGACGCTGTGCCTGCTGAGGTCAAGGCCGAAGCCCTTGCGCTTAAAGATGCAATCGCATCCGGCAGCTACAAGCCCTTTACAGGCCCGCTCAAAAAGCAAGACGGCTCGGATTGGCTGGCAGAAGGCGAAACCGCCGATGACGGAACTCTGGCGGGAATGAGCTTTTATGTTGAGGGCATTGAAGGCGATATTCCAAACTAAGCTTTCGGTATGAAACGGAGAAAAGGCCCTGCTTTTGCGGGGCCTTTTTTGTGCCATGACTGTGCTCTTGCTGTGCTTTTGCTGTGCGGGCAATGCGGGCACGCAGGGCGGCGCAGATCACTGCCCGTGGCGCACTGCCCTCTTGATCCCGGCGGCGCAGCACGAGACAGTGACGCCATGAGACCCGGTGCTTTTCCAGATACATCCGCCCCCCTCCCCGTGGGCCGCTTGACCCTTGATCCCGTGCCAACTGCCGGTTTGGAGTGGTGGTTTTTGCACGGCCGTATCACTGGCTCGGCGGGCACAAGGCTGCGTTTCATGGTGGCGTTTTTCTTGGGGCGCGGGCGCTCGGTCGGCCCGCGCGAAGGGGCGTTGATGCTCACGCATGTTTTGGATGAGAACAGCGGGCAAACATACGCCAAAAGCTTTGTCACGCCTGAGGCGATCGCGCTTCAAGATGAGATCGCTCAACAGGTGGTGCGACAGTATGTGAGCGGAGCAATGCCGGGTTTACGCGCCATGGGGCTTGCGCAGCACCGGCGCGACCTGAGGGCACTCATGCAGCGCGTTTCATGGTATCAACAGCCCGCGAAAGGTCCGCGGCTGGCACGCGCGCCCTTCGCCGCCAGTTGGGACGGGATGATGCTCGGCCATGATCAAACCCGCAACAGATTGCGCATGGTTTTGCCGCAAGGCGACACGGGTGCGATTGAAGCGGATATCCCCCTGCCCGACACGTTGATGGATGTGGCCAGTGAGCAGCTTGATGCGCGCTTTGGTCCGGGGTTTTGGTATCAATCAGCGCCGCGATTGCCGCTCACAGGTCGCATCAATTCTGAGGCAATCACCGGCACGGTTTGGCTTGATCGGCAATGGGGCGATTATGACGGGTGGATGGTGCAAACGACAACGCCGCCCCATGCGCCCAAGCCAAAAAAGCGGCTGTTGGGATGGGATTGGTTTGGGCTGTCCCTTGAAGATGGGCGCGACATTCTGCTGAACCGGCATTTCGAGGCGGCAACCGGTGCGCAGCACGCAAGCTTTGCGCTCTTGTTTGACGGGCCAACACCGCGCGCATTGCCCGCCGGATTTCGCGTCACGCCAGAGCGGGTTTGGCGCAGCAAAATGACAGGCGCAAGCTACCCTGTCGAGAGCCGCATTCACCTGCCTGACCTTGGGATAGAGGCGCACCTTACGCCAGTCGTGGACGACCAAGAACTTCCATTTCCCGGCGGCACTGCCCTTTGGGAAGGGGCAACGCATCTGCACGGCACAGGGCCGGGAGGCGTGGCTTTGCGCGGGCATGGACGGAGCGAATTTGTAGGCTACGGCGCTGTGCTTTCGCTCAAAACTCGTCTAAAAAGACGTTTCATGACAGGGGCTTAGCGCCCGCGCAAAATGCTTGCCGGGTCTTGCTTTGCCGCCCGATACGCGGGAATAAACGCGCCAAGAAGCCCGATCCCAAGACCAAGAACGAGGGCCTTGATCACCAAGTCCCGCCCCACGTCTGGCTCCACGAACCCGGCCACGGCGGGCGAGGTCGCAACCCCCCAAGCCGCAGCAATACCCACACCAATTCCGAGCACAGTGCCAAGCACAGTGAGAGCGCCGCCTTCGATCATCAAGACCGCAATAATGCGACGTATTGGCCAGCCCACAGCGCCCATAATGGCGATTTCGCCGCGCCGCTCATTGATCGACATGACCATGGTATTGAGCACCCCAAGCCCGGCTGTGATCACAGCAATCGTCGACACCGACCATGCCAAAATGCGCGCGATCTTGACGTTGAAATACCCCGCCACCATTTCGGCTGTGCCTTCGACGGAAAACGCTGGAAACCGCTCAGCGATCTGGGCAATCACCCCGTTGCGCCCGCTTTCACTCAGCCCCGGCTCCAGTTGAACCGCCAAAGCAGACCCCTGACCGATACGGTAGGTTTGCGCCTGCATATCCGCGAGCAAGGTAACAGCGCCATGGCGCACCAGAAGGCTGTCACTGTCATATATTCCGGTCACCTCAAAAGGCGCCGAAAAGAGCACAACCTGATCCCCAAGCCCCAGCTCCAGCCGGGCCGCGAGGCTCCGCCCCAGCATGATCCCCCCCGCGATACCGTTCATCTTGTCCTGCGCCTCGGGGCGGCGCCCCTTCGTGACTGTCACAGTCTCCCATGCGAAAGCCTCCGGTGCCCAACCGTTCACGAAACTGGTCGCCTCGCCCACCAAGGTCATGCGCCCCATTTCCAGAACCGCCGCCGAAACGCCCTCCACCTGCGCCACCTGCCCGGCCAAGCTTTCGGGCACCACGGAGGAGAGAATATCCTCCGCGCCACCCTCGGTGATGATGACATCCGTGCCGCGCAAGGAAAAGTTCTCCACCAGCGTCCCCTCTATGCCGCGCGTTAACCCCGCAAGCGCCACATAGGCGGCAATGGCAAGCACCACGCCAAGCAAGGTCAGCAGGCTGCGCAAGGGGCGATGCAGCAGGTTGAGAACGGCGATGCCTTGAAGGGTCAAGCGCTGTCCTCCGCCACCTTGCCGTCCACAATGCGCAAGGTCCGCGCACAAGCCCCGGCCACCTCCGCATCATGGGTGACGATCACAACGGTTGTGCCGGTGTCGCGGTTCAGCGCTGCCAGCAGATCGACGACTTTGCGCGAATTGGCTTGGTCCAACTCGCCGGTTGGCTCATCCGCTAACAAAATGCGTGGCCGCCCAACAAGCGCGCGCGCAATGGCAACGCGCTGGCGCTCGCCCCCGGACAGCCCAGCTGGCATACGATGGGCCATATGCGCCATGCCAACAGATCCGAGCGCGACCTTGGCGCGGGCGTTTTGCTCGTCATGGCCAGCTCCTCCCGCGCCAATAAGCGGCAAGGCCACGTTTTGCAGCGCGCTCAGCGTGGGCATGAGCCAATCTTCCTGAAACACAAGCCCAATCGTTTGCGCGCGCAAACGCGCCCAGTCTGCCTTTGTTTGCGGCGTTTGATCAAAGACATCGACCTGCCCGTCATCCAGCCCAATCAACCCGGCCATCGCATAGAGCGCTGTCGATTTGCCAGACCCAGATGGGCCGGTGATCGCCAACATTTCCCCCGCCTCAATCTCCAAAGACAGCGCGTCGAGCGCGGGTTTCTCGTTACTGGGGAAGGTTTTATATAAGGAGCGCGCGCGCACAGCCAAATCCATCAGAGCGCCCCTTTTTGCAGGCGCTCTATCAAGCCGGGCAAACCTTCCGCCGCTAAAACATCAGCGAAATCACGGCGGTTTTGCTGTGTGATCAGCACGCTTTCCACCGAGGCATTCACCACCGCATAGCTGCCGCCGCGCGCGGCGAGATACCATTCGACAACGCGCCCGCGCGTCCCTCGCACGGTGACTTGACTGCCCACAAGCGTCAATGCGCCGCTTTTTCGCGCCCCCAAAATGGCGAGTTCCCCATCCCCTGCGCGCAGGGTTTCGCGCACGAACACCTTGGCCAAATACCCGCGATAGGCGGCGACATAGGCAGGGCTGGCTGCACCCTGGAGCGCTTTGGGCAGGGCCGCGACAGCCATCGCCGCCACATCAAAATAGCGCGTCAAAACCGCCTCGACCTCGGCTCGCCCGGCCTCTGCACCGCTTGTTTTGGCCGTCTGCGCCGCGACATTCAAAGCGCCGCTGACCTCGCGCACAAAGCTGGCCGGATCGGCCGCACCTTGGGTGGGTGAGCCGCTCCAAAAGACCAGCGTCAGCAATGCTGCAATCAAGAAACGGATCATCCTGCCTCCACCTGCGTTCACACGAGAGTAAGCAGCACAAGCGGCAATGGGAAGCCCTTCCAAGAGGCGACACCTTTCCGTTACGTCATCTTGATGCGCATCAAAGCCCTGTCATTTTCTGCAAATATATTCAGTGTAGGGGAGGATCTTGAGGCCGTGGCATTGCCCCGCGCGCACGTTTGAGGCAGGAGTAGACATGCAAAAAAGCCCCTTAACCCCGATGATGAACCCGCGTTCAATCGCCGTTTTCGGCGCCTCTGAAAACGGCACCTCGGTGGGCAGCCAGGTGTTTGCCAACCTTGTGTCAGACGGCTTTGACGGCGCGCTGTATCCGATCAACCCAAAGCACAAAGCACTGGGCGGGCTGACCTGCTATGCCAAGGCAATTGACGTGGGCAAAGAGATCGACCTTGCGGTGATCGCGACCCCGGCGCGCACAGTTCCCGGGATCATGCGCGACCTTGGCGAAGCGGGCATCAAAAACGCAATTGTGCTTTCTGCTGGCTTTGGCGAAGGCGGCAATGAGGGGCGCAATTTCGAGGCCGAAGTTGTGGCGGCGGCGCGCCGCGCGGGGGTGCGCTTCATGGGGCCAAACTGCGTTGGCTTGGTGCGCCCTTGGCAAAAGATGAATGCCACATTCCTGCGCGCAGGCACCCCCAAGGGCCGCCTTGCGTTGCTCAGCCAATCGGGCGCGCTCTGCTCAGCAATTTCCGATTGGGCCGGCCCGCATCACCTCGGCTTTTCCGCTTTGGTCAGCCTTGGAAACTCCACCGACATTGATTTTGGCGATATGCTGCAATTCCTCGCCACTGACCCGCATACGGACGCGATCCTGCTCTATGTCGAGGGCGTGCGCCATGCCTCCTCCTTCATTTCGCAGCTGCGCTTTGCGGCGCGTCTTAAACCTGTGATCGTGCTGAAATCTGGCCGCCACGCGACCTCCTCCGCCGCCGCGCATACCCACACTGGCGCGTTGATCGGCTCAGACGCGGTCTTTGATGCGGCGCTTGAGCGGGCGGGCGCGGTGCGGGCAAAGACTTTTGGGCAATTGTTCGCCGCAGCGGAGATTTTATCCTCCTCCAAAAAGGCCTATGGCAACCGATTGTCGATCATCACCAATGGCGGCGGCGCCGGTGTCTTGGCGGCGGATCGCGCAGGTGACATGGGCGTTGACCTTGCCCCGCTTGATGCGAAGACCAAGACAGCGCTCGATAAATTCCTGCCGCCCTTTTGGAGCCATGCCAATCCGGTGGATATATTGGGGGATGCGGGCGCTAAGGAATACGGCGCGGCGATCCGCGCGGTTTATGACGATCCGAACACCGACGGCGTGCTTGTGATGCTGACGCCGCAAGCCATGACAGACGCCACCGCCGCCGCCAGAGCCGTCATTGAGGCCCTGCCAAAACGGCGCAAAAAGCCAGTGCTCGCTTGCTGGATGGGCGAAAGCTCAGTGGCAGAGGCGCGCACGCTCATGTCCAAAGCCGGGATTGCCGATTTCATCTCTCCAGAACGCGCGGTGGAAGCGTTTTCTTACCTCGCAAAGCACACGAGAAATCGCAAATTGGCCTTGGAAACACCGGGGCGATTGATGTTCTCCGCGCCGCCCGATTTGGACGGTGCGCGCATGATCATCGAAGCCGCTTTGGCGGAAGATCGCGAGATGTTGTCAGATGTGGAAAGCAAAGCCCTGCTCAAAGCATTTCGCGTGCCCATCAATGTCACGATGGAGGCCGAGAGCGCCCCAAGCGCCTTGGTCGCCGCCGAAACCGTGGGCTTTCCGGTGGTCATGAAAATCAATTCTCCCGATATTTCCCACAAATCTGATGTGGGCGGTGTACGGGTCGGGATTTCCAACGCCGCCGAAGTCATTCGCGCCTTTAAGGACATTGTGGAAGCGGCGCGGTATCATCGACCCAATGCGACAATCAAGGGCGTCACCGTTGAGGCCATGGCCCAGATCAAAGCGCCGCGCGAATTGGTCATTGGCGCCTCGCGCGACGAGGTGTTTGGCCCGACGATCCTGTTTGGAGCAGGCGGCACGCTTGTTGAGGTGCTCAAAGACAGCGCCGTTGCCTTGCCGCCGCTCAGCTCAGTTCTGGCCGATCGTTTGATCAGCAAAACCAAAGTCAGCCGATTGCTCGATACCTTCCGCGAAAAACCGGCAGTGGACCGCGCCAAAGTGATTGAAGTGCTCAAACGAATTTCGGATATGGTCTGCGAAATACCGGAAGTTGTTGAACTGGACATCAACCCCCTTTTTGCTGGCCCGGACGGGGTGATGGCGGTGGATGCGCGCATTCGCATCAAACGCCCGCCATCGCGCGACAGCCATTATGACCATGTGGCGATCCACCCCTATCCGCGTGATTTGGTCCAAGAAGATCACCTCGCGGACGGCACGCCTTTGGTGATCCGCCCCATTCGCCCGGAAGACGCAGAAAGCGAGCAGGAATTCGTGCGCGCGCTTTCGGATGAGGCAAAAATGTTCCGCTTCATGGGCACCCTCAATGAGCTGTCGCCCGAATTGTTGGTGCAGTTCACCCAGATTGATTATCGCCGCGAAATGGCGATGGTGGCGATGGCCGAAATCGAAGGGCGCGAAGTGCAATGCGGGGTGGCGCGCTATGTGATCAACCCGGATGGAACGAGCTGCGAGTTCGCGATTGTGGTCGGAGATCAGTTGCAAAACCAAGGCATTGGCACGCGATTGATGAAGGCGCTGTTTCGCGCAGCACGCGGCCATGAGCTGAGCGTGATCGAGGGGAGCGTGCTCAAGAACAACGCGCCGATGCTCAAACTCATGAGCGACCTCGGCTTCACCCAACGGCTTGATCCGAATGATGCGGAGTTGATGATTGTGGAGCGCTGGCTTTAGGGCGCATGGCGGCGCTGACTGGGAGGAGGACATATGCTGGGATTTATTTCGCACCCTGAGTGCATGGATCATGACGCGGGCGCGCTGCACCCCGAAACGGCGCAACGGCTGACCGCGATCAATAATCAACTGATTTCATCGGGCATGGATTACGTGTTGCGCCACTTTGATGCGCCAAGGGTCAGCCGCGCAGAGCTCGAACGCGTGCATCACTCAGAGTACCTCGATCGCGTCTATGCGATTGCGCCCGGCGCGGGCATGAAATCCATTGAAGTCGATGGCGATACTGTGATGAGCCCAGGCACATTGCGCGCAGCCGAACGCGCGGCAGGCGCTGGGGTTTTGGGCGTCGATCTCATCATGCGCGGCGAGGCCGGGCCGGTTTTTTGCGCCGTGCGCCCGCCCGGACATCATGCCGAACACAACAAGGCAATGGGGTTTTGTCTGTTCAACAACGTGGCAGTGGCAGCGGCCCATGCCCTCACGGCGCATGGCCTTTCGCGCGTGGCGATTGTTGATTTTGACGTCCACCACGGCAATGGCACCGAAGACATCTTTCGCACTGAGCCGCGCGTGCTGTTTTGCTCCTCTTTCCAACACCCGTTCTATCCCTTTACAGGCCACGAAAAAGAAACCGAAAACCTCGTCGATGTCCCCTTATCCGCAGGCGCTGGATCAAAAGAGTTTCGCGAGGCCGTCAGCGCCCATTGGCTGCCCCACCTAGAGGCCTTCAAGCCCGAATTCCTGTTCATCTCGGCGGGCTTTGACGCTCACATTGCCGATGACATGTCCGCCACCCAACTGACCGATGACGACTATATCTGGGTCACGCGCGAACTGGTCATGATCGCCCAAAAACACGCCAAAGGCCGCATCCTCTCCATGCTGGAAGGCGGCTATGAACCGGCGGTGCTGGCGCGCTCCGTCGTCAAACACATCAATGTGCTCTTGGGTTAGCCGCCCCTTCTTTGGTTTCAAAATACCTCGGGGGTGAATGACGCAGTCAGAGGGGGCAGCGCCCCCTTATGCCCCCTTTCGCACCGGCATATCAGAGGAATTTGCGCGCCTTAATCAAGGCCATCAATTCATCAAGGCTCTCGCCTTCTGTCTTGCCTGAGGTATCAAGCTTTGCCAGCGCCTTATCATAGAGCGGCTCGCGCGACTCCAAAATGGATTTGAGCTGCTCCATCGCCTCAGGATTACCCGCCATGGGCCGTTCATCGCCCTGCTCACGCACGCGCGCCATATGTTCCGATGGGCTGGCCTTCACCCAAACCGTATGAAAATTCCCAAGCAAGCTGTTGTAGGTGCCCGGTTCCGCGACAATGCCCCCGGCAACTGCCAAAATCATCGTGTCATGCGTCGAAATCACCCGGCTCACCGCCTGCGTTTCAAGGCGGCGATAGCCTTCCTGACCATAAAGCGCCATGACCTCATCCACCGGCATCCCGGATTGTTCTTCGATCTCGCGGTTGAGTTCCACGAAGGGAATACCAAGCCGCGCACCCGCCATGCGGCCAAGGGTGGATTTCCCAGCACCGCGCAACCCAACGAGACAAATCCGGTGCGCTCTACGTTTCTCAACGGGTTCTGGCGTCAGCGCACGCATCACCGCCGCCTGCACATCCGCATTCGCTGAACGAAAGGAATCCGCAACGCGCAAAGCATCAGAGGACCAAGGATCGTCTTCGCCCACGAGCCACTCGATCTTGTGATCAAGCGCCACAGCAACCCGCTCCAAAAGCCCGATGGAGATATTGCCCTCCCCGGCCTCAAGCTGCGCCAAGTACCGCGGCGACACCCCGGATTTCTCCGAGAGCACGCGGCGCGGAATACCTTTGCGGTCGCGCGCATGGCGCACGCGTTCTCCGACCCGCGCAATCAGCTCATTCACGCGCTGATCGGCGTAGCTTTCCGAGGATTTAGACTTCGCTTCGCCCTTAAAATTCGTGATCTCAGCCATACCGCCCCTGTGCTCAATACTGCATAATTTTTAGGGCAGCCACGCAAGAGGCGCAAAGGAAAAGCGCCGCTTGCGCGGGATATAATGCATATTTTTGGTTACACCCGCAAAAGCGGCGTCACGAGCGCGCGAATATCGGGTGGCGCGGCTTGCGCTTCAAACCTGTCAGCAACCGTGAAAACACAAACAAAAGTGCCTTCAAAACAAAGCGTTCCACCTTGCCTTCCTACAACGCGAAACGTGATGGATGTCTCACCGAGTTTTTGCGGCCAGACCTCGCAGATGAGCCTGTGACGCGGCGTGATGGGGCTGCGGAAATCGAGCGACATATGCACAAAGGGGGTGCCGATGTTGCGGTCAATTTCCATTTGAAACCACCCATCACCCCCCAAATGATGTTCCCACCACCCGTTAATCGCATCGAGCGCGAACCACGGAATGCGCGCGGTATAGACGATTTTGGCGGGGTCACAATCGCCCCATGTCACGCGGATTTCGTGGGTAAATGCCTTGCTCATTTAATAGGTCTCGACGTGATACCGACCATCTTCGCGCATGGCATCGCGCACCGCAGTCCACTCAAGCCCAAGCGCGCGCGCAATATCCGACAAAGCCGCCTCAACCCCGTGTTCCATCTCTTTGAGCCCACAAATATAGATATAGGCCTTCGGGTTGGTGAGCAGAGCGCCGATGTTTTCAGCATCCTCGCGCAGCTTGTCTTGGACGTAGTGCTTCGGCTCTCCCTCAAGGCGGGAAAAGGCGAAGATCTTGCGCAAGAACCGTTCTGGCACTTTGCCGAGCGGGCCGAAATACGGCAGTTCGGCCGGGCGGCGCGCGCCAAACACGAGGGTCAATTTCTCCGCGATGGAGGGCATTTCGCGCTGGCGGCGCATCGTAAAGCCGCGAAACGGTGCCGATCCGGTGCCGGTGCAAATCATCAAGAGTTCCGCCTCGCCGTCCGAGGGCAGCAAGAAGGTTGCGCCAAACGGGCCAGTGACTTTGACTTCATCGCCCGGCTTCAGATCACAAACATAGTTTGAGCAAAGCCCGTTTTCCTCTCGCTTCACAGTCAAAGAGAGGTTGTTAAAGTTTGGGCGCTCGCCATCACGGGGGCTGGACACTGAATAAAGCCGGGGCAAATGTGGCTGGCCGTTGGCATCTTCGCCCGGCGGCAAAATTCCGATGCTTTGACCCTCCAAAACCGGCATCGGCTGGCCGCCAAAATCAAGAATAATATGGCGCACATCCGCGTCTGAGGCGGCATCGGTGAGGCGATAATTGCCCTGCACCGTGGCGGTTGCGGGTTTGCCCAGATTATAAAGGTTGATCGTTGGTTTTGACGCTGTTGCTGGCGCTTTTGCCTTGCCGCCAGCGCCCGAATGCGCCTCAGCCAACAGGGCCGCCATCGCATCGTCAAGCGCCTCTAACCCGCCATCCGCCTCCCCGGCGTCAGACAGTTCTTCTTGTGCTGGCAAGTCTTCCCATGCGTATTGTTCATCAAGGGAATAAGGGGTTTGCA
Source organism: Maritimibacter sp. (assembly GCA_050633625.1). Lineage (GTDB taxonomy): Bacteria > Pseudomonadota > Alphaproteobacteria > Rhodobacterales > Rhodobacteraceae > JBOEGW01. The sequence goes on along the minus strand of JBOEGW010000004.1, from coordinate 365,481 downwards.
CCACACGCCATTCATCAATAGAGCCGGTTGGGCAGACCGGAATACAGTCCATACAGAAGTTACATTTCTCGGCGTCCACCACCACATTGTCATCGTTATGAACGATCGCCTCAACCGGGCAGGTCATTTCACAGGTGTAACAGCGAATGCAAATTTCGGGATCAATGAGATGCTGTTTGAGCGGCTTGTTCACGCGTCTTTTCCTTTCAAAACGAGTCCCGGTACGAGCATCGCATCGATGAGTTCTTGGCACAGCCCCTTGCAATCTGAGCACCCGACACAGCCCGCTTTGAGCGCCGTCACATCGCGCGCAAGGGTCTCGGTTTGCGGGGCATATCCGGCGATGCGTTTGGCTTGCATGGGTCACTCCTTTGGGATTGGCAGGAGGCGCACCCCCTGCCTTTGATCAAACGCAGATCGCCTACGCCATGTGAAGTTTGACGTATTCGAAATCGCCCGGCTTATTGTCGATGCCCACTTTGGGCGCGGCAATCCAGCTTGCGTATTTGCCAGGTTCCGTGACCGGGATCATGAGGGACGAAATGTAATCGCCATCCGCATGGGTCGGCAGCCATTCCAGCTGTCCTTTGTCATACTCAGCGCCGGAGACAAGCACGCCGTCCGGGTTGAAGTTGTGGCCCGCGAAGACACCGATTTGACGATTAAAGCTCTCATGCGGCAACTTCAGCTCAAAGCTCACTCCGGCCTTTTCGATGATTTTGTTCCAACGGCCAACACCACCTGACGCATCGCGCGTATAATCATCCCGCAGGCGCATGTTGATCGCCGTCAAAGCCGGTACTTCCTTTTGCACGACTTTTCCGTCTTCCATGTCCCAGACCGTATAGGTGTCGTTCTTGAGCATGTGATCGTCATCAATCCGGTGCTCCATATAGCGGCCTTTGACGCCGGAGTTGAACGCGTTGGCGGCGTTGGTGGACACCTCTTGGCCGAAAAGATCGAGCGACAGAGTATAGTGCAGGTTGAGCTTTTTCTGGATCGTTGGCAGATCGATCACGCCATATGAGCGGATTTTGTCGATGTCATAAGGGTCTTCGATGCCATTTTCGCGCATCACCTGACAGGTTTTCTCGACAACGCGGCCAACGCCCGTTTCACCCACAAACATGTGGTGTGCTTCCTCGGTCAACATGAAGCGGCAGGTGCGTGACAGCGGATCGAAACCGGATTGTGCGAGGCTTTCGAGCTGCATTTTGCCATCGCGATCGGTGAAATAGGTGAACATGAAGAACGACAACCAATCTGGCGTTTCCTCATTGAACGCGCCCAACATACGGGGGGCTTCCTCGGAGCCGGAGGAGCGGCGCAACAGGTCATCGGCCTCCTCACGACCGTCCCGACCAAAGTACTTTTGCAAGAGGTACACCATCGCCCAGAGGTGGCGGCCTTCCTCGACGTTGACCTGAAACAGATTGCGCATGTCATACAATGAAGGCGCTGTGAGGCCCAGGAAACGCTGCTGTTCGACCGATGCTGGCTCGGTGTCGCCCTGGATCACGATCAAGCGTTTGAGCATGTTGCGATATTCACCCGGCACCTCTTGCCAAGCAGGCTCGCCTTTATGCTCACCGCAGGGAATTGTGCGCCCCTCAACCTCAGGTGCGAGCAAAATTCCCCAGCGATATTCGGGCATATTCACGTAATCGAACTTGGCCCAGCCTTTCGGGTCAACCGACACGGCGGTGCGCAGGTATACCTCAGATTTCTGGAATTTCTCCGGGATCAAATCAGACCACCAGTTGATGTAGCCCGGGTGCCATTTTTCCAACGCCTTAAGCACGCGACGATCTGACGAGAGACCTACGTTGTTGGGGATTTGAGTATCATAGCTGACGTTAATGAGGTCGATCATTGTATTCCTCCAAGCCGCGCTTAAACGCGTTCCATGTTGTAGTCGCCGCGCACACCCGTGCCGTAACGCTGCAAAGCGCCGTCTGGTCCGGTTGCGTTCGGGCGGATGAAAATCCAGTTTTGCCAAGCCGTTAGGCGGCCAAAGATGCGTGTTTCCATGGTTTCTGGCCCGGCAAATCGAAGGTTCGCTTCCATGCCTGTCATCGCATCGGGGCTAAAGGAGGCGCGCTCCTCCATGAAGATACGGATCTCGTCCTCCCAGTCGATATCGTCCAGAATATAAGTGACAAGCCCAAGCTCATCCGCCTCTGCAGCTTCAAGCGGCGTTCCGATTTTGCCCTTCAGGCTGTCCACGTCCTCTGGGGTGCCCAGAAAGCGCGTATCCAAGCGCGATATATCGTTGGACATTGGGTATTGACCGAAGTTGCTCTCGCTCAAGGTGATGGTCGCAATCGGGCGATTGTCACCTTCGAATTCGTCTTCCATCATGTAGCTGCGATCCACAGCAAACAGAAGCTCAGCAAGAACACCCGCAAAACACGATCCGTGCTCCACCAGCGCCACAAGCGAGCGCGAAGTCACATCAACCCGTTTGAGAACGCGCTTCCAATACTTCAAAATCTCATTCGCCAACCAGTGATCGGCATGCGCATTGAGCAGGGCTTCATGGGCCAAAACGGCCTCTGGATCGCCTTGCGAGCGGATCGACCACAGGCCGATTTCCATCTCGTTGAGGCGCATGTGCAAGACCGCGTCATCCAACTCACGCGCCAGCTTGAGCAGGTAGAAGTCCGCGCCAAGCGCTTCCACCTCTGCCATGGTGCTTGGCGCCTCTGCGTCAGGGCCAGACAGCATGATATCCGCCTTGCCCGCCGCGCGGTCGATTGTCACATCCACGAGCGAATAGTGCACGCCCGCCTCATCAAAATTGCGACTAAGCGGCGTCAGAGTGATGCCCTTTTCCACGTCCGCTTTGGTGGATTTCGCCGCGAATTCGGCGGCGCGTTCAGCCACCACGGCATCGAATTTCGAGTTGGGGACTGTTTCGTCAACAAGCCGCCAATCCACGGCACGTTTGCCTTTGACGCCCTCCTCAATGGAGCAGAAAATATCGGCGCGATCCCGGCGCACTTTGCGCTTGTCCGTCACCCGCGTCAGCCCACCCGTGCCCGGCAAAACTGCCAGGAGAGGCACTTCTGGCAGGGCCACATTCGAGGTGCTGTCGTCGGTTAGCATGATGTGATTACACGCCAGCGCCAGCTCATACCCACCGCCCGCGCAAGCCCCTTTGATGGCGGCGATCCATTTCTGACCGCTGTCGTCTTCGGCGGCTTCAAAGGTGTTGCGGGTCTCATTTGTGAACTTACAAAAGTTGACCTTATGACTGTGCGGCGCGCCACCAAGCATGCGGATATTGGCCCCGGCACAAAACACATTGTCCTTGCCAGAGCGCATCACAACGGTCTTCACCTCAGGATGCTCAAACCGCATCCGCTGTGTTACATCTGATAATTCAATATCAACGCCCAAATCATAGGAGTTGAGTTTGAGCTGATAGCCGTCAAACAGCCCGCCGTTTTCATCGACGTCCATAAACACTGTCGCTACGGGGCCGTCATATTCCACCCGCCAATGGCGGTATTTGGAGGGGTCAGTTTGAAAATCGATCACCTTGGTCACGGCGTCTCTCCTTGTTCGCGTTAAGGCACTATAAGGCTGCAAGTTATCCTCGTAAATGGATGTATGCATTATAATGCACTATTTTAATGTGAGTAATTTCAGTAAGTTAGTCCAGTTTTTCCACGGACGTGCGGGGTTTGGGTCTGAAATCTGCATTATTATGCAAATTCTCCCTGATCCCTGATTCTAACAGCGTCAGCTCCGTCATGGCCCAAACCGGGTCTTGATCCAGCAGCCTGTCGCCTCCAGCGCGTTCAAGATGCTCCCTTGCCAGAACCGCGATGCGCTGCGCCGCCTGAGGCTTGCCCATCAGCAGTTTCAGACGCCCGTTTGCCAGTTGAATGATGCCCTGCAAGAAGGATCGATCACGGGAATTCGGCGTCGCCTCAAGCCAGAGCGGCTCCCAAGCTTCATGGGCTTCCCAGAAAAACCCAGACCGGTAGAGCGCCAGCCCTTCCAGAAGTCCGGGGCGGATACTGCCATGCGCCGGGCGCGGGGTCTGGCCGGGAATATGCGGCGCGGCGTTCATGCGGGCACCACCACCTCGGATTCGATCCGCACAAGACGCGCGCAAAAATCGGCAATTGCTGCCAAAGTCTCGTCTTGCGCTTCCAAGTGTGGCGCATGGCGCGCGCCTTCAATGATGCAGGTTTCGACGGGCACATAGGCCCGGCTTTCGATCTCTCGAATTTGCGCCAGCGTGCCGTATTGGTCCTGCGCCCCTTGGAGTGCGAGACAAGGAATACGCCAATGATCAATCGCTTCACCCACATGCCAATCGACAAACCCGGGCGCAAGCCACGCCTCGTTCCAGCCACGAAAAGTTGCCTCCGCATCCGCGTGATGCTTGGCCATTTTCGCCGGCAAATCCGTGGTTTCAAACGCGACCTTAGCGGCGGCAATTTCAGCCAGCCCCATCGGTTCCGTGAAGAAATGCGGTGCGATCAAGATCAGCCCGCGCACCCGCATATCAGACACCCGGCCCGCGTATTCCGCAGCGATCGTTGCGCCGTCTGAGTGGCCAAGCAAGATGACCCGCTTCGCCCCGATTTCATTGAGCACATCCGGCAACACATCCACAGCTTCGCGCGTCATATAGTCCAAGGGGCGCGGCAATGTTGCCGGGTCCGAAAACCCGTATCCGGCCCGGCTATAGGTGATCACACCCAGACCAGTGGCATCGGAAATCTTCTGTGGCACATCGCGCCACAACCCGCTTGACCCCAACCCCTCATGAAGCATGACGATCACGGGCGACTCTTTCTCGGGCGCGGGGCCAAAACAGGCGTATTCAAGCCCCTTCCCCGCAGCTGTCATCCGGCCCTTGCTTGTCCAATCCATCATGCTCACGCCCTCAGTTTAAACCGTTGAATTTTGCCAGTCGCGGTCTTGGGAAGCTCGTCCACCACATCAATCCAGCGCGGATATTTCCACATGCCGATCTTCTCTTTCACGAGATCCTTCAGCTCCCCCACCACACTGGACTCCACGCCCTCTTTGAGCACGATATAGGCAGCAGGTTTTACCAGGTTTTCGTCATCTGCCCGCGCCACAACAGCCGCCTCCAAAACGCCAGGATGCTCGATCAAAGCTTGCTCAACTTCAAAGGGGCTGACCCAAATGCCGGACACTTTGAACATGTCATCCGTGCGCCCGCAGTAAACATAGCGGCCATCCTTACATTCATATTTGTCGCCCGTGCGAGTCCAGTGCCCTTGAAATGTCGCCATGCTTTTTTGCCGCTGGTTCCAATACCCATCCGCCGCTGAAGGGCCGCGCACGAGCAGCTCGCCCACCTCGCCTTCGGCCACATCCTCATCATGCTCATCCACAAGGCGCACCTCAAACCCCGGCACAGCCTTGCCCGATGTGCCATAGACAACGTCCCCCGGACGATTGGAGAGGAAGATGTGCAGCATCTCGGTGGAGCCAACCCCGTCGATGATTTCCGCCCCCCAAAGCGCTTCCCAACGCTCGCCAATGTCGCGCGGCAATGCCTCGCCCGCCGACGCACAAAGACGGATCGCATGGTCTGGCTTTGTGCCGCGCTTTTCCTGCTCGGCCACAAGCGCGGCATAGAGCGTCGGCACGCCACAAAAGATCGTCGGGCGCTGCGTTTTCATGATTTCGAACACCGCGTCCGGGGTTGGGCGACCGGCAAAAATCACGGTCGTGGCCCCCGCCGCCATCGGGAAACTCATTGCGTTTCCAAGCCCATAGGCGAAGAACATTTTGGCGACCGAAAACACTGTGTCGCTTGAAGATATCCCCATGATCTGCTGTCCAAAAGTGTCAGCCGTTGCCTTGAGCGATTGATGCACATGACGCACGCCTTTCGGGGTGCCGGTGGAACCGGATGAGTAGAGCCAGAACGCCAGTTCATCCCCCTGCGCCTCAACGGTCTCAAGGCACTTTGCGCCCTCAACAAACGCCGTGTAGCTTTCGCAGCCCTCTGGACATTCGCCACCAATCACCACAACGGCACGCAGGAATTTATTCCCATCCAGCGCAGGCTTTACCGTCTCCCAAAGCTCATGAGACACCACGAGAAGGGAGGCGCGACTGTCGGTCAAAATCGCCTCATAAACAGGCCCCGACAAAAGCGTGTTGAGCGGCACCGGGATCGCTCCCATCTTCAGCGCGCCCCAGAAAACCACAGGAAATTCGAGCTGGTCACGCAGGATCATCGCAATCCGTTCCTCGCGCCGCACCCCGTGGCGCTCAAGCGCCCCTGCAAAATGTCCCGCAGCGCGTTGAAGCGCGCCATAGGTCAGGCTGCGTTTGTCGCCATCCGCCTCACGAAAGGCGACATGATCGCCACGCCCTTCCTCCACATTTCGATCCAAAAAGTAGACCGCCGCATTCTCATTGACCATGCAATTCTCTCCCTGTAGGGGCCTCCTCCTGACCCCATGTTTCGCGCCCGAAGCCTAGGCTCCGGTAAATTCAATCGCCCCCTCCGGCAGAAGGTAAATCACGTAAGCATCGCCGCCGCTGATTGTGGGATTATGGGCGGATCCGGGGCCATAAACGTACCAACCCGGCGCAAAATCATCGAATTGCGGCACCCCTTCAATTGGCAGGACCGCGCCGATTTCCCCTTTGGGATGAACGTGATGCGGGCCTTTGACGTCGCGCATACGCACCACATCGACCGAGAATTGCCCAGTCGCCTGCCCCGGCTTGATCGCGCGGCCAAACTTGATACCGCCCTGTTCGCGGCTCATCAGCCAGCCTTGGGCCTCGCCCGCCGCGCAAAGCGCCCCGAGATGGGCGAAATCCGCGCCCTCTGCCGGGTACTCCGCGTTCAGAAACGCCGACATATCCCCATCAAGCGGCATGCCTTCCAACTGGGCCGCGATCCCGGACAAGAGCGCCTCAAAAGCTTCGATTGAGAGAGTTTCCCCGGACATGTGCTACCTCGTTTTGCTGAGTCGTGATATGCTTTATAATGCACATTCACCACAGCCACGCAATCACCTAAACGCAATGTTGCATTTTTTTGCATAAATCCTCCGGCACAAAAAAAGTCCTCCGATGAGGCCCTTTCACATTCCGAAATTCGGGATTTAAGTGATAATTTCCGCCAAATCAGCTTCGCAGCGCGCAGCCTGGCGCGCCACAAGGGCTGCGACCCGTTGCAGGCGGCTTGGATCTGCATGCAGCGGGGCTTTGGCGCCAATCAGCGCCCACATCGCCTGTTCCATCACCCGCCCGGTCAACCGCATGAACGGCATGGCAACCGGGCCAATGTCCTCTGCGTTAAGCAGCGCCTTGCGCGCCACTTTCCAGGCGGACATGGCGCGGCACAACGCCGGGCTTTCAACAACGCTCAAAACGCCTTCGATATACCCAGCAAATGCATCAAAGGCGGCACCATCTTTGAGCCGCAACATCCGCCCCGCAAGGCCCATGGCGTGGATCCCATTCGCCCCCTCGTAGATCGCGGAAATCCGCGCGTCCCGGTAGGTCTGTTCGATCCGGTATTCGCCCAGATACCCGTAGCCCCCAAGCACTTGCATACCGGTTTCTGCGGCGCGCATCCCGGCCTCTGTGCAGTGCACTTTGATCACCGGAGTCAAAAACTCAACGAGCCACGGATCATCCCCGGCCTCAAGCGCAACCAGCGCAACATGGCTCATCGCGCGCGCGCCCATCGCCAGCGCGTCGATTTCATCAAGCATCCGGCGCACATCGCCGTGTTGATCAAGAGTGACTGGACCGTCTGCACCGCGCCCCTGCACCCGCTCGCTCGCATATGTACTGGCGATGTGATAGGCGCGCGCCGCATGGGCAACCCCTTGCAACGAAACGTCTATTCGAGCGTGATTCATCATTGTGAACATGCCCTTCAGCCCCGCGCCGACCTCGCCAATCAGCTCAGCGCGCGCCCCTTCAAAGGCGAGCTGACACGTTGGTGAGGCGTGAAGCCCCATCTTTTCTTCTATGCGCGTAACCTTGATATCATTGCGCGTTCCGTCCGGGTTGTCCGACAAACAGGCAAACAAAGACAGCCCGCGAAGCCCCTCCTCAAGCCCGCCAGTCCGGGCCAACACGAGGTGGAAAATCCCCTCGGACATGTCCTGATCACCGCCAGAAATAAAGATTTTCTCGCCGCTGATCCGCCATGCGCCATCGACCTGCTCGGCGCGCGTTCGCACGGCTGCAAGGTCCGACCCAGCACCGGGTTCGGTCAAGCACATGGTCGCCAACCACCGCCCATCGGCAAGCGGCGGGATCATCTGCGCTTTTTGCGCCTCTGTGCCGAAATCGAGCAGTGTGCGAATGGCGCCCGGCACCAGTCCCATGACCATCTGCAACGACTGGTTCGCGCCGGAAAAAATTTCCGATGTGATCCCTTGAAACACCCCTCCAAGCCCCTGACCGCCATAGGCTTCAGGCGCAGTCAGGCCGGGCCAACCCGCCTCTGCGTGCTGTTTATACGCGGCCCCAAAGCCATCCGGCAGGACAACGCGACCCTCAAAGAGCCGCGCGCCTTGCTGATCTCCGAGCGCATCGAGCGGGGCCATAACCCCCTCAATGAAGGCGGCGTAATGCCCGGCAATATCCCCGGCAAACTCAGCATCATACGCCTCTAATCGCCCCGCCTCAGCAACGTGGTTGAGCGTGAACAAAATGTCATCAACGGGGGCTTTGAAAGGGGTCATCGGGTGTTACGCCAAACCCAACAAACGCGCAGCGTTGCCCTTGATGATGTCTTCGCGCAAATGGTCCTTGATGTCGATTTTCTCAAAGTCCGACAGCCATCTTTCCGGCGTGATCATGGGCCAGTCCGAACCAAACAGAACCTTCTTTTTGAGGATCGAGTTCGCGTAGCGCACCAAGAGCGGCGGGAAATATTTGGGCGACCAGCCGGACAGGTCGATATAGACGTTCGGCTTGTGCTGCGCCACGGCGAGCGCTTCTTCTTGCCAAGGGAAAGATGGGTGCGCGAGGATGATTTTCAGGTCGGGAAAGTCCACAGCGACATCGTCCATATACATCGGGTTGGAATACTTCAGGCGCATTCCATTGCCGCCCGACATCCCCGATCCAACACCGGTTTGACCGGTGTGAAACAAGGCAATCCCGCCTTCATCCTCAATCGCTTGGTACAGATCGTAGGCAATGCGATCATTCGGATAGAACCCCTGCATCGTCGGGTGAAACTTGAACCCTTTGATGCCAAAGTCGCGCATCAAACGGCGACATTCCCGCACCCCCATTTTGCCCTTCCACGGATCAATCGAGGCGAACGGAATGAGCACGTCATCATTCTCCGCCGCCAGGGCCGCAACTTCTTCGTTCTTATAGCGCCGATAGCCCGTTTCACGCTCCGCATCGACGGGGAAAATCACAGCAGCGATGTTTTGCTCGCGGTAATGAGCAGCTGTTTCCTCGATGGTGGGCGGATGCTTCCACGGCGCGCCAAAATAGCTCGCCATGGTGGATTGCAACTCATCATAGCCATCATCAGAGTGGCAACCGCACGGCTCTTCGGCGTGGGTGTGGATGTCAATCGCGCGGACTTTGGAAAGATCGACCATGTGTTCGCTCCTTAGAATGTAATCGTTGCTGGATCAGCGTTGTCATAGAGGCGCTCAAGGAGGTCTTTCCTCTCATCAAGCACCTTGCGATAGTTCAAATTGCCCTTGGCCGTCACCTCGCCCGCGCCCATATCGGCAGGCTCAGATAGGACGATGGCGCGGGAAATCTTGGTCGATGAGCCTTGAATGTCGCGCGCCCGTTCGGCCAGTTTGCGGCTGATCTCCGACTTCAACTTGGGATCGGTCAGCGCGCCACGATCAGCATCACGCGCAAAACCTTCGCGCGTCAGCTCGGCCATGTTCGGGAAGATCATCAGCCCGATTTCGCCCCGGTCGGCGCCCGTGATCACCAGGTCTTGTACGAGCGGGCCAAGCCACGCCAGCATATCAAGGCGCAGCTGCGCCGCGCGCACCCATGTCCCTGTCAGGAGTTTGAAATCCTCCGAGATGCGCCCATCAAAGCGCAGGCCCAAATCCGGGTTCTCATTGTCGACAAAGCGCATAGCGTCGCCGGTGATGAAATAGCCTTCATCGTCAAAAGCTTCAGCGGATTTTTCCGGGCTGTCGAGGTAGGCAGTGAACAGGTTTGGCCCCTTCACGCGCACTTCGCAGCGCATTTCGTCGTCCGGCAACAGCTTGATTTCGACCCCCGTCAAAGGCACGCCCACAATCCCAGAAGACCGGGTTGGCTCGTGTACCATCAATGTCGCTGGCGCGGTTTCGGTCAAACCCCAAGACGAGTTCATCAACGGGACCATACCGCGCACCTCCTTGGCCATGCTTTCAAAGCCGACCCAGACCTCCTGCGGCAGCGATGCCCCGGCATAAAAGATCATGTCCAGTTCTTTGAAGTAGGTTTCGCGCAGCGTTTCACTTTTCTTGAGGGCCTCCAAGAGTCCGGCAAAGCCGACTGGCACGTTGAAGGAAAGTGTGGGCGAAACCATCGAGAGGTTTTCGATGGTGCGCGGCATCAAGGCAGGCACCGGTTTGCCGTCATCAATATAGAACGTGCCACCATTGGCGAGAATGATGTTGAGGTTGTGCGAGCCGCCAAACACATGGTTCCATGGCAACCAGTCACACACCACGGGCGGGCGATCTGCGAGAAACGGGAGCGCATCAAGGATCTGCGCTTGGTTCACGCACATCATACGGTGGGTTGTCGGCACGCCTTTTGGCGCGGAGGTTGACCCGGAAGTGAGCAGGATTTTGACAACGCTCTCAGGGCCAACTTTGGCATGCGCTGCGTCGGCATCCGCGGCAGCAGCGCCCTGCAAGAGCGCATCAAAGGGAGTGATGTCGCCTGTTGCGCCGCGCGACGCCACCACCTCAAGCGCCGCCACCTCTGGCAGTTTAAGCGCTTCGGCGTATTTGTCAGCATCATCGACAAAGGCCATTTTGGGCTTGGTCAGCTCAATCGCGTGTTTCAGACGGCCATGCGCGCCATGAATGAGCGCGTATTGTTCGGCCACCGGCACCACCGGCACGCCGACATATTGCCCCGCCAAAGACAGCAAAGCGTGATCCACGCTGTTGCCCGACATGATGATGATCGGTGTCTGCGGCCCTAAGCCACGCGCCATGAGGGCTGCGCCAATCGCGCGCACCTGTTCAAGCGCTTCGCGGTAGGTGACCTCTCGCCACCCGGCCCCGAACCGTTCCGCGACAAACACCCGGTCTGGCGCTGCCTTGGCCCATTTGTGCAACCAGTCGCCAGTTGTCTGCGCAACCTCTGACAACTCATAACTTGAGCGGTACAAAATCGCGCCGTCCGCGCGGGTTTCGACCTCAGATTTATGCGGGCGGTATTGCGCTTGTGCCATCAACCCGTCCTCCCTGTTTCAGCTTTTGTGTTCGCGTTTTCAATGAGCCGAAGTGCGGCCAGCATGTTCGCCATATCCTCAGGTGCAACCTCGCGCATCATGCGCGCTTCATGCTCCAAAAGGGCCTCACTTGCCGTGGCCAAAAGCGCCACGCCCTCCGGTGTGAGCTGCAAAGCATAGGTGCGCCGATCCGTCGGCACCCGTTCGCGCGAAATCAGATCACGCCGTTCAAGCTCATCAATGATCACAACCAGATTTGGCCGCTCAATCGCCAGCCCAGCCGCAAGCTGGCTTTGGCTCAACCCTTCATTGTCAGAGATCATCGCAAGCGCCGAAAAGGTGATCATGCGCAAACCAAACGGGGCAAGCGTGCGCGTGACATCCGATTGAATTGCATTGAACGCGCGCTTCATGGAGTAGCCCGTAAACTGGCGCAACGCGTCATCATTGATCCGCACCACTTTGTTTTTTGCTGAGTTCGGCATGGCTACTTGAAGCTCGGGTCGCGTTTTTGCAGGAAGGCTTGGAGGCCCTCGATCGCGTGTGGGCTGGTTTGCGTCAGCGCCGCACAGAGGCTTTCGGTGAACAGCCCATCGGTCTTTGACATATCCTCGATGCGCGCCAAGGCCTGGATCATCACGTAGTTGGAAAGCGGGGCGTTGCCTGCAATTTTGCGCGCCAGTTTTTGCGCAAGTTCCATCGCTTCGCCCTCCCCAACAGCGTAATGCGCAAGACCAAGCGTAAAGCCGTCCTCTGCGCCAAATTTTCGCCCGGTGAGCATCATTTCGGTCATGCGATCCGCGCCGAGAATCTTGCCAACGCGCACAGAGGCGCCGCCGCCGACAAAGATGCCGCGCATCCCTTCGGGCAGTTGAAAAATTGTCGATTGCTCAGCGATGCGCACATGGGTTGCCGCCGCAAGCTCAAGCCCGCCACCGATCACAGCGCCATACATCGCGCTGACAACTGGCAGCCCCCCGAACTGGATTTTGTCCATAATCGCGTGCCAGCCGCGCGAGTGGCGCATGGTGCCTTCCGCGTCACGTTGCTCATGCTCCGCCAAATCAAGCCCCGAACAAAAATGCCCCTCAACCCCAGTCAAAACAACGGCTTTGACCTCAGAAGGCGGGTTGGAGAAAAACGCATCAATCGCATGCAACAACGCATCACACATCGCGTTACGTTTGCCTGGCCGGTTCATCACCAAAGTCGCGATGCCATCCTCAGACACATCAATTTTCAAAATATCGTCGCTCATATCACCCTTCCAATTCTTCAGCCCATCGGCGCAATACCACGCGGGAATAACTGTTATGCTTCATACCCAATTGTCACAGAAAAACCCCCGAAGCAAGCGCTCCGGGGGTCGCTGGTTTAGTACAAGAGGAACAATGTGATCGCCGGGAAGGCAATCAACAAAACAACCCGCAAAAGATCCGAGGTGATGAAGTACACAACAGCCTTATAGGTCTCGACGATGGGGGTCGATTTATCCATCGCATTGATGATGAACAGGATCATCCCGACAGGCGGTGTGATCAAGCCAACCTCAACAACGATCAGCACGATAATCCCAAACCAAATCGCCGTATATTCCGCCGACATCGCGTTGGCTTTGTACTCAGAAATTGTCACCCCAAGCGCGCGCGATTGCTCGCGTGTGAGCTGGATGCCATCGGCCACCGCCGCCTTGATGTTGGCCAGCATGTCCGGCGCAATCCCCTCCGGCGCTCCCAAGGCGAGAATGTCCCGCGCCTCAGCCAGCTGGAGCGCTGTGAAATCCACAAGCCCAAAGTCCAGCACCGAAATGATCGGATAGAAAATCGGGATCGTCAGCAAGATCATCGACAGGGAATCCATCAGACAGCCCAACAACAGATAGAACACCAAAATGATGATCAGCACCGTGTAGGGCTGGAAGCCTTGGCTCACCACCCAATCCGCAGAGGTTTGCGGCACTTGCGTCACCGCCAAGAACCCGTTGTAAAGCCCCGCCCCCAGCACAATGAAAAAGATCATCGCAGTCGAACGCGCGGTGGCGCTAAAGCTGCCAAGCAAGGATTGCCAGTTCAACCCGCCGTTCGCGAGCGCGATAATGCCCGTGCCAAGCGCACCAACAGCGGCGCCTTCGGTCGGGGTGAACAGCCCGCCATAGATGCCACCAACCACAAGGCCAAACACCAAAAGCACAGGCCAAACATCAAACATCGCTTTGAACCGTTCGCGGTAAGGCACAGCCTCTTTGGTGCCCGCACTATCTGGGTTGAGGCGCACATAGATCGAAATCGTCAGCACATAGCCAAGCGCCGCCAAGATGCCCGGAATGACCGCCGCCAAGAACAGTTTGGCAATGTTTTGCTCCGCCAAGATCGCGTAGATCACAAGAACAACCGACGGCGGGATCAGAATGCCCAAAGTGCCGCCAGCCGCCAAAGTCGCCGTGGAGAAGCCCCCCGAATAGCCATATTTGCGCAATTCAGGCAAAGCCACCCGCCCCATCGTCGCGGCCGTCGCCAAGGACGACCCACAGATCGCACCAAACCCCGCGCAAGCGCCAATGGCCGCCATGGCAACCCCGCCTTTGCGGTGACCAAGCCAGCCTTCCGCCGCTTTGAACAAGGATTGGCTCATGCCGCCCAAGGTCGCGAAATGCCCCATCAAGAGGAACATCGGCACAATCGACAAGGAATAGCTGGAAAACGTCGTGAAACTCTCAGATTTCAACTTCGCCAGCGCAATCGCAAAGCCATCATTGACAAGCCCAAGCCCGACAAACCCGGCCAAAAACATCGCAAGACCAATTGGCACGCGCAGAAAGATGAGGACCAAGAGGGCCGGAAACGACCATAGTCCGATTTCAATGTTACTCAATGTTCTGCTCCCCCAGCCGCGCCATCTGCGATTGTTTTGCCCGTGGCCGCTTCAATCACCCGAATGACCGCCATATAGATGCCGACAAGGGCCCCCAACGTCGCCCCGACCATCGAAAAGGCATAGGCGTACCAGATTGGAAATTGCAGCAAATAAGTTGTTTGACCGCGACTGAATTTATCCATCGTGCCCTTCAACAATTGCACAGCGATAATCACCAGCACCACAGCGAACACAATGTCGATAACCGCTGTCAAAATCCGCTGTGCGCGCGCGGACCACCACGACGTAAAGATGTCCACTGTGGCATGGCCGCCGGTCACTTGCGTATAGGGCAAAAAGGCGAAAATCGCGAAGGCGATCCCGGCCTCAACCAGCTCGTAATCCCCGTTAAACGGACCGATTTCGATACCGTTTTTGCCCCAAAATCCGGGCATCTTCAGCGCCAAGACCCAATCTGCAAACCCTTGCATATTGTTTTGGAAAAAATCCCCATGCAGCGTGCTGTTGAGTTCACGCCCCAAGATAGAGATCACCACAATCAATATCAGGACACTCAACACGACCCCGCCGGCAATCGCCAGCCATCTGGACGTGCTCACAATGGCTTGATGCATTTCTCCACCCCGTTTTTTCGCGTTCAATCGCGCCTTGATGCCACGGTTGCAAATGGCCGCAACAAATCTCTGCTGCGGCCATTGCGATAGGTTTAGTTGTTGGCTTCGTATTCGGCCATCAACGCTTTGGCTTCGTCGATGAGCGCCTGACCATCGCGGCCGTCAGCGTCCATTTTCGCGGTCCAGTCGCCATAGATCGGCTCAACAATGGCGCCCCAAGCTTTGGCATCCTCTTCAGACACTGTGATGATGTTGTTGCCAAGATCAACAGCAATGTCCCGCGCCGGACCATCGGCATCCGCTTGCGTGCCACCCGCGAAGACGGAGAACTCAAGACCGGAATTGGCATCAATCACAGCTTTTTGCGCATCTGTAAGCGAGTCATATTTGTCTTTGTTCATCGCCAAAACAAAGGTCAAATTGTAAAGCGCAGGGCCGTCGAACTCGGTGTGATTGCTCACAAGCTCAGGCACTTTCAGCGAAGCTGTCACTTCCCAAGGAATTGTGGTCCCGTCGATCACACCCTTAGAAAGCGCTTCGGAAACCGCAGGCACAGGCATGCCAACCGGCGTGGCGCCAACGCGTTCAAGCAATTCGTTCACCAGCACAGAGCCACCGCGAATCTTCATCCCTTCCAAGTCCGAAGGGACGGTCACAGGCTTGTTTGTGTGGAACATGCCCGGGCCATGAACCCATGTGCCTAGAATTTTGAGATCCGCGAATTCGCCGTCTGCCATGTGGTTTTCGAACATCTTCCAATAGGCGTAGGACGCGGCGCGCGCGTCAGACACCATGAAGGGCAATTCGAAAACTTCAGTTGTTGGGTAGCGGCCCGGCGTATAGCCCACAACTGTCCAAACGATGTCGGCGATTCCGTCGATCGCCTGATCCATCAGCTCTGGCGGCTTCCCGCCCAGCGCCATCGACGCATAACGCTCCACTTTGATCTCGCCGTTAGAATCAGCTTCGACCTTATCCGCCCAAACATCCAAAACGAGTTTTGGGACGTTGGCTTGGGCTGGCAAAAACTGATGCATTTTAAGGGTAACGTCTTGTGCGAAAGCCCCGCCCGCGCTGAGCGCAGCCATGGCAACACCGGCAGCAAAGCCGAGAATGGTTCTACGATTGGTCATGATGTTTCCTCCCTATCAGACCTGCATGTAGCATTATAATGCCACTTATGCCAAATAATGCCACTCAAATCTTCAACTCAACCTGCCTCCACAGACGAATCTTCTGATTTTCACCCGAGCATCGCGCAATTAGGTATTAGACATAACCAATTCACGCAAGCCATTAAGAGCGTGCCTTTTGACAGGATCTCCAATTACATTTTGGACCGAGATCCGCGTTCAGCAAGCGGCCAGAAACCGCAGTTCGCCACAAGTCGCCAAGCGGATCAAGCAGAATCGACCCGGCGGTCGGATATTCTGTAGCGCATATAGATACATCTGTATCGCGTGAGAAAACAACCGCTTGTATGCGCCGATATTTCCCCAAGAAACCCCGAAACAATGCGAGATCGCCCCGCGCCACGCGAAACCCGAAACGCCCCCACCACAATATCACAATTTACCCTTGTCTTGCCCGCCCCCCGCCCATAAACACGGCGGCGGAGACGTGGCCGAGTGGTCGAAGGCGCTCCCCTGCTAAGGGAGTAGGCCCGGAAGGGTCTCGAGGGTTCGAATCCCTTCGTCTCCGCCACACATCATCAAAATCAATAAATAAATTCCCGGTTGGGGAATCCTATTGCCGATCTAATGACAGTTTTTGCGCGATGGTTTCAGGGTGCCCACATAGGTTCTGTCACGCATTCGTGATCCGTCTATTTTGAGTGACGCTCACTTCTCGATGCCCAGATCAGCACGGAATGCAGCTTTCAGCCCTTCATGTGTCTTCGCTCGGACTTCTTGGTCTTCCTTGGTTTCAACAAATCGTTCAATCGACTTACGAACAACTTCGGGCGCAACCAATTTGCATCGCATTTGCCAAAGGGCGAAGTTCTTGGCGGCTTCGACGGTGCCTTCAACAGCGGCGCGATGAAGGGCTTCAAGCAAACCGATGTAGGCAGCCTGCTTTTCACGAAAGCGTCGGTCGTCTTGTTTTGACCGTTGCGCAAGCCATGACTGGATAAGAGCCGTTAGGACTGAACCAAGGCCAAAAGCTGTAAGAAGTGAGAGTATGTTCACGATTAAAATTCCAGTAAATCTTTCGGTCAAAATTCACACATACACGACAATCGCGACGAAAAAAGGCTCCCCAAGCATCGCTTCAACGAAGGTCAGGGGTTCCCAATTTGACCCTTGGGATTTCAGAAACAGCTTTCGGGTATGCCCACAATCAAGCGGTCGGCGTCGGTATCAATGCCGCTTTCAGTAGCCGCTTGGCGTAAGGTATCCGTGCGTTCTTCTGAATTTCAGCTCAACGCGGTGGCTTACTCGGCTGCGGTTTTGACCGTTGTGCGCTGCAAGAGTGTTCCGATTTCTGCGCGGCATGATCCGCAGTTGGTGCCGGCTTGCAAAGCGTCACCGACGGCTTCGACGCTCATTAACCCTTGGGTTTCGATCGCGGTGACGATTGTGTTCACCCCGACGCCGAAGCACGAACAGACAATGGGGCCGGGATCTGGCATGCCGACCGGCGCGCGCCCGGTGAGGGCGCCCTCCCCCGCGGTGCCGGGCAATCCGGCGAGATAATCCCGCATGACGGCGGTTGGTGTGCGCGACACAAACAAGGCACCAATCAGCACGCCATTTTCAAAAAACGCAAAGCGGTGTGTGCCCGAACTTGGGTCCGAAACGGTTTGCACCTCCGCCTCAGTGAGGCCAAACAACGCCTGCGCATAGGCCTGCCAGTCGGATGGGGCCTGTGCCCCCGCCAGCTCAAGACGCCAGCCTGAGGGCGTGCGGGCGCGCGCCCAGTAATCGCTGGTTGGCGCGACCTCATTGGCCGCAACCGCAAAGCCGTACCACGCCGCCTCAAACGGGCGCACATCAACAACGGAAGCCTTGCTTTCGGGCTGGCCGGATACCGGGTCCACCTCCGGGGCCACCAGCGCATCAATCCGGGCGCAGGGCGCGGTTTCCCCGGTCCAGTGCATCGGCGCGAAGACATCCCCGGGGCGCACATTCGTCGTGATCAGCGCGCGCAAAATGGATGATCCGTGATCGGAAGTAACGCGCACCAGATCGGCGGGTTTGATGCCAAGGCGCTCCGCATCATCGGGGTGGATTTCGAGGAATGGTTCGGGCAGATGCGCCGAGAGACGCGGCGACAAGGCGGTGCGCGTCATGGTGTGCCATTGGTCTCGCAAGCGCCCTGTATTGAAGCGGAATGGACGATCTGAGCGCCGTTTTGACAGCGGCGCGCGGTGCTCAACCGCCAGCATTTTGGCACGCCCGTTTGGGGTAAAAAACTGCCCATCCGCGAAGAACCGGCCGCCTTTTCGCGCCGCGCTCATGGGCCAGCGCGTCGGCTCAAGCGCATCATAATCCGCGTCAGAAAGCGCCGCGAGCGCTGAGATATCAAAGTCGCGCCCAAGCCCACCAGCAAGCCCGGAGAGAGCGGCGTATTCGCGGAAAATCTCAGCAGGTGTTTCGTAGTCAAACGCGGCCTGCCAGCCCATGCGCCGCGCCACATCCGCCATAATGTCCCAATCCGCGCGAACCTCGCCTGGCGCGTCCAACACGGCGCGTTGGCGGCTCATTGTGCGATCTGAATTGGTCACGGTGCCGGATTTTTCCGCCCAAGCGGCAGCGGGCAGCAACACGTCCGCAAGTCGCGCGGTGTCGGTTTGGCCCGTGACATCCGACACCACAACAAAGTCGCAACCTTTGAGGGCGGCGACCACCTGATCGGCGTCTGGCATCGACACGGCTGGGTTTGTGTGGATGATCCAAATCGCCTTAATCTCGCCGCGCCCGACAGCTTGGAACATGTCGACCGCCTTTTTGCCCGGCGCGCTGGGGACATCCGCCCCCCCCCAGAAATCAGACACGACAGCCCGGTGTTCCGCATCTTCCAAATCCAGATGGCAGGCGAGCATGTTCGCCAATCCGCCAACCTCACGCCCCCCCATCGCGTTGGGCTGCCCGGTGACGGAAAACGGCCCCAAACCAGGCTTCCCGATCCGCCCGGTTGCCAAGTGGCAATTCAAGATCGCATTGACCTTATCGGCCCCCGCGCTCGATTGGTTTACCCCTTGGGAATAGATCGTTACGACTTTCTCGGTTTCACACCACAAATCATAAAATGCCGCCAGTTCAGCGGGGTCCAACCCGGTGATGGACAGATCCGCCGCATGGGCGCTTTTGAGCGCATCCGCCACCCCGTCCACATGGGTTGTGAAATCCTCATCCACCAAGCCACGGCGATCAATTTCCGCCAAAAGCCCGTTGAACAGCGCCACATCCGCCCCCGGCGCAATCGCCAAATGCAGCTCTGCCCCATCACAAGACGCTGTGCGGCGCGGATCAATCACGACAATCTTGGTACCGCGCGTCTTTTGGGCCGCAAGGATACGTTGATACAGTACCGGATGGCACCACGCGAGGTTCGAGCCTGTCAGCACGATCACATCCGCCTCGTCCAAGTCCTCATAGGTGCCAGGCACGGTGTCGGTGCCAAACGCCCGCTTGTGCCCCGCAACCGAAGACGCCATGCACAGACGAGAATTGGTGTCGATATTGGCCGTCCCAAAGAAGCCTTTGGTAAGTTTGTTGGCCACATAATAATCTTCGGTCAAAAGCTGACCAGACACGTAAAGCGCAACACTATCAGGGCCATGCGCGGCAATGGTCGCTTTGAATTTCTCTGCCACGAGGTCCAACGCGCTGTCCCAATCCGTTTGCGCGCCGCCCACCATGGGAGCCAGCAATCGCCCACCAAGACCCAGCGTTTCGCCCAAGGCAGACCCTTTGGAACATAGCCGGCCTTTGTTCGCCGGATGGTCTTCATCGCCGCGCACCTCAAGCCCGCCTGCCCCATCTGGGGTCAGCAGAACACCACAACCCACCCCACAATAGGGACAGGTGGACCGTACGGGTTTCGCGGCGATGTCTTTCATTATGCGGCACTCCGCGCGGCCAAACGCGATGCATCCAAGAGCAGCCGACCATCCTCAAGTTTGAGAGGATAGGTCTCGATATGCCCCTCGTCCGGGCCTTGCGCATCACCGGTTTCCAAGTCAAAGACCCAGTTGTGCAGCGGGCATGTCACCTTTTTATCATGCACGATGCCCTCCGACAGCGGCCCTTGTTTGTGCGGGCATGTGTCAGAGGCCGCGAACACCTCATCATCCGCTGTGCGAAACACCGCCACACATCCGGCAGGGGTTTTCACCAACCGCGCGCCGCGCACAGGAATATCGTCAATATGGCCTACGTCGATCCAGCTCATTCTGCCGCCTCCAATGTGATATCTGCGAGCGGTGCATAGCGCGCCTTTTTGGCGGCTTCCACGGCCCAAGGGTCTTTGCGATACACCGACTGTGACAGCTCAAAACGGTCAGCGGCGGCCTTGCGGATTTCGTCCACAGCGAGGTGATCCTGCACCCATTCCAGCCCCACTTTGTCGAGCCATTTGAACAAGCGATCGAGGTACTTCCCGCCTTCACGGTAAAGCTGTGTCACCGCCGAAATCCATTCCATGACTTCGTCTTCGGTCGCAACTTTGACGAGGAATTGGGTTTCTTTCACTTCCATCCCGGCGGCCCCGCCGATGGAAATCTCGTAGCCAGAATCGACACAAACAACGCCGATGTCCTTGCAGGTGGCTTCAGCGCAGTTGCGCGGACAGCCCGTGACCCCAAGTTTGAGTTTATGCGGCGACCAAGACCCCCACATGTGCTTCTCAATTTTGATCCCAAGCCCTGTACTGTCTTGGGTGCCAAAGCGGCAATGATCCGTGCCAACACAGGTTTTCACTGTCCGCAAACCTTTGGAATAGGCGTGCCCCGAGACCATCCCGGCCTCGTTCAAATCGGACCAAATATCCGGCAGGTCTTCTTTGCGAACGCCCAAAAGGTCGATGCGTTGCCCCCCCGTGACCTTGACCGTGGGCACGTTGTATTTGTCGGCGGCATTGGCGATGGCGCGCAGCTCGTCGGGCGTGGTGATCCCGCCCCACATACGCGGGACAACACTATAGGTGCCGTCTTTTTGGATGTTGGCGTGGTTGCGCTCGTTCACAAAGCGCGATTGCGGATCGTCTTGGTATTCGAGGGGCCAATCCGACAAGAGGTAGTAGTTCACAGCCGGGCGACACACATGGCAACCATTTGGCGTGGTCCAGCCCAATTCCTGCCAGACGGCGGGCTGGGATTTCAGCTCTTGTGCCTTGATCAAGCGGCGCAGGTCTTCGTGGCTCAGCTCAGTGCAGCCACAGACCGCGGATGAGCCACTTTCGAACTCATCGCCAAGCGTAAGCGCCATAACCTGTTCCACCAATCCCGTGCAGGTTCCGCAAGAATTGGAGGCTTTGGTGGTCGCCCGCACGGCGCCCAGATCAGTGGCGCCATTCTGGATCGCCTCTACGATTGTGCCTTTACAAATGCCGTTGCACCCACAGATTTCTGCATCATCCGGTAAGGCTGCAACGGCCGCGAGCGGGTCCGAGGAGCCGCCCCCCTGATAGGCTGGGCCAAAAATCAGTGTATCGCGCATTTCCTCGACGTCTGTTTTGTCTTTGATGTGGCTGTAAAACCAAGCCCCATCCGCCGTGTCGCCATACATAACAGCACCAACGATCTTGCCGCCTTCCAGCACCAGCCGTTTGTACACACCGCGCGCGGGATCGCGAAACACGATGTCTTCGCGCGTATCGCCTTCGGCAAAATCCCCCGCCGAGAACAAATCACAGCCCGTGACTTTGAGCTTGGTGGAGACTTCTTTGTTTACAAAGGTCGCCTCCTCACCGAGCAAGGTTTTGGCGAGCACTTTGGCTTGGTCATACAATGGGGCAACAAGGCCAAAGATCGCACCGTTGTGCTCCACACATTCGCCAAGCGCATAGACATCAGGGACCGATGTTGCCATCTGATCGTCCACATGAATGCCCTTGCCACAGGCGATGCCATTGTCAGCGGCCAGCTTGATATTGGGGCGAATACCCACCGCCATGACCAGCAAATCACAGGGCAATTCGGTGCCATCATCCAGCATCAAGGCGCGCACATGCCCGGTGCCATCATCGACGATTTCTTTCGAGTTGGCTTGGGTCAGGACTTTGATCCCTTTGTCCATCAGGGACTTACGCAGCAAATATCCGGCTGCCTCGTCGAGCTGACGCTCCATCAGGTGGCCCATGATATGCACTACGGTCACGTCAACGCCGCGCGCCGCCATACCAGCGGCCGCCTCAAGCCCGAGCAAACCGCCACCGATCACAACTGCGCGCGCGCCGGGCTTGTCGCCAAGACCCATCATTTTTTCGGTGTCTTCAAGGTCGCGGTACGGGATCACACCTTTGAGGTCATGGCCCGGCATCGGGATCATGAAAGGGTTGGACCCTGTGCCGAACACCAGTTTGTCATAGGCGACTTCGCCGTTTTCCCCAACAACAACTTTTCTGGCGGTATCAATCGACACGACCTTTTCGCCAAAGCGGCAGGTCACGTTGTTGTCGTCATACCATTGATCGTCATGGGTGACGATTTCGGCATATGTCTTTTCACCAGACAAAACCGGCGAAAGCATCAGACGGTTATAGTTTCCGCGAGGCTCAGCGTTGAACACTGTGACATCATAGGCGCCGGGATCTGTATCAAACAGATGTTCCAGCAACCGACCAGAGGCCATCCCGGCTCCGATAACGACGAGTTTATCAGCCATTACTTGGCATCCTTTCCATATGCCGCTTCGATCATCACCTTGGCCACAAGGCCGTAGGTTTCGATCCAGGCGGACTTAACGGCAGGCGTGAATTCACTGCCCAGCCCTTGTTTTAACGTGCGAATAAGAGACGCCCCGACAGCGTCGTAATGTTCAGCTTCGACCCCGTATTCGACATGACGCAGCGCCAACGCCTCTGCTGCTGGAATGACAGTCTCCAACTCATTCAAAGCGTTCACAACAACGCCAAGCGTGGCCATCAACTTCATGCCCTGCTCATCCATGCGCTCGCCAAACAACGGCCGCACTTGTGGCGCTGAGGCAAAGAGATCCGCATAGAAAATGGCAGCGGCCTCCGAGGCAATCGGCTCGACTTTTGCGAAGCTATCTTGCACCAAAGCGATGGTCTGGGCGTCCATGTCCTTTACTCCGCGGCAACGGCTTTGGGCGCCGGTGTTTTGGATTTCGGGGTCGCGCCATGTTCATATTCCTCAAGGAAATCAAGAACCTCTTGGCGGTAGGTGTAATAGTCTGGGTGCTCAAGCAATGCCTTACGGGTGCGCGGGCGCGGCAGATCAACCTCCGTGATTTTGCCAATTGTGGCTTGCGGTCCGTTGGTCATCATCACCACACGATCCGAGAGCAAAATCGCCTCATCAACGTCATGGGTGACACAAATCGCCGTGACTTTGGTCCGGCTCCAAACCTCCATCAACACCTCTTGAAGCTCCCAACGTGTGAGGCTGTCGAGCATCCCGAAAGGCTCATCCAGCAGCAGCAACTTCGGGCTGAGCGCAAAAGCGCGCGCAATCCCGACACGTTGTTTCATGCCGTTGGACATATCCACGGCCGCTTTGTCCATGGAATCGCCAAGCCCGACACGTTCGAGGTAATACTCAACAATGTCCTGACGTTCTTGGCGCGAAGCACGCGGATACACTTTGTCCACGCCAATCGACACGTTTTCCTTCGCCGTGAGCCAAGGAAAGAGGTTTGGCGATTGGAACACAACAGCGCGTTCCGGGTCGGCGCCATAAACGCCTTTCCCATCGAGGTTGATCACACCTTTAGAGATCGGGTTCAGACCGGCAGCCATTGTCAGAACCGTGGATTTCCCACAGCCAGAGTGACCAATGATCGAGATGAACTCCCCTTTATCAACCTTGAGGTCGAAATTCTCAACGACCGTCAGCGGGCCTTTCGGAGTTGGGTAGATTTTGTGGATTTGGGAGAAATCTAGAAAGCGGTCAATCCGGCTCGATCCGCTCGCCTCAAGCACGGCGGAGGGCACATCAGACGCGACACCGTGGATCGGGGTAACGGCTGGCAACTCGCGCGAACCTTCCGTTTTTGCCTCAAGCCCAACATCCATCAAATAGGTCGTCACCTTGGCGCGCAACGCTTTGAACGTATCATCTGTGTTCATCGCAGACCGATCCCGCGGGCGGTCCAATTCGACTTTGAACTCCTCACCAAGCGTCCCATCTGGGTTCAGCGCAATAATGCGATCCGCCAGCAAAATCGCCTCATCCACATCGTTGGTGATGAGAACACAGGTCTTCTTGTCAGTGGTCCAGATTTGCTCGATTTCATCGCCAAGGTTGGCGCGCGTCAACGCATCCAATGCCGACAATGGTTCGTCCAGCAACAGCACCTCAGGGTTCATCGCCAGTGCGCGCGCCACGTTCACCCGTTGGCGCATCCCGCCCGACAATTCCGCCGGACGGCGCGTCGTTGCATGGCTCAGGCCCACCATTTTGATGTAATGCGCCGCTTTTTCTTCGCGCTCCGCCTTTGGCATCTTTGGAAAGACAGTTTCCAACGCCAGGATCACATTCCCTTGCACTGTCAGCCAAGGCATCAAGGAATAGCTCTGAAAGATCACCCCGCGTTCTGGGCCGGGGCCTTCGATGGGCGCGCCCTTGAACAACACCTCGCCTTTGGTTGGCTTTTCCAGCCCGGCGAGCAGGTTGATGAGGGTGGTTTTGCCGGAGCCGGAAAACCCGAGCAACACCAGAAATTCGCCCTCTTCCACCTCTAGGTTGATGTCCTTGAGCACATGCGCCGCGTGGGTGCCTTGGCCGAAAGATTTCGAAACATTTTTGAAGCTAAGAATACCCATGTCGATCACCGGTTGTTCGAGAAGGTAAAGAGCGATTGCAGCGTGAACATCACCCGGTCGAGCAAGAAGCCGATAATCCCGATGGTGAAGACAGCAACCATGATCCGCGCGAGAGATTGCGACGAGCCGTTTTGGAATTCATCCCAGACGAACTTCCCAAGACCGGGGTTTTGCGCCAGCATTTCCGCAGCGATCAGCACCATCCAGCCCACACCAAGCGACAGGCGCAGCCCGGTGAAGATCAACGGCAATGCGGAGGGCAACACGAGTTTGATAATCTTCGTATATGTGTTCATTTTCAGAACCTTAGAGACCGACACAAGGTCTTTGTCGATCGAGGCAACCCCAAGGGATGTGTTGATCAAAGTGGGCCAAAGCGAACAAAGCGTCACGGTAATGGCGGAAATAATGAAGCTCTTGGGGAACAAACCATCGGTGCCCTGCGCCGCCAATGCCGAGACGATCATCGTCACAATCGGCAACCATGCGAGCGGGGAAACGGGTTTGAAAATTTGAATGATCGGGTTCACAGCCGCGTTCGCTGTCGGGCTAAGGCCGGCCAAAATCCCGATCGGAATGGCAATCGCGGAGCCAATCACAAAACCAAAGAACACGGTTTTGATCGACGTCCAGATTTGTTGATAATACGTTGGCGCGCCTGTGTAAGGAATGTCCTTCACCTGATCCGCTTTTCCCTGCTCAATCAGGCGGGCATTGCGTTTTTCAACGCGCTCATAGTGGGTTTCTTCTTTTGCAGCTTTGGCTTGGGCGTCCTTGTGAAGGCTGACCATTTCAGACCAAACAGCCGCCGGACCCGGGATCGCACCAAGCGAGGTTTGGACCTTGGGCGCGAGCGCACCCCAGAGCAGCAAAAAGCCGACAATCGCCAAGACGGGCACCCCAAGCAAGGTCCAGATGTCCTTCATCTGGGCGCGCGGATTGTCTCCGGCGATGGCCTTAAGGATCGGGGTGATCCATGCAAACCCCAAAACTCTAAAGTAGGTATCCGCCTTATTGATGCGGGTAAACAGGCGCGCCTTGCGGGCTTCCTTGGCTGCATCGGCGGCAAATTCCGGGTCAACGGTTGTCATTTTGGGGTCTCTCCTAAATAGATGTGCCCCCCGCCAAATCGCGGCGAGGGGCGACGGGCCTTAGCCCTTCACTTCGCCGCCTTCGACGATTTGCTCGCCTTTCAAGCCGATTGGCAGGCTTTCAAGGTAGGCGTTGGGGGTCATGCCATCAAAACCGATGCCATCAATCACATCTGTCGCTGGCGTTGGGTCTTTGTATCCGTCCTCATCCGCAGGCGGGAACATGTCAGCAGTGGCGTGACCTTCTTCGATCAGCATGGCCGCGGCTTGCATGTAAATGTCTGGTTTATAGACAGATTTCGCCACTTCATCGTACCAGCTATCAGGCTTGGCTTCAGCGATTTGGCCCCAACGACGCATTTGTGTGAGGTACCACACGGCGTCCGAGTAATAGGGGTATGTGGCGTTATAGCGGAAGAACACGTTGAAATCGGGCACCTCTCGGGCATCGCCTTTTTCGTATTCAAACGTCCCTGTCATGGAGTTGGCGATCACCTCGTAATCTGCACCCACGTATTCGGGACGCGACAGGATTTCGACGGCTTCGGGACGGTTTTCATTGTTGTTTTCATCAAGCCACATCGCCGCGCGGATCAAGGCTTTGGTCACAGCCAGCGTGGTGTTTGGATATTCTTCAGCGAAGGATGCATTGATGCCAAACACCTTCTCTGGGTTGTTTTTCCAAAGTTCGTAATCGGTGATCACCGGCACGCCAATGCCTTTGAAAACGGCTTGTTGGTTCCATGGCTCACCTACGCAGTAGCCAGAAATCGTGCCCGCTTCGAGGGTCGCTGGCATTTGCGGTGGGGGCGTCACGGACAGGAAGACCTCAGCGCCGGATTGGCCGGTGACATCATCCGGGCTGTAAAAGCCGGGATTGATCCCGCCCGCCGCCAGCCAGTAACGCAGCTCGTAATTATGTGTGGAAACCGGGAACACCATACCCATGTTGAACGGCTTGCCGTCCGCGTTGAATTTCTCGATCACAGGTTTGAGGTGTTCTGCGGAAATCGGGTGCGCAACCTTGTCGCCATCCATCGGCAGGTTCGGCTTCATCAAATCCCAAACTTCGTTGGACACAGTGATCGCGTTGCCGTTCAGGTCCATCGAGAACGGTGTAACGATATGGGCCTCTGTCCCGTACCCGATTGTCGCGGCCAAAGGCTGCCCGGCGAGCATATGCGCGCCATCGAGAGTGCCAGAAATCACACCATCCAGCAGAACCTTCCAGTTCGCTTGCGCTTCCAGCGTCACAAACAGCCCTTCGTCGTCAAAAAAGCCCTGCTCATAAGCCACTGCCAGCGGCGCCATATCGGTCAGCTTGATAAAGCCAAAGGTCAGCTCATCCTTTTCAAGCTCCAACATTTCGGCCATCGCCGGTGCGGTGAGCGCGGTTGTCGCGATCAAGGCAGTCAAAAGTTTTTTCATCTTCAATTCCCCGTTGCAAAGCGGTCCAACTCAGGAGGAGGTCGAGTCGAAACGCAAAAAAAGCCGCTCACGTTCCGCGCATAAAAACACGCGGATACGAGCGGCTTTGCTCATCTTTCCCAAAGTGTTGGGTGGTCATAACTGGGCGCCATTGCCAAGCTACGCCCTATCTATGCGCCTCCCGGCTCTCCCGTTCAACGAAACATGGGGGCGTTTTTGCTGCGATGCAGCAAATGCACAAAAATTGTGCAGGTTTTCTTAGCGTTCAGGGGTGTTTGGGTCAAAAAAGCGGCCATCGAAGAACGCATTTGCCGCCAAGATGAGTCGTCCATCATGGGACGCCACAGCTTCTTCATGCTCAAAATGCCCCTCAATCTTGGAGGACGCCCCCGGCAAGGGCGCACCGATTCCCTCAAGCGCCGCGCGGTAGAGATCTGGGCGAAAGACATCGGCGGCCTTATGCGCCGCGTCCGCGCGATCAAGCCCGGTGCGCGCCGCCAGTTGACAGGCGATCCACTGCGCTTGCGAACGCCAAGGAAACCCAGCCGCCCCCGCATGATATTCACTAAACCCCTCAACCGTGCGGTGATCGCCCGAAGGTGCTATGACGAAATGCCCCGACAACGCCCGGTCAATAATTTCCGGGCTGAGATCGAGGTAATCCTTGTGCGACATCAGCTCGGCCGCCAGAACGCGTGAGGCAGGATCCGCCAACCAGCGCCCCGCGCGCCACAACGCCCGGATCAATCGGGCTGATAAATCTGGCTCGCTCGCGGCCCAGTCTCGGCGCACAGCCAGCACTTTTTCCGGCGCAAAGGACCAAATCGCCCGCCCCGGCAAAAGCAATGAGCCGACACCGTTCTCCACTGCGATCGACCCCCAAGGCTCGCCCACGCAAAAAGCGTCGATCTCCCCCGCGTCAATTGCGTCAGCCATCAAGGGGGGCGGCACTGTGCGGATTGTCACGCCTTGCGGCGCGGGAAGCCCAAGCGAGGACAACCAGTAATACAAAAGCTCAGCGTGCATCGAAAACGGAAACGGCACGCCGATCCGAAGTTTTTCCTCTGAGGCGGCGATCAACGCTTCGCCCGCCGCGCGCGCATCCGCGAAATCAAACCCGTAGCCCGCCGCACGCATTTTTTTGGCAAGGGCCGCCGTCACCCCAATCACATTGCCATTCACCGAGGTCACGGACAAGGCTTCAAACTGGGTGCCCCCGCCCCCAAGCCCCAAGGCCGTTGCGACAGGCACGGGCGACAACATATGCGCCGCCTCAACCCGGCCAAAAGCCAACATATCGCGCACCGAAGACCAGCTTGGCGCGCGCACCAAATCCAGCGTGATGCCCTCTTCCGCAGCAAATCCCATTTCCTGCGCGACAACAAAAGGGGCAGCATCCACCAGCGGCATGAACGCCACGCTCAAAACCGCCCCCCTCATGACAACAACCCCGCCGCAGTCACCAAAGATTGCGCAACATCCGCCACGCGCTTGCCTTGATCCATCGCCGTCTTGCGCAACAAAGCGTAGGCTTCGTCCTCATCCACACCGCGCGCCTTCATGATCATCCCCTTTGCGCGATCCACGATTTTGCGCTCCTCTAGGGCACGTTTTGTGGTGGCCAATTCGGTGCGCATTCGGCTGAACATATTGAAGCGGGTGACGGCGGCATCCAAGATCGGCTTGACCCGATCCCCTTGCATCCCATCCACAATATAGGCGGAGACACCGGCCTCAATCGCAGCGCGCGTCAGCCCTTCGTCCGAACGATCGACAAACATCGCCACCGGGCGCTCTTGCGGCCCTGAGGCCAAGGCCATTTCCTCCAGCGTGTCGCGAGAGGGGTTTTCAATGTCGATCAGCACAACATCCGGGTTCACATCGCGAATGCGCGCCGCAAGCCCAGCGCCATCCGCGATGACAGTAATGTCGTAATCCCCAGCCGCCAAAAGCGCCTGCGAAATCAGCTCAGCGCGCGTGGCATGCTTTTCAACGACGATGATCGACAGTCTTTTACTCATGGCGCTACCTGCGCTGCCAACCAAAGGGATGTAAAGATGGCACCGCGCATTTCTGCAAGATCATACAAACTTGGCTCAAATTTTGCGCAAACCCTACAATACCCGCCCGAAAATCTTGCCTTTCAAGACTCAGGTCCAACGTGCGCAATCCTCATCAAATTCTAACAAAGATGAAGATATTTCCACCCCCCCGGCCGTAACAACTTGGAAAGATTTCTCTGTCAAATCTTGGCGCAGGTGGAGCTGTGGGAGTTGGGACATGCCAACATTAATGCGATTAGTCGCATCCTGCGGGCTTGCAATCGCAAGCCTGTTTATGGATGCAAAAGAGGCCAAGGCCGACAACTGGTGGGAATATTCCGCCACAAACGGGTTTGGGTTTCAGACCTTTGAGTTGAATGCGCGTTACGCGACCGGGACGACCGGCGCCATGCGCATTGATGGAACTGTTGGGGTGGCGATCACCCCATATCACGCAATCCAAGGCGACTTGGGAGTGGTGAAATATGACTGGAGCTGGTGGGGCGTTATTGGCGTTCACTTGTCGATGACTCCGAGTGAACGGATCAAGTATGGGCTGTTCGCGTCGATCTCTGATGCTGATGATTTGTCGATGTTTGAGTGGAATGCGGGCGTCGAGCTTGGCTGGGCGCCAACCGAGCGCAGCTATGTTCAGGTCCGCGCGGGCATGGGCTGGATCACGCCGGGCGGCAATGATTACTTGTTTATCTCGGCTGACGGGGTTTACGGGATCACCGATAGTTTGCGCGCAACAGCGCATCTGAGCTTCGTAAACTATGAGGAAACCGGCGCGCGTGCGAACCAGTTCGTGTTCGGAGCTGGCCTTGAGTACGACATTGGGTCAACGCCCATCACCGCCTATGGTGGCATTGAGCGTACCTTCTCTGTGGGGGCCTCAGATTTGCGCGATGAAACACGAATCGTGGCTGGGGTGCGCCTACGCATGGGCCGACAAAACGGCACTTCCGTGCGCGACCGCCCCTGGACACAGATCCGTCCGTTTGAAGGCCATATGGCCGCGAATGTCATCGCGGGAACCTTCTAAATCAACGCGTCAGGCGATCAGGGCGGTCACACGTTCAATCGCCTGACGCAACACCTCTTGCGCGCCGCGCGCCTCGCAGTTGAGACGCAACAATGGCTCGGTGTTTGAGCGGCGCAGATTGAGCCGCCAAGTTGCAAATTCCAAACTCAACCCATCGGTGTCATCGCGCGAAAGCGCCTCACCCGCCAAAGCCTGCTCGACACGCGCCATGGCGGCGACGGCATCCTTCACTCGAAAATTGATTTCGCCGGACGAGGGAAAGGCAGCACGCCTTGCCGCGAGAATGTCCGCTAAGCTCTTGTCGCGCCGTGCCAGCAGCCCCAGAACCATAACCCATGGGATCATGCCGCTGTCACAAGCCATGAACCGTTTGAAATAATGATGGGCAGACATCTCGCCACCGTAGACCGCCCCGGTATCGCGCATCACAGCTTTGACGAACGCATGCCCGGTGCGCGACTCTATGGCCCGACCGCCGAGCCGCGCGACGATATCCTTTGTGTTCCAAACGACACGCGGATCATGCACGATACTGGCGCCGGGGTTTTGATCCAAAAATGCTTCCGCCAGCAAACCCACGACATATTCCCCCGGCACAAACGCGCCCGTGTGATCAAACAGAAAACACCTGTCAAAATCCCCGTCCCAAGCGATGCCCATATCGGCACCCGCCGCAACGACAGCTTGGCCGGTAACAGGGTGTTGCTCAGGCAAGAGCGGATTGGGAATACCGTTTGGAAAGGTTCCGTCGGGCGCGTGATGCAACCGCGTGACTTTGATTTGCGCCCCTGCCCCATTTAGGCCGGTGATCAGCGCGTCAAAGGTTGGTCCCGCCGCGCCGTTCCCGGCGTTCACCAAAAGATGAAACGGGCCAAGCGAGGCCGGGTCTACAAAGCTCATCACCCGGTCCACATAGGCGGCGCGAAAATCGACGGTTCTAATTCTGCCGCCCGGCTTGAGCGCCGCAAACCGATTCTCCTCGGCCCGCGCGCGCACCTTTGAAAACTGTGCTTCGCTGAGCGGCGCTGAGCCTGCCGCAACCATTTTCAGCCCATTGTAATCCATTGGGTTATGCGAAGCTGTGACGCAAATCCCACCGTCCGCGCCCGCATGATCCGTGCCGAAATACACTTCCTCAGTGCCACAAAGCCCAAGGTCCAAAACCTCGACGCCCTGCGCCGCCAAAGCCTCGGCAACTGAGCGTGCCAATGCCTCGGAGGAGGCGCGCGGATCACGTCCGAGAACCACCGTTTGCGCCGAAAGTTCGCTTGCGAAAGCCCGCGCAACCCGGCCCGCGATCGCCTCATTCAGCTCATCACCAAGGCGTCCGCGTACGTCATACGCCTTGAAACAGCTCAACGCGCCCCTCTCATCCGCGGGCATAATGATCCTCGTAGCGCGTTATGTCGTCCTCGCCCAAGTATGTGCCAGTTTGCACTTCGATCAGAACAACAGGCACTTTGCCAGGGTTTTCCAAACGATGGCGTGCACCAAGGGGCACGTAAACGGATTCATTCTCACCTAGCAATGTCACCATATCTTCAATCGTGACGCGCGCTGTGCCTTCGACCACGACCCAGTGTTCGGCCCGATGATGATGGGATTGCAAGCTGAGCTTTGCGCCGGGGTGCACGACAATACGTTTCACCTGAAACCGTTCGCCCGTGACAAGACTTTCGAACCATCCCCAAGGCCGATGATCACGGGGAAAGGACTCGGCCTGTTTTGCGCCTTTGCTGCGCAGCGCGTCCACCGCCAAGCGCACATCTTGGGCGCGAGTCGCATCCGCCACCAACACAGCATCGGGCATCGCCACCGCAATCACGCCCTCAAGCCCGATCCCGACGAGTTCCAAAGCCTCATCCTCAGACCGCAAGAGACTGTCTTTGCACTCAATAGCGCTCGCATTTCCGCTGATGACAACCCCGCTCCCGTCGGGCGCGCCTTCGCGCCAAACAGCGTCCCAGCCGCCAAGATCAGACCAACCCGCAGAAAACGGCACAACCACCAGATTTTCGGCCTTTTCCATCACCGCGTAATCAATCGAAATGCTTGCGGCATTTGCCCAGGCTTCGGCCTCCAAACGCAAAAACCCAAGGTCGGGGCGCGCCGCTTCAACCGCCGTTTTCACCGGCGCAATCAAATCGGGCGCATAGGTCTCATAGGCGGCGATCAAGCCGCGCACGGAGAAAAAGAATATCCCGGCATTCCACAAATGCCGCCCATCCGCGAACATGGCTTTGGCGGCCTCGCTGTCCGGTTTCTCGACAAATCGCGTCAAAGGCGTTGTGTCGCCTTCCACGGGTGTCGCCGCCAACTCCAAATAACCATAGCCCGTTTCCGGGCGATCCGGCGTGATCCCAAACGTCACAATCTGCCCCGCTTTGGCAGCATCCGCCCCGGCCTTCACCGCCGCGCGAAAGGCAGCTCCATCCGGCACAACATGATCAGAGGGTGCCACCAACATCAGCGCATCAGGATCGCGCGCTGCCAAGAAAATCGCCGCCGCCAAGACCGCTGGCGCCGTATTGCGCCCTTCCGGCTCAATCAAAATCGCGCCCGGATCAATGCCCGCACCAACCAATTGCTCGGTGACGATAAAGCGAAAATCCGCATTGGTCAGGATCAATGGCGCCGCGAAATCAGGCCCGGAAAGACGTTTTGACGTGGCCTGAAACAGTGTCTCGTCGCCAACAAGCGGCACGAATTGCTTGGGGTAGGACTTGCGCGACAAGGGCCAAAGCCGCGTTCCCGACCCGCCGCAAAGCAACACCGGAGTGATCATGTCCCCGCTCATGGGCGCAACTCCAAAACGCCAAAGGCGCTATTGATGGCCCGATATTCAGACTGACCTTCCCGGAAAAAATGCGCAGCTTCGCGCAGGCTGGCAACAACCCGTTTGGGGCGGATCACCCGCAGATAAATCCACCGATTTTCCGCAATCAAAAACCGAAGATACTTCCGGTGCCACACGCCCGCCACGTAGCGGATCGCATAGGGCACAGCGCCAAGGCGCACCCTGAGTGCGCGCGCGATCTGCTGGCTTGTGAGATTGGGGTTTTCCAAAGCGAGGCAGGTCAGCCTTGTCGTCACATCATCCAAAAGTTGGCCCTGCGCGTCCGACAAAGGCGTCTCGTTATGATGGGGCGCGGCCTTATCGGTCACGCTTTGTCTTTGGTCTTCTAAATGTGTCACGCACCGCTCTCCGCATCGCTTTGCGCAACCTTACCCGCAAGCCCGCTCCACGCCAATGGGTCGCGGAGCAGGTCATTGTTTTTCCCGGTTTTCGCGTCCTTACACGGGTGCGTAGTGCCTCACATTTGGGGGCGATGCGAAAAAAGGCCCCACCAAGGCGCGCCACTCCTGAAACAATGCACTTTCACGAAAGGTAACCATATGTGCTTCAACGGTTTCCCAGCGGATTTCGACGATATATTCATCGGGGTGCTCAATGCATTTGATCAGCTCCAAACCAAGCCAGCCCTGCGCTTTTGGCAGCACATCCGATGCCGCGGTCGCCACCGCCGCTTCAAATCCGGCCCCTCCTCCCGGCGTCACGGTAACGCAGGCATGTTCAATGATCATTTTGAATGTCCCCCAAGGGTTTGTGCAAAGAAATCAGCGATATAACTGCGCCCATAGGACATGTTATCCGCCCCCACATGCTCCACGCCCCCTTCGCGCGACGTGAATATTTTCAACTCACGGAGCGGCGCGTTCGTCAGCTGGTTATAGCTTTGATGCGCGTAGTCCAGCCCGATCTGGCGATCGTTTTCGCCATGGGTGATCAGGAAGGGCACCTTGATTTTTTCCATTTGCCCATTGAGGTGCATGCCAGACGATTTCGCCATGAAATCCTCTTGGTTATCGACGCCAAACACCCACCAAACATGTTTCCAGTAATGCGGAACCGGGTTTTCACCTTCGCGATTGATCCGCTTGAGTTGCACCTCGGCCCAGTTATGGTTCGCCCCCCACACAGCACCAGCGGCAAACCGCGGCTCATTGGCACAAACACGCGGCGCGTAGTAGCCACCAAGAGAAATGCCCGAAATGCCGATTTTGTCAGCGCGCACATCATCGCGTCCCGCCAAATACTCATACACAGGCGTGCCCCAATGCTCGCTGTCGCAACGCGCCGCAAACCCCTGTAAACGCAGGCTTTCGCCGGTGCCGGGCTGATCCAGACAGAGCGTCGAAATCCCCCGCTTCGCCAATGCATGCGGCAACCAAGTCCAGTACAAAAGCTCCTTACAACTGTCCAAACCATTGAGGAACAACACACAAGGCGCCTCCCCCTCAACGCCCTCAGCACGGGTAAAATACCCCGGTAAAACCTTGCCCTCATAAGGCACCTCAACGCGCTCACAGTTCTCGCCATTATAGGTCACGTATTTCTCAAAGGCGTTCAACGCGCGCGCAAAGGTTTCGGTGCGCCCTGGGTGGCCATGGCCCTGCATGCGCTCGGCCGTCAAGAGATACAAAGATGCGCGGCGCAACTTATCGGCGGCGGAAAACAAGTGATCCTTTTCCTCATCTTCGCCCGCCATCTCCAGAAGATCTTCGGCCTTGTTCATCCACTCTTTGAGGAATTCGCCCGTGCCCGCGTCTTCGCCCGCTTGGGCTTTTTCCAGCAGCGGCTTTGACATGTCGATAATCTCGCCAAGCTCCGCGCCCGACTGCATCGCAATCGACAGCGATAGGTTCCAAACGTAGTTCGGAAAATACTCAAAAAGCGCCATGTGGTCCTCCCAGTGATCCAGCGTGTTCCTGCGTTGCCGCGACCCTAGCCGCGCGCCACCGCCTTGAGAAATTGAAAGACAGGGGCCACTCATATCGGTTTCACAGATAGGTCGCCGTGAAGAATACCAATTTCCCCAATAGTCACCGCCGCGATTACATGGCCCTAGCGAAGTCCACGGCCCGCGCGGCCAAAGCGAATCCCGGGGGAGGAAACCCATGCGAATTATTGGACCTGACGAAATGGTGTTTGGCGTTGATAACGTCGAGGCGTCCAAACAATTTCTGCTCGATTACGGCCTGAAACAAGTCAGTGATGACTTCTTTGAAGCCCTAGACGGCACCGGCATCCGCGTGATGGCACGTGACGACGAAAGCCTCCCTGCCGCCCTCGAAACCGGGGCGACGATTCGCCAAACTGTCTATGGCGTGGAAGACACAGCGACCATTGATGCCATTGAAGCGGAGATGAAAACCGACCGCGAGGTCTTGCGCGACGCGGCGGGCGCAATCACCTTTGTCGATGACCTAGGCATGGCGCTCAAGTTTCAAGTGACAGCGCGGCGCACTCTCGATCTGCCTCCTGAGCTTGTGAACTCTCCGGGTGCAAAACCAGGGCGCGCCATGAACCAATTGGGCGCCAGCCAAGACGCCCCCGCCTTGCCGCGCACCCTGAGCCACATTGTGTATTTCACCCCGGACGTGGACAAACACGAGACATTCTATCGTGAACGGCTCGGCTTTATCCTGACCGATCGCTTCACCGGCGTTGGCCCGTTTTTGCGCCCCCAAGCCTGTCAGGATCACCATACGCTGTTCATGTTACAAACCCCGCCCTTCATGCAGGGGCTTGAGCACCTCGCGTTCCACATGCAAGGTCCAACCGAGCTTATGTTGGCCGGGAGCCGCCTTGTGCAAAAAGGCTGGGAAAGCTTCTGGGGACCGGGGCGTCATAAGTTCGGCTCCAACTGGTTTTGGTACTTCAATTGCCCCTTGATGGTGCACTTCGAATACGATGCTGATATGGATATTCACGACGACAATTGGACGCCGCGTGAAACCGAAGTCTCCCCCGAAGCCAGCCAAGTGTTCTTGTTTGAGAATGTCGAAAAATGGTCTCCCGGCGACAACCCGCCGCCAAACACAAATGACGGCATGACCAACAAAGAAGACAATTGATGCATACCGGGCTTGAACGGCGCAAATTCAAGCCCGCAAACATCACATATCGAACATGACCGCCAAAACACTCACCGCCCCCCTTTGCGACATGGACGCCCTCGAGGACGGCCAATCGCGGGGCTTTGACCCTCTGAATGAAGGGCGTGACACGATGTTCATCGTGCGCCAGGGCGACGCAGTTTTTGGCTGGCGCAACGCCTGCCCCCACTATGATCACGCGCGCATGGCCTGGAAAAAGGACGAATTCCTCAACGCGGATCACACGCAAATCGTCTGTGGCGCACATGGGGCCTTGTTTGAGATCGACACTGGCCTTTGCACGCTTGGTCCCTGCCTTGGGCAATCGCTCACCAAAGTCGCGCTCACCGTAACAAACGGCGCTGTCTACATCACCGAACCCTACGCCCCGGGGCTGCGCAAACGAACGGGGCACGGATAGCCCGCGCCCATTTTCTTTGGTTTCGAAATACCTCGGGGGAGCGCGAGGGGGCAGCGCCCCCTCGTTCCCAACAGAAAGGCCTAGTCGTTCAAAATCGCAATCGGACGACACCAGCCAGCGGACGCTTTTTCCACCTTCACCGGCAAGGCAATCACCTCAAAACCTGTTGCGGGCAACCTGTCCAAATTCGCAAGCTTTTCCATGTGGCAATAGCCTCTTGTGGCCCCGGCTTTGTGCCCCTCCCAAAACAGCGACCAATCTCCGGTTTCCTTGGCCCTCGCGACTTGGCCCAACAAAGGCGGATCCCAACTCCAAGCATCGGTGCCACAGACCCGCATCCCGCGCTCTGTCAGGTAAAGCGTCGCCTCACGGCCCATCCCACAGCCAGTGCCCACATAGTCATCCTCACCGTAGCGCGCGCCTGCCGCTGTGTTCACGAGCACAATATCGCCGGGCTGCAAATCGTGGCCAATGCGCGCAAGTTCCGCTTCTACATCCGCCGCCGACACTGTGTAGCCCGTTGGCTTGTCACGAAAATCAAGCTTCACCCCCGGCCCCATGCACCACTCAAGCGGCACTTCATCAATCGTCATCGACGGTCGCCCGCCATCCTGCGTCGGATGATAGTGATAGGGCGCATCCATATGGGTGCCATTATGCGTTGTGATGCGGCAGCGCTCAGAAGCGCAGCCTTTGCCTTCCAGTTGCTTCTCCACCGGAATGCCAAATTTGTCCTCAAATTCTCGCGCGCCTTCATCGTGATCCATGTAGTAAATATCGGGGGTTAGCCCCGGCGGATCCGACTTAATCCCGGCGGTCAGCGCAACCGCGAGGTCAATAATCTTGCGAGCCATATGCGCGCCTCCTCCTTGCTTAAAGAGAAGCTACGCGCAGCGCGCGACATCTGTCGAATGGATAGGAGCCATATGACCCATTGGCCCGAAAGATAGATCGGTCAGGTCAACCAGAGTGGAGGAAGTGCAAAACGTCACCGTCCTTCACCTCATAGCTTTTGCCCTCTGCGCGCATTTTTCCGGCCTCCTTCGCCCCAGCTTCGCCGTTCAACGCAACGAAGTCCTCATAGGCAATAGTTTCAGCGCGGATAAAGCCCTTTTCGAAATCGCCGTGAATGACCCCAGCCGCCTGCGGCGCGAGCGTACCTTGCGGGATCGTCCAGGCGCGTGCCTCTTTGGGACCAACAGTGAAATAGGTTTCTAGGTGCAACAACTGATAGCCAGCACGGATCAAGCGATCCAGCCCCGCCTCCTCAAGCCCAAGCTCGCCAAGGAACATCTCTTGTTCTTCCGCATCAAGCTGGGAGATTTCCTCTTCAATTTTGGCCGAAATCACCACAGAAGCCGCGCCCTGCTCTGCCGCCATTTGCGCCACCGCGGTCGAATGCGCATTGCCCTCGCCCGCTTCATCTTCGCCCACGTTACAGACGTAAAGGATCGGCTTTGAGGTCAAAAGCTGCAACATGCCCCAGGCCTTCTGGTCATCCTCGTCCACCTCAACCGAGCGCGCCGGTTTACCATCCTCAAGCGCGACCATGGCCGCGCGCATCAGACGTTCTTGCGCCACGGCTTCTTTGTCGCCTCCGCGCACCTTGCGGACGATGTTTTGCAGACGTTTCTCGATGCTTTCCATATCGGCCAGCATCAACTCTGTTTCGATGGTTTGCGCGTCCTCAACCGGATTCACCCGGCCTTCGACATGCGTTACATCGCCATCTTCAAAACAGCGCAACACATGAGCAATCGCGTCTACCTCACGGATATTGGCCAAGAACTGATTGCCCAGCCCCTCGCCCTTTGAAGCGCCTTTCACAAGCCCGGCGATGTCCACAAAGGTCATGCGCGTTGGGATGATTTCCTTGGAGCCTGCGATCTGCGCGAGCTTATCAAGGCGCGCGTCCGGCACCGCCACTTCGCCTACGTTTGGCTCGATCGTACAGAACGGAAAATTCGCCGCCTGCGCCGCTGCGGTTTTGGTCAGCGCATTAAAAAGTGTCGACTTGCCAACATTCGGCAGCCCAACAATCCCCATTTTAAAGCCCATGATGCTCTCCATATCGGTTTCGCACGCTTCTATGGGGGCTTCGCGCCGCGTGCAAGCAATGCTATGATGAACGCAGAGATAAAGGAGCCTTTCATGCAGCCCATCCCATACATCTTTTTCAAAAATCAAGCGCGCGACGCCTTTACCTTCTGGGCCGAGGTGTTTGGCGTTGATGCCCCGGAAATCATGGACGGGACACAGATGCCCGACTCCGACCGCATCCCCGGAATGGCCCCGGAAACAGTGATGCACGCGGCGCTCAAGATTGGGTCCGGCTGGATCTATGGCTCGGACGACCCTTCGGATGGGGAAGGCCCCGTTATGTCCGGCTGCAATGTCTATGTGGACCTACCAACCTTTGAGGAGGCAAAACGGGTGTTTGACGCGCTATCGGAGGGCGGCGAGGTGCGCATGCCATTTGAAGCTACCTTCTGGTCGCCCGGCTTTGGCACCCTATCGGACAAATTCGGCGTCCGGTGGATGGTGTCGATCACCGATGAGGCGGGCTAGGCCCCCTTGCCCTTTTGCACAGTTTAAGGCACTTCCCTTTGTGAACAGCAAGGGAGCCCGCCATGTCACGGATCGACGCCAAATTTGCAGCCCTCAAAGCGCAAGGCAAAAAAGCCTTCGTTGCCTACATTATGGGGGGTGATCCTGACGTTGAAACTTCGCTTGAAGTGATGAAGGGCATGCCCGGCGCAGGCGTTGACATCATCGAACTCGGCATCGCCTTCACCGATCCAATGGCGGATGGGCCGACAATTCAGCTCGCCGGGCAACGCGCGCTGGACGCGGGCATGACGCTGCAAAAAACACTGGATATGGCGGCGGCGTTTCGCAAGACCGACGATACAACACCGATTGTTTTGATGGGCTATTACAACCCGATCTATAACCGGGGCGTCGACAAGTTTCTCATGGATGCGAAGGCGGCCGGTGTTGATGGGTTGATCATCGTGGACCTGCCCCCGGAAGAAGACGATGAGTTGTGCATTCCTGCGCAGGCTGCCGGGCTGAATTTCATCCGCCTTGCCACGCCGACGACCGACGAAAAACGGTTGCCGACCGTGCTCCAAAACACCTCCGGGTTTGTGTATTACGTGTCGATCACCGGCATCACGGGCGCAGGCGAAGCCTCGGCGGCGGATGTGGCCCCAGAAGTGATCCGCATGAAAGAAAAGACAGACATTCCGATCATTGTCGGTTTCGGCGTCAACACGCCGGACGCCGCACAAAGCATCGCCAGCGTGGCGGATGGCACGGTTGTTGGCTCAGCGATCGTCAACCGCATCGGGCGCGGCGACAGCCCGGCCGAGGTCTTGGCCTTCGTCAAAACGCTCGCAGACGGAGCGCACCGGGCATAAGGCATGAAGGTTCGCGTGGAGATTGACCTCACCGACGTGGACCTTGTCACATTTGACGCCTATGAGGCCAAGGTTCTGGCACGTTTGCCGCTCTACGGCGCAGATCTCGTCAGCCGAGAACGCACGCAGGATGCGCGTTGCGAAATTCACATCTTGAGGTTTCCAAGCCAAGCCCAGTTTCAGGCGTTTCTTGCTGATCCTCTGCGCGTTGCTGAGGCGAAGACCTGGGCAGACATTGGCGCCAAAGCCAAGGTTACAACGCTTGACTAAGCCTGATCTGCGCTGCCTGCCCGATCAGGTTTGCGACAAGCGCACATGAGGTCTTTTATGGACGACAGCGCAACAAAATCCGTGACACAAAGCGAGCAACCACCTCGTCGTCACCGTCACTTTCGCGCAAGACCTGTGTGTTGATCCGCACGCGCCCCCGGTCGGGTCGCGTTTTTGAGCGTTCCGTCCACACAACTTCGCTCTGCGCATAAATCACATCATCCGGGTACACTGGCGTTAGCCAACGCACCTCATCCATGCCCGCCGCCCCCAGCGACGACTCGCGCCAAACGCCGGTCTCAAGCCCAAGGTTGAACGCAATCAAAAGCGTGTGCCAGCCAGAGGCCGCAATGCGCCCGAAATGAGTTTTGGCCGCGGCCTCATCGTCCAAATGAAACGGCTGCGGATCCCATTCCTGCGCAAAGCCAATCACCGCCTCACGCGTTATTTTCTTGGTGGCTGTTGCATAGGTGAACCCCACCTCAACATCGTCGAAATACATCTGTTTCATGCCAGTGTCACATCCAAAAACATCATCAAGATCAATCCAAAAATAAGCCCTGCTGTGGCGCGGTTTTGATGGCCGTGGCGGTGGGTTTCCGGGATGATTTCATGGCTGATGATAAACAACATCGCCCCCGCCGCAAAGGTCAGCCCCCAAGGCAACATCACCTCAGATAGTGTCACAGCCCACGCGCCGATCAGCCCGCCAACCGGCTCAATAAGCCCCGTCAAAAGCGCAATTCCAAAGGCTTTCCACTTGGAGTAGCCAAGCCCAAACAACGCCACAGCCACAGCAAGCCCCTCAGGCGCGTTTTGCAGCCCAATCCCAGTGGCAAGCGACATCCCATTCGCCACATCCCCGCCACCAAAGCCCACGCCAACAGCCATACCCTCAGGGAAATTATGGATCGTGATGGCGATCACGAATAACCAGATTTTGGCAAGCGCGCCGAGGTCCGCCCCCTGCGGACCTTCCACAAAGTGTTCATGCGGCAAGGTCTCGTTCAAGAGCCAAACCGCGAAAGCCCCAAGCGCAATCCCCCCACTCGCCACAAGCGCCGCATATGTGAGTGACCCGTAGTGATTGGTGGCCGCATCAATGCCCGGTATGATCAGCGAAAAGAAAGACGCCGAGATCATCACCCCGGCTGCGAACCCCAAAAGCGTATCGGAATTGCGTTGTGTGATGGTTTTGCCAAACAGCACAGGCAGCGCGCCCACGCCCGTCATCATCCCAGCGCCAAGGCTCGCCAAAAGTCCCATCATCACGACATTCATGAGCCGACCTTGATCCCGCGCGCGCCCCTTCGCAAGCGCAAAACATTTGCGGCAATGGCTGCGGAGCGGTAAGAAGTTTTTACCAATCGCTTTGAGGGAGACCAAAATGCCCGTCATCACCAACATCAAAGACCTGCGCACCCTATATCACCGGCGCGTCCCGAAGATGTTTTATGACTACGTGGAAACCGGCTCTTGGTCTGAACAAACCTTTCGCGAAAACACGTCAGATTTTGACGAAATCCGCCTGCGTCAACGGGTGGCGGTGGACATGAGCAACCGCACTCTTGAAAGCGAAATGATTGGGGAAACCGTCAAAATGCCAGTGGCGCTGGCCCCGGTTGGCATGACGGGAATGCAATGTGCGGATGGCGAAATCAAAGCGGCGCGCGCGGCAGAAAAATTTGGCGTGCCCTTCACCCTGACCACCATGTCCATCTGCTCAATTGAAGACGTGGCAGAGCACACAAGTAAGCCGTTTTGGTTCCAGCTTTATGTGATGCGCGATGAGGATTTTCTTGCCCGTATCATCCAACGCGCTAAGGACGCTGGCTGTTCTGCGTTGGTGCTGACGCTCGATTTGCAGGTGCTTGGGCAGCGGCACAAAGATCTCAAGAACGGGCTGTCAGCCCCGCCCAAGCCGACCCTCGCCAATATCCTCAACCTTTCGACCAAATGGCGTTGGGGCATGGGGATGCTCGGC
Source organism: Maritimibacter sp. (assembly GCA_050633625.1). Lineage (GTDB taxonomy): Bacteria > Pseudomonadota > Alphaproteobacteria > Rhodobacterales > Rhodobacteraceae > JBOEGW01. The sequence goes on along the minus strand of JBOEGW010000004.1, from coordinate 322,977 downwards.
ACCAAACGGCGGCAATTTGGCAATATTGTTGGCCATACCAAGGATGTGTCAAACCCTGCTGATCTGATGGCCTGGACGGCGGAACAATTTGATCCGGCGCTGGACTGGGCCAAGATCGAGAAAATCCGCGATATGTGGGGCGGCAAACTGATCCTCAAGGGGATCATGGAGGTTGAGGACGCGCTGATGGCCGCCAAGATCGGCGCGGATGCAATCATTGTCTCGAACCACGGCGGGCGGCAGCTGGATGGCGCAATCAGCTCAATCCGCGCGCTTGAGCCGATCCTGGAAGCTGTGGGCGACAAAGTGGAAGTGCACATCGACAGCGGTATTCGCTCCGGGCAAGACGTGCTCAAAGCGATCGCAATGGGGGCAAAAGGCACCTACATCGGGCGGGCCTATATATACGGTCTTGGTGCGATGGGCGAAGATGGCGTCACCAAAGCGCTTGAAGTGATCCACAAGGAAATGGACACCTCCATGGCGTTCTGCGGCCACCGCGACATCAAAAACGTCACCCGTGATATCCTGCGAGTGCCCAAGGGGTTTGCCGGGGAGTGGGACCGATAAAGCTGTCAATATCTGGACTGCACTGGCCTGCGCTGTTCCCCGCTTTAGCCCTTGCATTACAGGGCTTACCCGCCTAAAAGCCGCCCCAGACAAGGCGTAAATGCCGCAGGACGAATCGAGCAGGGTCGGGATACCGGCCCTCTTTGTTTTGCGGCAGCCAAGTCTGCTTAATCAACCGAAAGACCGGCGGACCCAACCGCCCGGCCCGTTAAAAAGACTGTTAAAGGAACAACTTACGCATGAGCGCTAATACAACTATGGAGGAATTCGAAGCCCTCCTGAACGAAAGCTTCGAAATCGACACGCCCCAAGAGGGTTCTGTTGTCAAAGGCAAAGTCATCGCTGTTGAAGCGGGCCAAGCCATCATCGACGTTGGCTACAAAATGGAAGGCCGCGTTGATCTTAAAGAATTCGCAAACCCCGGCGAAGCCCCCGATATCTCGGTTGGCGACGAAGTCGAGGTCTTCCTGCGCGCGGCTGAAAACGCCCGTGGCGAAGCCGTTATCTCCCGCGAGATGGCCCGCCGCGAAGAAGCATGGGACCGTTTGGAAAAAGCCTACGCAGACGAGCTGCGCGTCGAAGGCGCCATCTTTGGCCGTGTCAAAGGCGGCTTCACCGTCGACCTCGGCGGTGCTGTGGCCTTCTTGCCCGGCTCGCAAGTTGATGTGCGCCCCGTGCGCGACGCTGGCCCGCTCATGGGTCTCAAGCAACCGTTCCAAATCCTCAAGATGGACCGTCGCCGGGGCAATATCGTTGTGTCGCGCCGCGCGATCCTCGAAGAAAGCCGCGCCGAACAGCGCGCCGAAGTCATTGGCAACCTCACCGAAGGTCAGACCGTTGACGGCGTTGTCAAAAACATCACCGAATACGGTGCGTTTGTTGACCTTGGCGGCGTAGACGGCCTGTTGCACGTGACCGACATGGCTTGGCGCCGTGTGAACCACCCTTCCGAAATCCTCTCCATCGGCGAGACGATCAAGGTACAGGTCATCAAAATCAACAAAGACACACACCGCATTTCGCTCGGTATGAAGCAACTGCAAGAAGATCCGTGGGATCTGGTCGCTGGCAAGTACCCACTGGAATCGGTGCACAAAGGCCGCGTGACCAACATCACCGACTACGGTGCGTTTGTTGAGCTTGAGCCTGGCGTTGAAGGCCTGGTGCACGTCTCCGAGATGTCCTGGACCAAGAAAAACGTACACCCGGGCAAAATCGTCTCCACCTCGCAAGAAGTGGAAGTCATGGTGCTGGAAATCGACGGTGCAAAACGCCGCGTTTCCCTCGGTCTCAAACAAACAATGCGCAACCCATGGGAAGTGTTTGCAGAAACACACCCCGAGGGCACGCAGGTCGAAGGCGAAGTCAAGAACATCACCGAATTCGGTCTGTTCATTGGTCTCGACGGCGAGATCGACGGCATGGTTCACCTCTCCGACATCAGCTGGGACCAGCGCGGCGAAGAAGCGATCCAATCGTTCCAAAAAGGCGATATCGTTAAGGCGGTTGTCTCTGAAGTCGACACCGACAAAGAGCGCATCTCCCTCTCGATCAAAGCTCTGGACGGCGACCCCTTCGCAGAAGCTGTTGGCGGCGTAAAACGTGGTGACATCATCACTGTGAACGTCACAGCGATCGAAGAAGGCGGCGTGGAAGTGGAATATGAAGGCATGAAATCCTTCATCCGCCGCTCCGATTTGTCGCGTGATCGTGCCGAGCAGCGCCCAGAGCGTTTCGGTGTTGGCGACAAGGTGGACGTACGTGTCACCAACGTGGATGCGAAATCCCGTCGTCTTGGCCTCTCGATCAAAGCGCGTGAAATCGCGGAAGAGAAAGAAGCCGTGGAACAATATGGTTCCTCCGACTCCGGCGCTTCGCTCGGTGATATCTTGGGCGCCGCGCTCAACACCGACGAGTAAGCCAATCGGCAAACATGACAGAAACGGCCTCGGAGAATTCCGGGGCCGTTTTGCGTTCCAGTTTGCGCTCCAGACAGCCGAATCAACGGGCAACACGGCGCAGGCCCGTGGTGCGCCTTTGGCAAAAAATGCTGCACCTGCATCCGGTCCTGATCCAAAATTACGTGAAAAATGAGCCGATTAGCCCAAAAATCCTCCTCCTAACCCGTATTGAGTTGTTTTCGGATCAAATCTTCTCGCCTATAGTCTCACATAGAGCGCTCTGCCAACTTGCGCCGTAAAAACAGTCCTTTGGGGGGATTTGTGATGATCAGATCTGAGTTGATTCAGAAGATTGCGGAAGATAATCCGCACCTCTATCAACGTGATGTTGAACGCATCGTGAATACGATTTTTGAAGAAATTATCGACGCCATGTCTCGTGGAGATCGCGTTGAGCTGCGCGGTTTTGGCGCGTTTTCAGTCAAGCAACGAGATGCTCGTGTGGGGCGCAACCCGCGCACGGGAGAATCGGTTGAGGTCGAAGAGAAACATGTGCCATTCTTTAAGACCGGGAAGCTCTTGCGCGACCGACTGAACGGCAAATAAGAGGCCAAACATGCGTTACATCCGTCTTGCTTTCACCGCGGTATTGGCCGTGGTGCTCATCACAGTTGCCCTGGCAAATCGGGGCACCGCTGAGCTGCGGCTGTTGCCTGAGGAGCTTGCTGGATTTTTGGGGTGGAGCTGGTCCGTGAACCTCCCCCTGTTCATCATCATTTTCGGTGCCATCATCGCCGGTGTTTTGATTGGCTTCGTCTGGGAATGGTTGCGTGAGCATAAAGTGCGTTCGGAAGGCGCGCGGGCCAAAAAAGCCGCCGTGAAACTCGCGGGCGAAGTGGCTGAGCTGAAGAAGAAGGACCAAGGCCCAAAGGATGACGTCTTGGCGCTTCTTGAGAAAACCGGCTAAACGGCACCCACCAAGATGACCGATATTCGCACGAAAATATGCGGGCTGCGCACGGCGGCCCATGTCGCTGCGGCTGTGGACGCGGGCGCGGCTTATCTTGGCTTTGTGTTTTTCCCAAAATCCCCGCGCAACATCAGCATTGATGAGGCCGCCAAACTGGCTGCGGACGTGCCGCCGGGCGTCGCGAAGGTGGCCCTCGTGGTGGACGCTGATAACAGTCTGCTGGATGCGATCACCTCCCGCGTGCCCCTTGATATGTTGCAACTGCACGGGCGCGAAACCCCGGCGCGCGTTGCCGAAATTCGGGCGCGCTACGGCTTGCCCGTGATGAAGGCCATTGGCATTTCAGAGGCGAGCGACCTCGCAAAACTTGACGATTATTTGCCTGTGTCCGATCAAATCTTGGTCGATGCCAAAGCGCCGAAGGGATCGGACATACCGGGCGGCAACGGGCTGGCGTTTGATTGGGCCCTTCTGGAAGGGCGGCACTGGTCAAAACCATGGATGCTCGCAGGCGGGCTTACCCCACAAAACGTCGCCCTCGCCATCAAGCTCACAGGCGCGCGCCAAGTGGATGTGTCCTCCGGCGTTGAAAGCGCCCCCGGCGAGAAGAATGAGGCCGCCATTCGCGCCTTCCTCGCGGCCACGGGTGGCAAAGCGCAATAGTCTTGTCACCCTCACGGCGGTGAAACAAGCGCGCCCACGCGCCTTCCTGATGCCCACATCTTGCGCCCAGCCCCCCCACGCTTTAGGACAAGATCAACAACGCGGGGAGTCCAACCATGGCTGACGATCTTTTCAATTCTTTCATGAACGTCCCAAACGAAAAGGGTCGATTTGGAGATTTCGGCGGCCGGTTCGTCTCTGAAACCTTGATGCCCCTGATTTTGGAACTTGAGGAGCAATACGAGCGCGCCAAAACCGACCAAACTTTCTGGGACGAGATGGATTATCTTTGGACGCACTATGTCGGGCGTCCCTCCCCGCTTTATTTTGCCGAACGCCTCACCGAACAGCTTGGCGGCGCGAAAATCTACCTCAAACGCGACGAGCTGAACCACACAGGCGCGCATAAAATCAACAACGTGCTGGGCCAGATCATCCTTGCCCGCCGGATGGGCAAAACCCGCATCATTGCTGAAACAGGCGCCGGGCAACACGGCGTTGCCACCGCCACCGTTTGTGCCAAATTCGGTTTGAAATGCGTGGTTTACATGGGCGCTCATGACGTGGAACGCCAAGCGCCGAACGTGTTTCGCATGAAGTTGCTGGGGGCGGAAATCGTGCCTGTGACCTCCGGGCGCGGCACACTCAAAGACGCGATGAACGATGCGCTGCGAGACTGGGTCACCAATGTGCGCGATACGTTTTATTGCATCGGAACCGTCGCAGGCCCGCACCCTTACCCGGCGATGGTCCGTGATTTTCAAGCCATTATCGGCAAAGAAGCCAAGGCGCAAATGCTCGCCGCCGAGGACCGTTTGCCCGACACGCTGGTGGCCGCAATCGGTGGTGGCTCCAATGCAATGGGGCTGTTTCACCCGTTCTTGGACGACAAGAGCGTGCAGATTATCGGCGTCGAAGCTGGTGGCAAAGGCGTGAACGCGAAAATGGAACATTGCGCCTCTCTCACCGGCGGCCGCCCCGGCGTCTTGCATGGCAACCGCACCTATTTGTTGCAAGATGACGATGGCCAAATCCTCGAAGGCCACTCGATTTCCGCCGGGTTGGACTACCCGGGTATCGGCCCCGAACACAGCTGGCTACACGATATTGGGCGCGCGCAATATGTGTCGATCACAGATGTTGAAGCCCTAGAGGCCTTCCAATTGCTCTGCACGACAGAGGGTATTATCCCGGCGCTCGAACCGTCTCACGCGCTGGCGCATGTGGCGAAAATCGCGCCAACCCTGCCCAAGGATCACCTGATCTGCATGAACCTGTGCGGGCGCGGCGACAAAGACATTTTTACAGTCGCAAAGGCGCTTGGCACGGATATGGGCGGGCTGGCGGACTAGCCTGCGCTACACAGCGTATTGCTCAAGAATGCGAAGCGGGACGATCTCAAGGGCGCGCTGATGCGTTGCATTGAGACGAACATTTGGCGCGCAGCCCTCATCATGGGCCTGCAAAAACCGCGCCGCACAAAGGCACCACTGATCGCCCTCTTTAAGCCCCGCAAACCCGAATTCAGGATGCGGCGTCGAGAGGTCGTTTCCGACATATTTGGAATAGGCCAGAAACTCCGCCGTCATCAAAGCGGCCACCGTATGACTTCCACTATCGGCTTCGCAGGTGTTGCAATAGCCATCGCGAAAAAAGCCAGTGAGCGGGTCAAGCGAACAAAGTTCAAGCGCGCCACCAAGCACGTTGATCGAGTTATCGGGTGTCGGTGTCATTGCCAGTCCTCCAATTCCGCCCATTCGACTTTTTAACGAGCGGTGCAGCCTTCTGAATAATGGGGGTCACCCCTGCCCTTTGCCGCGGTGATCTCGCGGCGCAGCGCGTCATTTGAATTTATCTGCCAATTTTTGCAATGGTGAGCGCCGATCCTCGACCTCTGGCGTTGCGTCTTTTGGCGCCGTGTTTTGCGCCTGTTTGGGCTTTGGGTTTGTGGCCTTGGGAGGGGTCATGCGCAGGCCAACCGCATTGCTGAATTTCGCCCCGTCCCCATGGACCAAATGCGGCGCACCATCCGAAATGCCGCGCAACATGTCATCCAACCAGCCCGCCTCGGCCTTAGCAAAATCAGACAACACATAGGCCGACACCCGGTCTTTGTGACCGGGATGACCAATGCCAAGACGCACGCGCGCATACTCAGGTCCGATGTGCTGATGGATCGAGCGCAACCCATTGTGCCCCGCGTGCCCGCCGCCGGTTTTGAGCTTGAGTTTGCCCGGTGCGAGGTCCAGCTCGTCGTGAAAAACCGTGACGTCGCCGGGCACCAATTTGTAAAACCGCATGGCCTCACCCACCGATTGACCAGACAGGTTCATGAAGGTTTCGGGCTTGAGCAAGATGACCTTTTCCCCGTCCAGTTTGCCCTCGCTAACCGCTGCCGAAAACTTGCTGCGCCACGGTGCAAACCCGTGATCGCGCGCGATTTCATCCAACGCCATAAAGCCGATGTTGTGACGGTTCCCTGCGTATTTAGGGCCTGGATTGCCAAGTCCGACAAAGAGTTTCATTGCGTTTCACCTGTGTGAGTTTGGCCCAATCTACGCGAGCCATCCCCGCTTTCCAAGCCGTTGGATTGTCGGATTTATGAAAGAAAGCGCGGCCAAGCCACGCAAATTCAAGCTCACAATATCGATATTGTGCAAACGAAAAAAGCGGAGCCAGAAGGCCCCGCTTTCAATTTCATACCGAAGCTGAGGATTATTCCTCTGCTGCGGCCTCGTCGGATGCGGCTTCCGCATCGCCTTCACCTTCGTCCTCGTTGTCGGAGGATTTGAGGCCGGAGGGCGCTGACAAGTTGGCAATCACGAAGTCACGGTCCACAGTTGGACGCGCGCCATCTGGCAATGTCACATCGGAAATGTGGATCACATCGCCAACTTCACGGCCCGCCAGATCCACAACGATTTTCTCAGGAATATCGCCAGCGATCACCGACAGCTCAACCTCGTTACGCACGACAACCAATACGCCACCGCGCTTGATCCCGGGCGCTTCATCTTCGTTGATGAACTCAACGTGGATAAAGAGCGAGATCCGCGTGTCGCGGTGCAGGCGCATGAAATCGACATGCGTTGGCAGATCTTTGACAACATCACGCTGAACATTGCGGCAGATGATACGCACATCATCTTGGCCTTCGACCTTGAGGTTGAAAAGCGTCGACAGGAAACGGCCCTGCTTGAGCTTTTTCAAAAGGACGTTGAAAGGAACATTGATGGGAAGCGGATCAGCGCCGCCGCCATATACGATGCCCGGTACGTTGCCTTCACGGCGTGCTTGACGAGCGGCCCCCTTGCCTGTCCCCGTACGTACCTCGGCGTGAAAGTCAGGAATTTCACCAGCCATTGGTATTCTCCGAAATGTAAGGGCGGGGTTCCTCCAAGGGTGCAACCCCGCGATTGAAGTCGCGCGTATAGACGGGAATCGGCCCTATGGGAAGGAAAAAAGCACCATTGGCGCGCCCCTGTGCAGATCACCACCCTTGGCGCGCGCCCGCGCCCATGCGATGAAGGCACAACAGACGAGGCAAAGATGGCAGGCGACAGCGCAAAACCCAACATCGGCGATCAAATTCGCCCTCTTCTCGCGCGCACGGTTGAGGCGGTCAACACGGGCCATTTTGAGGAGGCCCGCGCGCTATGCGAGCAGGTGTTTGCGATTGCGCCGGGCAGTCTTGCCGCCATGTGGCACTACGTGACAGTGACACGCATTGAGCGCGGCGACACTGTCTTGGAGCGGATCAAATCAGCCCTCAAGACGGGCGGACTAGACCCCGCAAGCGAAAGCCAACTGCGCTTTATGCTTGGGAAAGCACAAGATGACATGGGCCAGTCGCGCGCCGCGTTTCAGCAGTTTGTGAAGGCCAACGCCCTAAAACCCACGCGCCACAACCCAGACGGCAGTGCCCGGTTGGCTCAGGCGCTCATAGCGCGCGTGAAAGCCGCACCTGACATATCGCTCAAGCCCGCCGCCCCGCGCATGGTCTTCGTGCTTGGCATGCCGCGTTCAGGCACATCGCTCCTGTCCCAAATGCTCGCCGCGCACCCTCAAATTGCGAATCTTGGCGAAATGACAGCCTTGGGCGAAGCCATCAACACCGCAGGCTCAGGCCCCAATCCCCCGCTTGGGTTCTTGCAAGACCTCACCAAAGCCCGGCTGCAAAAGGCGCGAGACGTCTATGTCGCCGCGATCCCCGCTAAGTTGCGAAACTCCGGGCATATCCTTGTCGACAAAATGCCCGAAAACTACTGGCTCGCTTGGGCCATTCCCATGCTGTTTCCCGATGCGCTCATCCTCCATATGCGCCGCGACCGCCTCGCAACCTGTTGGTCGTGTTTTCGAAACGATTTTCGCCATGGTCACGAATACGCCTATGACTTTGAACAGCTCTTGGGCCATTGGGATCAACACATGCGCCTCGTTACAGCGTTTCGCAGCGCCACCCCCGCCCCTTGGATGAGCCTCAAGCTCGATCGGCTGACCGCGACACCCCAAGCCAGCCTGACCCCGGTATTGGAGCGCCTAAACCTCCCCTGGGACGCCGCCTGTTCCGCTCCCGAAAAGGCAGGGGGAGACATGGCCACCCTGTCCAAATGGCAGGTTCGCCAAGGCATTGATCCCAAGATATCAAAAGGGTGGCAGGCCTATCTCCCCTTGATCACCGAGACCTGGGGCGTCACCCGCTAATCCGGCTGCGCGCCGCAAAGATGTCGGGCGACCGTCGCACCGCCTCAGGCGTCTGTGGTCTTGCGGCGTTGGGCTTCTATCGCCTTGATCGCAGCAACAACCGCCTCATGAATAGACAGATCTGAGGTGTCTATAATTGTGGCGTTTTCAGCAGGTTTGAGCGGTGCCGTGGCGCGGCTCGCATCGCGCTCATCACGGGCCATAACGTCCGCCAAAACGGTTTCAAAATCAGTCGCATGGTCTTTCGCGCTCAATTCCTCATATCGGCGCCGCGCCCGGATTTCGGCGCTGGCTGTGATAAACAGTTTCGCATGCGCCTCAGGGCAAATCACAGTGCCAATATCGCGCCCATCCAGCACCGCCCCATCTGATCGCATCGCAAACGCCCGCTGGAAATCGACCAATGCCGCGCGCACATCCTTGTCCACGGCGACATGGCTCGCAGCCTGCGCCACATCGGGCGTGCGCAACCCCTCATCACGCAAATCCTCCGCCTTGAGAGCGCGCGCCGCAGCAAGTGGCTCCGCCCCGGCCAAAACCTTGGCCCCAACGGCACGATACAAAAGCCCAGTGTCCAAATGTGCAAAGCCAAAATGCGCGGCAACAGCCTTGGAAATTGTGCCCTTGCCTGCCGCGGCCGGCCCATCAATTGCCACCGTAAAACTCATGTTTGCCTCGTTTTCCTAGCGTATTGCGCAAGAACTCCACGCGCGCCCCAAATGACGACAATAAGCCCAAGCGACAGGTTCACCAGTCGAAATTTCCACTGGGTGTATTGGCTGACCCGCGCAACGCCCTCCGCCTCAATCCCCTCTGGGCCGGCCAAAAGCATCCGCGCCACACCTGCGTTTTCCAGCATATCAAAGATGAAATACCCAAGTGGAACAAGCGCCAATCCAAGCGCCAAAGGCAGGGACCAAACCCGCGCCCCAAGGATAATGCCAAGCGCCAACGTGCCACAAATTCCAATCGGGAAAATCGTATCCGCAAGCCGCTCCGGCCCCAAGTAAGCCGCCCGCGCGTCATCGGACAACTGAGCCAAAATGGCCTGCGCCTCTGCTAAGGAATAGCCCGCCGTGCGCATGTCAAAAATGACAACACCATCCGCCTTCACCATCGGTCCGGCCCAGAAAAACACAAGGCAAAAACCGACGCACGCCAAGGCCACAAAAGCCCAAAACGCCACGCGCAGGCTCATGTCGTCGTCCGCTCAATCCGCGCGCCAAGCCCGCCCATCAAACTTTCGAAAATAGGAAAAGACGTGGCGATTGGTGCACCATCATCCACCGACATTGGTGCGTTTGTTGCCATCCCCATCACCATGAAGCTCATGGCAATTCGATGATCCAAATGCGCGCGCGCCGTGCCACCGCCGGGCACCCCATCCGGGCCCATGCCATGCACAGTCATGAAGTCCTCGCCCTCCTCAATGACAACGCCTCCCGCCTCAAGCCCGCGCGCCATCGCATCAATCCGATCACTCTCCTTGACCCGCAGTTCCTTGACGCCAATCATCTCGGTCTTGCCCTGTGCAAAGGCCGCAACAACCGACAACACAGGATACTCATCAATCATGCTCGCCGCCCGTTCACCCGGCACCACAATGCCTTTCATGGCGGGTGAAAACTTGGCCCGCAAATCCGCCACCGGCTCGCCGCCCTCTTCGCGCAGGTTCTCAAACACAAGGTCCGCGCCCATCTCCTGTAGCGTGTAAAACAGCCCGGCCCGCGTGGGGTTTAGCCCAATGTTTGGCACCAAAACATCCGATCCCGGCACAATCAAAGCCGCACAAACCGGAAAGGCCGCCGAGCTTGGATCGCGCGGCACTTTGATGGTTTGCGGCTTTAACTCAGGTTGCCCCTTCAGGGTGATCACCCGCCCCTCATTGGTTTCTTCAACACGTACATCCGCGCCAAACCCAGCCAACATGCGCTCCGTATGATCGCGCGTGGCTTCTTCCTCAATCACCACGGTTTCACCCGGCGCATTCAGCCCGGCAAGCAAAACCGCAGATTTGACCTGCGCCGAAGGCATAGGCGTTTTGTAACGCACCGGAGTCGGAGACGCCGCCCCCACAACCGTCATCGGGAGCCGCCCGCCAGACCGCCCATAAGAGGCCGCCCCAAACAGCGAGATAGGGTCGGTAATGCGGGCCATCGGGCGCGATCTCAAGGAGGCATCTCCGGTAAATGTCGCGGTGATATCCGAGCTGGCAATCGCGCCCATGATCAGCCGCACACCGGTGCCTGCATTGCCGCAATCCACAACATCATCAGGCTCGCTAAACCCACCAACACCCACGCCTTGAACGCGCCACTCTCCGTCACCAACACGCTCAACATCCGCACCAAACGCGGCCATCGCCGCCGCCGTACCGAGCACATCCTCCCCCTCCAGAAGGCCGGAGATTTTGGTTTCGCCAACCGCCATCGCCCCAAGAATGAGCGAGCGATGCGAAATAGACTTATCGCCGGGCACATGAGCTTCACCGCTCAAAGGCCCGCATTTATGGGAGGTCATCGGAATAGGGTCACCGTGGCCAGACATGCGCTTCTCCATTTTGCTTATGTCGCTGATACCAGCGGGCACAGAGCCCGTCCACGCCCGGCCTTCATTGTTCCAAAAATATCCGCGCCGCAGGCACGCCCGCGCCAGCGGGCGCCCCCTAAGCTGGCTTGCGAAACGTCATATAATGCGGCCTACGCCCCTCGCGGTAAGCCTTTTGCTCATAGCGCGTCGAGATCCAGTCCGCCCATGGGGTTCGCCAGTCCTGCGCGCTGGTCGCTGTCCACTCAAACCCTGCGCGCGGCACTTCTTCCATCGTTTGGCGCACATAATCCTGAATGTCGGTGGCCACACGAAATTCCGCGCCCGGCGCAAGCACCCGAAAAAGCGGCTCAAGGTGGTCTTGCGTCACAAACCGTCGACGATGGTGGCGCGCTTTTGGCCAAGGGTCAGGATACAGCAAGAACGCCTTTTCGACCGACCCATCTGGCAAAACATCGAACAAGTTGCGCGCATCCCCCGGATGGACCCGCACGTTGTTCGCCTCAGATTTTCGCAGCGTGCCAAGCATCATCGCAACGCCATTCACAAACGGCTCACACCCAATAATGCCTACCTCGGGGTGCGTTTCTGCCTGATGCACCAGATGTTCTCCGCCACCAAAACCAATCTCAACCCACAAAGGCCGATCACCAAACAAATCGGCGGGATTGATCTTGGTGCGCTCTGGGTTTTCGTCCCACTCGACGCCAGGCACCACAAGCCCTGGCAGGTCCTCTTCAAGATAGACGAACTGGCTCGACCGCATCGTCTTGCCACGAAAACGGCCATAAAAATTGCGCCACGGCGCGCCGGAAGGATGGTGGGTGGGATGATCATCTTGCATGGCGGGCCGTTTAGCGCGCCGCGCGGCCCGGATCAATGGCTAGGCAGGAATCGAACCAATCGCTTTGCTGATCATGTCCACGACAAGCCGCGTTATGCGGCCTTTGTTGAGGGCGATATCCAGCAGAAATCCGATGCACAATACCAAAATCGTGACGTAGCCATAGCCCAGGAAATTCCCCCACAACAGCACGGAAATCAGGTCCACTTGCCAAACATACCAAACAGCCGCGCCAATGGTTCCCAAGCTGAGGCAGGAGGAAATAATCAACAAAGTTCTCTGGCTTGCTCCGGCTTTAAACGACAAGGCAAACGCCAATGCAAAGGCGATCACATTCGCGCCCGACACAATGCGAATATCACCTAGAAACCCCGAAATTGTGCTTTGAAACTTCTCTTTGATGAGCACTTCAAGCTTCTCAACTTGGGTTCCCAATTGCGCGATCATGAAGGCCTGAATGCTTCCGCTGATCTCCTGCGCCGCCTCATCTGTCGCGCCACAATTCGCTTCGCAGCCAAGATCGAGCGCCATGCGCACAAAACCCTCTATCTGCTCTTGGCGTTCGGGGCTTTCCCAGAGGGCAATCTTGTCATTGATCTGATCTTGAACCTTGCTCGCCAACGCACCAAGCAGGCCACCACTTTCTGGTTCAAGCCCTTCCACCATCTCCGGAAAGGCATCGGTCACTTTTTCCACCGCGACCCCTTCCACAAGGCCATACATCCGGCTCACATCCATGAAAGTGATCGACAACAGCCCGCCAAAGACCAACACACCAAGAACAGACAAAACCAAAGTCACACGGCGAAAAAGGCCCATCAATAACCTCCAACAAAAAAAGTCACACCTTTTCACATGGGTGTGATCTTCGCGCGATCAAGGCCCTGCGCAAAATCGCACAGATCATGTCCAATTTTTCAGAATACCCCGCAAAATCGCAAAGGGGCATAGAGGCGGCATCACTTGGCGCTGGGGCGCCGATACCACCTCTAGACTTTTGGAAGGGTCTCACATGCTAAACCAACTCACCACTTTTGCGGCCCCGATTGGCCGCGTCCTGCTCTCGCTGATCTTCATCACCTCAGGCTTTAGCAAAATCACCGGCTACGCGGGCACCGCTGGCTACATGGACATGATGGGCGTGCCCGGCGCGCTTTTGCCGCTCGTGATCATCGTCGAGCTTCTAGGCGGGCTTGCACTGCTTCTTGGGTATCAAGCGCGCATCTCGGCTTTCCTGCTTGCGGGCTTCTCGATCGTCTCTGGCGTTTTGTTCCACTACATTCCGGGCCTTGGCCTTGAGGGGATGGAAGCCCAGATGCAAATGATCTCCTTTTGGAAAAACGTCTCAATTGCTGGCGGAATGTTGATGGTCACAGCACTTGGTGCTGGCGCGTTCTCGCTCGACAACAAGCTGGGCACCGACTCTCTCAGCCCGGCGCACTAGACCCACTACGCCACCCCGCGCGACACCTAAAGGCCCCGACTCAACGCTGGGGCCTTTTTGCGTTTCGCCTAGCCTCGCCCGCGATAGGGCGGCACGCCTTGCTCAGGAATCCAGAGGTCTTTTGGCTCTGGCCCTGTCGCCCAGAACACATCAATGGGAATGCCACCGCGCGGATACCAATAAGCCCCGATGCGCAGCCATTCCGGATCGAGCAACTCGGCCAGACGCTTGCCGATATAGACCGAGCAATCCTCGTGAAACGCACCGTGATTGCGGAACGACCCAAGGAACAGCTTGAGCGACTTGCTCTCCACGAGCCAAGCGCGCGGGATGTAGTCGATCATCAAATAGCCAAAATCCGGCTGGCCAGTCATCGGGCAAAGCGAAGTGAACTCCGGCGCGGTGAACCGCGCAATATAACGCTCGCCTTTATGGGTGTGTGGCACTCGCTCCAGCTCCGCCTCTTCGGGCGAATTTGGCAGCTCGGTCGCGCCTCCCAGCTGCGTCAAGGTGGAGGTATCTGTGCTGACCATATGGCCCTCCTAGGTTTGTTGATAGACCGCAAAGACCGCCTCAAACCGCCGCGCTTTGAGGTCATCTTCATGGATAAGGAAATAGACGGTTCCATCTGACTCCCGGCCATACCAGTGAGTAAACTGGACCTGCAAGAGCAGCGTCCAGTGACGCGCAGCGGCTTCCCTCTCTTCGCGTTTCCCCTTCCAATTCAATGCTTCGCCTGCGGTGTGGAACCGAGGGTCGTCCTGCTCAGGGATCGGCGGGCCAAGCATATAGGGGAAAAATTCACTTTCGTGGATCAGGTCAAAATAGGATTCTTCAAAATCCATGGCATCATCGCCTATCAAGTCCCCCAGAATCCGTGAATAGGTTGGCTCAGCTTCATACGCCCGTCTGTCAGGAAAAATCGCCCCTTCAGCGAGACGGGCCGTTTGCTTTGGCACAACAAAAAAAGCGGGGACCGGGTCGTCCGTGGCGAGATCAGGCGCGCGGCCGAGCAACCGATCAATCAGGCCAGAGATGCCTGTTTTTTCAGGAAGACGATACGCCTCCATTACCTCCTCAAAAATAATCCTCTCTTCCAATTCCGCCATTAACAAGGCTTCGGGCGTTTGGTGGGGAACAACCGTCTCTGCCGGGCTTTTGTCCCAAATGACACGGGAAAAGCGCGGTCCCAGTTCAAATGCTCCGCTCATAGGATTGAAAAAGAACAAGAGCCGACCTTCGCGCGGGAGTTCAGAAGAAACGGCCAAGTCTGGAAGGGTGGCCAAGTCCACTTGCGCCATGAAGCTGAGCGGCAACGCCACTTTGGCGCGATCCTTCCCGGTTTGATAATACTCAGCGGTCCAAGTGTCCGCCAAACGCTCGTCCCGCGCCAAAGGCATCGGCCATGGGATCTCGGCGGACATCACCGGAGCGCCGCCTGTGAAGGTCAGGCTATCCTCTGCGTCTGGCGCGGGGGCGAGCATCACCACCGGCAGCATCATCGCGGCGACGAGCTCGGCGATATTGGGCGCAAAGGTCTCTTGAATGAGAGACAGAAGTTCTGATTTGTCCATAAAAACCACCTAAGAAAAAAGCGCGGGAACCATCCCGCGCCTTTTACCTTAGATAGCTTTTTTCAGCGCCTCAACCAGATCGGTGCGCTCCCAGCTAAAGCCACCGTCTGCTTCCGGCTCGCGGCCAAAGTGGCCATAGGCGGCGGTGCGGCTGTAGATCGGTTTGTTCAGCCCCAGATGCGTGCGAATGCCGCGCGGGGTGAGGTCCATGACCTGCGCAATTGCGCGCTCAATTTCGGCCTCGTCAGCCTGTCCGGTCCCGTGCGTATCGACATAAATCGACAAGGGGCGCGCAACCCCAATGGCATAGGACAGCTGCAACGTCGCGCGATCCGCAAGCCCGGCGGCGACGATGTTTTTCGCCAGATAGCGTGCTGCGTAAGCGGCGGACCGGTCAACTTTCGTTGGATCTTTGCCAGAGAATGCACCACCTCCATGCGGGGCGGCACCGCCATAGGTGTCGACGATAATCTTGCGCCCGGTGAGGCCCGCGTCCCCATCAGGACCACCAATCACGAATTTGCCCGTGGGGTTCACGTGCCAAACGGTTTTCTCATCGACCCAGCCTTCCGGCAAGACCTCGCGAATATATGGCTCGACCTTGGCGCGCACATCTTCGGGCGTCATTTTGACGTCCAAGTGCTGCGTCGAAAGAACGATTTGATCGACGCCAACAGGCGTCCCATCCACGTAACGAACCGAAAGCTGCGACTTCGCATCCGGCCCCATCCAAGCTTCGGTGCCATCTTTGCGCACCTCTGCAAGACGGCGCAAAATCGCATGCGCGTACTGGATCGGTGCAGGCATCAGCGCATCGGTTTCGCGCGTCGCATAGCCGAACATGATCCCCTGATCGCCAGCACCTTCATCTTTGTCCTTAGCGGAATTCGCATCAACACCCTGCGCAATATGCGCCGATTGTTTATGCAGAAAATTCTGAACGCGGAGGGTTTCCCAGTGGAATTTTTTCTGCTCATAGCCGATGTCACGCACACAGCCGCGCACGATGTCTTCGACTTTTTCGAGGTAATCCTTGAGCTTGTCTTTGTCAGACAAGCCCACCTCGCCGCCGATCACCACGCGTTTGGTGGTTGCGAAAGTTTCACATGCTACGCGGGCTTCTGGTTCCTCTGTCAAAAAGGCATCAAGCACCGCGTCCGAAATCCGGTCACAGACCTTATCGGGGTGGCCCTCGGAAACGGATTCCGAGGTGAACGTGTAGTTAGGTCGTGTCATGGGACGTGCTCCATTGTTTCTAAATCCGCCACGTCAGGAAGCCGTTGTGACGGTTGTTTCCAAGTTGGTTACTGTGGTGGCGCGGTGTGGTCAACGCCTTTCGGCCCTCGTGGTAAAACGAGCGCAAAGGCGAAAAGGATCAAAAATACCAACACAGGCCCCTGCCCGAAGCGTGCAAAGACTGTTTCTGGAAGGGCCATTGGCAAGCGCGCATCAAGGAAACCGGAGGTTCCAAGGGGCAGTGACTCCACCACACGACCACGCGCATCAATTACCGCCGTCACCCCTGTATTGGCGGCGCGCAAGACCGGAAGGCCCATCTCGATAGCGCGAAACTGCGCTTGTACGAGGTGCTGCTGTGGCCCGGCGAAATTGCCGAACCATCCGTCATTCGTGGCCTGCAAAATCCAATCCGGGCGTTCTGGCGCGCTGCGAATATCACGCGGGAAAATCGCTTCATAACAGATAATTGGCTGCACTTTCCCAAGGCGCCCCGGCAACTCAAACACCTTTGGCCCCGCGCCGGCAGCAAAACCATAGCCGTCGCGCGCAGCCAACCCGTGAATGTTAAACCGTCCGGCAAGTTCGCCCAGAGGCATGTACTCTCCAAAAGGAACGAGGTGAAATTTGCGATACACCCAAGCAGGCGCGCCCTTGGGATCAAACATCGCCAGCGCATTGAACGTGGCAGCCCCCTCGCGATCGAATATTCCCGCCACAACTGGCGCCCCCCGCCCGGCTTGCGCAACCATTGCTTCCACCGCCGCATCGCGCCCAAGAACCGAGGGAACGGAGGTTTCTGGCCACACAACCAGATCAGGCTTGAAGGAGGCATCCGCGCCCGACAAGGCAAGGGCACGGTCAAAAAACTGGCGCGCATAAAGTGGATCCCACTTTTGATGCTGCGGGGCATTGGGCTGTATCAACCGTACGATTGGCGCGTCCGGCGCCGGATCAATCGGGTCACGCAAAATCGCCCAACCAGACAACCCAAGACTTAGGATCGCCGCGACCCAACCGATCCGCGCGTGCCATCTGTTTTGCGCAACCTGCCACAGCGACACCGACAACAAGAACGTCGCGAAACTCAGGCCAATAACGCCAATCAACCGTGCATGAACACCAAGGGGCGTGTCGATCCAAACAAGCCCCGGCGCCCCCCATGGAAACCCGGTGAACACCCAACCGCGCAGCATTTCGGCCAAGGTCAACCAGATCACGAAGCCGAACACCGCACGCACTTTGCCGCGCCAGTCGTCACCAGCCCCGCGTTTCGCAAGACGATACGCAAGCGCCGCGCCCCCGCCCCAAAACAGCGCCAAGCCCCCCGCCATCAGTAGCGGCGCGAAAGGGGCCATCCAGCCATGGCGCGCAATATCCACCAAGAACGGCTCAACAATCCAATGCAAGGTCACAAGGAAATATCCCGCGCCCAGCGCCCAGCCCGCAAAAGCCGCGCGCCGCAGATCTTGCGCGCTTTGCCAAAGCCCAAACCCCAGCGCAAACCCAATCAACGTCGCCGGGAACAGGCCGAAAGGCGCTTGCCCCAAGGCGGCAAAGCCCCCCGCCGCAGCCGCCACACCAAACAAACGCAACCGGCTCGCATGGCTCCAGTTCTGCAGCCTATCGAAAGTGCTAGCCATGAATGGCTTCGCTCTTTTCGCGCTCCATCGGGCCAAACCTGACCCGCAACCGTTTGATCCGACGTGGATCAGCATCGACAACCTCAAACGTGGCCCCCGCCGGATGATCAATCATCTCGCCGCGCGCAGGAACCCGCCCAGCCAAGCGGAAAACAACCCCGCCCAGCGTGTCGATCTCCTCATCTTCATCCTCAGTCCCGCGCAAAGTCGCCCCGGTTGCCGCCTCAAATTCATCGAGAGGGGCGCGCGCCTCAGCCACATAAACGCCAGGCGCCTCGCGCACCCACATATTGGCCTCATCAAGGTCATGCTCGTCCTCGATTTCACCGATCACCTGCTCGATCAAATCTTCAATCGTCACAAGCCCGTCCACACCGCCATATTCATCAATGACCAAGGCCATATGGATGCGCTCGCTTTGCATTTTTTGGAGCAGCACCCCAATTGGCATGGAGGGCGGCGCAAAGAGCAAAGGACGCAACAAACTGCGCAAATCATAGTCCGTATGCCCGCCGTTAAACCCGTGACTCAACGCAAAATCCTTGAGATGTACCAGGCCAATCGGTGTGTCCAATGTGCCATCAAACACCGGCACACGGGTCAAACCTGAGGTCCGAAACACCTCAACCAGTTCATCTTGAGAAATTTCGACCGGAACCGAGACGATTTCCACCTTCGGGATCATCACGTCCTCAACCCGCATTCGCCGTAAATTCACCATGCCCGGCACGATCAATGGCGTTTGCACCCGCACTTCTGGCTCAGGCTCACTCGGAATAGGATCTCCGGCGTCTGTCGGGCTTAACGCGCCGATGATCCGCCCAAAAAATCCCTGTTTTTCTGCTCCTGACATCTCGGCCTGCGCGCTTGGCGCTGCCGTAGAGGAGCCGTCGTTACTGTCGCCCATTTGCCCTTTCCAAAATCACCGGACTGTCCGGCTGCACCCTAATATGGGTCTTTAATTCCCAATTTGCCAAGTATTTCCACCTCGACCCCCTCCATAAGAGCAGCATCAAACTCGTGAATGTGATCATATCCCAACAGATGTAACGTACCATGAACGAGCAAATGAACCACATGGTCTGAAAAGGAAATCTGCGCGGCGGCAGCTTCTCGCGCACAGGTGTCATAGGAAATCGCGATATCGCCAAGTTCCACATCCAAGAGCGCAGAGGGTGCGCCGCCGGGCGCGTCAGCGGCGCGTTCCTGCGAGGGCCAAGACAGGACGTTCGTCGGCGTTGGTTTGTCGCGAAATTCCGTGTTGAGCGCCGCAATCCGCGCGTCATCACAACCCATCACAACCAGTTCGCCAGCCGCTACGCCACACTGCGCCAACGCCGCGCCACAGGCGGTTTGCGCCAAAGCCTCAAGCCCCGCCGCCGCCCAGCGCTCGTCTTCTATGATGACATCCAATTCCATAAACGAGGGCTTACCCCAGGGCGCCGCCCATGCCCATAGCTTGTTTGAGGCTGCACCCTGTGAGCGCCTCGCTCACCTGCCACAAACGCGCATTTGCTTGCGCGTCGCGCGCATAAGGCGCGGTGCTCGCGTCGCCAACCGGTCCCACCATTTCCCGCCAGCCTGTTGGCCCGTAATTGCCGCCTCCCCTGGCGTCCGGTGCAATCGCCGCATAGAGGATCGGCAATGCGGCCTTGTCAGGCGCATGAGACATAAGCGGCACAACCGTGCGCGCCGCGATCCAACCAATCACCGGAAGAGTCGAAAGCCGATCATAGACCCCCTTGGTCCGCGCAAACCCAGGATGCGCCGACAGGCTGGTGATCCCCAAGTCATGCGCCGCACTCAACCGATCAAGCTCATTGGCAAACATCATACAAGCCAGTTTGGTCCGCCCATAGGCCAACATCGGTTTCACCTTGCCTTGCGCATTGAGATTGTCAAAGTCGAGCGCGCCATATTTATGCGCCCCCGAGGACAAGCTGACCACCCGCGCGCGGCCTTCGCGCAGCAAAGGCAAAACGCCAAGCACCATGGCAAAATGCGCCAAGTGGTTGACACCAAACATCATTTCAAACCCATCAACCGTTTCGCGCCGTTTCAGCTCTGCCATGACAGCCGCGTTAAGCACCAAGATAGAGACCGGAACCGCTTCCCCCCTCAACACCTCACAAAACGCCCGGACCGAAGCCAGCGACGCTAAATCCACTTCGCGAAACGAAATATCCGCGGCAGGGTAATCCGCCTTGATCTCATCCATCACAAACTGCGCGCGCTCAGCGCTACGCCCCGCCATAATCACCTCGGCGCCCGCCCCGCACAGCCCGCGCAAAATCTCAACACAAAGGCCGCTCGTCCCCGTCACAACGGCGCGCCGCCCCGAAAGCGCAGCAATATCCTCTCGGCTCCACGCCATGCTGCGCTTCCTTTCCTTGTTTCACAAATACCTCGGGGTGCACGAGGGGCAGCGCCCCTCGTCGAAGGTGCGTGTCTTACCGTCTGCCGCCTTGAGCCGGGTCCGCCGCATCATAGGCCTCAATGATCCGCGCAACCAACGGATGGCGCACCACATCTTTGGCAGTAAAGTAATTGAATCCAATGCCCTTCACCCCTTCGAGCAGGGTCTCCGCATCGCGCAATCCCGATTGAACCCCGCGCGGCAAATCAACCTGACTGCGGTCTCCGGTGATGACCATGCGCGAGCCTTCTCCAAGTCGGGTCAAAAACATCTTCATCTGCATGGTTGTCGCGTTTTGCGCCTCATCCAACACCACAAAAGCATTGGCCAACGTCCGCCCGCGCATAAACGCAAGCGGAGCGATCTCGATGCGTTTTTCTTCGATGAGTTTTGCCATTTGTTTGCCCGGCAAAAAGTCGTTCAGCGCATCATAAAGCGGCTGCATGTAAGGATCGACCTTGTCCTTCATGTCGCCGGGCAGATAGCCAAGCTTTTCGCCCGCCTCTACCGCAGGGCGCGAGAGGATAATCCGGTCCACATGCCCGCCGATAAACATGTTCACCCCGACAGCGACCGCAAGATAGGTCTTGCCGGTCCCTGCCGGACCAATCCCAAACGCCAGCTCGTTTTCGTAAAGGCTTTTGACATAGGCTTTCTGTGCGTCGGTACGCGGCTCAACCAGCTTTTTGCGTGTCTTGATTTCCACGCGGCCTCCCTTGAAAAGCTCCATCTGATCGCCCGGGCCTCCGCCCACATCCGCGGGTTCCATGCGCATTTCGCCGTCAATGTCGCCCGCTTCAATCACCTTTCCCTGTTCAAGCCGTTGATACAAGGTTTGCAAAACGGCCGCAGCGCGTCCGCGCGCTTCCCCCTCGCCCACAACCGCCAAATGGTTGCCCCGGCGCAGGATGTGCACGTTCAGCTTATGCTCAATCTGTGAAAGGTTTCGGTCAAATTCACCACACAGGTCTATCAGCAGCCTGTTGTTTGGAAACTCCAACCGAGTTTCGTGAATGTCTTCGGGTTTCGGCGGGTGCGCTGTGTCCAGTCCCAACGATCTCTCCAAAAAATGAATGCCTGTCCATATATGGTGCATCCGGTCCGGCGCACACGCAAGAGGAACTGCGCAAACTTCATGCAAAAGATACAAAAAGACCGCGAACCAGAGGGCGCGCGGTCAATTTGTTAGCAGTTTTTGAACAATTATCCCGGGAAGAAGTCCGGGAAATCGCGCGAAGTGCGCCATTCACCGATGACGGCGCCGCGCGGGATTTCGTTGGTGCAGCGTGGCAAGCCAGACTTGGGGTCAGACCGGTCGCCCGCATAACCTTCAACACCCTCATCCACGATCCAAGCTTCACAGCCATCGGGGAGCACGGCCACAGCCGCCTGTCCCTCACGCAATGTTGCGCGATCGCCAAATCCAGTGTCGTAAGGGGCCGCAATCAGTTTCGGAGCGCCGCCAGTATAGGCCGTGCTCGACACACAACCAGCGACAGTGAGGGGCGCAACAAGCGCCATGAGAACTGTTTTCTTCATCATTGCGGGTACCTGTAGCATACGATTTCAACGCGGCGGTTTTTCTGCATGTTTGCAGCAGAGTTGTTTGGCGCGACCGGGCGGCGTTCACCGAACCCAACAACACGATCAACAACAGCGCCCGATGCGCGACCAACGCCAGCAACTGCATTTGCGCGATTTTGCGACAAACGCATGTTATACTCATCCGAAGCGCGGCTGTCGGTGTGACCATAAACGGCGTAAGCAAAGGCGCCCGACGAGCGGAAGAACTGTTGCAGCCAGGCTTTCCCTTGACCCGTCAGCTGGTAGCTGTCGGTCTTGAACAGAACATCGGAGTTCTGAACGGCGCAGGTGTTTTTCTCAAGGCACATATGGCGGCCGGTTTTGGGATCGCGGCGCGACACCATGTAGCCTTCAAGGCCACCATCCGAATACCAATGCATACAGCCATCTGGATCAACCCAGAGGCCCCAATCAATTTTGCCGGTGACCGTCACTTGCTCTTGAGCCTGCGCTGGCGAGGAGATCCCCGCCACAGCAACCAGCCCCAAAGCAGCGGCAGCAGCCACGCCTTTTAGCGATTTAAGAACACTATGTTGCACTCTATATCCCCCAATATGTCCGCTTTATTGCGGCACGGTGCTAATTAGACGAAAGTTAACCCAATGAAACCACGGGTGTAAATGGCTACATCTCATATTTTGTAGCTGATTGCGCAACAATGCGTCTCCATTAGCGCAATTGCCTGTGGATAAGTTAAAAATACAGCGATTTCAGCAGTTTTTCGTCGCCCAGCGCCGCGCCGCTCAGACCAAAACCCCGTTCAAGGAGTTCGTGCCGCTCTCGGTGATTCTGACCTTCAAAAGATCACCTCGCGCCACGTTCGGCCCTGTGACATGCACAGCATGAAGATATTCGGATTTGCCGACCATCTGCCCCGTATCGCGCCCTGCGCGCTCAAACAACACGCTCACCTCGCGGCCAATCATGTCGTTTTGGATCGCCCTTTGCTGGTCTGTCAAAAGCGCCTGAAGCCGTTGCAGCCGGTCCGACGCCTCTTGCGCATCCACCAAAGCGCGCTCCGCCGCCGGGGTGCCGGGGCGTGACGAATATTTGAACGAAAAGGCTTGGCCATAGTTTACTGCGCGGATCAAAGCCATTGTCTCTTGAAAATCGGCCTCGGTTTCCTCGGGGAAGCCGACAATAAAATCGCCTGACAATAAAATATCCGGGCGTGCTTCGCGGATGCGCTCAATCAGACGCAGATAATCTTCGGCGGTATGGCTACGATTCATCCGTTTCAGGATTTTGTCCGAGCCAGATTGCACCGGCAGATGCAGGTAAGGCATCAGCTTTTCGCATTCGCCATGCGCCGCAATCAAGTCATCGCTCATGTCATTGGGATGCGAGGTGGTGAAGCGAATGCGCTCCAGCCCGTCGATTTTGTCCAACGCCCAGATCAACTTTGCGAGCGTCCATGTGCCATCCGTGCCGTCCCCATGATAGGCATTCACGTTTTGGCCCAGAAGCGTGATTTCGCGCACGCCCCGCTCGACCAGCTCGCGTGTTTCGCGCAAAATCCGCTCTGGCGGGCGGCTCACTTCGGCCCCGCGCGTATAAGGCACGACGCAAAAGGCGCAAAACTTGTCACAGCCCTCTTGCACCGTCAAAAATGCTGTTGGGCCTCGCGTTGCGGTTGGACGTTTCTTGAGGATTTCAAATTTGTCCTCAATGGGGAATTCTGTGTCTACAGGCCGCTCGCCCGCCTCCACCCGGCTCACCATATCGGGCAAACGGTGATAGGTTTGTGGGCCAACCACGAGATCAACCGCTGGCTGGCGGCGCATAATTTCTTCGCCCTCCGCCTGCGCCACACAACCGGCCACACCGATCTTGAGGTCAGGTTTGTTGAGCTTCAGCTCTTTCATCCGCCCCAACTCCGAATAGACCTTTTCAGCGGCCTTTTCGCGAATGTGGCAGGTATTGAGAAGGATCATATCCGCCTCTTCCACATTCTCTGTGGTCTCATAGCCCTTGCTGCCCATCGCCTCAGCCATGCGTTCACTGTCATATACGTTCATCTGGCACCCGTAGGTGCGCACAAACAGCTTTTTGGTGTCGGATTTCGTGTCAGACATAGGCTTGGCCTCAAACATAGGATCAGGGCGTTGCCTACCGCATGGCGCGCTGGCTCGCAACGGTTGCATTGCCCCTACCGTTAAGGCCATGTTAGGCGGCAAGCGGGCACAAAGCCCCGGCAAGAGGCAGTTATGCGGTATCCGTCGCTCACATCGTTCTTGGAAAAATCCGCCAGCGCGCTCAAACGTGGGCCAGTGGCAATGATCATGGTCGAAGATTTGGTCGAGGTCGAAAGCACGATCCGATACCACCAGTTGACCGGGTTCAAGACCACTGTGGTTTTCGCGCCAACAGAGCTTGAATTGCCGATGTCGCTGGAAGATGAAATCCACAGAGTTGACTACGACTTGGCGCGCCCGTGCGCTGTCGAGGAGGCCGTCACAGCCGTTTCAAACGCCGCGCCGGGCGTCTGGATGTATTATTGTTACAACGCAGAATACCTGTTTTTCCCGTTTTGCGAGACCCGCAATGTGACAGAGCTTTTGGCCTTTCACACAGAGGAACGTCGTGATGCGATGTTGGCTTATGTGATTGATCTTTATGCCGATGATCTCTCCCGCTACCCCGATGCTGTATCACTCGATCATGCTTGGCTTGATAAATCTGGCTATTACGCCCTTGGCCGTCCAGACCCGGACAACCACAACCACCCCAAAGAACGTCAGCTCAATTTTTTTGGCGGGCTGCGTTGGCGGTTTGAGGAACATGTCCCGCAAGAAAAACGCAAGATTGACAGGATCGCGCTTTTCAAATCGGCGGAAGGCCTCTCGCTCAAGGGCGATCACACATTTTCGGATGAGGAGTACAACACCTACGCTTGCCCGTGGCACAACAACCTCACAGCGGCCATCGTCAGTTTTCGCACAGCCAAAGCACTGAAACTGAACGCCGGATCGACCTATGACATTTCGACGTTCAAATGGCACAACTCGGTACCCTTTGAGTGGACCTCGCAACAGCTCTTGGACCTTGGGTTGATGGAACCGGGGCAGTGGTTTTGACGCGCAACACCTGACCAAAGGCCCAAACCTTTACAACGCGACTTCGGCGCCTATGTTAGGGCCAAGCCCCGCAAGCACCCGCATCCTCGGCCTTGCCCAACTCACACCCCAACAACGGAAATTTCACATGACCGAAGTCAAAGCGGGCGATACCGTCCAAATTCACTACACTGGCACCCTGAACGATGGCACCGTTTTCGACAGCTCAGAAGGCCGCGATCCGCTGCAGTTTACTGTTGGGTCTGGCCAGATCATCCCGGGTCTGGACAAAGCGATCCCCGGCATGGTGGTTGGTGACAAGAAAGACGTGCCGATTGTGCCGGCGGAAGCGTACGGCGAGCATGATCCGCGCGGCGTCATTGAGGTGCCGCGCGCCGAAATCCCGGCCGAAATTCCGCTTGAGGTTGGTGTGCAGTTGGAAATGCGCAACCCCGATGGCCAAGCGATGCCTGTGACCGTCACCAATGTGAGCGAGGAGCAAGTGACGCTGGACGCGAACCACCGGCTCGCTGGCAAGGATCTGAACTTCGCGATTGAGCTGGTTTCGATCGGGTAAAGCGCCGCTCAAAAAGAAACAAAAAGCCGCGCCACGAGGGTGCGGCTTTTTTTGTGGTGCTCAAGAAGGGGGCGCTGCCCCCGGTTCAAAAATTTGAACCTCCCCCGAGGTATTTTGAAAACAAGGAAAGCCACAGAAAGCCGGAAGCATTGCCCCGCCCCTGCGCCATGTCCTTTTGACGCGCCCAAAGCCAGACCCGACGTGCGGCGCTGTGCGTTAGCTTCAAGTGAACTAGCCTTTGCGGCGCAGCCGGATCACCACATCCACCTTGGCCACTTCCGCGCCTTCGGGCGCTTGTGGAAGGCGCGCGATTTCAAGCTCATCACTTGGCGCATCCATCAAGGTGCCATCGTCTTCCCAGAAGAAATGCGGATGGTTTGTCGTGTTGGTGTCGAAATAGCTCTTGGTGCCGTTCACTGTGATTTCACGCAGCAACCCAACGTCACAAAACGCGCCAAGCGTATTGTAAACAGTGGCCAGTGACACGCGGTCTTCGCTGTCGCACACGGCGTCATAGAGGCTTTCGGCGGTGACATGCCGATGCTGACCATCGCCCACAAGCAGGGCGGCCAAGGTCACGCGTTGTCGGGTTGGGCGCAGCCCTGCCCCTTCGAGCCAACGCGCGCCAATATCTGCCGCATTTTTACCATCCAAGGCGTGATCAGTCGTGCGCGTCATGAGGCGTCCATTCTCGTTCTGACGTTCAATATAGGGGGAAACCCAAGCCTTTGACAAGATTTCCGCGGGTTTGACGCGCCGCCTCCCCTTGCCAGCCCATTTCGCCGGGTGATAGACGGGATTAACCATCCATAAAACAAGGCGAGCAATCAACATGGCGGATTTTCCGACGAGTTTCAGCAAGGAAGACCTTTTAAAATGCGCAGCGGGCGAGCTTTTTGGCCCCGGCAACGCCCAACTTCCTGCTCCGCCGATGTTGATGATGGACCGGATCACCGAAGTCTCCGCGGATGGCGGGGCGCATGGCAAGGGGCACATCCTGGCCGAATTCGACATCACGCCGGACCTTTGGTTTTTTGAGTGTCACTTCCCCGGAAACCCAATCATGCCGGGCTGTCTTGGCCTTGATGGATTGTGGCAACTCACTGGCTTCAACCTCGGCTGGCGCGGCTGGCAAGGGCGCGGCTATGCGCTTGGGGTTGGTGAGGTGAAGCTGACGGGCATGGTGCGCCCGGATCGCAAGATGCTGACCTATAAGATCGACTTCACCAAGGCAATCCAAACCCGGCGCCTGACGATGGGTGTTGCGGATGGGGTCGTGGAAGCGGACGGCGAGGTGATCTATCAGGTGAAAGACATGAAAGTGGCGCTCTCGGCAGAATAAGCGCCGCGCCGTTGCCAAACACGAAGGGGGCCTCGCGGCCCCTTTTTTTGTATGTGCCATCATTTGCCTAAGTTTTCTTCGAGAACCGCGACAGCTTATTTCTGGGGTCACGTAAATTGAGCACGGTGGGAAAAAGGCGACCAGCTCGAAAAAAGGAAGCCGAAGAGAAAAGTCTCGCAGCCTCTTCCCCACAGCCCGCTCCCCCTTGCCTCGCCCCGCCCGAAATCCGTAAACAGGCCCCATGACACTCATCACCGAACCCAAGATCGACTGCCACTTGCACCTGCTGGATCCTGCGCGGTTTCCCTATCGCGCCGACACGCCTTATCGTCCCGAAGGCGCGGAGATTGGCACCCTCGCCCAGATGAATGCAGTGTTTGACGCAAACGGGGTGAAGAAAGCTCTGCTCGTGCAGCCCTCTTCTGGGTATGGCCCGGACAATTCCGCCATGCTGGACGCCATCAAGCAATCCGCCGGCATCTGGCGCGGGATTGCGGTTGTGGGTGCGGATGTCACCTTTGACGACCTCAAGGCGCTCAAGGCGCAGGGTGTCGTTGGGGTCGCTTATATCCTCGCGATGCACGAACCGGGCCATTACAAAGCATTCGCCCCTGTCACAGAGATGCTGGCCGATCTTGATATGATCATGGATATTCAATTTGAGGGGGATGGGGTGTTCGAGGCGCTTGAGGTGATTGGAAACGCCCCTGTGCGGGTGGTGATCGACCACTCAGGCCGCCCGGACCTTAACAAAGGCACGCGCGGTGACGCATTCCGTGCGCTCCTGAAACTGGCGGATCGCGACGGTGAAACCGTGATGAAGCTCTCTGGCCAACACAAATTCGCGCCTTTCCCCTGGCCGTTTGAAGCCGCTGATCCGTTCATGATGGACTTGATTTCCGCCTATTCGCCGGATCGGTGCGTCTGGGGGTCGGATTGGCCGTTTTTGCGAGTGCCCGAACGGGTGGACTATGGCCCCCTCCTACCGCTTCTCGCCCGCTATCTGCCCGATGAGGACGACCGGGCGAAGGTGTTTTTCGAGACGGCAGAGAGGGTCTTCTGGGGATAGGGACGAGGTGGCTGCACCGTAGCTGTACCGTGGCTGCACAGTGACCAAGCGGCCAGAAGGCGCAAAAATGACGCGCACGGGGGCCTCAGCGCCGGGCGGCGCGATGAGGAAAGGGGCCTTGAGGCCCCTTGAGTGTTGCGGACCTGAATGCCGCGCGAACTTATTTCTCTCAGGTACAGCATCGACAAAACGGACAGCCTACAAGTCACTCCTACACGAAAGGAAACACAGATGGTTGATCATCAAAACGAAGCTATAGAAACGAGCCAGAACTCCCTTTTCGATGCATGGGTCGAGAAAGACTTATCTGTTCTCATCAATCGTTTTGATGGAAAGTATTGGCCTTCATGGACCGAAATTCTCGACGAATTGTCGGACCGTTTTGCGGACGCAGGAGTAGATGAGGGCGATCCAGTTTCTAAGGCGACCATAAGAAATTAGAGGCACTCCAAGGCCGATTTCTTTTCGGGCTCTATTCAAGCACCTTCACGGGCAAACAGGCCCTGTTTCATACGACCTAGATAAAGAATTTCGGTTAAGAGACGAGAGTTGGGTCAGTTTGGCAAATTGCATCCTTGACCTCGGGAGCGACGAGCTGGTGGACGGGGCCTATGTAAAGCGCCTTCGCCAAAGAATGCGAGATGAATAGACCTTCGATCAAAACCCTCTCTGCAACCCTCCCCCTTGCCCCGCCCTGCCCGGATGCCCTAGATAGACCTCAAGCAATAAAAGGAGAGCGCCATGCGCCGCGTCGTCGTTACGGGCCTCGGCATTGTGTCCGCCATTGGGAACACCGCTGAAGAAGTCACTGCCGCCCTCAAGGCTGGCAAATCCGGGATCACCGCCAACGCGGATATGGTCGAACATGGCTTTCGCAGCCAAATCGCCGGTATGCCGGACATTGACATCAAGGAACATGTCGACAAGCGCGCTTTGCGGTTTATGGGGCCGGGCGCGGCCTATGCTTACATCTCGATGAAACAAGCCATTGAAGATGCCGGGCTGGCTCAAGACGATGTGGTCAATTTTCGCACCGGGCTGATCGCTGGCTCAGGCGGGCCGTCCACCTCGGCCATGTTCACAGCGCATCAATCGGTTCTCAAAACCAACAGCACCAAACGCGTTGGGCCATTTGCCGTGCCCAAATGCATGGGGTCGACAATCTCCGCCAACCTCGCAACGGCGTTTGAAATCAAGGGGATCAACTATTCGATCACCTCGGCTTGCTCCACATCCCTGCACTGTATCGGCGCCGCCTCTGAACAGATCATGATGGGCAAACAGGACGTGATGTTTGCGGGCGGTGGTGAAGAGTTGGACTGGACGCTGTCTTGCCTGTTTGATGCCATGGGCGCCATGTCCTCCAAGTACAACGACACCCCAGAGCGGGCCTCGCGGGCGTTTGACGCGGACCGGGACGGGTTTGTGATCGGCGGCGGCGGCGGCATTGTGGTGCTCGAAGAGTTGGAGCATGCCCTTGCGCGCGGCGCAAAAATCTATGCGGAAGTCACCGGATTTGGCGCAACATCGGACGGCGCGGACATGGTTGCGCCCTCGGGCGAAGGCGGCGAACGGGCGATGCGCATCGCCCTGTCCACTTTGCCCGAAGATCGCAAAGTGTCCTATATCAACGCGCATGGCACCTCAACGCCGGTAGGCGATGTTGGAGAAGTGGAAGCCGTTCGCCGCGTCTTTGGCGCGGGCACGACCCCACCGATCAGCTCAACCAAGTCGATGACGGGCCACAGCCAAGGCGCAACCGGCGCACAGGAAGCGATTTATTGCTTGCTGATGTTGCAGGATGATTTCATCACGCCATCCATCAACGTGGAAAATCTGGACCCGGCGCTCAAGCCTGAGGAAATCGCGACAACGCTTGTCAACAATGCTGGGCTGGACAGCGTTATGACGAACTCGTTTGGCTTTGGTGGCACCAACGGGTCGATGATTTTAAGCAAATACAAAGGGTAAGGGGCGACTATGGGTGACCTTATGAAAGGGAAGCGCGGGCTTGTGATGGGCGTCGCGAATGATCGCTCGATTGCGTGGGGCATTGCGAAGGCGCTGGCGCATGAAGGCGCTGAACTTGCGTTTTCCTACCAAGGAGAAGCCTTCGGCAAGAGGGTGCGGCCACTGGCTGAAAGCATTGGTTGCGACATCTTGGTGGACATGGATGTCACCGATGACGCCGCGCTGGATGCTGGCTTCGCTGATCTCTGGTCGCATTGGGACAGTATTGACTTCGTGATCCACGCGATCGCCTATTCAGACAAGAACGAGCTGACCGGGCGCTTCCTCAACACGAGCCGGGCGAACTTCAAGAACTCGCTCGATATCTCCTGTTACTCTCTCATCGAAGTGGCGCGCCGGGCTGAGCCTAAAATGACGCAGGGCGGCTCGATTGTGACGCTCACCTATGGCGGCTCGAACCGGGTCACGCCGTATTACAACGTTATGGGTGTTGCAAAAGCAGCCCTTGAGGCCTCTGTGCGCTACATGGCAAACGACCTTGGCCCGCAAGGCATCCGCGTCAATGCGATCAGCCCCGGCCCGATGAAAACCCTTGCTGGCGCGGCCATCGGCGGGGCGCGCAAAACCTTCCGCCACACCGAAGCCAATGCGCCGATGCAAAAGAACGCGACGCTCGAAAGCATTGGCGGCACAGCGGTTTACCTGTGCTCGGATTATGGCAATTGCACGACCGGCGAAATCATCACAGTTGACGCGGGCTATCACGTTCTTGGCATGCCACAACCGGACAACCTGTAACCAAACTGTCCTTTGTACTTTCAAGCGGGCGTCCCAATCGGGGCGCCCTCGTTTTTGGGCGCGCGGTTTTCGGGCCTGCCGTGCGAAAGATGTGCTCATGTTAACTTCATGTTATCCATGTTGCAGTATTCGCATTTGACGTTACGGTCGTGGTTTGCGACCAAAACCTGTACCTCCCCGCCCCCCATTTTGCGAGCCTCGTCATGAAAACCGCCATCGCCACCGTCTCCATTTCCGGCAACCTGCGCGAAAAACTCGTCGCGATCTCCCAAGCTGGGTTCGACGGGATCGAGATCTTTGAGCAGGATTTCATCGCCTCTGCGGATGGTCCGCGAGAAGTTGGCAGAATGATCCGTGACCACGGGCTTGAAATCCCTTTGTTTCAACCGTTTCGCGATTTTGAGGGCCTGCCCGGCGAGGCCCGGCAACAGGCGTTTGATCGGGCCGAACACAAGTTTGATATCATGGGGGAACTTGGTACGGACCTCGTCCTGTTTTGCTCGTCGTGTCATCCCAAAGCGCTTGGAGGCATTGATCGCGCGGCGGCGGATTTTGCCGAACTTGGGGAGCGCGCCGCCAAACGCGGCATTCGCGTTGGCTATGAGGCGCTGGCCTGGGGCAGTCACGTCAACGACCACCGCGATGCGTGGGAAGTTGTGCGTCGCGCGGATCATCCGAATATTGGTTTGATCCTTGATAGCTTTCACACCCTCAGCCGCAAAATTGGCCCCGACACGATCCGGCGCATTCCCGGCGACAAAATTTTCTTTGTGCAGCTCGCAGATGCGCCCTTGATCGACATGGATTTGCTCTATTGGTCACGGCACTTTCGCAATATGCCCGGCGAGGGCGATTTGCCGGTGACTGCATTTATGCAAGCTGTCATGGCAACCGGATATGATGGGCCGATCAGCCTTGAGATTTTTAACGACCAGTTTCGCGGTGGCTCGCCCTCGACGATTGCCAAAGACGGGCATCGTTCCCTGATCGCCTTGATGGACGATGTGCGCCGTGTTGAACCGGAAATCGCGCTGGACCTGCCGCAAATGCCCCCTCGAAGCCAGGTACAGGGTGTTGAATTCATTGAGTTTGCGACACGCGGCCCTGAAGCTGACGCGCTGCGCACCCTGCTCGCCACACTTGGGTTTGAGCAGGTCGGAAAGCACCTGTCCAAGGCGGTTACGCTTTGGCAACAAGGCGCCGTGCGGATTGTGCTGAACGAAGAATCTGAGGACTTCGCGGGCACGCTTTTCAATGTCCGAGGCACCTCGATTTGCGACATCGGGTTAAAGGTTGAGGACGCCAAATCCACGACCCACCGCGCGGAGCAATTAGGGGCACAGCCGTTTTCCCAAGCGCTTGTGCCCGGCCAGGTGGATATCCCGGCAATCAAGGGTTTGGGCGGCAGCATCTTGCACGTTTTAGACAAAGGGCACGCGAATGTCTGGGAGGCCGAGTTTGGCGCGAGCGGACCCGCGCCCAAAGGGGCTGGCTTGACCACCGTTGACCATATCGCACAAACCATGAGCTATGACGAAATGCTGAGTTGGTCCCTGTTTTACACAACATTGTTCACCATGCACAAAGCGCCAATGGTGGATGTGATCGACCCGGATGGATTGGTGCGCAGCTCTGCCATTTCGGCGCAAGATGGCGCGTTTCGGATCACTCTGAATGGGGCGGAAACCCACCGTACCTTGGCTGGGAGCTTTCTCGCTGATAGTTTTGGCGCCCCCGTTCAACATGTCGCTTTCGCCTGCGACAACATCTTTGAAACAGCGGACTCGCTGGCAAAATCCGGGTTTGAACCGTTGGAAATGCCCGCGAACTACTACGACGATTTGGCCGTGCGCTTTGCGCTCAGTGACGATGAAATCAAGCGGCTCAAAACGGGCAATATTCTGTTTGATCGCGATGAAAACGGGGGCTTTTATCAGCTCTATTCCAAGCCTTTCGCGGGTGGCATGTTTTTTGAAATCGTGTCTCGCGCCGCAGGTTATGAAGGCTTTGGCGCCCCCAATGCGCCCTTCCGTATCGCTGCGCAAAAGCGACTGACCAAGCACAAGGGCCTTCCGCGCCAATAGACTGCAAAGACTATTTGGAGGCCTGAAACTCAGACGCAAGCATCGCCAAAATCAGGTCATCATGCCATGCGCCATCCACGAAGGCGGAGTCGCGAAGCCGCCCTTCGTGGCGAAATCCCACGGCTTCGTAGCACCGAAGCGCGCGCTCATTATAGGCCAAAACCCGCAAATCAACCCGGTGTAACCCCAGCTCAAAGAACGCTAAAGTGAGCGCTTGGCGAAGGGCCAGTCGTCCGATCCCCTGACCAAGCTGGCGTTCGTCAAACAGCCCCATCGCGAGGCGCGCGTTTCTGTCAGCGTTGCTCACGGAATGCAGAAAAATCACCCCCGCAAGAGCGCCGTCCACATCAATGCACCACGCATGATCCTGAGCGATCAAACGCGCGTACCACCCTTTTGACCTCTCCATTGACGGCGCAGGCGGCGGGCCATTTCCGCCGTACATTTTGTGGATTTCCGGCGACACAGAAAACCCAGCGTGCGCGGCAATGTCATCTTCATGAGGGGCGCGTAGAGAAACCTCCACCGATTACTCCGCATCCACATAGCTGCCCATTGGCGGGCATGTGCAAATGAGGTTTCGATCGCCAAACACATTATCCACTCGGTTCACTGGCGGCCAATATTTGTCGATGCGAAACGCCCCGACCGGGAAACAGCCAGCTTCGCGTGAATAGGGGCGATCCCAGTCACCGACCAAATCCTGAACCGTGTGTGGCGCGTGTTTGAGCGGGTTGTTCTGGGCATCCATCTCGCCCGTTTCAATCGCCCGGATTTCCTCTCGGATCGCCAACATAGCATCGCAAAACCGATCAAGCTCGCCCTTGGTTTCGCTCTCGGTTGGCTCCACCATCAAAGTACCAGCCACCGGCCAAGACATCGTTGGCGCATGAAACCCAGCATCCATCAACCGCTTGGCAATGTCCTCAACTGTGATCCCGGCGCTGGCCTCAAACGGGCGGACATCAATGATGCACTCATGCGCCACGCGCCCAGTTGGGCCTGAAAAGAGAATGTCAAAAGCGCCGCTTAAGCGCTCTGCAATGTAGTTCGCACTCAAGATCGCCGCGCGGGTGGCTTGCGTCAATCCGGCCCCGCCCATCATCACGATATAGGCCCATGAAATTGGCAGAATCGACGCTGATCCGAACGGTGCCGCACTGACCGCGCCCGCGTCACCGGCGAAAGGATCAACCGGCAAAAAGGGCGCAAGATGCGCCTTTACACCAATCGGCCCCATGCCCGGACCACCGCCGCCATGCGGAATCGCGAAAGTCTTGTGGAGATTCAAGTGACTCACATCTCCACCCAAATCGCCAAGTTTCACCAAGCCCACCAGCGCATTCAAATTCGCCCCGTCAATGTAAACCTGTCCGCCCTGCGCATGGGTGATGTCGCAAATCTCGCGCACTGTTTCCTCAAACACGCCATGGGTGGAGGGGTAGGTGATCATCGCGGCAGCAAGGTTTTCACCGGCCGCGGCGGCTTTGGCGCGAAAATCCTCAACGTCGATATCGCCATTTTCCGCTGTTTTGACCACGACAACTTTCATGCCCACCATCTGTGCGCTGGCCGGATTGGTGCCATGAGCGCTCATTGGGATCAGGCAAATATTGCGATGCGTCTCACCCTTCGCGGCGTGATACCCGGCAATGCTCAACAAGCCGGCATATTCGCCTTGAGCGCCGGAATTTGGCTGCATCGACATGGCGTCATAGCCGGTGATGTCGCACAGCTTCGCTTTCAAGTCTTCAATCAACTCGACATATCCAGCCGCCTGATCAATTGGGCAAAAAGGGTGCAACATTGAAAATTCGCGCCAACTCACAGGGATCATTTCCGCAGCAGCATTGAGCTTCATCGTGCAAGACCCAAGCGGGATCATCGCGCGATCCAGCGCCAAATCGCGATCCGCCAACCGGCGCATGTAGCGCATCATCTCGGTTTCGGCCCGGTTCATATGAAACACCTCATGGGTGAGGTAATCTGACTGGCGCCATAGGGCTTCGGGAAGGCGGTATTGAGCTGTCAATTCATCATCGCGCGCATCAATGCCAAAGGCCCGCCACACGGCCTCAATCGTCTCAGGCCGGGTCGCTTCGTCAAGGGTAATGCCCACCTTCGTGTGGCCAACTCGGCGCAGGTTTACCCCCTCAAACAAAGCCTTCGAGATCACCTCTTCTTGCGCGCCACCAACCTCAACAGTGATCGTGTCAAAGAACTCATGAGGGGCCACAACAAAGCCGTGCGCCTCAAGCCGCTTGGCCAAACGAACGGTCTTTCGATGAATGCGCTGGGCGATCGCCTTTAGCCCTTCGGGTCCGTGAAAAACCGCATAAAACGACGCCATCACCGCCAGCAAGGCCTGCGCTGTGCACACGTTTGAGGTCGCTTTTTCGCGTCTGATATGTTGCTCGCGGGTTTGCAGCGCCAAACGGTACGCTTTGTTGCCTCGCGCATCCACAGACACTCCAACAATCCGCCCCGGCATGGCCCGTTTGTGGGCATCGCGCGTGGCCAGATAGGCAGCATGAGGCCCACCATACGCCATGGGCACACCGAAGCGTTGCGTCGAGCCAACGGCAATATCCGCGCCCATGGCGCCCGGCTCTTTGAGGATTGTCAGCGCCAAGGGATCAGCCGCTACGATCCCAATCGCTTTGGCGTCATGCAGCGCGTCCATTTGCTGTGCAAAATCACGCACTGTTCCCAGCGTGCCGGGGTATTGGAAAATGGCCCCAAAAACGGCGCTTGCATCCATGTCCTCCGGCGCACCGATGATCACCTCAATACCAAGCGGCGCGGCGCGGGTTTTCATCACCGCAATGTTTTGCGGATGGCAGTTTTCATCAACAAAAAACGACTGCGCCTTTGATTTAGCAACCCGTTGCGCCATGGTCATCGCCTCAGCGCAGGCGGTTGCCTCATCCAACAAAGATGCCCCCGCAACCTCAAGCCCCGTGAGGTCGGAAATCATCGTTTGAAAGTTCAAAAGGGCCTCTAGGCGGCCTTGTGAAATCTCCGGTTGATAGGGGGTATAGGCCGTGTACCACGCTGGGTTTTCGAGGATATTGCGCTGGATCACCGGCGGCGTCACAGTGCCGTGATACCCCTGCCCCAACAGCGACCGCATCACTGTGTTTTTCGCCGCAATCAGCCGCATTTGATGGAGCATTTCGCGCTCCGAGCGCGGTTTACCAAACTCAAGCGGCGCGTCCTGCCGAATGGATGCAGGAACGGTATCGTCAATTAACGCGTCAAGACTGGGCGCGCCGATCACCTGCAACATATCGGTCATTTCCGCCGGGCTTGGGCCAATGTGGCGGCGGTTTGCAAAGTCATAGGGTCGGTAATCAGTTGGGGCAAACGGCATGTTTTTTGGTCCTAACCAACGAAAGCTTTGTACTCAGTTTCGCTCATCATGTCGTCCATCGCGTCCATGTCCTCGACGCGCATTTTGAAGAACCATGCGCTGCCTTCTGCGTCCTCGTTGACCTTGCCCGGATCGCTAACAATCGCCTCGTTCACCTCGACGATTTCCCCATCAAGAGGGGCCAAAATATCAGAGGCGGCCTTGACGCTTTCGATCACGACAATCTCCTCGTCTTTGGTCACTTCAACGCCCACTTCGGGCAATTCGACAAACACCACATCGCCCAATTGTTCGGCGGCATGAAGGGTGATGCCAACTGTGACAATACCATCTTCTTCAAGGAGCCATTCGTGTTCTTCTGTATATTTCATGTCGCTGTCCTATTGTTAGCGTTTGTAAGTTGTGGGCCTGAACGGGAGCTTGGTGACTTTGGCAGAAAGGCGTTTGCCGCGCACCTCCGCCTCAATGCTCATTCCCTGCCGCGCGAATTCCGCCGGAAGCCGCGCAATCGAAATCGGATGACCCAGCGATGGCGCAAACCCGCCCGATGTCACATGGCCCACCGGTGCATCTGTCCCGGCGAAAAGCAAAGTGCCAGCGCGCATCGGGGCACGACCGTCCGGAATAAGACCAGTGGTGACCAGATGCGCACCGGCGTCGATCTCAGCAAGGATGATCTCGGCCCCCGGAAAGCCGCCTTCGCGCGCGCCGCCTGTTTTGCGGTGCTTCGAGATCCCCCAACCAAGGCCAGCACTCAAAGGTGTTGTATCGGCGTCCATCTCTTGGCCGTGCAGCGGCAACCCGGCCTCCATGCGCAAACTGTCGCGCGCGCCCAGCCCGATGGGCGCCACGTCATCCAGTGCAAGAAGATCGCGCGCGAAGCTCTCCGCCCGATCCGCAGGCAGCGAAATCTCAAAGCCGTCGTCGCCTGTGTAGCCGGAACGCGACACCCAAAGGTCGTCGCTGTTAAAGGCCTCATGATCCATGAAACGCATGTCGCCCACCTTGGGGAGAAGATGCGCCAAAACAGCCTCCGCCTTTGGACCCTGTAGCGCAAGAAGCGCGCGATCTGACAAAACTTCAATCTCGCAGGTCTCGGCAATATGCGCTTCGAGATGCGCAATATCGCGGGGCGCGTTGGCCGCATTGACCACGAGAAAATACCCAACAGTCCATTTGACGTTGGCAATCATGAGGTCATCAATCACCCCGCCCCGTGTATTGGTGAACATCCCATAGCGCTGGCGACCACGCGCAAGTCCCAGAACATCAGCGGGCATCAAGGATTCGAGCGCCTGCGCCGCGTCTTTGATCTCCCCAGACTTGGGCCGCACCATGATTTGCCCCATGTGGCTAACGTCAAATAATCCAGCCGAAGCACGCGTGTGAAGATGCTCTTTCATCACGCCCATTGGATATTGCACCGGCATTTCATACCCTGCGAAAGGCACCATCTTGGCGCCTTGGTCCTTGTGCAAATCGTACAAAACTGTCCGCTTTAGCTCGCCCATGCGCGCCCCCAAACCCACAAATCCAACCGGGTTCGCCCCAGCATCCAGCGGCCACACAGCCGCGCGATGCCCCCTCTGTCCTTGCGCCTGAGATCGTTATCCCTTCGGCGGGCGCGCAGCGCCTCTCTCCAGAGTTTCTTTCCCCGCGAGGTCCGTTGGCCTGAAAGTTTACCGGGGCGGTTGCTCCTTCGGCACCACCAAGCCCCCAAAGGCTTTGGCAGATTCTCCCAACACGGGGGTATGCCTCAACTTTACCCTGCGTCCCAACATGCACACAAGACTTAGTGTCATTTCATCCACAGCTAAACACATCCTGTGGAAACCCCGCGTCCAGATCCGTTACACAACAGTTACAACAGCGTCACATATCCTTCGTCGACTCACACTAACCATCCGCCATCCAGCTAGACCAAACAGCAAGACAGGACAGGACATGACGGACGAGATTTCCTTTGACGACTATGACGAAACGATCAACCCGGCCCCCGAAACAACTGATTTCGACGAGGTTGTAGACAGCGCCATGTCGCGTCGTGGCTTTCTGGGCAGTGTCATGACCTTTGGCCTTGGCAGTTTTATGCTGGGCACCTCCGCAATGACACGCATGAGCGACGCGGCGACAATGGACCGTTTTGGGTTCGAAGGCATCCCAACATCGACCGCCGACACAATCACCTTGCCCGAAGGGTTTGAGTGGGAGCCGCTGATCCAATGGGGCGATCCGCTCACCGCCGATGGTCCGGCGTTTGATCCTACCACGCGAGGCACCGCCGCGACCCAAGCACTGGCCTTTGGTGACAACAATGATGGTATGGAACTGTTCACCAAGAACGGGCGTACCGTCATGGCGATCAACAACGAATACACTAACATCGGCACACTTTGGGGCAACAACGCCGAAGCAGGTGTACCGGCTTCTGACGACGATATTGAAAAGGGCATGATGGCGCATGGGCTGTCGGTCGTGGAAATCGTGAATGAAGACGGCAAATGGCAGGTCAAAGTGGACAGCGAGCTGAACCGCCGCATCACACCACGCACCCCGTTTGAGCTTGTTGGCCCCGCAGCAGGCGCAGACCTCATGAAAACCGAGGCGGACCCAACCGGGACGCTCTCCCTAGGCACCTGGAACAACTGTGGCTCCGGGCGCACACCCTGGGAAACCTACCTGGCCTGCGAGGAAAACTTCAACGGTTACTTCTCCGCCGCCGATGCGGCGCATGAGGTCAGCGCAGAGTTGAAGCGCTACGGCGTTTCCGCCAAAGATTGGGGATATGGTTGGGCAAAAGTGGACGACCGTTTTGACGTCGCGAAAAACCCCAACGAGCCAAATCGCGCCGGTTATGTTGTCGAACTTGACCCCTTCGATCCAACCTCCACACCGAAAAAACGCACAGCCCTCGGTCGTTTCAAACATGAGAACGCCGAAGTCGTGATCGCGGCAAATGGCAAAGTTGTTGTGTATATGGGCGATGATGAACGTGGTGAATTCCTGTATCGCTTCGTGTCTAACGGCACATATTCCGCCACCGGCGACAATTCTGCTTTGCTCGATGACGGCACACTTTATGCGGCTGTGTTCTCGGACGATCTGACAGGGAAATGGGTCGCTTTGACGCCGGACACCACTGGGATGTCGGCCGAGGAAATCCTTGTTCATACACGTCTTGCAGGGTCCAAGGTCGGAGCAACGACAATGGATCGTCCCGAATGGGTCGCGGCCAATCCGGCGCGTGTTGAAGCCTATGTTGCGCTCACCAACAATAAAAACCGCGGTATCAAAACCAATGCTGGCGGCGATGAAACACCTGTTGGCGGCCCCAACCCCCGCGAAGCAAACAACTATGGCCAAATCCTGCGGTGGGTGCCAGAAGGCGAAGACCATGCCGCCGAGACCTTCACCTGGTCTTTGTTCGCGCTTGCCGGAAACCCGGAGGTTCACGGTGATACCTATGGTGGCTCGGAAAACATCAACGCTGGCAACATGTTCAACTCGCCAGATGGCATGATGTTTGATGACACGGGATTGCTTTGGATCCAAACCGATGGGAACTACTCGAACGAGGGTGATTTCGCGGGCCAAGGCAACAACCAGATGCTCGCGGGCGACACCACAACAGGCGAAATTCGCCGGTTCTTGGTGGGACCATCTGAGTGCGAAGTCACGGGCCTGACTTGGGCACCTGATCGGCGCACAATGTTTGTCGGCATCCAACACCCCGGCGAAAAAGGCGGATCAGCCTTTGGCGGCGAAGTGCCTCGTTCCGGCGTCTTCGCGGTGCGCCGCACCGATGGCGGCTTGATCGGATAACCAATTTAAGACCCGCATTTTAGCAGTTTAAGCGCCCTCGGCCTTGCCGGGGGTGTTTTTTTGCGCGGTTTTGCCCGCCGTCACAAAACGGAATCATCAGCGCGCTAGAGTCGACTCATCCCGAGCATGCCAGATCTTCCCGACTGGCCGGGAAGCGCGCCGTCCCGACCCTTCCCCGCGCGCACTCTAAGCGTCCTCGGTCCCCGCCGGGGGCGCTTTCATACAGTCTGGACCTTGCCGATTGACCCGCCTACGATCCCCCAAACGCAGGGCGGAGATCAGCATGGCAACCGGCACAAATCTAAAGACCTACTTCGATGGACGTTGGCAGAATGGCGACGCTTATGTGATGCGCGCAGGCGATCATGGTGCTTGGCTTGGCACCACAGTTTTTGACGGGGCGCGCTCTGTGAAAGGGCTCACCCCAGACCTTGAGGCGCATCTCGCGCGCGTCAACCGATCCGCCAAAGCCCTCATGATCACCCCGACAGTCAGCACGCAAGAGATGCTCGCGATCGTGCATGAAGGCCTCGCACAATTTGCACCAGACTCCGCCGTCTATATTCGGCCAATGTATTGGGGCATTGAAGGCGGGTATTTGGGCATTTTGCCGGACCAAGGCTCAACCGGCTTCGCCGTGTCGCTCGAAGAAATCCCCATGGCAGCGCCTGACGCCACCATGACCCTTACCACGACCCGGTTTTGTCGCCCCGTCATAGAGTCCTCAGTGGTGAACGCGAAAGCAGGATGTTTATACCCGAACAATGCCCGCATGTTGGCCGAAGCCCGCGCGAAAGGCTACTCCAACGCGCTGGTGGCGGACGCGCTTGGCAACGTGGCTGAAAGCGCTTCTGCGAATGTGTTCATGGTGAAGGATGGTGAGGTGTTCACCCCCATCGCCAACGGCACATTTCTGTCGGGCATCACCCGCGCGCGGCATATTGTGAACCTGCGCGCGGATGGTATCCCTGTGCATGAGACGGTTTTGTCCTTTGAGGATTTTCACGATGCTGATGAGGTGTTTTTGTCTGGGAACCTCAATAAAGTGACGCCCGTTAGCGAATTTGACGGCACCCATTACCCGATTGGACCTGTGACGAAACGCGCGCGAGACCTGTACTGGGCCTGGGCCGCGCAATCCGCGTGATGCACATGATATGTTGCGCGACGCCACGGCGCAGGACATGATAGAGCGACCCAAAGGAGGGCCTCATGCGTAAATTCCTTGTTGTGCTGGACGACAGTCGCGAATGCCTAAACGCGATGCGCTTTGCCGCGATGCGCGCGGCGAGCACCGGCGGGGGCGTCAAAATCCTGTCGGTCATTCCGCCCGACGAATTCAATCACTGGATTGGGGTGGGCAACATTATGCGCGAAGAAGCCCGTGAACGCATTGAGGTGCATTTTGAAGTCTTTGCCAAATGGATGCGGGATCGTCAGGGGATTGACCCGGAACTGGTGATCCGTGAAGGCGAGCCTGTCGATGAAATCCTATCGCAAGTGCGCGAGGACACCGAGATCGGCGTGCTGGTGCTCGGTGCCGGATCCGGGAAAAAAGGCCCCGGCCCGCTCGTGACGCAAATGACCCGCGCCTCAGCATCCTTGCCAATTCCAATCACTATTGTGCCCGGCGAAATGTCAAAAGAACGGCTCGAAGCCGTGACTTAACCGCGCCCGATATAGGGCATTTTCGTCGCCATCAACGTCATGAATTGCACGTTCGCTTCAAGGGGCAAACACGCCATATCGAACACAGTTTGCGCCACAAGCGCCACATCAATCGTGGGCGGAGGCGCCTCGCCGCGCGCCACTGCGGCCTCGATAATCCCATCCAAAAGGTCGGTGCGCGCATTGCCAATGTCGATCTGCCCACAGGCAATATCGAACGCGCGCCCATCCAGCGACAGCGATTTGGTTAGCCCGGTGATGGCGTGTTTGGTCGCCGTATAAGGCGCGCTGCCCTCGCGCGGCACATGCGCTGAAACCGACCCATTGTTGATGATGCGACCACCTTGCGGCGATTGCCGACGCATCCGCGCAAAGGCCGCGCGCGCCGCCAAAAACATCCCAGTCAAATTCACGTCAATCGCGCGTTGCCAATCCGCGAGGGGCACCTCATCAATCAACCCGGCGGTCGTGAAGATGCCTGCGTTATTGAACAAGACATCGATGCGCCCTGTCTCAACAAAAAAGTCATTAAAGGCGCGCTCGACTTGATCGCTCACACTCACATCCGCAGGCAACACAATCGC
Source organism: Maritimibacter sp. (assembly GCA_050633625.1). Taxonomy (GTDB): domain Bacteria; phylum Pseudomonadota; class Alphaproteobacteria; order Rhodobacterales; family Rhodobacteraceae; genus JBOEGW01. Next base: position 280,537 of record JBOEGW010000004.1, on the reverse strand, counting down.
ATTTTCATGCCCTTGCGCCACCTCATGCAAAGCGTCTTCGCGCCGCGCCAACAGTCCAACGCGCCAGCCATTCTCCAAAAAAACGTCTGCGACCGCGCGCCCAATACCCCCGGAGGCCCCGGTGATCACCACGTTATTCATCGTCCACCGCCTCCAAGGTCAAAACCGGCGCAGGCACCGTCAAATCCTCAATTCCAAGCATGTTTTGCGGGCGCGCCAATGCGTAGCGCGTGACCCAATGCAGCCGCGTTTGCGCGCGCGTAATCGCCACATAAGCAAGCCGTTTCCACAGCGCGATCCCCGCCTCAACGCGCCCGGCCTGTGACGCCGCATAAAGGTCTGGAGCGAACACCTGAACTTCGGGCCATTGGCTCCCTTGCGCTTTGTGGGTGGTCACGGCCGCCCCGTGCAAAAACGCCGCCCCCATGGTTGCGGCAAACGGAATAAACGGTTCTTCTTCATCGGGGCGCTCGATCTTCACGATTGAGGCCACAGACAATCGCGGATCTTCCGCGCCGATCACATGAAGGCGCGAAAACCCGACACGTTTCCCCTCACCCAAATACACAACTTGCGCGCCCTTAATGAGGCCACGCGCTTCCAAATCAATGCGGCGTTTGCGGTGTTTGATCGGCAATTCAATCCCGTCACAGATCAACGGCTCACCGGGGATCAGCTCGGTTTCGGGCGCGCCATGGGCTGCACGAAACGCGTGAATCAGGCGAATGCGGGTCTTATTGCGCCACACCAAAACAGGCGACCGCGCCATCAAGTCACTGTCCACCCGTGGCGCAACGACAACGCGATCATCCTCGCGCGCGGCCGTTTCGATCATATCCTCAAAGTCGGAAAACGTGAGGCTGTCATCGGCTAAAGCATGCGCCAAATCCAGAATAGGACTGTCATTTTCTTGCCGATGGATCCGGCTGAGGATGCATTTTTGCTCCTCTTTCAGGGCCTCAAAAACCATCTCCCCGGATTGGCCAACCGGGGCCAATTGCGCAGGATCCCCAAACAGGACGAGGGTTGGGAAAATCTCTTTGAGATCATTGAGTTGCTTGTCATCCAACATCGAGCTTTCATCGACAAATCCAATGTCCAGCGGATCATCTCGCCGCTTCCATCCTGTGATGAAATCGGACCCGCGCAGACCCGCCGCTGCCAAAGCACCCGGAATAGATTTATGGGTCTGGAAAAAGGCAAACGCGCGATCAAGCGCTTCATCCGTCAACCCTTCGATTTCAGGACGTTCATCATTGCCAGCGAGCCATTCCGCGATTTTCTCATACTCGGGATCATACACCGGGGTGTAGAGAATACGGTGAATCGTCGTTGCTGGCACGCCGCGATTTCGCAACACACTGGCCGCTTTATTGGTCGGGGCAAGGATCGCAAGGGTGCGGCGATCTTTGCGTTTTTTGCCCTCATAATCACCCGACACGAGGTCAACACCTGCGTCCTCAAGTGCTTTGTAAAGCTGCGCAAGGAGCATGGTTTTGCCGGAACCCGCTTTGCCAATCACCGCCATAAGACGCGCGCTTTGACCTGAAAGCGGCGTTGTGGTCCCCGCATCAATATCCACGCCCGCCTCGCGCAAAAGCGCAGCAACACGGTCATGTGTTTCGGCTTGATCCTCGGAAAAGGTGATAACGGGGGCGTTGTTTTGCGTCATGGCGCGACCCTAGCGCGCAGGTTTTCAAAGGGCCAGACGCGTTTGTCATTTGCTCAGACCGCGCGCCTCATTTCGCCATTCAGATCGGCCATCGCCAGCGCGTATCGCAACCACCCTTTTGAGGTTTCGCGCGTCACGCCGACCCGCTTCAGCGTTGGCGCAAATGCCGTTTCATCCATAGCCCAAAGGCCAAGGCCGATTTCATCTCGCCCTGCGCCAGCCCGCCCCAAGACCTCTGGCACCAATCCCATAAGCCGGTAAATACGCTCCATCCGAGGGTCAAAAACGCCAACAAAATGATCTAGTGCAAAGTGTTCCATCAATTCCCCTGCGCCCAGCGCGAGCGCGGCTGAGGCCCTTCGATCTGCCTCCGGCGACAGGCAAAACCGGGTACATTCCCAAATCAATGGGCTTTCAATCGCGTGGCCGTCGTTTATGTGGGCGAAGTGGTCATTCACCATCGTGCGCCCTGTTGTGGGCAGGAACCGCATCGAGCCACCGTGTAGCCCTTTGGCATTTTCCCAAATCACATAGAGAGGGTTGAGCGCATCATATTGGTCCCGCTCCTCGCCCGCGTCATTCACCGTCACCTGCCATTTGAGACGCCGCGAAAACTGCTCAGCACGGTCCGCAAACATCGAGTGCGCAAGGCGGGGAAAACGGGGAAGGTCGGCGGCGTAAAGATAGCGTAACATGGCAAGGCTCCTCATCCGATATGCTCGGTGAGACCCTGACAAAAGGCGTTTAAGAGGTATTAATCTGGCCGGGCCGCGCGTTAGGGCTTCGTTAACCTTGCCAGCATCGCCACGCGCGGCGCATGACGGCGACGATACATGAAGCGACCCCACGCCGCGTAGATTGGCGTCATGATCCCTGCGTCAATTTCAATGCTCTCAATGATGCGCGCGCCGCTCGGCGTTTCCTCAACGCGCAGCTTATGGCACCACGCCTTCACGCCGCCACCGTGTTCGGCGCTGACAAAGCTGCGGGCGGTTTCGTCTAGCTGCGTGACTTTCATGTGGTAATCCTGCCAAGGCAGCTTTCCAAAAAGCGAGAACCTGACGTCTATTTCTTGGCCTTCAAAAATGCGCCCTGAGGGAAGATTCTCATAAACAAGTAACCCCGCAACCGCTTCACGCAGAGCGTCCATATCGGTTGCGACCTGCCAAACTTGGTCTGGCGTCGCGTCATACGCATGGGTGAGATGAAGTGTTGTGCTCATGAAACCAGTCCCAACATCAAACGATTATGATCCCGGTGGCCATGGCGCGCGCAACGGCATGTGTCGTGTTGAGTGCACCAAGTTTGTGCCGGGCACTTTCAATATAGACCCGCAACGTATGTTCTGAAATCTCTAACTCCGCGGCGGCCTGCGCGCGGTTCAGGCCTCGCGCCAAACACCGCATCGCTGAAAGCTCGCGCGGCGACAACATCGGCGCCGCCAGCCCATCCTCGCCCTTTTCAAACTCCAGCGCTTTCCTGTTGAACTCATGCCCCAGCACGATCAAGTCACGCTGGTGCGCCTCGATAAAGGCCGCCCAACTCTCGTCATCCGTTTCGTGGTTCAGCGAGAACAAAGCAAACTGCCCTGACGGGCCGCGCACGGGAATCGTAAATCCCTGGTTGCCCAACCCATGTTCGAGCGCATCAACATACATCGCTTTGGCCGCCTTGGAGGACCAATCAAGGTCCTTCCAATTGACCGGCGTAAACCGTTGGAAGCTGCCAAAAATGACAGGATCCATCCTCAGGTACTCTTTTTCCAAGTACCGATCGACCCATTCGCTGGAATAGGTTCCCGCGCCGAAGCGTTCACCATCGGAGTTCACCCAATGATAGACTACGTGACGCACGCTAAGCGCATCCCGCGCCTGTTCAGTCGCCTCTTGAAACGCCTCAAGCGTATCCGCGACCTGCAAAAAGGTAAGTAACGCTTCCAGTTTCCCCGTCATGCTCCTGGACCATAGACCCTTCGCCGGCCTGTCCCTGCATGGCGGTCAGTTCAGCAAGCACCACCAAACTCGCATCGTCGAGTTGAGCGGCTGTTGCTGACATCCCTTTTCGTTCCGCAAAGGACTTAAGGTCGGCTAGAACATCAATGATCCATTCGTGTTGCATGTAAAGGCTCCCGTCCATTTCACCGCCGTTCAACCATAACATGTAACCTTTTTTCCCTAAATTCGCGCATTTCCCCTCCCCCAAAATGGTGAGGTCGCGCAAGGGAAGCCTCTGAAACTCCTCAGAAGCGGGTCGTTTGATGGCCTAACAGCTCTGATTCGCCCGCCCCGACATGGAACAGGTCAAGAACAACCATCGGGCGATTTGGTTATCAATGGGTTAAAACGAGAACAAAAATTGGAACAAAAAGAGGCCCCCTGCCAAAACAAAGAGGCCCCCTGCCAAAACAGAGGGCCTCTTCTTTTGCACTCTCGCGCGAAGCTTACGCCTCCAACGCGTCCTCCAGAGTACGAAGGCCAGTTTTTGGCGCCTGCACAAGCACTGCCATGTTCCCAGGCTTGTGCTCGTTTTTGTACATTTTGGTGTGCGCTTGTGGAATTTCATCCCAAGCAAACACCTCAGACATATACGGATCAATCCGACGCTCAATCATCAGCTTATTCGCTGCTGACGCCTGCTTGAGATGCGCAAAGTGGCTGCCTTGAAGGCGTTTTTGGTGCATCCACATATACCGCACGTCAAACGTACAGTTGAACCCGGTTGTGCCCGCGCAAATCACGACCATACCGCCTTTTTTACAAACCAAAGTCGACACTGGGAAGGTTGCCTCGCCCGGGTGTTCAAACACGATATCGACGTTGTTGCCCTTGCCGGTGATCTCCCAAATTGCCGCGCCAAATTTACGCGCCTCTTTGAACCACGCGTTGTATTCGGGCGTGTTTACGGTTGGCAATTGCCCCCAACAATCGAAGTCTTTGCGGTTGATCACGCCTTTCGCGCCAAGCCCCATCACAAAGTCGCGCTTGTCCTCACCGGAGATCACGCCGATCGCGTTCGCGCCTGCCGCATTGGCCAGTTGGATCGCATAGGAGCCAAGGCCACCGGATGCGCCCCAAACCAGCACGTTTTGCCCCGGTTTCAGCTCATGTGGATGGTGGCCGAACAACATCCGATAGGCCGTCGCGAGCGTCAGCGTGTAGCAGGCGCTTTCTTCCCATGTCAGGTGCTTTGGCCGTGGCAAAAGCTGCTGTGCTTGCACATTGGTGAACTGCGCAAAGGAGCCGTCAGGGGTCTCGTACCCCCAAATCCGTTGCGTCGGGGAATACATCGGATCCCCACCGTTACATTCCTCGTCGTCACCATCGTCCTGGTTACAGTGCACAACAACCTCGTCGCCCACTTTCCAGTTTTTGACCTTATCGCCCACGGCCCAAACGATGCCAGAAGCATCAGAGCCAGCAATGTGGAACGGCGCGCCATGCACATCAAACGGAGAAATTGGAATGCCAAGCCCGGCCCAAATCCCATTGTAGTTCACGCCCGCCGCCATGACCAAAACCAAGACTTCGTGGCTGTCAACTTTTGGCGTGTCGACGACTTCAACCTGAAACGACTTTTCAGGCTCACCATGGCGCTCCCGGCGGATCGTCCACGCGTACATTTTTTCTGGAACATAGCCCATCGGGGGCATTTCCCCGACCTCATAGAGCTCTTTCTTGGGGGCGTCGTAGTCAGCGATAGCAGGTTTATCGTCGAGTGCCATGAGGGCCTCCTTGGTCACAAATTCGAATCTCTTGCCGCAACGCAGAAATGCGGCTGCTAGTGCAGCATTACGGCTGGTCGCGTAACATTGCAACAGCTATTGAATGATTTTTGTAATTTTATGTCGCGGCGAAACCGTGAGCGCTCAGCGACTGCGCCTCGTCCGAGACCAGATGCGCCACCGAGCGGGCATAATAGGCAAGAATACCGCGCTCCTCCGGGATCACGTAATAGCGCCCATCTCGCTCCGTGATCACTTTGCGCAACATCAATAGAGACACGCCCACCTGCGCCGCATACTCAAGCCCGCGCTGCGGCATATCCAAATGAGCTCCCCGCGCCTGCATGTCGCGCGCCAATATGCCGAACCGCTCAGATATCTCGGCCTGTGTCAGCCCATCGGCCCCCAAAATCACCCCAGCCGCCAAAGGCGCAGGTAAGACGGGCACCGACGCCCGGATACGCGCCATCAATTGCCGGGCCAAGAGCCGCGTATCAACTTCGCCCATATGCGCCTCGGCAAACTCGCTGAGAGACAAGGGCTGCCCCGCTTGCACTGAGGCAAACCCAAAGCGTTTGAACCGCCCTGTGAGCCGCTGGATCATATGCACCCCAAGGTGACGCACAACATCAACGAGACGCATCCGAAACTTGCGCCGCCCAGTCACCCCCGCGCTCACAAGCGCCCGGTCTTCAATCACCCGGTCATAGTTGATCGCCACCGGCACAAAAACCACATCACGGCTGAGACCAGGCCGAAATCCTTCAACGAAATAGGACAAGAGCCCCAATTTTGGCTCGCCAACGGCCCCGTTCAAGGACAATCCCCCTTCTGGAAATATGCCCTGCGTCACGCCCCCTTCTGACGCCATTTGCACATAGCGCGCCAGAACTTTGCGGTAGAGCGCGTTGCGGCTCTTGCGGCGAATGAAATACGCCCCCGTGGCTCGGATCAGCGCCGAGAGCGGCCAAACCCGCGCCCATTCCCCCACCGCGTAGGACAAATGCGACCGCTTCAACGCCAGCCAAGTAATCAAGACGTAATCCATATTGGATCGGTGGTTCATCACAAAGACCACTGTCGCGTCCTTGTCGATGGTATCGAGCATTTCCCGATCGAACGCCCCAACGCGCATCCGATAAAACCCCTTAGAGAGAACGCGCGACACCAAAGCCGCGAAACCGAAATACATAAAGGCAGAAAACCGTGGCACAATTTCGCGCGCATATCGCCGTGCCATCTCATAGCCGACTCGCTCAGGTTCGCCTGTTTCGGCGCAATGCTCGCGAATGGCTTGCGTCACCTCCGCGTCATAGGTGAGACGCTGAACCATGTCGTAGCGCCGGGCGAGCTTGAACGGCTCGATGGGCCGCGTCAGCCGCTTGTTCAGCTCAGCAACCGCGCGCTCCATCCGGCGGCGAAAAAACCAGCGCACAGAGGGAAACAAGAAATGCGATGCGAACGTCACGGCCGCAAAAGCGACAATCAACACTAAGGCCCACACGGGCATTTCTACGGTTCGCATCATCAGAGCAGTCTATCTCATGAGGCATCCGGGTCCAGCATCAGAATCTAGCCCTTTCGTCGCGTAATTTTCCATACGGAATAGGTTATGCTTGCGTAATTATATTACGCTGTCATAAATGCTGCACCGCAACATAACCACGAGTCGCCCCATGTCTGAAGCACCCAAATCTGAGACGCCAAGCAGTGATCGCCCCAAGGATCGTCCGTGGCTTTTCCGCACATATGCGGGGCACTCGACCGCCAAGGCCTCGAACGCGCTCTACCGCAACAACCTTGCCAAAGGGCAAACCGGCCTCTCCGTGGCTTTCGATCTGCCAACGCAAACTGGCTATGATTCCGATCACAAACTGGCGCGCGGCGAGGTTGGTAAAGTGGGCGTTCCGGTAGCGCACCTTGGCGATATGCGGGCCTTGTTCAAAGACATCCCGCTGGAAAAAATGAACACCTCGATGACCATCAACGCCACCGCGCCTTGGTTGCTCTCGCTTTATATCGCTGCGGCAGAAGAACAAGGCGCAGATATTTCCGCCCTTCAAGGCACTGTGCAAAACGACCTGATCAAGGAATACCTCTCGCGCGGAACATATGTGTGCCCGCCAGCACCTTCCTTGCGCATGATCACCGACGTTGCCGCCTATACACGCGAACATCTGCCCAAATGGAACCCGATGAATATCTGTTCCTACCATCTGCAAGAAGCGGGTGCGACGCCGGAAGAAGAGCTGGCCTTTGCGCTGGCCACCGCCATTGCCGTTCTGGACGACCTCAAAGGCAAAGTCCCCGCCGAAGCCTTTCCGCAAATGGTGGGACGGATTTCGTTCTTTGTGAACGCGGGCATCCGCTTTGTCACTGAGATGTGCAAAATGCGCGCCTTTGTTGAGCTATGGGACGAAATCACCGCAGAGCGGTATGGCGTGACCGAGGATAAATATCGTCGTTTCCGTTATGGCGTGCAGGTGAACAGCCTTGGCCTGACCGAGCAGCAACCCGAAAACAACGTCTATCGCATCTTGATCGAGATGCTCGCCGTGACCCTGTCCAAAAATGCCCGTGCGCGTGCTGTGCAACTACCAGCATGGAACGAAGCCCTTGGCCTGCCCCGTCCCTGGGATCAGCAATGGTCGCTTCGGATGCAACAAATCCTCGCCTATGAAACGGATTTGCTGGAATACGACGATCTGTTTGAAAACAACCCCGCCGTGGATCGCAAGGTTTCTGCGCTCAAAGACGGGGCGCGCGCCGAGCTGGCCCAGATCGACGGGATGGGTGGCGCGATTGAGGCAATTGAGTATATGAAATCGCGCCTTGTCGAAAGCAATGCGGCGCGCATTGGACGGATCGAAACTTCCGAAACAACGGTGGTTGGCGTGAACAAATGGACAGAACATGCGCCAAGCCCGCTGACCTCTGGCCCCGAAGCGATCATGGTTGCGGACCCTGAAGCCGAGGCCGACCAGATTGCCCGCCTCAATGAATGGCGCGCCAGCCGCGACAATGCGGCCGTTGAGGCAGCCCTTGAGGAGCTGCGTCAGGCGGCACAATCGGGCAAAAACGTCATGCCCGCCTCTATTAAGGCGGCAAAAGCCGGCGCAACCACCGGCGAATGGGGGGATGCTGTGCGCGGCGTGTTTGGTCAGTACCGCGGGCCGACTGGCGTATCCAAAAACCCTTCCAACCGCACAGAAGGCCTGGACGACATCCGCGAACGGGTCAACGCTGTCTCTTCCACACTTGGGCGCCGCCTGAAATTCATCGTCGGCAAACCTGGTCTTGATGGTCACTCCAATGGCGCGGAGCAAATTGCGGCGCGGGCGCGTGATTGTGGAATGGACATTACATATGAGGGCATTCGCCTCACGCCTGAAGAAATCGTAGAGAGCGCTCTGCGCGACGAAGCACATGTTGTGGGCCTGTCGATCCTCTCGGGAAGCCATATTCCGCTTATTGAGGAATTAGTGCAGCGGATGCGCGACGCGGGCCTTGGCCATGTGCCCGTGGTGGCGGGCGGTATTATCCCAGAAGATGATGCTGAACGCCTTAGGGCGATGGGCGTGGCCAAAGTTTACACGCCGAAAGACTTCGAGTTGAATGTGATCATGGATGATATTGTAACGCTCGCTGACCCCGCCACACGCGCAGCGCAATAGTCGCCAAACCCCTACAACTTAAGGGCGCCACGAACGGCCACGGTGTGTTTTGCGCACCGTGGCCTTTTCTTTTTGATCAAATACACCTATTCTAAGGGTCATACGTATTAGTATAGTATCTCGATTACTCGACGACCCCACTCACACTCAAATCTAGGCCGAAACATGAAAATATCCTTGAAAGGGATGACCCGAAAGGAGCTTGAAAAGCTCTCAAAGGACATCGAAAAACAACTAGAAAAACTGGCGGCGCAGGAAAAACGAGACGCGCTTGCCGCTGCGGAAAAAGCCGCGAAAGCCCTTGGGTATTCGCTCGCTGACCTGACAGGCGACACCCCCCTGAAGGCGCAAAAACCCACCAAAAAAGACGGGCGCTCGCAAGTTGCCCCCAAATATCGGAACCCCGATGGTTCTGGTGAAACTTGGACCGGGCGCGGGCGCAAACCCAAATGGGTCGAAGCGCATCTCGCAGCGGGAAAAACCCTTGAATCCATTTTGATCAAGTAAAACGAAAGGGCGGCGATTATGCCGCCCTTCTCAATAGATAAGTCGTGCAGCCCTTAAATTTTGGCGGGCTCGCGTTCCTCGCCCAAATCCCCAACTGTGCCGGAGGGCTGCAATAGCTTTTGCCATTTGTTGTCGCCCTTCAAGGCATCCGTATAAATTTCGCCCTTTTGCACGTCCGTCAAATGCCCCTGCGCCAATCCGGCACGCAGTTTCATCACCATCGACTTAATCATCATCCCGCCTACTTTGACGGCAGGGTTACTGCTTTTCATAGCGCGATCCGCGAATTTATCCGTCGCGTCCAAGAAATTACTAATGTCTTCTGCTTTTCCTTCGGCCATCAACTCATTGAAATGTTCTGTCAGCACCAAGAGCGCCTCAATCACCGCGACAACTTGCTGAATAGTAGGTTCACCGCCGGGCATATTCGCCCCCCAACGCCCCAAAAACTCGCCATAGGCATCATTGTTAAAATTCGGACCCGGATCGTAGAACCAATTCCGATCGACAAGCATGTCAGGTTCGATTTTGCTGTCCTTTTTTTCGTGCTTTTGGAACAGAACTTTAAACTTCGGCTTCATGTGAGATCTCCTAGATGAAAAGTGATAGTCGCGAGTTTGGTTAATGAGACTCAAGATATCAATTAAAATTTCCCCGTCAACTCTTTCCTTCCCTCTCACCCTTGATATTGTTCTGCCACAGGACAAAGGAGCACCCACATGAAGACCCGTCAACTCGGCAAAAATGGCCCGCAAGTATCTGAAATTTCATTGGGCTGCATGTCTTTTGCTGGGTTTTACGGCAAGACTGACCAAGCAGAAGCTTTTGCCTGTCTTGATGCCGCACGCGACGCCGGGATCGACTTTCTGGACACCTCAGACTTGTACGGCGCGGGCCTCTCGGAGACCTGGATCGGGGCCTACCAAAAGGAACGCGGCTATCGGTTCAAGATCGCGACAAAAGGGGGCATCGTTTTGGGCGCGCCGCGCGGCACCGCCGACAATTCCGAGGCTTACCTGCGCGAACATCTCGCGGCGTCAATGGACCGTTTAGGCGTGGATCATGTGGAGCTTTATTATGTGCATCGGCGCGAGTTTTCCCGGCCCATTGAAGAGGTGGCCGAAACTCTTGATAAGCTCCGCCAAGAGGGCTTGATCGGAGCGATTGGCCTTTCTGAAATCGCACCAACCACTTTGCGGCGCGCCGCCAGCGTGACCCATGTGGACGCTGTGCAAAACGAGTATTCCCTGTGGAGCCGCCAGCCCGAACTGGGCCTCATTCAAGCTTGCGAAGAATTGGGCACGGCCTTTGTTCCCTTTTCCCCGCTTGGACGCGGCATTTTGGGCGATGTAGACCTCGATCCGGCGCAGTTTGGCGACAGGGATTTCCGCAAGGCAAACCCGCGCTTTCAAGGCGAGAACTTCGCCGCCAATATGGACTATGTTCGCGCGTTTCGTGCTTTTTGTGCGGCGCGAGACTGGCCCACAGCCGCCACTGCGGTCGCCTGGACACTGGATCAAAGCGCGATCAACATCCCTATTCCCGGCACCCGCACAGCCAGCCACCTCAAGGAACTTGCGAAGGCGTCGGACATCACCTTTAGTGACGCGGATCGTGCCGAGCTTTCGGCCCTCTTGCCCGCCGGATGGGCACACGGAGACCGCTACTCAGATGCACAGATCGTCGGCATTGAACGGTATTGCTAGTTCAATCACGCGCTTTGACACAATTGGAATAAATAGCGTGGATTAACGCGAAAGTAACTGGGGCGTGCCAGAAGGGCCGAAGTTTACATGACTTTGGACCTGATGAAACACCTGCCCTTCATAACTCTGCTTATCCTGCCGCTTCTGGCCCTTCCCGTGATGATTATCGCGGGAACTGGGCCGTTGCCCGCTGGACCCGTGCTTGTTGTCTCACCGTGGGGCGCAAAGGCGAAATCAAACATCGAAATGGCTGGCGGGCGTATCATTGGACCAGAGACCGCGCCATTTGGCATTTTTGCGGCGTCTGATGATCCCCAATTCTCAACCCGCCTACGCGCCTCCGGCGCCTGGGCGGTCCTGAATGGCGCCCGCCTTGCGGCGATCTGTGGAGTGAAAACATGACTCAAGAATCAAAAACCGAAACGATGCATAAAGCCTGGGTCATGCGCATCATGCTTTTGGCAAATTGGTTCATGGTCGCGGTGGTCGTCGGGTTTGCCTTCTGGGCGGGCACCTCCTTCCTGTTTGCATCTATCGCAAGCGCGGTCTTCGCAACCCTCGTGACGCTTTCAACAAAAATGACGCCCAAACTTGCAAACATCAGCCTGTCCCTCGGACTTGTTGTGCAAGCGGCGACGCTCAACGCGGCTATGGCAGGCCATGCCTGGCAAATTGATACACATATGGTCTATTTTGCTGTCCTCGCGGTCACAATGATCCTGAATGACTTCAAAGCGACCTTGGCCGCGACTGTCTTGATTGCGGTGCATCACCTTGTGTTGACAGTCGCCATGCCCGCGCTTGTATATCCGTCGACAACCCTCATCGAGAACTTGCAGCGAACCGTATTTCACGCTGTCGTTGTCCTACTCGAAACCGCTGCATTGGTCTATGCGATCATCGCCCAAAATCGCATGGTAGCGAAAGACCGCGCCCAATCCGCGGAGTTGGGTGTGGCCGTTGCGCAGGCGGAACAGGCGCGCACCGAAATTGAAGAGGCCCTGCAAGAGGCAGAACACGCCAAGAGCACGGCAGAAGAGGCGCAAAAGAACGCAGAAGCAGCGCTCAAACGCGCCGAACAGGAATCCATAAACGCCCGCGAAACCGACGAGCGCGCAAAAGCGTCAGCGCACCATGACGCGCAAGAGCGGGATCTATTTTTGCGGGGTCAAAACAAAGTCATCAATGCATTGCGCTCCAACCTCAAACGCCTACGTGACGCCGATCTTGGCGGCGCTTTGGGCGAAGAAGTGTCAGGAGATTACGAAGACCTCAGAGACGATTTCAATGTGGCGATGTTGGCACTGCGCAATCTCATTGAAAGCGTTCAGGACAATGCGGGCCTTATCAACAACGAGGCCACAGGTTTAGTTGACGCTTCCCTCGACATGTCACGGCGCACCGAAAACCAAGCCGCGCGCCTCGCCGAAATCGCAGGCACTGTGTCAGTGCTCACCGACACCGTGCGCGCAACGGCCGAAACGGCCCGCACCGCGCAGGGCGAAGCCGACAAAACAAAATCCGAGGTGCAAAACGGCGCTGAGCTTGTTGGACGCGCCGTAGACGCAATGGGCGAAATCGAAGCCTCATCGGCGCGAATCCAAAACATTGTAAGCGTGATCGACGATATTTCCTTCCAAACCAACCTTCTTGCCCTCAACGCTGGTGTCGAGGCGGCCCGTGCGGGGGAAAGTGGTCGGGGATTTGCTGTCGTCGCCAGCGAAGTGCGCGGCCTTGCGCAACGCAGTTCTGACGCAGCGCAAGAAATCAAAGACCTCATTCAAGAAAGCGACGCGCGCGTGAACGAGGGCGTTGGTCTTGTGCGCCAGTCAGGGGAAGCCAATGCAACCGCCATGCTTGCCGTGAATGATATTGTTAGCCGCATCGTAGAAATCGCTGAAGGTGCTGACAGCCAGGCGGAAAGCCTTTCTGAAATCAACAAAGTCCTTGCGGAACTTGACCAAGCAACCCAGCGCAATGCTGCAATGTTTGAGGAAACAACGGCCGCGAGCCAAAGCCTGACCAAGGGCACGACAGACCTTATGAGCGCGATCTCACGGTTCAAGACTGACGAAAATGTCACCTCGCCAATCCCCGAAAGCGACGTGCCTGCTGTCGCTTAAAGCCCCACGCCGCGCACCAACAGAACGGGCCAAATTCTCAAGCACTGAGACCGAAAGACGCGGGCTTTCTGTACCGTCCCCAGCCCCGAGGGAGAGCCTTTGCCCGGTTCGCGCGCAATCTATGCACAGTCGACGCGCAGCCCCCACCTGCCCACGCCAGTTTCGCAATGCAAAACATTGTTTCAAATTATTGACCCGCCTAGCAAGTCCCGATAATCTCCCCTTGTTGCGGCCTACTCGGCTGCTGGGAGGAACACTTGACTTGGCTGCACGACCTTATCGAAGCGCACCCTGAGAAGGCTGCCGCTATCATAGATCACGATGGTGCGACAATCACCTATGGTGCATTGCGCGCGGCGACCATTCAGCTCGCAGAGCAGCTCAGCGGGGCCGGTCTTCGTCCCGGCGATCGCCTCATGTTGATCTCTGAAAACTCCGCCAGCTACGCGGCCGCGCTCATGGCCGCGAGCCGAATCGGCGCGTGGGTCATGCCCCTCAACGCTCGCCAATCCGTCGATGAACTCGACTCCCTGAAAGCGCATTCCGGCGCGCGCATGATGATTTTCACTGGCGAGGCTTCGGAGCCAGCGCGCGCCCATGCGACACATTACGGCGCGCGAACAATCGGCCACACCAGTATCGGCGCAACCTTGATCGCAGGCCCCTTTGACGCCGAAGGCACAGCGCCCGAACCACTTGAGGACACACCAAAAGAACGTGTCGCCGCGCTCATGTATACCACCGGCACAACCTCCGCCCCTAAGGGCGTCATGTTGACCCACGAAAACCTGACGTGGAACGCCAAAAGCTCTGCCCGCTTGCGAGAAATCAAAACCGGCGACATCGTGATCGGCGTGCTGCCCGGCTCTCACATATTTGGTTTTTCTTCCGCCTTTCTCGCAGCGATGCACGCAGGCGGCACAATCCGATTCATGCCTCGGTTTTCGCCAGGAGCGGTTTTGGATGTGATCGCGCAGGGCGCCTCTGTCCTTCCGGCCGTGCCACAAATGTACCAAGCGCTGCTGTCCGAACTTGAGGCGCGCGGCTTAAAAAAGGCCATCGCCCCGAAACTCCACTACATTTCATCGGGCGGCGCGCCGCTAGACCCTGAATGGAAGGAGCGCATCGAGGCTGCTTTTTCCCTGCCGCTTCACAATGGGTACGGCCTTACCGAAACCTCGCCCGGCGTCTGCGGCGGCTCAAACGCAAAACCCCGCACCGACATGGCACTTGGCGAGATCCTCCCCGATGTGGAATGCATCATTGATGCCCCCGATGAAAAGGGCATTGGCGAGCTGCTTATTCGAGGGCCCAACATCATGAAGGGCTACTATCGGAACGAAGACGCGACGAACCACGCCCTGCGCGATGACGGTTTCTTCCGCTCAGGCGACATCGCCAAAATTGATCCCGATGGCGCGGTTTGGCTGCTCGGGCGCCTCAAGGAGCTGATCATTCGCTCTGGCTTCAATGTGTATCCGCCCGAAGTCGAGGCCATGCTCACCCGTCATCCAGACATTTTGCAAACTGCGGTCGTTGGGCGCCAAGTGACTGGAAATGAAGAAATTATCGCCTTCGTAACCGCCAAACCCGGCCTGACCGAACCCGCCATAAAGGCCTTTCTGCACGACCATCTTGTGTCTTACAAAGTGCCCCAACACGTGATTATCATCGACGCCTTTCCCGCAGCAGCGACAGGGAAGATATTGAAACATAAACTTCTTTCAACTTTCGCCGATCAGCTCGCCGCGCGCGATGCATCGGCAAGCTAACCAAGAGGACAGCATGAGCGAAACCAAAATCAACGATGTGATCAGCATGGAAAAGGTCGGAGGCGTCGCCCTCGTTTCCATCGACAATCCGCCCGTCAACGCCCTCAGCCAAGAGGTGCGCCAAGGCCTTCACGATGCGATCACCCAAGGCAATGCTGATGCTGACGTAAAAGTCATAGCGATTTACGCGAAGGGCCGCACATTCATTGCCGGCGCAGACATCCGCGAATTTGGCAAGCCCCCGAAAATGCCGGCACTGCCGACGGTTTGCAACGACATGGAAGCCAGCGAAAAACCCGTGATCGCAATCTTGCACGGCACGGCACTTGGCGGCGGCTTGGAAATCGGCCTTTCGGCGCATGCGCGCATCGGCGTTGAGGGCCTGCGCGTTGGTCTGCCCGAAATCCTGCTTGGCCTGTTGCCCGGCTCCGGCGGCACCCAACGTACGCCGCGCTTGATCGGCATGGAAAAAACCCTCGACATGACGCTCTCTGGCCGCCAAGTCCCCGCGACAGAAGCTCTTGAAATTGGGCTGATTGACGCCCTGGAAACCGGTAATCCGCGCGATGTTGCGCTCGCGTCGGGCGAAAACGTCATCAATGGCACCCTGAAAACCCGCCGCACCTCCGACTTGCCTTGCACACTTGACGCTGACGCAATCGCCGCGGCGCGCAAACTCGTCGCCAAAAAGATGCCGCACGTCTATTGCGCGTCAAAAGCCGTGGACGCAATCGAGCGGGCGACAGGCGATGTGATTGAAGGCATGAAATTCGAGCGTGAATCCTTCATGGCTGGTCTGGCGCACCCCTCCGGGCGGGGCATGGTACATGCGTTCTTCGCCGAGCGCGCGGTTGCGAAAATCCCGGAGGCGGGTGCCACGCCGCGTGAGGTTTCGAAAATCGGCGTGATCGGCGGCGGCACAATGGGATCGGGCATCGCAACATCGGCGCTGATGGCTGGGCTTGAGGTGCGTTTGATCGAAGTCACTGACGAGGCGCTTCAACGTGGCGTTGACACGATCACCGCGAACCTGAACGGCGGTGTGAAACGCGGCAAAATGAGCGAAGCGAAACGCGATGCGGCACTTGCGCGCCTCTCCCCTTCGACGGAGATGGACTCCTTGTCGGATGTAGACGTTGTGATCGAGGCCGTGTTTGAGGATATGGACGTGAAGAAAGACATTTTCTCGCGCCTTGATGTGATCTGCAAAGAAGGCGCGATCCTCGCGTCCAACACCTCTTACTTGGACATCAACGAAATTGCTTCGGTTACAAAACGTCCTGAAGATGTGATTGGCCTGCACTTCTTTTCGCCCGCTCACATCATGCGTTTGCTCGAAGTGGTCGTGGCGGAAAAAACAGCTCCCGAAGTCGTGGCAACGGGCTTTGCTCTTGGCAAGAAGCTCCGCAAAATCTCGGTGCGTGCTGGGGTTTGCGATGGGTTTATCGGCAACCGGATCCTTGCCCACTACGGCAAGACGGCGGGCTATTTGATGGAAGATGGCGCATCGCCGCAGCAAATCGACCAAGCCCTTGAGGACTTTGGCTTCGCGATGGGGCCTTATAAAGTAGGCGATTTGGCTGGTCTTGATATTGGCTGGATGACCCGCAAACGCAAAGCAGCCACGCGCCCGAATGAGGAGCGTTATGTCACGATCCACGATCGCATCTGCGAAGAAGGCTGGTTCGGTCGCAAAACGGGCAAGGGCTTTTACGACTATTCCGGCGATATGAAACCAAACCCCGCCGTCGCCAAGATCATCGAGACTGAGCGCGCCGCGCGTGGCATTACACCGCGTGAGTTCACCGACGAAGAAATCGTGGATCGCTACATGACGGCGATGATCGTCGAAAGCGTGCGTGTGATTGAGGACGGTATCGCCCTGCGCCCAATCGACGTGGATACGGTTTTCCTGATGGGCTACGGCTTTCCACGTTTCCGCGGCGGCCCGCTCAAATATGCGGATGAAATCGGCGCGGCGGACCTCGTCAAACGGATCGAAACCTACGCCACCGAGGACAGCTATTATTGGCAGGTCCCTGCCCTCTTGGCCAAAATGGCCAAAGACGGCACAACCTTTGATGACATGAACAAGGAGGCCTGAAATGGACCTGAATTACACCGACGAGGAGCTGGCCTTCCGCGATGAAGTCCGCAGCTTCTTGGCCGAAAAACTCCCGGATGACCTCGCCAACAAAGTTGGGATTGGCGGGGAATTGGAAAAGGCCGATATGGAACTTTGGCACAGCATCTTGAACGCCCAAGGTTGGCTTGCGCCGACTTGGCCGATTGAGCATGGCGGCAAAGGCTGGACCCCGGTTCAGCGGCATATCTTTGACGAGGAAGCCGCCGCCGCCAATGCGCCGCGCATTGTGCCTTTCGGCCTCGCGATGCTTGGCCCGGTGCTCCATAAATTCGGCAATGATCAACAAAAATCCGAAGTGCTGCCACGCATTTTGAACGGTGAAGATTGGTGGTGTCAGGGATACTCCGAGCCGGGCGCCGGCTCCGACCTTGCCTCGCTCAAAACCCGCGCTGTGCGTGAGGGCGACGAGTATGTGATCAACGGGCAAAAAACATGGACCACACTCGGTCAGCACGCCAACAAGATCTTTTGTTTGGTGCGCACCAAAGCCGATGGAAAACCCCAACAAGGCATTAGCTTTATC
Source organism: Maritimibacter sp. (assembly GCA_050633625.1). GTDB lineage: Bacteria > Pseudomonadota > Alphaproteobacteria > Rhodobacterales > Rhodobacteraceae > JBOEGW01. Next base: position 262,693 of record JBOEGW010000004.1, on the reverse strand, counting down.
CTCGTTGATTTGGACACGCCCGGCATCGAAATGCGCCCGATCAAATTGATCGAAGGCGGCCATGAGGTGAACGAGGTGTTCTTCACGGATGTGCGCGTCCCTGCCGAGAACCTTGTCGGCGAAGAGAACATGGGCTGGACCATCGCGAAATACCTGCTCACCCATGAGCGGACAAATATCGCTGGCGTTGGCTTCTCCATGAAGGCTTTGGCCGAAATCAAAGCCCTCGCCAAACGCACAAAACGCGGCGGGCGTCCTTTGATTGAAAGCCCACTCTTTGCGGCCAAAATCGCAGAAGTTGAAATCGAGTTGGAAGCCATGAAGATCACAAATCTTCGCATGTTGTTCCAAGCGCAAACCCAAGGCGCACCCGGCCCGGAAACCTCGATTCTCAAAATCAAAGGGACGGTTATTCGCCAGACGCTCAACGATTTGGCACGCCGCGCGATCGGTCCTTCGGCCGCGCCCTTCCCGAACGAAGCCATGTTTGGCAATGCCGCGTTGGTGGAGCCGCATGACGTCAACAATGCGGCGCAATACTTTAACAATCGCAAACTCTCGATTTTCGGTGGGTCCAACGAGATCCAACGAAATATCCTGACCAAAGCCATGCTGGAGTTGTAAAATGGATTTCAATCTGACCGAAGATCGCCGGATGTTGTCCGACAGCTTGACCCGCTATTTGGCTGACAAATATGGGTTTGAGCACCGCAACAAGACCGCCTATGACGCGCCGTTTCATGACACGACCAAATGGGCTGAGCTGGCTGAGCTGGGCGTTTTATACGCGCTCGCACCCGAAGATCAGGGTGGATTTGGTGGCGCTGGTTTTGACATCGCCACCGTGTTTGAAGCGTTGGGAAAGGGCCTGTGCCCCGAACCTTTGCTCGGTGCCTTGATGGCGTCGCGCCTGTTGGGTGCGGCAAATGAAGACCAAGCCGCGCTGCTGGACGGCTCGCGCCGCTACGCTGTTGCGATTGGTGAAATCGACGCACCCTATGACTTCGACTTCATCGACACCAGCTTCGCTGACGGCAAACTCACTGGCCGTAAATCTGTCGTTTATGGCGGCAACGATGCGGATGCGTTCCTTGTGGCGGCCAAATCCGGCGGCACGATTGGGGTGTATGAAGTTGAGGCGAAAGACGCTCAGGTCACGGGCTACGGCCTGATTGATGGCGGTGGTGCGGCGGAAGTGTTCTTGGAGGCCACGCCAGCGCGCGAAATCCTCAAGGATGCTTCAGCGGCGCTTCAAGACGCGCTTGACGCGGGCGCGCTTGCGCTTTGTGCCGAGGCTGTTGGCCTGATGGATGCGACAAACGTATTGTTGCTGGATTACCTGCGCACACGAAATCAGTTTGGTCGCGCTATTGGCTCGTTCCAAGCCTTGCAACACCGCGCGGTCGACATCGTCACCGAGATCGAACAGGCTCGCTCGATCACCATTTACGCGGCCTCGCGCATGGGAGAAGCGGACCAGTCGCGCGCCGTTTCCATGGCCAAGACCCTCATCGGGAAGGCCGCACGTCTGACCTCCGAGGAAGCAATCCAAATGCACGGCGGGATTGCGATGACCTGGGAAGCGGCGGTGAGCCACTATGCCAAACGCCTGGTCATGTTGGACGCGCAACTTGGCGATACAGACTTCCACTTGGAGCGCGTCGCGTCAAGCTACGCCGCCTAAGACGCCTTAAGTGACCCTGAAAACGCTCCGCCACTTAGGCGGGGCGTTTTTTGTGCGAAACCGCCTCTTTAGGCGCCGCGACGATACCGAAAAACGCCGGTTCCAGTGGCAATTTTCTCGCCTGTTTCGTCTGTGATGACGGCCTCCCCAAAGAACGACGACTTGCCGCCCCCGGTACGCCGTCCTTCCGCGATCAAAAGCTCGCCTGTCGGGCGCGATAGGTAATTAACATTCAAAGACAATGTCATAGCCAATCTTCGCGCATTGGGAACACCCGTATAGCAGCCCGCAAATCCCATAACAGTATCCAACAAGGTGGCATAAATCCCGCCATGCGGAATGCCGTAGCGATTACCAAGTTTTGGCGAAATGGGCAGCTCCCAGCGCGCGTAATCCTCGGACCAATCTACGATCCGCATCCCGAGCAGTTTTTGCAGCTCATAAGGGTCTTCTATCAAGGCAGGATCAATCGTCATGCTTCATCACCCATCGCACCGCGCGCCCCGGAGGACAAGTTTTTCGCAGCGCGTTTAATCGGCTCGGCGTAGTGTTCCATCAACTCATCAGGTGTCACAAGGAAGCTCGGCCCACCAACATTCAGCCCGTAAATCCTGTCACCATTGAGCGAAAACACCGGCACCGCGATGCCATGCACTTCTTTGCGCCAACCGCCAAACCCAGTGCACAGCCCGTGTTTGTCATAGTCCTCAAGCGCTTGTTCAATGCTTTCTTGAATTCGGTCTCCGTCCTCGGGCCGATCCTCTTTCGCGAGTTTCACGATATGCGCGCGTTCGCGTTCGCTCATCCCAACAAGAATGGAACGGCCGATTGCGGAGTGAAGAATCGGCAAACGTGCACCCACATTGATGGTCAATGCGACGGACTGTTGGCTGCGGTGCACCGCCGTATAAACCGCCGAAAGACGATGCTGTTCAGCGAGGGCGGCGGTGATATGATCATTCGGTCCCTCGCAAAGCGTGCGCAATTCTTCTTGCGCGCGGTCAGCGATCTCCATGCCTGACAGCACCCCATAGCCAAGCGACAAGACCCCGGCGCCCAGCCGGTAAGTGCCCGTTCTATCTGAGAAAACGAGATAATCGAGTTTGCACAATGTATGCGTCAGGCGCGAGATCGTCGGCTTGGGAAGCCCCGTTCGAGTCGCGATTTCCTGATTGGTGAGCGTGGTCTCATGCGGACGGAAACACCGCAATACATCAAGGCCACGCGCCAGCGCGGTGATAAATTTGTGATCGCCATCGGCCTCCGCATCAATGTGAAACTCATCTTTGCTCATCGCGCCCCCTTTATACGGCTGTGAGACCTCCATCAATGGAAACCGCTTGGCCAGTCATAAATGAATTTTCGTCGGTCACGATCCAGAGCATCGCCTGAACCACTTCTGCGGGGTCCGCAACCCGGCGCAACGGCACCCGTGCGGCAATCCTCCCATAGGCTTCGTCGCGTGACATGCCTTGCGCCGCGCTCATTTGGTCGCCCATTTTTTCGACCATCGGCGTTGAGGCAAAGCTCGGACAAATCGCATTCACGCGAATATTGTGGCGCGCAACCTCATCGGCTGCCGCTTTGGTCATGCCGATTACCGCATGTTTTGACGCTGCATAGGCCGACAAATGCCCGGACCCGACCAGCCCCGCCGCTGAGGCGGTGTTCAAAATCGACCCGGCGCGCTGTTTGATCATCACGGGAATTTGGTGACGCATCCCGACAAAAACGCCCTTCGCGTTGATGTCCATCACCCTGTCATAATCCTCAAGCGGGATATCGGGAAGTTTCACAACACCATTGCCAATCCCGGCGTTGTTGAGCGCAACATGCAACCCGCCCAAAGCCTCGACCGCACGCGCAACATGCGCGCCCATTGACGCATCATCCGACACCGAAAACACATCCGCGATCACCTCGGTGCCCTGCGCGCGCAGCTCATCAGCCACCGCCAAAAGCCCCGCTTCATTCACATCAGAGAGCGCCAGTTTCGCGCCTTCATCAGCGAACCGGCGCGCGGCCAACGCGCCAAAACCAGACGCGGCCCCGGTGATTTGAACTACTTTTCCGTCAAACCGCTTATCCATTTTGTCCGGCCTCCAAGCCCTTGCTCGCAAAGTTTATCACTGCCGCACCAAGCCGTAATCCGCGCTCTGGGTTGGACGCGTTGCCATCAAGCGCCCGCTTGTAGACGCCCTGAATAATCGACGCCATGCGGAAAAAGGCGAAGGCCTTGTAGAAGTTCATATGGGCAATCCCATCGAGGCCACGCGCCTCGCAGTACATTGCGATAAATTCTTCATCTGAAGGAATCCCAAGGCTTGCGCGATCCACGCCCTCAAGCCCACGCCCTTCTTCGCCCGGTGGCATTGCCCACTGCATGACCAATGCTGCCAAATCCGCCAATGGATGCCCAATCGTCGACAGCTCCCAATCAAGGACAGCAACGCATTTCGTGCCTTCCGCCTCAAACAGCATGTTGTCGATCCGGTAATCGCCATGGACCAATCTGCGTTGCCCATCGTCTTCGGGCATGTTTGCATTGAGCCAGTCAATCAACTGATCCATGGGCGCAATGACATCAGTTTCCGCCGCGCGGTATTGCTTTGTCCACCGGCTGATTTGCCGCTCATAATAATTGCCGGGTGGGCCATAATCCGTCAGCCCAACCGCGCCAATATCAACGCTATGAATGGCGGCAACCACGCGACACATTTCCGCGTAAATCGCCCTGCGTTCCTCAGGTGTTGCACCGGGAATACGCGGATCATTGATGTTGCGCCCCTCAACAGCCTGCATGATGTAAAAATCAGAACCGATCACATCCGCGTCTTCACACAGCGCATACATTTTTGCGACCGGCACCTGCGATCCTGCCAATGCCGATTGCACCCGGAATTCGCGATCCACAGCATGCGCGGATTTCAAAAGCTGCCCCGGCGGCTTTCGGCGCAGCACATATTGGCCCTGCGGCGTTGTCAGTCGAAAGGTCGGGTTGGACTGACCAACGTTGAATTTCTCGGCCTCAATCGGGCCCGAAAAGCCATCAATATGCGCGCTTGCCCATGTGGCAACTGCGTCTAAATCGAGCGTTTGGGCGGCGTTCGTCATTGGCGTCCTCAGCTATACGTCAGCATGTCATCGGCGTTCTGAGCCGTGATATGCGGGGTTTCGTTAAAGCCGTGCAGGAATGTCGAATTCCGCCCCTGCACAAATCTGTTAATGGCGCAGTTTTTCATCTGAAGTTGCAGCAGGATTTGCTGTTCAGCGGGCGCACCAAGCACAAGGCGGATCATCTGGCTGATCGCCCCGCCAGAAGAAAACATCCACACATTGTCCGCCTCAAGCCCGCGCGCCGCCTCCCGGGCTGCGTCAACACGCGCGACAAAGGCCGCGAAGCTTTCGGGCGGATTGGGGATTTCGTCATTCTGCCACGCTAGCACGGTCGCCTTGAGCTGACGAAAATGCGTGGCCCGATCCCCGGTGGAATTCTCTGGCAAGGCGTCCAACTTTTTGTGCGCCTCCAGCAGCGCTTTGAAGTCAAACTCGTTCAGCCCGGCATGAACGCGCGGCTCGGCGCTCATGCCATAGCCTTTGGCAACCCCCTCAAAGGTTTCGCGGTGGCGCACTTGCTCCCCCACGAACACAACTTCAGGCCAAGCCATTCCCTGCGCCTTCATCGCCGCGCCCAGCGCCTCGGATTGGCGATGACCAAGCGGTGAGAGCTTGTCATAATTCGCCGCCCCAAAGGACGCCTGAGCGTGGCGGATGACGGTGAGTTGACCCATGCTTAGATCTTCTCGTTGGTGTATTTACGCAGCTCGGCACGCGCAACTTGACGACGGTGAACAGCATCCGGGCCATCCGCAAACCGCAAGGTGCGCAGGCTCGTATACATTTTTGCCAATGGGAAATCCTGGCTGATGCCAGCGCCGCCATGCATTTGCATCGCGTCATCGACAATTTTCGTCGACATAAGCGGCGCAACCACCTTGATCTGCGAAATCCAAGGCTGCGCTTCTTTCACGCCAACCGTGTCCATCATATGCGCCGCTTTCAGGCACAAAAGACGCGCCATTTCGATTTCCATACGAGCATCGGCAATGATGTCGAAGTTACCGCCGAGAGTGGCGATCTTCTTGCCAAAAGCTTCGCGTGTCAGGCCGCGTTTGCACATCATTTCCAGTGCCTTTTCGGCTTGCCCAATGGCGCGCATGCAGTGGTGAATCCGGCCTGGTCCAAGGCGGCCTTGCGCCACTTCAAAGCCGCGCCCTTCGCCAAGGATCAAAGCGGAAGCCGGGATGCGCACATTGGTGAACCGCATATGCATGTGCCCATGCGGTGCGTCATCATTGCCAAACACTTCCATCGGGCGCAGGATTTCAACGCCCGGTGTGTTAGCATCCATCACAAACATCGAATGACGGGCGTGTTTGGGCGCATCCGGGTCGGTGCAGGCCATGACGATATAGACCTGACAGCGCGGATCACCCGCCCCAGAAATCCACCATTTTTCGCCATTGAGAACCCATTCGTCCCCGTCTTTTTTCGCTTCAAACGCAAGCTGCGCCGCATCTGAAGAGGCCACGCCCGGCTCGGTCATCACATAGGCCGAACGAATTTCGCCTTCCAACAACGGCTTGAGCCACTTTTCCTTGTGTTCCTCAGTGCCGTAGCGCTCAAGCACCTCCATGTTGCCGGTGTCTGGCGCAGAACAGTTGAACGCCTCAGAGCCGAGCGAGCTTTTGCCCATTTCTTCCGCCAAATACGCGTATTCAACAGTGGTCAGCCCGTAACCTGCATCACTCGCTGTGAGCCAGAAGTTCCAAAGCCCACGTTTTTTCGACTCTGCCTTGAGATCCGCCATGATTTCCATCTGACGATCATTGAGGAAAAAGCGATCTTTTTGCGGGTTGTTGCCAATCTCGTGGTGGTACTCTTCGCTTGCCGCTTCGACCTTTTCTTCGATCATCTTTCGCACGGCTTCAATGAGCGGTTTGACCTTCTCGGTGACACCTAAATCCATCTGTTTTCCTCCTCAGAAATCTCGTTTCACACGGGCAATCGCCGCGTCGTATTCTTGTTTCATCCGCGCAACGATATCCGCCGCTCCGCTCACAGTCTTCACAGCACCAATCCCTTGACCAGCGCCCCAAATTTCTTTCCACGCTTTTGGCTTTTTCGCGTCCCGGTCATCGCCAAAGGTCATGGTCTCTGGCCCGGCGCTTTCCAGCTTGCTCGGGTCAAGTCCAGCAGCGGCGATTGAGGGGGCAAGGTAGTTGCCCGCAACCCCGGTGAACAGTGACGAATTCACGATGTCATCGGCGCTTGAGGCCGCAACCATCTCTTTGTAGCGCGCATCCGCATTGGCTTCCTCGGTGGCGATAAAGGGCGAGCCCGTGTACCCAAGATCCGCCCCCAACACCTGCGCCGCCAGCAGCGCGCGCCCGGTGGCAATCGCCCCAGAACACAAAAGCGGTCCGTCAAACCATTCGCGGATTTCTTGGATCAATGCGAACGGGTTTTGTTGGCCAGCGTGGCCCCCTGCCCCTGCCGCCACCGCAATCAATCCATCCGCGCCTTTTTCAATCGCCTTCTTGGCAAAACGGTTGTTGATGACGTCATGCAAAACAACGCCGCCCCCCGCATGTGCCGCCTCGTTCACCTCAGGACGTGCGCCAAGCGAGGTGATCCAAATCGGCACTTCAAACTTGGAACAAATCTCAACATCGCGCATCAGCCGCTCGTTTGAGCGATGCACAATCTGGTTCACAGCAAAAGGGGCTGCGGGGGTATCTGGGTTGTCTTGGTTGTGCCGATCCAACTCGTCCCTGATGCGTGTCAACCACGCCTCAAGCATGATCGGATCACCCTCGCCCTCGCGGGCATTGAGGGCCGGGAAGCTCCCCACGATACCCGCCTTACACTGCGCAATCACCAACTCAGGACCGGACACAATGAACAAGGGCGAGCCAACCAGCGGCAATCGCAGACTGTCAAATATCGTGGGGAGCGCCATATTTACAGAACCTCGAACAGGCCAGCCGCGCCCATGCCGCCGCCCACACACATTGTGCAAACAACGTATTTCGCGCCCCGGCGTTTGCCTTCGATGAGCGCATGACCAACCATGCGCGCGCCGGACATGCCGTAAGGGTGACCAATCGAAATAGCGCCGCCATTGACGTTCATGATCTCGTCAGGAATGCCAAGCACACGCTGGGACTGCAGCACTTGCGATGCGAAGGCCTCGTTCAGCTCCCACAACCCGATGTCATCCATCTTCAGCCCATGCGCTTCGAGCAGTTTTGGCACAGCGTAAATCGGCCCAATGCCCATTTCATCCGGCTCACACCCAACAGCCATAACGCCAACATAACGGCCCAGTGGTTGCAGCCCCCGGCGCTCGGCCTCTTTGGCTTCCATGATCACCGAGGCAGAAGCCCCGTCCGAAAGCTGCGATGCGTTGCCTGCTGTGATGAACTTGCCTTCCTTGACCTCAAGCCCGTCTTTGAACACCGGGTTCAGGCTTTGGAGGTTTTCAAGCGTTGTTGAAGGGCGGTTGCCTTCGTCTTTTTCAAGCGTCACATCGTGGAAAGAAATCTCTTTGGTCTCTTTGTCCATCACGCCCATTTTTGAGGCGAGCGGCACGATTTCATCGTCAAACTTGCCAGCCTCTTGCGCCGCGGCAGTGCGCTGCTGCGATTTCAATGCGTATTCGTCTTGGTCTTCGCGCGATACGTTGTACCGCGAGGCCACGTTTTCCGCCGTTTCCAACATCGACATATAAAGCGCGGGTTTGTGCTCTTTGATCCAAGGATCGCCCGCGCGGTCGGTGCGCATGTTCTGGTTCTGCACGAGCGAAATCGACTCCACGCCGCCGCCAATCACAATATCCATGCCATCATGCACAACCTGTTTAGCCGCTGTGGCAATCGCCATCATCCCAGAGGCACATTGGCGGTCCATCGACATGCCACCAATGGAAACAGGAAGCCCCGCGCGGATCACCGCTTGGCGGCCAATGTTACCCCCAGTTGAGCCTTGCTGGATCGCGGTGCCAATGACGCAATCGGTGATTTCCGATCCATCAAGGCCCGCGCGCGAAACCGCGTGTTTGACCGCATGGCCAATCAGCTCTTGAGCTTGTGTGTTGTTAAAGGCCCCGCGGTAGGCTTTGCCGATGGGGGTCCGTGCTGTCGATACGATTACTGCGTCACGCATGTCGTTAGTCCTTTGTTCTTACATGTTTTCCCAAGGGATCGGCAGGCCGCGAACAGCCGCCGCCATTTGGGCGTATTTTCGAGTTTGAGAAAAAGCGTTGTCCATTGTGGTCGCGCCGTCTGGATCGCGGATGCTGTCCATCGCCGCCAAAACGCCTTCCACGGACAAATCATCGCCTTTCAGCGCAACGCCCTTTGTTTCGGTGATCCGGGTTTCGGCAAAGCACCCTCCGCCCGCGCCAAGGATCATCTTGGTGGGCGCCTCTTCAGTGACCAGCGCGATAAGCCCCGGTGTGATGGTTTCGGGCTGGAGCAGCGCCAAAACCTCTTCGGGCAGCAAATCTTCGGTCATGCGAGTTGTCGCTGTCGGGGCCAAAGTGTTGACCCGCACGTTGCGCTTCGCGCCCTCTTGGGCCAGCACATTCATGAAGCCCACAACGCCAGCTTTCGCCGCACCGTAGTTCGATTGACCAAAGTTGCCATACATGCCAGAGGCCGATGTCGTCATAACAATACGGCCATATTCGCGCTCGTTCATATGCGCCCAAACCGCTTGGGTGCAGTTCACAGCGCCCATCAAATGCACGTCTACGACCTTGGCAAAATCGTCCAAACCCATCTTGATGAAGGTCTTGTCGCGCAGAATACCAGCGTTGTTCACAAGGATATCGACCTGACCAAAGGCTTTGATCGCGTCCGCAACCATGCTTTGCGTATCCGTCACCGAGGTGACGTCCGCCCCATTGGCAATCGCCTCGCCGCCCGCCGCTTTGATCTCGGCAACCACCGAATTGGCAGCGTCAGATCCCGCGCTGGTGCCATCGGTCGCCACGCCCAAATCATTGACCACAACCTTGCAGCCGCGCGCCGCCAATCCAAGCGCATGCGAGCGACCTAGCCCGACCCCCGCGCCGGTGACAATCGCCACCCGGCCTTCAAATGAAACTGTCATGTCGTCTCCAAATATCTGCGCCCAATCCACTCAGCGATGAGGGCTGGCTTGTCCTGACCTTCGATTTCCACTGTGACTTCCGTGATCGAGGTGAACTCGCCGGGCTTGCTCATGTCCACGGACTTGAGCTTGAACCGCCCGCGCACGCGCGAATTGACTTTGACCGGCGAAACAAACCGCATCCGGTTCATCCCGTAATTCACGCCCATTGCCGTCCCGTCGACGGTCGGCACCGCCTCATAGGACATGGCCGAGAGCAGCGAGAGCGTCAAAAACCCATGGGCAATCGTGCTCCCAAACGGGGTTTTTGCTGCCTTTTCCGGGTCCACATGGATGAATTGATGGTCGTGCGTTGCTTCCGCAAAGGCGTCAATTTGCGCTTGCGAAATCCGCATCCAACTGGACACGCCAACGTCCTGCCCTTCAAGGGCTTTGAACTCGTCTAAGGTCATGGTTTACTCCGCAAACAAACTGCCGCCGGCGTGGCAATTGATGCCGCCAGACAGAGGGATAATCGCGCCGGTGATATAGCTGCCAGCGCGCCCACATAAAAATTGCAACGTGCCCGCAACATCGCCCGGACGACCAAGCCGTTGCAACGGCACCCCTTGCGCGGTTTTGTCTGCGCGGGATTCGTCGGCCAGCGCAAAAGCTGTCATCTTGCTTTCAAACGGTCCCGGTGCCAGTGCATTCACTGTGATGTGGCGCTCGGCAAGCTCATTGCCCAGGATGCTCGTCATATGGTGCACGCCCGCCTTGGACACTGAATAGGAATAGGCGCCCGCCCCTTTAGGCACATCGCCCATCACCGAGCCAACATTGATCACCCGCGCCGGGTCGTCGAAGGAGGAAGAACCTTCCAACACAGGCAACAAAGCCTGCGTGAGCTGGAACATGCCCGCCACGTTCAGGTCCATCACCTTGCCCCAAGCGTCGAACGGGAATTCGCCAAGCGGCGCGCCCCATGAACGGCCAGCATTGTTCATTAAGATGTGCAGGTATTCGGTACGGGATTTGACCTCCCCCACCAGCGCATCAATCCCCTCTTGCGTGGCAACATCACCGCCAAAACCTTCGGCGGAACCGCTATAGCCCAGCGCGTTGATTTCCGCGGCGACGGCCTCACAGGCATCGGCCTTGCGAGACGCCAACAAAACCCGTGCACCCGCCGCGACCAAGCCTTCGACAGCCATGCGCCCGATGCCCGTCGCGCCGCCGGTGACCAAAGCCACCTTACCCGTCAGGTCAAACAATTCATTTGGTTTCAAGCTCATGCCGCCATACCTCGTGCCTGCGCAACGATCGCAGCGTGATAGCCATAATCGCCAAGCCATTCGCCAGCGACCCGCGCGCGTTTCATATAAAAGCCCATGTCGAACTCATCGGTCATACCGATGCCCCCATGCATTTGGACCCCTTCGCGCACAGCGAGGTTCGAGGTCTCCGCCGCCCGCGCTTTTGCCAGCGACACGGCCATAGTTGCATTCTCCACGTCGTCATCGAGCATCCGCCCCGCATGGATCACCGCCGAAGTAGTCACTTCGATCTCGCTCCACAAATGGGCAAGACGATGCTGAAGCGCTTGGAAGCTGCCGATATGCACGCCGAACTGTTTGCGTTCCTGCAAATACCCATGCGTCATTCCGAAAGCCCCGGCAGAGGCGCCCAATAGCTCCGCGGCCAGCGCGGCGTTCCCAGCGTTGAGTGCAGGCGCAAGAACCTCCATGGCGCGGCCCGGTTCGCCCACGACATCTTCGCCCGTGGCCTCGACCCCATCAAAGGTGATGGTGGCATGATCGCGGCTGTCGACCAGCGCCAACGCCTCACGCGAAATTCCAGCGCTGTCCGCCGCAACGTCAAACAGTGTCGGCCCCGCATCGCTCATCGCCAGCACCAGCAAACGGTCGGCCGAGCCGCCCTCTGCAACAAAAGTCTTCGCGCCATCCAGCGTATAACCGTTGCCAGAGGTTTTTGCGGTCATGCTGATCGCGTCCGGATTAAACTTGCGGCTTTCATCAAGGGCCAGCGCATAGGTGGCGCCGCCCGTGGCGATGGATTTGAGCGCGTCAGAGCGCGCCGCCCCTCGCAGCGCGGTCGCGGCGATCACAGCTGTCGAAAGGAAGGGGGACGCCACAAGGTTGCGGCCCATTTCCTCTGACAGGATATTCGCCGCCGAAAACCCCATGTCCGAGCCGCCGTCCTCTTCGCCGATCAAAACCCCGGCCCAGCCCATTTCGACCATCTCGGCCCAAAGCGCCGGGTCAAAGGCGCGGGCAGAATCGCGGTTCTCGCGCAGATTGCCAACGGGCGCAGCCCCTTCAAGGAACCCCTTCGCCGCATCACGCAACATCACTTCATCTTCTGTCGGGAGCAAATTCGCCATGATCCCTCTCCTTATTTCGCGGGCAGCTCAAGGACGCGCTTGGACAGGATGTCCAGCATGACCTCAGAGGTGCCACCTTCGATGGAATTGGCTTTGGTGCGCAGCCATTCAGGCGCCAGCGACCCAAACTCACCGTCCCAGGCGAGCGCCTCAGAGCCGCCCGCCGCCATGAGCAGCTCAAACCGATCTTTGTTCAGCTCGGTGCCCATGTATTTGAGCATCGCGGAGGCATGCCCAACACCGCCCTGTTTGGCGAGGTCTTTATAACGCTCAAGCGTCAGGCTCATGGCGATTTCATCGACCGAGAGCTTCATCGCGCGGGCCTGAAGAACCGTGTCCGTCACGCCCTCATCCGTCAGAACCGAAGCCACCGAGCGCCCGCCGGTGAGGCCAGAGCCGCCACCACCAATCATCTCGCGCTCATGCGTCAGAAGGTGCTTGGCCACATCCCAGCCGCGGTTTTGCTCGCCCACGATGGACGACAGCCCCTCGCCGTAAGACTTTGGCACCTTCACATTGTCAAAGAAGGTCTCGCAAAAGGGCGACTTGCCGGAAATCAGCCGGATCGGCTTGGTGGTCACCCCTTCGCTCTCCATGTCAATGAGCATGAAGGAGATGCCTTTATGCTTGGGCGCGTCACGGTCGGTGCGCACCAACGCAAAAATCCAATCGGCCTGATCGGCATAAGACGTCCAGATTTTCGAGCCGTTGACGACCCAATGATCGCCCTTGTCCTCTGCGAAGGTCTGAACGGACGCAAGGTCGCTCCCGGCGCCCGGCTCCGAGTAACCCTGACACCAGCGGATTTCGCCTTTGGTGATCTGCGGCAGGAAATGGCGTTTTTGATCTTCTGTCCCAAAAGCCAGCAAGGCCGGCCCAAGCATCCAGAGGCCAAAACTGTCGAGCGGCTTTTTCACCTCAAGACGCGTCAGCTCCTCGATGAAGACCTTTTCTTCTGCGCGCGAAAGCCCCGCGCCCCCATAATCCTTAGCCCAACGCGGCGCCGTCAGCCCCCGCGCGGCGCAAAGCGCGAGCCAGTTTTTCTGATCTTCTGATTTGAACGCCCAGCGTTTGCCGCCCCAGCAAATATCATCCTCGCTAAAAGGACGCTCGCGTAGGGACGTTGGGGCATTCTCATCAATCCATGCAGCAATTTCCGCACGAAATGCGGCAAGATCGGTTTGCGATCCATCAGCCATCTCGATTCTCCTCCCGGTTTAAAACAATCGGACAATAACCCGACTTGTTTTGCAATACGAAATTGAGTTTCACAAAAATCTTGACAAAGCAACCGCTGCTCCGTTTGACTGAGCGTCAGAAACAGCGTGGGAGAATCCCCGCTTTTCGTAAATGGGAGGACCACTATATGAAATTCGTAAAAACCGCACTTCTTGCGGCGGCAACATCCGCAATCGCGTTGTCTGCTGCAAACGCAGACACCGTGAAAATGGCCTTTATTGACCCGCTTTCCGGCCCTTTTGGCCCATCGGGTGAAGCAGCTTTCACATCGTTCGAGCTGGCAGCTGAGCACATCAACGCCAATGGCGGCGTGAATGGCGATATGATCGAAGTCATTGGCTACGACAACAAAATCAACCCGAAAGAATCACTGGTTCAGCTTCAAAAAGCTATCGATTCCGGCGCGCGCTACATCCTTCAAGGGAATGGTTCGTCCGTCGCTGCGGCTTTGATCGACGCGATCAACAAGCACAACGCACGTAACCCTGGCGATGAGGTTGTCTTCTTCAACTACGCCGCTGTGACACCAGCCTTCACCAACGAAGCTTGCTCGTTCTGGCACTTCCGTTTTGATGCGCACGCAGACATGAAAATGGCAGCGATCACTGACTACGTTAAATCGCGCGAAAACATCAAAAAAGTCTACCTGATTGGTCAAGACTATGTGTTTGGTCAAGCGGTTGCAGCTGCTGCTGTTGCTCAACTGACTGAGAAACGCCCCGACATTGAAATCGTAGGCAACGAACTGCACCCACTTGGCAAAGTGAAAGACTTCACGCCATACATTCAGAAGATTATCTCCTCTGAAGCCGATGCGGTTATCACTGGCAACTGGGGCGCAGACATGCAGCTCTTGATGAAGAGCGCTGCTGAAAATGGCTCGACTGTTCCTTACCTGACATTCTACGGCGGCTCCAAAGGCGCTGTTGCAAGCTTGGGTGAAGGCGGTGTTGATCTGTTGTACCAAGTGTCTGAAGGGATCACGAACCTCGAAGCCTCCGACGAGCAATACGCGCTCATCGAAGAGTACAAAGAGCGTTTCCCAGACTATGACTACTACTACCACCGTGCGTTCAACACGCTGGCAATGTTTGACAAAGCTGCGGAAGCCGCTGGTTCGAATGACCCGATCCCAGTTGCAAAAGCTCTGGAAGGTCTGACAATCGATCACGCATATGGCCAAGCCACAATGCGCGCATCTGACCACCAAGTTCAGCAACCCCTCTTCGTATCGACCGTCTCCAAAGACGTGAAATACGGTGTGGACAACACAGAGTTCGGTTGGACCCTCGTACAGGGCGGCGAAATCGACATGGCATCGGCTGAGCAGCCAACAACCTGTGAAATGGAACGTCCCGAGTAATCGCGACACGTTCACACCTTAATAGAGGGCGCCGTGCCGCGTGCGCGGTGCCCTTTTATTTACACTCTACGAGGTCTCCATGGAAACGTTAGTCTTCGGGCTTCTCAACGGTGTGAGTTACGGCCTGCTGCTGTTTATGCTCTCATCGGGCCTAACCCTCATCTTCTCGATGATGGGTGTGCTCAACTTCGCGCACGCCAGCTTCTACATGCTGGGTGCTTATTTTGCTTTTACCCTCTCGGGCATCTCCAGCTTCTGGATCGCGCTCTTTATCGCGCCAGTTCTTGTGGGTTTGGTCGGCGCTGTTGTCGAACGCTACGGGCTGCGCAAAGTCCATGCAAATGGCCACGTTGCTGAGCTTCTGTTTACCTTTGGCCTCGCCTATCTCATCGAAGAGATCGTCAAGATCGTCTACGGTAAAACCGCTGTGGATTACAAAATCCCCGAACTCTTGAACTTTTCCGCCTTCGAAATCTATGGTGCGTCCTTCCCGGCTTACCGGATTTTTGTGATCGTGATCGCGATTGCAATGCTGATTGGCCTTTGGTTCTTGCTCAAGAAAACAAGGGCTGGCCTGATCATTCAAGCCGCGTTGAGCCACCCACATATGGTGGGGCACTTGGGTCACAACGTGCCGCTGATCTTCATGACAGTCTTTGGGATTGGGTGTGCGCTCGCAGGTCTTGCGGGGTTGATGGCGGGGAACATCTTTGTCACCGATCCGGCCATGGCCGTGCAAATGGGTCCAATCGTGTTTGTGGTGGTCGTTGTTGGCGGCATTGGCTCGCTCGAAGGGGCGTTTATCGCGTCGCTTTTGATTGGCCTGTTGCAAAACCTCGCCGTTGGGATCAACGCGCGCTTTGCCGACATCTTTGGCTTCATCGGCCTGAGTGACCTCTCTGAAGTTGGCCGGATTAACGTCTCGTCGCTTGCGCCGGTTCTGCCCTTCTTGCTGTTGGTCTTGATCCTAATTTTCCGCCCACAAGGGCTCATGGGGGAGAAAGAACTGTGACTAATACCACAACGACTTTCCAAAACCTGGCCCCCTCTGCGGGCGCTAAGTTCCGGCAACGTACATTGCCGTTCATCATCATGGCGATTGTCTTGGCGATCATTCCCTTCGTGTTTGATCCGTCGCGCACCTTCTACACGCTGGTGCACCAAATGGGCATCAACATCGTGTTCGCCTTGTCCTACAATATGATCCTCGGCAAAGGTGGGCTTCTCAGCTTTGGTCACGCGGTCTACTTTGGCCTTGGCGGCTACCTTTGTGTGCATGGGCTGAACTGGATTGCAGATGGCTATGGCTTCTTTGGCGGCTTCCCTGTGTTCTTCCTGCCTGTGTTTGGCTTCCTCGGTGGTGCCCTTGCTGGGGCCTTCATCGGCTGGCCTTCGACACGGCGCGCCGGGACCACATTCGCGATGATCTCGCTTGGGGTTGCTGAGCTGATTTTCGCGGCGGCTTTCATGTTCGATAGCCTTTTTGGTGGCGAGCAAGGCATCTCCGGCGATCGGATGAATGGCCCAGAAATGTTCGGACTGTCCCTTGGGCCAATCTCTGACATTTACTGGTTCATCGCCTTCTGGACCTTTGTTGGCATCATGGGCATGTGGGCCTTTACCCGCACCCCACTTGGCAAACTGTCCGAAGCCACGCGTGACAACGCACAGCGCGTTCAGTTCATCGGCTACAACCCGCAACGTGTGCGCTATATGGTGTTCATTTTTGCAGGTGGTTTCGCCGGGCTTGCGGGCGGTATGGCCGCTGTCAACTATGAGATCTTTACACCCGACGCTTTGTCGCTTCTGCCTTCAGGCTTTGTTCTGATCATGGCATACGTTGGCGGCATCACTTATTTTGTCGGGCCGATCTTTGGGGCGATCCTGCTGACTTATATGCAATCCATGCTCTCTGACTTCACAGAGGCTTGGCTGCTTTACCTGGGCGTCCTGTTCATCGCGATCGTGATGTACGCGCCGCGCGGGATTGCGGGAATTGTCTTTGGGTTCTGGGATGGTCTGCGTGGTGTCGAACCAGGGGTTTACCTGAAACGCTGGATCACGCAGCTCTGTGGCATCCTCTTGATGCTGACCGGGTTGATCATCCTCGTGGAGGTCTCCGTGCGGTGGTCTAACGGGTATGGCGAAGTCTATGAGCCTTTCGGTATGCATCTTGATCACACAAATCCAATCAGCTGGGTTCTTGTTCTGGCAACTGGCCTTGCGGGCATGTTGCTGACCCGTCTTGTTAAAAAAGATAAGGAGGGCGACGCATGACCGCTTACGCGCTTTCTCTAAACAACCTGTGCAAAAGCTTTGGCCCGGCCAAGATCATTAACAATGTGAACTTGGACATTGCCAAAGGCGAACGCCATGCAATCATCGGGCCGAACGGGGCAGGGAAATCCACGCTGTTTAACCTGATCTCGGGGCTTTACACCCCAACCTCCGGCTCCATTTCGCTGCATGGCGAAGATGTGTCGGGCATGGCACCGCATCTGATCAACCATCGGGGGCTTTCGCGCAGTTTTCAGGTGTCCAACATCTTCATCAATATGACAGTGCGCGAAAACGTGCGCTGTGGCGTGCTCAATGCGCTGGGTCAGGGCTACTCGTTCTGGCGCAACATTGGCACCAACAAAGCTGTGCAAGAAAGGACATATGAAATCCTTGAACGCTGCGGGCTGGTGGACAAAGCCGCCCTGCCCGCCTCGCTCTTGCCCTATGCTGACCAACGCGCGCTGGAGATTGCAATCACCATCGCGGGGGGAGCGGATGTGATCTTGCTCGATGAGCCTACGGCCGGGATGTCTCACTCCGAGACAGACAAAGCCGTTGAACTCATTGCCACAGCCACCGAGGGCAAGACCCTTGTGATTGTTGAGCACGACATGGGCGTGATCTTTAACCTTGCTGATCGGATTTCGGTGCTTGTTTATGGTGAAATCATCGCCTCTGACACGCCCGAGCGCATCCGTGGTGACGCAAAAGTGCGCGAAGCTTACCTTGGCGATGAAGCCCTGCCGGAGGACGCATAATGACCGAGCCAATGCTTTCAGTTAAAGATCTCAACGCCTTTTATGGCAAATCTCACGTCCTGCGTGGCGTCAACATGGAGATCATGCCTGGCGAGGTGATCGCGCTTTTGGGTCGCAACGGTGTGGGGCGTTCCACCACCGCGAAAGCCATCATGGGCGAGGTCGCTCCAAAGGGGGAAATCACCTTCAAAGGGCAAATGATTTCGGGCCTGGAAAGCCATAAGATCGCGCGTCTCGGATTGGGCTATGTCCCTGAGGAGCGCGATATTTTCCCGACCATGACAGTGCGTCAAAATCTGCTCATGGGCATCAAGGACACTCGCAATCCGGGCAAGCACACCATTGAGGAAATGCTCGACATGTTCCCCAACCTGCGGGCGCGCGCGGATAATGCTGCGGGGGTTTTGTCTGGTGGTGAAAAGCAGATGTTAACCATGTGCCGGACCTTGATGGGCGATCCTGATCTCATCATTATTGATGAGCCGACCGAAGGGCTTGCGCCCAAGATCGTTCAGCAAATCGGGGATATGATTGCCGAGATCGCCAAGACCGGAGTGGCTATTTTGTTGGTTGAACAAAAGCTCTCAATCGCGCTGCGCATTGCGCATCGGGTCTACGTGATGGGACACGGGGAAATCGTGTATGGCGGCACGCCTGAGGATTTCGCAACCCGCGACGATGTTCGGGCCGAATGGCTCGAGGTCTGAGCCTCCCCTCAGACCAAACAAGCGCCCGGAGATCTTTCTTCGGGCGCTTTTCTTTTGCCAAGGGCGATTTCGCCTGCGGCGGGCGTGCGCGGGGGCGCTGCCCCCACACCCCCGAGGTATTTGAAGATCAAAAAATGCAAAAGGGCGCAGCGTTTTGCACTGCGCCCTTTGGTTTCATGTTTGCTTGGGATCAGCCCTCAGAAATCGACCAGCCACCGTCCATGATGAGTGTTTGACCTGTGGTCCATGCCCCGGCGCGCGAGGCAAAGAACACAGCTGCGCCAGCGATATCGTCAGGTTCGCCAAGACGTTTGAGGGCGTATGAGGCGGCGACCTTTTTTTCGCGTTCGGGATCTTCATAGAGGGCTGAGGCGAACTTGGTTTTCACAACGGCAGGGGCGATCCCATTCACCCGGATATTGTCAGGGCCATAGGCGGCCGCGAGATTGCGCACGATCTGCGTATCGGCGGCTTTTGTCACCGCGTAGATGCCAAGATGTTGTGAGCCTTTAAAGGCGGCAATCGACGAGATGATCACAATCGCGCCGTCCTTTTTGGCCTGCATCCCCGGCACCACCCGTTTCGCAAGCCGCATGTTGGAGCGGATATTGACCCGGATCGTCTTATCAAATGCCTCGTCAGGCGTGTCCAGGAACGGTCCCATGTAGGGGTTCACAGCCGCGTTGCACACGAGCACGTCCACCGAACCGAGCTGTTTTTCGGTCTCGCTCACCAGCGCATCAATATCGGCATCCTCCGAGATATTCGCCGGGATCGCCACCGCGCGCCCGCCGCCAAGCGCGTTGATCTCGCTTGCCACCTCATCGCAAACCTCTGCCTTGCGGCTGGAGATCACGACATTGGCGCCGTGCGCCGCCATTTCCATCGCTATCGCTTTACCAATGCCGCGGGTGGAGCCGGTGATCAGGGCGGTTTTGCCCTTTAGATTAAACAAACTCATACTCAGTCCTTCACTTTCACAACTTGTTTTCCGAAATTGCCGCCTTTGAGCATCGACATGAAGGTTTCCGGCATGCCCTCCAGCCCCTCTGCAACATCCTCAGTGTATTTGATCCGGCCATCCGCCACCATCGGCACCACGTCTTTGAGAAACGCCGAAAACTTGTCCCAGTGATCAGAAATGATGAAACCCTGAGCGTGCATTCGGTTGACAAGCATGGAGCGCCAAATCTTGGGGAGGTCATATTTTTCGACCTTCGCCTCACCGTCGTAGTAAGCGATCATTCCACAAATCGGGATGCGCCCGAACACGTTCATATTGGGCAAAACGCCCTCAAGAACTGTGCCGCCCACGTTTTCAAAGTAGATATCCACGCCGTCGGGACAGGCCTTGGCAATCGCGCCGCGCGCGGCATTTGCATCGGTGAAGGTGCGATGATCAAGGCATTCATCAAAGCCAAACTCCTCAACCACATGCGCACATTTTTTGGCCCCTCCCGCGATGCCAACAACCCGCAGACCTTTGGCTTTGGCGTATTGTCCCACGAGCGATCCAACCGGGCCAAGAGCCGCAGCCACGACGAGCGTTTCGCCTTCTTTGGGCTGGCCAATCGCTGTCAACCCGTACCAGCCCGTAAAGCCCGGCATCCCCAGAACCCCCAGCGCGGTCGATGCTGGAATGTCGTCAGGGAGTTTGCGCAATTCGCGCCCGCGCAGCACAGCGTGGGATTGCCAGCCGGTCATCCCGAACACCATGTCGCCCTCCCCCAAACCGTCAAACTTGGAGGCCAGCACCCGGCCAACACCGCCGCCTTCCATCACACAGTCAACCTCAACTGGCGCGGCATAGCTTTTTGCCGCGTCCATTCGCCCGCGCATATAGGGGTCCAGCGACAAGGCCGTTGCCTCGACCAAGACCTCCCCGTCGCCCAAGTCCGGCAATTGGACCTCCTCAAAGCGGAAGTTTTCCGCCGAAACAGCCCCTTGCGGACGGGCCGCCAAAACGATCCGTTGCGTCATTTGTGACATTAGTGCTTTCCTCCCAATGTGGATTTGGTGTTATTTTCGTCTTGAAACTTTGTTTCGCAAGGTAAAACGCCAATGACGTGGCGGTACGCTGGAGATCAGCGCGCCGTTCAAAAGCTTGGGAGGGCTATAATGCAGGGCATGATGATGAACCGCCCGCTGTCGATCATTTCGATCCTTGAATACGCTGCAGAAGCGCATCAAGGGGCCGGTCTGGTCTCAGTGGAGACAAATGGCACGATTACGCGGTCAAACTATCGTGAGATTTTCGGCCGAGTCGGGCAATTGGCGCATGCGCTTGACGGGTTGGGGATTAAACCCGGTGACCGCGTAGCCACCCTTGCCTGGAACAACACGCGCCACTTTGAGCTTTACTATGCGATTTCGGGCATGGGCGCGATCTGCCACACGATCAACCCACGCCTTGCCGCAGAGCAGATGATCTACATCGTCAATCACGCTTCTGATAAGGTGATTTTTGTCGATACCACCTTCTTGCCTATCCTCGCCGCGTTGCGCGATCATTTCCCGAAAGATCTGAAAATCGTAGTGATGACCGATCAAGAGAGCATGCCTGAGACGCCGCTGGATGTGCTGTGTTACGACACATTGCTCGACGGGGAGTCCAGCACGTTTGACTGGCCCGAACTCGACGAGAACACCGCGTCTGGTTTGTGCTACACCTCCGGCACCACCGGCAATCCCAAAGGCGCGCTTTATACACATCGCTCGACAGTGCTGCATGCCTTTATGGTCGGCAGCATCCTTGGACCAGCCTTGCCCAAAGATGAAGCTGGCGACGTCAACATTTTGCCGGTTGTTCCGCTGTTTCACGTCAACGCTTGGGGCCTGCCCTATACCGCGCCGATCATTGGCGCGAACCTGATTATGCCGGGTCCGGGTCTTGATGGTGCCTCTCTGTGGAAGTTGATGGACGCCGAAAATGTTGGGTCCACTTGGGGTGTGCCAACCGTCTGGATGGGGCTTTTGGCCGAGATCAAGGCAAAAGGCAGCGCGCCCAAGGGCCTAAAAGATGTGGTCATTGGCGGCTCGGCCGCCCCCCGCTCCATGATCGAAACCTTCGAAAACATGGGCATCAACGTCAACCATGCTTGGGGCATGACGGAAATGTCGCCCATCGGCACCCATGGGGTGATGCCGCCACGGGTCAACAAGCTGCCGTTTGACGAAAAGATGAACTACAAACAGCTGCAAGGGCGCCGGGCCTTTGGTGTGGACCTCAAGATCGTGGATGAAGACGGCAATCGCCAACCGCATGACGGCAAGGCCATGGGCGAGCTTTTCGTACGTGGCAATACGATCGTCTCTGGCTATTTCAACAACGAAGAGGCCACCGAAAAAGCGCTGGATGCAGATGGCTGGTTTGGCACAGGCGATGTTGCCTCGATCGACAGTGAGGGGTTCCTCACGATCCAGGACCGCGCAAAGGATCTGATCAAATCCGGTGGCGAGTGGATCAGCTCGATTGATCTGGAAAACGCAGCCATGAGCCACCCCGGTATCGCAAATTGTGCCGCCATCGGTGTACCGCATCCTAAATGGGACGAACGGCCCATATTGGTCGCGGTGGCTGCAGGCGAAGACAAGCCAAGCCTTCAGGAAATCCGCGATCACATGGAAGAACACTTCGCCAAATGGCAGCTTCCCGACGATGTGGTCTGGGTCGAGGACTTGCCAATGACGGCGACAGGCAAAGTCTCCAAGCTGAATCTGCGCAAACAGCTTGAGGGGTACACCCACCCTGAGCTGGCATAAGCCAAAGCACACGAAAAAAACAAAGGCGGCATCTTTCGGGTGCCGCCTTTTCTTTTGCTCAAAACAGCATACCATCGACGCTCGGTCTTTTTACACAGAGTGAATAATGTTCTTTCGTCCCTTTCTTGCGTGGCTCTTCCTCGGCTTAATCGGCGCGGTGTCCTCGACGTTCCTTCATGATATCAATAACATGGACTTGGGGCCGGGCACCCAAGACCTCAGCCCCACCGTCCTACGCGTCCTTCTCATTCTACAGCCTGCGATCTTGCTCCTCATCGCGGTCTCCCTTGGCACCGCCCTTGATCGCAAAACGGGATTGCGCTCGTGGCTCAGCGAACGCTTGCGCGGTCAACCGTCCCGCTTCCCCGCCCCCTTCATGCCAATTACCGCAGGATTTGCCGTGGGACTTGTGGCCGCATTGGCCGACACAGCGTTTTTCACTTGGTATTCGGGAACCAGCGAAGCGGGCGTGAAGCCGCATATCGCCCCAATCCTTTATGGCGGGATCACGGAAGAACTCATGCTGCGCTACGGGCTTCTGACCTTGTTCTTTTGGATCACGGCAAAGCTCCTGCGCCGCCCCCCTGGCACCCCAATTGGCGCGCCCAGCGCGTGGATCATGATCGGCCTTGTTGCCGTCATTTTTGGCGCCCTACACCTGCCAGTCATGGCCGCCCTCATGGAACTCACCCCAGCGCTCATCCTGCGCACAATACTGCTCAACGCCGTCCTCGGCACCCTTGCCGGCTGGCTCTATTGGCGACGCAAACTTGAGGCGGCGATGCTGGCCCATATGGCGTTTCACCCCGGCCTGTGGGCGGCGCTTTGGCTCATCGCCCAACCCGCCACTTCTTTTTGACCAAACGGAAAATATTGCCATTTCCACGCACCCATGCGACCCTCATTTCGAACGTCGCAAGAGGCACGAACGGCACATGCAAAGCGTAAAAACCAAAGACCTTGGACAGCGCACCGCGCAGCTCCCCGAAGCAACGCGCCCGCGCAATCCCGGCATGGATCTGGACATGGATTGGGTGCGCGCCGCTCGGGCCAATACCTCCGCCATTGAGCGGCGCGCCAGCACGATTGCGGCGCGCCGGTCCGTCAAAAAGGACCACCAAGCGGCTTGGCTGCTCAAAGCGATCACTATGATCGACCTGACAACTCTCTCAGGTGATGACACCGAAGCCCGCGTTGCGCGCCTGTGCGCCAAAGCCCGCCAGCCGGTGCGCGCAGATATTTTGGCAGCCCTCGGCATGGAACCGATCACAACCGGCGCGATTTGCGTCTATCATGAAATGGTCCCGGCGGCGGTGCACGCGCTGGAGGGGACGGGCATCCCTGTCGCCGCGGTGTCGACCGGGTTTCCAGCGGGCCTGTCGCCCTTTGCCCTGCGCGTCGCTGAAATTGGCGAAAGCGTCCAAGCGGGCGCGCGCGAGATCGACATCGTGATATCCCGCCGCCATGTGCTCACCGGAAACTGGCAAGCGCTCTATGATGAAATGCGGGCGTTTCGTGCGGCCTGCGGCGACGCCCATGTCAAAGCGATCCTCGCAACGGGCGAGCTTGGCACGCTCAAAAATGTCGCCCGCGCCTCATATGTTTGCATGATGGCGGGGGCCGATTTCATCAAGACCTCGACCGGCAAAGAAAGCGTCAACGCCACCCTGCCCGTGTCTCTCGTGATGATGCGCGCGATCCGCGACTATCACGCGCGCACCGGCATCCATATCGGGTACAAACCGGCGGGCGGCATCTCAAAGGCCAAGGATGCGCTTGTCTATTTGGCGCTGCTGAAAGAAGAACTTGGCAACGACTGGCTCACCCCCGATCTGTTCCGCTTTGGCGCATCCTCCCTCCTTGGGGATATTGAGCGCCAGCTTGAACACCACGTCACCGGGCATTACTCCGCCAAAAACCGCCACGCGGCAGGATAACACTATGACCGTCAAAGATATTTTCGAAACAATGGATTGGGGTCATGCACCCGAAAGCGCCAAGGAGGCCCAAGCGTGGATCGACGCACACGCGCCCTTTGGCTGCTTTGTGAACGGCATATGGACAACGCCGAATGAGACCTTTGAAACCCGCAATCCCGCCACTAGCGATGTACTGGCTCACGTGACCCAAGCGGGCGCCGACGAAGTCGAAGCTGCCGTAAGTGCCGCGCGCAAGGCTCAGCCCAAATGGGCCGCCAAATCCGGCCATGCCCGCGCCCGCGTCCTCTATGCGCTCGCCCGCCTCGTGCAAAAACACGCGCGGCTTTTTGCGGTGCTGGAAACCATGGACAACGGCAAACCGATCCGCGAATCTCGCGATATCGACATCCCACTTGTGGCGCGCCATTTTTACTATCACGCAGGCATGGCCCAGCTCCAAGACAGCGAAATGGCAGGCCGTGAACCACTCGGCGTTTGCGGCCAAATCATCCCGTGGAATTTCCCGCTCCTGATGCTGGCGTGGAAAATCGCGCCTGCCATCGCGATGGGTAACACCGTTGTGTTGAAGCCTGCCGAATTCACCCCGCTCACCGCCCTGTTCTTTGCGCATATCTGCGCTGAGGCCGGGGTGCCCGCCGGGGTCGTCAACATTCTCACCGGCGATGGGCGCACCGGAGAAGCCCTTGTTGCGCATGAAAATATCGACAAGATCGCCTTCACCGGATCGACCGAAGTGGGCCGCCTCATTCGCCGCGCCACCGCCGGGACCGGCAAATCTCTGACTTTGGAACTTGGCGGGAAATCCCCCTATATCGTTTTTGAAGACGCCGACCTCGACAGCGCTGTTGAAGGGCTTGTCGACGCCATTTGGTTCAACCAAGGCCAAGTTTGCTGCGCCGGATCGCGTCTTTTGGTTCAGGAATCCATCAGCGACACCTTCCACGCAAAACTGCGCGCGCGCATGGGTAAACTGCGCATCGGCAATCCGCTCGATAAATCCATCGATGTCGGCGCAATGATTGATCCCTCTCAGCGCGATAGCGTTGCCAAAATGGTCAATGCGGCAACCTCCGGCGATCTCTTCCAAGCGCCGTGCGAAATGCCCGCCGCAGGGTGCTATTACCCGCCGACCCTCATCGCCAATATGTCGCCCGCCGATCCCTTGATGCAGGATGAAATCTTCGGCCCTGTGCTGGTCTCCACCAGCTTCCGAACGCCTTCAGAGGCGGTCGATTTGGCCAACAACACCCGCTACGGTCTCGCCGCCTCTGTCTGGTCCGAAGACATCAATGTCGCGCTCGATATCGCCCCGAAATTGGCAGCCGGGGTGGTTTGGATCAACGGCACAAACATGTTTGACGCCGCCGCCGGGTTTGGTGGCCTGCGCGAAAGCGGCTTTGGCCGCGAAGGCGGATGGGAGGGCCTCTTCGCCTATACAAAACCACGCGAAAAATCTGCGGCCCTCAAGCCCATTTCCGCCGTTCCGGCGCCAAAATCCGCCAAGGTAGACGGGCTGGACCGGACAGCAAAACTCTACATCGGCGGCAAACAAACCCGCCCCGATGGCGGCTACTCAAACCCGGTGTTCGCCGCCTCTGGAAAGCTTTTGGGCCACAGCGCAATCTCCTCGCGCAAAGACATCCGAAACGCCGTCGAAGCCGCGCGCGCCGCCACAGGCTGGACAAGCGCAACTGCACACCTGCGCGCGCAAATCCTGTATTATATCGGTGAAAATCTCGAAGCCCGGTCCGAAGAATTTGCGCATCAAATCAACGCGATGACAGGAAAGAGAAACGGCAAAGCCGAAGTCGAAAAATCCGTAGAGCGCCTGTTCACCTATGCGGCTTGGGCCGATAAATTCGATGGTGCCACCCGCGCCGTGCCCCTGCGCGGCACCGCGCTCGCCATGAACGAAGCCCTCGGCGTCATCGGCGCGTTTTGCCCCGATGAAACCCCGCTTTTGGGCCTCATTTCCCTTATGGCCCCCGCCATTGCCATGGGCAACCGCGTGGTGCTTGTCGCCTCCGAGCCATACCCGCTCGCCGCGACCGACTTCTACCAAATCCTTGACACCTCAGACGTTCCGGCAGGCGTTGTGAACATCCTCACAGGCCCGCACGCCGATCTCGCAGCGACCCTGGCGGGCCACATGGACGTGGATGCCCTCTGGGCGCATTCTGGCGCGGATATTTCGCAACTCGTCGAACACGAAGCCGCAACAAACCTCAAACGTACATGGGTGAACAATGCCGTAGCCCGCGATTGGTCCGGCCCTCAAGGCGAAGGCCGCAGTTTCCTGCAACACGCCACCGAGGTCAAAACCGTCTGGATCCCGTGGGGCACTTAGGCGCACATAGCCGCACTTCCGCGCTCACCCTCTTTTGAAAATCCTAAAGCCAAATCCGCGCGCGGCTTCACTTTGGAGGCCACCGCCCCCTTCCTTGTTTCAAAAATACCTGCGCCGCAGGCAAACGCCCGCGCAAGCGGGCGCCCCTTTTACAAAAGCGCGGCATCCTTAAAGAGGGCCTTCAAATCTGCTTCCGGGCGTGGGCCAATATGGCCAATCACTTCGCCCGCCGCCAATACGCCCATACGTCCGCAATCGGCCAAATCGCGGCCAAGCGCATAGCCATACAAGAACCCCGCCGCGAACTGATCGCCAGCGCCAGTTGTGTCGACAGGTTTCACCTCGGTCACCGGCACCACAGCTTCTTCCTCGCCGCGCACCAAAATCACCTCCGATCCACCCCGCGTACAGACCACCAATCCGCATTCGCCTGCCGCCTGCTCAAGCGCCGCCGACAAATCATTTTGATACAGCGCTTCCCACTCATGCTCATTGCCAATCACGAAATCCATCTCGCGCACAAACCGCCGAAAATCCTCTCGGTGCCGCTCCACGCAAAACGGGTCAGAAAGCGAAATGCCAACTTTTCCGCCGGCCTCATGGGTCAATTTTGCCGCGCGATCAAAGGCCGCTTTGCCCTTGTCCTTATCGTACAAATACCCCTCCAAGAACATCACCTCGGCATCGCGCGCGACCTCAACATGCACGTCCCCTTCATCAATTTCCGAAGAAATCCCAAGGTATGTGTTCATTGAGCGCTCGCCATCCGGGGAGACAAATATCATCGAACGCGAGGTTGGCAGTTGCGCGCCTGTCACTGGCGCATTGGTGAAAACGGTGCCATCGGCCGTCATCCCGCGCGCATATCCCTTGCCCAGATCATCATCCGCAACCCGTCCAATGAACCCGGTCGAAAGTCCCAAATTTCCTAACCCGGCAAGCGTGTTGGCCACTGAGCCGCCCGGCGTTTCCACCCGATCATCCATCGCCGCAAAAAGCGCTGCGCTGCGGTCCTTGTCGACCAATTGCATAATGCCCTTTTCAATATTCAGATCGGACAAAACCGCATCCTCACAACGCGAAATCACATCCACCACAGCGTTGCCGATCCCGACAACTTGAAACCGTTTGCTCACAGGTTTTTCTCCTCAAAAAGGCATAAATCGCGGATCAGACAGGCCGCGCATTTGGGTTTACGCGCAACACATGTGTACCGCCCGTGCAAGATCATCCAGTGGTGCGCATGGAGCGCAAAATCCGCCGGAACATTATCCTCGATTGCGCGTTCCACCGCGACCACATCTTTTCCCGGCGCAATCCCTGAGCGGTTGCCAAGCCTGAAGATATGCGTGTCCACCGCCTGCGACGGGTAGCCCCACCACATATTGAGCACCACATTCGCAGTCTTGCGCCCAACGCCGGGCAGGCTTTCCAGCGCGGCGCGCGAACAGGGAACTTCGCCATCAAACTCATCGACCAAGAGCTGGCTCATCTTTATGACATTTTTCGCCTTTTGCCGAAAAAGCCCGATGGTTTTGATATGTTCAATCAAGCCTTCTTCGCCCAATGCCAGCATTTTTTCCGGCGTGTCTGCGATTTTGAAAAGCTCTTTTGTGGCCTTGTTCACACCGGCGTCCGTTGCCTGCGCCGACAGCGCCACCGCGACCACGAGCGTATATACGTTAACATGATCCAATTCGCCCTTTGGCTCGGCCTCTGCCGCTTGAAACCGGGTGAAAATCTCGCGGATCGTTTTGTAATCGAGCTGTTTTACCATGGCTTTGGTATCACGGGTTTCGCGCTTGCACGCAAGTAGGCGCGCCTTTGGTCCATGACAATTTTACCGGCGAAAAAGCGATCACCATTAACCTTGGGTTGGGGTTTTTGTGGCCAGAATGCGGCAAGAGGTGGAGGATGGCCCCATGATGGAACACGACGAAAACCAAATGCAATCAGCGTCCCAATGCGATCAACTCGCACCCGTGCCGATTTCGCGCATACCCGGATTTGGGCCGAATACGCACATCATGACGCCGGAAGGCGAAATCCCCGTCGAATGGCTGGCGACCGGTGATCGGCTCATCACGCGAGATCACGGGGCACAACCGATTTTGTGGATTGGGCGGACCCGACTTGATGCCGCCGCACTCGAAATCGCGCCGGAAACCGCGCCCATCTCGATCGCAAAGGGCGCTCTTGGCCATGGCTGCCCCTCCCATCCAACCTGGCTTGCCGCCAGTAGCCGCGTGCTGCTGTCCGGCGCCGCTGTCGAGCTTTATGCTGGTGTAGACGAAGCGTTGTCCGAGATCATTCATTTGAGAACGCCGGGTCAAATCGATGCAACGCTCAGCTGCCATGATCTGTGTTACACGCATATTTTGCTCCCCATGCATGAAACCGTCGAAGCAAACGGGCTTTGGGCAGAAACGCTCCACCTTGACCCCGTTGCACGGTTCGTGCTGGCCGATAGCCTGCCGCCCATTCTGTTGGCTGATCCCGATATTGCCCATGCGCACCGTCAAACCGCGCGCCCCTGTCTCGCACCGTGGGAGGTGGCAGCTATGCGCGGGCGAAGCGACACAAGCGCCGCCGCCGAGCTGATCCGCCGCGTCGCCTAATCTGGGCAATGCGCAAGATTCAGGTCGCCCCAAAAGCACCGGCTCGTTAGGGTCTTCTAGATCCATAGCCAAACGAGCCACCCATGACCGCCGCCTTACCCCAAGCCGCCGACGACACCGAAGACCAATACCACTATCACGTTGTGCGCCGCGCCCTTGCCGCGATTGACGCCGCAGGCGGCGCGCCTTTGTCTCTCGACGATCTGGCAACCCACGTTGGCCTCAGCCCGGCGCACCTGCAAAGACTCTTTACAAGATGGGTCGGCATCAGCCCCAAACGCTACCAACAATTTCTCACCCTCAATCACGCAAAAACCATGTTGAGCACCCGCCACAGCCTGCTCTCCACCGCCACCGAGCTGGGCTTATCAGGCACCTCTCGGCTGCACGATCTGTTTCTCACATGGGAAGCCATGACACCCGGGGAATACGCCAAGTCCGGTGAGGGCATGATGATCCGGCTGGGCTGGGCCGACAGCCCTTTTGGCCCCGCCCTTCTCGCGCTTTCAGATCGCGGTTTGTGTGGGCTGGGTTTTGGTGGCGAAATCTCGAATCAAGCCGCCGAAGCCGACATGATTGCGCGCTGGCCCAAGGCCACATTCACAGCGGATGACGCCGCCATAGCCCCCACGGCGACCGCGGTTTTTACCGGCAAAGGCAACGCCCATTTGCACCTCACCGGCGCGCCATTTCAGCTCAAGGTTTGGGAGGCGCTGCTGAGCGTGCCCGATGGCTGCGTCACCACATATAGCGATATCGCGGCCGCCATCGGCAACCCTAAAGCCGTGCGCGCCGTTGGTACCGCTGTTGGCCGAAACCCAATCAGCTACCTCATTCCCTGCCACCGCGCCCTGCGCAAATCAGGCGCCCTTGGTGGCTACCACTGGGGCCTGCCGGTCAAGCGGATGATCCTCGCCTATGAAACGGCCAAGAGCACGGTTTGACTGGGCAAAGTTCCGCCTGACGACCCCCATGCAGAATGGATTATCCTTTAGCCCGACCCGGCGCGGGTCTATACTGTATGGCGATCCCATCATGGGGCCCATTTTGGGAAAGGACAAAAAATGAATCGACTGAAATCCGCATTTATGCTGCCACTCGCCGCAACACTTGGTTTGGCAGGCTGTGCAGACCTCGGCCAACGCGAAGAAGCGGGCGTTATTGCCGGTGCTGTCGCGGGCGGGTTGCTTGGCGCGGCTTTGCCCGGCCCCTCACGTCCAGCCCAAGCGGCGGCCGGCGCGGTGCTTGGTGGTGTGGCAGGCGGGATGATCGGCACGAGCCTTGATCGCCAAGCGGGCGAATTGCGCGCTGGCTTCGGGGATGGTCGCATCGGAGTGGTGAACACCGGCTCCTCGCTGATCGTGACCATGCCACAAGACATTTTGTTCGCGACCGACAGCGCACAACTCTCCTCCGCACTGTCCTCCGATCTTGGCGTACTGGCGCGCCACCTGAACAAATACCCGAAATCCGTTGTTCAAGTGCTTGGCCACACCGACAATGTGGGAGAAGCCGCCTATAACCTGTCGCTCTCCACTCAACGCGCAAACGCAGTTCGTAGTGTCTTGGTGGCGAATGGCGTCACCTCCGCGCGTGTCTCCGCGATCGGCCAAGGCGAAGACAAACCTGTCGCCTCAAACCTCACCCCAGAGGGGCGCGCACAAAACCGCCGCGTCGAAATCGTGATCATCCCGAACTGATCCGCAATACTTAACGTAGTCCTACAAAAGGCCGGGCAATTGTCCGGCCTTTTTCATTGCCCCGCGCGCTGGCTGGTCATATCTTCTGACCAATCAAGCCATTTCCTGTGAAAGTCTCGAATGCCATTTCAAAAGGTCCAGTCTGAAAAGCTCTCCGCCGCCGTGGTGACCCAGATCGAGCTTTTGATTTTGCGGGGGGTGCTTAGCCCCGGCGAACGCCTGCCCCCGGAACGCGACCTTGCGGAACGTCTTGGCGTGTCCCGCCCTTCCTTGCGCGAAGCCATCTCCGAACTGCAAGGCAAGGGCCTGCTCGCCGCGCGTGCGGGGGCTGGCATTTTTGTCGCGGATGTTCTGGGATCGGCCTTTTCCCCTGCGCTCGTGACGTTGTTTTCCTCCCACGATGAAGCGCTGCTCGATGCGATTACCTTTCGTAGAGACATGGAAGGACTCGCCGCTGAACGCGCGGCACGGCTGGGGTCTGACACTGACTTGGCAGTGATCGACGCCGCGATGAAACGCATGGAAACCGCCGATATTGGGAACGAAGCGCGCCTAGACACCGCCTTTCACATGGCGATTTTGGACGCCAGCCATAACGTGCTGTTGCTGCATATGATGCGCTCAATGTACGATTTATTGGCGGAGGGCGTGTTTTATTCGCGCCAAGTCATGTTCGAAACCAATACATCGCGACATGATCTTTTGGATCAACACCGCGCGATCAATGATGCCATCCAAGCGCGCGATCCCGGTCGGGCGCGCGCCGCGATTGAACAACATATGGACTACGTGCGCCAAGCCTATGACGATCAACGCGCCGCCGCCAAAAACGAACATATCGCCCGCCAACGGCTGCGCCACGACACCGGAAGCAAGTAGACATGTTGACGCCGACGCTCGACATTCCCAGGACTTAAGGACCACCGAGACATGCCCCGTTTCGCCGCCAATATTTCGATGATGTTTCGCGAATTACCGTTCCTGGACCGGTTCGAAGCGGCAAGCGAAGCTGGGTTTAAGGGCGTCGAAGCGCTGTTTCCCTATGATGACGCAGCTGGCGAAATCACGACCCGATTGTCGCGCCATGATTTGACGATGGTGTTGATCAATTGCCCTCCGCCCAATTGGGCCGGAGGCGAGCGCGGTTTTGCTGCGGTGCCCTCCCTTAGCGAACGATTTCGCCGCGATTTCAAACGCGCTGCCCGCTACGCACAAGCGCTTGGCGCGCAGCACATGCATATCATGGCAGGTAAGTCCAAGGGCGTGGTGGCGCGCAGCTGTTTTGTCGACAACCTCAAATGGGCCTGTGACACGGCCCCGAAAATGAGCCTGACAATCGAACCGATCAATGCCCAAGACATGCCGGGATATTTCCTGAATGACTTCGATCAAGCCGCCGAGATTCTCGACGAGGTAGACGCCCCCAATCTTGGCCTGCAATTTGATATGTACCACGCCCAGATGATCACTCACGACGGGATGAAAACATGGGAAACTCATGGCCACCGTGCCGTGCATATTCAAATCGCGGGTGCCCCCGGACGCCACGAGCCGCATGGATGCGAATGCGATTACCCCAAGTTTTTCCGCCTCTTGGATGAAACGAGCTATGGCGGTTGGGTGTCTGGCGAGTACAATCCACGCACCAGCACGGAACAGGGCCTCACTTGGTTCTATGACACTGAACACTCCTGACAGAATGCTGTCAGGAGGGGGGTGTTAGACAGGCTCCATCAGCAGTTAAAGGAGATCTGATATGACTACGCAACCCCTTGTTGTTTGGACGGCAATTCCGGTTTCAAACGTCGAGACCGCCGCAAAGTTCTATGACACTGTATTTGGCCTATCGACCACCGTTGACAGGAGCGGCCCCAAACCAACGGCGAACCTGAATGATTCGATGGCGGGTGTTGGTGTCACTATATATGAAGGAGAAACCGCCCCCGGTGCCCTCATTCACATGGCCGTTTCAGACGGGCTGGAAGCCAGCATTGAGCGGCTAGAAGCCGCGGGCGGAAAGGTGCAATCGGAGGAACGGACGCTCCCCGTGGGTCGGTTCGTGACAGCCAGCGACCCGGATGGAAACATGATCGGTCTTTTCGAATCAAAGGCCATGTAATGCGCCGCGCCGACCGCCTCTTTCAGATCGTTCAGTTCCTCAGGGGCGGTCGGCTCACCACGGCAGCAAAGCTTGCCGAAACGCTCGAAGTGAGCGAGCGAACCATCTACCGCGACATCTCTGACCTCATCGGCTCTGGCGTGCCCATTGAGGGTGAGGCCGGCGTTGGCTACGTGATGCGCGCGGGCTATGATGTGCCTCCATTGATGTTCACCAAAGCGGAAGTCGCCGCGCTTGTCGCTGGCGTGCGCATGGTGCGAAGCTGGGGCGGGCTCGAGTTGGCCAAAGCCGCCGAAGAAGCGCGGGTCAAAATCGAGAGCGTCCTGCCCCAATCTCTACAAAGCAGCGCAGCGCGTGTGCCGATCCACAGCATCGATCGCACCGGCCCACCCCCCCAAGATCGTGCTCTCCTGGACACCCTTGAGGCCGCCATCGACGCCAGTCGTCTCATTACCTTCGAGTATCAAGACAAGGACGCGCAGATGTCATCGCGCCAAGTGCGCCCGCTTGGACTGTACTTCTGGGGCAAGACTTGGACCCTCGCTTCATGGTGCACCCTCAGAGCCGATTTTCGCAGCTTCCGCATCGACCGGATCAAAACTGTCAAAACCGGCGCTCCCTTCCGCCCGGAACGCGGCAAAACACTATCCGACTTTTATGCCTACCAGTCGCGCCGCCCGCCCTCCACCTAACACTCCCGCCCCTCTTCTTTGGTTCAAAAATACCTCCGCCGGAGGCCACGCCCACGCAAGTGGGCGCCCCTCTTGTTGCATTGAGCGCGGGGCAGTCCACCCCTAATCAGCACCAATCTGAGACACCGAACGACATGCCGTTTGCGCGGTTTCCACCTCCAACGTGACATGGGTGACATTAAACTCATCTGCCAAGCGAGCACGCAGCGCGGCCTTGATCTGCGCCGCCTGCCCAAAATCATCAGCCTCCAAAACAACATGTGCTTCCAGCGAATTCGTCGTTTCCGTGAGCTGCCAAACATGCAGATGATGTACGCTCAAAACCCCGTTTTCATCCTGCATTGCGGCCAACACCAAGCGAGGTGAAACGCCCGGTGGCGTGCCCAACATCAACATGCGAATAACGCCACGCATTTCGCCCACCGACATCCACAAAATGTAGCAAGCCATCATCACGGTCGCCACCGGGTCCGCCCAGGTCCACCCAAACGCCACGATCAAAACGCCCACCAAAATGACAACAACCGAGCCAAGCGCATCGGCGACATTGTGCAAAAAAGCCGCACGAATATTGACGCTGTTTTTGGACATGCGCCATGTGAGCCACGCCGTTGCTCCGTCCACCACAAGCGCGACACCGGCAACCACAATCATCAACCATCCGGTCACCTCGGTCGGAGAAATCAACCGCTGCGCAGCTTCGTAAAAAAGATAGACTGCGATCACCACAAGCGTTGTTAGGTTGATAAGGGCCGCCACCAATTCCGCCCGCCTGTAGCCAAACGTCATGGTCTCATCAGATGGTCTACGCGCTATTTTGCGCGCCGCCCAAGCGATCACAAGCGAGGCGGCATCGGACAAATTATGCACAGCATCCGCGATCAACGCGACCGAACCAGACAGAATGCCGCCAATCACCTGAGCCACCGTCAAAGCAAGATTGATGACAATCGCAATCAAGACCGCACGATCCCCGGACTCAGGGTCCACATGGTGATGGTGGTGGCCGTGATGCGCTTTTGGGTTCTGTGTCATGATATGCTCCTTGAAATTTGGGTCACACCCGTCATAATCCCTCTAGCCACTAGAGCATCAAGGGGAAAATCATGTATACAATCGGCGCATTGTCGCGGGCCACTGGCGTCAAAATTCCCACCATACGATTCTACGAAGAAAAAGGCCTTCTCGCCCCCGAAGGGCGCACTGCTGGAGGGCAAAGGCGCTATGATCGCGCCGGGCTGGAACGTCTCGCCTTCATTCGCCATGGCCGCGATTTAGGCTTGCCTCTCGACGCCATTTCCGAGCTGATTTCGCTTGATCCAGATGATCACGTCAGCACACATCGCATCGCTCAAACTCACCTTGCGCAAATCAAATCAAGGATCAAAAGCCTAAAGCGCCTTGCGCAAGAGCTGTCTCGCATCGCAGCATCCTGTGACGGCGGGGCGGATCATGATTGCAACGTAATGAGCGCTCTGGCGGATCACACAGGCTGCAATGGGCCGCATAAATAGCTGTGCTAGCTTCGCAAAATCATTCGAAAGGCTGTCGAGGCGCCCCATCCCGCCCCAATCGCGATGGCCAGAGACATGAAGGCATAGACAAGTGCGTGTTGATGCGCGAGCCAGTAGAGCCAGCGTTCCAACCCCACTTTGCGCACATCAATCTGCGCCACATATTGCGTCACAACCTCGCCACCGCGCATCAAGTAAATCCGCGCATCGTAATCACCTTCTGTCAGGTTTGACGGCAGTTCGACACGGGTTTCAAACAAGGTCGCCTCACGCATAGTAACCGCGCCCTCATTGAGCGCATAAAGCCCGGCATTCGAGCGAATACGCACAACAGCATCCCGAAAATCTTCGTCGTCCTGCGCCGCATCATCCGCAAGCGCGATCACATTCTTGACCGAAATACCTTCCGCTACATCCACCGCCTCTGGCACGATTTCCGAAAAGGGCGCTGAGGTCGCGACCGCATAAAAGGACGGGACATCGCGCAGCTGCGCCGACTCAGTGTTGACCCAAATACCTGCGCGTTTGTCCTTCTTGCGCACTGTGATTTCGCTGCCCGGCCCTTCAACAACAACCACAACGTCAAGAGTGCCTTCAGGCACCGCAACTTCGCGCTTCACAGCACCAAATATCAGGATTTCTGACCCGACAAACGTCGCCGTAATGGACACGCGGTTCTGGCTCAGTCCCGCAACAATGCTCTCCTCAGCACGTAAGGGAAACGCCGCAACAACCATCATCAAAAGGGCGAGAATGATCCGCATCCTAGTGCCCCGCTTCGCCAAGAGAATACAGCTCGTTTGGTTCAAGCAACAAATCCAACCCGAGCTTGAAACACACAGCCAGCACCATCAACGACAACAATACCCGCAGCTGTTCGGCCTTGAGTTTCACCCCGATCCGCGCGCCAATCTGCGCGCCGATCACCCCTCCGACCAGCAACAACACCGCCAAGGCAATGTCCACAGTTTGGTTCGTAGTGGCGTGCATGACAGTCGTGAAGGCGGTCGTCAAAATAATCTGAAACAACGATGTCCCGACCACAACTTTTGTTGGCATTCCAAGGATATAGATCATCGCGGGCACCATGATGAACCCGCCACCGACCCCCATGATCGCCGCCAAAACCCCAACCAAAACGCCAACCAAAATCGGCGGAATCACCGAAATATAAAGCCCGGAGGCGCGAAACTTCATCTTGAACGGAAGATTATGAACCCAATTGTGCTTGCGCCGCGTGCTCAGCTTTGCGCCGGGCTTACGCGATCTCAGCATCGCCCTCAGACTTTCGGCAAACATCAACCCACCGACAATCGACAAGAACACCACATAACAAAGCTTCACAAGCAGATCGACCTGGCCGATGTCTTTGAGATAGTTAAACAGCTGAATCCCAAGCGCCGCGCCAATCAGCCCGCCGATTTGCAGCACCACCCCCATCTTGATATCGACGGTCTTTCGCTTGAGATGCGCAAGCACACCGGAAAACGAGGAGGCAACAATCTGGTTCGCCTCAGTCGCCACGGCAACGGCGGGCGGAATTCCGATGAAAAACAACAGCGGCGTCATCAAAAACCCGCCGCCCACGCCAAACATCCCCGACAAAACACCCACGATCCCGCCAAGCCCCAACAAGAGGAACGCGTTGACCGAAACTTCGGCAATGGGGAGGTAAATTTGCATATATTCAGCTTTGATACGAGAGCGACAAAATGTCCAGCACAGGGTAACGCGGGCGGGTTAAAGCTTGGTCAAATACCGCCTCAAGATCCGCTCAAGTTTCTCTGCTCCAAGTGGCGCCATCGCCTTAGTGTGTGCATGGCTCAACGCCTCATCGGACATGCCTGCCGCCATGTTTGTGATGGTCGAGACCGCCGCTGCGCGCATCCCCAAGAACCGTGCCAATATCACCTCTGGCACCGTCGACATGCCCACCGCATGCGCGCCCAGCACCCGTATCGCATTGATTTCAGCGGGCGTTTCAAAGGAAGGTCCGGAAAACCACGCATAAACCCCATCCTTAAGATAGACGCCCTCCTCCTTCGCGGCGCGCGCCAAACCGGCCCGCATGTCGGGATCGTAAGCATCGGCCAGAGGGACGAAACGCGCATCCGTCGCCTCCCCAATCAACGGATTTGCACCGGCAAAATTTATGTGATCCGTGATCAACATCAACTCACCCGGCGGCACATCCGGGCGGCAGGAACCGGCGGCATTTGTCAGGATCAAACGGTCTGCGCCCAGCGCCTTGAGCACCTCAAGCGGCAGTCGCATTGCCGCCGCATCCCCATGCTCATAATAATGCGCGCGCCCGCCCAAAATGGCGACCCGCGTTCCCATGAAGTTTCCAATGACCAGTTTGGCAACATGGCCCGAAACACCGGGCTGCGGAAACCCTTCCAGTTCGGAATAGGGGATCGACACGCCGTCAATGCTATCCGCCAAATGCCCCAATCCCGACCCCAGAATCAGCCCCACTTCAATCGGAGCCTCCCCAGCTTGTGCGCGGATTTGGGCGGCAAGGGCGGTGGCATTGGTCATGGGGTTCTCCTTCGAGTCGTCCCCACACTAGGCCTGCAACCCGAGACCGTCCAGCGCCCCCACGCCTAGGGCAAGACTTTCCCCATCAAAACCGCATCCACCGCGCCATCCGGCCGTGCATAATAGCCAGAACGCCGGCCCACATCGCGCCACCCATGCGACGTATATAGGCCGCGCGCGGGCGCATTATCCGCCGCCACTTCCAAAAACAAGTCCCGTGCTCCGGCGTTTTGTGCCGCTGCTTCAAACAAGCCAAGCAAACGCCGACCCTGCCCCCTTCGCTGTTTTGATGGGTCCACTGCCAGGGTCAAAACTTCGGCCTCACCCGCAATGCTGCGCCCAATAGCGAAGCCATGATCGGTGTGCACAACAAAGCCGCCGGGGGCGGATATCAGCCGCGCAATCTCATCTGCGCTCCATCCGCGCCCGCCCACGAAAGCCGCCTCATAAATACGTGCATATTCAGTGGCCTCCATCAGTTTGGCCGTGCGCCGGGCAGGATCACCGGGGCCGGATCGCGAGGCGGGGCTGCGTCGGCTGCGCGCGCATACATGGGCGCTGGGGCCGCGATCTCACCACCGAGCGCAACGCGTTTTGCCGCCATGCGCGCGATAACTTCAGCCCAGTCCTGAGCCGCAAGTACAGGCGCGCGCGCTGTCTCTGGCAAGGTCTCACCAGCTTCATAAACGCGACATTCGCGCGGGCCATCAACGTCAAATGACTGCGCAAATACCATGCCGCGTCGCGCCTCCAAAACCGATAAACACGGGCGCACAGCGCCATAAGCAAAGGCCTCCAAAGTCGAGATGCCGACTGCGGGAATGTCCAATCCCAAAGCCAGCCCACGCGCCGCCGAGACACCGATCCGAATGCCTGTAAAGTTCCCCGGACCAACCCCAACGCCGATCCCATCGAGCGCCGACCACGCCACATCGCCCTGGGCCAAAACGTCTTCAAGCAAAGGAAACAGACGCTCAGCTTGGCCACGTGCCATTTCCTCAAACCGACAGGCCAAAATGTCATCGCCCGACAACAAAGCGGCCGCGCAATGCGCGGCCGATGTATCAAACGCCAAGATCAATGGATCAGACGGCAACCGGGCGTACCTCGATCACTTCGGGAATATAGTGTTTTAGCAAGTTTTCGATGCCCATCTTGAGGGTCCGCGTGGAGGACGGGCAGCCCGCACAAGCGCCTTGCATATGCAGATAGACCACCCCGCGTTCAAACCCGTGAAAGGTGATATCGCCACCATCTTGGGCCACAGCCGGGCGCACCCGCGTGTCCAGAAGTTCTTTGATTTGGCCAACGATTTCGCCGTCTGGACCGTCATGGTCTTTATGGGCCGCCGCCTGAACGCCTTCCATGGCCGCATCACCCGACTGGTAATGCTCCATTATGGCACCCAAAAGCGCTGGCTTGATGTGGTCCCAATCGACCTCATCCGTTTTCGTTACTGTCACGAAATCCGTTCCAAAAAACACCCCAGCAACACCCTTCACAGCGAACAACCGTTTCGCCAATGGCGAAGATTGTGCTGGCTCAGCACTTGGGAAATCGGCGGTCCCAGCTTCGAGAACAGCTTGGCCAGGCAGAAATTTCAGCGTCGCCGGGTTCGGCGTGGATTCGGTCTGAATAAACATTTTCGCACCTTTTCTATCAGGCATTTCATATGAGCCTGCGCGCCTGCAAAGTCAAGGCACGCGCCCGTGAGGTTAATGCGCTTCAGCCCAGTTCGCGCCCTGCCCTGCGTCCACAATCAAAGGCACCGAAAGCTTGATCACCGGCTCCGCCGCCCCTTCCATGACAGCCTTCACAGTCGAAATCACCTGCTCCACGGCGCTCTCATCAACCTCAAAAATCAATTCATCATGCACCTGAAGCAGCATGGTCGCTGGCAAATCCTTGATCGCCTCCGGCATGCGGATCATGGCGCGCCGGATCACATCAGCCGCCGTGCCTTGAATGGGCGCGTTGATCGCTGCGCGTTTCGCGAACCCGGCCTGCGGCCCCTTGGCGGCGATCTCAGGCGTGTGAATTTTGCGCCCGAACAAAGTCTGCACATAGAGGTGTTCTTTGGCGAATGCCACTGTGTCGTCCATGTATTCCTTGATGCCCGGATAGCGCTCGAAATAACGGTCAATAAACCCCTGCGCTTCCTTTCGACCGATCCGCAAATTCCGCGCCAGCCCAAAGCCGGAGATCCCGTAAATCACTCCGAAATTGATAGCTTTCGCCTGCCGGCGCACGTCCGGGGTCATCTCGTCAAGCGGCACGTCAAACATCTCAGACGCGGTGGCCGCGTGAATGTCTTCCCCGTTGCGAAACGCCTCTCTCATGCTTTCAATCCCGGCCACATGCGCCAAAATGCGAAGCTCAATCTGGCTGTAATCTAGCGACACGAGCGTCTTGCCAGCGGGCGCCACAAAGGCCTCTCGAATGCGTCGTCCTTCTTCCGATCTCACGGGAATATTCTGCAAGTTCGGGTCTGTTGACGCGAGCCGCCCGGTGTTCGCCCCGGTCTGCACATAGGAGGTGTGAACCCGGCCAGTTTCCGGGTCAATATGGGTTTGCAGCGCATCAGTATAGGTCGATTTCAGCTTGGAAAGCTGTCGCCAGTCCAGCACCCGCGCGGGTAAATCATGCTCGCTGGCAAGGTCTTCGAGCACATCAGCAGGCGTGGAGTATTTGCCAGATTTCCCGGTCTTGCCCCCCGGCAATTCCATTTTCTCAAACAAGATCGCGCCAAGCTGCGCGGGGGAGCCAACATTAAAGGTTTCCCCTGCGAGAGTATGAATTTCGGCTTCTAGCCCTGCCATTTTCTGCGCGAAGGCGTTTGACATGCGCGACAGGGTGTCGCGATCCACCAAAACGCCCGCCATTTCCATCTGCGCAAGCACCGGCGACAATGGGCGTTCCAGCGTCTCATAGACGGTGGTGACCTTGGCACCGTGAAGGCGTGGCTTGAACATTTGCCACAATCGAAGGGTGATATCGGCGTCTTCCGCCGCATATTTCACAGCTTCTTCAACATTCACCCGGTCAAAGGTAATTGCCGACTTCCCGGTGCCCAGCAAAGATTTAATCGAAATCGGCGTGTGGTTTAGGTAGCGCTCCGCGAGCGAATCCATCCCATGATTATGCAACCCCGAATAGAGCGCATAAGACATCAACATCGTGTCGTCATACGGCGCGATCTTGACACCATACCGCGCAAATATTTTCGCGTCGTACTTCATGTTTTGGCCGATTTTCAAGATGCTGTCGTCCTCAAGCATCGGGCGAAGTGCGGCCAAAACCGCCTCCACATCAAGCTGCCCTTCCGCCAGAACATCCGAGCCAAACAGATCATCCGCCGCGCCTGATTTATGCGTCAGCGGAATGTAGCACGCCTCACCCGCCACACAGGCCAGCGAAATCCCGACCAACTCAGCTTGCATTTCATTGAGCGATGTCGTTTCCGTATCCACGGCCACATGCCCCTGCTCATAAATCCGCGCAATCCAGCGCTCCAACGCCTCCATGTCCTTGACCCATTCGTAGGCCTCAGGATCAATCGGCGCAGCCGGGATGTCTTCCAGCGCCTCCGCGGCTTTAGGGGCTTTGATCTCAGGACTCTCCACGCCCATTTGATCCGCGATTCGGTTGGTCAGCGTGCGAAATTCCATATCCGCCAAGAACGGCAACAAAATGCTCGGCTCCGGGTCGCGCACCTCAAATGCGTCAAGCCCCTCCTCAACGTCAATGTCATCCACCAGCCGCACCAAGTCCCGGCTCATCCGAATTTGGTCGGCTTTGTCTTGTAATGTTTCCC
The DNA here is from genome assembly GCA_050633625.1 of Maritimibacter sp. GTDB lineage: Bacteria > Pseudomonadota > Alphaproteobacteria > Rhodobacterales > Rhodobacteraceae > JBOEGW01. The sequence continues at coordinate 221,054 of JBOEGW010000004.1, read as the reverse complement.
GCCGCTTGGGCTGTTTGATCTCGCCAGCGCGGTCCAGCAGCGTATCCAAATCGCCAAATTCGTTGATCAACAAGGCCGCAGTCTTGATACCAATCCCCGGCGCGCCCGGCACGTTATCAACGCTATCGCCCGCGAGCGCCTGCACATCAACAACCCGCTCTGGCCCGACGCCGAATTTTTCGATGACACCTTCGCGATCAATGCGCTTGTTCTTCATGGCGTCGAGCATTTCCACGCCGCCGCCCACCAGCTGCATCATGTCCTTGTCCGAAGAAATAATCGTCACCCGTCCACCTGCTTCGCGCGCCTGCCGCGCATAGGTGGCGATCAAATCATCCGCCTCATATCCTTCCTGCTCGATGCACGCGATATTGAAGGCGCGGGTCGCATCGCGCGTGAGCGGGAACTGCGGCACCAGATCTTCAGGCGCAGGCGGGCGGTTCGCTTTGTATTGATCGTAAATTTCGTTGCGAAATGTGGTGCCGGAATAATCAAAAATGACAGCAACATGAGTCGGCGCGTCCGGCCCTTTGTTGTCCTCAACCTGCTTGAACAACATGTTGCAAAAGCCCGCGACCGCCCCAATCGGCAGCCCATCCGACTTGCGCGTCAGCGGCGGCAATGCGTGATATGCCCTGAAAATAAAGGCCGAACCGTCGATAAGGTGCAGGTGGCACCCTTTGCCAAAAGACATGGAATGCCCCCCAATAAACGCCAGCCTTAGCCTGCGTCAGAAAAATCCTGATAGACGTATTTGCAATCGCAATAGGGGCATTCAACAAAGCCCACTTCCGCGGGAATGGTCAGCCAAACGCGCGGATGCTCTCCGCCATGGCCGCCGTCACAAGCCAGTTTTCTTTTGTCCACAACCTTGGTTTCGGGTGCTTGGGTCGTCATGATCGAGCCTCTCTCAAAGGGTTGCCCCATGATACCAGCCACGCCCGCGTGAACAAGACCGGATCACAGCGCGCCTTGCACGGGCTGAAGCATCCGGCCCAACATACGCCCTGACAAAATATGCGTGTGCAAATGCGGCACTTCCTGAACGCCCGCAGCGCCGGAGTTTACAATCAGCCGATAGCCTTCGCCCTCCGCCCCCGGTCCGATGCCAAGCTTGGCCACCACAGCATCAATCGCGCGGGCATAATCCGCCAATTCGGCATCTGAGGCATGCGCGGCAAAATCGTCATACGTGACATACGGCCCTTTCGGGATCACCAAGACATGGATTGGTGCCTGAGGCGCAATATCCTTAAACGCAAGGCTATGTTCGGTCTCCAGCACCGTGTCGTTCGGAATTTCCCCGCGCAGGATCTTGGCGAAAATGTTCTGGTCATCATAGGCGTAGGGCATAGCGATCTCTCTTGGCGACTAGTCAGAATAAAGGTGCTCGGTCTTGGCAATCTCACTCGCCTTGTCTTGTCCGATGGTGAGAAATTTTGCAATGGCTTGCGCATTTTCCTCAGGGCTGACCCGCTCCAGCACTTTGTAAGTCTCATCAAATCCCGCTTCGCGCATTTGATCGCTTTCATAGAAAATATCGCGCCGGATGGTCGGAATCAGGCGATCAATGTTTTCTTGCGGCGTGCGCTCGCCCGCCAGCCCAGATCGCATAGCATGCCCAAGCAACCACTCATCGGTATATTCGGTTTCAATTTCCAAGATTCGCGTTGTTGAACGGTCCGTGTAAAAATCGCTCATCAAATCAAGGTTGTTTGGGTCCAGCCCAATCACCAAGCGATCCGTGTCATAGAAATCAAACAACATCCGCATCAGCGCGCGGCGGTGCCGTGTCCGCTTGCCGATGGAGCCCTGGATACCGCCCAAATTCGGCAGCTCCGTGTCTTCCTCATCAAACAAATACTCGATGCAAGGAATATCCGTGTGATCGCGGATCGCACCGATCAACCGCTTGCCAACATGCCACTTTTTCGCGACCACAATAAGCAACTCGCGCTCGCGCCCCAGCGTCGCCTCAGATTCCCAGAACCTTGGCGCAAAACGCTGGCCAATCCGCCCTCGCCCCACCAAGAAATCAAACAACGAACGCCCCTCGTTTGAAATCTTGAACTCCACCCCTTCGGCAGCATAGAGCGCGCCGAGTCGGCGTTTCAGCTCATGGGCATCGGGGCTGATTTTGCGGGCAAACAGATAGTCCTGCGACAACAACATATCGTAGTGATCATTGTAAAACGTCACAGGCATCCCGTAGTCCGTGAACATCAAAAACGTCAGGGTGCGCGTCTCGATTTCGTCGTCCGCCACCAGATGACGGACCAGCGTTTGAAAAAAGGTCTCATCCGGAATCCAGGTCGTCGAAAAGAACCGCATGACATCTTTGCGTTTGCGGGTGAAATCCACAATCCATTCGATCGTGCGCCGCCGCAAGCACCACCATTGTGACCCGATCATGATTTGCAGATCTTCCGGCACCTCGCGTCGCAGCCCCAGCTTTTTCTGGAGGTTCATCGAGGCATAAAACCGCCATTTATGCGTGCGTTCGTTAAACCAATGCCGCCAAATCAAACGGTCTTCTTTAATGCCTGTCTTGATCCAATCACTCTCGAAAAAATCAAAACTCTCGATGTAATCTTTGTCGTCATTATCGAGAACTTCATGCGCATATTCCGCCGATTTGACCGACATGCAATCGCCCGACACCATGTAAAAATGCGTCGCACGCGGGAAAGCCTCAACCGCCGCCTCAACAGCCTGCAAAGTGCCCGCAACCAAAGACCACTCGCCCCAGCCGCATTTGAGACGTTTTTTCGCGAAGGTCACGGAAGGGTTCTCGCCAAGCGCAGCTTGAATCATGTCAAAGTCAGACTGAGAGGCGCGCGCATCGAAGTGAATCGAAATATAGTCGCCCGCTGCCGTCAGCCGCTGCGCCTGGTCAATGATGGCCTTTGGGTCTTTGTGACACAGCAGAATGAAGGCGATTTTTGCCATTTCAGAAACAAAACTCCAGGTTTCGGGCTAGTGTTGACATAACTAACGTAACGAAGCATTGAAATAGAAGGGTTTCTTTGCTTTTTTGCACGATGTATTAAACCTGCGTTCGCTAAACTTAGTGGACAAGCTGAGGAGGCACTTGCAGGCATGGGATTTCCCGGCACTTGGATGACTGAAAGCGAGAGCATGGTATATCGGGTTGTTCCGAAATGCGCGTGTTCGACCATTGGTCAGGTTATGTATTATTCCGATCACGGCAGCTTTTTTGACGGCGACATTCACGACGCTCAGGATGGTCTGCACAAATGGGCGCTTGAAGACAGCCAAAAGAAAATTGAACGCAATGTGAAGCGGCACAAGAGCTACGCCTTTACCTGTGTGCGCAACCCCTACACGCGCATTCTGTCGTCCTTTTTCGATAAGATTTGTGGCATTCAGCGCAACGGAAAACGGTATCGCGGCAACATGGTTCCGCTCTTGATCCAAAAATATGGTGTCGAGGTTGGCGACCCGGAAACTGGGTTTGAATTCGATCAGATCCAAAGTTTCCGTCGGTTTTTGCTGTTCGCGCGCGACACCATCAAGCACCGTCGTCCAATGGATCCAGACATTCACTGGTCCGCCATGTCAGGTCATGTTTCGACCTATATCCACAATGGCGGCACCTATGATCACATTTTTTGGACCGAGAACTTCAATCATGGAATGAAGAAAGTTCTGGACGCGACTAAGACGCCTCACAAAGTTGATCTGAAGAAAATCCCACGTTTTAATGAGAGCGCGGGCCACGGCCCGGAGCGTGCCCACCCGGTTGAAGACTATTTTGACGATTTGTCGATGCACCTCATGCGCGAGATGTACAAACGCGACTTTGATATCTTCAAATATGACTTTGACAATCCGGCCAACAAGATGCCGATTGCCGAAATCGACATGGAAGAAGTCCACAAAAAGCTCGGTCAGTAAGGGGGCGTTGCCCCCCGCGCTGCGCGCCCCCCCAAGGTATTTGGCAACCAAAGAAGCAGCGGCGCGGCGCGCCCATTAGACGCCCAGGCACCAGCGCATAATGGCCTTTTGCGCGTGAAGTCTGTTTTCTGCCTCGTCAAAAATCACCGATTGTGGACCGTCCATGACAGCGTTTGTCACCTCCTCGCCCCGATGCGCGGGAAGGCAATGCATGAACAAGGCGTCTTTGCCTGCGGCGGCCATGAGCTTTTTATTGACCTGATAAGGACGCAGCATCGCGTGGCGGCGTTCGCGGGTCGACAGCGCATCATGCATCGACACCCAGGTATCCGTTACCACAATATCAGCGCCTTCCACGGCTTTCAGGGCGTCGCGTTCAATTGTAATCGCCGCGCCTTTGTTGCGCGCATCCAATACGAATTCCGCTTCTGGATCGAGCTTTTCCGGGCCGGAAAATGTGAAATCAAATCCGAGTTGTCCGGCAGCATGGATCATCGAGGCCGCAACATTGTTGCCATCTCCAAGCCAGGCCACTTTCTTTCCTTTGATCGGTCCACGATGTTCTTCAAACGTTTGAATATCAGCCATAATTTGACATGGATGCGTACGGTTGGTCAGGCCATTGATGACAGGAACCGATGCAAACTCCGCCAATTCTTGAAGCGCGCTTTCCTCAAAGGTGCGGATCATGATCATGTCCACATAGCGCGACAAAACCCGCGCTGTGTCCGAGATGGACTCACCATGGCCCAGTTGCATTTCTGAGCCAGACAACACGAGGGTATCGCCGCCCATCTGCCGCACACCCACATCAAATGAAACGCGCGTCCGTGTTGAGGGTTTCTCAAAAATCAACGCGACCACTTTACCATCAAGCGCCGCATCATCATCAAGCGCCCCTTTAGAGCGGGATTTGCGCGCTGTTTTCATCGCTTTTGCCTGATCCAACATACTGCGCAAATCCGCTGGGCTGGTCGTGTGAATATCCAAAAAATGTGGCATCTCTTATCCTTCCAACGCGCATTTGAGCGCCGTCGCTGCCGCCGATAGCCGGGTGGCCGCTTCGTCAATTTCGTCATCCGTCAGGGTCAATGGCGGCAAAAACCGGATCACATTATCGCCCGCAGGCACCACAATCAGCTCTTGGCCATAACACGCCTTCACCACGTCTGTATTTGTTAAGGTGCATTTCACGCCCAGCATCAACCCACGTCCGCGCACAAGTTCAAACACCTCAGGGTGTGCTTTCACGACAGCGCCCAATTTCGCCCGCAGCGCCGCTCCCTTGCGCGAGACGTCGCCCAAAAACGCCGGTTCATTGACGATTTCAAACAGCTTGGCACCGACAGCACAGCCAAGCGGGTTCCCGCCGTAGGTCGATCCATGTGTGCCCAATGTCATGCCCGAGGCAGCGTCTTCAGTGGCCAGAACTGCCCCTAAAGGAAAGCCCCCACCGATGCCCTTGGCCACCATCATGATGTCCGGCGTCAAGCCGTAGTGTTCATGCGCGAACAACTTGCCCGTGCGCCCCATGCCACATTGCACCTCGTCCAAGATCAGCAGCGTTCCCGTTTCATCGCACAGCGCGCGAAGCCCCTGCAAATACGCCTCATCCGCCGGTACAATCCCGCCTTCCCCTTGCACAGGCTCAACCAGGATCGCCCCCACAGTAGGGGTCAATGCCGCGCGCACCGCCTCCAGATCACCAAACTGCAAATGAACAAACCCCGGCAAGAGCGGCCCAAAGCCCCCCACCATTTTTTCCGTGCCAACCGCGGCAATTCCCGCCGATGACCGGCCATGAAAAGAACCACTGAATGTGATGATATCCGTGCGTGCCGCTTCGCCCTTATCCGACCAGTACTTGCGCGCCATTTTCACGGCCAATTCACAGGACTCGGTGCCGGAGTTGGTGAAAAACACTGTATCCGCAAATGTAGCGCCAACAAGTTTCGCGGCCAGCGCTTCTTGTTCGGGAATCTGATATAGGTTGGACACATGCCACAGTTTATGCGCCTGCGCGGTCAATGCGCCGATCAGGTCTTTATTGGCGTGCCCCAATGCATTCACAGCGATCCCCGCGCCCATGTCCAAAAATCGGCCGCCACCAGCTTCCGAAAGCCAGCTGCCTTCGCCTTTGACGAAAGAAAGCGGCGCGCGAGCGTAGGTCGGCAATACGGGCGGGATCATGGCGTCATCCTTTAAAAAGAAGCCTCAAGGTGCTTTTGGTGGGTGCCTCAGAGGCATGGCGTTGTCAATATTCTGGGAATGGGTCGCGCGGAGTGGCGCGGGCAAACGGCGAAAAGGTCACAGCCCTTAGCTGCGACGTCGGTCTCGATTATGTAGGGTCCGTTTGCTCATGGCGTCGCTCTTAGGCAAGATCCGGGCAATTGTCTACGGATTTTAACGTGGTTTTTGCTGGAATTAACCGCCCCCACCTTGTATCCGGCCCGCCTATGACTAATATGGGCGACTGACGTGAAACCCTATCCGTGGCCTTCCAAGCGCCCGGTGGGAATGAAGGAAAACACATGTCCTGGACCGATGAACGGGTTGATATCCTGAAAAAGATGTGGGGCGAAGGCCAATCGGCTTCGCAAATCGCCAAGGAACTTGGTGGTGTGACCCGCAACGCCGTGATCGGCAAAGTGCACCGTTTGGGCTTGTCCAATCGGGCTGGCGGTGGCGCATCCACCTCCAAAGCACCGGCCAAGGACAAGGCAAAGGCCGCCCCGGCCAAGAAGCCAGCGCCGCCCAAAAAGGCGCCGCCGACCAAATCGGGCCGCCCCGCGCCCGAAACCAAATCGGCCGAACCTGCGCCCGTGCCAAAACCGATTTCTTCGCGCAAACAGATCATTCCGGCTGGCCAGCCTTTGCCGCCACAGCCGTCCGCAAATGAGATCAGCCCTGAGGCGCTTGCGAAGGTGAACGAGGTCGAAAAAGGCGCGAAACGCCTGTCTTTGATGGAACTCACCGAGAAGACCTGCAAATGGCCGATTGGCGACCCGGCAACCGAGGATTTTTGGTTCTGTGGGCTTGGTGTGCAAGCGGGCAAGCCTTATTGCGAAGCGCATGTTAGCGTGGCGTTCCAGCCGATGTCCTCGCGCCGCGATCGCAAGCGCTAAGCCGCCGCAATCGTCATGGGGGCGCTGCCCCCATACCCCCGAGGTATTTTGAAACCAAAGAAAAGGGGCCCGGCCATGAGCACAAATCCCCCCGACTTGCGGCCCGATCAGGCCCGTGCAGCGCTTCGCGAGGTGTCACGTCCGGGTCAGCCGAAAATCGGTATGGTCAGCCTTGGGTGCCCAAAGGCACTCGTTGACAGCGAGCGGATTTTGACGCGGTTGCGTGCCGAAGGTTACGCGATTTCGCCCGATTACGCGGGGGCGGACGCGGTGATTGTCAACACATGCGGGTTCCTTGATAGCGCCAAGGCCGAGAGCCTTGAGGCGATTGGCGAAGCGCTGAGTGAAAATGGCAAGGTCTTGGTGACTGGCTGTTTGGGCGCGGACCCTGAGTATATTACGGGGGTTCATCCCAGCGTGTTGGCGGTGACTGGCCCGCATCAGTATGAGCAGGTATTGGACGCTGTACATCATGCGGTGCCGCCTGCTCCTGATCCCTTTGTCGATCTTTTGCCAGCGTCGGGCGTGTCCCTTACACCGCGGCACTACAGCTATCTCAAGATTTCCGAAGGCTGCAATCATGCCTGCAAATTCTGCATTATTCCGGACATGCGCGGCAAGCTGGCCTCGCGCCCGGCCCATGCAGTTGTGCGCGAATCGGAGAAACTTGTAGAGGCGGGCGTCAAGGAGCTGTTGGTGATCTCGCAAGACACCTCGGCTTATGGTCTCGACCTCAAATATGCAACTGAGCGAGAGCATCGCGCCCACATCACCGACTTGGCCCGTGACCTCGGGCAATTGGGCGCATGGGTGCGGCTGCATTATGTCTACCCCTATCCCCATGTGCGCGATTTGATCCCCTTGATGGCCGAGGGGCTGATCCTGCCGTATCTCGATATTCCATTCCAGCATGGTCACCCTGACGTTCTTAAACGTATGGCTCGCCCTGCCGCCTCAGCTAGAGTCCTTGACGAGATCGCCGCCTGGCGCGAAATCTGCCCCGACATCACTTTGCGCTCTACCTTCATCGTTGGTTATCCGGGCGAAACGGAAGCTGAGTTTGAGTATTTTCTCGATTGGCTCGATGAGGCGCAACTTGATCGGGTTGGATGTTTTCAATACGAGGACGTCGATGGCGCGCGCTCAAACGCCCTGCCCGATCACGTACCACCAGAGGTCAAACAAGACCGCTGGAATCGGTTCATGGAACGCGCGCAGGCGATTTCTGAAGCGAAACTCGCCGCCAAAGTCGGGCAGCGCTTGGAGGTGATTGTCGATGAGGTGGAAGAAGACGCAGCCACTTGCCGCACCAAAGCAGATGCCCCGGAAATTGATGGCAACTTGTTTATCGACGAAGGTCATAGCGCGCTAAAGCCCGGTGATATCGTCACGGTTGAGGTGGATGAAGCGGGCGAATACGACCTTTGGGGGCGCTTGGTTTAAACAGGCCCTACGCCGCGAGAGCATTAAACGAGAGACACGTAATGCGACTTACTTTGCATATTGGACTGGGCAAAACGGGGACCTCCTCCCTGCAAGCCTTCTTGGAACACGAAGGCACATTCCTGAAAAAGCACAGCTTGGCCTATACGGGGATCAATCTTCTGCGCCTTGGCGAAGCGTTTCACCTAAAGAACCAAGGCCAAGTCAACAATGACGCCGACCTCGAACAGGCCATTCGCACGATCGAACAAGCCGCCGGGAAGATGACCGGCGTTGATGAGCTGATCTGGTCGAATGAATCCCTTAGCATGGGGTTTTCGCGCGGCGAAATCGCGCCCAAAATCCACGCCCTGCTTAAAGACTCCAAAATCATTTCAGATGTCAAAGTGATCATGGTTGTCCGCCGCCAAGACGATTGGATTGAAAGCGCTTATCGGCAATGGGCGCTCAGGCACAAACTGAACCGCAGCGCGCGCATACTCAGCCCGATGGAGTTCAAAACCACCGTCGAAAAGACAATGGATTACGAAGCACTGTTTCAAAGTTGGTCCGTGTTTGGCGAGGAGGCCGTCACGCTTGTGCCTTACGATGAAGCGCGCGCGGGGCGCGGTATCGTAGACTATTTCTGTAAGACCTATGGAATGAGTTATGAGGACCGTTTTGACGATTATGACGAGGTAAACCCCTCACTTGGCGTCTCGCAAAGCTATTTTATCGGGGTCTACGCGAGCGGATTTTCGCGCCCCGTAATGCCCCAAGAATTCGAGGGGCTTATTAAGCGATATAAGCTCCCTGAGCTTGCCCCAAAAAACGCTGCCTTCTATTCGAATGCGCAGCGCGAAGGGATTTTGGAGGAATACCAAGCGCGCAACACAAGACTTGCACAACGGCTTTTTGGCCGAGAGGAGCTTTTCCCCGACACCAAAACCCGCAATGTAATTGCCTATGAGACAGGTAGCGAGGACGCCGCGACTTACTTCGCGATCATCTGCAAACAACAGCAGGCCTTGATCAATCGGCAAAACAAACGTCTGGCTGATATTGAGTTCATTTTGGATACGATACTCGACGATGGTTTGAGCCAGGACAAGACCGTCAGGCAGCAGCTTCGTGAACGCCTAAAATAACGCTGAGCCAGCGCGCCACTTTGAACCAAGATCATTTGTTCTGCGGGGCAGCGCGTTTGAATGGCGCCGGGTCATCGGCGCCAGTTTGTCGCAATTGCCTGTGAATGAAACCTGCCTCATCGCGCGAGAATTTCCGACATGACAGCAAAGCGAACGCGCGCGGCATCAAAGCACCTCTGTGTTGCCACCCGTCTCCTTGCCAATAGGTCTTGTAGATTTCGAGGCCAAGTCTTCCAAACCGGAATGAAGCGAATTTACGCACTCGAAATCAAAAAACGGCGCTCAAACAAGAGCGCCGCTTTCCTCAGATGTGTCGCGGGATCACCCCTGAAGCGCGTTGACCTCAAGCGCGCCTTCTTCGCGTGCTTGCATGGCCAGAGCCGCCGCATGTGCGCCTGCTGCTGTGGTGAAATAGGCGATCTTATCGTTGAGCGCGACCGCCCGCATGGACCGGCTATCCTCAACCGCTTGCGCGCCTTCGGTCGTGTTCATCACCAAGCTCACATGCCCGTCTTTCATAACGTCCACGATTGTCCGCCCGCCTTCATAGGCCTTGCGCACTACTTCTGTTTCAATGCCGTTTTCCGTCAAAAACGCCGCCGTGCCGCTCGTCGCCATGATCTTAAAGCCAAGCCCTGTGAGAATTTTGCCAGCTTCTATCATCTCAGGCGTTTTGTCCGCATCCTTGATCGAAAAGAACACATTTCCCTCAGTGGGCAACACAGTCCCTGCGCCCATTTGCGCCTTCAAAAACGCACGCGCAAAGCTCTTGTCCGAGCCCATAACTTCGCCGGTAGAGCGCATTTCTGGCCCCAGCAAGGTATCGACCCCGGGGAAGCGCGCAAAGGGCAAGACCGCTTCTTTCACAGCAAAACCGTCAATCAGCGGATCAATCAAATCAAACGCGCTCAGCTTGGCCCCTGCCATCACCTGCGCCGCAATCGACGCGATCGGGGAGCCGACAGCTTTGGCGACAAACGGCACAGTGCGCGACGCTCGTGGGTTCACCTCAATGAGGAAAATCTCGCCATCTTTGACAGCGAATTGCACATTCATCAGCCCAACAACACCAAGCTCCAACGCCAAGGCCACCGACTGACGTTTCAACTCGTCAATGATCTCGGCCGAAAGCGAATAGGGCGGCAATGAACAGGCACTATCGCCCGAATGCACACCCGCTTCTTCGATGTGCTGCATGATACCTGCCACATGGACCTGTTCCCCGTCCGACAGCGCATCTACGTCGATCTCGACGGCGCCCGACAGGTAGCTATCAAGCAGTACTGGGCTGTCGCCTGACACCACAACCGCTTCGCGAATGTAGCGCTCAAGCCCGGCCATATCACGCACAATTTCCATCGCGCGCCCGCCCAGCACATAAGACGGGCGGATCACCAGTGGGAAGCCGATTTCACCTGCAATCGCCATGGCTTCGGCATCCGAATGTGCGATCCCATTATGTGGCTGTTTCAGGCTCAAACGGTTCACAAGGTCTTGGAAACGCTCGCGATCTTCGGCCAGATCAATGGCATCAGGCGAGGTCCCAAGGATCGGAATACCGCTTTCTTCCAGCGCATTCGCCAGCTTGAGCGGGGTCTGGCCGCCAAACTGAACGATCACCCCATGAAGCGTCCCCGCCTCTTGCTCAACGCGCAGGATCTCCATCACATGTTCAAAGGTCAAAGGCTCGAAATACAGGCGATCCGAGGTGTCATAATCGGTGGAAACCGTCTCCGGGTTGCAATTGACCATGATCGTCTCATAGCCGGCATCCGTCAGCGAAAAACAAGCGTGGCAACAGCAATAATCAAACTCGATCCCCTGCCCAATCCGGTTGGGGCCACCTCCCAGAATCACAACTTTTTTGCGATCCGACGGCCGCGCCTCGCACTCAACTTCGCCCATCATAGGCGCTTCATAAGTGGAATACATATAAGGCGTTTGCGCCTCGAATTCGGCGGCGCAGGTGTCGATGCGCTTGAACACTGCGTTCACGCCAAGGTTCTGGCGTGCGCGGCGCACATTGTCCTCATCGCGGCCCGTAAGGGTCGCCAACCGCGCATCTGTGAAGCCCATCATCTTGAGCTTGCGAATACCTTCTTCTGTGACCGGCAAGCCGCTGGTGCGGACGTCTTCCTCCGCCTCAACGATTTCGCGAATGCGGTTGAGGAACCACGGGTCAAACGCGGTCGCGCTTATGATCTCATCATTGGTCAAACCATGGCGCATGGCTTGCGCAATTGTCAGCATTCGGTCCGGTGTCGCCACCGAAATCGCCTTGATCACCGCCGCCTTGTCAGGCGCACCTTCGATCTCGATTTCGTCAAACCCTGTCAGCCCTGTCTCCATCGAAGCCAACGCTTTTTGCAGGCTCTCGTGAATCGTACGCCCAATCGCCATGACCTCGCCAACCGACTTCATTGCCGTGGTCAAATGCGGCGCGGAGCCGGGGAATTTCTCAAACGCGAACCGTGGGATTTTGGTGACAACATAGTCGATCGTCGGCTCAAAGCTAGCGGGCGTGACTTTGGTGATATCGTTGTCCAGCTCATCCAGCGTATAGCCAACCGCCAGTTTCGCAGCAATTTTCGCAATCGGGAACCCAGTGGCCTTGGAAGCCAGCGCCGACGAGCGGCTAACACGCGGGTTCATCTCGATGACAACCATCCGCCCGTCTTGCGGGTTCACCGCCCATTGCACGTTGGAGCCACCCGTTTCGACACCGATTTCGCGCAGCACATTGATGCTATGGGTGCGCATAATTTGGTATTCTTTGTCAGTCAACGTAAGCGCTGGGGCCACCGTGATACTGTCGCCGGTGTGCACGCCCATGGGGTCGACGTTCTCAATCGCACACACGATGATCGCGTTGTCAGCGGTGTCACGCACCACTTCCATCTCGAATTCTTTCCACCCCAAGAGGCTCTCATCCACCAAGATTTGCCCCATCGGAGACGCGTCCATCCCGGTGCGGCAGTAATGCATGTAATCTTCGCGGTTATAGGCCACGCCGCCGCCTGTGCCGCCAAGGGTAAAGGCTGGGCGAATAATCGCAGGCAACCCAATGTCTTCAAGGCATTCAAGTGCGCTTGCCACGCCCGCTTCAAGATCAAAATGCCCTTTGTCGTTCTTGGGTGCCGTAACGATGGTTGCACGCGGGTTTTCGATGCCCAACCGGTCCATTGCTTCGCGAAAGAGCTTACGATCCTCAGCCATTTCAATCGCTTCACGCTTCGCCCCAATCAGCTCGACGTTGAATTTTTCAAGCACACCCAAATCATCAAGCTCAAGCGCGGTGTTCAGGCCAGTTTGCCCGCCCATGGTCGGCAACAACGCATCGGGGCGTTCTTTCTCGATGATTTTGGCGACCATATCCGCAGTGATCGGTTCGATATATGTCGCATCCGCAAGCCCCGGATCGGTCATGATCGTCGCCGGGTTCGAGTTCACCAGAACAACCCGATACCCCTCCTCGCGCAGCGCCTTACACGCCTGCGCGCCAGAGTAGTCAAACTCACACGCCTGTCCGATGACAATTGGCCCCGCGCCGATGATCATGATTGTCTTGATATCGGTTCTTTTTGGCATCTCATCACCCTTGGATTTGGATCAGGTTTCTATGTCGCAGCACCTTTGCCACAGGATTCTCGCCCGCGTGCAAATTGTCGTGGGTTATAGACATGGGACCATCGGGTGCAAGGGGTTTTGGCGGTTATTTCGTCACCAACGCCCCGCGCGCCGCGCCCAGCAAAACCGCAAACAGGCCTAGTGTCAGGATAAGGTTGGCCCAAATCTGCGCGGTCTCAAACGCGGGATTCTCTGCAACCCAGAAAAACAGTGGCATCGAGAAGCCAATGGCCGCCCCGCCTAGGACAGCCACCGCGCCGCGCATCGGCAGTATGCGCAGCATTCCCGGCAACAAAACTAGCGGCAATCCCAAGGCATGAACCCAAGCCAATGGCCCACAGACCAGAACGACAAGATAGACCGCCATCAAGCGCAGCCAAATCCGCAAATCGTCCTGCGCCTTGCGCGTCCACGCCCAGCTCGCGATGATCCCTGCCACCAGGACACAGCGCACAACAGGCCCGATCCACTCCGGCTGCGGGGTCATATGTGCAGCGCCCTCCACGCCAATTGGAGCGCCATGGATCAAACCGCCGATTTGCGCCAGAACCAATTCCAAACTCGTGGTAATCCGCGCGACCATGATATGCGCATCAATCTCTGACAGCTTGTCCAAGAGCGCTGCATGAAGCGGCCAACCCGTCACCAAAACCGATAGCCCAGCCAATGCGCCAAACACGCCCAGACAGGCCCCAAGCGCGACCCAACGCCGTTCCATCAGCAAGACAACAGCCAAGGCGATTGGCGCAAGCTTGATCGCTGCCGCCAGCCCCAGCAACGCCCCGCCGCCCACATTATGTGCCCGGCTCACCGCAAAAAACGCGCCGACAATCAGGCAATTCACCAAAACCTGCGGCTGCCCATAGGCAAACCCCATTTGTCCAATCACAGTCACAGTCAAAAGCGCCAACGCCAGACCCACCCAAATCACCGGAGAGATGCCGCGGCCAATCCAAAGCCAGCCAAGCCATATCATAAAGACCGAGGAGGCCAGATTTATGATCAGCCAGAGTTTGAAAAACGCACCGATTGACAGGATTTTGGTTACCGGCGCCATCAACGCCGCCCAAAGTGGCGGATATAAATACGGTGTTATCCGATCCCCACGCGCGCCGTCCTGCGCCAATCCAAACTCAAGATAGGCCTTGGGCGGGTCGGACAAAAACACATCCGCCCCCCGGCAGATATATCAGATCAAATGCCCCTTGAGCGTAGAAGTGTCCTGCAAAATACAGCGCCGTTAAATCAAGTGCCCACACGTTCCAATAGCTGCGCAGCAACAGCAGGCTCCAAACCGCCATCATCAACCAACTGAGGGCGATTTCCCGCCGTAGACCCACCGTACAAATACTCCCGCGTGACCGGCACCGCCGCCTCTTGATGCGCCATCTGGAACTGGAAGATCACCAGTCCAAGCTCACTAAAGCTCATTTCAGAGGCCACCAAATAATACCGCCACATGCGCACGAACTTGTCGTCATAAAGCGCGCGCACTGCGTCGACATTAGCCTCAAACTTCTCCTGCCAATGGATCAATGTCTGCGCGTAATGGGTGCGCCAAACCTCAATATCCATCGGCATAAGGGACGTTTTTTCGACCTCTGCCATGACTTCCGACATAGCAGGGGCATACCCTCCGGGGAAGATGTATTTGTTAATGAATGGGGAGGTTTGGCCGGGCGGCGTTGTGCGCCCGATCGTATGCACTAGCGAAATCCCATTTGGGCTGAGGTTTTTTTCGAGTTGCTGTATGAACTGCGCATATTGCGGCTGACCGACGTGTTCCATCATGCCGACAACAACAATGCGATCAAACAACTCATCCACATCGCGGTAATCAACCAGCCGGAAATCTATCCGGTCCGCAACCCCTGCTGCCTCCGCCTTTTCGCGCGCATAAGCAAGCTGCACTTTGGACAGCGACACCCCGGTCACTCGCGCGCCAAAATCCCGCGCCAAAGCAATCGACAAACCACCCCACCCACAGCCAATATCCATCACCCGCATGTCAGGCTCAATCATCAGCTTTTCACCGATATGACGCATCTTGGCCTGTTGCGCCTCTGCCAGACTCATCCCCGGTTTTTTGTAATATCCGCAGGTGTATTGCATCGCCGGGTCCAGAAACAGCTCATACAAATCGGTTGAGAGGTCGTAGTGAACTTCGACATTACGCTTGGCGATATGGATTGGGTTGTGTTGCGCAATTCGCCTTAAGGCGGTGCGGGCACCCGCCGCCGCCGCCGAAAACCGCCCTGCGCCAAATTTGCGGGCATTGCGCGCAACAAGCCGCAAGAAACTGTGCAGATCATCGTCCTCAATGCGCAGACCGCCTTCCATGTAGCCTTCCCCAAGGGTCAACTCAGGGTTGCGTAACATGCGGGGAATCAGCCCAGCGTCCGAAATCACCAAATGCGCCGCCAAACCACGACCATTGCCATGGCGCGTAATCTTGCCATTGGGCCATGAAATCTTGAGGTCTCCCTCCACAATGACGCCGTTAATCGTCCGTTCCAAAGCCGCTTGCAACATCTGCTACCCCTTCACGTTATGCTTCAAGCGAGTCTAGCCATGGTTGCATTTGATGCAAGTCGCTCGCGCAAAAAGATTGCACTGGTTCGATTTGGATTGTGCAAAACTCAGCCCCGAAACACGTAAAACGCAGCGCTTCACCTTGACTTTAACCTCGTCGCGCGGTGTATCGGCCCGAAACAAACGTTCCGAGGAACCATTATGCACGCCTTTCGCAGCCACACTTGCGCCGATCTCACCAAAGCCAACGTTGGCGATACAGTTCGCCTATCCGGTTGGGTTCACCGCGTCCGCGATCATGGCGGCATTCTCTTCATTGACCTGCGTGACCATTATGGCATCACCCAAGTGCTTTGCGATCCTGACAGCCCGGTCTTTTCGCAGATGGAAAAAGTGCGCTCGGAATGGTGCATTCGCATCGACGGATCGGTCAAAGCGCGCGATGCAGAGCTTGTGAACGACAAAATCCCGACCGGCGAAATCGAAGTGTTCGTGCGCGACCTCGAAGTGCTCGGCGCCGCCGAGGAATTGCCGCTCATGGTGTTTGGCGATCAAGAGTATCCAGAAGAAACCCGCCTCAAATATCGCTATCTCGATCTGCGCCGTGAAGCGATGCAAGACAACATGCGCCTTCGCTCTGACGTTGTTGCCTCTGTGCGCCGTCGGATGTGGGATCAGGGATTTCGCGAATACCAAACGCCAATCATTACAGCGTCCTCCCCCGAAGGCGCGCGCGACTTCCTCGTGCCATCGCGCCTACATGCCGGTCAATTCTACGCCCTGCCCCAAGCGCCCCAGCTGTTCAAACAGCTCATTATGGTGTCGGGCTATGACAAATATTTCCAAGTCGCGCCCTGTTTTCGCGACGAAGACCCCCGCGCGGATCGCTCGCCCACCGATTTTTACCAACTCGACCTTGAGATGAGCTTTGTCGAGCAACAAGACGTGTTTGACACTATCGAGCCTGTCATTCGCGGCTTGTTTGAAGAATTTGGCGGCGGGCGCAAGGTTGACCAGACTTGGGAACAAATCAGCTATAAAGACGCCGCCGCATGGTACGGCACCGACAAGCCCGACTTGCGCAACCCTATCAAAATGCAAGTTGTGTCTGAGCATTTCGCAGGGTCTGGCTTCGCAATTTTCGCCTCCTTGCTGGAAAACGAAGGCACCGAAATCCGCGCCATTCCGGCCCCAACAGGCGGCAGCCGTAAATTCTGCGACCGGATGAACAATTTCGCGCAGCAAGAAGGCCTGCCCGGCATGGGCTACATTTTCTGGCGCGAAAAAACCGCTGATAGCGTCGCGCAAGAACTTGGAATTCCGGTGAAGGAAGCCCAAGCAAAGCTGAAATCGGGCGAAGTCGAAGGCGGCATGGAAGCAGCTGGACCGCTCGCCAAAAACATTGGCCCTGAGCGCACCGAAGCGATCCGCCAGCAACTTGGCCTCAACATTGGCGATGCGGCGTTCTTCCTCGGCGGCAAACCAAGCGCCTTTGAAAGCGTGGCAGGCCGTGCGCGCGTCACTATCGGTGACGAACTTGGCCTGACCGACACAAACCGCTTTGCCTTCGCCTGGATCGTCGATTTTCCAATGTATGAAGCAGACCCGGAAACCGGCAAAGTCGACTTCTCACACAACCCCTTCTCGATGCCACAGGGTGGAATCGAAGCGCTCAGTGGCGATCCTCTTGAGGTGCTCGGCTATCAATACGATCTGGCCTGTAACGGGTATGAGCTGATTTCGGGCGCCATCCGAAACCACAAACCAGACCTCATGTTCAAAGCGTTTGAGCTTGCGGGCTACGAGAAATCTGAAGTTGAGAAGCGTTTCGCGGGCCTGTCGACGGCGTTCAAATTTGGCGCACCGCCCCACGGTGGCTGCGCCGCTGGGATTGACCGGATCGTGATGCTTCTGGCGGACCAAGCCAACATTCGCGAAGTGATCATGTTTCCAATGAACCAGCGCGCCGAAGACCTGATGATGGGCGCGCCCAGTGCCCCCACCAACGAACAGCTTCGCGAACTCAGCTTGCGGGTCATCGACACAACAGACTGACCCTGGCGATACGTCATACAAAAAGGCGCGGGGCGTTCTGCCTCCGCGCCTTTTTGTCTCTCTGGACATGAGGCAATAAGCGTCAGCTCAGGTCGAAATCTTCAATTTCCTCAAGCTGATCAACCGTTTTGTCAGACAGGTTTTCAACGCCACCAGTCAGTGTCAAAACCACCGAAAGCGACAACACCATTACGCCCGCGACCAGTACAACCCAGTCAACCACTGCGTTGCCTTCTTCCTCGGAAATGAAGCGTTCAAAAATCTTTTGCATCTCGTTTCTCCTTGCAGACGATCTCATTTCTGGCTGCATGACCCCTCGCACCTAAGGCAGTTCACCAGCGGTCCCCCCGAACCGTGTTTTGGGTATGCCGTGAGAATGGGGCACAAATGCGGAGATCAGGTGCCGGGAATGGTCCGCTTTAGGGGATTTACAAAGGCGCGCCACCATCGCAACGTCCTGTAAACCATAGGAGATGAACAGCATGGTCGATCCACGTCCCTTGGGCCAATCCGTCAAAAACTGGAGCGCGCCAAAGCGCCCGGATGGGCTTAGTTTGATCGGTCAATTCTCGCAGCTAGAACCGCTAAACGCGGACCGCCACGCCGCCGATTTGTTTCGGGTGTTTTCGGGCCATGATGAGATTTGGGACTACATGCCGGTTGGTCCTTTCGCCTCCCAAGCCGCCTTTCACCGCTGGATGCGGGACGCGACCTCTGGCAGTGATCCGGTGTTTTTCGCCATCAAGAATTTGGAAACAGGACGTTTTGAGGGGTTTTGTTCGTTGCTTCGGATTGACCCGGAACATGGCTCTATCGAAAGCGGGTTCATCACCTATGCGCCCGCCCTCCAACGGACCCGCGCCGCGACCGAAACACAAATCCTCTTGATGAAGTGGGCCTTTGAGGCCGGATATCGTCGGTATGAGTGGAAATGCAACGCCCTTAACAAACCCTCACGGCGCGCGGCCCAACGGCTTGGGTTGTCATTTGAAGGCGTGTTTCGCCAACATATGATCGTCAAAGGTCAAAATCGAGACACCGCATGGTTCGCCGCGATTGACAGCGAATGGCCTGCTCTGGCCGAGGCATTTGCAGCCTGGCTTGCGCCTTCTAATTTTGATGAAAATGGCCAACAACGCGAAAGTTTGGGAGACCTGACGAGCTTGGTGCGCGCCGGTTCGGACCCAACGCTTGCACGCTAGCTCGCACGCGTTTGCGCCAATCGCTCATCCACCAAACCAACCAAAGCCGACACATCACCCTTGGTTTCGCGCCCTTCCGCATGGGCACGCGCCAATTGCTTTGTCGCGGCGGCCATTGTGTCGTCGTGGGACGTCTTGGCAATCCCTTCAAGGAAGTGGATCAAATACTCCATCGCCTGATGATCCGGCACATCTGCCATCAATTGTGCGATATGGCTCAGATCTTCCGCAAGGGCCGTTCCTTGGGGATGAACGATCTCGGTGGGCAACACGCGCGGCGTTGAAGACACCATGTCGGAAGGCAACAACTTTAAAACGGCTGTTTGAAACGCCGCAAGGCTTTCCACGGGTTTTGCCAAAAAGCCATTCGCCCCAGCCTCCATCGCACTGTCCTCGGTCAAAGGATCGCCCGACAAACCCAAGATGACGGGCACACGATCCCCAGACAGATCCAGTTCCTTGATCAGGTCCGCGCCAGATCCATCCGGCAATCCCATATCAACGATGACAACCGTCGGCCGATAAACGCCAAGATGCCGATGTGCGGAGGCCAAAGTATCGGCCCGCCGAATTCGCGCCCCTGAACGCAAACATAAAAGCCGGATCGCCTCGGATGCGAACCGGCTGTCTTCCACCACCAAGACCGTCACCCCCTGCAAGGGCCGTTCCGGCGTTGGCTTTCGAGAAATAGCCCCGTTCAGTTCACTTAGGTCATTCAAATCTTGCATTGCTCCAGCCCTCCACGGCGCGCCCCACCTTTCCACTTCTCGGGGCGGTTAGCGGTGACTAAGCCACATGAGTCCCTAAAGTTTGATTAACGCGTGGATCATTCTCGCCAAACGCCGCGTCACGCCCGCTCTCAAAAGACCTGCGCCACTTTGGCACATCTTGCGCGCCGCGCGAGCGCAGGCCATAACCGGGCAAATCTTGAGGAGGAATACAGATGATCGGACGTCTCAATCACGTGGCCATCGCCGTGCCGGACCTGGAAGCGGCAGCGCAACAGTACAAAAACACCCTTGGCGCCGAAGTGGGTCCGCCTCAAGACGAGCCTGATCACGGCGTCACTGTCATTTTCATCACGCTCCCAAACACCAAAATCGAACTGCTTTATCCCCTCGGAGAAGACAGCCCGATCAATGGGTTTTTGGCCAAGAACCCCGCAGGTGGCATCCACCATATGTGCTATGAGGTTGAGAATATCATCGAGGCGCGCGACAAGCTCAAAGCCGAAGGCGCGCGCGTTCTTGGCACCGGTGAGCCCAAAATCGGCGCCCATGGCAAACCCGTTTTGTTCCTGCATCCAAAGGACTTTAACGGCTGTCTGATTGAGCTTGAGGAAACGTAATGTCCATCACCAGCATCGGCGTCGTCTTCATCATCACATGGTTCTTGACGATGTTCATCATTCTGCCCATCGAGATGCGCTCACAGGCAGATGAGGGCGAAATCGTGCCGGGCACCCACGCGGGCGCACCGGCGGATTTCAAACTTGGGCGCACGATGCTGAAGGTAACGCTTTGGGCCATCCCGATTTCAGCCGCCATTTGCGCTGTTGTTATTTCCGGCTTGGTCACTGTGGATGACCTCGATTTTCGCAAGATCATTAACGAGCGCGTACCCAACTAGGCGCTGGTGCTCTGCCCGGCCAAACGATGATACAGATGCGTAAAGCTTGCAGCGCCAAGCACGGGGATGAGCAAGTTCAAAAACGGGATGGAAAGCGGCATCGCCATTAAGGTCCCCGCGAGCCAGATTTTCCCCATGTGGCGTTTTCGCAGCCGTGTAGCGCCCTCCAATCCTTCGCGGCGCATCGCCGCCATTTGGAAATATTCCCGGCCCAAGAGATACCCGTTAACCGCCCAAAACATCACAGGCGCAAACGGGCCAACAAACAAGAGCAGCACCAAGGCCACAAGGTTGATCCCGATCGTCACGAGGATCAAGCGCATCGCATCTTTGAGCGTGTCCACGACAGGCAAATGCGGCACTTTGGGCAAACCGGGATAGTGACGGTCCTCAACGGCGTTCGCCACATCATCGAGAAAAATCCCGGTAAATGCCGCCGCAACTGGCACCATCAGCACCACGGATAAAACGATCATCGCAACGACAGTTGCCCAACCCAGCACATTGTCAAACCACGACACCTCGCCAATCAGCGGCAAAGAAACGGTTTCGGGGAGAAATAATCCAACACCCCAAGTGAGCGCGATCGTCAGCCCCGCCAAAAGCGCGATCGTCAAGGCGATGCCCTTTAGCACTACCGCGCGAAACCGTCTGTCTCCGAGCTGGCCGAGCGCCTTAAAGAATGCGTCAAAAATCATACGGACACCCATTCGGTTTTCGCCGCAATGTCCGGGCGGGGCCGTTCGGGAGGCGTGGACGTTTCGGTGCCGATGTGAACGATCCCGGCGACCTTTTCGTGCGCCGCGATGCCAAGGTGATCACGGGTGAATTGGGGATCATGAGACGCCCAGCCTGAAAGCCAATTCGCGCCCCACCCCGAGGCCAATGCCGCGTTGAGCAACGCCAAACAGACGGCGCCCGCAGAATACAACTGTTCAATTTCCGGTACCTTCTCACTTGGCACTGGCGCTGCCACCACAACCACCGCCAGCGCAGCATCGCCATATTGCGCCTGCGCTTTGACGATTTTGTCGGGGTCCACATTTAGGCGCGCGCCACACGGAGCGACCTCAGCCGCCAGCCGTTCAAGTGCCGCGCGTTCCAGCACGATAAAGCGCCATGGCTCAAGCTTCCCATGATCTGGCGTGCGCGCGGCAGCGGTCAGGATTGGCGCAAGCTCGTCCTTGGTCGGCACCGGGGTCGTCAGCGTTTTGTGCGGGCGTGAACGGCGGCTCAAAAGGAATTCGAGTGCTGCATCGTTTTTCTGGGACATCAAGAAACCTGTTTTGAACTTCGGTACGGAACATGTCGGGACTTTGCGCCCCTACGTCAACCGCCACGCGGGAGAAACCTTGCACGCGCCCTCTTCCACTGCCACATAGCCTTTATGAAAAAGGGAGAGCTTGCTGAGCTGGCCAAGCCGGGCGTTGAGCTACATGTGCGCGTGACACCAAACTCGGCGCGCAATGAGCTGCGCGTTGTTGAGGGGATGATCAAAGTTTCGGTGACGGCGGTTCCTGAGGATGGAAAAGCGACAAAATCGGTCATCAAACTGCTGAGCAAAGCGCTTGGCCTACCCAAATCCAAGCTCGTGCTTCTGCGCGGTGCCACCCACCGAAACAAGGTGTTTTTGATCCAAGACTATTGACCCCGTGCCAGCGAAATGCGGCGCATCAAAAGGCGATATAACCGACAAATAAGCTGCTTCAATCCGCCTGTTGCGGATCGCGTGTGAGCCGATACACGCCCTCGGGTAGATCCAACGCCGCTTCCAAATCACGCAATTGCGAAAACGAAAACGTCACCATTTGCACGCGGTCCGTTGTGGGGTTGAGCTGTTCTATCGTGACACATTCTTCAAAGACGTTGATTGTGACGTCTTCTTGTAGAGTGCCGCCGCCGCCTTCGGTGTCCCCCTCATCCACAAGGGTAACAACTGAGGCGTCAAAATCGTGTTCGATCGTAAACATGCCCTAAGTCTAGGACCACGCTGAGGAATTGCCAACCGCGAATGACGCCCCATCAGGGGATGACCCTCACCACGCCCACCCGCATGAGCTGAATTTGACACGCATCAAAGCGGCGCGAAGGAATCACCGCGATACTCCGGGGCGGAGGATGTCGAAATGAGAATGAACCTAGAAAGAACCCGCCAAACTCCGCGCATGATCCGCATGGCCCAGACGCTCGGTTTGGATCTTGACGTGGAATTGGCAGCGACAACGCTTTCCCGGCGCCAATTGATGCGCGCGCAATCTCGGTGCAAGACCTGCGCCGACCCAAAGGGCTGCGACCGCTGGCTAGGCGACCACGATGGCGGCTCTGCCACGGCGCCCGCGATAT
The DNA here is from genome assembly GCA_050633625.1 of Maritimibacter sp. Lineage (GTDB taxonomy): Bacteria > Pseudomonadota > Alphaproteobacteria > Rhodobacterales > Rhodobacteraceae > JBOEGW01. The sequence continues at coordinate 198,053 of JBOEGW010000004.1, read as the reverse complement.
GCCCCAACAAAGCGCTGCTGGAACACTTGCGCGTAGGGTATTAACCCGGCTGGTCCATTCGCTTTCTGGTTGAAATATTTTGGGCCGATTGCTAACCCTGTGCGCAAATGTTTTTTGTGTAAGGGGTGTTTGGTATGAAACGCATATTGAAAGTCGCGGCAATTGGGCTTGTTGCCCTGATAGCTCTCGGCGGGGCGGCCTATACTGTCGCAATTCGAAATCATGCGCCGACCCACCCCGTTTTGGCAGATGCGGCGCTTCCCAAGCTTATTCCTGTGCGCAATTTTTTTGCTGACACAAGTTCGAGTTGGAGCTTTGGCACCTCGGCCAAGGGCGGCTATCTTGCGCATTTCGAAAGCCGCCGCACCAAGGACACGCTTGTCATCACCAAGACCGAACCCGGAAAGGCGATTGGCAAAGAGCTTTTCGCGCTGACGGGCATTGACTGGTATGTTTGGTCAGGCAGCCGGGAAGAAATTCAGGTCATGCGCGAAGGTCGGTTTTGGCGAATTGATCCTGAAAACCCGGATCAAGACAACTGGTTAGACGTCACGCCGCGCGGCTTTTCGCGCTGGAACATGGCGAACATGCCAGCCGACCCGGATGCGCTGTGGATTATTTCTTCTAATGACAGAAACCCAGCATTGGCAGACCTCTACACCACCCGCCAAGACGGGGGCGGCAAAGAGCTATATATCCAGAACGAGGGCAAGACGCTTTATTGGCATTTGGATAAGGACAACACGCCCGTGGTGCGCGTTGATCGGGATCCAGAAACGGACAACAAGCAGATTTTGGTGCCCGGCACATCCGCTGACACGTCACAGACGGACGCGCAGGAATGGCGCATTCTTGATGAGATTGACGCTTATGACACGTTTCAAATTGTCGAAAAAATTCCGGGTGAAGACGCGATTATTGCGCTGTCCTCGCGCGGGCGTGACAAAGCAGCGCTGGTGCGGGTCGCGCTTTCGGATGGTGCGGAAACAGTTCTATTTCAAGACGATCATGTTGACATAGACCGCTTCATTAACATTGCCCCCCATGACGGTGTTTTGGACGCGGTGCTGTCAAATGCGCCGGGCGCACCGATCACCCCGTTTACCCCCAGAGGCGAGACCTTCGCCAAACTGATTGCCGAGGCGGGCGGCGGCGCGCCGGTGGATATTGACGGCTGGCGCGAAGCCGGCATCGACGGCCATATGGGGCTGGCTGTGTCGCCCGATGCAAAGGGTTATGAATTCTATTCCTTTGACCTGACATCGGGCACGTCCACAAAGGTAGAAACCCACGCCTTTCGTGCGCGCTATGAAGATATCCTCGCGCCGACCAGTGAAATCATGATCCCGGCGCGCGATGGCCGGATGTTGCCTTCCCTGTTGATGCGCCCCTTGGGCGTGGATGGTCCTGTGCCGCTTGTGGTCGATGTGCATGGTGGCCCTGCCTTAAAATACCGCTGGCAATACAATCACCTGCGTCAGTTCTTGGTCAACCGCGGCTATGCGGTGCTTGCCGTGAATTACCGCGGCTCGCGCGGATTTGGCAAAGAGTTCCAAGCGGCCGGATATGGCCAGCCGGGCAAAGCGATGCAAACCGATGTTTATGACGCCGCACTTTGGGCCGCCGAGCAGGGCATTGCGGATCGTGAGAACATGGCAATCATGGGGAGCAGTTATGGCGGCTATTCCGCCGCATTCGCCGCGACCGATCCAGACAGCCCCTTTAAGGTGGCGGTGATTGAACATGCGGTTCTCGATGTCGAATACCAAAACCGCAATAACCCTTTCGCTTGGGGATTAAGTATTGTCCAGATCGCGCGGTACTTTGGGGACATCGAGAGTGAAGCGGATCTGAAGACCATGCGGGAAATTTCGCCACAGACCCATGTGGAGCGGATGAATGGGCCTGTCCTCGTTGTGGCAGGGAAACGCGACGGGATCGTTGGGTTTGAACAGAGCGAAGAGTTCATTAAGGCCGCGACCGCCGCCGGCAAAGACGTGGAGACCCTGATCTTTGAGGAGGCAGGGCATGGGCTGAACCGCTGGCAAGATCGCGTCATTCATGCGCGCGCGCTTGAGGACTTTCTCGCCAATCACCTTGGCGGTCGCTCAGGGGGGTGGGACGCCGCGCAAGTGGCGGCAGAGTGGCTTGATTAATCCGCGCTGACGCGGCGCAAAAGGAGATGCTCATGCCCGCCGCCACCTGCAAAACCGATTTGATCGCCGTCTGCGAAAAGGAATACGCAAATCTGGTCAAACTGCTGGAGGACCTCCCAGCCCCCCAAGCCATGCTGCCCGATGATGAGAACACATCGATCAAGGATGTGATCGCCCACCGCGCGCATTGGACTGAGCTATTTCTGGGGTGGTATGCGGATGGGCAGGCGGGAAAACCCGTTTATGTCCCAGCTCAAGGATACAAATGGAACGACCTGAAACGGTACAACGCGGATCTGCGCGCCCGGCAATCTGGAATGGGCTGGCAGGACGCGCGGGACGCGCTGGCGCAATCCCATGAGGCGCTGATGCGCTTTCTCACCAAGGCCAGTAACTCCGCGCTTTACGGCGGGCCGATGAAAGGCGGGAACAACAAATGGACGGCGGGGCGGTGGGCCGAAGGAGCCGGGCCAAGCCATTACCGATCAGCAGCGAAATACATCCGCGCGCGCAAAAAGGCCCTGAACATTTAGTCGCAGGCCGTTGGCACAATCTCGACACGGCAGCCCTGCCCGTCAAAAGCAGCAACCCAACCGTCTTCTTTGGTCACCCAAGGCGCTGGGGGGTCGGGCAAAAACCGGACGTAACTTTCTGCCCCTGGCGCTGCATGACAATACACTGGCTTTTCGCTTTCTTCAAAACGCCATCCCCGCGCGAGGGCGGTTTGCTCCATCGCTGTGCGCTTGAGACAAGAGGCCAGCCCGGCCTCGCGATAGAATTCGGCCTGTTCGAAATAATACGCGCGGCGCAGCTCTGCGCGCTGTTCATCGAGCCAAGATTTGGCCCCCACCAGCCCAACCACACCCAGCACACCAAGACCCAAAATGCGCCGCACAAAAGAAAGTGGATTAACGATCGCCCGTCTCCTCGCGCCAATGTTTACGGCATAAGCTCAGATAGCTTTCGTTGCCGCCGATCTGCACCTGCTCGCCCGCCGTCAGCACCGCGCCGGAGGCATCTTTGCGCACAACCATGGTGGCTTTCTTGCCGCAATGACAAATCGTGCGCACTTCGCGCATTTCATCAGCCAAGGCCAGCAGAGCACCTGACCCCGGAAACAATTTGCCCTGAAAATCAACACGCAGCCCGTAGCACATCACCGGGACGCCCAAATCATCAACAGCCCGCGCGAGTTGCCAAACTTGTTCTGGCGCCAAAAACTGCGCCTCGTCAATGAAGACACAGGCCACCGGACCTTGATCCAGACGGGACTTAATCTTGGCAAACACGTCTTCGCCATGACCAAAAACATCAGCCTCAGCCTCAAGCCCAATACGCGACCCAATAGTGCCCGCCCCGGCCCGGTCATCAAAGGACGCGATCAGCAAATACGGCTCCATGCCGCGCTCACGATAGTTGTAAGCAGCCTGCAACAAGAGCGTGGATTTCCCCGCATTCATAGTCGAAAAATTAAAGTATAGTTTTGCCATACCTAGGACGTACCCAAGCGACCCGCCGTGATCAAGTCTGTAGACAGTCAGGAAGCGGGTATCCGGGGGTGGGCGCACGGACACAAATGACGAGATCCTAGGCCGAAGCCTTGGGGATGGATCGGATCTCATACTCATAAATAAACGCGAACGCCCAATCGACCAATTGGCCAACCCATTTGAACACAATGACCCCCACCCGTACCGACGCTGGGGACGTCGGGTACCTGAAAACGCGATGTCACACGTATCCTCGCCAATTAGCCATTCACAACGCGCCAAGAACATGGGAAAACATTTGCATTGTTCCCCCTCGCGTTTTGGATTGAGTTTAGGGGGCGCCAGAAAAGGGTACGATATGGCCGCGATGGACGATTATCTTAAGAAACACACCGAAGCGCTCGTGAAAGACGTGGGTGTGGAGGCCGCCGCTGCAATCGCCGGGAAATCCAAAGCGACCCTTGGACGATACTATTCTGACGCGCCCGAACACGCTGACCGCTTCATGCCCATCGACACAGTCGCAAAGCTGGAAAAGGCCGCGCGCGCACCCCATGTCAGCTCGGCTTTGGCGGAACTGTCGGGCTATCTGATGTCAGCAGACAGTAGCCAGCGCAATTCGCCCCCTGGAGGCATCAACTCAGACGTTATCGCGCTCAGTCAGCGCTTCGCACAGCTCATGGCCGAATACCAACAGTCGATTGAAGACGGGGTCATTTCGGTCAACGAAGCCAAACGATTGCTGCGCGAAACCCTCGCGCTCCAACAGGTGCTTGTGGACATGAAGTTGCATTTGGAAGACGAAAGTCAGTAGCGCCCCCCCCTTCAGTGTTCCAAAAATATCCGCGCCGCAGGCATTCCCGCCCTCCATCTCACGCAAACACTGATCATGGCTCCCGCTGCTCATCCATTTGCGCCAAATCCGTGCGAATGTTTTCCCAGCGCTCTGTAAACTCGGCCTCATCACCGTAATCCATGAATTTCGCATAGTGATCGTGGCCGCCTTCCCAGCGACGCGCATGTTTAATCGGGCACCAATGTGCCTCTGTGCGCCCAGCAATCTCGCGCGCATAAGCGATCACCCCATTGCCATAACTGCAATACAAGCAATTCACCTTTTGCACCCAGTTGAGGTAAGGCAGCATCCCACGATCCATCACAACATAGTCGCGCCTTTGAACTTTCGGTATGCCGTAGACTGGAAAACAGATGTGCATATAGACAGTGACCATCACATCCATCAGCGCAAAAGCAACGATGACGGAATAAATCACCGGCGCGGTCACAACAGTCATGGGCTTTATACCGCGCACATAGTCCCGAAATTTCATCCGGGCGAGTCGTTGCCGGGCACGAATCTCGTGATCAAACACCAAGCGCCCCTGCTCAATGCGCCCCCCTAAAGCTTTGCGGCGTTGGTCATATTCGGCCTCCAAATCCTCCTGAAGACTGCGAACTCGCTCCAAAAGCGACTCAATTGTGGTACTCATGACGTTCTCCTTGGGCCGCAACAGCCCCTTGTTCGCGCTATATAAAATAGAGGTTAACGTGAACAATCGCATTTGGAAACAATCTGTCCACAGCTTCGATATTGCGAAAATGTCTAAAATTGGGCAAACCTAAGGCAGGGCCGCTTCGATACCCTTCAATGCTCATCTCTCGAAGCGGCCTCCTTTGAACACGACCCGCGCAACACTTGCGCAACCGACTTCGACCCGCCCACGACCGCTTTTGTGCCTTTGAACCGCAAAACCTCCGGTGGGTCCAAATGAAGGGCAAACATGACCTTCTTCCTGCTTTCCATGAGTTTGATTATCGCCACATTCGCTGTGGTTAAACCTGCCATGGGACCGGGCGTTTCCACCTCCATAAAACTGACAGGCGCCAGCCCAACCGCCCTGTTCCTCATCGCAATGGGGCTTTGGCTGCTGTTTGATCGCGCCGGTCTGGCGGCCTGTGTTGGCATTGTGTCCGCCTACGGGCTGCACGAACTTGGGCGCATCATTGGCTACCGGATTGTTGGCCATGAAACGCTATCGTTTCGTCTTCTGCGTTTGCCCCGCGCCGGGCGCAATTCCGACAGGCCGTTTGCGAGTGACCTCGAAGCCTTTTTCGTCACCTTGATGGGGCCAGCGCTTGGGCTTGCCCCCATGGTAGCTTTCTTTGCTGCCGCGCAATGGGCGAGCGGCTCTTGGTCCAAAGAGGTCCACGAAGGTTTGGCGATGGTGGCCTTCATGATCGGCGCATTCAACTTCGCCGCGCTCATGCCGATCTACCCGATGGACGGGGCCAAGCTTCTTCACCTGCTCACGCGCGCCATGTTCAATCGCATCTCCAAGCTCCCGACATTGGTGTTTTTGCTCGCTGTCATGGCTTTGGGCTGGTCTATACAAGCCCCTTTATTGTTCCTCATTTCCGTGGCTGGCGCCTTGGCCTATGCGGCGCGCAGCCCCTTGCCCGACCGCCCGCGTATGAGCAAACGCCCGGCTTTCATGGCCGCAACCGCAATGCTGGCGCTGATCTGCGCATATTTTCTTGGCGGCTGGTGGATTATCCTGCTCGTCACATCGGGCTTTTGACGTCACGCGACCTGCCAGCCCCTCTTTTCACGCCGCAATAAGCATGGCAGATTGGAAAGGGGGAGAACCACCATGATCACCACCTGCATTTTCGACGCCTATGGAACTTTATTCGACGTGGCCGCTGCCGCGCGCGAGGCGGCGGCGAAACCGGGTGGTGAAATGCTCAAGGCGTGCTGGAGCGCGCTCGCGGCCGATTGGCGCGCCAAACAACTTGAATATTCCTGGCAACGCGCAATCACTGGCGATCACAAGGATTTTTGGGCTGTCACTGAGGATGGGCTTGATTGGGCCATGGAAGCGCGCGGACTTGCTCCTGACCCTGATTTGCGCGCCGAACTCCTTGGACTATATCGCCAGCTCAGCGCCTATGAGGAAGTGCCTGCCATGCTCAAAGCGCTCAAGGCGCGCGGGCTTACGACCGGAATTTTGTCGAACGGCAGCCCGGAAATGCTGAAAAGCGCTGTGAAAAGCGCCGGAATTGGCGATGCTTTGGACGATGTCTTGTCAGTCGAGGCGGTTGGAATCTTCAAACCGGCAAATGCAGTTTACCAGATGGTGATGGACCGCTTTGGCGGCGAACGCAGCGATGTGTTGTTTGTATCTTCAAACGGTTGGGACGCTGCCGGTGCCGCGCGCTTTGGCTTTACAACAGTGTGGGTGAACCGCGCGTCAACGCCGATGGACCGTCTGGGCCATCCGCCAACCCATGTTTTAGCCGATCTCACCGCCCTGCCCGACCTCATAGTAACTGCTTGATCTGAAAGGACGCAGCCCATGCCTGAAACACGCTATTTCACTTCCCTTGACGGGCTAAAGCTGGCTTACACGGTTGAAGGTGAAGGGCTGCCATTGGTCGCGCTGCCAGGGCTGACGCGCACTGGCCGCGACTTTGATTTCGTTACGCCACACCTCAAAGACGTGCAATTGATACGGCCTGATTATCGCGGGCGAGGCAAGTCGGACTGGGCCGGATGGGACACCTATAAGGTGCCACAAGAGGCGGCCGATGTGATCTATCTGATGGATCATTTGGGCCTTCAACGGGCCGCTTTTCTCGGAACGTCCCGGGGCGGGATGGTCTCTATGGCAATCGCGGCGGGACAACCGGATCGGGTGATTGGCGTTTGCCTCAATGACATTGGCCCCGAATTGAACAATGACGGAATTGCCAGCATCAACGACTACATTGGCGTGCGCCCCAAGGCGAAGACTTTGGCGCAAGCGGCAATTGGGCGCGCCCGCACGGCGGTTGGGTTTGCCAATGTCGACGAGGCGCGTTGGCTTGCCGATGTAGACCGAATGTTTGACGAAACCCCAGACGGGCTTGAGTTGAATTACGACCCGGCGTTGCGTGAAGCCTTTCTGGAAGCCGCGCGCGCCCCGGCCCCGGATTTATGGCCCCTGTTTGACGTGATGAAGGACAAGCCCTTGGCGTTGATCCACGGGCTGAACTCGAACCTTTTGACGGCGGACACTGTGCAAGAGATGCAAAGACGCCGCCCCGACATGATCTATGCAGGCGTGCCGGATCGCGGCCATATGCCGTGGCTGGATGAACCAGAAGCCCTGGCGGCGCTCGACGCTTGGCTGGCGCAGTGTCGGTAACAATCAACGACATTCGCGCCGCGCAATCTCGTCTGTTGCGATGGGCCGAACCAACACCAATGCTCTCGCACCCCGACCTCGATGACCTCGCCGGAAGGCGCGTTTGGATCAAAGCGGAAGCGCTGCAAAAGACTGGCAGCTTTAAATATCGTGGCGCACGCGCGGCGATGTCTTTGCTGACGGACGACGAATTGTCGCGCGGGGTGATTGCCGTCTCCTCTGGCAACCATGCGCAGGGCGTCGCGCTTGCGGCACTTGAACTTGGCACAACTGCGCTCATCATTATGCCAATAGACGCGCCAAAGGCCAAAATTGAGGCAACTCGCGCGCTCGGCGCTGAGATTGTCTTTTACGACCGCGAAACCGATGACCGCGAAACCGTGGCGGCGACCCATGCAAAACAACGTGTTTTGATCCGCCCGTATGATGACCTGCGGGTGATCGCGGGCCAAGGCACGGTGGGGCTTGAAATCGCGCAACATGCTAAGGGGCTTGGCATCAAGACAGCACAGGTCTTGGTGCCTTGCGGCGGCGGAGGATTGTCGGCAGGGATTGCTCTGGCGCTTGCAGCCGAGGCCCCCGATTTGCGTCTTCGCACAGTTGAGCCGATTGGATTTGACGACATGGCGCGCAGCTTAAAGGAGGGCGCACACGCAACAAACGAAAAGCGCGCTGGCTCCATTTGCGATGCGATTTTAACCCCCACGCCGGGCAAGCTGACCTTCCCGATCCTCGCGCAACACGCCCTCGCGGGCATGTCTGTTCGCGATGAAGACAGCCTCTTGGCAATGAAAGCCGCGCATCAATCCTTGGGCGTCACCTTAGAGCCGGGCGGCGCCATTGCTCTGGCCGCGGCCTTGTTTCAACCGCAAAACATCACCGGCGACGACGTGATCGTGGTGGCTTCTGGCGGCAATGTCGACGCGGCGCTCTTGGCGCAGGCGCTCGTGAGCATCGGTTGACATCAGCAGCGCGAAGACGACACTGACCCCAGAAATTTCTCCGCTAAAGGACGCCCTCATGGAATTCTCGATCGCCTCGTTTAACGTCAAAAACCTGATCGGCCCCAACAAGGAATATTACAAATTCCAGACCTATACGCCGGAGGAATACGCCTGGAAAAAGGACTGGATGGCGAGCCAGCTTTTGGATTTGGATGCAGATATCATTTGCTTGCAGGAAATCTTTGAGGACGAAGCGCTGCGCGATGTTTTGGCTGAGGCCAGCACCCGCGCGCGCGCCCTCAATGACGCTGTGGTGCCCGATAAATCCAAAGCCTACCACCGCAAGGTCATTTTCAAAAAATTGGCAATTGAACCCTTCGATGAAGCGGCGGTTGCCTTCGCGCCCAATGCCGCGGATCAAGGTGTTGCTGGGCAGCGCCGCCCGGGCGTGGCAATCGTGTCGCGCTTTGGCTTTGAGGGCACGCCTGAGATCATCCAAGACCTAGACAAGCCGTTGGTCATTCCCTTCCCGCCCCTGCGCGGCATGGACGATGAGGACGCAGGGCACTATACGCTGCGCCGCCTCTCGCGTCCCATCATTAAGGCGCGCATCAAAGTCCATGGGCAAGTGGTGACGGTGTTCAATTGTCACCTGAAATCCAAACTTGGCGAGTTCATCACGCCCCCCGGCGCGGACCATGCCCGCGAAGAAAACCTTGTGAATTATGACCCTGCCGGGCGCGCGATGGGCAGTTTGCGCTCCGCGATGCGCCGCATGGCAGAAGCTTGGGTCTTGCGCCGCGAGATTGTTGCGGAGCTTGCCAAAGGCCACCCTGTCATGGCGCTCGGGGACTTTAATGACGGCGAAAATGCCGTGTCCAGCGAGATCATCACCGGCGAAACCCCTTTCAAAAACTATCAATGGATGCTGCGCTATGATGCTACGGACTATGGCGATCGCTATAGCCATGAGGAAGACACGCGCATTCGCGAACAAGTGCTGCAAAACAAGCTCTACTCCGCCGAAAAGCTGTTCGTGCGCAAGAGCCTGCGTGACATGGTGTATACCTCGGCATTTGGCGGTGTTTACGAGAGCATTGATCAGATTTTGATGAGCCGCCATTTCCATCCTGACGAGGGCGCGCGCCTTGCGGACATGGACTATTTTTCGGTGCTCAATGATCATATTACCGATGGCTCACACCCGGAAGCGCCATACAACAAGCTGGCCTCGGATCATGGTCAGATCAAAGCGCATCTGCGGATGCGGCGCGGATGATTGAGGGGATACACTTCGTTGACGAAGGCCCACGCGAAGGGCCTTGTGTGCTGTTCGCGGGGGCGCTTGGCACGACTGTATCGCTGTGGGATCGGCTCTTGCCACATCTGCCGAACGGATTGCGGATCATCCGATATGATCTGCGCGGGCACGGGCAAAGCGCCTGCCCAGACGGACCCTACTTCATGGGGGATTTGGTCCAAGACGCGGCGCGCCTGTTGGACCACCTTGGCGCGAAAGACGTGGTTTTTGTCGGGCTTTCGATTGGCGGGATGATCGCGCAGGGTTTGGCGGCAGAACGTCTGGACCTTGTGCGCGGCTTGGTGATTTCCAACTCGGCAACCAAGATTGGCACCACGCAAATCTGGGAAGACCGCGCCAAAATTGTGCGTGAAAACGGGCTGGAACCCTTGGCGGATGCTACGATGGAACGCTGGTTTGGCCGCAAGTTTCGCGAGACATCGCCTCAGATCGTCGCCGCCTGCCGCGGGGCCTTGATGGCGCAATATCCGCAGGGCTATGCGGGATGCGCGATGGCGATTGGAGAGACAGATTTGTACGAAAGCACGGCGCGCCTCAAACTGCCAACACTTGGGATCGCCGGCACAAATGACGGCTCGATCCCGCCTGACATGGTGCGCGAAACCGTTGATTTGGTGGCCGGTGCGCAGTTTGAGCTGATCCGTGGCGCCGGGCATTTACCCTGTGTTGATGCACCCGAGGCCTACGCCGCCAGTTTGACGCGGTTCTTGACCTCGATTGGACATTTGTAATGGCTCAGGTCTTGCTCATTCACGGATCTTGTCACGGCGCTTGGTGTTGGCGCGATGTGCTGCCACTTTTGCGCGGGGCCGGACATGAGGCATGGGCGATTGATCTGCCATCGCACGGCGGGGATACCACGCCAGTCAGTGAGGTGACATTGGCGTCCTATGCGGATCGGATCATTCGGGACCTCAAGGCGCCAACGCTGCTCGTCGGCCACTCGGCGGGCGGATTTGCCATCGGTGAGGCGGCCCTGCGCGCGCCTGAGAAAGTGACGGGGCTTGTGTACCTCTGCGGCTATCGGCCGGAGGAAAATCGCTCGCTTGTGGACATGATGAAAGACGCTGAGGACCGCCCCTTAAAGGATGCGTTGGACGTGGCCGCGGATCGTTTGTCGTTTCGTTTTCGCCCGGATCGAATTGAGGATCGCCTGTATCACGATTGCCCTAAGGGCACCGCCGATATGGCGCGGGCACTGTTGGATTGGCAGGCGATTGCGCCCCAAACAACCCCGCTGAGCGCCCCTTTGCCGGCAAACATCACGGAAGACTATATACTTTGTGAGAATGACCGAGCAATTCCCCCATCCCACCAAGAAAGGATGGCAAAAGGCCTGCCAACAGACCATGTGCACTGCCTGGCCACCGGACATTCGCCGTTTTTTGCAGCACCGCAAGCGCTCAGCAATTGCATTGTGACGATACTTGCGCGGCAGTCCGCGCAAAAAACACCTTAAAGTTGATTTTTATCCCAATGCACTCTTGAAACGATTACAACTTCTAGGGCAATTTGACCCTGAGTTCCCCGGAGAGTTGTATGCCGCATCGTTTTTCCCTCGCCTTCATCACATTCACATTAGTGATTGATTCCATGGGCTTCGGGTTGATTATGCCAGTATTACCGGATCTGATAACCGCCTTATCTGATCGCTCTATGGGCGAAGCTGCCATTTGGGGCGGCATCATCGTAGCGTCATTTGCCGGAATGCGTTTCCTGACAGGACCACTGCTTGGAAGCCTGTCGGATCGCTTTGGTCGCCGTCCTGTTTTGGTCGGCTCGATGAGCCTTTTGGCGGTGAATTACGCCATTATGGCCCTTGCAGGATCACTTTGGGTGCTGCTGGTCGGGCGCATTATCGGTGGCATGACCTCAGCCAGCCAAACCACCGGCACTGCCTTCATCACCGACATTTCCACCGAAGAAACCAAAGCGAAACGCTTTGGTTTGGTGGGGGCCGCGCTTGGGGTCGGCTTTGTGTTGGGGCCAATTCTGGGCGGGCTATTGTCCGAATTTGGAATTCGAGCGCCCTTCATCGCCGCCGCTGTGTTGGCGGGGGCAAATGCGCTGTTTGGGCTGCTGGTTTTGCCCGAAAGCCTCGCGCCTGCGAACCGGCGCGCCTTTAGTTGGGCACGTTCAAATCCGCTTGGTGCGTTGCGATCAGTGACGAAACTGCGCGGCACCGGCGCGATGTTGACCTTCTCTTTCGCCCTCTCGCTTGCAGGCATGGCATATGCTGTGATTTGGCCATTTTGGGGCGCCGAAACCTTTGGCTGGTCGACCCGCATGATCAGCTTTACGCTCGCAGTCTACGGAATTTCCCTGGCGCTCATGCAAGGTTTGGTGATCCGGCCAATACTGGACCGTTTGGGGGAAACACGCACAGTCATCCTGGGTGCGACTGCCAGCCTAGCGGCCTTCCTCGCCCTGCCGTTCATTACAAATGGCTGGATCGTTGTCTTGTTCATCCCGCTCGGGGCATTCGCGACAATCGCAACCCCCGCCCTCACTGCGCAGCTTTCGGCGCGCACCGACAAAGATGCGCAAGGCGAACTACAAGGAGTCATAGGCTCACTCTACGCGCTCGCCATGGTGATCGCTCCCCTCCTAATGAGCGTGATTTTTGCGCGGTTCACCGCAACCGGCGCATCAATTTATATGCCCGGCGCGCCCTATGTTGTCGCCGCACTCTTGGTGGCGCTGGCTTTTCCACTCTATGTGATCGGCATTCGCAAAACCGAAATACCCAAGTTGGCAGCGCAACCCCAAGCCACCTAACCCACTTTCGGACGTAGCGTCACCCTTGGTTTTGACTTGCCTCTGCGGGCGGCGCGGCACAAAGTTTCTGCAACTGCGAAACGCCGTTTCACTATGCCATTTCATATGCCGCTGGGAGAAAACCATGGAAAAGATCAAAGCCGCCGTATGCCACGAGTTTGGAAAGCCGCTCGTTATTGAAGAGATTACGATCCGCCCGCCAGAACTGGGCGAAGTCGAGGTGGACATTGATGCCGTGGCCATTTGCCAATCCGACATTTCCTACGCGGAAGGCGGATTTGGCGGAAGCTTGCCAGCGGTCTATGGCCACGAGGCGGCGGGCCGAGTCACGCGCGTGGGCGAAACGGTGACGGGCTTAAAGGAAGGTGACAAAGTTGTCGTGACCTTGATCCGCGCCTGTGGCGCCTGCCCATCGTGCCAAACCGCGCGCCCGGTCACTTGTGAAACACCCTATGACGCCACAAAAGGCCCGATCCAAACAGCCGCAGGCGAGGCTTTGTTTCAAGGGTTGGACACCGGCGCATTCGCGGAAAAAGTCGTCGTCCACCATAGCCAAGTCGCGCGTGTTCCAGAGACAATGCCGATGGACAGCGCCGCCCTGCTGGCCTGCGGCGTGATTACTGGGGTTGGCTCTGCGGTCAATGTTGCCAAGGTGCGCCCTGGTCAAACAGTGGTTGTGATCGGTGCGGGCGGCGTTGGGCTGAACGCGATCCAAGGCGCGCGGATTGCAGGTGCGGCGAAGATTATCGCGGTGGATATGAGCGAAGAAAAGCTGGAAATGGCGAAAGATTTCGGCGCGACACACGGCGTTTTGGCCTCCGAGGCGAAGCCCTGGTCGATTGCCCGCAAGCTTGGTGGCGGGCGCGGCGCGGATGCGGTCTTGGTCACTGTGGGCATTGCGCCCGTCTATGATGCGGCCCCGCGCTACCTTGCGCCCGGTGGCAATGTGATCATGGTTGGCTTGCCCCATGCGACGGATAAAGCGACCTATTCGCCACTTGGCATGGCCAACGCGAGCCAAGGGATCCTCGGCACCATGATGGGCGATACAGTGATTTCACGCGATATTCCCTGGATGGTGGATCTCTATGAACAAGGCCGTTTGAAGTTGGATGAGCTGATTTCGAACCGCTTTTCGTTGGAACAAATCAACGAAGCGATTGAGTCGACAAAATCCGGCGCGGACAAACGCAACGTGATCATGCTCAAGAGCTAGGATGCAGGGGGTTTTGCACCCCCTGACCCCCGCAAGGTATTTGGAAAACAAGGAAGAGGGCGCCGGGGTGGCGTCCTTTTTTGGTGGGCCTGTGAATGTCCGCTTGGGTGCTCAGAGGTTGTAGGTCGGAAGTTTTTGGAAAGCGTCGCGCAGCGCGTCCCCCCACCCTGTCGAGATCGTTTGGTAGATGGGGTCATCTGCGTTGATGCGTTTGCTGCGGGTCACACAAAAGGAGTCATTTTCATAGATCTGGAAATCAAACGGCAGCCCAACCGAAAGGTTGGATTTCACGGTTGAGTCAAAGGACACCAGGAGCAATTTGATTGCATCTGCGAAGTCCATAGTCGAGTCATATGCGCGCACCAGTATTGGTTTGCCGTATTTGGTTTCCCCGATTTGGAAAAACGGGGTGTCATCTGTGATTTCGATGAAGTTTCCTTCTGGGTAGATCATGAAAATCGTAGGTTTTCCGCCCTGAATTTGGCCGCCAACGATGATGGATGCGCCAAATTGATCCTCAGCCAGCTGCCCCGCCCCAGATGAGCCGCTGATCACCTCACGCAGCGTTTCCCCGACAAGGCGAGCAACTTGAAACATGGTTGGCAGGCGCAGGATGCTCGGGTCGCGATCTTCACCAAGGACAGACCGTTCTTCGAGCAGGCTGATGACCGATTGCGTGGTGGCTAGGTTGCCCGCTGTCATGATCGTGATGGCGCGCTCGCCCGCAATCTCCCAGGAGAACATTTTCTTGCTCACAGCAAAGTTATCGACACCCGCGCTGGTGCGCGTGTCGGACATAAACACCAATCCGCGGTCAAGCCGCATCCCAACACAGTATGTCATTTTCTAATTTCCATTCGGAATCAACATCCCGATTCTACTGCTGGACTTGTAAAGATACCATGAGCGTTTCGTCAGCCATTCCCATGCGTAACCCTTCGATCGGCGCCGCATCCCGCGCATCACGCCCAACGGCGATACGCACATATTTTTCATCTGGCGACACACCGTTTGACACATCAAAGCCAACCCAACCCAATCCCTCGACATAGGCCTCCGCCCAGGCATGACTCGCCTCTTGGTCGATCTGGTCGTTGATCATGAGGTACCCGCTGACGTAGCGCGCGGGCAGACCGGACAGGCGCGCGGCGGAAACAAATATCTGCGCATGATCCTGGCACACGCCATGATTGCCCTGAAGGGCGGTTTCGGCGGGGGTGTCGACAGTTGTGCCGCCCAACTGATAGGGCAGCGCCTTTAAGATCGCGGCAGAAAGATCATGAAGGTCGCGCACACGGTGCTCTCGATCGCCCATAATGCGGGGCAGAGCTTTGATGGCATCGCCCGCTTGTGTCATCAGCGTTGGTTGCACGAAATGCCACAAGGGAGCGCGCCCCGCATGTGCGCCAAACACGCCGGAACCATCGAGCGTTGTGACTGTGCCATGCGCACTGATCCGTAAAACCTCCGCGCCCGGCTCAAGACTGACAAGATCAACGTGGTTGCCGTAGTGATCGACGTAACTTGCTTCCACCTTGCCGCCCGACAATTCAATCGACCACTCTTGAACCGCCTGGACAGGAGATGACAACGGCATAAGGCGCACTTTTTGCAAAGCGTAATCAACGGGTGCGCTATAAGCATACTCGGTCGCGTGGTGAATTTTAAGTTCCATCTAAGCAATGAACCTATGATTTATTTCAATCTCGTTAGCGAGCGCCGCTGTGCTCTCAATAATATCGCTTACAAACTCGTGAAGACCTTGGTTGAAAATCGCGTCAATGTCACGGTCGATAAATTTCGCGCGCAGCTCATCCGCCATATAATGGCTCTTTTGGCGCGTGCCGTATTCCTCGGCCAAACGCGACAAGCAATCGACAACCTGCCCAGCGCTGAACGCTAAAGAGCGCGGCATACGACGATCAAGGATCAGGAATTCGGCAATCGCAGGGGCGGTAAAATCACCCTCTACAGCCCAGCGAAAGGAGCGATGCGCCGAGACAGATCGCAAAATTGTCTCCCATTGGACGTTATCCAGCCGGCTGCCGATGAGCGAAGGCGAGGGTAATAATGAATAGTACTTCACATCAATGATACGCGCCGTGTTGTCCATGCGCTCAATGAAGGTGCCAAGACGGCAGAAGTCATAGGTGTCGTTGCGCAACATCGTCCCATAAAGCGCCCCGCGCACCAGCCCAGATTGCTGGCGGATCGTCGCCAAAACATTGGGCAATTCGGTCACTTCAATTGGCTCTTTCAACAAGTCATTGAACAACAAGGACGTGTCGTTCACAGCGGACCAGACTTCGGTTGTGAGCGCTGTGCGCACCATCCGCGCATTGTCTCTTGCGGATTTCATGATCGACAGGACGGAACTTGAATTGGACTTGTCGCGCAGCAAAAAATCGACGACTTGCGCACTGTCATATGACCCATGCGCCGCCTCATATGCCGGTTGCACGGCCAAGGTTTCAATCACCGAGCGCCATTCGGCAGCGGCATTGGTAGAGCGGGTCAGAGCGATCCGAAACCCTGCCTCGACCAACCGTGCTGTGTTTTCCACGCGCTCAAGTGAGCGAAACATCCAATATAGCCCACCTGCGGTTTTTCCCAGCATGTCAGTCTTCCAATACCCAAGTGTCTTTGGTGCCGCCGCCTTGGCTGGAGTTCACAACCAACGACCCTTCTTGCATTGCCACGCGGGTCAAACCACCCGGCGCAATATTCACGCCTTTTGGCGACACCAGCGCGAAAGGCCGAAAATCGACGTGGCGAGGCGACAAGCCCCTCTCAGAGAAAATCGGCACTGTAGAGAGCGCCAAAGTGGGCTGAGCGATATAGTTGTTAGGCCGCGCGCGCAGCTTGTCCGCGAAGGCAGCAATCTCTTTCTTGCTGGCGGCTGGGCCAACAAGCATGCCGTAGCCGCCTGAACCATGAACTTCCTTCACGACAAGATCCGCTAGGTTATCCAGCACATATTTCAAAGCGTCAGGCTCCGAACAGCGATAGGTTTCTACGTTCTTCAGGATCGCAGGTTCGCCCGTGTAAAACTTAATGATGTCAGGCAGGTAACTGTAGACCGCCTTATCATCCGCAACCCCGGTGCCCGGTGCGTTTGCGATTGTAATATTGCCAGCGCGGTACACGTCCATGATGCCAGGAACACCAAGAAGCGAGCTTTTGTTGAAGGTCAACGGATCAAGGTAGTCGTCGTCGACCCGGCGATATATGACGTCAATACGTCTGTATCCTTGCGTGGTTCGCATGGCGATATGGCCGTCCACCACCCTCAGATCATGCCCCTCCACAAGTTCAACGCCCATCTGGTCCGCGAGAAAACTATGTTCAAAATACGCAGAGTTATGGATACCCGGCGTCAGGATCGCGATCCGAGGTCGCCCCTGACATGAGGCAGGCGCACAGGCCTCAAGAGAGCGGCGCAGGTTTTTGGGATAATCGCTCACCGGCTGAACCCGAATGGAGCTGAACAGCTCGGGGAACATTTGAAGCATGGTTTCGCGATTTTCGAGCATATAGCTCACCCCGGAGGGGGTGCGTGCGTTGTCCTCAAGCACATAGAATTCGTCTTCACCCGTGCGCACAATATCGGTGCCCACAATATGAGTATAGACACCACCGGGCGGAACGAAGCCGATCATTTGCGGCAAAAAGGCTTCGTTTTTCGCAATTAAATCAACCGGAAGAACCCCGGCACGCAAGATTTCCTGGCGATTATAGATGTCATGCAAAAACGCATTGATCGCATAGACCCGCTGTTCAATACCTGCCGATAACTTGCCCCATTCGCGGGCTGACAAAATTCGGGGTACAAGATCAAACGGGATCAGACGCTCTTCCGCCTCGGTCTGCCCATAAACATTAAACGTAATGCCAGTACGGCGGAAAAACGCTTCGGCCTCATGGGATTTTTTGGCGAGCCGCTCGTCGTTTTGCCCGGAAAACCACCTGTCATAGTCTTCATACGGGTAACGCGCCGCGCCGGCGTTGTGCATCTCACTGAAATAGGGTGTGTTTTTCCTCATGGATCGACCCTAAAGAGGCCTTGCCGCAATGCAATGCAATCTAGGAACACAGGCCCACGAATTGTGTGTTCCGCCAAAAAAACAGGCAGCTTTTGTCGATTTGGCGGGCAATTCTGCCCAGATCAAAAGCAAAGCTGCGAAAAGCGCTGATAGCTCCCGATACCCCAAAGCGCAAACTGGCGATCCCTGAAGGACTCGAACCCTCAACCTGCTGATTAGAAGTCAGCTGCTCTATCCAGTTGAGCTAAGGGACCGCTGGGTTTCGAATACCGCGAGGCCCCAATGCGTTCAACCCATGTTGCGTGGCTAAGCGGCGCGGATTTTGGCTGCTACAATCCAAACAACCGGAATCGCGATCAGAAACCCAGCGATTGCGGCATAAACAATTGGCATCAAAGTAGTGAAACCCATGGTCAGGGATAGAACGATGAGGATACCTGCGAGGGTGGTACCGACCATGGAATATAAGGCTGCAATCAGGAACATGTTTCTCTCCAATTAGGTCGCGCGTTCGAGCACAACATGCGACCCAGACACGTCTCTGTCCTTGATGTAAGTCATGCTTCTTATCGAATATGTTTCCCGATCTCATAGGCGATGGGCCACGCCATGTCATAGCCAGCCAGCGCCGCCCCCAGCAGCGGCCACACCCCCGTTACTCCAAACACCAGAGCCGCCACGACAAACGCGAAAGCAAGTGTCGAGCCAATCATTGTGCCAAGAAAGAGAATAAGGCGCGTCATGAAGGGGACGATGGGACGGATTGCGGCCCAGACGCAAGACGACGAGACGCCGCGGCGGCGAACCCGAACATTGGGCGCGTCGGGAGCCGCGGTGGCGGTGGCATCGCGCCGGACTTTGGGTGGGCGATCTTGGTTAGCATGTGGTCAGCGAATTATCTCAAGAGCATCGGCCTAAGGTGATTTAGAGAATGACACTGCGAATGCACTCTCCCCGTCACGCCAAGGCGTGCCTCCGTCATTGACGAACTTTCGGTTCGATAGTCGGGTCAGGCGCGTCTGATGCTCTGCGCAGCAGACAGAACCCACCATGTCTTCAAGCTAAGTAATCATCGCTCATGCTCCACAGGGTACTTCTCGGAGCATTGCAAGCAATACACCTGTCAGCAGCGGTGCCCGCAGGTTCTCTTTGAAAACCCACTTTTGCGCACTGCGTACTTTCCGCCTGAATCGACAGCCTTAGCTGTTCTACGACACGTCCTTGTTCATGGGTGTGCTTCTCGGTGCATTGCGGGCATTACACCTGCCAGCCATTGGGGCACACATTTGGCTGCGCCAAACGTTTCCGCCTACCGCCACTTAAAATCTACAGTTAGCTGTCCATTTTAAGGGCAGAAATAAAAGCCTCCTGCGGGATATCCACTTTCCCGAACTGGCGCATTTTCTTCTTCCCGGCTTTCTGCTTCTCCAGCAGTTTTTTCTTCCGGGTCGCATCACCGCCATAACATTTCGCCGTCACGTCCTTGCGCAGCGCCGAGAGCGTTTCGCGTGCGATAACCTTGCCGCCAATCGCCGCTTGGATCGGGATTTTGAACATGTGGCGCGGGATCAAGTCCTTGAGTTTCTCGCACATCGCCCGCCCGCGCAATTCGGCACGGTCCCGGTGCACCATCATCGACAGCGCATCAACAGGTTCATCGTTTACAAGCACCGACATTTTCACAAGGTTATCCTCGCGATACCCCGTCATATGATAATCAAAGGACGCATAGCCTTTGGTCACGGATTTCAGCCGGTCATAAAAATCAAACACAACCTCATTGAGTGGCAGATCATAGACAACCATCGCCCGCGACCCGGCATATGTCAGGTCATTTTGAATGCCGCGCCGGTCCTGACAGAGCTTGAGCACATCACCCAGATATTCATCTGGAACAAGGATCGTCGCCTTGATGCGCGGCTCCTCCAAATGGTCAACATGCGTCATATCAGGCATATCCGCAGGGTTATGAAGCTCCTGCATCGTGCCGTCTTTCATATAGACATGGTACACAACGGAGGGCGCGGTTGTGATCAGCTCGATATTGTATTCGCGCTCAATCCGGTCGCGGATGACCTCAAGGTGCAACAATCCAAGAAAACCGCATCGAAAACCAAAGCCAAGCGCGGCGGAGGTTTCCATTTCATAGCTGAAGGACGCATCATTCAGAGCGAGCTTTTCAATCGCGTCACGCAAATCCTCAAACTCGGCACTGTCAACCGGGAATAGCCCACAAAAGACCACAGGCTGCGAGGGCTTAAAGCCCGCAAGCGGCGTCTCACACCCCTTTTTCTCGGTGGTGATCGTATCCCCCACCTTAGTGTCGCGCACTTGTTTGATCGAGGCTGTCAGAAAACCGATTTCACCCGGCCCAAGCACATCGACGGATTGCATATCAGGGCGAAAAACACCAATCCGATCAACCGGATATGTCGCATCGGTTTGGATCATCCGAATCCGATCCCCCTTGCGTAGCTCCCCGTCCATGATGCGCACAAGCACAACAACCCCGAGATAACTGTCATACCAGGAATCCACCAACATCGCCTTCAACGGCGCATCGCGGGTGCCCGTGGGGGCGGGAAGTTGATGCACAATGGCTTCTAGCGTTTCATGGATACCGATGCCGGATTTAGCAGACACTCGGATCGCGCCAGATGCGTCAATGCCAATCACATCCTCGATCTGTTCAGCAACCCGGTCACAATCGGTGGCGGGCAGGTCAATCTTATTGAGCACAGGCACGATTTCGTGGTCCGCATCAATGGCGTGATACACATTCGCCAAAGTCTGCGCCTCAACGCCTTGCGTGCTGTCGACAACCAACAACGACCCCTCAACAGCCCGCATCGAGCGCGACACCTCATAAGCGAAATCGACGTGGCCCGGCGTGTCGATCAGGTTGAGCACATAAGTCTCGCCATTCTCCGCCTCATACTCAATCCGCACAGTCTGCGCCTTGATGGTGATGCCACGCTCGCGCTCGATGTCCATATTGTCGAGCATCTGCGCCTTCATGTCACGATCAGCCACCGTCTTGGTCTCTTGGATCAAGCGGTCAGCGAGCGTGGATTTGCCATGGTCGATATGGGCGACGATGGAGAAATTTCGGATGTGGTCAAGGTCAGTCATAATTGGGATATGTAGGGGTTTTGGGGTTTGGTCAATGGTGGATGATCAAAAGGAAACACATGCGCTTCCAAGAGACCACCGCCACAGGTCGCACCGCGCCAATCGCAACCCTCAAACGGGATCCCAAACCGGTCAAACAAAACAGCACGTCAGACAGGTTTCACCCCGCCCCTTCCTTGTTTTCTAAATACCTCGGGGGTGTGGGGGCAGCGCCCCCACGGGCTGACGTGGTGTGGGGCCGCGCCCCCACGAGATACACGGTGCGAGCGGCAGCGCCGCGTTGAACATCCCCTAAAGCCCCATACAATTCGCATAAAACGTCGACGTCGCTGGCCAGTCAGAGAAAATTCCCGAAATCCCAACATCTTTGGCCAGAACGTCAAGCACCTCAAAATAGTCGCCCTCGCTCCACGTTCCATCAATCACCGTGTGAAAATACCACCCGGACCCAAGCCCCATCGGATAGGTTCGCTCCAACGTCCAGGTATAAATCTCAAGCCCTGCCGCCTTAGCGGCCACAGCATAAGGGGTCGGCACAATTTTCTCGCCGTCAAGCGTCACCAAAGCCCAGATCGGCGGCGCAATCGCGCGCAAGCCCTGATCCGCCAAAGCTTGCATTGTCGGGCGGAAGGTCTCTGGGCGATCTGGCAGCAGTTTCGGGCCGTCTTGCAGCGCACCAATCACGCGCCCATCCAAATAAATCGCCCCCGCCCCAAACGCCGGCTCGTGGTCATTCAAATACGCAATCACCGACAAATCAAATGTCTGGATCCGCACCTGTCGCGCCGAAATTCCCGCAGTTTTATAGGCGTTCACCAGTTTTTGCACATAGGCGTCACTTGTAAATCCATTGTGAGGCATCGCCACGGTCGGCGCCTTGAGTTCCGGCGTATAGGTCAGCCCAAGCTCTTGTGTCAGCGCAATAAAATCAGCATGGCTCATCACCGTTCCGCCATCCACAGAGGCGCGGTACGTCTCCCAACGGCTGTGTTTATCCAGAAAATCGGACAACCGCGTGACTTTCCCGAACGCCCCAAGCATCCGGGCCTTTAGGGTTTTGAATTCGGCAAGCGAAATGTCCGCCGCATTGCACTGCGTCAGCCCTTGATCTGTCCGCCCCGAACATTTGGCCGCCAAAGGCGTGGCCAAAATATTGGTGGTCATGTGCAAATCGTCCTGCGCATGGCGGCAGATCAGCTCGTGATCACGCGTAAACACAACATCGCAGTCCAACGACCCAGCCCCCATGGCTGCTGCGGCGCGATTGCCTTCCTCAGAGTGCTCCGGGTACATCATCGGCGCACCTCGATGCCCCATCGAAAACGCTGACCGGCGCAAAGGTTGCCCCAAACAGGACGCAAGCTTGTCGCGCAGCGGTCCCGGCTCCATTTGTCGCACAAGATCAGCAGGACGCGGCCCAAACGGCGAGGTGCTCACCGCCACGGAACAGCTTGCCAGCACCGCCACCAGCATCCCTGCCTTCACGGCATTCCAGCGTCCAAGCCGCCGAAGTCTTCCAGTCTCGGGCGTCATTCCCTGCCCCGCCCTCTCCTGCCTAAGCCCCTTACACAGCGGACTAATCTGCGCCAGCCCTGCATGTCTTGGACCTGTCTAACCCATTGCTGCCCATTGGGTCCACGCTTAACCTTCGCCCACGCCAGCAAACAGCAAGGCCGAAAAGGACACATGCGCCACGACACAGCGCATTTGAGCCTGGCAAAAACTGTGCTATTGAACGGATCGCTAAGTTTGACTCGGACACACTCATGACGAAACTGCTCTTTGCCGCCCTGTTGACAGCCGTCACCATTCCCGCTTTGCCGACCCCGGTGCAGGCTGGATCTGCGATTGAACGCGCCTGCCTTAGCGGCGGACGCCGCGCTGCCTCACGAGAATTATGCTCGTGTATTCAAAGCGTTGCAGATCAAGTGCTCTCCGGAACGGAACAGCGCAAAGGCGCGAAATTCTTTGCAGACCCCCACAAGAGCCAGGAAACAAGACAATCCGATCATGGCGGCGATGAAGTGTTTTGGGAAAAATGGAAGTCGTTTGGCGCAACAGCGCATAAACACTGCGGCTAAGCTAAATGCGCGGCTCAAGCGCCGCCAATAACCCGCGCGAACAGACCTCAATCAGCGACAATACGCCGTCGAAATCCCGCGTATAATAAGGGTCCGGCACATGATCCATGCCGGTTTCCGGCGCATAATCCGTAAAGAGCGAAACGGGCGTTCTCGCCCCCGCAGGGCGGACGGATTCGATGGCCTCAAGATTGTCACGATCCATCGCAATGATCAGATCAAAATCGTCGAAATCACGCGCAGAAAACTGGCGCGCGCGCAGCCCTTCCAACGCATACCCCCGCGCCCGCGCCGCGTCCTGCATCGGTCCATAAGGCGCCTCACCGCTGTGCCAACCAGAGGTGCCAGCACTGTCGATGTCATGCGCCGCACCGCCCATCGCACGAAACACACCTTCTGCCGAAGGCGAACGGCAAATATTACCAAGACAAACAAACAGCACCCTACTCATGTCAAAACACCACGCCGAATTTGTCGCCGCGCATACATGTAAAATCCCGCCACCAAGAGCAGCCCAATGCCGAATGAAACGATCCCCTGCACACTCAGAACCCGCGCAGGCAAGCTCACCGCTTGGTGAATCTGCGCAAACAGCAACGTCAAAAACATCCCCTCAGCCGCCCGCAACGCACCTGCGCGGCGCCGGATCAACAGGATCACGAACACCGCCCCCGCTATAATTTCCACAGCCATGATCACTTGCAACCAAAGCGGCAAGGTCGAGAAATATCCGAACACATCAGGCGCGCGCAGAGCGATGTCCTGGAACCCATCCGTGTAGCGCAACGCAAAAGTCAATCCGCGCAAAAAGACCCACACCGTCGCCACACAAACCACAAGCCAAAGATGTATAGGCGTTCTCATCAAACCGCTCCCAAAGTTTTCCAAGGGGTAGCGGGACGGGTGGAAAAGGGCAACACATGGCCCCCTTCACTGTTTTATAAATATCCCCGCCGGAGGCACGCCTGCGCAGCAGGCGCCCCCCCAAGAGCAAGCGCCCCCTGAGCAGATGCACCCTTAGTGAGCGGATTTTGCGTCATCCATGTTGCCGTGATCCATATCTCCATGGCCCTGTCCGATGTGGTCCATTTTCGCACCACCCCCCTCCATCGCGCCTTTGCGCTCCAGATCAACGGGGATTTCTACAACCATTTCACCTGCCTTCTCAAAATTTAGCGTCACAGACAGGGTCTTGCCCTGCTCAAAAGGTGCCGTCAAACCCATGAACATCACATGGTCGCCGCCGCGCGCCAAAGCATGCGTGCCTCCGGCGGGAACCGGAAACCCATCCTCAACTTCGACCATCCGCATAACGCCATTGTCGCCCTCCAAATGGGTATGCAACTCAACACGGTCCGCAGCGTCAGACGTCACCGAGAGAAGGCGGTCATCAGCGTCGCTGGTGTTTTCGATCACAAAAAACGCCGCCCCCGCCTTGGCCATCATCCCGGAGGAGCGCGCATAGGCGTCAGAAATTGTGATGTCAGCAAAGGCAGGGACAGCAACAGCACTCACCGCGAGCGCAAAAAGGGTCGTCTTCAACATTAGGTATCTCCTATGTGCCAATCGGCGGGCGCACCCGTCCAGAAATGGCGTATTTTTCATATCATAAAGTGTGAAAAATCAGGAAACGAGCGGAGGCCCACGGGCGGAGGGCACAAGTTCATTCCGGCTCAACAATGCGGCGACCTGTTGCCCTGTCACGCCCCCAAGAAGACGCAGAGCCGGAGCCTCAAGACGCACCACTCCTTGCCCATCAGACAGTATGGAATAGCCGTCAGGGCAAAGCTCAATTGTTTGCATCGGTGTGCCGTCAGGGCCAATCGAAATGGTCTTGAGGCCAACACCCGTACAAATCACGATCTGATCCCTCAGATCATGATGCGTGCCGCGCGCCTCCGCGAGGGCAAAACCCGACAGGGTCAGCACAAGGCTCAAAATATAGGCGACCAATCCACGCATAATGAAGACCTATCGCCCGGCTTCATTGGCTTCAAGACAGAAGCGAAAAGATGCGCGCAATCGACACATAGAAAAACGGCCCCACCACAAAGGCGAGGCCGTCAAATTCGTAGGATCAAAAAGCGATTACGCGGCGGCTTGTGCCTTGGCGATCTCTTTTTTGATTTTCAGCGCACGAGCCGAAAGCTCAGCGTCTTTGGCTTTTGCCAAGAACTGATCCAGACCACCGCGGTGATCAACTGTGCGCAACGCAGCAGCAGAGATCCGCAGCTTGATGGTGCGACCGAGTGTTTCGGACTGAAGCGAAACATCGTTCAGGTTTGGCAGAAACCGACGACGAGTGCGGTTTTTGGCGTGGCTGACGTTGTTGCCAGTCATCGGGCCTTTAGCAGTCAATTCGCAGACGCGCGACATGGGCTTATCCTCATTTAGCGGGCTGGTTCCGAAGCGCACCTTCGCGCGGCTCCCGGCCTTGCCTGTCAACACAAATAGACGCCGCAAAGGCAGCGCCCAAAATTCCGTTCGCGGGATTTAGGAGGTTTTGCGCAGCGCGTCAAGTGAGTCGGCCCCTAAAAACGCTGCTCATTTATTGCGCCCCGCTATTGCACCCTGTCCTGAGTCATGCGCGCACTTATCGTCTTCTCTCATTAGGGACGGCGACAAGATGATGCTTAGGTCTCTGATCGCAAGAGTGGAACAAGCTTTAAACACCCCGATTTCCAAACGCCATGTCGATAGGAATGCGATCAAAGCGTGCATGGGGGCTCTGCCCCCAAACCCCCGGAATATTTAGAGAACACTGAAAGCCGAACCTCATGGGTCATGGCCGGCCAGTTGGAGGAGGATGGGAATGGCGGTGCTGAACTTCTTCTCAGAAGTGCTGGGGAGGCGGGCTATCGCGCCACGCCTCCCTTTTTAGCATCTATTCAATCTGCTGGGCCAAATTCCGGCGCGGTGAGCACTTTGGTTTTGCTCGCCGCAGCCGGTGAATAAATCCAGCCGTCTTCAATTGGCATCGACACCGCGCACCAATCCCCTGTCGGCAGGCAGCCCTTCAGATTAAGCGGCGCATTCGCAGGGATGACCTCAAGAACGGTGAACCCTTTGCCTGGCCCAGCGTATAGATTGAGATCACCGGGCGCGGCGGGCAGCGATTGCGCAAACGCGGCAAACGAGGAAAGGGAGAGAACAAGTGAACTTGTCAGAATGGTTTTCGAAAACATGACTGTCTCCTTTGAGTGTGATGGGATTAAATCCGACCCCGAAGGGTGCAATCCCGAAGGCGGAAATTGCCTTCTGCCTCATGTTAGCGCGCATTTTTCTGAGGTTTAACGGCAATCGCCCACCGCAGAGGGCATAAGTCAAAATCCGCCGACAGTCGCGCCGATAAGCCATGAGGTCGACCTATTGCGCGATGGAACAGGCCGGTATGCAAAGGTTGTGTAGCGGCTTGCGGTTTGTACGCATGCGCGCTGGCGACCACTTTGCGCGCATTTGCCAATCCAATCGTTTCACGATATTCTAGGAATGTATTTAAAAAGGAATGAATTATGCCTGCAGCAACGCGCCAAGGGGATATCGGCACCGGACACGGCTGCCACTTCCCACCAAGCCCCGCAATCAGTGCGTCTGGAGATGTATTTGTGAACGGTATCGGTGTGGTGCGCAAAGGCGATAGCTACGCGCCACATGCTTGCCCAACCTGCCCTGCGCCCCCGCATGGGCGCACGCTTTCGGGCGGCTCAGGCACCGTGAACATCAACGGAAAGCCAGCAGGGCGTGTTGGCGACGGGATTGACTGTGGTGGCTCGGCAAATGCAGGGTCGGGAGACGTTTTCATCGGCGGATAACGCCCTAGTTTTCGCCCAGAAATCCACCAGATTGGCGCGCCCAAAGCCCGGCATATAGCCCTTGCGAAGCGACCAAATCCGCATGTGTGCCTGACTCAGCGATTTTGCCATCCGCCAAAACGATAATCCGATCCATATGCGCAATTGTGGAGAGGCGATGCGCGATCGCGATCACTGTTTTGCCCTCCATCAGTTCATAAAGCGTGTCTTGGATATCGGCCTCCACATGGCTGTCGAGCGCTGACGTCGCCTCGTCCAATACCAAGATCGGAGCATTCTTGAGCATAGCACGGGCAATCGCGATTCGTTGGCGTTGCCCTCCTGAGAGCTTCACACCGCGCTCCCCCAAATGCGCATCAAACCCGCGTCGTCCTTCTTGGTCTTCCAGTCCTTCAATGAACTCAAGCGCCCGCGCATTTTGCGCAGCTTTCATCAGCGCCGCCTCATCAGCCTCCGGGCGGCCATAAAGGATGTTGTCACGCGCTGAGCGATTGAACATGGCGGTGTCTTGGGTGACCATGCCGATCTGGCTGCGCAGGCTGATTTGCGTGACCTGTGCAATGTCTTGATCATCAATCAAGATGCGCCCGCTTTCTGGGTCGTACAGGCGCATAAGCAGGCTTACGAGGGTCGATTTCCCGGCGCCTGATGCGCCAACAAGCCCAAGTTTCTCACCGGGACGAAGTTGCAACTCGACCCCTGACACGCCGCCAGAGCGTTTGCCATAGGCGAAGCTCACCTTATCAAAGTGCACGCCGCCTTTGGTGATGTGAAGCGGTTGGGCGTCGTCACTGTCGCGCAAGCGCAAGTCCGGGGTCAGCGTCCGCATTCCGTCCTCAACCTCGCCAATGCTTCGATACATCCCCATCAAGGAAAAGCTCACCCAGCCCGTCATTTGCGCGACCCGCACCCCCACAACGCCCGCCGCCACAATGTCTCCTGTGCTGGCGCTGCCATGCGCCCATGCGAGCATCGCGCCGCCAGTGAGCAGCACCGGCAGCAGCCCAGCAACGGCCATAAGCGACAAACGGAACCCGGCGGACAGCGCTCCAAATCCGATCATTTTCGCGCGGTATCGATCCACCGCATCCAGCGCGGCGCGATCCTCAAACCCATCGCCAGCAAAGAGCTTTACGGTGCGCATATTGCTAATCGTATCAACGACCTGCCCAGTCACCACCGCCCGTGCTCCGGCCCGTGCTTTGGCCCGCAAACGCACGCGGGGCAAAAAGTAGCGGATGAGCGCCCCATAGAGCACCAACCATGCGGCAAACAACACCGATAGCCGCAGATCAATCGCAGTAATGATCGCCAAGGTGCCCACAAGGGAAGCGATCGCAAATGCGACCACATTGATGCTTTCGATCGTCAGATCCGTAAGCGCATTTGAGGTCTGCGCCTGTTTCTGTGCCAAACGCCCGGCGAAATCATTGTCAAAGAAATCAACTGATTGATCCAACATCCAGCGGTGCAGCCGCGCCATAATCATCGGGGCAACCGAAGGGGCAATCGCGAGCGAGGTGGAGGCGTTAGACGCCGCAAAGGCAAGGGGGCGCAGGACCAAGAAAAAGCCTAGACCTAGGGCAAACAGGCCAATATTGGCGGTTGTAAAAAACGCCTCTGGACCCGAGGCAATCGCGCGATCCGTAATCAGGCCAAGAATATAGGCGGCGCCGGTTTCAAAAAACCCCGCAAAGGCCGAAATCAAAGCTGCGACGATGATCACCGGCCAAGCGCCAGCGAGGCACCAACGCACGAAGGCTATGAGCGTTTGGGGTGGCGCGCCCTTGGCCGGCGCGTAGGGGTCAATGAGGTTGGTGGTCCAGCGCAGAAACCAGAGGATAAGGGGTTTGAACATGGCCCCAACCTAACGGATCGACGCGGAAGGTCTAGCCGTTGTGCACGCGGGGGTGGGGCGCCAAAAGGGCCTCCGGCGGGGATATTTAGGAACAGTGAAACCCAAAAAGCGCACTCATCATGCGGCGCGCATGTCATATTTTCTGGTGCCAAAGGGCATTTGTGGTGGTTCAGCTTTTGAGACGTGCCAGCATTTGATCAGCGGCGGCGGTTGGTGACAGATCCCCGGCGGCGACTTGCGCGCCTAAGGCGGCGACTGTTTCACGAATTTGGTCGTCTGTTTCAAGCCGAGCCAACAGTCCTGCGCGCACATCTTCCAAGAACCAATGCCGGGCCTGCTCTGCGCGCCGCCTGTCCCAATGGCCTGTGTCTTTGCGCCATTTTGCGAGAAGGTCCATCGCCTCCCAAGCATCCGTTAACCCATCATGTGTCACCGCCGAAACCATTTTGGCGCAGGGATAGCCGTCGGGGTCTTGGGGGCGTTTGCGCAAAAGCCGCAGGGCGCCAGAGTAGTCCGCGCAGGTGCGGGTGGCTGTCGATTTCAGCTCGCCATCCGCCTTGTTCACAAGGATAATATCCGCCATTTCCATGATGCCGCGCTTGACGCCTTGCAGCTCGTCGCCCCCCGCGGGCGCAAGCAACAGCAAGAACAGATCCGCCATTTCCGCGACCATGGTTTCGGATTGACCGACCCCCACTGTTTCAATCAACACAACGTCAAATCCGGCAGCTTCGCAAAGGGCCACAGCCTCGCGCGTGCGCCGCGCCACACCACCAAGTTGGGTTTGCGACGGCGAAGGGCGGATGAAGGCGTTTGGGTGGCGCGACAGGCGTTCCATACGGGTTTTATCCCCCAGAATAGATCCGCCTGAGCGTGCTGAGGAGGGATCAACCGCCAAGACAGCAACTTTCATGCCTTGATCCGCCAGCATCATCCCGAAAGCTTCAATGAAGGTGGATTTACCAACGCCGGGCGTGCCCGACAGGCCGATGCGCAAGGCGCTGCGCTGCGCTGACTTTAGTCTTTCCAGAAGGGTTGTTGCCTCTGCGCGATGATCCGCGCGCCCGCTTTCCACAAGGGTAATTGCGCGCGCCAAGGCCCGGCGTTCCCCTGCCAAAATCCGCTCTGCGAGTTCACCAATATCCATAAGCCCCCCGGGGTCATACTCAACCGCACCCGTTGATGAGCCAAGGCGCGCGTCTTGTCCAGACGAAGGGCGCAATCACTTGCCCTTACATGGTTCAGCGCCCACACTCGACATAAACCTATTGGAGTCGTGATGCGACCTATTGCCCTTGTTGTAACCCTCATATTGCTGTTGATCCCAGCCCCCGGTTTTGCCGATCAGTTTGAGGTGCGCCTTTACGGTGTTCCTGTCGGGAATTTGCACGTCTCGCAAACGCTCAAGAATGGTCGATATTCGGCGTCAGCGCAGTTTCGCACCAAGGGCCTTGTGGGGGCGCTGCGCAAGGTCGCGTTTGAAATGAAGGCGCGGGGGGACATGAAAAACGGTGCATTTCGTGCGCTTCATTATAGCGAAGACATGAACACGGGTGAGCGCGAAAGCCGCGAAACTGTGGCGTTCAAAAAAGGAGGGGCGCGGATGGACCCGTTGACGGCGCTCTTGGTTGGGTTGGAGCCGCGCACGTTCGATACGGGGTGTAAGGTCAATCAGGTTGTTTTTGACGGGAAGCGAACCCATCGTTTTACGCTTTCGACAAAAATGAAAAGCCCGCAACGCCTGATCTGCAAGGGACAATTCGTCCGGCTTAAGGGCTATTCGCCAGCACAACTCCGGCAGCTCAAAGCGTATGATTTTACCGCGCAATACGAGCGCGAGGGCGAAAGTTATGTGTTTATCTCCGGGCGTGCGCGCACCCTTCATGGGCCTGTCACAATCGTTCGCCAGTAACCAAGGAAAAGGAGAAACGTTTTGAAATCTCTTAAAGGCGTAGTCTTTTCTTTTTTAACCTTCATCGCAGCGCCCGCCTGTGCGGAAACCGCAAATTTTCAGGTGCGTCTGTCCGGAATACCGGTGGGCCAGATGGTGCTTCAAGCGTCACACAGCGAAAGCGGCTATTCTGTTACGAGCAAATTTCGCACGACTGGTGTGGCCGGGATCATCGCCAAAGTCGCCTATGTGATGCGCGCAAAGGGGCGTGGCCAAATTCCCAATATCAGATCAAACGCGTATTCCGAAGACATGAACACCGGATACCGCGCCTCCAACGTCAACCTGACCTTTGCCAATTCTGACAGTCGGATTGATCCGATGAGCGCCTTTTACCTCGCGCTTGCGACGCGGCCTGTGTCGGCGGGATGCGCCGCGAAAGTGCGCACTTGGGACGGGACGCGGGAAATGAATGTGAGCCTTGCGCCTTACTCTCAGAATGCAACTCAACTCGTGTGCAAAGGGCACGCGGCACGGCACAAGGGCTACACCGCCGCTGAGCTGGCCAAAATGAGTGGATTTCCGTTCACCGTGGAATTCATCCGGCGCGGGGAAACTTGGGAGCCTGCGAGGGTGTCCGTGAAGACGATCCACGGGCCAGTGACCCTGATCCGGCGCTAGGCCTTCGCGATCTCCGCTTTGAGCGCCTTACGGTCCGCTTTCCCAACCGATGTATGCGGCAATTCCTCGCGAAATTCCAAGAACCGGGGCATTTCATAGCGCCCAAGTTTATCATCCAGAAAGGCTTGAAGCTCCTCAAGCGTGAAAGGGTCTGCGCCCGCATTCAACGCGACAAACACCTTCGCACTTTCGCCGCGATAATCGTCAGGCACCCCGATCGCCATAGCCTCGGACACGGATGGATGTTCGTGAACGGCCTTCTCGATCACCAAAGGATACACGTTGAACCCGCCTGACAAGATCAGGTCTTTCTTGCGATCCACTAAGAAGAAATAACCATCCTCGTCCATGTATCCAACATCACCTGTCAGCAACCACCCCTCAAAAATCGACTCCGCCGTCGCGCCGGGGTTTTGCCAATACTCAGACGTCACATGGGGACCGCGTACGGCGATCTCACCGGTTTCCCCAATACCCAACTCCCGGGTGTGATCTTCGATATCTACGATTTTCATGTCGCATGCCGGAAGTGGAATTCCGATGGTGCCAACCTTGTCCTCGGGCATATCGCGCGGAATAAGAGTTCCGCCCGCGCAGGTCTCGGTCATGCCCCAACCGCCGCGCACCTTCAGCCCCGTCATCGCCTTCACCCGATTGAACACTTCGACAGGCATCGGCGCACCGCCAGAGGACACAAAAGAGAGCGACTTGAATTGTTCTGCGCGCGCACCGGGAACCTGCAATAGGGCGATCCATGTGGTCGGCACCCCGCCCATCGACGCGATCCCCTTTTCCTCAATCTCCTTAAGCGCCGCGACCGGATCAAACCGCAAACGCAGGTGTACAATGCCCCCTTCATAGGTCCGTTTCATCAAGGCCGTGACCAACCCCATAATGTGAAAGAGGGGCGAATAAACGAGGCTGCGCGCGCCCGGCGCAGTCGCCGGCTCCCCTGTCGAGTTTTCGTGGTACATCAACACAGAGGCCGCCAAGTTCGCTTGCGTCAAAACGGCCGCTTTGGGCAAACCGGTGGTGCCGCCCGTAAATTGCAACAGCGCCGTGTCGCTTGGTTGAGTTGGCACCGGATCATAGGTTGCGCCGTCATGAGCGCCCCAAAAATCCTCAAGACTTTGAGCGCCCCCAACAAGTGGGCATGCACGCCCTGCCCCCGATATCGGATCATCACATTGCACAAGATGAGGCACTGTGCCATCCGCCACCAATCCCTCAAAATGACGGGCAAGTTCGGGCGTGCTTAGCGTAATGCAGAGCTTTGCGCCGCTGTCTTTCATTTTATGGGCAATCTCGCGGTCCGCATCCAGCGGGCTAAGGTGCGTGACCACGCCACCAGCCGCCAAAGTCGCGTAGAAAAAGATCGGATGCCAAGGGCAATTTGGCAAATGCAAAGCGACCCGGTCTCCTTTCTCGATCCCGAAAGCCTTAAGCGCCGCAGCCCCCTGCGCCACCAAGCTTTTTAGGCGCGAAAAGCTGTATTCATCACCATAATATTCAATCGCCAATGCATCCCCATGTTTGGCGAAAGCCTCGTTCATCATGGCAGTCCACGTTGTGACCTCTGGCGCATAATCAGCGCGAACCCCCTCGTCGTAATTTGCGTGCCATGGGCGTGATCCGGCTGTGATTTTGGTGGTCATTTTTTCCTCCCGGCCCGCAACAGATTTGCGCGGGGTTTGCGCAAGGCTAAGGCGTTGCGCGCAATCGGGTCAACGCACAGGCGCCGTTCGTGACGTAAGGTTTCGCGCAACACGCGCATTGCGCCAGACCGTTTGGCGCTCTTGTGGCGCGCGGCTGTGGCGCGCATAACTGGCCCATGATGCGGCTTCCCATTGATGATGTCATTCCAGAGCTTTTGATGCGCCTTTCCGAGGCTGGGCGCGCTGTGCTCATGGCGCCGCCGGGCGCCGGGAAAACCACGCGCGTTCCGCTTGCGCTGCTGGATCAGGTCGCTGGCAAAATTATCATGCTGGAGCCGCGCAGATTGGCCGCGCGCGCCGCCGCAGAGCGCATGGCAGACACCTTAGGAGAGGAGGTAGGGCGCACTGTCGGCTACCGCATTAGAGGCGAAGCAAAAACCGGGAAATCCACCCGGATTGAGGTGGTGACGGAAGGGATTTTGACCCGGATGATCCAGTCAGACCCGGAACTTACTGGCGTTGGCGCTCTCATTTTTGACGAGTTTCACGAACGCTCCCTCAATGCCGATCTTGGCCTTGCCTTGGCGTGGGAAGCGCGCGGGGCGTTGCGCGAGGATTTGCAGATTATCGTCATGTCTGCGACTCTGGAGGCTGGTCCCGTGGCCGCGCTTTTGGAGGACGCCCCCGTGGTGGTCTCACAAGGGCGTGCCTTTCCCGTTGAGACGCGCTGGCTTAACGCCCCCCTTGGAAAACGCGACAGGATCGAGTTGGCGACAGCGCGGTTGATTGAACAGGCCGCCGCGCAAACAGAAGGCGGCATATTGGTATTCTTGCCCGGCGAAGGCGAAATTCGACGCACCTCAGCCCACTTGAATTTATCCGATGAATTTCACATCCATACGCTGTTTGGCGCGATGGAAATGGGCGCACAACGCGCCGCTATTCGCCCCGCCAAAACAGGGCGCAAAGTCGTGCTGGCAACTTCGATCGCAGAAACTTCCTTGACGATTGAAGATGTACGCGTGGTTGTCGATGCAGGTCGGGCACGCCGCGCAAGGTTTGATCCCGGTTCCGGCATGTCGCGCCTTGTCACAGAACGCGTCAGCCGCGCGGAAGCCGAGCAAAGACGCGGTCGCGCAGGCCGGGTCGCGCCGGGCATTTGCTACAGGCTTTGGACACGCGGAGAAGAAGGCGCCTTGCCAGCATTCGCACCCGCCGAAATCGAGGTCGCCGACCTTGCGCCACTCGCACTTGAATTGGCGTTATGGGGCGCGGGCAATGGCGACAGCTTGGCCTTTTTGACCCCGCCCAACACAGGTGTCTTGGAGGAGGCGCGCGCCCTACTACAAAGCCTTGGCGCCTTGGATCAGGATCACCGGATCACGGCGCATGGCCAGGCGCTTGCGCGGGTGCCCCTTCATCCGCGCCTTGGCCATATGTTACTGAAAGCAGGACGACAGGCCGCGCCTTTAGCCGCCCTCCTTGGCGAACGCGACCCCTTGCCCCGTAGCGCCCCTGTAGATGTAAACCTGCGTCTTACCGCGCTCAAATCCCCCGGAACGACTGGAGCAAACCGTGGCGTCATTGACCGGGTGCGCCAAGACGCCAAACGCCTCGCGCGACTGACAAATGATGAAGCCCCACTTAGCGCCGCAGAAATGGCAGCGCTCGCCTATCCGGATCGTGTCGGCATCCGGCGCACGGGCGATGCGCCGCGCTTTGTGTTGTCCGGCGGCAAAGGCGCGATGTTGCCCGACGATGACCCGCTTGCCGGACACCGGCTGATCGTTGTCACGGATACCGACGGCAACCCCCGTGAAGCCAGCATTCGCCAAGCGCTCCCGATCAGTGAAAGCGAGCTGCGCGCGGTGCATGGCGCTGACATACGCTGGACGACACTCTGCGAATGGTCGCGCCGCGAAGGCCGCGTTGTCGCGCGGGAGCAAGAAGTTTTCGGGGCAGTTGTCTTGAGTGACCGCCCGTGGAAGGATGCCGACCCGGTCGACGTCGCGCGTGCGATGCTGGACGGGGTGCGCCAGCTTGGGCTTTCTCCGACTGATGCCGCGCGGCGGTTCTTGGCTCGGGTCGCTTTGGTCCGCGAGGCAGACACGGATTTGCCGGATATGTCGCAAGAAGCCTTAATGGAGCGCCTTGAGGATTGGCTTCTGCCACACCTTGGCGGGGTGAAATCAGCGGCGGCCTGGAAGGCGTTTGACATATTGGAGGCGTTGCGCGCCTGCCTGAGTTGGGAGCAAATGCGCCGCCTTGATGCGGCTGCGCCTGCACAGTTCACAACCCCGATGGGCCGCAAGGCACCGATTGATTACAGCGGGGAAATCCCTGAAATATCAGTACGTTTGCAAGAAATGTTTGGTCAGACGCGCCACCCAACAGTGGGGCATACGCCTCTGCGCGTCACGCTGTTGTCCCCCGCCCAGCGACCTGTGCAAACGACCACCGACTTGCCAGCATTCTGGAAAAACACATACGCAGATGTGCGCAAAGACATGCGGGGGCAATACCCGCGCCACCCTTGGCCAGAAGACCCGGAAAACGCTGAGCCAACTCTGCGCGCCAAGCCGCGAAACCGCTAAACTGGGACGCCAACTTGCATTTTTAAGTTAAATTTAATAAACAGTTTTTATAACAACAAGAAACGATCCACAGGCGGTTTAAATGACACTCTTGCAAAAGGCTTGGGACGAGATTTTGCGTCCGATGATTAAACGACCGAACCGGTTTCAGGTTGCGGCGCTTTGCTATCGCACGCGCAACGACAAGAAAGAAGTTCTCCTGATTACCTCACGCGGGACAGGGCGTTGGATCTTGCCAAAAGGCTGGCCGATGGAGGGAAAATCGGCCTCCGAAGCGGCAGCGATAGAAGCTTGGGAAGAAGCAGGCGTCAAACCGGCGCAGGTGTCCAATGTCGCGATCGGGGATTTTGACTACATTAAAGATCGTGATGATGGCGTCCCAATCCCCTGCGACACGCAGGTCTATCCGATTGAAGTGGCCACGCTTGCAGACACCTTCCCAGAAGCCGGAACGCGCCAGCGCAAATGGATGTCAACGGACAAAGCCGCTGATCTCGTGGAAGAAGAAGGCTTGGCCGCGTTGTTGCGCGCGTTTTAGGGCGAACACCCCGGAATTCATTGCAAAACACGCTCTTGTAGGGTAGCCCGCCTGAAAATTGTGGCGGTTTTGTAACCGTTTTGTAACGGCGGAGGTGGGGCGCGTGGCGTCAGACAATAACAACCAGTGGAAAACGCTGGACAAAGACCTGAACCGCATCGGCCAATTCGAAATGGCAACGCAATATGTGTCGCGCCCTTTGGTTGGGCTTGGCATTTCGCTCGCCTTTATCGGCCTTGCTGCACTGGTGGCGGGCATGGTGTTCGGCCAAAACCCCACGAATTACGTCGTGATCGCCGCCGCTGCCTTTGGCGCTTATATGGCCATCAACATTGGCGCGAACGATGTGGCCAACAACATGGGGCCTGCGGTTGGCGCGAACGCCTTAACGATGGGCGGCGCAATCGTGATCGCCGCTTTGTGCGAAAGCGCGGGCGCGCTGCTTGCGGGGGGTGATGTTGTGTCCACGATTTCAAAGGGCATCATTGATCCAACTTCTTTTGCTGATACACGAGTGTTCATTTGGGCGATGATGGCCGCGCTCATTTCTTCTGCGCTTTGGGTCAACCTGGCGACTTGGGTCGGCGCACCCGTATCAACAACCCATTCAGTCGTTGGCGGCGTCATGGGCGCAGGAATTGCGGCGGCTGGGTTTGCCGCCGTCAACTGGGCTTCCATGAGCGCCATCGCCGCGAGTTGGGTCATTTCGCCGGTGCTCGGCGGATTGGTCGCCGCCGGGTTCTTGGCCTTCATCAAGGCTCGGATCATCTATCAAGACGACAAAATAGCCGCCGCCAGACGTTGGGTTCCGGTGCTAATCGGCATCATGGCGGGTGCATTTTCGGCATACCTCGCGGTCAAAGGCCTCAAGCGAATTGTCAAAATCGACATTCCGACAGCCCTTTTGATCGGTGTCGTTGCCGGGCTGATTTTCTATGCGATTTCCGCGCCTTTGATTAAGCGCCAATCGCAAGGGCTGGAGAACCGCAACAAGTCGCTCAAGACCTTATTTGCCCTTCCCCTCGTCATTTCCGCAGCCCTTCTGTCCTTTGCGCACGGCGCGAATGATGTCGCCAATGCCGTTGGGCCGCTTGCGGCGATTGTGCATGCCGAAAGCGTTGGCGAGTTCGCGGGCAAAGTCTCGATCCCCACATGGGTCATGGTGATTGGCGCGTTTGGCATCAGCTTTGGCCTGATGCTATTTGGCCCCAAACTCATCCGAATGGTCGGCAGCCAAATCACCAAACTCAATCCAATGCGCGCCTATTGTGTTGCGCTTTCCGCTGCTATCACGGTGATCATCGCAAGCTGGCTTGGGCTCCCTGTGTCTTCGACACATATCGCCGTTGGAGGCGTCTTTGGCGTTGGTTTTTTCCGCGAATGGCACATGGTGCGCCGGCGGCGTCAAACTGCGTCAAAGCGCGCGAAAGCCACTGGTGTACCGATTGAGGAAACGCGACGTCGAAAGCTGGTGCGCCGCTCGCATTTCATGACGATTATTGCAGCATGGGTGATCACAGTGCCCGCAGCCGCGCTGCTGTCTGGTTTGATTTTCACTGCCCTTTATGCCGTTGTCGGCTAAGGCTGGCTGAGCAAATCCGCAAGCACCAACGCCATAACACCAGCGCTATCCACCATGTCCTGCACCCCAACCCATTCATCCGGTTGATGCGCCAGATCAAGAATACCAGGCCCGTAGGCGATACAGTTTTTCAAGCGCCCAATACGATCAATGTGCTTCTGGTCGTAGGTGCCAGGACTAACCACGTAATCCGGCATCCGCCCAAGCACGCGCTCAATCGCTGCCGCCGTTGAGGTCACGACTGGTGCATCCTCGTCGGTCATACTGGGCACCACCTCGAACAAGTCGCGAATGTCGTAGGAAAACTCTGGCCGCTTGGCGCGTACCCGTTCCATCAAGGCAGAGATTTCAGCCTTTACCTCGTCCAAATCTTCCTCAATCAAAAACCGCCGATCAATGATGATCCGACAACGATCAGCGACACAAGGCGCAGGCAAACCCGTGTAGCCTTCATCCTGTTCTTTTTCGCCCCCGTGAATTGAATTGATGTTGAGCGTCGATTGCTTCGCCCCTTCCGGCACCACTGGCATCGCCGTTGTTTTGCCAGCAAGCAACGGGAAAAGCGTAGCTTCCATTTCTTCCAGAACCGCACCCATGTGGCGGATGGCGCTATCGCCCAGAAACGGCATCGACCCATGCGCAATGCGCCCGTGCGTTTCGATTTCGGCCCACCACACGCCGCGATGTCCAAGACAAATCCGATCCTTTCCAAGAGGTTCCGGGATGATCACATGCTGGACGCGTTCAGGATCGAAACGACCATGCTCGGCCAAATAGGCCACACCGCCATAGCCGCCAGTTTCCTCATCCGCAGTCGCGGATATTTCGATCGCCCCCGCAAAATCGGGATGGACAGCGATGAAGGCTTCGGCGGCGACGATGCTCGCGGCCAATCCCCCCTTCATATCGCACGCCCCTCGCCCATAAATTCGGTCGCCTTCCAGCGCGCCGCCAAATGGATCGCGCGTCCAGCCATGGCCGACCTCAACAACGTCATGATGCGAGTTGAAATGCACGCAAGGCCCCGCCTGCGCCCCTTCAAAACGCGCTATCATGTTCCAGCGTGGATAGGCGTCGCTGTCACCCGGCGTTCCATGCGCGCGGATCAACTCGACCTGCCATCCCCCGGCCGCAAGCCGGGCTTCAAGGGCTTCGCAAATCGTGAGATACTCATCGCCGGGCGGATTAAGCGTCGGAATTCGGATCAAGTCTTGGCACAAGGAAATGAGCGCTTCACGGCGCGTTGCCACTTCTGCCAGCAAAGTTTCATCGGTTGTCATGCCGCCAGCTTAGGGTCGTTTCAGGCAGGGCACAACACGCGAGCGCACCTAGAAGATTTCGTGAGAAATACCCGTTTAACAGGTGGCAAACCCTTGCAATCGCGGTAATCTCACATAAATACACCTTAATGTTACACGCATTAACTTAGAGGATTATGGGGACAGATGGCTAGCAATTTGGATGCGCAGATTAAAGATTCACAGACGCAAGTCGCAGAGGCTCAGGCCAAGATTTCCGAGCTCACAACCCGAATTGAGACGGCACGTAGCAAGATGGACAGTGGCGCGGATATTTCCGTCGACATTGAAAACGCCACCCTCGAAGACGTGCATGCGCACACGCAGGTGATGAACGCGAATATCGCAGAATTGATCATGGGGCTGGACGATGTAACCGCCGGATTTTCGCAAGATTTCAGTGAGATGCGCGAAAAGAACGGCATGGAAAAACTGATTGGCATTTTCTCCAAGGGCAAGTCAGAATCCATGCGCCAAGAGCGTATGCGCACCGCATCCATTGATGACAAACTTCAAGATTTGATCGGCAAATCGGATGTCATCGTGAAGCTGCTGGAAGGCCAGCTCGAAATGCTCAACGAGCAAAAAGAGCGTGTCGAAACCAATTTGACAGCGACCCTTGATGAGCGCGAATTCACAGTTGGTGAATTGGAAGCCCTGCGCACTGAAATTCAAGCGATGGACCCGGCGATCATTACGCTCGAAAACAAAATCTCCGTGGAGCAGGACGCCGCCGCGCGCACGAAACTCGAAACCGAACTTGCGGACCTCAACACCAAATACAATGAAATGGTGCAGCAAGAACAAGTCAAATTGGCGCTGTCGCAAACCCTGGAACGCTATATCGAGAAAGGCAAAACCTGGGTCGACAGTTTGCAAAACCAAGCCGCGACACAGATGGTTTTGATCAACAAATTGCAAACAGACACGCAGCAACGTGTGGTTCTCTATGACGCATTGTCCAAATCGCTCAAAACAGCGCAGCAACAAGATGTGGCCCATAGGATCAACGAAATCGGCGTTGAAACCGACCAAGAAGCCCAAACCGCAATGGCCGCAATAGGCACCGCGACGAACCAAAAAATGGCCGACATGATGGAAGCCCACGAGGATCATATGGTCTTTGCGCGTGACGTGCTCGAAGCCAAAGCCAAGGCCGACGAACGCTTTGCGCGGCGCTTCTCCGAGATCGTTGAAAAGCACGACAAGAACCTCTACGGCGGCTAAACATGCGCCCCCTCGCCCAGACAAACAAACGATGCGCGACACAAACGACAGCGCGCCCTAATAGCTATGCGCATGTTCACCTCGGCGACCCTTTCGTGAACAACCACTTATGTGGCGCATCAGCCCGTAATACAGGACACCCATGACTCTAGACGCTGGACATGACGAAGATCTCGCCGCGAAGCTGCGCGTGAATTGGTTTTCGCTCGGCGTTTTCGCTGCGATTGGGATTGCGGCGAGTTTCGCGATTGAGTTTGCTCTGTTTGGCAGTGTTGATCTCACCGGGCCGTTTGGCATCCTTCGCGGCATCGCGCTGTTTTTAATCGGCTTTATCAAGGCACTCTCCTATATCGCGGATGAGTTTCCTGTTTTATTTGACCTACTTACGGGGCTGGTACGGGGGGTGTGGTGGCTCATCTCTACCCCGATCAAATTCGTGTTGCGACCGCTTAAAGGGACGTCAACATGAGCCTGAACCCCGAACAAACGCGCGATCATTTGAGCATAGGCGACGGCGGCGTCACACGACGGTATTTTGCGAAATTTCGCGCAATCACCGCCCATTTGGCCCGCGTTGCTGCCACGATGGAAGCAGAAGGCACGCTTTCCAAAATGGAAGTGGACGTCCTGGCGCGCTACCTGATTGCCCTTGGTTTCACCTTTCGCGCGCTCGCCAATAAATACCATATGGTCGGGCGTGTGGATGGGCTTGGCCCGCGTGGGCTGACTTTTGATCGGACCGAAAGCGGCTTTCCGGTTCACGGCGAAATGCTTCAGATGGCAGCGGATGCGGTCCAGGTCGAAAAACACCTGAAGTCCCTGCCAAGCGAAGCCGAACTCAAGACCCGCATGATTAAGGAAATCGTAGGGAACTTAAACGTGCCCACGCGGCTGCAATACGCGATGAGCCAGCGTTTATATTATCAAGAGATGGTGCGTGGCGATCTGTTTTGGCCGCAAATGGACCCGGATGTTGTTTGGCTTGGCACTCTCGCAGAAGGGCGGGTTCCGCGGCGCAAGTATCTTCTGCATTGGGCCGTGTATGACAGTACGCTCAACATTCCGATCATCTATATGATGGAGGTCGAGGATACGGGCAAGGTTGCGCTCCCAAAAGATGAACGGCGATGGCCCGAGGTGCAATCGCATTTGATGGCACAGGCCGTCGCCGGGCTGAAGCTCGTAACGATCGCTGGCGGATTTGATCGCGATTTTGACGATCTCCACCCAAAGCGGATGCGGCGGATTCACGTTGGACCCATGTATTCGCATAGCTTTACGGAACAAGCCGGCCCGTTGCGCGATGTGTTGAAAGAGGCGAAATCGCCGCCCGGTGAAGACTGGGCTTTGGCTTGGACGATGGAAGACCTCGTCAGTGAGCGCGTTGAACACGAGAAGTCTGGCTGGTTCGGCATGGTGGAACGGGAAATTTTTGAGCTTGATCCCTTTGCAGGACGCGGGGCCGATATGGGGGCGACTAGGATAGATCGCAGCATCATTCTGCCACAGCGCCCGTTTCAAGTTTTGAGCGAAAAGAACCCGCCCGGATTTCGGGATGTCCGCAAATTTGTCGTCAGCCAAAGCGGGCGCGTTTTGAGCTATAGGTAGCCGGGGGTTTCACCCCCGGACCCCCAAGGTATTTGAAAAACAAGGAAAGCACGAATGAGCCAACCAGCCGATCAAATGGAACTTCGCGAAGACAAAATACGCGCCCATTACCAGGCCGCTGGGGCGATGCTTGAGGGCATAGATCATACGCCGCGCATTGCGAAACCCAAGGATGCTCCGCGTGCTGAGCGCTCACCTGGCGTTGTGCGCACACGCAGGTTTCGCTCGACAACACCGGGGTTGGTGACACGTTCGACGGCACGCCCAGAGGGGATCGGGCTGATTGACCGTATTGAAGCCTGTGATGACGACGATCCTATCACCTCCCCCATACAAGCGGCCGCGCTCCATGGGCTGCGCCGCGCCTTGGCGATTGCATTGACGGTGGGCGAAGGGTTTAGCGAAGCAACCGGGCTGACGGCACTTAAGAAACAGAACCTTTCCGGGGGATTGGGTGACGCCAAGACGGGCGAGTTTTCGGAGCTTTTGGCAGGCGAAGCTTTGGCCACCCTCTCTAGTTTTGCCAATAGCACAGCATTTTTGCTCGCTCCGCATATGACCGAGGTGACTGTGGAAGTTGGGGCGGTTGAGGAAGTCTTGACAGACAATGCAACTCTCGCGCTGCACGGGGCATTATGGGAGCTTGATCAAGAGCTTGCCACCTTCGCACAGGACGAAACAAAACTCATTCCCACAATCATCGCCTTTGCTGAACAGCTGATGGAAAAGGTTGCACTGCGGGCGCAAAACGCGCCACGCCTCGAAGCCTTCTCGGGCGCAAATTTCCGAGTCGAGGCCGATGATCTCACGATTTCCGGGTTCACCCCAGCCCGTAAAGCACGCGGCACGACCCTCACCATGCAGTTCAAAAAGCCGCATCAGGTGGTGGGCAATCACATCGCGAAATATCAAGCGATGAAGCTGTCAAAAATGCTCATGGCCTATGATTTTGACCGCAAACTCAATCCTTTTGCCGAGCTTGGGGGCTTCATTTTTACCTTCATGGGCGATGGCGCGCCAGGCACTGGGAAAACCACCTTGATCCAAATGATGGCTGGGTTGATCAACGAGTATTGCGGCGCGGCGGGTTATGCCTTTCGCTACCAAAATTTCGGCATCGACAACATCGACAGTTATCAAGGCAAATCCGGGCAAAACGCCAAGGCTTTTGTGCAAAATGTGCTCGATCCGAACGTGATTGGTTTTGGCACGATTGATGACATCGACCAAATTGCTGGCAAACGAGGCGATCGACAATCCTCTGCCGGGCAACAAGAAGTGACGGCTGTTTTCATGGAAGCCTTCGCGGGCGCGGGCACTGTCGTACGTGGCAATTGCACCTTTGGGATGTTTTCAAACTACCCAGAGAACGTCGATGATGCCCTACGCCAACGTGCGGGAGCGCGCTTCTTGGTCGATGGGCCGCAAACGCGCGAAGATTATATTGATATTTTGGCACTGTTGATGGGCAAAAACCACGATATCCCAATGGGAGATCACGAGCTATACGCGGCCCAAGAAATCAAGCGAGCTGTCGCCCAAAGCTTCGACAGCCACGCCCGCCCACAAGAGGAAGGGCTGGCCAAAGTGTTTGATAAGGTTGAGCAAAAAATCGGTGCGCTTGACACGATTGCCAAACTTGGCACCTATCTCAAAGGCATTCAGGAAGCCGACGCACGCTTTACCGGGCGCGCGATCAAAAACATTACTGACGCCGTGAAAGTCAGGGCGATGGATTTCGAATTACCGGACGAATGGATGGA
This sequence comes from Maritimibacter sp., assembly GCA_050633625.1. Lineage (GTDB taxonomy): Bacteria > Pseudomonadota > Alphaproteobacteria > Rhodobacterales > Rhodobacteraceae > JBOEGW01. The sequence goes on along the minus strand of JBOEGW010000004.1, from coordinate 154,198 downwards.
AAATCCGGAGGAGTTTTTGTTCAAGGATTACGACAGAAAACGCGCCATGATCGAAGAGCTGCGCCAGCCGATCACGCTGGACATGGTGATTCAGGAAATCAACCGCTACGCCGACAGCGAATTCCGGTATGCTGACAAATCCGACGAAGTTGCGATTGGCAAAATGGTGCGGGAATTTGGCCTCACAGAAGAAGCGAAACGGCGCTATTTGGAGACAAAAACGTGAGTTGTGGCCCCATCCTTGCGCACTTGATCGTCGCGGTTCTGATCATCGTGATCACCGCGCGCACCGTTGCGCGAAGGGTGTCGGTCATTGTTGGCCCGCCCCCGTTTCCTGTGCTGCTCATCACAATTTTGATCACCCTTGTCGTGCTCCAAGCCGCGGCGCAATTGCCGGTTCTGGCGGGTTGGATTGTTGAGCAACGTGGTGGCGACCCTAATGCGGTTTGTGAGGGGCAATTGCCAATGATTGGTTTCATCTCGACCCTCATTTCAATCTTCGCCTATGCGCTCACGTTTTTCCTCACATGGAGGAAAGCGCGCGCATGAAACGGCTCATCGAGAAAGGGTTGATGTTTGGCAATATGGTGCGGGTGGACAGCCCAGCTCTCGTTGAGCGCTACAATCGTGCTCTCGAAAAACTGACCGGATTGCGCACAAAGCTGGACGACTTTTACATCGACATTTCTGGCTTTTCACCTGAGATCGGTGATGAGCTTGGCGATATGTTGTACCTGAACCCGAACGGCGTGAACCGGATGTTCATCATTCTGGACACCGACCAAAAAAGCGCGCCGCTTTTGGACGCCAAATTTTCGACTTCACGGGGAATTCTGCGTCGTTTTATCGAGGACAATGAGGCCAAACTTTTTGCGTTGACGGCGCATGATGCGGTGGCGGGCGAGCTTGATAATTCGGTATTTGAAGCGGCCTCACCGGCTCGGCTTCTGGATATTCGCAAAATCAATGTAATGGCTGACACCACACAAGGCCATGTCGCGGGCGCGCAAAAACTTGCCGCAAAGATCGAGGTCTTTCAGTCCCAAGAGGACGCATGGTTTGACGATGTCCTGATCGCAGAGATGATCGAACTTGCGAAAACCACAGGGGACGTGACCCGCCAACCGATTGATTTGGCGAAATCTACCTATATTCAGCAGAGTTTTTGGACTTCTCACTTTGGCGGCCTTTATGTGTTTCGCGATGACGACAAGGCCGCTGTCATCAGCGTGATGGACAAATCGACGCTTGGAAATTTGGCAGTTGACGCTGTGTTGGATCTCAGTGACCGCAATGCGATTGCCGCCTTCCTCGACGCAAATGACATGGTCGAGCCTGTGATCAAAGCGCGCGGTGTGGACGGGGCGTCGATCATTCGTCAAAAAATGGATTTCATTCTTGTCGAGGCGGCAACACGAGCCGGATTGGCCGTCAAAGACATCGACCATCGCACATTGCACCGATTGGCGCAAAAAATGGGGAATGACCTGCCAGAAGAGTTCCTCAAGCTCAACGAATTAGTGCGATGGGCGTTGCACGGTGCGAAATGGCCGCGCATTTCGTCCTCCGATCCCGCCTATTTCTACACCCTGCGCGCGCGCCCGGATCATCCCGAACGAGACCTCATTAACCAGCTCCTCTCCGAGCTTTCGCCGCTCGATATTCGGCAGCTGTTCATTTGCCACAAACAGGCTTTTTACGCCGCGTACAGCACATGGAGCGAGGCCAAACGCGACTATGTTATCGCCTTTCTCGAAGCAGATTACCTGTCGAGCAAAGCAGAGGCACGCGACGCGCTATTTGGTGGAAGAGAGCCAAAATCGCCAAGATCCAAGCCGGTTTCCCCGGCCGCAAAACCTGATATTGTCGACATCATAAGCCCATGGGGCGCACTGAGGAAGACGCAATGACATTCATCCGACTGGTGGTTTTCGGCTTTTTGTTTCTCAGCGTTGTATATATCGCAATCAGTTGGTATTCGCGCTCGGTCCGCAAAGAGCGCCTCGAAAAACGATGGGATGAAGACAATCCCACAAGCGCTGACATCGACGCAAAAACCGCCTATGTGAATGACGGAATGGACAAATATAACAATGGCTTGCGACCAAAGTTGGTGCTACTCGTCTATGTTATTCCCACCATCGCAGTCGCGGTGATCCTGATTGCAACGAACGGAAATTGAGGCCCTTATGAGATACTTGAAAAATGCCCTGCTTGCGATCGTTGCGCTCTTTGCCTTCGCAGTTTTTCACTATGTCTTGCCGCAGCATGACGTTGCGCGCATCACCTCCACCGAAATCATCCGTATGGACTTTTCCGGGGTTAACCGCCCGTTTTTTGCCCAAAGTGACAGCGGCAACGCAGAGCTGACAACCCGCGACATTCGTCTGATCAACACCGTCAAAAAGAAGACCTTCTTGTTCGGCTTCATCCGGCGCGACAAAGAAAGGGTCATGGTCTATCGCAATGAGGACACCGGCTGGATTTGGCCGCCCTACTTCAAGTTTGACAGCTCTGATTTGCAAGCCCAAGCCTCGGCAGCCATTTCACAGAATGAAGAAAAATGGGTGGTTCTCACCCATTATGGCTGGCGCAATCGCTTTTTCACCATCTACCCCAATGCGATTGGCGTGCGCGAAGTCGCCGGACCAGATGTGCGTATCATCCCGTGGTTCAACATCTTTTTCTTCATCGGTCTGATCGTCGCATTTGTTTTCCTGCGCGCTATGTGGCGCCAGTTTCGTGAACAGAAGATCGACCCCGCGATGGAAGACACGCGCGATGCATGGGAAAAGGTGGATGCCTACACCAACGAAAAACGCGGGCGGGTTTCGCGCTGGATCAACAGCTGGAAAAGCAAATAATCACGCAGGGCTAATCGCGATATTATCAATCAGTCGCACCGCCCCAAGGCTTGCCGCCGCCAGCAACCGCGCGGGCTGATCGAGTGTTGTCATCGGCGCCAACCCGTCCTCGGCGCGCAACTCCAGGTACTCAACGTCACCAAAGCCAGCCGCGAGAATCATCGCCTGAGCCGCGCCAAGGGCGGCGGGCACCGGCGTGCCAGCCTCTATCGCTTCCCCTGCCGCGCGCATCGCTTGGTGCATCTTGGGCGCGATCAATCGCTCGTCCGCCGATAACCGTTCATTGCGCGACGACAGCGCAAGCCCATCGGCTTCGCGCACCGTGCCGCATCCTTTGATTTCAATCGGCAGGTCCAAGTCACGCACCAACCGGCGCACGACCTGAAGCTGTTGAAAATCTTTCTCCCCGAAGGTCGCGACATCCGCGCCGGTTTGCGTGAAAATCTTGGTCACAACCGTCGCAACCCCATCAAAATGGCCCGGGCGATGCGCGCCACAAAGCCCCTCCGAAACACCGCTCACACGGACCCCCGTCGAAAACTGATCCGGGTAAACTTCGCCAACGTCGGGTGCATAGAGCGCATCAACCCCAACCGAGCGCAGTTTTGCGGCATCCTCCTCCAGGTGACGCGGGTATTTTTCAAGGTCGTCAGCGTTGTTGAACTGGATTGGATTGACAAAAATCCACGCCACCACGCGATCCGCTTCCTGTTTGGCCGCCTCCACCAATGACAAATGCCCCGCATGAAGCGCGCCCATCGTCGGCACAACTGCCACGCGCGCCCCATCACCGCGCCATTCGTCGCGCAGGCTGCGCATATCGGCCAAAGTCGTAATCAGTTTCATAGCGTTGGATCCTCATCGCCAAAAACGTGCTCTGCTGCGGGAAAGGCCCGGTTGCGCACTTCTTGCGCATAGCTTTCCACTGCCGCGCGCGCATCCTCGCCCAATGTGGCATACCGCTTGGCAAATTTTGGTTTGAACGCAGTAAACAAGCCAAGCATATCATCGACCACAAGGATTTGGCCGTCACACCCGGCGGACGCGCCAATCCCGATCGTCGGAATATCGACCGCCGCCGTGACCTCATCAGCCAGTCCGGCTGGCACTTTTTCGAGCACAACAGCAAATGCCCCAGCTTCCGCCACTGCTTTCGCATCGGCCAACACCCGCGCCCGGTCCGCGCCTCGTCCCTGTACCTTATAGCCTCCGAGCGTGTTGATCGCTTGTGGGGTCAGCCCAACATGCGCCATCACAGGAATGGAACGCGCCGTCAAAAACCGGATCGTTTCCGCCATCGCAGCCCCGCCCTCCAACTTAACGGCCGCCGCGCCCGTTTCTCGCATGATCCGCGCCGCATTCTCAAAGGCGCTCTGCGGGCTTGCTTCATAGCTGCCAAACGGCATGTCCACGACCAACAGCGCCGATTTCAAACCACGCGCAACCGCCTGTCCATGCAAAATCATCATGTCCATCGTCACGCCAAGTGTGGAAGGCAGCCCGTGAAGCACCATCCCAACACTATCTCCGACCAAAACCACGTCAACAGCCTCGTCCATCGTTTCAGCCATCGGCGTTGTGTAGGCGGTGAGACAGACAATCGGATCACCGCCTTTTTGGGCGCGAATGTCGGATGGTGTGGGCGCGCGGCCCTGACCTGTAGCACTCATGTTGGTCCTCCCTGACCCATGGAATGTGCCTTCGTATAGTGCTGCAACGCAGAAAATCCAGTGTGTTAGCGCTATTATTTACGGGGAAAACGTGACGTGATTTTCCTTGCACTCGCAGCATCTCGTAGGGTTCAATAGAGATAACCCCGCCAACTGGGGCATTGGAGGAAGACTTTATGACATATCTGAAATTGTCCGTGGCCGCACTCGCGCTGATGTCGCAGGCCGCCTTTGCCGATCAGACTTCGATCACAATTGGGATGCAGTTGGAGCCGCCAAACCTTGACCCGACGGGAGGGGCCGCGGCCGCCATCGACGAAGTGGTTTACGCGAATTTGTTTGAGGGCTTGACCCGTTTTGGCCCTGATGGGGCGGTTTTGCCGGCCTTGGCCGAAAGTTGGGACGTGTCTGAGGATGGTCTCACTTACACCTTTCATTTGCACGAAGGCGTGACCTTCCATGACGGTTCGACAATGGATGCTGAGGACGTTGTCTTCTCACTTGATCGGGCGCGTGCGGAGGACTCAACGAACGCGCAAAAGGCGCTTTTCGCCGGAATTTCGGCGGTTGAAGCCCTTGACCCTTTGACTGTGAAAGTAACTTTGAGCGCGCCGAATGGGAATTTCCCGTTCAACATGGCCTGGGGTGACGCTGTGATTGTCGCGCCGGAAAGCGCGGACACATTGGCCACAGCCCCAGTCGGCACAGGCCCTTTCAAGTTTGAGGAGTGGGCTGCGGGCGATCATGTGACGCTGACGCGCAACGATGCGTACTGGGGCGCGGCTCCGGCATTGGAGACTGCGACGTTTAAATTCATCGCAGATGGGAACGCCGCTTTTGCCGCGATGCAAGCAGGCGATGTGGACGCTTTTCCGGTGTTCCCCGCGCCCGAAATGCTGGCTCAGTTTGAAGCCGATCCCCGTTTTGATGTTCTAGTTGGATCCACCGAAGGCGAAACGATCCTTTCAACAAACAACAAGGCCCCGGCTTTGCAGGATGTGCGCGTTCGAGAAGCCATTGCCCATGCGATCAACCGTCAGGACATTATTGATGGTGCAATGTTCGGATTTGGAACGCCGATTGGCACGCATTTCGCGCCCCATCATCCCGACTATGTGGATTTGACCGAGAAATCGAACTTTGATCCTGAAAAGTCGAAGGCCTTGCTTGCTGAAGCTGGGGTTGAGGATTTGACATTGCGATTGATGCTGCCACCGCCGACCTATGCGCGGCGCGGCGGGGAAATTATCGCAGCACAATTGCGTGACGTTGGGATTGAGACTGAAATCACGAACCTCGAATGGGCTGGCTGGTTGGAGCAAGTGTTCAAGGGCAAGGATTTTGATCTGACGATTGTGAGCCACACAGAACCAGCGGACATCAATATCTATGCCCGCCCTGATTACTACTTCCAATATGACAACGCCGATTTCCAAGCCTTGATTGCGGAACTTGAAGTCACCTCTGATCCAGAGAAAAGGGCCGAGTTGAACCGAAAAGCGCAAGAAATGATTTCGGATGACTACGTGAACGGATATTTATTCCAATTGGCAAAAACAGGTGTAGCAAACGCCAAAATCGACGGACTTTGGGAAAACGCTCCAACCCAAGCCATTGATTTGACCGGGGTGAGCTGGAGCGAATAGCGCGGCCACGTCGAGCGACGAAAAAAGGCGCCAGAGACACTCTGGCGCCTTTTTTGCGAAAAATGCTCGTTCTATGCAACTTGTTCGCTATCTTGCGCCCACATTGCAGCATCGTGGCTTTCTTGCGAGATCGAGAAGGACCGTGTCGACGCCGTAAGGGCATTGGCTTCGGCTTCCAGAGTTTGGTTGGCTGCGGATGTTTCTTCAAACATAGCCGCATTTTGTTGTGTCACCTGATCAAGTTGGTTCATTGCGGAGGTGATTTCATCAAGTCCGATCGATTGTTCGCGCGCCGCCGACGACAAGGTCGCCAATTGTTCTCGAATCTGGCTGACAAAGCCGGCAATCCGTTCAAGCGCGCCACCAGAATCCGTCACCAATGTCACACCCGCATCAATTTTGTTGGACGTATTGCGGATGAGCGAAGCGATTTCACCGGCCGCATCTGACGACCGTTGCGCGAGTTGCCGAACTTCGGAGGCCACAACAGCAAATCCTCGCCCGCTTTCCCCGGCACGCGCGGCTTCTACGCCCGCATTGAGGGCCAAAAGGTTGGTCTGAAACGCGATGTCATCAATCACATCCGTAATGCGTGAGACTTGCGAGGAGCTTTCAGAAATTTCTTCCATCGCCGCAATTGCTTGCTTCACAGTGTCCATTCCGTTGGTGGTACTGTCTTGCGCTTGTTCCGAAGTTTTCGCGGCCTCTGATGTGCCATCGGCGGCATTGCGAATAGAGGCTGCCATTTCGTCAAGGGCCGTTGCAGTTTCTTCAAGGGTCGACGCTTGGTGCTCGGTCCGTTGGCTCAAATCAAGTGTCGCACCTGCAATCTGTGCAACCTCATTCAAGATCGTGTCCGCACGCACAGAAATACCGCCAATGACCTGCGAAAGCTCCGTCAATGACGTATTGAACGCACCTTTCAAGCTTTCGAATTGATCTGGAACCGGTGTCGAAATTCGGACCGCTAGATCGCCAGTGGACAATCGCGTCATGGCCTCTTGGAACGTCAAGAGCGCTTGTTTCGTCTTGGTTGTGTTGGTCGCGAATTTGACGACTTTATAGACCTCCCCATCTTCATCCATGATGGGGTTATAAGTGGCCTGAATCCACACATCGCTGCCGTCTTTGGCTTTGCGCCGGAATTCATCCGACTTGAAGGCCCCCGTCGCGAGTTCGGCCCAAAACGCGCGATACTCAGGACTATCTGCTTCGGATTTAGACACAAACAAAGAATGGTGTTTTCCAACAATCTCCTCAAGCTCATATCCAAGCGTTGCCAAGAAGTTCTCGTTCGCCTTTATGATCGTACCATCCGGATTGAATTCAATGACGGCTTGCGAACGGCCCAGCGCCTCCAATTGCCCTTTGCGCTCAAGGTTTTCCATTGACTGTTCGGTGATGTCTTGCGCGTATTTCACAACACGCACCACCTCTGCGTGCGAGTCCAATACTGGATCATAGGTCGCGCGAAGCCAGACCTTTTGGTTTCCCTTGCCGAAACGACGATACTTGCCACGTTGAGCTTTCCCATGAGCAAGATCATTCCAGAAGGCTGTATACGCAGGGGTAGACGCCTCTATCGGGTCCATGAACAGCTTATGGTGTTTGCCGCGAATCTCCTCGATCCGGTAGCCCACAGTCGCCAAAAAGTTCTCATTGGCATCCAAAATCGTGCCGTCTGGCGCAAATTCAATGCGTGCCTGCGAGCGGTCAAGCGCATCAAGGCGCGAATTGGCAGCTGCCTCTGCGTCCTTCCTTTCTGTCACATCAAGGGCAAGTTTGACGACCTTTTCAACCTCGCCCGTCTTTGAGGTAATCGGCACATAAGACGCTTCAATCCAAACAATGTCGCCGGCCTTCGTGCACCGGCGGAAGGTTGTTGAACTGGTTTCTCCGGCGCGCAGGCTTTCCCAGAATGCTTTATATTCTGACCCTGCCGCGTCTTGCTCACAGAGAAACATCGCATGTTTCTTGCCGCGAATTTCCTCGCGCGCGTATCCCATAAGATCGCAAAAATTCGCATTCGCATCCAAAATGGTCCCGTCTGGTTCGAACCAAATCACAGCCATCGACGCATTCGCAGCCTTTGCCAGCGGGTCTTCCACCACGATTTCCTTCGTCGTCGAACCAAATAAATTGCGTACCATTTGATCTCCTTTATGAATTCCGCCCACTACCTCGCACGACTTAATTAAGAACAAGTTGACCCCTGCCACACTTTCTCAGCTTTCCTCCCTCGCCCCCAGGTCTTAGGCTCAAGTCATGTTACGTTACGCGCTCATCCGTGCCCTCTCCCTTGGCGCCAGTTTGCTTGTGGCCTCGGTGGTGATCTTTGCGGTCATCGAGGTCATTCCGGGCGACCCGGCCTCCTATATGTTGGGCATGAATGCGACGCCGGAGGCAGTCGCTGCTCTGCGCGATCAACTAGGCCTCAACGGCACCCTGCCACAGCGATACGTCTCGTGGGTCTCTGGCATGGTTCAGGGCGATTTTGGCACCTCCTACACCTATAAAAAGCCCGTTTTCGACCTTGTGATCAGCGCTGTGCATGTCTCTTTGCCTTTGACCGTCTATGCCTTGCTTCTCACGGTCCTAATCGCCTTTCCCGTGGGGCTGCTTGCGGCGAGCAAACGCGGCAAAGCCACGGATTTCGCGGTCATGGGTGCAACGCAAATTGGCATCGCCATTCCGAATTTCTGGTTTGCCATGTTGCTGGTGCTCCTTTTTGCGCTCACCTGGCGCATTTTTCCCGCAGGTGGGTTTGCGGGCTGGGACGAGGGGCTGTGGCAAGGTCTCAAATCCCTCACTTTACCTGCCGTCGCCCTTGCCCTCCCCCAAGCCTCAATTCTGGCGCGCGTTATGCGCTCCGCTCTGATTGAAACACTCGGCCAAGATTACATTCGCACCGCCCGCGCCAAGGGCCTCTCGCGGCGCCAAGCCACCCTGCGACATGCGCTGCGCAACGCGCTCATTCCGGTGCTCACAATCATCGGCTTGCAGTTTTCCTTCCTTCTCGCCGGCGCGATCATCATTGAGAACGTGTTTTACCTGCCCGGCCTTGGGCGGATGATCTTTCAAGGCATCACCCAACGTGATTTGATCGTCGTGGAAAGCCTCGTCATGCTGCTGGTCTTTGCGGTGATCCTTGTCACCTTCATCGTCGACCTCGCCTATGCGGCCGTTGACCCGCGCCTGAGGCGGCGGCGATGAAGGTTAGCGCACAGCTCATATTCGGCGCCGCCCTCACAGCGTTCTTTGTGATCGCGGTGCTCGTGTCCCTTGTTTGGGTGCCACATGACATCACCGGAGTCTCTATCTCGCAACGACTTCAAGGGCCGTCCCTGACCTATTGGTTGGGCACGGATCATTATGGTCGTGACATGCTGTCCATGTTGATCACCGGCGCACGCATTTCCATTGCGGTGGCTCTGGTGGCGGTTGGGGTTGGCATGGCGATCGGTGTGCCGCTGGGGCTGGCAGCCGCCGCACATCGGGGGAGTATGCTGGACGAAATCATCATGCGCGGGAACGATCTGGTCTTTGCGTTTCCCTCGCTCGTCATCGCCATCTTGATCACAGCCGTGTTTGGCCCTTCTGCGGTGAACGCCATCCTCGCGATTGGCATATTCAACATTCCGGTATTTGCCCGTGTGGCGCGCGGTGCTGCACTCTCGATCTGGACACAGGATTTTGTCTTGGCCGCCAAGGTCGCGGGTAAGGGACGCTGGCTCATTTCCGCGCAACACATCCTGCCAAACATCGCAAACTTGCTCATTGTTCAAGGCACGATCCAGTTTTCTCTTGGCATTTTGGCGGAGGCGGCGCTGTCTTATGTGGGGCTTGGGGCGCAACCACCAACGCCAAGCTGGGGCCGGATGCTCGCGGACGCGCAAACCATGATCTACACAGCGCCGCGCCTTGCGTATTTGCCGGGGCTTGCAATTGTGGCGATGGTCTTGGGGCTGAACCTTTTGGGCGATGGGCTGCGCGATGCGCTTGATCCGCGCGTACGAAGAGGTGCGCGATGATTGCGTTGAACCGGCTCACTTTGGCCATCCATGACACGCCCATCTTAAAGGATATCACCCTGAAAATCGCCCCTGGGCGCGTTGCAGGACTGGTAGGCGAAAGCGGCTCCGGGAAATCCATGACAGCGCTGGCAATCATGGGACTTCTGCCACATGGCGCAGAAACATCGGGGCAGGTCTTGCTCGACAAACAAGACCTCATTGATTTGCCCGAGCGCAGATTTTGCGAGATTCGCGGGCGGCGCATCGGGATGATTTTCCAAGAGCCGATGACAGCGCTCAATCCCGTTAAGCCCGTTGGCCATCAAGTGATGGAAACACTCTTGATCCATGGCCGCGCGACACGCACAGAAGCTCAAGAGATCGCGCGTGCTGGCCTCGCAAGAGTTGGGCTTGCTGAAGATGCCTATTTTGAGCGCTACCCGCATGAGCTTTCTGGTGGCCAACGCCAGCGTGTCGCCATCGCAATGGCCATCGCCCTTGGCCCTGAGCTACTGATTGCTGACGAGCCAACAACCGCCCTTGATGTCACAACCCAAGCCCAAATTCTCAAGTTGCTCCATGACCTCGTGCGCGAAGACAACATGAGTCTCTTGCTTATCACCCATGACCTCGCGGTGGTTGCGCGCATGGCCGATCATGTGGCCGTGATGCGGCAAGGTGAAATCGTTGAGCAAGGTCCGACAGAACACCTGTTTCGCACAATGAAGCACCCCTATACCCGCGCGCTGCTGGAGGCGACAGCCCATCGTCCCGCGAAACATTTTCACAGCGCACAAGACGTCTTGCTCCGCGCTGAAAATGTCACGCGAGACTATCCGGGCGCGCGCATCGGTCTGTGGCGGCGCGGGGCTTCGTTACGCGCGGTGGATCAGGTTAGCTTTACCCTCAAACGGGGTGAGACGCTGGGGCTTGTTGGCGAGAGCGGTTGTGGCAAATCGACCTTGACCCGCGCCCTCTTGGGACTAGAGGCCACGCAAGGCGGCGAGATCGAAGTGATCGGAAAACCGTTTGGGGTTGGTCGCAAGATTGATGCAAAACTCCGCGCGAAGATGCAGGTTGTCTTTCAAGACCCTTTTGCGAGTTTTGATCCGCGTTGGACGGTGGAGCGCCTTGTGAGTGAGCCTTTACACCTCGCCAATGATACACCATCTGATCAGCGTGCCCTCGTCGCACAAACCTTGAATGACGTGGGCATAGAGACAGCGGCGATGGATCGCTACATCCACGAGTTTTCAGGTGGTCAACGTCAACGCATCGCGATTGCGCGCGCGCTGATATTGCGGCCAGATGTCATCGTGCTGGATGAAGCGGTCTCTGCGCTTGACGTTCAGGTGCGTGCCCAGATCCTTGATCTCTTGGCAGCACTGCAAAAGGCTTACGGTCTGGCCTATCTGTTCATTTCACATGACCTGAGCGTCGTGCGCGGTTTTGCTGACAGAGTGATGGTGATGCGGGCCGGAAAAATCATAGAGGACGGAGAAACAGAAGCCGTTTTCACAGCGCCGCGCCATCCCTATACCCGCGCCTTGATCGAGGCCGCGCCGACAATTCCTGAAGACTGGATCAAGGGGCAACACCATGCGTGATCATATCTGGTACGACGTCACAAAGGTCCATATTGATGGCGTTTGGAAAGCACCCGCCGGGCGCGAACAGCTGCCAATCACAAACCCGTCCACCGGCGAGGATCTTGGCACAATCGCGCGCGGAACTGCGCCCGATATTGAGGAGGCCGTGCGCGCTGCGCGCCGGGCTTTAGACGGGCCTTGGGGCGAAATGAGCGCCCTTGAGCGCGGACGTATCCTGACCCAAATCGGGCTTTTGGTCGCGGAAAAAACCGAAGCCCTAACCATCATCGAGGCGGGCGACGTGGGCAAGCCCCTCTCCCAAGCGCGCAATGATGCGATGGCTCTTGCGCGCTACATGGAGTTTTACGGCGGCGCGGCGGACAAAATCACCGGCGAAACCATTCCCTATCTTGACGGCTACACGGTCTATACCCTGCGCGAACCGCTGGGTGTGACCGGGCATATCGTGCCGTGGAATTACCCAATGCAAATCATCGGTCGCAGCGTTGGCGCGGCCTTGGCGATGGGCAATACCTGCGTTCTGAAACCCGCCGAGGACGCCTGCCTGACCGCGCTTGCCTTTGTTGCATTGGCCGAAGAAGCGGGCCTGCCGCCGGGGGTTTTGAACGTGGTGCCGGGACTTGGCAGTGAAGCTGGCGCGGCGCTTGCGGTGCATCCAGATGTGGATCACATAAGCTTCACCGGCTCGGTTGGCGTTGGCGCCATGGTGCAAGCCGCAGCTGCGCAAAACGTGGTGCCCGTGACGCTGGAGCTGGGCGGCAAGTCCCCCCAGATCGTCTTCAAAGATGCCGATCTTGAGGCGGCGCTCCCTTTCCTCGTCGGAGCCTGCATCCAAAACGCCGGACAAACCTGCTCTGCCGCCTCGCGCGTGCTCATTCAGCGCGAGATTTACGACGACCTCGTCGCGCGGATGGGCGCGCTGTATGACGCCATGACCGTCGCCCCAGCGCATATGGACGCCGACCTTGGCCCGCTGATTTCCGCGAAACAAAAAGCCATTGTCGAGGGCTATATTGCCAAAGGGGCCGGACTGCGCATTGCAGGCCAAGGCACCATTCTCGACGCCGCGCCAGAAAACGGGCACTACGTTGCGCCCATGCTCTTTGCGGACGTGCCGCCCGATCACCCCCTCGCCCAAGAGGAAATTTTCGGCCCCCTCCAAGTGGCCATTCCTTTTGACACCGAAGACGAGGCCATCGTCATCGCAAACGGCACCGATTACGGGCTGGTCGCCAGCGTCTGGACCGACAGCGGCGCGCGCCAAATGCGCATGGCAAAGGCCATCAAAGCGGGGCAAGTGTTCCTCAACAACTACGGCGCGGGCGGCGGCGTGGAACTGCCCTTCGGCGGGGTTGGGAAGTCCGGCCACGGGCGCGAAAAAGGCTTCGAAGCGCTCTATGGGTTCTCTGCGCTCAAAACGGTTGCGGCGCGCCATGGGTGACACCATCATTTGTAACCAAGAAGCCCGCGCGCTTTGGCAGGCACAAAACCTGATCGGCTGCGCGCCCAAAGACCCGCTTGAGGTGATCAAGGCGCTTGGGTTCGTGCAAATCGACACCATCCGCAACGTGATCCGCGCGCAGGACCACATCATGTGGACGCGCCTTCCCACCTACCGTGAAGAGGCGATTTGGCCCCACCTCGAAGCCCGCGCGCTGTTTGAACATTTCACCCATGACGCATCGCTCATCCACAAAGATATCCTGCCCCATTGGGCCGGGCAGTTTCACCGCCTTGGCAGCCGCGCCGCGCGGGCGAGTTGGTACCAATCGGGCCTTGGACAAAAGGAAATTACCCGCATTAAGGACCGCATCCTTGCGGAAGGGCCGCTCTCAACGCGCGCCTTTGACAGCAAGATCGAAGGCCCAAAAGAAATGTGGGCACGCCCGCCGCATAAAAAGGCGCTCGATCAAATGTGGTACGCGGGCGAACTTGGCACCAGCCACAGAGCTGCTTTTGAGAAATATTATGATCTGGGAAGCCGGATTTTCGATGGCAACCCCGCGTTGGGCCATGATGATCCAGCGCATCAAGACGTGCTGCACAGTGCCGCTATAACGCGGCTTGGTTTCGGGACAAAGACCGAGATCAAACAATTCTGGGACGCCACGACCACGGCACAAACAACCGAGTGGATCAAGCGCGCTGATCTGGAACCGATCAAAGTCGAGACCGCAGATGGCAGCCACTATGCTGCCTTCGCCCGCCCCGATTGGCGCAGGCTTTTGGAGGCCGCGCCCACACCCGGAAAACGCCTGCGCATCCTCAATCCCTTCGATCCTTTGATCCGCGATCGCACGCGTCTTGAACGGCTGTATGGGCTTGCCTATCGCAACGAAATGTTCGTGCCACCCGCCAAACGCCAATATGGCTACTACGTTTATCCGGTGCTCGAAGGGGATCGGTTTGTCGCCCGGCTGGAGCTGAAAGCAGACCGCAAAAGCGGGGCGATGCGGGTGACCGGATATTGGCCTGAGCCGGGGGTGCGCACATCAAAGACCCGCGCCGAGCGGCTTGACGCCGAGCTGGACCGAATGCGCCGCATGGCCGGGCTGCAATCCGTCGAATGGGCTTGTTTACGGGGCTAAAACCCGCAAGCTTGAAAGAACGAATGGGGGGACAGATGAGACTTGAAGGAAAAACAGCGCTGATCACCGGGGGCGCACAGGGGTTTGGCGCGGGCATCGCCCGCAAATTCGCCGCTGAGGGTGCGCTTGTATGGGTTGCGGATTTGAATTTGGACGGCGCTGAGGCATTGGCGCAGGAGATTGGCGGCAAAGCGGTGCAGGTCGATGTGGGCAAGGCCAGCTCGGTGAACGAGATGGCGGCCCTCATCGGCACCCCGGAAATTCTTGTGAACAATGCGGGCATCACCCATTTGCCCAAACCCATGGAAACTGTCGACGAAGCGGAGTTTGACCGGGTTTTTGCCGTCAACGCCAAATCGGTTTACCTTATGGCGCGCGCTTTTGTGCCCGGGATGAAAGCGGCCCAGCGCGGCACCATCCTCAACATCGCCTCCACCGCCGGGCTGTCGCCGCGCCCCAACCTCAATTGGTACAATGCCTCCAAAGGCTGGATGATCACAGCAACCAAAACCATGGCGGTTGAGCTTGCGCCTTTTGGAATTCGCGTCAATGCGCTCGCGCCCGTTGCGGGCGAAACGCCGCTCTTGGCGAGCTTTCTGGGCGAGGACACGCCAGACATGCGCGCCAAGTTCATTTCAACAATTCCCTTGGGCCGGTTTTCAACGCCACAGGACATGGGGAATGCTGCGTGCTTTTTGTGCTCTGATGAGGCCGGGATGGTCACAGGGTCGGTGATGGAAGTGGATGGCGGGCGCTGTATTTAGCGGCTGGGGGTTTTACACCCCCAGACCCCCGTAGGATATTTGGGAACAATGAAAGGGCGCGCGATGCAGCCGGGCAAGATGAACCTGATAACTGATGTAGCTGGGCTTAAGGTGGGCAACGCGCGCGATGAGCGGATCAAGACGGGGGCGACGGTCTTGCTGGCGGATAGGCCTTTCGTCGCCGGGGTTCACGTCATGGGGGGCGCGCCGGGCACGCGCGAAACTGATCTCTTGGCGCCGGACAAGACAGTTCAGGAAGTTGATGCGTTGGTTTTGTCGGGCGGTTCTGCTTTTGGCTTGGACGCCGCGTCTGGTGTGGCGGATGCATTGCGCGCGCAGGGGCGGGGCTTTGATGTGGGCGGGCAAAACGTGCCAATCGTGCCGGGCGCGATTGTGTTTGATTTACTCAATGGTGGCGCTAAGG
Organism: Maritimibacter sp.; assembly: GCA_050633625.1. Classification (GTDB taxonomy): domain Bacteria; phylum Pseudomonadota; class Alphaproteobacteria; order Rhodobacterales; family Rhodobacteraceae; genus JBOEGW01. The sequence goes on along the minus strand of JBOEGW010000004.1, from coordinate 138,619 downwards.
ATTGGGGGGAAAACCCGTATAAGGCGCTCGGCGGTGACGCGCTGAAGGCGGCTGGAGAAACCTTCTTGCTAGGCACACAAGGGGCGGGTTGTGGTGCGACCTGTGTGGACGTGAAAGGCGGGCTTGGGTCGGCCTCTCTCGTGCTTGAGAATGGGATCACCATCGGCGCGTTGGTTGTAGTGAATGCGGTGGGCTCGCCTGTTGGGGCGGACGGAAACTTCTGGGCCGCACCTTTTGAGGTGGAGGGCGAATTCGGAGCGCGCGGCCCTGTGCAGGGCTTTGATCCTTTGGCCTTGATGCGCACGAAAGCCACGGCGCGCGAAGCGACCACGATTGCGATTGTCGCGACCGATGCGACCTTGACGCAAGCGCAGGCCACCCGGCTGGCCACCTCCGCCCATGACGGTATGGCGCGCGCATTATTGCCCTCCCACACCCCCTTTGACGGCGATCTTGTCTTTGCGGCCGCAACCTGTGCACAGCCCCTACCAACCCCTGAAACGGATATGTTAGACTTGTGCCACGCGGGTGCCGTTTGTCTGAGCCGAGCAATTGCGCGCGGCGTGTATGAGGCAACGCCCGCCCCTAATGACATTTTGCCAACCTGGCAATCGCGCTTTGGCGCGCGCAGTTAACGGGTGGTAAAACAGGGATTGACGCGGATCAAAGACGTTGCGGCGTCTTGATTCTAATTGGAACGCAAAAGTATTTAAGGAGACCCCGATGTTTCGAGCAACTCTTTTTGCAATCGGACTGATTGCCGCCACGAACCCCCTGTTGGCGGATGAAGTCAGCGACACTTTGTCCTCAGCGCTGGAAGCCTATGAGGAGGGTGATATTGACTACGCGATTGAGGAACTTGATTACGCCAAGCAGCTCCTTCAAGGCATGAAAACCGAAGCCTTGACCGCCTTCCTTCCTGCCGCTCCCGATGGGTGGAGTCGTGAAATTGATACGGAAATGAATGCCGGCATGGCGTTTTTGGGCGGCGGTGTCGGGGCCAGCGCAGAGTATATGAAAGGCTCAGAGAGCATGTCCGTGACGATCATGGCCAACAACCCGATGGTCACGGCCTTTGGTGGGATGATTGGAAATGCAGCGATGCTTGGCATGAAAGTGGAACGTGTCGGGCGCGAAAAATTCCTGTGGGATGACGGCGAGTTGACCGGATTGATTGACAACCGGATCATGATCCAGATCGAAGCCCAAGACAAAGCCACGGCGCTCGCGCTGGCCGAAGACATCGACTTCAAAGCACTGGAAGAGTTCGGCGGTTAACCCCTAGACACCCCGAATAGCCATTGCCGCCGCGCGCGATATGCTTGCAAATGACCCCGAGTATGCGCGCCATCACTTGATAAACACGTTCATGACGTAGACAGTCGCGCGCGCCTGCGGCACAGCTCTGTGCATCGTTCCTGTTCATCCTCATTCGGGAGGCCAAAATGCCCAAGACCACAACCGATCTCGCATCAACACTCAACGATCCATCGTTGCTGCAAACGCGCGCATATGTTGGCGGGGAATGGATTGATGCTGACAATGGTGCGACCTTCGAGGTGATAAACCCGGCGCGCGGTGAGGTGATTTGCGCGGTGCCTGACCTGGGGCGTGCAGAAACTGCACGCGCGATCAAGGCGGCGAATATCGCGCAAAAGGCATGGCAGAAAAGGACCGCGAAAGACCGCGCGACTGTACTGCGCGCTTGGTTTGATTTGATGATGCAAAATCAAAATGATTTGGCAGCCATTCTCACCGCTGAAATGGGCAAGCCATTGGCCGAAGCGAAGGGGGAAATCGCCTATGGTGCGTCCTTCATTGAGTGGTTCGCGGAGGAGGCCAAACGCATTTATGGCGAGACGATTCCGGGCCATCAACCAGACAAACGCCTCACGGTGATCCGCCAGCCCATTGGCGTTGCGGCCTCAATCACCCCGTGGAATTTCCCCAACGCGATGATCACCCGCAAATGTGGCCCAGCGCTGGCAGCAGGCTGTGGATTTGTCGCCAAACCGGCAGGAGAAACCCCCCTTTCCGCACTGGCGATTGCAGTCTTGGCGCAGCGTGCGGGGATTCCTGCGGGGCTGTTTAACGTGGTGACATCCAGCCAATCCTCAGACATCGGCAAAGAGTTTACCGAGAACCCTACTGTGCGCAAATTGACCTTCACGGGATCAACTCATGTGGGGCGCATTTTGCTGCGTCAAGCCGCCGACCAAGTGATGAAATGCTCCATGGAGCTTGGCGGCAATGCCCCATTTATCGTGTTTGATGACGCGGATTTGGATGCGGCCGTCGAGGGGGCGATTGCGTGCAAATTCCGCAACAACGGGCAGACATGCGTCTGCGCAAACAGAATTTACGTGCAAGAAGGGGTCTATGACGCTTTCGCAGAGAAGCTACGTGTGGCTGTCAAAGCGCTCAAAGTGGGCGACGGCACGCAGGATGGCGTCACACTTGGACCGCTGATTTCTGAGGCGGCCGTGCGCAAAATCGAAGAGCATGTCGAAGATGCCAAGAAGAAGGGCGCTGAGGTGATCCTTGGCGGCAAACCCCATGCGCTTGGGGGATTGTTTTATGAGCCAACGATCGTGACAGGTGCCAAGAGTGACATGGAATTTGCACGAGATGAAACCTTTGGCCCCCTTGCGCCGCTCTTCTCGTTCAAGGATGAGGATGACGTGATTGCACAGGCGAACGACACGATTTTTGGGCTGGCGTCTTACTTCTACGCCAACAACCTAAGCCGCGTTTACAAGGTCGCAGAAGCACTTGAATATGGCATTGTCGGGGTGAATACCGGGATCATATCCACCGAAGTCGCACCCTTTGGCGGCGTCAAACAATCAGGCCTTGGCCGCGAAGGATCGCATCACGGGATCGAGGATTACTTGGAAATGAAATACATCTGCATGTCTGTGTGAGGGAACTTTGTACATTGTGACTTTACAATGTTCTGACCTCTACTTGATGGGACAAAAGCCGCTTACTATTCGGACGGTGGCTTCCTAGCCCTCCAAGACAAGCTGATAACTGGACGCCAAAAACGTGGCGGTCTGAGGTGGCGTTGACAACGCAAACACGCGCCTAATCGTTTTTGCCGAGATGACACTCCACCGTCATATAGGTTTCCGGCATCCTAAACACTTCGCGGCGTTCTTTTGCGGTCCGGCAGCATTGTTTTTGGGGATGGTCGTTTCCGGGCGCAAAGACTCGCAACATCAATCTCGAAGCGCGCGGTCCCAATAGGCTCAGCTGGCTTCACATGGAAACATGATCCTTTTTGGAGGTTGTCATCTAAGGCAACGTTCCCCGCCGTCTCTTTGACTGTCGTGCAATTGGCAGTTTCAGTACGCTCTTGGTGCCGGGTCAGGGGGCTGACTGGATACCAAAAAGCCCCCCTCCCTTTTTGTCTCACAACGGCTTACACCTCGATGGTCTCGCCTTCGATTGCCTGGCTCGACGCAATCTCAATCCGGCGTGGCTTGAGGGCCTCGGGCACTTCACGCACCAAGTCTATGTGCAACATTCCGTGTTCATGGACTGCCCCGGTGACGCGCACATGATCCGCCAGATGAAAACGGCGCTCAAAAGCGCGTGTCGCAATGCCACGGTGCAAATAGGTGCGTTCAGCTTCCTCGCCTGTTTTACGCGCGGAGATAAAGAGCGCGTTCTCTTTCACCTCAACACCAAGGTCTTCTTCAGAAAACCCAGCAACAGCTACAGAAATGCGCCAGGCATCCTCGTCAATTTTCTCGATGTTGTAAGGCGGGTAGCTTTCGCGGCTCACGTCATTCGTCAGCACCCTGTCCATCAAATCGGCAACTTGATCAAAACCGACAGTGGCACGGTAAAGCGGGGTAAGGTCAAAATTTCGCATTTGGCATCCTCCAATGAGCGATACAGTTAGGCTTTCCCAAACGGGACAAGCGGTCAAAACAGGCCCGATCATCGGCACCTGCAAACTATATCTGGGAAGGATTTACAGCGTTTCAAGTGGCGCAATGACGCCAAATTAGCTGCCGGGCGGGCGCTGAAATTTCCCAGCGTTTCCCTGGCGCGTAACCTGTGGCAAACGGGCAGAAGTTGGGGTGACGGATGTAAAATGCCCATCACTCGCATCCAACATCGCGCGTAAATCAAGCAACTGTTGATCAAGGCTTGTACCAAGCGCCACGGGCTGATCACGCAAAGTTGCCTTCGCAGAAACCACCGAAACAATGCGCGGCTCGCCCCCCTCATACATGAAAACCGGCGCGCCCGATGAGCCGTAATCTACATTGCACGACATGACCAAAGTGCCTTTTTGGCGCGCCAAAACATGGCAGGTCTCTTGCAAGCTTGGGCTTTCCGCGCGGTCATGCGCATAGGACACAACCCCAACCGCATTGCCCCGCGCCGCGCCGAGCGATGTTTCAAACGGAGCGACTCGTGAGGTGCGGATTGGTTGGTCCAACTCTAGAAGCGCGAGATCATGCGAAACTCTACTCGCCTGATCGCTCCCATTGATTTTGTAAGCCGGATGCACGATGGCGCGCCGCACCCCGCGATACGCCGCCGCACGCCCATTGCGCCAGCCCGCCAAGAATTCGACCTGGCTCGGATCATAGGCCTCGCCCGTCTTTTTATCGAACATGCAATGCGCCGCCGTCAGCACGATATTTTCGCCAATCAAGGCGCCGGTACAAAAGGCCTGCCCGGCAATATCCAACCGGCCAACAGCTTCCCATCCTCGGCTGTCATCCCCTGTCATCAGCGTGCGCAAATCACCGCTGTCCCCCGCCGACACGGGCGCGGAAACACAAAACAAAGCCCCCGTGAAAGCGGCGCGCAAAAATCGTCGAATGTTCATATCCTGCCTTTTTTAGACAGGGGTATCCGGCGTTTGGGGCAGAAATGTGGCAAAAGGTCAATTTTGCCAGCACCGCTATCCGAGCTTGCGCGGTTTTGGCCCGCCCGTGGCCCAGTCCAACAGCTCAACAGTATGCACCACCGGCACCTGTGTGCCCGACCCGATTTGCACCATGCAGCCGATGTTGCCTGCGGCAATGATCTCCGGTGTCTTGGCTTCGAGCGTCTCGATTTTGCGCGCCTTTAGCTGCCCAGAAATTTCCGGCTGTAACATGTTATAGGTGCCCGCCGATCCGCAACAAAGATGGCTATCCGAAGGCTCTACCACCTCAAAACCAGCGCGCTTCAAAAGGGTCTTGGGGTGCGTCTTAATCTGTTGCCCATGCTGCAAACTACACGCCGCATGATAGGCCACGCGCTGCTTTTTGTCGCCCTCAGGCAGTTCAAGCTCCATCAACACTTCCGACACATCGCGCGCTAAGCCTGCAATGACAGCCGCCTCTTGCGCCAAGTCAGTCGTGCGAAACATATGGCCATAGTCCTTGACGGTGGTGCCGCAGCCAGAGGTATTGATCACAATCGCGTCCAACCCCTCGCCGGTCAGCTCCCTCATCCATGCCTTAATGTTGATGATCGCTGAGCCATGGGCGGCGCTTTCTTTGCCCATATGATGCGTGAGCGCGCCACAACACCCCGCCCCCTTCGCCACAACCACCTCACAGCCCAATCGCGTCAATAGCCGGATCGTGGCATCATTGATATCTGTATCGAGCGCCTTTTGCGCACACCCTGTCATCAGCGCGACCCGTTTCCTTCGTTTCCCTTTGGCCGGAAACACCTGGGCGTCATCGTTGCGGCTCACGGGCGGTATGTGCTTGGGCGCCATATCCACCATCGCGCGTAACCGCGCATCCGGGATCATCGCGCGAAACGGCCGCACCATCTTGGCCCCCAAGAGCGCCAACCGAAACCGCTTGGGAAAGGGCACGACCCGTGCCAATACCCCGCGCAAAATTCGGTCCATCAAAGGCCGTTTATAGGTGTTCTCAATATGCGCGCGCGCGTGATCCACCAAATGCATGTAATGCACGCCCGAGGGGCACGTCGTCATACAGGCAAGACAAGACAAACAGCGATCAACGTGTTTAACGGTTTCAGCATCCGCATCCCGCCCGCTTTCCAGCATGTCCTTGATGAGATAAATCCGCCCGCGCGGACTATCCAGCTCATCCCCCAGCACCTGATAGGTCGGGCAGGTCGCCGTGCAAAACCCGCAATGCACACAAGCTCGCAGAATATCGTTGGCGCGCTCAAGGCCGGGATCTTGGAGCTGTTCATCGGTGAAAAACGTCTGCATGTCAGGCTCCGTAGGCCATGAAAAAGGTGTAGGTAGTCACAGCTGCTGTCGCGCAAAACGACACAAGACCAGCAAGGATGCGCACCGTGTTTTGAGGAAGGGCGCGCCGGACAAGCAGGCAAATCACTGCGAAGAGACCGCCAATAACCGCGCCCGCGGCCAATACGAACCCACCGTAATCAAAAGCCCCCGGCCCTTCTGACAGGGCGAGAACCAGCATGATGAAAAGCCACGCAGCAAAAACGCCACCGATCCATTGCCATGTTGGCGGGGCAATCGCCAAGCCCCCGGCGACTGTGCAGATCATGGTTAGTGCGACGAGCTCAGCCATACGCCCCCCCCATCAAACCGGGGTTCAAAATGCCCTTTGGGTCGAATTTCTGCTTCAATTCCTGCGTCAATCGCGCGAGATGCGCTGGTTGAGGTTCGAAAATGTTAGTTTTTCCGCGCAACCCTAGTGGTGCTTTGACCAAGGTTGCGTGCCCACCTGCCGCCCAAACAGCGGCGCGAAGGACTGCTTCGCTGGCCTCCTCTGGCGCGATCCACATCAGCCCACCACCCCAATCATAAAGCACCTCATGTTCAATGCCCGCGCCCGAGAGCTGCGCCGACACTTCAGCCGCTTTGGAAGGTTGGGTTGAGACCTTCCAGACGATCGGCTTATGAGCGAAATCCACAACATCGCGCACCTTGGCCCAAGCCGCCTTGCTCGCCGCCCCATCCATCACCTCAAATCCAGCCAAACGATCTTGCAACGCCCGCGCACGGTACGAGACCGAGCCTTCCAGCCCCTCAATCCGCACCATGGTCTTCCCCTTCGGGTCATGCGCCGCGCCGGTGACATCAAAGGGCGAGCCGAGCGCATCTGAAAGCGCAGAAATCGCCGCCGTATCCGAAAGCCCCTCGGCCCAAACCGTCGCCTCCGTTTCGGGGATCGCTTGTACCTTAAAGCTCAATTCCGTCAGCACACCAAGCGTGCCCCATGACCCGGCCAACAGTTTCACAAGATCATATCCGGTGACGTTCTTCATCACTCGCCCACCATTCTTGATCACCCGGCCCTGCCCGTCCACGAACCGCGCCCCAAGCGTAAAATCACGCGCCGCCCCCGCCTGAATGCGCCGTGGCCCCGACACATTCGCCGCCGCCACACCGCCAATCGTTGGCGTCCCTTCCGTGCCGAGAAGCCCGCGATGATCCATCGGCTCAAACCCAAGCCGCTGCCCCTCGCGCGCCAGCAGGTCTTCAATTTCCAACACAGGCGTGCCAGCGCGCACAACAAGCGTCAACGCACCCGGCTCATACAGCTCAACCCCGCTCAAACCCGCGACCGAAAGCCGCTCGCCCAACGCGGGGTGTCCAATATCGCGCGTGCCACCGCCCAGTATGCGCAACGGCGCCCCCGCGCCCGCGATTATCTCTGCGACATCTGCTTCACTCAAAACCACGTTGGCTTTCCTTGTTTCAAAAATACCTCGGGGGAGGGTCAAAATCCTATTTTGATCCGGGGGCAGCGCCCCTTATGCCCCCCGCCTTTGCGCGCTGGCATGCAACGGAAACACCTTCGCCGGGTTCAATATCCACGTCGGATCGAACACATCTTTGACGGCCATCTGAATCTCCAAGTCATCGGGCGCATATTGCCTGTCCATCAACTCACGTTTCTCAACACCAACGCCATGTTCCCCCGTAAGGCACCCTCCAACCTCGACACAAAGCTTCAAGATATCCGCGCCCAGCGCCTCGGCCTTCTCCAAATCCCCCGGCGCATTTGCATCGAACAAAATCAATGGATGCATATTGCCATCACCTGCGTGAAACACATTGCCCACGTCCAAACCATAACCCGCCGAGAGTTCCGTGATGCGCCGCAACACGAAGGGCAACTCAGAGACCGGGATCGTTCCGTCCAAACACATATAGTCGTTGATTTGCCCCATCGCCCCAAACGCCGACTTTCGCCCCAGCCAAATCGCCGCACTCTCTTGCGCCGAAGTGCTCTCGCGCAGTTCAACAGGATTGTGACGCTGTGCAATCTCGATAATCCGGGTCAACTGCTCTTGGATTTCCGCTTCCGAACCTTCGACCTCAATGATCAACAGGGCCTCCACATCAGGGTATCCCGCCTGCACATGCGCCTCTGCGGCGCGAATAACGAGGCGGTCCATGAATTCAATCGCCACTGGCAAAATGCCCGCCTTAATAATGTCCGACACGCAGGCCCCAGCGACCTCATTGCTGTCAAATCCAACAAGAACCGGGCGTGCACCCTCTGGCTTCGCAAGGATCCGCAAAGTCGCCTCCGTGACAACCCCAAGCTGCCCCTCTGAGCCGCAAATTAACCCCAACAGATCAAGCCCGCCCGCGTCCAGATGCGCCCCGCCAATTTCGACAATTTCACCATCGGCCATCACCAGGGTCACCCCCATCAAATTGTTGGTCGTCACGCCATACTTCAAGCAATGTGCCCCGCCGGAATTCATCGCGATATTTCCTGCAATCGCACAGGCCAATTGGCTGGAAGGGTCGGGCGCATAGAAGAATCCGTCTTCCTCGACGGCCCCCGTCACCGACAAGTTCGTGCGCCCCGATTGCACCTTGATATAGCGATCCGGATAATTGGTCTCGATCACATCATTCAAACGCGCCACACCTAGTATTACGCAATCCGCAGTGGGCAAGGCACCACCCGCCAGTGACGTTCCAGAGCCGCGCGGCACAACAGGCACGCCCTCCTCAAAACACACCCGCATCACGGCGGCGACCTCATCGGTGCTGTTTGGCAAAACCGCGCACATGGGCGGGCAGCGATAGGCCGCCAGCGCATCGCACTCATAGGCTTTCAACTTCACCGGCGCGTCGATCACCGCGGTCTTGGGCAACACCTCTAGCAGCCGCGCAACCACGCGCGATTTTTTGGCCAACACTCTGGCACTTGGGTTCGGCATTTCCATGGGCGCTCCTCCGATTGGTAAGATAATATTACCAAAACGACAATAAGGCCAGTGATTTCGCCGCACCCTCTTGTCATAGACCGCCAATCTGGGGCAGTTGAGGCTATGGCATGGGTAAAAATCATACATATTCTTTGCGTTATGGGGTGGATGACCTCCATATTTGCAGTGCCCCGCGCGTTGATTTACTGGCGTCGCGAATGGGACAGGCTTGGCGAATTCGGACCCCTTGGTGATCTGACAATCCGTCTTTATCGGTTCTCTCTGGGACTTGGTGTCATCGGGAGTCTGCTTGGCTTGTGGCTCGCAATCAATCTAGGGATGCCCGCATGGACCCATGCCAAAATCGCGCTCGTCGCCCTATTGGCCGCGCACTATGGCTATACAGGCAAACTCGTTCTTGCGGCGCGTCAGGGACGGTTTGAAAAATCCGACAAATTCCTGCGTTGGTTTAACGAAAGCTCTGTTTTGGGGACGATTGCCATTCTTTGGCTCGTCGTGGTGCAGCCGTTTTGATGCCCGTAGATCTCTCCGCGTTTTCAGAATGGGATTTCGTTGCGCTCGCCTTGTTGCTGATCTGCTGGCAAGGCATCGGTTGGCGCATTGAGCACTCAAGCGCCGCGCGCCCCTCAACTTCGCGCGTTGTTGCGCAGTATCGCCGCGATTGGATGGTGCAACTCGTCACACGCCAGCCCCGCATTTTTGACAGCGCCGTGCTCGCCACCCTGAGAGAAGGCACCTCGTTTTTCGCTTCAGCCTGTATGCTCGCCATTGGCGGTGGCTTGGCGCTCTTGGGCAACACAGACCGCATCCAAGGCGTTGCCTCCGAATTCACCGATACCGCCACACCCGACCTCGTCTGGGAGGTCAAAATCCTTGTCCTCATCTTGCTCCTTGCGAGCGGGTTTTTAGCCTTTGTTTGGTCGCACAGATTGTTTGGCTATTGTGCCGTTGTTATGGCCTCAGTGCCAAACGATCCAAACGATCCCTCCGCCTACAGCCGCGCCGCTAAAGCTGCCGAAATCAACATCAACGCCGCGCGCTCTTTCAATCGCGGACTACGCGCCGTCTATTTCTCTATGGCCGCGCTGACATGGCTTCTGGGCGGGCCAGCCCTGATCCTTGGCACCTTGGTCACTGTGGTGGTCTTGTGGCGCCGCGAGTTTGGGTCTGCGTCGCGCGCGGTGCTCAAACAGGAAGATTAAGCCGCGCGCCGCCCCTCATAGAGCCAAGCGCCAATCCCAAACGCGGCCGCGATCAATAGCATCAACCACGCTGGCGCAAGCGGTATCACCCGCAAATCCTCAACCAAAAAGGCGGCGCGCGGCGTGTAACCGATCCATGTGCGCCCCGCCGCAACGCGCCCTTCGCGCACAGCACGCAATGTGGGCGCGCCTTCCTCGATTGCGATGTCGCCGCCCCGTTTTTGAGCGATCAACGGAGCCAACAGCGCCGAGGTTGCGAGCGGTTCTTCAAACTCTTTCGGAGACGCAGGGCCAACCGCAACAACCGCTGTGCGATCTCCTTCCGCAAGACGAAACAGCCCAACCTCATCGGTTTCAAACTCCGTCTCGAAAACGCCGGGAGACACTTCGTTGAGCAGCATCGTTTCCTGACTTCCATCCGGGCGCGTCACAATCACCTCGCGCGCGCCTTCCGCCATTGAACGGCGCGTGATCGTCACCTCCCCACCCAGCGCCGTCGCACTCAACGCTTCTTCCTCAAGCTCCGGTTCCTTCATCATCCAATGCGCAAGGCGCTTCAGAAGTTCGAGCTGTGGCCCGCCACCTTCAAATCCGCGCGACCACATCCACGCATGATCGGACGCCAATAACGCCACACGCCCCTCTCCGACCCGGTCCAACATCAACAAAGGCAAATCATCGGCCCCGGATAGCACCTTCATGCCCGCCGTTTCCTCGACCTCAATAAGGCGCATCCATCGCCCCCAGCCCCCTTCAGGCGCGACCGCCTCAAGCCCGCGCGTCACCGGATGCCGGTGGCCGATTTCGGTCACTGTCGGGAGGAACCCTTCTGTCACCACCCGCGCCGTTGGATTGCCGGGCAAAATTTCTCCAAGGGGCGAGCGCGCGAGCGACTGCGCAGACGCAAGGTCCGGCCCGGCCGCCACCAAAACCGCGCCGCCGTCCTGAACGTAATCCCGCACCGAGGCGAGATAGGACGCAGGAAGGATGCCGCGCATTTTGTAGCGGTCAAAAATGATCAAGTCGAACTCGTCAATTTTATCCAAGAACAACTCTTGCGTGGGAAAGGCGATAAGGCTCAATTCGCTCACCGGCACTCCGTCTTGTTTTTCGGGCGGGCGCAAAATCGTGAAGTGCACAAGGTCCACAGCGCTGTCAGATTTGAGCAGGTTACGCCATGTTCGCGTCCCTGGATGCGGCACGCCCGTTACCAGCAAAACACGCAGCCGATCCCGCACCCCATTCATTGAAACAACGGCCGTATTGTTGCGATCCGTCAACTCGCCTGCCTCGGTCGGGGTCGTGAACTGGATCACATTTGCGCCGCCATGCGACAGGGTGACAGGCAAGTTCAGGTCACGCCCAACAGGCACCATATAGGTTTGCGCCTCCCCGCCATCAATCGCAATGGATAAGGGCACGTCTTGCGCCTCAGGGCTTGCGCCCCCATCATCAAGGCGCAGCGTGATGTTCTGTTCCTCATCCAGAATCGCAAAAGCAGGCGCGTTCAAAATGCTGATGCGCCGATCCCAATCGCGCGCATGGCCGCTGCGCAAAAGGTGAACAGGCGCGGGCGAATTGACTGCCAAATCCACATCATGCGCCACCCCGTCAGAAATCACGACAACCCCGGCGATTTGATCCGAGGGCAACTCAGCAATCGCCGTGCTCACCGCAGTTTGGAGCAATGATCCACGGTTGTCCGCCCCATCCTCCATACGTGTGACACGCAGCTCAAGCCCCGCGATCAGCGCGGCCTTTGCGCTAAGCGCCGCAAGCGCCGCCTCGGTTTGGGCGGCGCGGTCCGACAAAGATTGAGACGCGCTTTCATCAACGATAACGATAAGATAGTCGCTCAACTGAGCGCGCTCCTCAACTTGCATCGACGGCCCAGTAAGCGCGATGAGGACTGCCATTGCGCCCCCTGCGCGCAGCATCCACCCTGCCAAACCACGTAGCACAGCCACGCTCAACACAAGCGCGGCCACACCGGCGGCAATGTAGATCACCAGCCAGGGCACAAGCGGCGAAAAAACGATGGAAGACGCCGTCATTGCCCGATCCTTTCGAGCAAGGCAGGGACATGCACCTGATCAGATTTGTAATTCCCCGTGAGCACATGCATCACCAAATTGACGCCAAACCGATAAGCCATTTCGCGTTGCCGCTCGCCCGCATATCCGCGCCCAACCGGAAACAGAGGTGCCCCCGTATCGGACACAGCCCAGGCCGCCGCCCAATCGTTCCCACCAATCATCACTGGCGTCACCCCATCATTCAGATTGCGAAAGGGCATGCCTTCCAGAATTTCCGCATTCAAAGGTGCAGCTTCCGCCCAAACCGCTTGGCCCATATATCGGCCTGGAAAATCCGTCAGCAGATAAAAGGCACGGGTGACAACGTGATCCATCGGAATTGGCCCGAGCGGCGGAATATCAAGCGGCTGCGCGAGGCGGCGCAAACGCTTGGCCTCAGGTGTCCCGGCCGAACCAAACCCCGCCACATCCCCATCGCGTGTGTCAAAAACAATCATGCCCCCGGCCCGCATATAGGCGTTGAGCTTTGAATAGGCAGCGGCAGAAGGCGCCTTTTGGGTTTCCACGATCGGCCAGTATAATAGCGGATAGAGTGAGAGATCATCCGCCTCAAGATCCACACCAACAGGCATCGCAGGTTCAACAGAGGTGCGCGCGCCCATTTGCAAACTCAACCCGGTCAACCCCGCCTCAGAGACGCGATCCACCGTCCCTTCCCCGGTGATCACATAGGCAAGCGTAACGTCATTTGCCGCAGCGATCGCCATGCTGTCATTTGCCATCGCACCGTCAGGCGCGAGGGAGGTCACCGCCAGAAGCATCAGTGCGACCATCCCCGCCGCCCCTGTGCGCCCCCGGCCACGCAACCGCCCCGTGAGCGCGAGAGATGCCAAGATATCCAACGTCAGAAACAACAATCCCGCCAACAACACCCAGCCGGATAAATCCCGTGTGTGTTGTGTGCCGTGCCACGTAGGCGTGATCCCCGCTGGCCAGTTTGCCGCTTGCAATTGGGCGTTTGGGCCAAGCACATTCACCGCCACCCGCCGCTGATCCGCTTCATATAATCCGGGCAAAAGCGCAGCGTTCACAGGGCCAAGCAAAGCCGCGCCCTCGATGCTACCGCGCCCTTGCGCGTCACTTAACGCTCCGAACCCGTCCATCACCTGAACCGGGGACCACGCCGTACCAACGAGATCGGTGCGTGCAAACGATCCGCCCGTCGTCGACACCGCCAAGCGCTCCAACATCTGCACAAACAGCCCTGAGAGCGGCAAACTCGACCATTCTGCATTCGCGGTGACGTGAAACAAAACAACCTGCCCATCCGCCAGAGATTTACGGGTCACAAGGGGTGTGCCATCGGCCAGCGCCGCGATGGTGCGCGCGGCCAAATCGGGGCCGGGTTGCGCTAAGACTTGCGAGGTGACTTCGATGTCATCGGGAATTGTCAGCCCATAGAAGGGAGACTCGGCCTCAAACGGTGCCAGCCTGCGCGGCTCTCCCCAGCTCATCGCGCCGCCCACCGTGCGCCCCCCAGCACGCAGCTCAACAGGCAACAAATCATCATCGCGCCCGTCCAGCGCTGCAAGCCGTGGGCCCGCAAATCGCACGAGCAAACCGCCTTCAGCCACCCATGCCCTCAAGGTATCACTGTCGCGCACCGAAAGTGCAGCAACATCCACCAAGATGATCGCATCCGGTCCCGTGGTCAGGACGTCTTCCAGTGGACCTTCGATCACTTGCGCGCTCGGAACCAAAGCTTCGCGCAGGTAATCTAGTGGCGACAAGAGCGCCAGACTTTCTTCGCGCGCAGCATTAGACACCAGCCCCACTTTGCGCCGTTTCAAACTGTCATCGGTCAATGTCACCGCCCCCGCCGAACGCTGACCTTCGATTTGGAAACGGGTGATACGATTGCGCAGTTCGGGCGGCAAGGACAGCGCGTCCTTCGCGCGCGTTTCGTTCGCTCCAAACCGCATGGTCACGCGGGCCAATTCACGTTCAATACCAGTCGGATCTGGTCCGCGCCCAGTGACAACAATTGTCGCGTCTTCAAACGCAGTGGACCGCAGCGCTTCAACCTCGACCAACCCATCTTTCACCTGTGTCGGCAGCAAGCCAAAGCGCGCGCGCGGTGGCTCAAGGACTGTGAGTGATCCGAACGCGCCCAAAGCCGTTGCCAAACGAGCGCGCGCCTCCGAGTGCAGCCCATCAGAGATCCAAAGCGTGTCAAACGGACCCTCTAGGCGCGACACCCAGCCCAAAAGCGGCGTGTGGTCCACGGGCAAAGGTTGCGGGGTGAGCGCGCCAAGGCGTTCGCTTGCGTCTTGAGCCGCGCGAAGGGGAAGTGAGGCCTCGCTGGGCACGTCACTTGCAACGACCAATGCCACGGGGCGCGCCGCACTGCCCGCCGCCGCAATTGGGGCGCGCAGGGCCTCGACGCGCGCGCGCCAATCTGGGGCGGCGGCAAAACTGTCATCAACGACAACCAACAAAGGCCCCTTGCCCCCATCACTTTGGGTCGGGTTCAGTACAGGCCCCGCAAAGCCAAAAATCAACGCCCCAATGGCAAGACAGCGCAATAATAGCAGCCACCATGGCGACCGCACGGCCTCACTGTCCTCATCCTGAAGGCCCAGCAAGAGCGCAACCCCCGGAAAGGCTTGGCGCAAAGGTGCTGGCGGCACCGCCCGCAGAATGACCCACAAAACGGGCAGCACAACGAGCGCGATCAAAATTGCGGGCGCGGCAAATCCGAGGGGGCCAAGAACAAACATCAGCTCTGCCCTTCCAGAGCATGATACAGCCATAACAACGCCTTGGTCGCGTCCGTTTGGGTGTGGTGAACATGATAACGCCAGCCCGTTGTTTGGGCGAGGCGAGCGAGGTGATCCTTGCGCGCCTTTAGCCGATCCAGGTAACGATCACGCAAGTCGCCCGCTTTTCGCGTTTCAAATTCAACGCCGCCGCCCATGCTTTCAAAAACAGTGCGCCCTTGAAACGGAAAGGCTTCTTCAAATGGGTCAAGCACCTGCAACAGCACGCCAGTGACACCCTTATCCGCGGCCGTTGTCAAAGCCGCTTCGACGGGCGCCATGTCGCTGAGAAAATCGGACGCAAAAACCGCGCGCGAATGACGCGGCAGAACGCTCACATCTGGCACGCCATATTCGTCAGGAACGCGCGAAAGCAAGCGCTCGGTCATGCGCATCAACTGCGCGGTGCCCCGCATCGGGCGCAGGCCCATATCGGTCAAACCGACGCGCTCTCCGCCCCGAACAAGCAACACAGACAGCGCCAGCGCCAACACGGCCGCACGTTCGCCTTTAGGCATCTGCCCCTTCGAGGCAAATTGCATGGATTTGCTTCGATCCACCCAGAACACAACGGATTGCGCCGCTTGCCATTCTTTGTCCTGCACAAAATGCACATCCGAGCGCGCCGAGCGGCGCCAGTCTATCGAACGCGCACTGTCGCCCGGTTGCGCAGCCCGATACTGCCAAAAGGCGTCCCCCATGCCGGGACGGCGGCGCCCATGGTCCCCAAGCACAATTCCCGCCGCCAAATGCTGCGCGCGCGCCAAAAGGGGCGGTAAAGGCCCGGCCAGCGTTTCGGCTCTTGCCCGCATCCGCGCGGGAGAAAGCGTTTT
Organism: Maritimibacter sp.; assembly: GCA_050633625.1. GTDB lineage: Bacteria > Pseudomonadota > Alphaproteobacteria > Rhodobacterales > Rhodobacteraceae > JBOEGW01. Next base: position 122,564 of record JBOEGW010000004.1, on the reverse strand, counting down.
GGCTGGGGAAGCGCTCAAGCAGCAACCTCCTGCGCATTCACCTGCTCTGTGACACGATCAATAATACCGGCGAGCGTTTCGCCCCGCGCGCGCGCCGCATAGGTCAGCGCCATACGGTGCGTCAAAACCGGACGCGCCAACGCCTGAACGTCCTCAAGCCCGGGCGCAAGCCGCCCTTCGAGCAAAGCCCGCGCGCGCACCAACAGCATGAGCGCTTGCGCCGCACGCGGCCCCGGCCCCCATGCAACTGCGTCTCGCACATAATCTGGCGCGCTCTCGTCATCAGGGCGACAGGCGCGCACGAGATCAAGGATCATTTCAACGACACTTTCACCAACGGGCATCCGACGCAACAACGCCTGCGCCGCCATCAAATCGCCCGTATCAAAAACCGGCTCGATGGACTGTTGATCCGCGCCGGTGGTTGCGAGCAAAATGTCTCGCTCTGCTGTGCGGTCCGGGTAATCTACGTCCACTTGCAGCAAAAACCGATCCAGTTGCGCTTCGGGCAGCGGGTAGGTGCCTTCTTGCTCCAATGGGTTTTGAGTGGCGAGCACATGGAAAGGCGGCGACATCGCGTGTTCTACCCCGGCCACAGTAACGGCCTTTTCCTGCATCGCCTGCAACAGAGCGGATTGGGTGCGTGGGCTGGCTCGGTTGATTTCATCTGCGAGCAAGAGCTGACAAAAAATAGGCCCCTGCACAAACCGAAAGGCCCTTTTGCCGTCTTTGCCTTCTTCCAGCACTTCGGAACCAAGAATATCGGCCGGCATCAAATCGGGCGTGAATTGAATCCGCCCCCCATGCAGGCCCATGACCGTGGAAAGAGTGTCAACAAGCAGGGTTTTGCCAAGGCCGGGCAAACCAATCAGGAGCGCATGCCCGCCCGCCAACATCGCCGCCATGACCTGTTCCACAACGGTTTCTTGGCCAATAATCCGCCGGGCCACCATAGCGCGCGCCGCCGCGAGCTTGGTTTCTAGCGCTTCAATATCCGCTACAAGATCGTCGGGCTTGTTCATAACTTGTCTCCAATGTCATAACTTAGACCCATAAAAGCGCATTGAGGCGGAACGAACAAATGACAAAAGCGAAATCTACGCCAAAAGATGTGCCATCGGCGGAAAGCCTCGCATCGGCCGCCAAGGCCGCTGGCAAGAAAGGCCCGCCCCCGGTGCACCTTTGGAACCCGCCATTCTGTGGGGATCTAGACATGAGGATTGCGCGCGATGGGACGTGGTTTTACCTCGGGACACCGATTGGTCGGCACGCGCTTGTGAAGCTGTTTTCGTCAATTATTCGAAAAGATGGCGACACTTACTTCCTTGTGACCCCGGTAGAAAAGGTAGGGATCACTGTAGAGGATGCGCCCTTTGTGGCTGTGGATTTTGACACCACAGACTCGGGAAAGGATCAGGTTTTGACCTTCACAACGTCTGTTGAAGATGTGGTGAGCGCCGGGCCTGATCATCCGATCCGCGTTCAGCGTGACCCGGAATCCGGCGAACCCTCCCCTTACATTCTGGTGCGCGCAAACCTTGAAGCGCTCATAGATCGCAAGAGTTTTTATAGGTTGGTGGAGATCGGCGCGCACCATGAGGTAGAAGGTGAGCGCTGGTTTGGACTGTGGTCTGGCGGCGCGTTTTTTCCGGTTATTCCGAGCAATGAGCTTGACGTGTGAGGCAGGTCTGCCTCCGGCGGGGATATTTTTGGAACACTGAAACAGGCGCGCCAAGGCCGCAGTGGCGCAAGGCTCAATCGGTGAGGGTTTGCTCCAGATAGCTTTCAAAGGCGTCGAGGTCCATTTCCTCAAACTGGCCAAAACTTTGCATCCAGATACTTGCCCCGCGCATCGCGTCAGGTTCCAGTTTGCACCATTTGACCCGGCCACGTTTTTCCTGACTGATCAACCCGGCGCGCATTAGGATTGTCAGGTGTTTTGAGACCGCTGCCAGCGACATGTCGAAAGGTTCGGCCACGTCCGTCACGGCCATATCATCCTCAAGTAACATCATGAGGATCGCGCGCCGGGTCGGGTCCGCGAGCGCTGCAAAGATGAGGTCGATGGTGTGTTCCATGCGGGTGGATTAGGGCTGGCGCAGGACATCGTCAACCATATGGTTGAATAAACCGAAACCGCCAGAATGCGGCTTTTGAGGATCCACCCTGCAGCGCGGCAAATTTTCTCATCATAAAAAACCACTTTAAAACATATGGTTAACTGACAAATTGTTCACCTTATCCAGCGTTGACTCTTGGCCCCCACCCCCTTAGCAAAGCGTCAACTCTCATGAGGGGGCTTTTGAGACGTGCCGAACCCGCTAGATGACCTTCCAAAGGACCGCCTTCAGGCGCTTGAGGAGCGGATCAACCAAGCGAAAGGCGTGGAAGACGAAGCTCATCACATGAAAAAGGACTACTCCCAAGCGAATCACGCTTGGCGAATGGTTATCGAATTGGTTGCCGGTCTAGGGATCGGTTTCCTGCTGGGATACGGGCTGGACATCCTGTTTGGGACCTTGCCGATCTTCCTGGTGATTTTCACGCTGCTGGGTTTGGCGGCAGGCATCAAGACGATGATGGCCTCAGCCCAGGAGCTCGGAGCAAAGATGGCGGCGAAAGCTGCGCAAGACGAGGACGATACACGTGGCAACTGAAGCGCATGGTTCCGAAGACGCAGGGCTGGTTTTCCACCCTCTTGATCAGTTCATCGTTAAGCCGTTGTTCGGCGAAGGCGCTGTACACTGGTACACGATCACAAATGTGACTCTTTGGATGGCGATTGCCGTTGTGGGCATCATCGCTCTGTTCGTTTTTGGCTCGCGAGGGCGCGCTTTGGTGCCAACGCGCACACAGTCGATCGGGGAAATCATCTACGGCTTCGTCTACAAAATGGTTGAAGATGTAGCCGGTAAGGACGCTATCAAGTTCTTCCCCTATGTGATGACCTTGTTCTTGTTCATCTTGTTCGCAAACTTCCTCGGTTTGGTGCCAACATCCTTCACAACCACTTCGCATATCGCGGTAACAGCGGTTCTGGCGATGCTGGTCTTCCTGACAGTAACAATCGTGGGCTTTGTGAAGAACGGTGTTGGGTTCCTCGGACTTTTCTGGGTGTCCTCGGCGCCGCTGCCGCTGCGCCCCGTGCTCGCGATCATCGAGCTTATCTCTTATTTCGTACGCCCAGTTAGCCACTCCATCCGTCTTGCCGGTAACATCATGGCCGGTCACGCTGTGATGAAAGTGTTCGCAGGGTTTGCCGCTATTACCGTAATTTCGCCGGTGTCAGTTATTGCCATCGCCGCGTTTTACGGCCTCGAAGTTCTCGTAGCCTTCATTCAGGCCTACGTGTTCGCAATTCTGACCTGTGTGTACCTGAAGGATGCACTGCATCCGTCGCACTAACGGTCCAGAACAATCACTAATTGCAATTCCATCGTAAGGAGAGAAATCATGGAAGGCGATATCGCACAACTCGGTCAATTCATCGGTGCAGGCCTCGCAGGCATCGGTTCCGGCGCAGCAGCAATCGGCGTGGGCCACGTCGCGGGGAACTTCCTTGCTGGCGCCCTTCGCAACCCTTCCGCCGCTGGCGGTCAGACTGCGACACTGTTTATCGGCATCGCGTTTGCAGAAGCTCTGGGGATCTTCTCGTTCCTCATCGCTCTGCTCTTGATGTTCGCCGTCTAAGTCAGCCGAACCATCCTTACGAACGGGTGGGTTGGCAGATGTCAGCCCATCCGATCCTAATCTGGGTTCCTGGAGGACACTATGGCGAACGAAACGCATAGCGCTGCCACAGACGCCGCCCACGGGGCAGCTGATGCGGCACATGGCGCAGCAGATGCGGCACATGGCGCGTCTGCGCCGGGCATGCCCCAACTCGACTTCACGACATTCGGGAACCAGATTTTCTGGCTCATGGTGACGTTGGTCGTTATCTACTTTGTGCTGACCAAGATCGCGCTTCCGCGCATCTCGGGCGTGCTTTCTGAACGCCAAGGGTCGATCACGAACGATCTGTCCAAGGCCGAGGAGCTAAAGCAGCAAGCCGTTGATGCGGAAAACGCATACAACAAGGCCCTTGCAGAAGCGCGCGGCGAAGCACAGAAAATTGCTGCTGAAGCAAAAGCCGAAATTCAAGCCGAGCTTGATGCGGCCCAAGCCAAAGCGGACGCTGAAATCGCTGCAAAAACAGCGGAATCTGAGAAAGCCATCGCGGTCATTCGTGACGGCGCCGTGGACAGTGTGAAAGCTGTTGCCAAGGATACCACCAAGGAAATCTTGGCGTCCATGGGCGTAAAAGCGGATGCCAAAGCGATCACCGCAGCTGTTACAGCTCGGATGAAAGGATAAGAAGATGAAAACCCTATCCTCTCTCCTCGCCCTGTTGGCCATGACAGCTCCGGCAATGGCCGCCTCAGGCCCGTTCTTTTCGCTGAAAAACACCAACTTCGTGGTGTTGCTGGCGTTTATCGTCTTCATCCTTGCCCTCGTCTACCTCAAGGTACCGGGCATGATCACTGGGATGCTGGACAAACGCGCCGCTGAGATCAAATCGGACCTCGAAGAAGCCCGTGCGCTGCGCGAAGAAGCGCAAACCATCCTCGCGTCCTATGAGCGCAAGCAAAAAGAGGTTGCGGAGCAAGCGAGCCATATCGTCGAGCACGCCAAGAAGGAAGCCGTTGCAGCTGCTGAAGTTGCGAAGGAAGACCTCAAAGCGTCCATCGCACGCCGTTTGGTTGCCGCGGAAGACCAAATCAAATCGGCTGAAAATGCCGCTGTGCGCGAAGTACGCGACACTGCAATTGCAGTTTCCGTCAATGCGGCGAAAGATCTGGTTGTGAAGAACATGACAGCCGCCGATGGCAACAAGCTGATCGACACCGCGATTGCGGATGTGGAAAGCAAGCTGCACTAAGCGACTGCGCTTAAACGAGATTGAATGAACCCGGCCCTTGTGGTCGGGTTTTTTCGTTTCAAGACAAGTGGGTTTTCAAGTGTTTGGTCAGCGCCTGCACCTTGGCGCTGCGGTGTAAATCAACATGAGTGACGAGCCAGAGCGACACGTTCCAATCCTCGCGCGTGGGCATGACCACCGTGAACGCGCCAGAATGCGCTTCTTCTTCGGGCAAAAATCCAATCCCCATGCCGCGCCGCACAGCGTTGCCATAGCTCACATCATCATTGACCCGAAACACATGACGCGCGGCAGGAATAGTGTCTGCAATCCACTTGAGGGTCGGCGCGCGCGGCGTTGCATTGTCAGACGCTACAAAATCATGTTCCATGTAGTTTTGCGCGGTGGGCGTGCCGCGGCGCGCAACATAATCCGGTGCCGCCACAAGCGCGAATTTCAAATCTAACAATTTCTGAACAACATTGTCCGGTTCGCGCGGCGGCTGACCGGCGCGGATCGCGACATGTGCTTCGCCGTATTCAAGCCGAAACAACCGTGTGCCCGCCCGGTACACGAGCCGCACTTCAGGATAAGCCTCTGAGAAACTTGCCAAAGCTGGCATCAAAAGCCCTGAAAAGCTTGCCAATGTTGTGATGACAAGCTCGCCGGAGACCAAGTCCCCCTGCCCTGACAGACGCGCGGCGAGTTGCGAGAATTGATCATCTGTCGCCTGCGCAACGCGCGCCAGATCAAGCCCCGCCTCGGTCGGCGTATAGCCGCGCGCGTGACGCTGGAACAGTCGCACCCCGAGCCGGTCTTCAAGGGCATCAACATGTCGGATCACCGTCGCATGATGCACCCCAAGCTTGGTCGCCGCGCCCGAAACGGTGCCGTGCCGTGCCACCTCATAGGCCGTGCGCAACTCATCCCAATTGTCCATGTCTCACCTGTGCATAAAGGAACATTAAGACGTGACACTCTTCAACTTGGTGCAAAAATGCAAGTTAATCCTCGTCCAATCGCTTTTGCGAGAACCGCTTAACCGGATCAACATCGCGCCCACCAAGCGCCTCCCATTCTGCCCGCAAGGCAGCGCGCTCGGCCTCGACCAGCTCCGGGACAGTCTCGATCGCCGCACCGCGCCCTTGCATATGATCCATCAGCCGGTGCGAATGCAGTATGGTTGGCCGAACATCGCCCGGCTCCCAAGCGTCCAGCATCGTCACCCGCCGCAGGTTAAATTCGGGCGGCAACACATAGTATCGAAGGTCGGTTTCCCAGAGTAGATCCCTGAGTGTTGGCTGATCCCGGTCAAGCCCAGAGGCCGCAAATCGCCGTGCCCAATCCTCCATAAAGCTGCGCACGGGCGGCGTCCCTCGATATAGGATCACCCCACCGTTAAGTTGCGGAAAGGCATAGGGCGTTTGATGTTTGTAGCCTGTTTGCACCAGCTTGGTATTGCGCCGCATATCGTGGGTAAACGCCATATCAAACCGCTCAAGAATATCGAACAGATCGCCAAGCGGTCCCAGCACCAAAGTGTCGCAATCCAAATAAAGCGTGCGCTCAAACCGGGTTTTCCCATAGCATTCGACTTTCGAGCGCCGATGCGGGTTTTCAATGAGATGTATCTGATCAAATAGCCCCGGTTCGGGCGCGTTCACATCATCCGTAAACACATCAATCGCAATCTCCGGCTCAAATGCGCGAAGACTGCGGGCGGAGGCTTGGGCGAGCGCGAGATAATCGCCCCCCGTCGCCACATATACGACACCTGTTTTCATCCCCCCATCAACACGAATTTCGAAGGGAAAGTCCACATAGCTTGACTCCCACCCGCGTCGCGCGTAAATCACCCGCAAACCCCGGAAGCATCAGCCTTCCGGTCCCATGGCCCAAGGCCGGGATCGACCCCCGTCAGCGCGGATGCGCCCACGGGGGCAACTCTCGTTTGGTCCAATCGATGCGCGCCCCTATGTAATAGGGCACTGACAACCGGCGAAAGGAGCCGTCAACATGTTTGAAAGCCTTTCAGATCGCCTTGGCGGGGTCTTTGACCGCCTGACGAAACAAGGTGCGCTCTCCGAAGATGACGTAAAAACAGCCCTGCGCGAAGTGCGTGTCGCGCTGCTAGAAGCTGATGTGTCGCTTGATGTGACGCGCAGCTTTATCAAGAAAGTCGAAAGCAAAGCGACCGGCTCCGCTGTGACAAAATCGGTCACCCCCGGCCAGCAAGTCGTCAAAATCGTCCACGACGAATTGGTGGCCGTGCTGACGGGCGAAAGCGATCCCGGCACCCTCAAAATTGACAACGCGCCTGCGCCCATTCTCATGGTCGGCCTACAAGGCGGCGGGAAAACCACCTCGACGGCGAAACTGGCAAAACGGCTCAAAGAACGCGACAACAAGCGCGTGCTGATGGCCTCGCTCGACGTGTACCGCCCGGCGGCGATGCAGCAGCTCGAAGTGCTTGGCAAACAGATCGGCGTCGATACCTTGCCAATCGTGGCGGGCGAAAAACCAGTTGCCATTGCCAAGCGCGCCAAACAACAAGCCACTCTTGGCGGCTACGATGTCTATATGCTTGACACCGCCGGCCGGCTCCACATCGACGAAGTCCTTATGGACGAGGTCGAACAAGTCTCTGCCGCTGTGAACCCGCGCGAAACCCTGTTGGTTGTCGATGGTCTCACCGGGCAGGTCGCTGTCGAAGTCGCGCAGGAATTTGACGACAAGATCGGCATTTCCGGCGTGGTGCTCACCCGGATGGATGGCGATGGGCGCGGTGGTGCGGCGCTATCTATGCGCGCTGTCACCGGCAAGCCAATCCGCTTTGTCGGCCTTGGCGAAAAAATGGATGCGCTCGAAACTTTCGAGCCAGACCGGATCGCGGGCCGCATTCTTGGCATGGGCGACATCGTTGCGCTTGTGGAAAAAGCCCAAGAAACGCTTGAGGCCGAACAAGCAGAACGCATGATGCGCCGCTTCCAAAAGGGTCAGTTCAACATGAACGACCTCAAAATGCAGTTCGAGCAAATGCAAAAAATGGGCGGTCTGGAAAGCGTCATGGGCATGATGCCGGGCATGGGCAAACTGGCCAAACAGGCCGAAGGCGCGGGTTTTGACGACAAGGTCATCAACCGCCAAATCGCGCTGATCAACTCCATGACCAAAAAGGAACGCGCCAACCCTGCGCTCCTGCAAGCCAGCCGCAAAAAGCGCATCGCCAAAGGCGCCGGCCAAGAGGTGTCCGACCTCAACAAGCTGATCAAAATGCACCGCCAGATGGGCGACATGATGAAAAAGCTCGGCAAGATGGGCAAAGGCGGGATGCTAAAGCAAGCCATGAAGGGCATGTTTGGCAAAGGCGGCGGAATGCCTGGAATGCCCAGTGGCGGCGCGATGCCCGATGTGAACGACCCGAAAGCCATGGAAGAAGCCGCCAAGGCTATGGGCGCCAAAATGCCCGGCGGCCTGCCCGGTTTGGGCGGCGGGAAACTGCCTTCGGGCCTGTCCGGTTTCGGGAAGAAAAAGTAAGTGACCCCCGCGCCCGCATATCCTCATGAAGCCGCCCCCACCGGGGCGCACGCACGGTTTGCCGCCAGCCTGCAAGGGATGATCCCGGCGCTGGAAACCGACCGTTTGCGCCTGCGCGCGCCGCAGATTGAGGACTTCGAGGCCTATGCTGAAATCCTGATGTCCGAGCGCGCGATATATATGGATGGTCCTTTGGATCGTCACGACGCTTGGCTTGATTTTGCGCAATGCGTTGCCAACTGGCAGCTGCGCGGGCACGGGCTTTGGGTGATTGAAGCCAAAGGCAACGGTGTCACCCTTGGGTTTACCTTGGTGTGCATGGAGTTTGGCGATCAGGAACCCGAGCTTGGTTGGTTCTTGCGCGAAGAGGCCGAGGGCAAAGGCTACGCTTTGGAAGCGGTCCGCGCGGCGAAATCACATGCTTTGGCGCATTTCGAATTGCCGGGCCTTGTCAGCTATATCGAACGCAAAAACAGCCGGTCCATTCGGTTGGCAGAACGTGTGGGCGGTTGGCCGGACGAGGATGCCGCCGCCATCCTCGATGAAGAGGGTGTGATCGTCTATCGCCACTGGCCGCTTTCTGGCGATGAGATGCGCGGCGATACAGACGGCGGCATGGAGGCCTACGCATGACCCAACACAGTTCCATCCGCTACGTCACAGTCAATATCCGAGGGGGTTTGTGAAATGAGCCAAGACGCCACCCTGCGCGCCGCGGAGGTGCTCAAAGAGCATCGCGAAAGCATTGATCGCCTTGATGCAATCCTTGTTTACACCCTTGGCGAGCGGTTCAAACACACCCAATCCGTCGGCAAACTGAAAGCCGAATACGACCTTCCCCCGTCCGATCCGGCCCGTGAAGCCAGCCAAATCGAACGACTCGAAGACCTTGCACGCCGGGCCGATCTGGACCCGGAGTTCGCCAAAGCTTTCCTGAATTTCATCATTCGGGAAGTCATCCAACACCACGAAAAACACCAAGAACAAGGGGCTTAACAGCTCCTCCATTAGCTAGACCTAGGAGAAATACATCATGGCTATGAAAATTCGTCTTGCCCGCGGCGGCAGCAAAAAACGCCCCTTTTACCGCATCGTCGCTGCTGACAGCCGCATGCCACGCGATGGCCGCTACATCGAGAAACTCGGCACATACAACCCACTCTTGCCAAAAGACAGCGAAGAGCGCGTGAAAATGGACGTCGATGCCATCAAAGCATGGCTGGACAAAGGCGCGAAACCAACAGACCGCGTCTCGCGTATGCTCGAAGCGGCTGGCGTTCTGGAGAAAAAAGATCGCTCCAACCCGAAGAAGGGTGAGCCAGGCGAAAAAGCCAAAGCACGCGCAGAAGAAAAAGCTGAAAAAGAAGCTGCTGCAAATGCGCCAGCCGAAGAAGAAGCACCCGCTGAAGAAGCTGCGGCAGAAGAAACTGCTGAGTAACTGCCCGGTTTCGGTTATGCTACGTGAGCGCGGGGCCAATGGCTTCGCGCTCGTTTTTTTGACTGCGCTTTGATGAGGCGACGAGATGAGTGAAGACCGCATTTGCGTTGGCGCCTTGGCGGGATCTTTTGGGGTGCACGGAGAAGTGCGCATTAAGAGCTTTTGCGCTGAGCCTGAAGACATCGGCACCTATGGTCCGCTCTGGACGGAGGACGGAAGCCGCAGTTTCGAGATTGTCCTGACACGCGCGATCAAAACCGGGTTTAGCGCGGAAATCACCGGCGTTGACACCAAGGAACAAGCCGATGAGCTGCGCGGCATTCGACTGTTTGCTGATCGCGATGCGCTGCCACACCTTCCAGATGACGAGTTCTATCACGCAGACCTGATTGGGCTGGAAGTGCGCGACACTGGCGGCGCTGTTCTTGGCACTGTTAGTGCGGTGCACAACCATGGCTCAAGCGATTTATTGGAGGTGATGGGGCCAGCGCTCAAAGACCCGATCTTGCTGCCCTTTACCCAAGCCTGCATTCCCACAGTCGACTTGGCCACAGGGCGTATCATCGCCGACCCCCCGGAGGGAATTTTGCCGGAATGACCCAAATCTTTGTCCATGCGGGTTTCCATAAGACCGGCACTTCAAGCCTTCAAGACTACCTGCGCACACATCGTGCCGCGCTGTCCGACCATGTGCAAATCCACCTCAAAGAAGACTTCCTCGAAGCCGGAAATCTTGCGCGCCGATACGGGCAAAAACCCTATCCCCATCGTCGTCTCCGATTTGCGCGTGCGCTGCGTAAATATCTTTCCGGCGTTCAAGATCATCCACGTCATCTTCTATCCTGGGAGGGGTTTTCTGGCATCATGCCCGGACATCGCCGCCTCACAGGGCCGGTGCGAAACATCCACCGCGCCGCTATTCCTTTGAACCGGACAATTATCCGCGCGCTCAGGCGGAGGTTCGGTTCTGACGTGGACATCACATTTTATTATTCCTTACGGGACTCCGACCAGTGGATTCGCTCGGTGCACGGGCATTTGCTGCGCTCAATCCGCCTCACCGAAGATGAAACGACTTTCATCAATGGGTTCTCTCCCCCCATTCAGCTGGACCGGGAGGCCGCCCGAATCGCAAAGGCGATTGCCCCGGTTCGGCTCGAAACCTCGTGGCTACGGGACACAAAAAACCGCCGCGAAGGGCCTGCGGCTGCCCTCTTGGACCTCATTGATCTGCCAAAAGACATCCGCGACACCCTGCCGCGCGCAGCGCTGACCAACGCGGGCAATACCGCCGAAATGCGCGCCAAATGCTTAGAATGGAATATAAATATCAAGGATGACCACGAGCTAAAGAGGATGAAAGACGAATTGACTGGCTTTCACCGCAGATCGTGACCTAATCTTTTAGATAGGTTTTTGGCCTTATTTACCACTCCTTAACCCCCATTAGGATAGCTAACCTTATGTACAGGAGATCCAGTTCAACGGTCAGTCGTTACAGCGTCAGCGTACTCACACTGATCATGTTACCAGTCTACATTGGGCCAGCCCTCTCCGGGCTGGCCTCTCACCCAATCGCGATTTTGCCCGCCTTTTTGGGCCTGTATTTGTTGCACTACGCTGTGACGCGCCGCCCGGACCTGAAATCGGCAGTCGGCTGGGCCGGGCTGGTCCTCGCGGCTATTGTCGAAGTTTCAATCATTGGCGGGCTTTTCGCTGCAGGCTGGGGTGCGGGACTGATTTTCGGCACGACGGCGATGCCCTTTTGGCTGCCCCTCGCGCTCACGGCCATGGGGGTCGCTGTCGCGGCTTGGTTGTTTCGCGACGCGGCCGAAATGGAGGTTTTCTTGCAATCGGCCTTGGAGAAAATCGCGGATCTCGATGCGCAAACCGTTGCAAGCTGGGACGCGCCGCCGCTTCGTCCTCAGTCCAAAATCGCCTTTGACGATGCCATCAGCGCCTTGCGCGACTTGGAGCAGGACGCGGGGCAAGGCGTGATTGATCCAATCGTCAACGCCCTCGCAAAATCGGTCGGCGCGGAAGCTTTTGACGATTTCTACGATGTCGCGGGCGTAATTGAGGGCTGCTCCGATCGACGTATTGATTTGGCTTTGCTGCGGTATTGTTCAATCCCAAGCGTGCGCCGAACCCTTTTACAACAAGGCGACTTAGGCCTTGCGCCCATGCTCATGATCACCGCCCCTGACGCCGACATCCGCCACTTCGCGCGCGCTATGCTCAATGGCATGATGGACGCCCATGCCCCTTGCAATCAATTGCCGGACCCGGTTTGGTTGGATCAGCTCGAACAAACCTATCCGAATGAAGGCTATCATGAGCTTGCGCAAAGACGCCGAAACGAAGCGATGCCGCGCTGACTTCCCCCGCTGACGCGTCTGGGGTAAAGACCTCGCATGAACGATACACCCAAAGCCCCGAATAAGCCCAAAAGCCATGGGCGCGTCAAAGTGCGCCCAACGCTGGTGCCGCGCGAATTGATGACGGACCGCCCAAATTTGGCGAGCAGTTGGACGGCGAAAATCGTCACGTTGTTTCCTGCGGCGTTTCCCGGAGTCCTTGGCGAAAGCCTGACCGGAAAGGCCTTGGAAGAAGGCAAATGGGCGCTCGAAACCATCGGGCTGCGCGAGTTCGGGGACGGCAAGCACCGCAACGTCGATGACACCCCCGCCGGTGGCGGCGCGGGCATGGTACTGCGCGCAGATGTAGTGGCCAAAGCCTTGGATGTCGCCGCCCAAGGTACACCCAAAGACCGTTCTCAATGGCCAATTGTGTACCTCTCGCCGCGCGGCAAACGGTTTACGCAATCGACTGCAAAAAAATGGGCCGCCGCGCAGGGGGTCACGCTTCTTTGCGGGCGCTTTGAGGGCGTCGATGAACGTGTCTTGGAGGCCTATGACATTGAGGAAATCTCACTTGGGGATTTCGTGCTGACAGGCGGTGAAATTGCAGCTCAAGCGATGTTGGATGCAACAGTGCGCCTTTTGCCCGGTGTTTTGGGCAATGCAACCTCTGTCGAAGACGAAAGCCATTCGAACGGACTCCTTGAACACCCGCAATACACCCGCCCCGCCGAGTGGCGCGGTAAGAAAATTCCTGAAGTTTTGACCTCGGGCGATCACGGAAAAGTCGACGCGTGGCGCAAAGAGATGAGCGAAGCGCTGACCCGCAAACGCCGACCTGACCTCTGGGCCGCGCATGCTGCGAAAAGCGGCAAGACACCCGAATAAAATAAGGCTTGATCGCTTCACCCTTCACCCGTATTAAGCGCGGGTCTGAGCCGGAATCGGTTGTCGGACCGTTTTGCTAGTCGCCCTTCTTCTTCGAAGGGTAAATCGGCGCAGAACGTTGAAAAATAAACCTGACCTGACCCTCCGGCGGGCGCATATGCGGACCCGAGGAAGACCTGGAGTTCTGAGGCGGACAACACCTTCGCGGGCAAACCGTGAGCAAAAAAGGAGTGGTCGGATGAACCTGATCGCAGAAATTGAAGCGGAACAAATCGCTTCGCTCGGGAAAGATATCCCCGATTTTAAAGCCGGCGATACAATTCGCGTGGGCTACAAAGTGACCGAAGGCTCTCGCAGCCGTGTCCAGAACTATGAAGGCGTTTGCATCAGCCGCAAAAACGGCAAAGGCATCTCCGGCTCGTTCACCGTGCGCAAAATTTCCTTCGGTGAAGGCGTGGAACGTGTTTTCCCGCTGTTCTCGACAAACATCGAATCAATCGAAGTTGTGCGCCGTGGCCGTGTGCGCCGCGCCAAACTTTACTACCTGCGTGACCGCCGTGGTAAATCCGCGCGTATCGCGGAAGACACAAACTACAAACCCCTGTCGAAATAAGGAGACGAGTGATGAAAAAGGATACACATCCCGACTACCACATCATCGACGTCAAAATGACCGATGGCACTGTGTTGCAGATGAAATCGACTTGGGGCAACGAAGGCGATCAAATCGCACTCGATATCGACCCTTCGGCACATCCAGCATGGAACGGCGGCAGCTCGCGCCTCATGGATACTGGTGGCCGCGTGTCCAAGTTCAAAAACAAATATGCAGGCCTTGGCTTCTAAGCCAGACGCTTTGCGAGACAAACGAAACGCCGCTCCATTTGGGGCGGCGTTTTGCGTTGCGGGCTACGAGGGGTGGCGCATCAGAACAGGAAATCATCCGCGCTTAGATCACTCAGGCTCAACCCGGCAAGAAGAAATTCGCCGCCCGCATGAACAACCAAGATGCCCTCTGCCACTTCTCCATCAGCTAATTCACGGGTTGCTGTTGCGAATTCCAGCGCGTCAAACTGGCGTGACGCGGACTCGGTAAAATCAAACCTGTCGCTGCCGGTCTCAAAATCCAACACAACATCCGATCCGGTGTTTTCAGCGAAAACAAACACATCAGCGCCGAGCCCGCCCAACATCACATCGTCGTCGCCACCGCCGATCAATAAGTCGTCACCAAATCCGCCAAGCAAAACATCATTCCCAGCGCCGCCACTCATCCAGTCATCGCCCACACCGGCGCGCAAAAGGTCATGACCTGCCCCGCCCCCTAAGACGTCATTTCCCAAGCCGCCAGTGATCATGTCATGCCCTTGGCCGCCGAAAAGCTCGTCGTTTCCGGTGTTCCCAGACAGGGTATCGTTGCCACTTTTGCCGGACAAAACATCGTCACCAGACCCGCCAAACATCGCGTCATCGCCGGAACCGCCGGACATAATGTCCGCGCCGCCTTCGCCATGGAGCACATCGTTACCTTGGCCGCCTTCCAGCGTATCCGCGCCGGTGTTTCCATTCACCTCAACACCGTCATGAAGGGTGTATGTCACCATCAAGACCTCATAAGGCGCGAGCGTCACGGAAAGAACTGTGCTGTTACCCAGATCATCGCCGGAAAGCACCTCTGTCTGAGCAAACGCACGCGGATCATCCACGCTAAATGAGGCGTCCTCTATACTGAGCAATTCACCCGAAACTGCGGCGAAGTTTGTCACGTAATCAGAGACGTCGAGCGTGAGGTCTGCGTCCACGTCGCTACGCGAAGACAGGAAAAATACGAACTTCTCGTCCGATTGAAACCCGTTCACTTCAACCGTTTCAACCGCCGCGTCTTCAGCCGAGAAACCATTGTCCAATAGCTCAGTGCCTATCGTGTTTTCCGCCATCAATCGAAAGGCTTCACCAAGCGGTGTCAAAGCATCAGCCTTGTCACCATCACGTTCATCATGTGCGCCAGCAAGGTCATGGTCTCCGCCCAACTCGACAGGCCAAGCCGCCGCGCTATCAACACCCGCGCGTAACATGGCTTCAAACATATCAAGAAAAACGCCGGCGCCCTTCAGGCCGAATTGCGCTTCATTTCCTGCGCCAATGCCCCATTCCGTCACTGCGACCGATAGATCGCCGTACCCGCCCATCGCCCACACAGAGCGCCAGATTTCCAGATCGCGGTTGATTTCGTAGATGTCCAAATCCCGCGAAGTCAGTGGGTTTTCGTCGGTTGTGAGAGCCGTGGCCGTATTGCCGTAGTAGTAATGCTCAATCACCCCATCTATCGCCCAAAAGGCCTCATGGCTAAACTGGTCAAGGACGTCCGTATTCGCCTGATCCATTTTGTCATACCAGCTCAAGTTGGCATTTCCATAGGTGCCCGACGCGTCGAAATCGGGGCCCCATTGATCCGCCATTTGCGCGAGGATTTGCGGTTGATCCGCATCGGCCCCAAGGGCCTCATCAAAGCCTTCCTGAACCGCGATGGCCACCGCATTGGCGACGATCCCATACTCAACTGAAGTCATATGGACAAAATCTGAGAAGTACTCGTTGCCAATTTCAAATGCGTCAATCACCGCCTCCGGGTGCAGATCCTTAAGACCAGACACCATGTCGACCACGAAAGCTTTGAGGTTCGCGATCGCCTGAACATCGAGGCTGCGAACGCTGACACCATCCCCTTCTCCGAGCAACAGATGCGCCGTGGGCAGCACGATCGTCGCTCCATATCCGTTCTCGGCCGTGAATGTGATGAACTCATCCAGCCCAACGAACCCAGCGCCCGGGTCAAGATGTTCGGGGCGCGTATTTGGGTCCGCGACAAAAGCCGCCCCCCATTTTTCGGTCATTGTGCCGCCAGGATAACGCAAAGCGGTGACGCCAAGCGCCTCAACGGCCTGAACGAACGAAGCGTCCTCTCCGGTCGCATCGGTCAATTCATTGCGTTTATAGAGCAAGTTGGCGCCAAAAAACGCTTCCGTCACAACAAGCCCCGTGGACGCACGGTGGTTTAGTACAAGTTCCATCAATCCCCCCGGATTTGACAAACTCATACCACAAAAAGGTCACAATTCGTTAATGCGCATTCGGAAACAGTCCTTTTGATCAATGGCTTATACTTGGCGCGATTTTCAAATTGACTGTGGCCTCATCCGCACGGTTGTGACCCGAAGTCCTAAATTTTGTGGTCTTTTTGGCAGCCACAACTAGTGATGGGGCAATGTTCTGGCGAAACCCTGCGCAAACTCAATTTTGGACTGCGGTGATCGCGCCACGCGCTTCCATTTTTGTGTTTGGATTTCTCGTTTTTGGCTCCAATTTTATAGAACCGATAGAGGAACTGCCCCAATCATGATCGCTTCTTTTGCCAACTGGTCTGGAGAGTCGCGGAGCGATTCGCTTCAATATTGCCACAATTGGCACAAACACAGCTGCCTTGCCGCGAAAGCAGAAACGGCCGTGAAAGGCGTGCACGCCACCCAAAGTCATTGGATCATGGCCCTTGGCGAAGCGCTGAATAACCGCCCATGAGCGATGTGGCTTCCCATATCAATCTCCACAACATATAGTGCACCAAAGCGCCAAATAAATGGCGCGAATAAGGGTAAGGGCAGAGCCGTGGCGCATATTATTGTCGTCGGAAACGAAAAAGGGGGCGCTGGGAAATCCACCGTCTCAATGCATGTCGCCACCGCGCTTTCGCGCATGGGAAAAACGGTTGGGGTCTTGGACCTTGATCTGCGGCAGAAAACCTTTGGTCGCTATGTCGCGAACCGCGTTGCCAGCATGAAAAAACACGGGACCGAGTTGCCCACACCGATTTATCTCGATTTGCCAGAGGTCGATCCAGCAACGCTCAAACCCGGCGAAAACCCATATGACCGCCGTCTTAGCCTTGCCGTGGCAACGCTTGAAAAGACCTGTGACTTCATCCTGATTGATTGCCCCGGCTCGCACACGCGGCTCAGCCAAGTGGCGCATACATTAGCGGACACGCTCATTACACCGCTCAACGACAGCTTTGTGGATTTTGACCTGCTGGCGCATTTGGATGGGGACACCGGCAAAGTCGAAGGACCGTCCGTCTACGCCGAGATGGTCTGGAATGCGCGCCAATTGCGAGCACAGGCCGGGCTTAAGCCAATTGATTGGATTGTTGTTCGCAACCGTTTGGGCGCACAAAACATGATCAACAAAAAGAAGATGGGCGAAGCCGTTGCCAACCTGTCAAAGCGGATCGGATTTCGGACTGCACCGGGGTTTAATGAACGTGTGATTTTCCGTGAATTGTTCCCACGCGGGCTGACCTTGTTGGATCTTCGCGATGTTGGTGTCCAAGGACAAATGAACATCTCAAACGTGGCAGCCCGCCAAGAGTTGCGCGAGCTGATGAAAGCCTTGGACCTGCCCGGCGTCACTGTCGATTTTTAAGGTCCGCTTAAGGCAGCAAAATTGCCAATGCAGGCGCCACTTCACCCAGCATGCGGCTGAGTGCCGTGAACGGTTTTTCAGAGACAAAAATCACATCATTGGGCCGCAATTCAAAGCGCGTGGCGAGCACGAGGTTTGCCGCATTTGAGGCATCCAAATGCCAAGCCCTGATCCCCTTACCGTCTTTAGTCGCACGCAACACATAGACTTCCGCAATATTGCCCGACGCATTTGGCACGCCCTGACCCTTGTCAAAGAGGGCATCCGCAAGGCTCGCTTTGCGTTCAAACGGCAAAGTATAGCGACCCTGCGCGCCGACTTCTCCCGCGATATAGGCGTAATCGCGGTCCACAGCATCAAGTTCGATCTTGGTCGCGAAGTTTGCCCGCGATTCCGCGATCTCCGCACGGCGCAAAGAGATTTCGGTTTGCAATTCCCCAAGTGCAGTTGCGCGCGCATCTTGGCGTAGGCCCCGCAATGTCAGTTGTTCGGAAAAATAGGCCTGAGCCTTCCCAAGATCATATTCCGTATCCACAAACACGTTATCGCCAGCCTTGAGCACAATTTTCTGTAATGAAGGGGTTTCCAGGTAGGCCTTAAGAGGTACCTGATACATCGTTCCATCACGGTAAATGCGCACGGATGCGTAGTCCAAATCGGACGCCGTCACACCGCCCCCCTTGGCAATGGCCTCTGTGAGAGTCAGCGGGGTGAGGCCAATCGTCACGATTGAAGGATTGCCAACAGCTCCGCCAAGGGACACGCGCTGGGACACAAACTCTGACACTTCGAGCGAAAAGCTGGGCGAAATCTGATTGCTGACCAGCGTATCAAACACAACGGCTTCCGCTTCCTCAAGCGTTAGACCGCCAATACTGACGCGACCAATGTCCGGGATCGCAATGGTCCCGTCCCCTTGCACCGTATAGCCCTGACGACGGTTTTGAGCGGCCAAAAGGCCTGACAATTGCTCAACTGTATTGGACGATGAAGGCGTTGCCAGAATCACCACATCACCAACGCCGATCTTGTAAGGCCCCGGCGTGTAGGCCGGCGGAATACGTGTTGGCACATTGCCCGGCCTGCGCTCAGGATCGGTCACTGGCTCTGGCAAAGCGCCAGCGCCGCGAAGCGTGCCGGAATATCCGGTCGTTCGGCTAAAGATCGCAGGCAATGTCCGTGGACGATAATCAGAGCTATTGGCGATGCGCAGCGAGTTTGCATCCATCGGCACAATATCGACCTGTCCCACTGCCGTGGTTTCCTCAACAACAACAGGCGTGACCGCACCGCATGCAGACAAAAAAAGGCTTAGCCCAATAGGCAATAATAAACGCACTAAATCCCCCAAGTGCTCAACCGGCAATAGAGCGGAATCGGCAGTTTCCGCATCACTTTGTTACACGAGCGCATCCGCCGGGGAAACAGCGCAAAAGAGCATATTTGGGTGTATTGATGACGCGCGCATACCAATGGTCGCGTTTAAACTTAACAATGCGAGCACCGAACGCCGGACATTTTCGCCTAGTCGCCTGATTTTGGGCGATATCCGGGAGAGGTTTCGAGGCTTTGCGCGACACCCAAACACACGAAGGGCGCCTTGGAGCGTGTGAAGGTTTCGCGAGTAATATCATACCAAAAAGTCGGCGGATCAAAACAGCCCCCCGCCACCCCAACAAGACCTTCCAGTGCCTCTAAGGTCCAGAAAACATTGGTGCCGCAACTCGCGCAAAAATGGGTTGAAAACATCCGCCCCGTTTCGGTTTCAAACCTGTAGATCTTTGGCGCGCCATTGATGACGTCAAGGTTTTTCTGGGAGAAATAGACCGAGACACCAAAGGCCGATCCGGTGCGCAATTGGCAGTGGCGGCAATGGCACACGCCCGTTCGTTCGGGTTGGCCCATTGTCGCAAAGCGAACCTCACCGCATTGACACCCGCCGTGATGAATTTCCATCATGATCCTCCTTCCGCTCGCAAACTGGGGCACAGCCGTTTCCGTTGCAAGCGAAACGATTTCTCGTTGCTAAACCCAAAGACGCTTTCTAGGGTCTAGCCACGATGACCGGCGCTCAAGTCAAATCCATCCGCGCCTTGGCGCGCGGCCTCGAAGTGCTCAGGAGTTTGCAAACTCTGGGGCCAATGACCCTGCACGCCCTTCACAAACAATCAAACATCCCCAAAGCCTCGCTTCTCAGAATTCTGAAAACCCTGATGGAACAAGGACTTGTTTGGCAACGCATGTTAGATGATGCCTATGTTCCCTCCTTTTCTTTAGCCGAACTCGCGGGGCGCTTGGATCGAGAGTCGGCACTTGTCGAGCTGGCCTCTCCAGTCCTCAAAGCGCTTTCTGATGAAATCCAATGGCCCTCGGTATTAACCGTCCCTCGGCTGACTCACATGGAAGTTTTGGAAACAAATGTGGCCCATAGTTACTTTGACAATATTCAACTTGGGCCACCGCATTTTGCAGTGAATATGCTGCGTTCTGCGTCTGGGCGCGCTTTTGTCGCCTTCTGCGAACCCCCGGTGCGCGAAGCTGTGCTGGACAAACTGCGCAGTTCAGACCGCAAAGGCGACCTCTTGGCGCGCAATGACGGCTACGTTGAACGACTGATCGAGGAAACCAGAGGGCGAGGATTCGGCCTGCGAGACCCTGACTTTGGCGGCGATTTTGACGAAGGGCGTGCAAAGATCGACGATGGGCGTGACTCGCTGGCCGTGCCCATCAAGCTGGGGCAACATGTGCCCGGAACCATCAACATCACCTGGGCGAAACGCGCCTTCGGCCGTGAGAAAGCAGTGGCATTACTAGCAAATCCCGCCCTGCGCGCCGCCGCCGAGATCGAAGTTCGAATGTCGCGCGGCAAGGTCTGATTTCACCTGGTGAAAGATGCCCCGCCCCTTGATTGAGTGAGCCAGCCCCCGCCCCTAGCCTTTGGGCATCACAGAGGGGGACCAACAATGGCCGAGTTAACACGGGCAGACATCGACGATATTCTGAAACTGATTGATGGCTCTAACTTTGACGAGTTGAAGCTGGAAATGGGCGAGGTAAAGCTCGAATTGCGCCGTAAAGGCGCGGCACAGACAGCACAAGACATCGCACCCGAGGCCGCCCCCGCGCAGTCGGTCCCAACGCCCAGCGTGCCCCCTGTCAAAGCACCAACCGAAGTTCCTGCGCCGGTCATATCTTCGGGCGGCGGAAGCGAAGTTCCCGCGCCCCTGCTCGGCACCTTCTTTCACGCGCCCAAACCCGGCGCTGATCCCTTTGTAAAGCCCGGCGACCTCGTCACAAAGGACAGTGTGATCGGCATCATTGAAGTCATGAAACTCATGAATTCTGTCACCGCAGGCATGGCAGGCACCGTGATCGAAATGGTCGCGCCAGACGCCGAATTGGTCGAACACGGCCAAACGCTCATCCGCATTCAGCCCGCTTAACCCATGGCCCAGTTCAAACGCATTTTTATCGCCAACCGAGGCGAAATCGCCGTGCGCATCATCCGAACATGTCGCGCACTGGGTATCGAAACCGTGCTTGGCGTGTCCGAGGCCGATCGTGAAACGCTGGGCGCGAAACTCGCCACCCGCTCAGTTTGCCTTGGTCCTGCGCCGTCAAATCAGAGCTATTTGAGCGTGGGAACCGTTGTAGAAGCCGCGCTGGGAACAGGGTGTGATGCGCTGCACCCCGGATATGGTTTTCTCTCAGAGAACAAAGATTTAGCTCTTGCTTGCGCAAAGGAAGGTCTCGTCTTTATTGGCCCAAGCCCGGATAATCTAGACGCGGTTGGCGACAAACTGACGGCGCGAACCCACGCCCTAAACGCTGATGTGCCCTTGGTGCCGGGTGGTTCGTTTGACACGGCTGCGGCTGCGCTGGCGATCGCGCAAGATGTCGGTTTTCCGATGCTGATCAAAGCCGTCTCAGGCGGCGGTGGCCGCGGCATGAAACGCGTGAACAACGCGGAGGAACTGCCCAGGCAGATCGACTTGGCCATCTCTGAGGCAACAGCCGCCTTTGGTGATGGGCGCA
Organism: Maritimibacter sp.; assembly: GCA_050633625.1. Classification (GTDB taxonomy): domain Bacteria; phylum Pseudomonadota; class Alphaproteobacteria; order Rhodobacterales; family Rhodobacteraceae; genus JBOEGW01. Next base: position 100,930 of record JBOEGW010000004.1, on the reverse strand, counting down.
TTTATATGGAACGCTTTGTGACGACCGGTCGTCACGTTGAAGTCCAAATCATTTCTGACGGCGATACCATTTTGCACGCTGGTGAACGCGATTGTTCGGTGCAGCGCCGTTATCAAAAAGTCGTGGAAGAGGCCCCGGCGCCGGGGCTGCCGAAACAGATGCGCGAAGGGCTGTTGCAGGCGGCAATCGCCTATGCCCGCCACATCAATTATCAATCGTTGGGCACTGTCGAATTCCTAGTCGACGTGGAGCGCCAAGAATTCTACTTCCTCGAAATGAACGCCCGCGTCCAGGTCGAACATCCGGTGACCGAAGCCATCACAGGGCTGGACCTCATCGCGCTGCAAATCTCCATCGCGGCGGGCGAAAAACTGACATTAAGCCAAGACGATATCCCCCTGTCAGGTCACGCTATTGAATGCCGTTTGAACGCCGAAGATCCGGCACGCGACTTCATGCCATCACCCGGGCGAATTACCCAAGCGTGGTTTCCCGCCGCGCCGGGCTTGCGCGTGGACAGCCACATCGAGAGTGGCGCGATGATTTCTCCCTATTACGACAGTATGATCGCCAAGCTCATCACCCATGCGCCAAGCCGAGAAGAAGCAATTTCCCGCATGACCGACGCGTTGAAAATCATTGAATTGGAGGGTGTTACGACCAACGCGGACCTACACCGGGCCATCATGGCGGACGACAAATTTGCGCACGGAGGCGTGGATACGAATTATCTTTTGGGGCTGCTGCCCACACTCAAGAACGAGGCGGACACATGAGCAACATCAGCTTGATCGACACCACCCTGCGCGATGGAAATCAATCAAATTGGGGCGCCACGGGTCTGGACACCGCGATGATGCTTCAAATCGCGCCCGTGATGGATCGCATCGGCTTTGAGTCGATTGATTTCACAACCTCGACCCACATGGCAGTTGCCGTGCGGTTTAAGCAGCAAAACCCTTGGGAGCGGCTGCGGTTGTTTAAGGAATTGGCCCCCAACACACCGCTGTCTTTCCTAACAACTGGAATGCGTTTCATAAGCTGGGAAACCGCGAGCGAAGAACTCATGGAGTTCGCGTTTCGCCTGCTGGTCAACGGTGGAATCGAGCGGTTCGCTGTCATGGACCCGATGAATGACGCAGCAAAAATGCTCAACATGGCGGCGCTCACGCGCAAAGCAGGGGGCGAGCAAATCGTTGCGGCACTCACCTTTACGCTCTCGCCATTGCATGATGACGCGCACTTTGCGAAAGCCGCACAAACGCTCTGTGCATCCGGGAATTTTGACAAGCTCTACCTCAAGGATCCCGGGGGATTGGTGACACCGGAACGCGCACGAAGCCTGATCCCTGCGTTGCTTGCGGTCATGGGCGATGTGCCGCTGGAATTCCATTCCCATTGCACAATTGGCCTCGCGCCATTCTCCTATCTTGAAGCCGCTGACAGGGGCGCACATTGCCTTCACACAGCAAGCTCCTCCGCCGCAAATGGCACATCGCAACCCGCAATGGCCTCGACCATCGCAAACCTGCGAGACCTTGGTCACGCTGTGGATGTTGATGACGAGGCCGTGGCGGAAATGGACGCCTATTTCACCGCGCTTGCCGCCGCTGAAGGGCTGGACCATGGGGTGCCGGGCGAGTTTGATCGCAGCTATTTTCGCCACCAAATGCCCGGTGGCATGATGGGCACAATGAAACGACAGCTGAGTGAAACCAAACGCCTTCATCTGTTGCCCCAAGTGCTTGAAGAAGTGGAACGCGTGCGCGCTGACCTTGGCTATCCCATTATGGTTACGCCATTTTCTCAGGTGGTTGGCACGCAAGCTTTACTCAACGTGGTGTCGGGCGAACGCTACGCAAATGTGCCCGATGAGGTCACGCGCTACGTCTTGGGGCGCTTTGGCTCCCCCGTGATGCCGCTTGATCCAGAGGTCGAAGACCGGATCAAAAGCTCCAAGCGGGCGAAGGAATTGGAGGACGAGGCGAACATGGCCTCGCTTGACGAGCTGCGCGCCAAAATTGGGAAATCCTATTCGGACGAGGAGTTCTTGCTGCGCGCGGTGATGCCCGCCGACCAAGTGGATGCAATGAATGCCGCCGGTCCAGCGCCGCGCAGCTATGATCCCAAAATGTCGCCGATCAAACAGATGATCCGCGAGTTGAGCAGCCGGACAGACTTGAACCACGTAAAAATAAGCAAACCCGGCTTCAAATTTGAACTCAAAGGCGGCGTGTAACATGCATACTCACCCGATCCGCGCGGCGGTTTTCGACATTGATGGCACCCTCGCCATGATGGATAAATCCAAAGGCACATACACCGCCCTGCCCGGCGCCATTGAGGCCCTGAAAACCCTTGAAAGCCGCGGCGTCACGGTCCTAGCTTATACGAACGGTACGTTTTTTCCGCCCGCGCATTACTATCCGATTTTGGCGGATGCGGGGCTTGTTCTTCGACCCGATCATGTCTGGACACCGGGCGTCGTGGCGGCGCGCGCGCTTCACCAAAACGGGTACAAAAGGGTAATGGTGCTGGGCGCTGAAGGCACGCAAACACCAATCCGCGAGGCGGGCATTGAAGTCGTTCCGGCTGAAGCGGGCATGGAAGATGTGGATGCCATCATGCTGGGATGGTCCAAAGATTTCGCCTCCCCAAACCTAGAAGCCATATGCGAAACGATTTGGGCGCAGGATGTGCCCGTTTATGCCGCTTCTGTCGCGCCTTTCTTCGCGTCCTCAAACGGGCGAATGCTGGGTGTTTCGGGCGCGGTCTCGGCAATGGTTGAATACGTGACCGGAGTGAAGGTGACAGTTCTTGGGAAACCTTCCACAATTGGTGCGGATATGATCGCAGAACTGACGGGCATCCCACCTCAAGAAACCGTGGTGATTGGCGACGATCCCGCGCTTGAAATCGCCATGGGTCGCCGGGCGGGCAGCTTGACGGTCGGGGTCACAACGGGTCTCAATGATAACGCCGCGTTTCAGAGCTTTGAGGAAGACATTCGCGCGAATGTGGTCATAGATAGCTTGCAAGGCTTTGCGGATCAGCCATGGCTCAAATTGGGGGACAAAACATGACAACCATCATCGAGGGCGACTTGTTGTGGGAGGCGGACGAAGCACGCAAAGCCGGCTCGCAAATCACCGAGTTTATGGCTTGGCTCTCCGCGCGCGGTCATACGTTCACCGATTACATGAGCCTATGGCAATGGTCCGTTGACGCGCCCGCCGAATTTTGGCGCGCGATTTGGGACTTTTTTGACATTTTGCACGATGGTGAAATTGACGAGGTGATGACGGCGGACCCGATGCCGCGCACCCGTTGGTTCACTGGGACAAAGCTCAACTACGCTGAGCATGTTCTGCGCCATGAAGCCGTCGCGAAACCCGACGAGGTCATGCTCAATCACATGTCTGAAGTGCGCCCCGAAATGGCAGCGTTGACCTGGCGTGACGTGGGCACAGCCGTGCGCAAACTCGCGACGAAACTGCGCGAAATGGGCGTGGTACCGGGGGACCGGATCGTGGCCTATATGCCCAATATTCCTGAAACCGTGATTGCCATGCTCGCCACAACCGCGATTGGTGCCACATGGTCCTCGGCCGCGCCTGAATTCGGGGCACAAACCGTGATTGATCGTTTTAGTCAAATCGAACCGAAGGTCGTGTTCGCGGTCAATGGGTATCGCTACGGCGGAAAGAACTTTGATCGTACAAACGACCTCAACAACATCCTTGCGCATCTACCCACAGCGGAAAAACTGGTGATGCTCGACTATCTCCCCGATGTATCTGGTCCAGATTTCGCCCATGAAACCCTAAGCTGGGATGACATGCTTTCGGGCGAGGAGGTCGCGCGAGAGGCGTTTTCGTTTGAACGGGTTGCTTCTGATCACCCGCTTTGGATCCTGTTTTCTTCTGGCACGACTGGCCTGCCCAAACCGATTGTTCACGGGCATCATGGCATCGTGGTCGAGCACTATAAATCGGGCGCATTTCATCTGGATGCGCCGAAAGGCGGGGCATATTTCTGTTATTCAACAACAGGATGGATGGTCTGGAACACGATGATGATCGGGCCGCTTATGCGCGGTAAATCCGTGTTGTATGATGGCCACCCGACCTACCCTGACACTGGCGCGCTTTGGCGCATTATGGAACAAGCGCGCGTGACCTCCTTTGGCGTATCGCCCACATTCATGCAAATTGTGCGCGGGTCTGGGCTGACGCCAAAAACCGATTTCGACATTTCAAACCTCGCTTCCATGTTCCTCACAGGAAGCCCCGCAACACCGGAAATTCTTGCATGGATTCAAAGCGCTGTCGGGAAAGACCTCTATGCGACTTCCCAATCGGGCGGCACTGAGGTGTGTTCCGGTTTGCTTGCAGGATCGGTCTTATTGCCCGCGCACGCAGGAGAAATTCAATGTCCCGCGCTCGGCTGTGACGCCTGTGCTTTCGACGAAGACGGCAAGGAGATTGTGGGTGAGGTGGGTGAATTGGTCGTGCGAAAACCGATGCCCTCCATGCCACTGTTTTTCTGGGCCGATAATGATTTCAAACGATACACTTCGAGCTATTTTGAAGACTTCCCGGGCATTTGGCACCACGGTGATCGCGTCCGCTTTACCCCGAAGGGTGGCTCGTATGTATTGGGCCGCTCAGACGCCACACTCAACCGGTTTGGCGTGAGAATTGGCTCTGCCGAAATCTACCGCACAATCGAGAGTTTTCCTGAAATCGCAGACAGTCTGATCATTTGTATCGAGACCGCCGATGGTGGCTATTACATGCCGCTTTTTGTCGAAATGGTAGAGGGGCAAACACTCACAAAAGACCTCGAAACAGAAATCATAAAACGCCTGCGCTCAGAACGCTCGCCGCGCCATGTCCCCGATGAGATCAAACAAGCGCCAACGATTCCGACGACCCTGACCGGCAAAAAAATGGAAGTCCCCGTGCGCAAACTTCTGCTGGGACAGTCGGTCGATAAAGTGGCGTCCCGTGATGCAATGAAGAACCCGGAAAGCATCGATTGGTTTGCAGAATTCGCGGCCCAATGGATCAAGAAAAACGGCTAGAGTTTTTCAGCATAAGTTTTGAAGTTGTTCAAAATCGCCTGCCACCCACTGCGCTGCATTTCACGCGCGTGTTCCGTTTCCGGGTCAAATCGCGTCGTGACGCGCACAAGCCCCTCTTCGGTCTGAAAGCTTGTGCGCACACGACGTCCATCTTCAAGGGTCATGTCCAAAAGAGCTTCATGTTCGACAATGCGGTAGACCGAAATCAAGTCAAACCCGAAAGATCCGTCTTTGGCCTCCATACGAGAAGACAGGACACCTCCAACTCGAAGGTCGTTTTGCGCTTTTGGGCAGTGCCAGTCCTCGGAAGCGAAATTCCAACCTGTAATGTGCTTAGGATCAGTATAGGCGGCCCAGACCGTGCCCAAAGGCGCGGCAATAACGGCGGTGATTTCAATGGGTTCCAAAGATATGGCCTCTTGATGTTGTGTTTCACAGGCCGGATTATGTGACAGTCATGAGTCCTTGAAAAGGGCCATGTCCCACCAAACGCAGCGTGCTATCGGCCCGTTGCGACCTCAAAAACCGCCCCCTCAAGACCATCCGTCACCATGACCTGACAAGTCAATCGCGAGTTTTCTTTTGGTTCATTCGCGTTGAACTCTATCGTGTCGGCTTCGGCAGGTTCAAGCGGCGCAAGCGCGCCTTCACGGACCTCCACAACATAACAATGACATGTTGCACACATCGCAGAGCCTCCGCATTCAGCAATAATACCTTCAACCCCCGCGTCCTTCGCCGCATACATCAACGCCTCGCCAACCGGGGCCTCCACTTCGCGCCGTTGCCCGCCCTCTTCAATGAAAATCACTTTGACCATGTCTCTGCTCCCTCAGATAAATTGTTTGCCACCGTCGATGACCAGCGTTTGCCCCGTGGTAAATCCAGCCATGTCAGAGGCCAAATAGAGCGCGCCGCCAGTGATATCCGCCGTTTCGGCGTTGCGTTTGAGTGCTGCACGTTCCACCCCGTAACTGGCGGCATTTTCCATCTGTCCAAGGCTCGCATCCGTCAGCGTGAAGCCCGGCGCGATCACATTGACGCGCACCCCATCTGGGCCTAGCTCCTTCGCCATAACCCGGCTCATCGCGATCACCGCCCCTTTTGAAGTCACGTAATGCATCCACATGGGCGAGCCGGAAAACACGGTGGCCGAGGCAATATTGATGATGGACCCGCCGCCCTTTCGCAACAGCGGTGCAAAGGCCCGGCTCATCTGCCAAACGCCTTTGATGTTGACCGCCATGACATTGTCCCAGACGTCTTCCTCGATCTCTTCAAAAGGTTTGCGTTCAAGCGCCCCGTACATCGCCGCATTGTTCACCAAGACGTCCACGCCACCCATGTCACGCTGCGCACACTGCGCCAGTGCCAAACAACTCTGGCTCGACGTCACATCAAGTTGGCCGCTGAACACGGTGCCCCCCGCCGCCTTCACCTGCGCAACTGTGTCCTTACAATCAGCGATATCGGCCACCAAGACCTCAGCTCCCGCTGCCGCGAAGTCCAAGGCGAAAGCGCGCCCCAAACCGCCCGCTGCGCCAGTCACGACGACGCGTTTGCCAGCCAGCCCCAAATCATTCGTCATTCGTCTCTCCCATGTATCTCGAAAGCATGTCTTCTGCCTTGAGCGAGGCCGTCACCGCGCGGGCAAAACTCTGCCCCGCCTTGGTCAGCATTTTGGGGTTTGAGCGGCGTTCAACCATGTCGATAAACCACGGTAAATCCGCCTCCTCATACCAGTTTTGGATCGTGCGAATTCCATGGGGCGTGAGCCTCCACCCTTTATCGCTATCCTTCATCACAGCATCATTCACATTGAGGGCTTCATCGCGCGTATCGTGCCCGTCAATGATCGCGAGAACGGCCTCATGATCCACGCCAATTGGCTTCACCCGAGTCAAGATTTCGCGCGCGATTTCAACCCCTTGAACCTCGTGTTCCCGGACCAGATCAAGCCGTGTGGGCCTTGAGCCAATCGCGTCCAGAAGCAACTCCTTGGGAATGCGTTTCCACCCCACGTCATGCAACACAATCGCGGGCAGAACCACGCTCTCATCCGCCTCAGGAACATCCCGCAAGAACATCCGTCCCAGCGCATAGGCAATGATCGTATGTTCATCATTGTTGCGCACATCGAGAAAGGGTTTCGCAGCTTGCCAAAGCGGAACATCACGCGGCAAGAAGACGCCCTCCTCAATCAGACGTTCCGGGTTCACAACGTCCGTACTCATGATGGCTTCTCCCAGCTGAAAAACATGATTTTGTGCCGCCAGTTGGCCGCAACGCCGTTGCGCATTTTCCCACGCGTCCGGCCAGAGCGCTCAATGGCAATAAGGGGCACCCTTTGATTTGCACGCTTAACGGACTTGAGCCAAACGGAGGCGATATGAAGTCGCCGCACAGCATCGCCCCGACCGCCGTCGATAAACATCCTCATATTGCGCTCACAAAACCTGTAACATGAGCGCTTTACGGGACGCCGCCAGCGCCTCAATCGCCATGGCACGTCCGGCTTCCGTTTCAAACCTCTCAAGCTCACGTTCGATTTGATCCGCGTAGCCGCGTGGGGTGACGTTGAACCAATCGGCCGCCACAGAAATGCCGGTCACCTCATAGCGCCAAAGCTTATCCGCATCGCGCACAATGCGGTCATTGAGATGGTGCGGATTGGCGCGCGTATCATGGCCATCAATGATCTCACAAACCGCAGCAGTCACGCCTTCGTCCCAACCGGTATCCATCAAGACGTCGCGCGCCAGTCGAACGCCGATTTCTTCGTGGAGGTAACGCACATCGGAGGTCAGGAAATCGTCGGTCCGAAAACCTTCTTCCAAAATGCGCCCCATATCGATTTCGGACCACCCGATATCATGAAGCAAAATCGCCAGTGAACAAATGTCGTGATCTGCCTCGGGGTGCACCGCCAAGAGCTTTTGCGCCCAGGCAAAGCTCAGTGGAATATGCACATCATTTTTTCGCGCCCGCATGTAGGGTTCTGCGCGCGTCCAAACCGGGTCGTATTTGTGAAGGTCTGGCATATAATCTCCGCAAAACGGGGGGCGCACGACTGGCGCACGCCCCTAAAAGGGTCACATTAATCGAGGATTTCGACCTTCCCCGAATTGCCATCAACGCGCAGCTTCATCCCGGTCTTGATCCGAGTTGAGGCGTTGCCCGTTCCGGTAACGGCGGGCAAACCGTACTCTCGGCACACAATCGCAGCATGGCTCATCATGCCTCCAATGTCTGTCACGGCCGCACCGATTTTCCCAAACACAGGCGCCCAAGATGGGGCCGTTACAGGGGTCACGAGAATTTCGCCCTTCTTGAGCTGGCTCAGTTCATCAGGCGAGCGCAATACGCGTGCAATCCCCTCAACCACGCCCGGAGAGCCTGCCATACCCTGCAAAGCATCGCCTTCCTCCCCAGTGTCCGCCCAACGCTCTACAGAATCCGAAGTGATCCCCCAGAGCATAATCGTAAACGGTTCGGTGATGACTGCGGGAGGGTTGTTGAGCGCGGGCTGTGGTGGCTGGCTCGCCAGCGCATCCACGATACCGCGACGCCGCTTCACTTCTGCGGGCCAAATGTCAGTGCCCGCAGCGCGCGCCCCCGTGGCCCAACCTGAGCCATAGTCCCAAAGCACATCGCGCACCTCATTGCGGGTGAGATAGAACATTCCGTCATCGGTATCCCAAAACCCTTGGTCCTTCAGCAACGCGGAAAGTTCGCGCATCTTGCGCCAGAACACACCAAGCGCCCAATGTTCGATGTAAAAATTGTGGTCCTCCACATAGGGAAACACAGTGCGAGACAATCCAAGCTTACCGTCGAAAACCTCTTGCGCCTCTTCATCCATCATATCGCGATACTCAGCGGTAATCCGGTCCCGTTCAGCGACGAGTTTCGCGGTTGGTCGTTCAATTGTTTCGCCGTCTTGCGCCCTTTCAATATAGTCGCGCACATAGCCCATCGGAATGTCGAGATGGTCGATCCAATATTTGTCGGTCGAATAGAACCCATTGCCAGCTGTGAAGTTAAACCACGGATTTTTCGCCTCTTCCCAAGCCGCAACCCATTTGTCGCCCCCGGATGTATTGGCAACCGCCGCAAGCGCTTCATCGACAGTTCCGGTCTTCAACGCATCCACAATACCAAGGTCAATCGCCAGGCGTGCGAGCTTTTTCAACTCGTCATCCGGGCGGAACAATTCGCTGTCCACCCCTTGCACCATCTTGGCAATCGCTTGATCGGGAATTTGCGGAAATTCGCCCTTCATGAAGCCGAAGAAATCAAGGTAAGCGGCGTATCCAAGGTTCAGGAACTCAAAGTGATACTGCCAGATTTTGTAACACAGCTGGATCGCCTCATCATAGCTGTCAAACAGATCGGTTGTGTTGTCCAACCCCTTGCCGCCAGTCACCCACTCAAGTGGAACAACGTCAGGGAGTGGTTCAAAATTGAGAGCTTCCAGCGCTTCAATTTTGTCTTTTACTTTGGTTTTCCAATTGTCGAGCAGCTCGTTCCAATTGCCATAGTAATGCCCGGCACGTTCCATGAATTGGGGAATACGCGCCTCAATATCCTCCGGTGCGACACCAATGGGCGAGAAGTAAACATAGCCATTCATGATGCGATAATCGATGCCATTCGAAGGCGGCACCATCAAATGGCGCGTGTTGTACTGGCCCAAACATTTCGTCGCGAATTCCACCATCATCGTATCAAATGGTTTGAAGGGGGTGGGCCAATGTTGCGAGTTACAGAACCAGAACTTTTGGTCCTCCTCTGCGCGCCGTGTTGGCTGGAACTGCACATAATAAGGGTAGATCTCCTCCCACCCTTCGGCTCCCGCCGGAGCCTTCATTTCATATGCACTTGGAAATACTGGTTTTTGAGCGTCCATCCTAAATCCTCCCTGATTGGATGTTTTTTGCGTCGTCCTTTACATGGATGACTGCGTTTTGGGCTTGGCGGCGATTGGGTTGTTGAGCGTGTTCACGATGCCCATCATCCCAATGCCATAGGCCGATTTTTTCTCTTTTTTCTTTTGCGACCAGATGGTTTCCGGGCGCGATTGGAGCGCTACCAAATTCGCCCCATCTGGCAAATCCGCGTCAATTGCCCACTCCACATCTTGAGGACATTTGTTTTGTCTCTCCAACAGCTTAGCTAGCTTTGCCACGGCCAATATTTCACTGTCTGAGAGGCAGGGCACTTTACGACGCGCCGCTTCGACTTCGCGCTCAACAGCCTCGCCCAAACGCGCATCACCAACCATCTCAACATGCTTATCCGAAACGGTCCGGTCGATGATCTCCTCCAAGACCTTTTCAACCGAGTAGTTGTCAGGGGTCACAATCCCCGACACCACCATTTCGCCAAGCCCCCAAGACGCATCAATCACAATACGGGTGCGATCTCCGGTGTTCGGATCAAGTGTCATCGCCACGCCCGCGGCGCGCGCATTGACCATTTTCTGCACGCCAACGCTCATCAACACATCAATATGAGGGATGTTTTGTTTCTCGCGGTACGCAACCGCGCGCGTGGTAAACAAAGACGCCCAACAGTCGCGCACTTTCTCAACCACATCATGCGCCCCCGTCACCCAAAGGTACGTGTCTTGCTGGCCCGCAAAAGAGGCGTCAGGCAAATCCTCCGCGGTTGCTGAGGATCGGACGGCCACGGGCAAATCATCGCCCATCTCCTCATAGGCCGCGCGAATTGCCGCTTCGACATCCTCCGGCAGATGATGACTACGGATGCGAATACGAATGGCCTGCGCCGCGCGGTCGACGCTGTCGATATCATCCGGGTCCACCCCAGCCAGCGCGCGGTCAATCTCCGTTTTCAGCCCATGATGATCCAACATCGCCTGATAAGCGTCCGTTGTCACAGCAAACCCAGCCGGGACTGCCACCCCGGCTTGGGTCATTTCCCCCAGCGAGCTGCATTTGCCGCCAACACGGGCGTGATCTGTCTTGCCGATCTTCGAAAACGGCAGTGTGTATCGTTCGTTCACGTTCAAAGGTTCCTCCCTTTTTGTGATTATTTGTCCCACTCAACCATCACCGACGTTGGCACTCGGAACGTGATGTTGCGCAAAAATTCCGCCTCAAACCCCGGCGCGAGCCGCATGTTCGGAAAGCGTTCAGCAAGTTGACGAAGCACGATCTGACCCTCCATTTTGGCAAGCTGAAACCCAAGGCAGTAATGGATTCCGTAGCCAAAGCTCAGATGTGTGCGCGCATTTTTTCGATCAATGTCAAAGGTTTCGCCGCCTTCAAACTGACCATCATCGCGGTTCGCAGAGCCGGTGATCATCAGAATTTCGGCGCCCTCAGGCAACTCAACACCCCCCACCATCGACGCTGTACGCGCTTTGCGACGCCACCCAACGACCGAAGGCGAATAGCGCAAAATCTCCTCAACCGTATTGGGAATTTTGCCGGGGTCTTCCTTGATCGCGGCCCATGCTTCGGGATTGGACATCATGGTGATGATCGAATTCCCCATCAAGGTCGAGGTCGTCTCATGGCCCGCAAACAAGGTCGAATACATGACACCTGCGATTTCTTCATCGGTGATTTCTGCCCCCTCCGCTTGAAGGCGCAACATGTCAGAGGGAAAATCGTCCCCCGGATTTGCCCGGCGCATATCGAGCAGGTCGTGGATGTATTTCCAGTAGGCAACCATATCGTGCGCCACCGGAATTTGTTCTTCATCACTGAGATCGGAGTAGGTCATCGCAACCCGGCTTTCGCCGTATTTCTTGATGGCAGGCACGTCTTTTTCCGGGATTCCCATCAAGGTGAACAACACATGCGCAGGCACCGGGTGCGCGACTTCTTTCCAGAAATCAACGGGTGTTTCACCATCATACGCGGCGTCGAGCTGGTCCAGATGGCGGCGCACAATGTCTTCGATTTGCGGCTCAATCGACTTAAAGCGGCGCGGCCCAAAACACCCCTGCGCGACTTTTCGAATACGAGTGTGTTGCGGCGGTACGCGAGAGGTCAGGCCCGAATAGGCAGTGAAACCACCCTCAGTCAGGATTTTCCGCCCCTCGTCACACATAGGCCGCATAGGCTTTTGCGCGTTCTCTGAGGAAAATGTTTTCCAGTCGTCGAAGATCTGCTTGATCTCGTCATATTTTGACACGACCCAATACCCGCTTTGCGCATGGTAAAAGATGGGTTGCTCCTCGCGAAACCGCTGCCAAAGCGCGTGTGGCTTGTTCAGGTCAAACGGATCAAAGCCCTCGGACGGCTTCACGCCGGCTACTACGTTCATCGAAAATCTCCTCCCAACGGCCAGTGCTCTGACCTTCCAATTCACGCTATGGAAATTTCTTTGGTTTTTCTTTGGCCCCACCCCAAGCGCGCAAATTCAAGAGGTTACGATCAGAGAGTGGCCATCATTTCGGCGTAAATTTCGCGGCTTTCTTCGCTTTCCTCGGCACCGAACGAATCAAGCAGCTTGACGTATTGGCGATGGTGGCGCGCCAAAGCATCTGATCGGCCCTGAGCAAAATAGACCTGCATGATTTCCATATTGGCGTCTTCATTGTCAGGCTCGCGGCTCAGGGCCTTTTGCGCATGTTCAAGCGCAAGCCGAAGCCGCCCGGCGTCACGCAAAATCCTCGACATGTAGATTTGAAGTTTGGTCGCCATTTCTGCAAGCCAAGCGCGCCGGATCACGCACCAATCCTCGTCTTCACTGTCAGTGTATTCGCTCGGCAAGTCCTCAAACAGATCGCCCGCATACAGCCTCTCAGCGGCGCGGTAGACCTTGAGCGCCTCCTCGCCCTGTCCGAGCTTCTGCAACGAAATCCCGCGCCTGCAAAACTGTTCGAAACTCGAAATATCCACCCATGATCCGGGCGGCACATTGAGCCGATAATACTCCCCGGCACGGCCTACCGTCTCCTTGCCTCCTAGGGTCTTGCGCAGCATCGCCACCACATGATGAAGCCGGGCGCGTTTTTGGGATTCTGACGCGCCTCGCGGCCAAAGCAGTTCCGCGATACGATCCGCTTGAACACCCTTTTCCCCGGCGTTGAGAAGAAAGGCAAACAGGGTGCGGGTTTTTTGAGCTGATCCACCGGGTATGTTCCAATCGATCCGTTGATGCCCATCGCGATACACCCGAAGTTGCCCCAAACAGTGAATATGCCAGCGGCCTGTCGCAGCACGCGCGGGCTCCACTTGCCGCGCCGATCCGAGCCAGTCCGGCGAGGCCCCGCGCGCCGCCAGCCTGAGCTTTGTTGGGCTTTGACTGCCCGCATCGTAATCAGAAACAACCCGGCCCAACAAAAACGCGTATTGCTCATCAAGCGTGCCACGCCGTTGCAAATCCTGTGGCAACCAAAACGGATTCTCATGCAATCCAGACGGCGCCAAGAACTGCTTGTGCGCCCGAAACGCGACGGCCATTTGGTCTTCGATCAATCGCGACTGATCGTAGAGCGACACAAACTGAATGTCGTGCTCGTGGCTCATCATGGAGGCGAATCCGGCCCAAAACTCAAGGCCATCGCCCCCTTCTGTGACCTCAAGTGCCCATGACATATCCATCACAAGGCGCACCGGAGCATCCATTGTCTCGACCCGCGCCAACAAAGTTTTCGCAACCTGCTCAGTCTCAGAGGCAGTCCAGTTGAGCAACACGGAGTTGTATGTCAACGCGAGATCCGGGCGCAGATTGTGCAAGAGCGCTGTGTTGTTGGACACCGCAATCACCTTTCGCGACAGACCCAAACGCGCCAGCGATGACCGCAAAAAGGCCCCATCCGCGAAATCGCGAAACACTGCGGCATTCACCAAGGTTTTTGGCGACGCATCTATAGGGTGATTGGCTCCCGTCACAGGGTCGACTCGCTCCATGTCTCAATCACTAGAAGATTTTCAGATCCAAAGCGCCCTTAAAGCAAATCTAATTGAAGGCCGTTTCACAGAGTGAAAGGTCTAAGCGTGGCGAACGATAGAAAGACCAAAGTACATAGCCTTAGCCAAAACGAAAATGACCCAGCACGAAGCCGGGTCAATTCACGAAAGTCTTTCGCACTTCATGAGCGCTTTGCGACGCTCCTAGCGCACAACATAGACAGAGCAACCGGCATGGCGCACCACACGCGCGGCGTTGGGGCCAAGCAAGTAGTCTTTCAGATCGGGACGATGCGCACCAATGACGATCAAATCCGCCCCTGAAACTTTGGCCGCCTTGAGCACTTCCTCATAGACGCTGCCCACCGCGACCACATGGCGGATTGAGGTATTTGCCTTGTCGCCAAGCGCGGCACTCACTTCGGATTTCAGGATTTCCCCGGCTTTGTCACGCGCTGTTTCGACTTGATGCTCTTGAAAATAGGCCCCCACCAGCGAGGCCCCAAAATCGGGTACAACGGTCATCACATCAAGTTGCGCCCCGTCTATGGTCGCAAGTTTCGCGGCCACCTCAAGAACATGGCTTTCATCTTTCGGACGATTGATATCAATGGCGCAAAGAACGGTCTTGGTCATGCCGGAACTCCTTCTTCAGTCTTGCGCGCGCGGCGCATTTGCAGGACGTAGATCAGCGCCAATAGCAGCAACGCCGGAATGAAGATCAGCTCTTTCGGAAGACCCGCATTCGGGGCTTGCACGGCAGAGATTTCGACGGGTTCATCCCCGTAAAAATCGAAGCTCGCCATCTGGTCCGAAACTGGGCTGCCAAACATCGGCTCCTCAAGGATCATTCTGCCATCTTCAGGGGCGAGCATCAGGCCGCTTGCTTGAAGGCGCGCAGCCCCGTCCCCTTCGGCCACATCCACGACCAGAGTCAGATCTTTTTGCTCCAGCGTGTCAAAGTCCGGCCCGGTCACGACCACGCGCATCATCGACCCTTCAGGGGCCTCGCTCAGCGCTTGCTCAAAGCTCGCCGGGTCAATGTCGCTATAAGGAGGTTGGATTTGATCCATGAAGAACCCAGGCCGGAACAGTGCGAAGGCGATCAGCAACATCGCGACAGTTTCCCAGATTGCGTTCTTTGTCATGAACCAGCCCATCGTCGCGGCCGTGAAGATCAAAATACCGATCGTCGCCGTGATGAACACGATAATCCCCTGCATCCAGGTCACGTCGATGAGCAACAAATCGGTGTTGAAAATGAACACGAACGGCAAGGCCACAGTGCGCAGCGAGTAGAAAAACGCAATGAAGCCGGTGCGGATCGCATCCCCGCCTGACACCGCAGCCGCCGCGAAACTCGCAAGCCCCACCGGTGGCGTCACATCCGCCATGATCCCGAAATAGAACACGAACAAATGAACCGCGATCAGCGGCACAACCAAACCAGATTGCGCACCAAGCTCAACAACAACCGCCACCATGAGCGAGCTGACAACGATATAGTTTGCAGTCGTTGGCAAGCCCATCCCAAGGATCAGAGACAAAATCGCCACCAAAACCAACATGAGGATCAAGTTTCCGCCAGACAGGAATTCCACAAAATCGGCCATCACCTGACCGATCCCGGTGAGCGAGACAGTCCCAACGATAATGCCGGCGGTCGCCGTCGCCAGCCCGATACCGATCATATTGCGTGCACCGTCAATCATGCCTTCAACCAAATCCATACAGCCCTCTTTCAAACGGCTGATCGCTTTGGCTTCACCACGGAATAACGCTTTGAGGGGCTTTTGCGTGATCAAAATGCCGAACAACAAGAAGGTCGCCCAAAACGCAGACAGCCCCGGCGATTTGCGCTCAATCATCAAGAAGTAAACAAGCACGATGATCGGCAGCAGGTAGTAAAGGCCAGTGGTGTAGATTTTCGCCACATCCGGCAGCTCAACAACCTCCGCATTCGGGTCATCAACCTCAAGGTCTTCGCCTTGGGCGGCAAGCGCCACGAGGCCAACATAAATAGCGCCAAGCAGAACCGCGAGAATCCAGCCGGAGCCTTCTGGCACGAGAGCAACGATCCAGCGAACCGGAAACTGCGTCATGTAGCACAGCAGTGCAAAACCAGCAAAAAACGCGAACATGCCGCCAATGGTTTTCCCCATCGAGACGACTTTGTTGCCAAGTGTGGGCATCTTGGTTTTGACCGCCTCAAGATGGACGATGTAGACCAACGCAATATAGGAAATAATCGCAGGCACGAAGGCCGCGGTGATGACCTCCACGTAGGAAATCCCAACATATTCCACCATCAAAAAGGCAGCCGCCCCCATGACTGGCGGCATAATCTGACCATTCACCGACGAGGCAACCTCAACCGATCCGGCTTTTTCAGCCGAGAAGCCAACGCGCTTCATCAGCGGAATTGTGAATGTCCCCGTGGTGACAACATTGGCGATGGACGACCCGGAAATAAGCCCCGTCGCCGCCGAGCCAACAACAGCCGCTTTCGCGGGTCCACCGCGCAGATGGCCCAGCGCGCCAAACGCCATTTTAATGAAGTAATTCCCCGCGCCCGCCTTATCGAGCAATGCGCCAAAGAGCACGAACAGGAACACGAACTTGGTCGAAACGCCGAGCGCGATCCCAAAGACACCTTCCGATGTGATCCACATGTGGCTCATCGCTTTGCGCAACGATGCCCCCGCCCACCGGATCGAATCCGGGACGACTTCGGAAGACCCAAAGAAAACATAGGCCATGAACACCATCGCCAAGAGCACCATCACAGGCCCAAGCGTGCGATAGGCAGCAACGAACAAGAACATCAAACCCGCCAAAGCGAAATAGGAATCCTGCGTATCCGCAAGCCCCCCTGCATTCACGATTTTGTCGTAGAAAATGTAGCCGTAAAGCGACAAGAACACCCCGCCCAGCGCAAGGATCCAATCGTACCAAGGCACCTTATTTTTCGGCGCCGATTTGAACAGCGGATAGGCCATGGCGGACAAGAAAATCGCGAAGGCCAGGTGGATTTGGCGGGAGTTATTGATCAGATCGCCGGGCAGCACATAGGGCGCCACAGGCGAGGCTAACAAGACCTGGAAAATGGACCAAACGAGCGCAACACCCGCAATGAGGAGGCCTATTGTGCCCGGAACCTGTCGCGCGCCGCTATCTGACGCGGCCACAAGTTCTTGAAGTTCTTCTTCGCTCAGAGCGCCTTTGTTCGCGTCCGTCATCGAGTCCCCTGTCCCGGCTTTTGCCGATAATTCTTGTATTTATTGGTCGTCAAAAAACACCGGGGGGCAGTCATCCTGCCCCCCGATAAAGTCTAAGTCTGGTTATTCAATCCAGCCTTGTTCTTTGTAGTACTTCGCAGCACCCGGATGCAGCGGTGCGGACAAGCCAGCCGTTGCCATTTCCTTTGGATCCAGGTTGGCGAAAGCTGGGTGCAGACCTTTGAAGTCATCAAAGTTCTCAAACACCGCCGAAACAACCGCATAGACGGCGTCTTCAGAAACCGCATCAGAAGACACGATTGTTGCGCCTACACCAAATGTGGAAACATCCTCATCATTGCCACGATACATGCCACCGGGAATGCTTGCTGTGCGGTAGAAAGGGTTCTCTTCGATCAGAGCGGTCACTTCAGGACCAGACACTTCAACAAGCACAGAGTCACAAGCTGTGGTGGCTTCTTGGATCGAACCGGAAGGGTGACCAACCGTGTAAACCATCGCGTCAATTTGGTTGTCGCAAAGGGCTGCGGACTGTTCTGCCGCTTTCAACTCTGTTGCCAGCGCAAAATCATCAGTTGTCCAACCGAGCGCATCGAGCAGAACTTCCATTGTGCCGCGTTGACCAGAACCAGGGTTGCCGATGTTGACACGCTTGCCTTTCAGATCAGCGAAGGTTGTGATGCCGCTATCCGCGCGCGCCACAACGGTGAATGGCTCAGGGTGCACGGAAAAGACAGCGCGCAGACCTTCAAAGGGGCCAGCTTCTTCGAACTTCGAGGTGCCGTTATACGCGTGGTACTGCCAATCCGATTGTGCCACACCAAATTCCAACTCGCCTTCGCGGATTGTGTTGATGTTGTAGACCGACCCCCCTGTGGACTCGACCGAGCAGCGAATACCGTGCTCTTTGCGGCCTTTGTTCACAAGACGACAAATCGCGCCGCCTGTTGGGTAGTAAACGCCAGTTACACCGCCGGTGCCAATTGTGACGAACTCTTCCGCCATTGCCGTGCCAGCCAGCATCGCTGTCGCTGCCAACGTGGCAAAGCCGAGTTTCATTTGTTTTGACATCCTATGTCTCCCTACTTGGTTAATTTTTCCATCCGATAAAAAAGCTTATGGCGCTATCGGTCAACCTTCTCGTTCACATTAGCGGAGTCAGCTCTGCATCATGCCCGATTTTTGAGCGTATCCTGCGCCCCCACCCCAAACATCATGCGCCTCACACATTACCACCGAACCGTTACCACGTTGATGGAAAATGCGCGCCTGCACTCATCTCAAGGGCGAGCGCGCTTCGAATTTGGTCCGGCACTGTGTCTCCGCCCCATTTAGGGCGATCACCCGAATTGCATACACCGTTTGCCGCTTTAATGATCAAAACCTCCGATTCGCCTGCATGTTTCTTCTCAGCCATGACCATTTGACCCAAAGAAAAGCCGGACCCCATAAGCGCATCGTTTTACGGCAAAACCACGATCATCCCAGTTGGTCCCTTGCCAAAGATGCACACCTTTGATTGTGTCGCTCTATCGGGCGTGCCCTGCCCTCTCGGAGCCATTTCCATGTCCCATGTTTTCCACCGATCTTCTCGCGCCCTTCCGCCGACAGCCGCCAAAGGTGACGGGGTTTACATCGTTGATTCAGCGGGCAAGCGCTATCTTGACGGCTCGGGCGGCGCGGCTGTGTCCTGCCTTGGCCATTCAGATGCGGACGTGATCCGCGCGATCGAAACCCAAGCCCGCACGATGCCCTACGCGCATACAGGGTTCTTCACGTCTGACCCCGCTGAGCAGCTGGCGGATCAGCTTATTAAGAATGCGCCCGGCGCTCTTGAGAAAGTCTATTTCGTGTCAGGTGGGTCCGAAGCTGTGGAAACGGCGCTCAAAATGGCGCGGCAGTATTTTGTCGAAATCGGCCAGCCAGAGCGCAGCCAAATCATCGCCCGGCGGCAAAGCTACCACGGCAACACACTGGGCGCGCTTGCCACGGGCGGCAATGCTTGGCGCAAAGCCCCCTTCGCGCCGCTCATGGCGCAAAGCCATCACATCGCGCCATGTTATGCCTATCGTGATCAGCAAGAGGGCGAGAGCCTTGAAGCGTACGGCCAGCGCGCCGCCAACGCGCTTGAAACGCAAATCCTCGCCCTTGGACCGGAAACCGTGATCGGCTTCGTTGCCGAACCTGTGGTCGGTGCGACCATGGGCGCGGTGCCTGCGGTGCCGGGGTATTTCAAACGCATTCGAGAAATTTGCGATCAATACGGCGTGCTCTTGATCCTCGATGAAGTCATGTGTGGCATGGGGCGCACTGGTCATCTGTTTGCCTGTGAAGCCGACGAGGTTGCCCCCGACATCGTGACAATCGCCAAAGGTCTGGGAGCCGGGTACATGCCAATCGGGGCTACGCTTTGCACGCAAGACATACACGAGGCATTTGCGGCAGGATCAGGGTTTTTCCAACACGGGCACACCTATATTGGGCATCCCATCGCCTGTGCGGCTGCTCAAGTCGTCGTGCAAAAACTGACAGATGGCGGATTGGCAGCTCGCACGGCTCACATGGGGGAGCACCTCGAAAAAGCCCTACAAAGCGCTTTCGGGGATCATCCAAATGTGGGCGATATCCGAGGGCGCGGCCTGTTTCGAGGATTGGAGTTTGTCACGGATCGGACAAGTAAAACGCCCTTTCCCAGCGAGAAAAAACTCGCAGCGGTCTTGAAAGCAGCGGCTTTTGAGGAAGGTTTGATTTGTTACCCGATGTCGGGAACGATTGATGGCAAACAGGGCGACCATGTGCTGCTCGCCCCGCCCTTCATTATTGAAAATGCACAAATAGATGAGCTTGTCGGCAAGCTCGCGCGTGCCGTGGAGACCGTGATTTGACCCCGCTTCCGACCCTCATGGTGGCCCCGAATGGCGCACGGCTGACCAAAGCCGACCACCCCGCCATTCCGCTCACGATTGAGGAAACCGTGACCTGCGCGGTGGCCTGCTATGCGTCGGGTGCGAATGGGCTGCACCTGCACATTCGCGACGACAAAGGCGCGCATCTGTTGGACGCGGACACCTACGCAAAGGCGCTTGCGGACCTGAAGGGTGCGGTTCCCGACATGCCCATTCAGATCACGACTGAAGCCGTGGGCATTTATGATGTCAAGGCGCAAAAGCAGGTCGCCTTGAACGCCGGAGCAAACATGGTGTCCGTTTCTGTCCGTGAACTCACGCGCGAGGCAGGCGCAGCCGCTTTCTACAGCGAGTGCGCCCAGCGTGGCATTGCCGTTCAGCACATCCTATATGATCAAGCGGACGCCGAGCACCTTCTGCGCGTATTGCCGGACGAGCTGTTAGGTGCGCCAAGCCTGCAACTCTTGTTTGTCCTTGGCCGGTATTCCCAGTCGCAAAACAGCTCTCCTTGCGAGTTGGACCCGTTCCTGGATTGGATGCAAAGCGCTTCTATCGCCCCAGATTGGGCCACCTGCGCTTTTGGCCAAAATGAAACAGCTTGTTTGGTCTATTCCGTACAAAATGGCGGAAAATCGCGCGTTGGATTTGAGAACGCGCGCTTGAACAGAGATGGCACTGTTGCAACCGATAACGCGCAAAGGGTGCGCGAACTGCGCAGTGAAATCGCGCGGCTACATGCCCGCAACACAACCGATAACACGGCGCGCAACCTCAAATAACCCCGCTCATTGTTGACGGCGCGCACCGTACCATTTCACCCAGCTGTCCAGACTGCCCGCAAATGCATTGATATCAACCTTGCCATTTACGCCGGGCACAACCCCGCTTCCTGTGTATTGCCAGAAGGTCCAGCGCTCGTTCGGGTAGCGCTCAGAAGGATGTGCGGCCACGGACCGCAACCAAAACTCGGTGCTCCTCAATTGCCCAAGCGCGTTGTCCTCATAGAAATCAGGCGTCACATAAACAACCGGCGCTGTGCCATAATGGGCGGCAACAACACTTGAGAAAATGCGGATGTTCTCGCGGACGGTCGGCGCGTCTGGGCGGTGTTTGCAGCTGCGCGACAGGTGGTTCCATTCCATGTCCAAAACGGGCGGCAAATCCCCGGCCCGACGTGGCACATTGGCGATAAACCATTCGGCCTGCTCGCGCGGCGATCGACAGAAATAATAGAAATGATAGGCCCCAACCGGGACTCCGGCCGCACGCGCGCGCGGCGCATTGATCTCAAACCCCGGATCAAGGTGATCGCCACCCTCCGTGGCCTTGAGCCAAGCAAATTTGATCCCCGCCGCTTTGACTTGCGGCCAGTTGATCTCGCCCTGATAACGCGCCGCATCAATGCCATGCACCGCGTAGCGGCTCGGAGCCAACGCCCCCCATTCAACGGGATCAACATCACCGTAAGCCGCCGGGATTCCTTTTGCGCGGTAATTCGCAGCGATCAACGGCTTATTCGTCACCATTTTGCCCCGTGTCGGACGTTTGCTGGAACAACCAACAAGCCCGGCCACCAACAAAACCGCCAATGTCACGGTCAAAATTTTGCGTAGAGGACCGCCCATAAACACCATCGCTTTTTCAATAATTCCCGGCCATTAGGTCGTATCAAGCGCGAGAGCGCCAGCGATTCCTTTGGGCGCAGCTTGGAACGGCATATTTACGCGAGTACCTTGACCGCAATTCTATTCTGGCATAGGCACTCTTTGCCTAAACGGCCCTGAGCGGGCGTTGTGTAATGGTAAGACCTCAGCCTTCCAAGCTGATGACACGGGTTCGATTCCCGTCGCCCGCTCCATTTCCCAAATGATAGCGATACGCCAAGCGCCAAACGCGAAAAAACCGAGCAAAGGCCCGGCTTTTCTAAATCATGTGCACCTTTATCTAATGGCAAATTGCCTTAGAGATAAAACGTGTCCGAAAAAACGTGGCGCGTGATGCCATCACGGGTCAATCCGCGTGCTGCCAATTGCGCGTCTGTCATCGCTTCGAGCGCTTCGATTTCGGAGCGGCGCGAACGTGCATCGACGTAAGCGGTGCCGAAATTCTTCAGAGCTTCGAGAACGCGGGCATACACCGGATGCGCAGAAGCGAAGTCGTTTGTTGTTACTGTTGCTGTATAAGCCATGTGTCTGGAACCTTCAGATTTGCAGTGTGCGTTTTCTTCGTGTTCCCCCCTTGCTCTTGAAGGTAAGTAAAGCTGACACAAATGAGAAGCGTTGATTGGTCATTGCTGCTATGCAGCATTTGCATCCCCTCCTTTCGAAAGGGTTAATCCTCCAATGTTTACAAGCGCTTCCAAAACCGCCTCAACACCCTCCCCATGGCGCAACGCTGTGAAGACGAAAGGCTTCGTGCCCCGCATACGGGTCGCGTCACGCTCCATCACGTCCAAATTCGCACCGACATAAGGTGCCAAATCGCGTTTATTGATGATCAGCAAATCCGAGCGGGTGATCGCTGGTCCGCCTTTACGCGGGATTTCCTCGCCCGCCGCAACATCAATCACATAGAAGGTAATGTCAGCAAGTTCTGGGCTAAAGGTCGCTGACAGATTATCGCCCCCGGATTCGATCAAGATCACATCGAGGTCAGGATGCAGCTTGTTCAGCTCATCAATTGCGGCGAGATTGATCGACGCATCCTCACGAATTGCCGTATGCGGGCAGCCGCCGGTTTCGACACCCTTCACACGATCTGCTGGCAAGATTTGCAT
Source organism: Maritimibacter sp. (assembly GCA_050633625.1). GTDB lineage: Bacteria > Pseudomonadota > Alphaproteobacteria > Rhodobacterales > Rhodobacteraceae > JBOEGW01. The sequence continues at coordinate 78,032 of JBOEGW010000004.1, read as the reverse complement.
CCGCATCAAGGCTTCGGCGTCTTCGCGGGTGTAGATGTCATTGGTGATCACCGCCATCGAGCACCGATCTTTGAGCGCTTTGGCAAGCTCTGCGGTGAGCGTTGTCTTGCCCGCGCCGACCGGGCCTCCGATGCCCACTCGAAGCGGGCCATTTGGTGAAGACTGTGCGTTTGTCATGGTTTCGCTCCTTTGGCGGCGCCGGATGCCTCCGGCGGGGATATTTTGGGAACAGTGAAATCAGCTCCTAAAGATGCGACTGTGCTGGGTTTCGTGTTTCATGGCGGCGATATCAGAGAGGAAGGTGGCCGAGGCAACGTGGCTTAGATCGCTCTCTGAGGCCTCCAAGGCGGTTGCTTCAAGCGCAGGCGTAAGGTCGCGCAGGATCAATTGTGCTTCCGTTTGGCCGATCGGGCCTAGGCGTTGAGCATTGGTGACAAGCGAGGTCACGAACGCCTGCAAATAGAGCGTGAGGGTGAGATCGACGGGCAGCCCTTCAAGGCGCGCCGCGCGCCCCAAGGCGACCGGATAAATCAGCCCGTCAAGGTCGCGTCCCCAGACCCGGCCCACGGTCTGCGCAAAAGCGCGGCCTTGAGCCTCCGCCTCCAAGAGCCGTTCGGCACAGGGCGCGAAAGCCCGCGCAACCTGGTCCACTTCCCGCGCGTCCCCCAGATAGGACGCGGACAAGAAATGCGCGTCTGCTTTGGCCGACCCGAGTGTCAAAAGGTCAGTGAGCCAGGCCTGAAGCGAAGGTCCATCCCTCACCCAGCCTGCGTCAAACGCGGCTTCCAGCCCATGCGTATAGGTGAACGCCCCAATCGGAAAAGCGGGCGAGAGCCATTGCGTGAGAGTGAGAAGTTGATCGCTACGCATGGTGGGCTTCATCCGGTGCCTCATGGGAATGGCTGTGATCGTGGCCATGGGTGCGGCCGAACCCATAGGCACCTCCTTCGGGCGTAAATGGCTCGACAACGTGGCGCGTTATAGCGCCCAGCTTACCCAACAGATCCGCCATCACATGATCATGCAAAATCAAAATGCGGCTGTCCTCGATCTGGGCGGGCGTATGGCGGTTGCCGATATGCCAAGCCAGCCTTGTCAGATCGCCCGTGACTTCAATTAGCGGCTCGGCAGCGGGCTTCACCAACACTTGGCGCCCATCGTTCAACACAAAGGCGTCTTGCGCGCCGATTGAGGTGGTTTGCGCAAGGTCCACCAAGAAGCGCTCGCCGCTCTCCGCCACCAACACCTTGCGGCGCAAAAACCGCTCGTCATAGGTGAGCGTCACCGACAAATCGCCGTGATGCGCGTGGATGATCGAGTGAGCTGTGAGTTGGGTCATGGCACCGCCTCGGCTTCAATGTAGGGAACCTGCGTTTCGCGCCCCTCGGCGTCACGAAAAGCGCTCAGAAAGGAGAGGTCAAATTCAGGAAGGTAAGTATAGGTTTTTTGCCCATCCATGCCCGCAATCTTCACCGTCACCGGGATCACTTCAAATGGGCAATCACCAATCATATGTATCCCGACTTCGCCAAACTGATACGTATATTCATCAGTGTGCCGCGCGCCCTCCGGCACCACCTCAACGTCCATGCGAAACAAACCTAACGGGAAAGGCCGCGGCATGTTTGAAGTGCTCGTTGCAAACTCATATGCGGTGCGATGCTCATCATCCGCACCAAACCTGTCTTGCAGGCTCAAAACATAGCGCCCATTCGCCATCACTATGCGTTTCGCTGTCCTGTTTGGTGCTTTGTGAACGCTCTCAACGAGGGTGTCGCCCAGACTGCGAAAGGTTTCGGATTCGCCAGAAGGTCCGATGAAACGCAGCGCGCCTGCATGCATGTCCGAAGGGTTCGGACATGCGGCAAACACCGGCACTGCGCAAAACACCGCAACCAAAAAGGCGCTATTTTTCAAACCGCTACGAGCCATACACCCTCCATGCCCTACTGAGCCACAAGCTTGTAAGTATAGACATCTTCTCCGCTGCCGTTTTGAAACCGATGCGCGAGCCCAATGCCAAGCTCCGGTAGGTATTGGTAGGTTTCTTTCACGCCGGGTTCATCTGGGAAGGTTTGCGCAACTTCAAACATTTTGAAGGTGCAAGTGCCCCATTTTATTGATGTTATGGCTCCTGTCGTCACCTGAATGTCGCCCCGCGCATTGGGCAGCCTGATACGTGTTTTGGGCTTTGGGGCGGGCCAGCGGCGATAATCCTCCGCGCTTGCGAAGGTGCTGCCCTCCACACCCTTTAGTGATTTTGACGACGTGGCATAGACGCCATGGGCGTACCGCATTTTATTGCCGGTCCCATCCGCAAAACGGATCAATACCTCGGTCATGCCGTCAGCGACTTGTATGTGAGTTTCGCGCGCACCCGTTGGCGAAACCTGAAAGCGGATTCCCCCTTTCAAGAGGTCCGACTTGGAAGGGCACTCGGCAAAACCTGTCGCCGCAAAAAGAAGTGTCGAGAGCGCGATGATAGGCGCATAAGCCGGTGACAAACGCATGGGCTAAAACAAGAAATACCGCTGCGCCATAGGAAGCTCAGACGCGGGTTCACAGGTCAAGAGTTCGCCATCGGCACGCACCTCGTAGGTTTCTGGATTTACCTCGACCACGGGCAAAGCATCGTTGAGCTTGAGATCGCGTTTGCCGATGCCGCGGGTGTTGGTGACGGCGACGGTGTTTTTCGCGATGCCGAGCGTTTTACCAATCGAGGCATTGTGCGCCGCAGCCGACACAAAGGTCACAGCGGAGTTTTCAACCGCGCGCCCCATCGCGCCGAACATCGGCCGCGAATAGACGGGCTGGGGCGTCGGGATAGAGGCGTTCGGATCGCCCATTTGCGCCATGGCAATCATGCCGCCGATCAGCACCATTTCCGGTTTCACGCCAAACATCTGCGTATCCCAAAGCACCAAATCGGCGCGTTTACCGACCTCGATCGAACCGATCTCATGACTCATCCCATGAGCGATTGCCGGGTTAATCGTGTATTTCGCAATGTAGCGCCGCACCCGGAAATTATCGTTGTCACCGGTTTCTTCCGCCAAGCGCCCACGCTGCTTTTTCATTTTGTCGGCAGTTTGCCATGTGCGGATCAAGACCTCGCCAACGCGTCCCATTGCCTGACTGTCAGACGCGATGATGCTGAACGCGCCCATATCATGCAAAATGTCCTCAGCGGCGATGGTTTCGCGCCGAATGCGGCTTTCGGCAAAGGCCACGTCCTCTGGGATCGACTTATCTAGGTGATGACAGACCATGAGCATATCGAGGTGCTCTTCGAGCGTGTTCACGGTGTAAGGCCGGGTCGGGTTTGTGGAGGAGGGCAGCACGAAGTCTTCGCCGCAAATCTTGATAATGTCCGGCGCATGCCCGCCCCCTGCCCCTTCGGTGTGAAAGGCGTGGATTGTTCGCCCTTTCATGGCGGCAACTGTGTTTTCGACAAAACCACTTTCGTTAAGCGTATCGGTGTGGATCATCACCTGCACATCAAGGCTATCGGCCACCGACAGGCAACAATCAATCGCGCCCGGCGTGGTGCCCCAATCCTCATGCAGTTTGAGCGAACAGGCCCCGGCCAGCACTTGTTCCTCGAGCGCGGCAGGCAGTGATGCATTGCCTTTGCCCGCAAACCCAATGTTCATCGGAACGCCATCAACGGCTTGGATCATCCGGCCAATATTCCACGCGCCGGGGGTGCAGGTCGTGGCCAATGTGCCATGCGCCGGACCCGTTCCACCGCCCAACATTGTGGTCAGGCCAGAGTGCAACGCATCTTCAATCTGTTGTGGGCAAATGAAGTGGATATGGCTGTCAAATCCACCAGCCGTGAGAATTCGCCCCTCACCCGCAATCACCTCGGTGCCGGGGCCGACGATGATGTTCACCCCGTCTTGGGTGTCCGGGTTGCCGGCCTTGCCAATCGCTGCGATCCGCCCATCCTTCAGCCCCACATCAGCCTTATAAATACCTGTGTAATCAATGATCAACGCATTGGTTATCACGCAATCCACAGCTCCTTCGCCGCGTGTGGTTTGTGCCTGGCCCATCCCATCGCGGATCACTTTGCCGCCGCCAAATTTCACTTGGTCGCCGTAGCCGCCTTGGGCCGTCAGGTCGGTCTCGACTTCAATGATCAGGTCAGTATCGGCAAGGCGTACTTTGTCGCCGGTGGTCGGGCCGAACATCGCGGCATAATCAGTACGTTTGATCGTTGCTGGCATTACAAATCACCCATCACTTTTTGATTGAACCCATAGACCTTTCGCGCGCCGCCAATGGCGATCAACGCCACTTCGCGCGCCTGCCCCGGCTCAAATCGCACAGCCGTTCCCGGCGCAATATCAAGGCGTAATCCGCTCGTAGCTTCGCGATCATATTCAAGCGCCGCGTTGGTTTCATAGAAGTGGTAATGCGAGCCAACTTGGACAGGCCGATCACCCGTATTGGCGACCATAATGACCGTCACTTCAGCCCCCTCATTGAGGGTGATTTCCCCCTCGGCTGCCATGATTTCACCTGGGATCATTTGCGCACCTTCACTTTCGCACGCAACATAAGTGCCGCCCGCAACATGAGCGAAACGGCCACAACGCTGGCCATCACCGCAAGCCAGACGCCATCCGAGGGATGCGCATGGACGCCAGCGTCGGAATGCGCCAGCGCGGGCGAGGTCATCAAAATGAGAGCGATCAAATAGCGCATGTTGGTCTCCTATCGAATGGGGTTGTGGACTGTGACAAGTTTGGTGCCGTCTGGGAAAGTTGCCTCGACCTGAACTTCATGAACCATCTCAGGGATGCCCTCCATACAGTCGTCACGGGAAATGACCTGCGCGCCGGCTTGCATCATCTCCGAAACGGTCCGCCCATCGCGCGCGCCCTCGACCACCGCATCGGTAATCAGCGCAATCGCCTCAGGGTAATTCAGCTTCACACCACGCTCTAATCGTTTGCGCGCCACAATGGCGGCCATAGCAATCAGGAGCTTGTCTTTTTCACGGGGGGTCAGGTTCATATCACAACATCCAAGGTCTTGGTATTTCGTCAGAATTCAAAAGGCGGATCATCGGCACAAGCGAGCGGCGCAGCTCAAACCCGGTGCTGGCCAAAATGCGCGCCACGAGAATATCAGGCGCCAATAGGCTCGCCCCACCGCTAGATGGCAAGAGGCTTCGCAAAGCGTTCAGGCGCATTTCGGCGTCCGGTGCGACATAGACAAGCGCCGCCATAGCGCGCGCACCATTTCCGATTGCGCCATGATCCAGCTGCTCAGCGATATCACCGGAAAGTCGCACAGCATCTTTATAAATGGGAGCACCGTTTCGGTGGATCGAAACCCGATCTTTGAAGTCACCGCTTCGGACTTCCTCGCCCATCGCCAAACGGCCAAACAACACAGGCTCAACCATCAAAAGCGACGCGCTCGACGCGAGGTCGATATGCAAATCCCGATCAAAGTGCGCACCGTCAAATAGGATGGTTTCTTGCGGCAGCCAGTTCATCCGCGCATCCTCTTGCACCAAGAGCCGCGTCCGCAAACGCCCAGCTTTATCGCCTGTCGCACGATATCCGCGCTCGCAGGCTTGGCTCGTCACCGTCATCTCGCTGCGCTCACCGGCGCGCGCTTCGACCTCAAAGACATCGCCCCCCGTGACGCCGCCTGCGGTATTTATGAGCATCGCATCCAACCCGTTCGCAATCGCGCGCGGAAACAGGACTTTCATCGAGCCAGCCATGGCCAAGTCGTCAATGACGGACACTGATCCCCGCTGTTTGGACGACAGAAAGACACGGCCCTTAGCCCGTTGCGGCGCTGGCGCATCATCACGCTTGAAGCGCGACGGGACATTGGCGTGAACGTTCATGATTCCCCCGAAAACCTGCCAATAAATTCATCACATCCCTCCCCAATCGTCACCCGAAAGCGCGCAATGCACAAAGAGCGCGCGGCGCCAAAGCACAAGCTGCGCAAAAATAGTGCTATCCGATTATATTTTGGGCGCTTTGAAAACCCCGATACCAGCCATGCGCGAGATCAATTTCGCATCCCCTCTCGGCTCCCTTAAAGTGCGCCCAAGGGGGAGCCAAAATGTTGCTACGACTCGAAGGAAAACGCGCCGTCGTCACAGGCGCGGGGCGCGGCATCGGTCGCCAAATCGCGCAAATGTTTGTAGCGCAAGGCGCAGCTGTTTTGGCCTGTGACATCAATCCAAAAACGCTGAGCACCTTGAGAAATGTGGACAGGTTCAGCACCGATTTGACAGACCCAGAAGGCGCACAGGCTCTCGCGGATCACGCCGCGAAGACATTGGGAAAAGTAGATATTTTAGTGAATGCTGCGGCTATTGTACGCTTTGGGTCAGTGACGGAATTGAGCATTGAGGATTGGCGCACAACGATGGCTGGCGAGATCGACACAGTGTTCTTTGTGACCCGCGTGATCTGGCCCCTTTTGGAGAAATCAGGCGAAGCTTCGATCATCAATTTTTCGTCCGCCAACGCACATACTGCTCTCAAGGGATTACCTGCCCTTGCACATACGGCTGGCAAAGGTGCTGTGCTTGCGATGACACGTCAATTGGCCATGGAAGGCGGGCCAAAGGGGATTCGAGCAAACTCAATCGCGCCGGGCTTCACCGCGACTGAGGAAACCGAACAACACCTCGACACCCCCCTCATGCAAAACGTGCGAAACAAACTCATGGTGCCCCGGCTTGGAACACCAACAGACATTGGCCATTTGGCAATCTATCTTGGGTCAGATGAAAGCGGCTATGTCACGGGCGCTGATTTCAACATCGACGGCGGCGCGACCGCTTGGTGATCGCTTTGTGAATGCTTTGTGAAAGTTGGGCCTAGCTGCCGTCATGGACGAGTGTTCCGCCATCCACGACAATGGTCTGCCCCGTCACAAACGCCCCGCCGGGAGACGCCAACCACAAGGCTGTCGCGGCGATTTCGTCCGGTTGACCCATGCGACGTAGCGGTGTCGCTGCAAGTCGGCGTGCCATGAACGCAGGATTTGATTTCAGGTTCCGCGAAAACGGGGTCTCGATCAAACCCGGAGAAATCGCATTCGCGCGAATGTTGTCAGGGCCTCGATCCACCGCAATGTTGCGAGCCAGTTGTGCGAGTGCGGCCTTGGTCATCGCGTAGGTTTGGATCATTTTGTTGCCCCGCATCGCCGCTAAAGACGCCATCAAGATGACAGAGCCGCCCCCGCGTTTCGCCATGCCAGGACACAGCGCTTGGGACAGCCAAGATGCGGCATGCAAGTTCAGATCAAACGTCTTGAGATACTGCGTTTCTGGCAGGTTTTCCCAAGCGCCAACCGGTCCCTCCATGCCTGCGTTGGAGACAAGAATGTCGATCGGCCCAACCGCCTCCGTGAGGCTCAAGATCGCCCCGCGATCACCCAAATCGGCAATGTGCCCACGCGCACCTACGCGCGTTGCAACCTCTGGAGTATCCCGCGCGCAATCCGCGACAATGACCTCGCCACCTGCTTGCGCAAAGGTCCGCGCCACGGCCAATCCGATGCCGCTCGCCCCACCTGTCACCAAGGCACGTTTTCCTTTGAGGCTGAACATTTCATCCGGTGTCATCGCGCGCGCTCCCCTTCGTTTCCTTGTTGTGCCCGCGCTTGAGGCATTTACAAAGCCGATTGTTACGATAGAGTTGATCCACCCAACCGATAGGTAACACATGCGTTTCAAAGGCCTTGACCTCAATCTTTTGGTCGCGCTCGACATCCTCTTGACCGAAAAAAACGTGAGCCGAGCCGCGGATAAGCTCTGTCTTAGCCAATCCGCGACCTCAGGAGCCCTTGCCCGGCTGCGCGATTATTTTGGCGACGATCTGCTCGTTCAAGTTGGGCGGAAAATGGTGCTGACACCGCGCGCCATGGCACTGTCCGCAAAGGTGCGCGCCGCTTTGATGCAAATTGACGGCACGATCATTCAGCCGCCCGATTTTGACCCGGCCACTGTGAAGCGCGAATTGACGATTGTTGCTTCTGACTACGTGGTGATTGCCCAGCTTTCCAAAGCCCTTCGTGAGATTGGCCGTAAAGCGCCCGGGCTTAAACTGCGGATCAATCCGCCCGGCCTACACCCTCGCGAAAACCTTGAGCGAGGAGACGTTGATTTAATGGCGATGCCTGAAGTGTACCTCTCGCCAGATCACCCTTCGGAGTGGTATTTCAATGATGATTACGTGGTGGTCGCGTGGGAAAAAAACACCCAGTGCGGCGAGACAATCACCGAAGAAGAATTCTACGCTTGCGGCCATGTGACGATGCAATTCGCAACCCATACCCCAAGTTTCGAAACATGGTTCATGGAAAATCAAGGCGCTGAACGTCGTATCGCCGCGATTTCCGGAAGCTTCACGGCCCTGCCCTTTATGCTCGAAGGCACCAACAATGTGGCGCTGTTGCAGCGTAAGCTGGCCGACACCTACGCCGCGTTCTTGCCTCTCAAGGTCATGGAAAGCCCGGTCAAAATCCCACCATTGGTCGAGCAGCTTCAGTGGCACAAGTTTTCAGAAACCGATGAATGCCTCACTTGGGTGCGAAACGAAATTCTCGCCGCAAGGGATACATCTGTTTAGGCGATATTCACAATCCGCCCAATCCATTTCGCAGATGCCCCAAAGCCCCTTAAAGTCCCTCCAAACGGGCCAAAGTCCGTAGAATTATTGCCCTCTGGGCATGGGAGGAAAAATGTCGGGAATTACGGATCACTTGAGGAACGTGTTGATCGTGGGGGGCGGGGTTGGCGGACCAGCCGCAGCGATATTGTTGGCAGAGCGCGGTGTCAAAGTCGACCTCGTGGACATCTCAGAAAACTGGGGCGCCGCAGGGACCGGCGTGACACTCTCCGCGCTTACCGCTCGCGCGCTATGCGATTTAGGTTTTGCTGAAGACCTTATGGCGCGGGGCCACCTCCATGACAGCCTTGAAATGTACAATCCGACGGGCGAGCAAATCAACGTCATGTCCGCCAAACGACTTTATTCTGATGACATCCCTGCCGAAGGCGGCGTGATGCGCCCGGTGCTGCACGACATGATGGCGACGCGCATGTCCGCCCTTGGGGTAACGGTTCGCACGGGCATGACGGTCGACGCCTTGACCCAATCACGCGACGCGGTGCAGGTCAGTCTTTCTGATGGCAGCCGCGCAGAATACGATCTTGTCATCGGGGCCGATGGTCTGTTTTCCAATACCCGCGAGATGATCATGCCTGATGCGCCAAAACCAAGCTACACAGGGCAGGTATGCTGGCGCGCTCAGTTTAGGAGGCCCGAAGGCTGGGACAACTCGCGCATGTATTTTGGTCGCCTCAAGATCGGCTTCACGCCATGCAGCCCCGACCATATGTATATGTACCTCCTTGAAAACGTGGCGGAAAAACCATGGTATGACAATTCTGAATTGCTCGCACGACTCAAGAGCATGTTGGAACCATTTCGCCCGGCTCTGGGCGATCTGATCGACGGAATGGACGAGAATACCCCAATCATGGCCCGCCCGCTCGAGTCAATCTTGCTTGAAGATGATTGGTTTCGCGGCCGCGTTTTGTTGATTGGCGACGCCGCACATTCGACAACACCCCATCTTGCTTCCGGTGCCGGTATGGCCGTTGAAGACGCGCTGGTTTTGGTCGACGAGCTTGAAAAAGCCGACACCCTGAAGGATGCATTGTCGGCCTTTGTGACCCGCCGCATGCCGCGCGGAAAACTCGTTGTCGGCAACTCGCTCAAGCTCGGTCAGATGGAAATTGACGGCGCACCTGCGGAGGAAATCGGCAAACTCATGGGAGCCAGCCTGCATGCAATCGAAGCGCCCTACTAGCCCAGCCTGGGCAGAACATGACACAAAAAAGGAGCGACTCTTTCGAGTTGCTCCTATTCGTTTTTCAAAGATCTTGAGCCGTCAGGCTTTGATGACTTTTTGATCAATCGCCCCAAACACGGACTGTCCTGTCGCGTCAAATACTTCCATTTTCACTGAGTCACCAAAGGACATGAACGGCGTCTTCGCTTGGCCCTCGTCCACCATCTCAATTCCGCGCCGTTCGGCAATACAAGAGGAGCCAACCTCACGGTAGGTTTCGTTGGACACAGTCCCCGACCCGATCACAGTTCCCGGCACGAGTTCGCGTGAATACGCTGCGTTCTCAACAAGTTGGTCAAAGCCAAACCCCATTGGGTATCCAGATGCCGCTCCGAATTTCTCACCGTTCCAATGGACGTTCAACGGCAAATCCACCCGATGATCGCGCCAAGCGCGACCCAACTCATCCGGGGTCACAGCGACCGGTGCCATGGAACAAGCGGGCTTCGCGCGCACCCAGCCGAACCCGGTTTTCATTTCGATGGGCGCAAGCTTGCGCAAAGACCAATCATTAATCTGCACCACAAGGCGAATATGCGCGGCAGCGGTCTCTAAGTCTGCCCCAAACGGCACGCCATCGGTGATGATGCCAAACTCCCCTTCAAAGTCGATGAAATCGTCCTCACTGGTCATGCACACATCATCATGACCCCCATAAAACTTGTCAGACATGCCTTGGTACATGAGAGGGAAAGGCGTCTTTTCCTTTTTCTCCATCCCAAAGACCGCATCCATCAAATCTCCATGCGACTGATACACAGATCCGTCCAGCCATTGCCACGCGCGCGGCAATGGGGCCATCGCAAAGCTGGGATCAAAGGCATCGCCAGCGCCATCGTTGAGCTGCGCATATTGAGCGCGCAAATCAGCTTCAACGTCAGTCCATTTTTCAAGCGCGCTCTGTAGTGTTTCGACCGCCAAAGCAGGGGCAGCGCGCGTTAAATCTCGGCTCACAACATGCAAGCGGCCATCGGCTGTGCCATTGGGCATCGTAGCGAGTTTCATATGTTCTCCCTTTCCCTCTAAACCATTGATTTTTGGATCAATTCATCTGCGTCCTTGTCCCGCGAAAAGCCCAATTCATCTGCTGCTTTCGTTTCTAAATCAGGGGAAGAGCCGAACAATTCCACGATTTCCGCCTCTGGCGCGAATGTGATTTTGGAAGCGCTGTTGGGGAAGGCACGCTGGAGTGCATTCACCAATTCACCAAACGTGAGCGCAAGGGCTGGCAAGGTCAAAGCGCGGGTGTCACCAAGGGTGTTTACCATCGCGCCGTGGACAAAATTTTCGGCCACAGTGTCGACAGATGTAAGCCATGTGCGGCTTTCTGGCGCGACGGGCAAAGTGATGTCCTCTCCACGTTTTACACACCAGAACAACCGCGACATAAAGGCGGTTTTCAGGGCCGCATCCGCACCGTCGCGCGCCATGACGCCAGATGGGCGCAGCGATATACCGTCGAGCCACCCCCGCGTTGTAAAGTTGGAAAGCGCGACCTCCATCATCAGCTTTTGTGCGCCGTACACCAGGCTCGGCCCGGTGGGGGTCGCATCCGTCACGAGGGGGGGCAGTGGCTTTGCAAAGACGGCAATCGTCGAGGCGAACACAAGCCGCGTTTTGGGGTTTTGATCCCGCAGGAACTCGAACACATCAAGTGTCGCGTCGACATTCACGCGGCGCGCAAGTGCGTAGTTGGCTTCAGCGGCTCCACCGAGGATCGACGCCAGAAAAATGACCTTATCAGCCTCCTTCAAAACGCGTTCACGCAGGGTCGAATCAGAAATGTCGCCAAGGTGTTTTTCTACGTTTGGTCGAGTCGGGGCTTCAAAATCTGCACGGTCTAGCAAAGATATTTTTGTGACCTCTGGCGCATCACACAGCCGCTTTACGACACGAGATCCGACGAAACCACCCGCCCCAATAACCGTAACTTTCATATGCTTCAAACCCGTGTATTTATTTGGTCAATCGTCCAAACAATAGGTGCAAACCCCTTACCTGACAAGGAATACACGGCCCCAAAGCTATCCAATTTCTGATATGCAGGTATCCAAAATATCCATGAGACTTCTGGGAAATTATCGGTTTCAACGAGGAAACGCGCTGGCGGATACCCCCCCGCGCTTGGGTCGAGGGAGAGACACATGGCCAAAATTTTGAAAGAGGGCATCGACCCTGGTGTGGTGAAAGCGGCTGATCAAAAGGTCCGCGATATTGTCGAGGGAACCTTGAACGATATCGAAACGCGCGGGAATGCCGCAATCCGCGATTTGTCGATCAAGTTCGACAAGTGGGATCGTGACGATTATCGGCTGACTCAAGATGAAATCAACGCCTGCCTTGCGGACATGACAGCGCAAGACATTAAGGACATCGAATTCGCGCAAAGCCAAGTGCGCAATTTCGCCCAAATCCAACGTGACTCGATGGTCGATGTTGAAGTCGAAACCATGCCGGGCGTCATTCTTGGACATAAAAACATCCCGATCCAAAACGCTGGTTGCTACGTGCCGGGCGGCAAATACCCGATGCTCGCCTCTGCGCATATGTCCGTTCTGACGGCCAAGGTTGCGGGTGTGCCGCGCGTCATCACCTGCGCCCCGCCCTACAACGGCAAACCTGCCTCCGCGATTGTCGCCGCGCAGCATATGGCGGGCGCCGATGAGATCTACGCGTTGGGTGGCATCCAAGCCGTAGGCGCGATGGCGATCGGCACGGAAACGATTGATCCTGTTGATATTTTGGTCGGTCCGGGCAACGCCTTTGTGGCCGAGGCGAAGCGGCAACTCTTTGGTCGTGTTGGCATTGATTTATTCGCTGGTCCAACCGAAACGATGGTCATCGCGGATGACACTGTAGACGCCGAAATTTGCGCCACTGACATCCTAGGACAAGCCGAACACGGCCCTGACAGCCCCGCCGTGTTGCTCACAACATCCGAGAAACTTGCGCTCGAAACCATGGTCGAAATCGACCGATTGTTGGCCATTCTCCCCACCGCAAAACATGCGCGCATCAGCTGGGAAACCTATGGTCAGGTTATCGTCGCTGAGGACCACGACGAGATGCTCAAGATCGCGAATGACATTTCCTCAGAGCATGTTCAAATCATGACAGATCGCGATGATTGGTATCTTGAGAATATGGTCAATTACGGCGCGTTGTTTCTTGGGCCACGTACCAATGTGGCCTACGGCGACAAAGCAATCGGCACTAACCACACGCTGCCAACCAAAAAAGCCGGGCGATACACCGGAGGGCTTTGGGTTGGTAAGTTTCTGAAAACACATACCTATCAACGCGTCACTGCGGATGACGCCTCCGCGCTCATCGGACGATACTGTTCGCGGCTATGTATGCTGGAGGGCTTTCAAGGTCATGCTGAACAAGCCAACATTCGCGTGCGCCGCTTTGGCGGGCAAAACGTGCCCTACGCCGAAGGAGCCGCGCCGAAAGCGGGCGAAGATCTCGCATGACACTACGCCTTCCCACCCTTCCCGGTTTCGATCTTTCCGGCCAACGCGCACTGATCACAGGCGCAGGACGGGGGATTGGCCTGGGGGTTGCAACGGCCCTGGCGCAGGCGGGCGCGGAGGTCTTTTTGGCCGCGCGTTCCTTAGGTGAGATCAGCCAAGCCGCCGACGCCCTGCGTGATGCGGGCATGAAGGCGCACCCCCTCCAACTTGATGTGTCAGACATCCAAAATACGACTGTCTTAATTCACGACACGGGTCCCTTTGATATCCTCGTCAACAACGCGGGCACCAACCGGCCCAAACCCGTTTGGGAGGTTACTGAGGGTGATTTCGACGCTGTGATGGACCTCAACGTGAAGGCGGCCTATTTCGTAGCGAAAGCGGTGGCAGATGGGTTGATCGGCGCGAAAAGGCCCGGCGCTCTGATCCATATGTCCAGCCAGATGGGCCAAGTGGGCGCGCCAAACCGCTCGCTCTACTGCGCCTCGAAATGGGCAATGGAAGGCATGAATAAAGCGCTGGCCTTAGACCTTGCGCCGCATCGCATCCGCTCCAATACAATCGCCCCAACTTTCATCGAAACGCCCCTCACAAAGCCGATGTTTGAGGACGAGACCTTCCTTGAGAGTGTGCTGAGCAAAATCAAACTCGGTCGAGTTGGGCAAGTGTCTGACCTGATGGGGGCGGTGTTGTTCCTTGCGTCGCCGAGCGCCGCGATGATGACCGGATCGACGCTGACAGTGGACGGTGGCTGGACAGCGGATTAGCGCCTTTCGCGTGCCCGGCGGTGCGCACCGCTCGTCATGCGCGGTGGCTCGATCTGGCGATTGACGCCCGTTTTGACCTCAATTTACTTCCCGCCACCGCTCATGACTTGAGCACTTCGTGCACCTGTCACCTACTGCCGTCCAGCCAGCGCCGAACGACGATAATGCCAATCCAAAAGCCGACCATTGACCCAATTTGTCCCGCCATTCACAAAGACCGACACGATGGCGATCACGATGATGGCTGTCATGACCTTTGTCATCGAGAAGTCTGATTGCGCGACACGGAGATAGTCGCCAAGCCCATCTGTCGACACGATAATTTCCGACACGACAGTCAGCAAGAGCGCAACCGTTATGCCAAGCTTGATCCCCGCAAAAATGCGCGGCAATGCGGCAGGAAGATCAATCAAAGTCATGCGTTCCAAGGTTGTGAGCCGCAAAGAGCGCGCCAAGCGGGCCTGCATCGGGTCTTGGACTTTCACCGCATCAATCGTGTTGATCACAATCGGAAACGCCGCACCCCAAACCACCACTGTCAGCTTTGCTGCATCGCCAATCCCCAAGATCATCATCGCAAGCGGAATAATGGCGACTGGAGGCAGTGGCCGAAAAAATTCAAGCACAGGTTCAATGATCTCGCCAAGAACGCGCACCCGGCCCAGAATGATCCCCAGCGGCAACATCGTCACCAGCGCGATCAAAAACCCAATCGCCGCGCGCCGCAATGTGTCGATTGTCGCGGCGGATATGTTCTCAAAATCGGTGAAAATCGTGGCAAACACAGCGGAGGCGCGCGGGAAATAAAAGCTATCGGCCGCAATCGCCCAAATTTCCCAGACTCCGATGATGAAAAGGATCAATGCGATCCCCGGCCAATTGATGCGCGCGTGAACAAGTTTATCAATCATCAGGCTTGTGCTCCCATGGCTGCATAGCGAGATTGCCACCCGGCGAGAGGCATGCGGAGCATGGTGACGCCGGCATTCATCAGCAGCCCAAGAAGGCCGATATAGAACATGAGCGCGTACATCTGATCCCACAAAAGACTAAAGCCAGCGTTGTATATCAAACTGCCAATTCCTTCGCCGCCCACCATCATTTCGGTCGCGACAGTGGCCAAGAGCGAAATAGCTGCAGACAGACGGATCCCTGTGAAGATTTCCGGCATAGCGGCTGGTAGGCGGATCTGCCAAAGGGTGCGCCAATCAGACAGGCCGAAGATTTTGGCGGTGTTGACTTGAACCGGCTCGACCGTCGACAGCGCGTTTGCCGCTGAAATATAAGTCGGCCACATGCAGCCAAAAATCACCACGAAGTAGAAAAGCCCAGGTCCAATTCCGAGCACAAACATTAACATCGGCACTAAGGCGGGAGGCGGCAATGAGCGCAAAATATCTGTGAGCGGCGCGAGCGCACGGCGCAACAATGCATATCGCGCGGCGACAACAGCCAGCACCACGGAAATCGACACCGCCACGGCCAGACCAATCAACATGCGCTGAACTGTGGCCGCGAAATTCATCCAAAAGTCACCGTTCAAAAAGAACGCCCAAGCCGCGGCACCAATCGTGGCGATCCGGGGCATATAGTCGGGCGACACGAGGCCCGTTGCGCTGACGGTTTCCCAGATCAGCAAAAAGACAAGCAGCCCAAAGCCGCGTCTTGCAAAAATGAACATCGTGTCGCCCCTTTTCTCAGCTTAGCGGTAATCGACGGGCTTAAGCGCGTCATCCAAGCTCAGCGATCCCTTTTCAATCATGCCAGTCCCTTCCAGCTCAGCAATCAAGGCTTCGTAATGCTGAGCCTCAGCCAGCAGACTCTCGGTGCCAAGTGGCATCGGAACGCTGCTCGCGACCATCTCAGGCATACCAAAGTCACGAATGAGGATCGCGTCGATGAGCGAACGATCCGCGGCGAGAGCCTGATTTGCTTCCAACATCGCGGCGAGGAACCGTTTCGCAATGTCCTGATTTGCTTCATCGGCAAGCCATTTGTCTTGTGCGAACCACGACCCAAGTGCGTAGTCTTCGCCCTCCCCTGCATGGATCAACCCATATGCCAGTTCGGTCCCTTTGATCTTGTCAGAGGTCATCACCTGCGTGTGGAACGGCTCACCAACATGGATCGCGTCCACATTGCCGATTTCCAGCGCGCTGGGAAGCTGAGGGAACGGCAGCGCAACCAGTTCAATCGTATCTGGATCAGCGCCGGCCGCCAACATATGCGACCGGAACGCAAGCTCAGCAGGCGAGCCTTTCGCAACGACGCCAACAGTTTTGCCTTCAAGCGATTTAAGGTCCGTAACGCCCCCTTCTTCTGTGCCCAAAAGCCAGTTGTGGTTATAGTCGGGCTGACGCTCCGTATCGCCCGTACCAAACACAGCAATCGGAAGACCTTTTGACCGGGCCAAAAGCGCAATCGAAGACGCGGTCTGACCGATTTCCGCCGAGCCTGACGCCAGTGCCGTCATCAACTCCGGACCGCCGTTTACAACGGTCAAGTCAATGTCCAGACCATGCTTTTCCATGATGCCGCTTTCAATCGCGTGGGTCATGGGCACAAGTGGTGGAATTTTCATATAGGCCACTTTTACAGTGTCCGCCGCAAAAGCCATAACGGGGGCGGCTGCCGTCAGCGCCGCAAGCGCGGCACCCTTTAGAAAGTTACGTTGTTTCATTGTATTTCCTCCCTAGAAATGTTGTTGCGCTGGATTATTCAACACATGTTGCTGTCGTCACTCAGCCTTGCCTAAAGCCCCGAATTTGTTCGATCACCGCATGGCGAATGCGCAGAAATTCGGGGTCTTCGCGGGTTGTGAGGTGGTCGCGTGGCTTCATCAGAGGCACCTCGATTTCCTCAATCACTGTGGTCGGTCTTTTCGACAAAACCACGATCCGATCGGCCATATAGACCGCCTCTTCAACATCATGCGTCACCAAAATGCAGGTCTTGTTGAACTGTTTCGCCAACTTCAGCAAAAGGTCTTGCATATCGGCGCGGGTCTGTGCGTCGACCGCCGCTAATGGCTCATCGAGCAACAAGAGCTTGGAGCGCGTGGCCAGCGCACGCGCAATCGCCACACGTTGCTGCATGCCGCCCGACAACTCCCACGGATAGCGGTCTTCAAAGCCTTTCAGGCCAACCGCTTCCATCATTTCACGCGCGAGAGCGACTTTCTCCGCCTTGCTCATATCCAAACGGCGCATCGCGAACAGCACGTTTTGCAGGTTCTTTTTCCACGGCAAGAGCGAACGGGAATAGTCCTGAAAAACGACCGCCAAACCCTCTGGCGGGCCATCGACTTGCGTGCCTTCAAACAAAACTTGACCTTGATCCGGCGTGTAAAGGCCACAAAGGGACATCAGAAGCGTGGTTTTCCCGCAGCCGGACGGGCCAACAATCGTCAAGAATTCACCGGGCTTCGCTGTAAATTCAATTCCACCCAGAATTTTGAGCCGCTCGGACTTTTTACCGAGGGATTTCTTGAGGCCTTTGACAACGAGAATTTCATCGGCGCTGACCGCTGTATCATTCATCCCTTGCCCTCCCTGACGGAACCGAATCTTTGCGGCCCTTGGATGTAGAAATCATTCTTCACCTTAGTTATACAAACAACCAAATAGTGGAAAATCGCATATCGCGGGTTGAAGTATTGACCGAACTGATAGATGCGCCAAAATACACCACATAGGCCGATGAAAGGACGCAGATGTCAACGACACCCAAAAACCGTGAGCGCGCAACCCGGACAAACGGCGATCAAACCCGCGGGAAAATCCTGGATGCCGCCGAGGTCTTGTTCGGCGCGCGCGGATTTGACAGCGTTTCCCTGCGTGACATTACGACCCAAGCGAACGTGACACTTGCTCTTGCGTCCTACCATTTCGGCACAAAAGAAAACCTTGTCGAAGCGGTGATCGCGCGCCGCGCGGCTTTGCTCTGTGCTGATCGTGTTGAGCGGCTCGCCGCGCTGAACGCACCCGATGTGCGCTCCATCTTGGACGCCTTTCTTGCCCCCTTGTTTGAGCGCGCCGCGCTGCGCGAAGTGGGTTGGGGCAGCTACTTGCGGGTTTTGGCGCGCGTGGGCGAAGACCCGCAACGCCTAGATTTCCTCAAGGCGCATTTCGACGAAACCGCGCTTCACTTTATCGTCGCGCTAAAGGACGTGTTGCCCGGCGTTGATCAAACCAAAGTCGCCCAGTGCTTTACGATGATCCTTGATACGATGCTGGGCACCGCCTCCCAACATGGCAGGGTGGTCAACCTGACGGATGGCAAAACGCTAGCTTCGGATTTCGAGACGATCTATCCCGCCCTGCTCGATTTTGTGACGGCAGGCACAGAAGCCCTTATCATGCGCCCCTAAGGCGCGTCAGAGATCGCTTGTCGCGCCTCATTGATCTCATCGCTGTGCCGTTCGATCCAGGCCAAAAGCCGATCAAATTCTTCCGTCAGCTCTCGCCCCATTTCACTCAGCGCATAGTCCACACGCGGCGGCACGCTGTCGTGCTCATGGCGCAAAACCAACCCATCACGCTCAAGTGCCCGCAGGCGCAAAGTGAGCATGCGTTGAGAAATTTCGCCTTCCGATGACAAGGCCCCAATCACGCGCTTGAGCGTTGCATGACGATAGGTGCCCGTCGTGAGGACCTTCAAAATGAGTGCAGACCAATTGTCGCCAAGCCGCGCCATGACTTCGCGCACGGGCGCATCTTTTCCGGGTGGTGTTTCGCCCATTTGTGCAGCCAAATCCGCGAGACCCGAAACGCGCGCATCATCCGGCGCAAGCGAAGGCTCGCCAATCGACAAGAGGTGTTCAAAATCCGGGGGCATTCTCATGACGAAACGCTACTTCGATGCCTGTGCAGGAGCAAGCTCACTCAATCAAACGTCCGCGCAGCGCTTCACTGGGCATTTCACATTGGCGCCGCCCGAACGCATAGCGGTTGCGGGCGAACCGGTCATACATCCAATCTGCCGGACCCTTTGGCAAAACTCGGAGCGCGCCCGCCGCCCTATACGGCCAGCGAGTGACGCTCATCGCCACACAAAACCCCGCCCATTTTGTAAAAGCTGTACCGTCTTTGATCACGATACTTGTGGCAAAACCCTCAGGGTCCAATCCAAATCGTCGATAGAGGGATTGGCCCAACGGGGACTGCGCGGTCACAAAGCGAAAGCGCGCGCCCCTATCATGACGAGCGATAAAACGTGCGAACCGTGAGCAAAACAAGCACACCCCGTCAAACACAATGATATCTTTTGGCAGCTTTTCCATGAGCAAACGCTACGCCTGCACAGGACGCGCTTCAAGCTGACATTCCAAATTTCGCGACGCGATAGGAAGGCGGGCAAAACACGCCCTCATGCCCAACTATACGTCTGGCTTCTTAGATCTTCGAAACAACAGCGTGACAAGAAATAGGATCGTTTTGAGGTCCAAGAGTTTGAGCGCCGCGCGGGCTTCTTCTGGGGTCAAACGCGCGGCCATTGGCATCGCATCGAAAATTTTCCCGCGAATAACGAGATCATTTCCATCCCGTTCAAGCCGCTTCACGGACATCAAAGCCATGCCTTGCGCATCATAGATCGTCATCGTTTTCTTCTGGTTGCTCATGCGACTGTCCCCGCTATGACCTTATCAAAATCAATATCCATATCGTCGAGAATCTTGATCGCAGTTGGCCGCCCTGCGCCGAAAATCGCCCCGCCCGGATGCATGAATGGCCCACATAAATAAAGCCCTTCGCAGCCCGGCACAGCGTATTGCGCAAGCTCCGGTGTTGGCCGCATCCCTGCCGTTTGGAACAATTGCAGCCCCGCCCCATGCACCTCGCCATTCACGAATGTCGCAGGAGACCAACGCTGCATATCGAGCGGGCTGTCGACCTCACGCGCGATCACGGCATCCGCCAGCCCGGGGTAAAAATGGCTGTGTTTTTCAATAAGCCGGTCAGCGACATCTTCTTTGATCTGATCCCATTTCTCAGGCCCCTGACGTTCGATATTGAACGGCTGATAACTTGTCATATAGAGGTTCGACATGCCCTCCGGCTGAAGGCCAGGTAGCGCCGTTGGCCCGCCGCCTTGCAGGGGCGTCTCGGTGTTCACCCGCCCCATGCGAAGCGGCTCAAAGTTCTCCAGAAACTCCAACAGATTTGTCGCATGGATCGTGTTCGCTGCGGTCCCGAAGACTTCTTCTGGCAGGTTCCCCGCAAAACTCTCAACAGGTCGATCTAGCGCCGCGTCGATCTTGAACAACGCGTAAGGCGCGTTTAACACTCGGCGCGCCCGGCGCACCATCGCCTCGTCCAGACCAGTCACAAAATCGCCCAGCAAGTTCGGGTGAATGGCCGCAACCACAGCATCTTTTGCCCGGAACTCTTCTCCTTCAGTACAGCGAAGCCCGACCGCACGACCACTTTCCACAATGACCGAGTTAACCTCGGTATTGAGACGGATTTCGCCGCCATGGTCCTCAATACAATCGCGCAATGCGCGCGACAGCTCGCCCGATCCCCCTTTGGCAAACCCCACGGGGTAATAATGCGTCATGACAATCATGATCATCACGCCAAGCCCGGTGCCCATGTCATCCGGAAATTGGAGAATTCCCTCCGACGCCCATTTGAGAATGAAAATCTTCAATAGATCACTCTCAAATAACTCGTCCACAATCTGCAGCGGGCTACGATACATCAGATCAATCAATCGACGCCCGTCCTCAGACCCCTGCATCATCATCAAAAATGCGCCTTGCGGAATTGGCACGTTGAACATGCCCTGCATCAACATCGGCATCATCCGCCCGCCCCATTCGACGAACTCACGGTAGGTTTCCGCATCCTTTGGCGAGAACCGGGCAATTTCCTCACAGGTCTTATCGATCGAAATATAGGACCGCATAAATGTGAAGTCTTTGAGCACAAGACTCATGGGAGGATCGGGATGGATGTACTCAAGGCCATACTTCGACTTCAGCCCAAGCTCGTCATTCAAGAGCATCGGATTGGCTTGGATCATGCCGTGGATCATCGAGTGTTTATTGTGCATAAAGCCGGGGGCCGTGCGCGCGAGCGTGACCGCGCCACCGCCAACAAACTCTTTCTTCTCAAGCACAAGCACCTTTTTGCCAGCCTTTGCCAAATAGGCAGCGGTCCCCAATTGGTTATGCCCCCCGCCCATGACAACAACATCATACTCCGACATCTGATCCTCCACATTTTAGGTTCCCCCATGCCTAGCCCGTCGCCAAACGCCCTGTGAAGCAGGCACATTTCTGTTCCCACTTGATCGGGCGACCAATTTACGGCAAACATTGAACGATTGATCAACTAAGGGAGGGGCAAATGGTCTCCAAGAATGTGCGCCGCGTGGTGACTGGCCATGATGAAACCGGCAAGGCGATTGTGCTCAACGATGGCACGCCGCCCACCGTCATCCGCCCCGCGCATCAGCCAGGCCTCGCCTTTCACGAACTGTGGCACACTGACAAAAGCCCAGCACCGATCACCGCCACTGAGCCGGAGCCGACCGCGCGCTACACCGAAACAGCGCCGCTTCCCAACGGAACAATTATTCGCATGGTCGACATTCCACCCGAAGGCCCTGATGGTCCCGAATTTGACAAAGAAACCGCGCGCGCTCTTTTTGAGCAGGTGGGCCTTGCTGAAAACGCTGAACACACAATTCCTGGCCGACACCCCTTGATGCACCGCACCGAAAGCATCGACTACGGCGTTGTTCTTGAGGGTCAAATCGTGCTGCTCTTGGATGATAGCGAAGTCGTTCTGGAACAAGGCGACATGGTCGTTCAACGCGGCACAATCCATGCATGGACCAACCGAACGGACAAAATCACCCGAATGCTCTTCGTCCTGACAGACGGAAAATTTGACCCCGACCTCGCATCCAATACAGAAGCCCATGACATCCGCATCAAAGAGGCCGCCGGTGCCTAAAGGTCTGTTCCCCGACCTCGCCTTTCACCACGTAGGGTACTCTGTCGCAGACATCGAATTGGCCATCGCCTATTACGGCGAGGTCTTCGGTATGGAGGTCGAAGACCGCAAATACATCGCCGCCATCGACACGCACCTGGCCTTTTTACGCCGCGACAATTTCCGATTTGAGTTCTTCCAAAAAGCAGGCTCTCGCCCGGTGCCAGACCCGCGAAAAAACCCAAATACCGATCTCGCAGAACAAGGCACAAAACACCCCTGCTTTAGCGTCAATAACTGCCAAGAGGCCCTCGAACGCCTCGCCTCACGAGATGATACGCACGTCATTGGCATCATTCGCACGCCCGGTGACCCGATGACAATCGAAGCCGACCCGCGGCTGCGCGAAAACGATCCGCGCCCGCCCGCCGCCGCCTTCTTTTTCCGAGATCCAAACGATCTCATCGTAGAAATCGTCGCCGCCCAGAACTTCCCCGCCTAACCGCTTTCCTTGTTTCAAAAATACCTCGGGGGAGGTTCAAATCCCTATTTGAACCGGGGGCAGCGCCCCCTTCCCGACCAGCCACAGGACACGACCATGAACTATGATCTCGACGGCAAAATTGCCATTATTACAGGCGCCGCAGGCGGTATTGGCGCGGCTGTTGCCCGCATCATGACCGAAAGCGGCGCGCGGGTGATCGTGGCAGATATTGCGATAGATCGCGCTCAATCGGTCGCCTCCAGCATCGGCGGCGACACAATCGCCGTGCCCGTTGACCTCGCCAATGAAGACAGCATAAAAGCCATGTTCGCAGCCACATTGGACCGTTTTGGTCGTCTTGATGTCATCGACAACAACGCCGCTCTTCTCTCTGCAGAAATGGCGATGCGCGATGGTGATATTGAACGAATGGACAGCGCAGATTGGGACGCCACTTATGCTGTCAACACCCGGGGCACGATGATCGCGTGCCGCGAAGCCCTCAAGATCATGTCCGCCCAAGGGACCGGAAACATCATCAACACCGCCTCCAACTTGGCCCTGCAAGGCAACGTGATTCAAGCTGCCTATAGCTCATCGAAAGCCGCCGTCATCCAAATGACCCGCGCCATCGCCACGTCGCACGGCAAGAGGAGCATTCGATGCAATGCGGTGCTGCCCGGACTGACCGGAACCAAAGCAGCACTTTCGCATTTGCCCAGCGAACTGCGCGAAACCGTTGAAGAAGAAACCCTAACACCTTTCCTTGGCGGCCCGGATGACATCGCACACCTCGTCGCCTTTCTCGCCTCCGATGCAGCACGCTACATCACAGGACAGGCGATCGCAGCAGATGGTGGAACCTCAGTCCACATTCCCGGCTACGCCCGCCTTTCTCGGTTCTTTAGGGGTTCCGATTAGAGCTTGATCCAAGCCGTTTTCAAATCGAAATACTTGTCAAATGCATGGAGCGATTTGTCGTGCCCGTTGCCCGATTGCTTAACCCCTCCAAGCGGAACCGTGCCATCCGCGCCGCCATAGGTGTTCACATGCACCACCCCAGCCCGGATTCGACGCAAGCATCGATGGGCGCGCGATAAGTTGGCGGTCCACACAGCGGCGGCAAGCCCGAAGTCACTATCGTTGGCCAGCTCAATTGCGTGCTCCTCATCATCAAAGGGGATGACCGCCAGTACTGGCCCGAACACCTCATCGCGCGCAATGCGATCACCTGGCGCCACTCCCGAAACCACGGTCGGCGCCATGAAAAACCCACCCGTGTCTTGCAAAATCTGCCGCCCTCCCGTGCGCACATCACGGCCAAGCGCGCGCGCTCCCTCCACAAACGAGAGGTTTTGCTCCAACTGGCGCGCGGAATTTATCGCACCCGCCTCAACTGCCGGATCGAGCGGATCACCAACCTTGATCGCGTCCGCATAATCCACCAGCGCCGCGACAAACTCATCGTGTATCGAACGCTCGACCAAAAGGCGCGAACCAGCCACGCAAACCTGACCCGAATTCCGAAAAATCCCTGCCGCCGAAACCTTCGCCGCTTCTTGCAGGTCTGGCGCATCCGCGAACACGATGTTTGGCGACTTCCCCCCCAGCTCCAGATACACTCGTTTAAGGTTCGAACGCGCCGCATATTCAAGCAAGCGCCGCCCAACACCACCCGATCCCGTGAACACCAAAACATCCACGTCCATCGACAAACCAAGCGCCTCGCCAACCACAGGACCGGCCCCAGTCACCACATTAAATACACCCGCCGGAAGCCCCGCCTCAAGCGCCAATTCCGCCATGCGCACAAGCGTCAAAGAAGCTGTTTCCGCGGGCTTCAAAACTACCGAATTTCCCGCCGCCAAAGCCGGTGCAATCTTCCAAGCCCCTATCATCATTGGGAAATTCCACGGCACAATCGCACCCACCACACCGACGGGTTCGCGGTGCACCATCGCCAAAATAGTTGGGTCTGTGGGCGCAATCTCACCATTTAGTTTATCAATGGCTTCGGCGTAATAGCGAATGGTTTGCGCTGCCGAGAGCGGCTCAGCCTTCAGTGCCATTCCGATTTCGGTGCCGTTGTCGCGCACGCCCAAGACCGCCAATTCGAGCGCGTTTTCTTCGATTAGGTCAGCCCAAGCGAGCATGGTCTTCTTTCGCGTTGCAGGCGCGAGACCGGCCCATCGCGCATCCTCAAACGCGCTGCGCGCTGCGCGAACAGCACGCTCAACATCTTCAGGTGTCCCTGCCGCGATTGTCGTTAAGACCTGACCATTCAAAGGTGAAATCACATCCATTACCCCTGCGTCAGAAGCGTCACATCGCTCGCCGTCGATCACATGGGACATCGGCGCAATCTGCGCGTTTCGCAATCTGTCGATCTGGGTCTTGTCCACGAAAACCTCCCAAGTGCCGCGTTTTAGTGTGTGTTGATCAGCGTGAGACACAGCAAAATCCGCGTCAACACACCCACTGGCTGCGTTTCACTTGGTGGTTAGTAATCTTTCTCGAAATAGATACCGATCCCGGTATCCCCATCGGTAGAGAGCCGCCCCCGCGCGGTCAGGCTGGGAGTCAAATCGAGGTTGATGTTGACCTCGGCTTCACCTTCGGCATTCACCGTCACATCTGTGTAAATGTTCTCGCCCAGATAGGCCCCGGCCCGCACCGCGGCCGTCCCGTTTTCATCGGTCGTCACATCCAAATCCGCCAACCCAAACCCTTGGCGCAGCCGGGACGTAGTCCCGCCGTCACCCGCCCCCGCCAAGGTCGCCACGCCATTGGCAAGTTGCAGCGCTTGGAGGGGGGAAATATCGGCAAGAGAACGGCCAAACACCAGGCGCGCAAGGATTTCGTCCTGTGGAAGATCAGGCACGGAGGAAAAGGTGATTTCCGGCTCGGACGCGCGCCCCTCAACAACCACCCGAATTGAAACATCATCAATGTTGGTCTGAGCAACGGCCCGAATATACGGATCAAAACTGCCCAGTAACGTCGCACTCGCCTCGACCATCGTCAGACGTTTTCCAAGGAAATCAATGCGCCCACGGATCAGGTTGAATGCACCTTGCGGAACGATCTCGGCCGTTGTTCCCCCAAGGCGGATTTCGCCGCCAAGCTCCGCATCAATGCCCCGCCCCCGCAAGAAAACCCGCGATGGGGCAGACAGTGAAATATCCAGCGGATAAGCCACTGTGGTTGCCCCGGTGCCCGCCGCATTTTTGCCGATCATATTGGCAAAGGCCCGCGTTTGCCGCACCGCCCCCGGCTCATGCAAATGAACCAATCCTGCCATTTCCGGAAAACTCCCAAACCCGCTTGTTGGCACCCTCAATTCCGCTTGCCCAAGCGTAAGCGCCCCGGCGATTGTGGCCCCTCCCGCAAGTGGCCCAATGAGGCTAAGGCGCCCATCGACGACCGTGTCCACCACCACAGGATCAGTGATGCCGAGACCGTTCAAAAACACCCCAAGAGATGCATCGAACGGCGCCGTCAAGGCGATCGGCCCGGAGACCGAAATCGACCCCCCTGAGGAAACTCCCGCTGTCATGTCAACGCGCGCCTTGCCGCCCGTGATTGTGGCGCGCGCAGAGATTGGGTCCAGCGCCACGCGCAAGATCGGCAAAGACGCCCGGCCCTGCGCAACCTCCACATTCCCCGCCAGCGACGACAGGGCGAGAGGGCCGCGCAACGTCAAATCGTAACGCGCCATACCAGACAGTTGCCGTGGTTGAATAAACGGGTTCGCAAGGCCAAGCGGTGCAGCCCCGATGAGCGACAAGTCTGCGGTGGAGAAATTGGATGCCAAACCACCGCGCGCCTCAATGGTCGTGCCGCCCGGCCCCGCGCCATCCCCCAAAACGCGCCAGGTTTCCCCCTCCAAAACGCCTGTGCCCTGCGCCGAAAACGCGCCTTCAAAGCCGGGGACAATCACACCAAGATCGCGGAGTGTAAACGCGGCCGAAAGCGCCGTTTGCGCATCGTCACGCCCTTCTGCCTCGAGCGTCAATTCGGGAGTTCGCGCAGATAAACTGTTCAGAACAATGGCTCCGTCTTCGCGCCGCGTAAGGTCGAAGCTCGCACTGGTTTGCCCGCCAACAAGCCGATCCATACGACCAAGCCCAAGGCGCAATCCGGTGGTTGCAATATCCCCAATCGCGCCAAACCCACCGCTGACAAAATCGCCCGCCACAAAGGCTTCACCGGTGATCGCGCCGGACAGGTCTCGCCCGACAAGCCCGCGATACGGCGCAATATCCTTGGCCGAAAACGACACATCCCCCGTCACCGATCCAACGCCGCCCGTGCGCCGCTGCGCAGAGGCCTCTATCGTGATTTCCGCCTCTCCCGGTCCGGCTCCATTGGCCAGAACCTCCCACAATCGCGCCTGTTGATCCGCCGCGAAATCAAACTGGAGCGGGCCTTGCAAAGCGGCATCCATAAGGCTTGCATCCGGCACCGAAAGCGTAAACCTGACAGCGCCTTCCCCTTCAGCCAAATTCGCGGAACCTGTCAAATCTGCCCCGCGCGCCGCCACTTCGAACGCGTCAACGCGAGTCCCCGTCTCATCGCGCACAAGGGTGATCGCCACATCGCTTTGGCCCACGAAAAGCGGATCAAGCTGCGCAACTGAGGCCGACAAATCGCGCCCCGTCCCAGTTAACTTGAGGTCCACCGCACCGCCGGGAAGCGCCGCCGTCCCGGCAATGTTGAGCGTCGCAGCCCCGGACACCTCGCGCCCAGCAAGGCTTGAAAACCGTGCGAGATCCCGCAATGACAAGGCCAAATCAACCTCCGCCAAGAGATCCAACGCTTTGGGATCAAGGGACAAAATCGCATTCCCACGCAGCCCATAGTCCGCTCCACTTAGGGAAATATCGCTAAATCGTCCCGGCGTATTGTCAAACTTGGAGAACCGCAAAAACCCACTCACGCGCGGCCCAATGGCCTGCGCCCAACCGACGCCGAGCGGAGCGATATCCTGCGCCAAAATTGAGATTTGTCCGGTGATCGTCGGTGTTTTGTCTGCCCCGCCGGGCGACATTTTTCCGACCCCAGCAATGCCAAGCTCGCCAAGGCGTGAACCGGCTTGGCTC
Organism: Maritimibacter sp.; assembly: GCA_050633625.1. Lineage (GTDB taxonomy): Bacteria > Pseudomonadota > Alphaproteobacteria > Rhodobacterales > Rhodobacteraceae > JBOEGW01. Next base: position 50,351 of record JBOEGW010000004.1, on the reverse strand, counting down.
AATCCTTCAAGACGTGCTGCACCTGTCCATTTTTCGCCGCGCGACACGTCATAATCAAAGCTCGCTGTGAGACTGTCGATTTCGGTCGGCGCGCCTGATAGAGGCAACGTCACAGTGCCGCCATCTTCGGCTTGGATCGTCACCGTAAAGGCCGCGCGTTCTGCCCATCCTCGTGCGTTGAGCGTGGCACGGCCAGTGACGTTCAATTGCTGGCTAGAAAGATCAAGCTTCGTAAGCTGAAACGTACCATTCTCAAAGCGCCGCCCCTGCGCAACAAGCGCGGTATCCGTGCCAAAGAACGCCTGATACTCAGGAGCAAACAGCGCGCTGACATCGCCCGTGACATCAACACCAAACCGCGCAGCTTCTCCCTCAGGCAAAGCCAGAGAAACCGTGCCCGCCAACCGATCAATGTCGTTCGTCGCCAAACTCATTTCGGCGGTAAAATCGGAAATCAAACCGTCACCGCGCAGCGCCAAATCAAGGGCTGGCGCACCCGGCATCCCCAAAAGCCCGGCGGCAATACCACCCTTTCCTTCGGTCAAGCTCAGGTCGATCGAAAGCTGGCCACTGTCATTTGAAAACGCTCCTTTTAAGGTCAGTGCGCCCTGAGGCCCATCAATGCGCTGCGCCCTCAGATCGACCCCGCCTTCGCCATTTTCAAGTGCCGCGACACCTTCCAAGGTCAGCTCCGCTTTCTCGCCAAGCACCGTCTCCCCCAGCACAACCCGATCAGCCTTCAACTGGTTCAAATCGATGGCAACAGGCAGCTGCGGCAAGGAAAACCCGGAGGCTGTAGAACGAGGCCCGGATGAGGACAAAGGCGGACGGATCACCTCAATCAGTTCGACGCTCAAGTCTTGCACGATCAAACGGCGCTTCAAGATCGCCGTCCGGTCCCAGTCCAGCGCCACGCCCTCAAGGCGCAACCAAACGCCATCATCGTCCGCCATGGTCATGGATTGCATCGTGGCGCGGGTCGAGAGCGCGCCCTCAAACCCCGTAATCACCACATCGCGCCCGGCGTCCGACAGGTTCTCTTCGAGCCAGTTTTCCAAGAACGATTTGTCACGCGCAGCAGTGTCCGCGTCCTGCGCCCAAAGAGGCGCCGCGATGAGCGATATGAGAACAAAGAGATAGCCCAGCGCACGCATCAAAAGGCCTGCCCGATCCCGAGATATATCTGCAAGCCCTTTCCGGTCCCGCCGCGCACTGGCGCCGCAACATCAAGCCGGATTGGGCCTAGCCCTGTGTAATAGCGCACGCCAAGCCCCGCACCGATGTGCGACCCTGATCCAGCATCGAAGAAATTCTCCGCGCCCAACCAGCCGCCATCAACAAAGGCGACAGCTCCAAAACTGTCGTTGATTTTATAGCGCACTTCCCCCGACAAGCCCAAAAAGGCGCGCCCGCCAATTGTATCTCCGCCCCCGGCATCAATCGAAAGCGATTGGTATGGATGCCCGCGCACTGTGCCGCCGCCCCCGGAGTAGAACAGGTATTCAGGATGGGTGTTGGCCGCTGGCTGTCCAAAAGCGCGCCCCGCTTGAATACGTCCGGCCACGGTGATCCGCTCACCAAATCCATAATAGCCGCGCGCATCTATTTTCGACCAAACACCCGGCCCATTTCCGAGATCAATGTAGGGTTCAATTTCTGCGTCCACGTAAAAACCTTTTGTTGGATCAAGCCGGTTGTCCCGGCCATCCCAAACACCGGAAACGGGCGCTTGCAAAAGGGAAAAGCTGCGTGTGCCTTGGCTGTCCGTGGTACGCGAATACAAATAGCCCAATCCAATTTCGCCGGACAGTTTGTCCGAAAAAACGCGCCCAATGCCCACCTCTGCCCCGGCTTGCAACGCCTCATAGCCCGGTTCATGCAACCATTCACCATGGGCATAGGCAAACGCAGAGGTGCGCGTACCAAAGGCGGCTGGCACATCAAGACGCGCGGAAAGCCTGGTGTCGATCCCATCGAGCGCTGGCGTCACGCCGCCGACTTCTGCTTCAACGCGAAACCGCTCTGCCCCGCCCAGCAAATTGCGGTGCAGCCAAAAGCCCGAAACCGTCAACCCATCCAAAGACGACACTTCCGCTCCAAACCCAAAACGGCGTGGTGTCATATCGACAAGCGCGAGGTCCACGTCCATCACATTGCCCGAACGCAGCACATCTCCCTCGCTCATCGCCACCGAGGAGAACGCCCCGGTCTTGCGCAAACGGTCCGCTGCATCTTCGATTTTCTTGGGAGAAAACACCTCGCCCGTGGGAAGCCCCGCGATGGCCTGAATTCGGGCAGCGCGGACCGCAGAAGGGGTTGTTTGATTGAGCACACCCAAACGCACCCGTGGGCCGGGCGCCATGAAGACAAGAGCGTTTAGTTCTTTTGAACGGTGATTTGCGCTCAGGTCTTGGTCCGCGACATCGACTTTCGCATGCCCCGCATCCCGCCAATCAGAGACGGCTTGATCCACCGCCTCTTGGATGGCCGTTGAGCGCGCAACCTCTCCGCGCGCAAACTCAGGCAGCGCAGAGGTTCCCGTAACAAGGGGTGAAATCGCTGTACGGCCAAACAAGAATTTGTCTCCGGGTGCGACTTGAACTGTGATGTCAGAAATCCGGTTCGGAACGGCGAAATTTGAGATCGAGCCTGCTTCGCGCCCATCAATCAAGATACGGATCACCGCCCCGTAATGCCCTTCAGCGTAAAGCGCTTTGAGCAGGCGGGCATAGTCTGCTTGCGCCGTCGCAAACAAATCCCGCGCATCCGTGCGACCGTCCTTTTTGGCCTGCGCCAAAAGCGATGCCTGCTCGACTTTTTTGGCAAGCGCGTCATCCGCGCGCACGTCAAACCTAAGGCTCTCAAGCGCCATAGCCGGACTTGCCGCTACACCAGTAGCGACCACAGCGGGGAAAACCCATTTCGACAGGAAATTCGACATCATCGCGCGGGGGCCTCAAGCCTGAAACACTTCGCTCGAATCTAACGCGCACCGGACTCAGCTACCAGCCAAAAACCCGCAAATCACCTATATGTGGTGGTGTTTCGCCAATGACTCAGAAATCTAGTCCGAGATCGAGTGTTGGCGCGGAGTGTGTCAGCGCGCCTGATGAAATGTAATTCACCCCGGTTGCAGCGACTTCCGCGATGCGTTCAAGCTTCATATTGCCGGACGCCTCGGTAACGATTTTGCCATCTGCCATGGCCACCGCCTTGATCAAGCTTGGGGTATCCATGTTGTCCAGCAAGACAACATCCGCGCCGCCCGTGGCCAAAACCTCGTCAAGCTGTGCGAGCGTATCGACTTCGATTTCCACCTTCATCATATGGCTCGCAACCGCGCGCGCGGCACGCAAAGCCGCCCCAACGCCACCCGCCGCAGCAATATGATTGTCTTTGATCAAAATAGCGTCCGAAAGCGAATACCGATGGTTGAAACCACCGCCATGCAGCACAGCCTGTTTTTCAACGATCCGCAGCCCCGGCGTGGTCTTGCGCGTGCAGGTGATGCGCGTACTCGTGCCTTTTGTCTGCGCCACGAACCCAGCGGTCAGCGTCGCAATCCCGGTCAAACGCCCCGCAAAATTCAGCGCCACTCGTTCGCCCGACAAGATGGAAGAGGCAAAGCCCTTGATCGTCATCAAGGTGTCGCCCGCCTTACAGGCGTCCCCATCCGCAATCAAAGTTGTCACCTCTAGCTTCGGGTCAACAAGCCGAAAGGCGATTTGCGCGATTTGCATCCCAGATACAATCCCATCCGCACGCGCGTTTATGGAAGCATCATAAGTGGTCGTCGCCGGGATCACGGCGCGGGTCGTCACATCCCCGTAAGTACCAAGGTCTTCCATCAAGGCCGCCCGAACAAGCGGCTCAAGAACGAGGTCGGGAAGGGTTGCGTAGCTCATGATAATTCCTTGGCAACTTGGGTGCGAAGCGCCATGGCCTCAGCAAGAGTTATGTGAGTGCGCTCAGCGAGGTCGGGGTTGGCCTCCGGGAAATCCTCGCGGAAATGCCCGCCCCGGCTTTCGTCTCGCATCAGAGCGCCAGCCGCGATCAAAGTGGCCGTCGCTGTCATGTTATGAAAGCTCTCAACATTGGAGTCTGCTTCCAGCCGTGCAATCGTCGCAAGCGCTTGCTTCAAGCCCGTTGCGTTGCGCCGCACCCCTACATGCAATGTCATGGTTTCGCGCAGCTCCGCCACATGCGCCTTATCGGGCACGTCCCCGCCGGGCGTGAAGTCGATCTGGACTTCGTCACAGGGGGCAGGTGCGCCAAGACCCGAAGACATATCATCCGCCGCCATTCGGGCAAAAACCAGTGCTTCCAACAATCCGTTGGAGGCCAAACGGTTCGCGCCATGCAAGCCCGTCGAAGATGCTTCTCCGCATACCCACAGCCCATCCAGCGAGGTGCGGCCTTTTTCACCGGTGTCAATTCCGCCCATATGATAATGCGCGGCGACCGCAACCGGGATCGGCTCCGTTACCGGATCAATCCCCGCGCGCGCGCAGGCTTCTGCAACCGCGGGGTAGATTTTGACAACCTCAGCACCAAGCGCGGCGCGCGTGTCCAGCATGGGACGTTTGCCTTCAACGGTCTGCGTAAAGATCGCGCGCGCGACAATATCGCGCGGCGCCAGTTCCGCGTCAGGGTGTTCGGCCAACATGAAACGCTCACCGTCTTTGTTGATCAAGATCGCGCCCTCGCCGCGCAACGCCTCAGTGGCGAGCGGCATCGGATCTTCGCCCATATCAATGGCTGTGGGATGGAATTGAACAAACTCAGGGTCAGCAATCACCGCCCCGGCGCGCGCCGCAAATCCAATGACCTGTCCACGAATGCGCGGTGGGTTTGTCGTATGCGCAAACAAACCGCCGGACCCGCCGCCAGCGAGCAATACAGCCGGTGTTTCGATCAAAACCTTCTCGCTGGGCGGGCCTGCTTTGCGCACCCAAACGCCCGACACGCGCCCATTCGCCGCCTCAAGCGACACAGCAAGCAAACCTTCCATCACCTGAACAGAAGGTGTTTTGCGCACTGTCGCAATCAAGGCTTCCATGATCTGACGGCCCGCTTGATCCCCCTTGACCCGCACAACGCGCGCGGCCGAATGCGCGGCTTCGCGGCTCATGACATAGTTACCGTCCGCATCGCGATCAAACGGAGTGCCAAGGTCCGTCAGACCCAGAATATGCTCAGCAGCATGTGCGGTCACAAGGGTCGCAACATCTTCATCAACAGTGCCCGCACCGGCAATCACAGTGTCTTTCGCATGCGCGGCTGGGCTGTCGGTGGTGTTCATCGCCGCCGCGACCCCACCTTGCGCCCAAGCAGAACTCGCCCCTTCTCCAAGGCTTTCCGGCGAAATCACCAACACAGGGCGCGGCGCGAGCGACAACGCCGCATAAAGCGCACCCATTCCGGCGCCGACGATTACGATTCGGTCGGTTTTCACCACGGTGTTTTCCTTAGATGCCCAGCTCTTTGCTCAGGTCGATCATCCGTTGAACGGCAACGCGCGCCTTTTCTGCGACGGCGGGATCAACCTCAACAGGGGTGGTCATTGTGTGCAGCGAATACAAGATGTTTTCGAGCGTAATCATTTGCATGTAAGGGCACATGTTGCAGGGACCGACGAATTCAACCTCCGGCAAGCTGTCCGCAATATTGGACGCCATCGAGCATTCAGTGACCAGCAACGCCTCTTTGGGTTTCGTGTCGCGAACATGTTTGATGATGCCGCTTGTCGAGCCGGAAAAATCGGAGGCATCCACCACATCAGGCGGGCACTCAGGGTGCGCGATGATTTGCGTGTCGGGATGATACTGGCGATATTCGTTCAACTCTTTGGCTGTGAATTTCTCATGCACAATGCACGAACCTTCCCACCAGACGACATTCTTCTCGGGCACTTCGCGCGCCACGTTTTGCGCAAGATACATGTCTGGCGTCATGATCACGGTGTCGCCTTCCATCGCCCGCACGATCGCGGCTGCGTTTGAGGAGGTACAGCAAATATCAGAGGCCGCTTTCACATCGGCGGTGGTGTTCACATAGGTGACAACCTTCGCGCCGGGGTATTTTGCGCGCATTTCCGCGATGCCCTCAGCGGTGATGCTCTCCGCAAGCGAACAGCCCGCCTTCATATCCGGCATCAGCACGGTTTTTTCCGGGCTGAGGATTTTAGAGGTTTCCGCCATGAAGTGCACACCGCCCTGCACGATCACATCGGCCTCAACCTCAGCGGCTTTAATCGCGAGTTGCAGCGAATCGCCAACAAAATCGGCAACCCCATGGTAAATGTCGGGCGTCATGTAGTTATGCGCCAAAATCACAGCACCACGCTCTGCCTTGAGCTTGTTGATCGCTGCCACATAGGGCGCGCGAATTGCCCAGTCAGGCGCGGGAACAACCCGATCCATCCTGTCGTAAATCTCGCTCATTTCAGCGGCAAGATCCGGGTTGGGCGCAAGGTCATAAGCCTCGGCCAATTCGGCTTTCATCGTTTGAACATCGAGCATGTAAAACTCCCCCACTGGGCTTTAGGACATACTGCGCCTATCAAGCACCTTCGCGCAGCCCGTGCAAGGTAAACAGTTGGAATTGCCTGCCTTTAGGTCTGCATCTCTGACCCAAATATGGGCATTTCACCCCATTTTTCAAGGTTTTCCCCGAAAAGCAGGCTCGCCCTCCCCTTTTAAGAACGCCACGTTTGCCATTTTGGCCCGCCGCGCTAAACAGGCTAAACTCGCCCCTATCCGCCAAAATAATGAGACCCGCGCATGTACGAACCCAAGGGAAATGGCAAAGAGAAATCCGTCCAAGACGTTGCATTCTCTGAGGTCGAGCCGCCCAGTCATTTGCGCGGCATTGTGCATCGGTTCTTGGAACTCAAAACCAATGGCAGGTTGGAAAGGGACTACGAATTTCACGCATTGCCAGACGCCTGTACCTACATCGTCTTTGACCAACTCAACCCTTTGATCACAGGTGTCTCCCGGCTGCGCGCAGAGTCGCAAGAGTTCAACCTTGGCAAGAGCTTTCACTTTGTAAACATTCGGTTTTTACCGGGTGTCTGGCAGGACCAAGCCGAGCCAGTCGTGAGCGGCATTGTTGATGCGCCATATCGGGGAGATCTGCCTTTGCATGATATAAATCAATCGCTGACCCAATCAAATTTCAAAGACAGCCTGCCCATCCTGTCCGGCCTTGTCGAACAGCTCGTCCGTTCAAACTTGGTCGCTCCGAATTCTGTGACCGAAACAATTTTTCAACACCTCAGCGACATCCATACTGTCGCGGACATGGCAGATTTCTGCGGCCTCTCGGCGCGGCAATTGCAGCGAACACTCAAGCGCACAACAGGATTCGCACCGCATGATTTCCTGAAGGTCTTGCGCCTGCAACAGTCCCTTGATGGCGATGTCTGGTCCTATGCAGATCAATCGCATTTCATTCACTCTTTTCGTAAAGCCACCGGCTACACGCCCGGAAAATACGCGCGAAAGTTTGATGTCTGAAATCTACAATACCGGCGCCGCACGACTCGTTACCAAGAGCGCATCACATTGATCCTCACAAGGTAACAAGGAGCGAAAACATGACAAAGATGAACGCAATCGGATGGTTTGACATTTATGTGGACGACCTCGCACGAGCCACTGCCTTTTATGAGGAAGTGCTTGGGGTGACACTTGAGGAAATGATTGATCCGACAGGGGAATCGCAGATGATGAGCTTCGCGGCTGACATGACGGCCTATGGCGCAGCGGGGGCCTTGACGAAATCCCCCCATGCAAAGCCAGGCATTGGCGGGACCATCATCTATTTCATGGCCGAGGATTGCGCTGTGGAACAAGCGCGCGTCGAAGCGGCGGGCGGGCGCGTCATTCGCCCCAAATTCTCAATCGGTGATTTTGGTTTTGTCACCCTATGCCAAGACACAGAAGGCAATATGTTCGGCCTAAATTCTATGGCTTGATCGCCCACGCAAGAGACCGAAAGCGGCGGCGGATTTCAGTATTGGGGACTGGGACGCCGCCGCCCAATGCCGCACATGCGGCCCGCAAAGGCGACAGAAGCATCGACAAACACCAACCTTGGTTCCCGGCAATGTATGAAAGTGGCGCTCTGGGGAGGATTCGAACCCCCGACCCCCTGATTCGTAGTCAGGTACTCTATCCAGCTGAGCTACCAGAGCGCGGTAGCGGCGATGTACCCAAACCTGATGGGGCTTTCAAGGGGCAATCGGACTTAATGTGAAAGAGTTTCTAGCCCACGCGGCAAATGGATCGTGAAAACTGTCCCATCAGACCCTGTTTTCTCAAGGTCCAGCCGCCCGCCGTGCCCGCGCACAAGTTCCGCCGAAATCGCCAAGCCAAGCCCGGTGCCCCCCTTACGCCCGCTCGCCGCAAAAGGTTGGAACAGCAAATCCTGCGCGCGTTTCGGCAGGCCCGGCCCGGTGTCGGACACACGGATCACCCATTCTGCATCCTCCTCATGCGCCTCAACCACGATTTCACCCTCAGCCCCACTGGCCTCGATCGCTTGGCGGGCGTTGCGCACCAAATTGCGCAGCGCGCGGTAAAGCTGTTCGGGGTCCGCGCGCACAAACAATGCGGCAGGGATATCTTCGCCGTAAGAAATCGCGCTGTCGCCTGCCGCGAGCCGTTCACTCTCGACAACATCCGCGACCAGCTCCGCCAACGCGAACCGATCCAAACGCGGCCCCGGCTCCTCTGCTTTGCCAAAGGCGAGCGTCGATTCGCACAGGTTCACCGCACGCCCGATTGATCCCATAAGCTTGGGCACCGATTTTGCGATACTTGGATCGTCGCTCATCTCCACCCGGTCCGCGAAAAGCTGCGCGGTTGTCAGGATGTTTCGCAAATCATGGCTAATTCGCGCCACCGCGCCCCCCAATTGGGCAAGGCGTTCCTTTTGTTTGAGCGCCGTTTGCAACTGTTCTTGCAGATCATGCAACGCCTCCTCCGCCTCTCGCAATTCCACGACACTGGATGAAGGCGCAATGATGCGGCGCGCATCCTCTGGCGCGCTGGCATAAGCCTTCATGGACGCCACAACCTTTTCGATCGGGCGCACCATCAACACGCGCACAGCCATAAACAGCAACAGCGCTGTCGCGAGCGAAATCACCAAAGACAGCACCAAGACCCGCTGACCATAGTCAATCATCGCCATACGCAGCTTTCCGGCTTCCATCGTGACCTCAATGACAAGCCCGCCTTCGCGCACAGGCTCCCCAATCACTCGGATCACATCGTTCTCTCGGCTGGCAAGGCGTCGAACGGCATCTTTGATCAAGGTCATCGCACGCGCGGCGCGCAGATCAAACGTCGCCGTGACGGGACCGGGCACCGGCGAGGACAACACCAATTCGCGCGCCTCATCACGACGCAGGACAACGTTGAAAACTTCGGCGTTTTCCAAAAGTTCCGCCTCTAGCTCCGGCGCGATCATATCGTCAGCCAAGAGCGCGAAAGAGGCGATTTGTGCTCGCTCAAGGCGTGCCAAGAGATAGTCCTCGCGAAACCGCGCAACAGACGGCACAAAGATAAACACCTCCGCCAACATAACGAAGACGGTGGTGAGGATCAGAAACCGACCAGACAGCGTATTGAGAAACATATCCCCCCGAAACACCCCCTAGGGCACCAACTTTTGCACAAGGCGCACAAAGCGCTTGACCTTGTCACTCTCAAACAGACGCGGCGAAAAGTAGGCCCCCGCCACACGTTTTGGAAGCTCCGCGCGCACCGGATAAGGCACGACCATCCCCGCCAGCGCCGACATTTTAAGCCCTTGATTGATCATAAGCGACCAAATTCCGATTTGTTCGCCCGCGTCCGCGCTCACGATTGTCGCCCCGATGGGCTTTCCGCCCAACACAACGACCTTCGCAAAGCCTCTGGTCTCGCCGCTTGTAATCGCGCGGTCCAGCCCGCTTACATCAAAGCGTACAACCTCAATACGCCCACCATATTCGCGCCGCGCGTCTTCTTCGCTCAAGCCAATATGCGCAAGCTCTGGCGTGGTATAGGTCGCGCGCGGAATGTGCGATGATTTCGCTTTGGCGGGCAGCGCAAACAACAGTCGCCGCGTAATGACGCCCGCCTGATAACCTGCGAGATGGGTGAACTGCCCTTGCCCGGCCACATCCCCAATCGCCAGAATCCGCTTGTTCGTCGTGCGCAGCCCCGCATCAACTTTGATCGCCCCGCGCTCCAGCGCGACGCCAGCAACCTCAAGGCCCAGCTCCTCCACGACCGCACGCCGCCCCACCGCCACCAATAGGTGCGTGCCGGTAAAAACACCGCCGTCTTGGGTGACAATCTCAATCTCCCCATTGGATTTGGTGATCCGAACCGCCTGTGCGTCCTCAACAATTTTGATGCCCATGTCGCGCGCTGAGTCGAGCACCACCTTGGCCGCTTCCTGATCTTCGCGCCCCAAAGCGCGGCTGCCCTCAAGCACCGTCACCGAACAGCCCAATTGTCGATGCGCCACTGCCATTTCCATACCAATCGGACCGCCCCCAATGATCAACAAATGATCAGGGCGATCCTTGAGATCGAAGATAGTTTCATTGGTCAGAGGCTCGGCCTCTTTCAGCCCGGTGACATCAGGGATCAAGGGGCGCGACCCTGTCGCCACGACAAAACGGCGAGCACGAATGACCTGCTCGCCCACGATCACTTCACGTTTTGACGTGAACCGCGCGCTGCCCTGTATGACCCGTACCCCAAGTCCTTCAAACCGCTCAACACTGTCATGTGGCGCAATTGTTTCGATCGCGCTGCGCACATGTTGATGCGCCGCATCCCAATCCATACCTGCCTTGCCAGCATGCAACAGCGCCTTTGAGGGCACGCAGCCTGTATTGAGACAATCCCCGCCCATCTCGGCCTTTTCAATGAGGACAACGCGCGCGCCCATCTGCGCCGCCCCGGCCGCGACCGAAAGCCCACCAGACCCGGCGCCAATGACGCAAATATCCGTCTTGATCATGTCACTCATCGTCCCGTCTCCCTGCGCAGAACTTTAATCACCACAGGCAAAAGCGCCAGTGCGCAAAGCCCCAAGAGCGGCAAAAGCACAAACGGCTCAAGAATCACCGCAAGGTCCGGCGCGCTCCCTGCTGCAAAAACGTCTCCCAACCCCGCGCCAACAGAGGTGAACACCAGCGCACCGGGGATAATGCCCAGCGCAGTGGTGATGACAAAGCGGCTCAGCGGGACCGACAGAAAAGCCGGAACGACATTCGCCACAAAAAATGGAACAGCAGGCACCAAACGCATCAGGAATAGGAATGACCACTGGTGATTGTCCAATCCCTGTTTCATGCGTTGCACCATACCTGCACTGTCATCCAGACGCGCCGCAAGCCGATCCCCAAGCCCCATCCGAGCGGCAAGGAAAATAAGCGTTGCACCCAAAACCGCACCCATCCAATTGAAAATGACGCCCGGAAGAAGCCCAAACAGAAATCCCCCCGTCAAAGTCGCCACAGTGGCGCCGGGCAGGGAAAATGTCACGATCAACACGTAAGCCAAGATAAATCCGCCAGCCGCCACGACGAAATGATCTTCCCGAAAGGCCAACAACGTCTCGCGATGGCGCGCCAATGCATCGAAGCTCAGCACATCTCCCAGCAAAAACGCCCCCAAGATCGCCACAATCACAATCAGGACCAGGGGGCCTTGCTTTTTCAGTCGATCCATCAGTTATCCTTATCTCACGAGAGTTTGCGCGCCGCCCGCCCTATGTGGCCCAGTGCGCCCGGCCTGCCTAGCCCCCTCACGCGCGCTTGATCGTTCTTGAGGTTTTGTTTCATTTCGCGGAAATCGCGTCAAAAAGCTGCTGCTAACGTTTGACTTGCCGCCCAACGCGCCCTATAGACCGGGCTTCGAATGTCGCGCCTCGATTCCATCGGGTTATCAAGGTGCAGCTAACCACCGGGCAGTAGCCCGACGATTGAATGACGGAGACGGGCGATGAAACGCACTTACCAACCTTCGAACCTTGTTCGCAAGCGCCGCCACGGTTTTCGTGCGCGCATGGCAACCAAAGCTGGTCGCAAGATTCTGAACGCACGCCGCGCACGCGGTCGCAAGTCGTTGAGCGCATAAGCTCTCCGACGTTTGCACGATGACACCGCCGAAGGCTCCCGTGAACGGCACCAGCGCCGGGAACGAGGCACAGCCTTCGGCGGTTTCCGTTCGTCTGGAGGTTCTGCAAAAGCGCGCGTCCTTTTTGGCCTGTGCCCGTGGGCGCAAACAGCCTTGTCCTGCTTTTTTGCTGCAAGCGCGCAATCGGCGCGACGATAGCCCTCATGTCGGGCTAGGTTTTACCGCCTCCAAGAAAGTCGGCAATGCTGTGGCCCGTAATCGGGCCAAACGCCGCCTGCGCGCCCTGGCCCGCACTGTGTTGCCATCCCTAGTTGTGCCCGGCTGGGACTATGTCTTGGTGGCCCGCAAGGACGGCACAGTAACGCGAAACATGAGCGATCTAGAGGCCGACCTGAAGCGCGCAATGGCGCAAATCCATGCCCCTCGCAAATCATGAGCAGCGGCGCTATCAAATACCAATGACACCGCTCGCTTACATCTTCTCACTGCCGGTCCGCGCCTATCGCGCTGTGCTGTCGCCTTGGGTCGGTCATAGCTGCCGGTTTCAACCCACCTGTTCGGCCTACGCCCTAGAAGCGCTTGAGAAACATGGCGGGATTCGCGGCGGCCTTCTGACACTGCGGCGGATTGGGCGCTGCCATCCGCTTGGCGCTTCAGGCTATGATCCGGTGCCTGACCCCGTTAAGAAGAACTCAGAGCAGTAAGTACAAAAGAGGCAAACATGCCCAAAAAGTTTATTTTTCCGATTACCACAGGCCGATCTGGCACGGTGTTTCTGACGGAGTTGATGAAACTCAACGCCCCTGAGGCAGAAACCCATCATGAGCGCGTGGGCTTCCAAACCTTAGGTTTGGACACACCAGACGCCTCCCACTTCACACTGTTTAATTCGGTCGGCAATGTGCAGCGCGTGCAAGATTACTGGAAGATGAAATGCGACAGGGTTCTGGCCTCAAAGGCTGAAACCTATGCGGAAATCTCTCATTTTCTATTCAAGGCCGGACTTATCGAAAACATTGCGCCGCTCGCTGAGGCGGGTGACGTGCAATTGGTGCTACTGACCCGCGACCCTTTCAAAATTCAGTGGTCCTACGTGAATCGGTTCGAGTTTTCCAACTTTGGCTACACATGGCTATTCGCCCTTGATCCGCGCTACCCCAATGTCATGGTGAAATCTGCGCCGTTTATGGAGCATGGCGTTGCCGGCGCTGCGCTTTGGTATGTGCATGAGGTCTTTGCGCGCCAAGAATATTATGCGCGCTTGGTGGCTGATATGCCGAATGTTCACATTCATCGCGTGGACCTTTCCGAGATCACGACACCAGAAGGCGCAGCAAAATTGCTCACCGCGCTGGGTGAAACCACGACCACAGACACGCTCAAAATGCCACCGCGCCAAAACGCAACAAAGCAAATGCACTTTGGCGAAGACATGAAAAACCACTGTAAGCGGTTGGCCGCAGGCGCGCCGCTCAAATCGCGTGAAATCTCCGACAGGTATTTCGACAGTGGCAGACGGCTCGCACAGGGCGCAAAACGCAAGCGAAACCTGGCGCGCCCCAACGCGTGACGCAACGCTGCGCGCAACCACGGCCCCAAACCTATAGACAGGCAAATCAGTGTCGCTAAACTCGCCCGAAGCAAGGAGCACAGGCTCTTAAGGCGACTGGGGAACATGGGACGAGACTGGCTGACATTTCATCCGAAAGGGCGCGATCTGCAAACCCTGTTGCGCAGCTACATAGTGTCTGTGCAATGTGTCGGCATTTCCGTATTCATGGCGACGTTTCTCGGTTTATTCGCGCCCGGCGGCATGTTGCTCGAATTTCCCGTGTGGCTGCGTGTCACCTTACACAACGCCAACATCATCCTATTTCTGGGATGGACCTATGCATTCTTGCCATTGATCTTTCGAGTCTGTCTGGCGCGCGGCTGGCCGTTCTTGCTCCTTCAAAGCCTGTCATACTTACCACCGATCGTCTTGATCACTTCCTTGTTCACAATACTTCAAGGCGACGCTGTTTTGTCGGTCGCGATGATCATCAACACGACGATGTTGTTTTTCTTCATCGTCATAGCCATCGTCGCGGGGCATTTGTTGTTTTGGATCTATGCTCTCCCGGGAAGCGGCGTGCAGATTGATCCCCGGCATTTCTGGCAATTTCGCTTGGTGACTCCCTGCGCGCTTCAGCCTCATCTCACCCCACAAACACGCGGGCGCGTCCTGCGCATGTTGGCGGAAAACCAATACGTGCGGGTGTTTACAGAAGCGGGCGAAGACCTTGTACGGCTGACCTTGTCAGAGGCGGAAACCCTTGTCCCAAAAGGAGCGGGTCTTCGGATCCATCGTTCGCATTGGGTTGCAACGGACCAAATGGATGCCTTTCGCTTTGAAGGCGGCAATCCTCGGCTCACCACTAAATCCGGCGAGGTGCTCCCTGTGAGCCGCGGGAAAGTCGAAGACCTACGTGGGGCTTTGTTTCAACAAGCCAAAGCCTAGAGTCTCGTCAGCATGATTTTTTGGTTAATTGCTGAGTGTCAGTCGCTCCAAATTCATGTCCTTCACTCCATGGCGCTCAACAATTCAAATCTATGAGTTAGGTTTTGGGGCGTGACCGGACCAGACGAAGACCCAAATGAGCAGTCCCCAAAATAGAACAATGAGCATGAACTCAACAGACGACCCGCGTCCAAAAAATGCATCCGCGCCAAGTCTCCCTACAGACCGCGCACTCTATGATGCATCGGACGCGGCCCCAACGCCGGGGGCAGAACAGAGAACAACTGTTCCTTGTTTTGCCCCCGGCACCCGTATCATGACGTCGATGGGATTGCGCGCCATTGAAGACCTGACACCCGGGGATCTCGTTCTGACCAAACGACACGGGTATTGCACCCTGTCTTGGGTGGGTCAGCGCCACCTCAGCGAAGCCGATATTCCCTCAAATTTACGCCCGATCCATATTGGCGCACATAGTCTTGCGCCGGGGCGCCCCGCCCGCACGCTCACAGTTTGCCCAAAACTGAACCTGATTTTACCAAGCGACACACCCAGCATTGCCCCCAGCCCAAAGACCTGTTCCGCCGAGAGTCTCAAGACCCGCAAAGGCGTTGAACAACTCAGAGCATGTGACACGATCTACGTGATGATCACGCTCGATCTGCCCGATATGGTTCAGGCCGAGGGGATTTGGTGCGAAACAGGCTCCGCTCTTACCGATTGCGCCGCCGAAACCATGTCGCTTTTCCCGGAGCTTGCGCCATTTGCCACGGCGTAGTTGGCGCGAAAAATCACTCTGTCGTCCAACCACTCAATGCCGCTCAAACCCGCGCCCCCCTTGCTTGCGAACGCCCCGCGCCGTATGAGGCAGGTATGCTAGATGAACCCGATGATATTCACCCGCTTTTTCAGGGTGCGCCCTCCACGACCGAGTTCAAGAAACTGCGAAAGCGGATCATCCGAAACGTGCGCGAGGCCGTTGATCAATACGGCATGATCGAAACCAAACCCGATGGCAAACAGCCCAAGTGGTTGGTGTGCCTTTCGGGAGGGAAAGACAGCTACACAATGCTCGCCGCACTTTTTGAGCTTAAGTGGCGTGGGCTATTGCCCGTTGAAATTCTGGCGTGCAATTTGGACCAAGGCCAGCCCGGTTTCCCTGCAACAGTACTACCTGAATTTCTGGAGAAACGTGGTGTTGCGCACCGAATTGAGTATGAAGATACCTACTCAATTGTGATGGACAAAATACCGGCGGGACGCACGTTTTGCGCCCTGTGTTCGCGGCTCCGGCGGGGAAACTTGTATCGAATCGCCCGCGAAGAGGGGTGTTCTGCGGTGGTGTTGGGCCACCATCGAGACGACATCCTCGAAACATTCTTTATGAACCTTTTTCATGGGGGGCGCTTGGCAACTATGCCGCCCAAACTTGTGAACGAAGAAGGCGACCTTTTCGTCTATCGACCGCTGGCGCATGTGGCCGAGGAGGATTGTGAAAAATTTGCCCGCGCGTTGAATTATCCCATTATTCCCTGTGACTTATGCGGCTCGCAAGATGGGCTGCAACGTCAGCAAGTGAAACAAATCTTGGATGGCTGGGAGAAAAACAGCCCCGGAAGACGCCAAGTGATGTTTCGCGCCCTCATGAACGCGCGCCCCTCACATCTGCTGGACCCGAAGTTGTTTGACTTTCAGGGTCTTACGACGCGCATGGGCGATGTGAGCGAAAAATAACTCGAAAAAACCGACGCTGTTAACCGCCAGTTGACACCCTGCTTTTAGGGTCGCCGGGAAAGGGGCTTATCAGCCTCATGGTCATGGCAGAGGGCTTGGTATGTCAGTTTTTTCGACGAACAAACAGAACGATACGCTGAAGCGGATTCGTCTCCTGTTTGTCGGACCACAGCTCGCCGCATTTCTGCCCGCGATCACGCTTGGGGCCTATTGGTTTGGCGGTGAAGGGTTTCTCCTGATCGTCGCGGTTGTTCTGCCCGCCATTTTTGCCGTCACCGGCACGTTCAATTTGGCAAAGCCGCGCCGCTCAAAACGTGATCCAATCACAGGGTTAGGCGGGAAATCCGAACTGCTGAAAGCGCTCGATCACGCGATTCGTGTTGGTATCGGAAAGGACTGTGATCCGCCTGTCTGCATCGTCCTTGAAGTAGACAACATCCAAGGAATCACAGCGCAATTCGGGGAAGCGGGGGAGGAAACGATCCTGCGCGCCTGTGCAGAACGGATCAACGCAACTCTGCGCGAAACCGATACGTTGTTCTCTATCGCGCCGGGGCAGTTTGCGATTGTCGTCCCCAAAACACCGCGCGTTGACTTAGAGGCCATGATTCAAATGTCGGGCCGACTTCAAGATGCAATGGGACAACCCATTTCCCTCGATAGCGCGCGCGTGCTTCTCACGGCAACAATCGGTTTTTGCCTGCCGTCGCGCGTGCCCAGCGAAACAGGGGCAGGGTATTTTTACGCAGCCGACAGTGCTCTTGAGGAAGCCCGCAATGCCGGTCCCGGCTCCATCCGTGCTTTTGCCCGCGGTATGCGGACCAAAATATCTGTCCCAGACAACGTGACCGCTGAGGTCGTCAAAGCTCTGGAGGAGGGCCAAATTCGCCCATGGTTCCAACCGCAACTCTCCACACATACCGGCGCGCTCACCGGGTTCGAAGCATTGGCACGATGGGAACATCCTGAGAAAGGAAACATTTCCCCAGCCTCTTTTCTGCCAGCCATTGCAGAAGCAGGGATGTTTGACCGGCTCGGTGAAGTCATCCTGTTTAAGTCCCTCTCCGCCTTACGGGAATGGGACAAGGCCGGGCTTCATGTACCGAATGTGGCTGTCAATTTTTCGGCCGACGAGCTGCGCAACCCTCGACTTTTTGAAAAGGTGAAATGGGAATTGGACCGTTTCGAGTTTTCCCCGGACCGCCTTGTTGTAGAAGTCCTTGAAAACGTGGTGGCCCAAAGTGACGACGATACGACCACGCGCAATATTGCTGCGCTTTCACGGTTGGGTTGTGGGATTGATCTGGATGATTTCGGCACAGGCCACGCATCAATTTCCAATATTCGGCGTTTCGACGTGAACCGGATCAAAATCGACCGCAGTTTTGTCACCCGTATGGATACGGATCGCGATCAGCAAAACATGGTCGCCGCGATTCTCACCATGGCCGAACGCCTTGAACTTGAGACCCTTGGAGAAGGCGTGGAAACCCATGGAGAACACGCCATGCTTGCACAATTAGGCTGTGGCCATGTACAGGGCTATTCCATCGCCCGCCCCATGCCATTCGAAGATACGATTGCATGGATTACCCAGCATGAAAGCAAAGTCCCAGAAACCCCCACGTTTCCAAAACGGGCGGGGAAAAACAACTAAGGCCTGTTGAGACAGTCCAAACGACCTCAGCCCCAAGAAACATTACGCCTATCGGGGGAAAACTGCTTGACCTTTGTGCCCTTGGCCTGTTGAACCTCGGAGACTTAGACAAAGACGCGGTGGGCGGTCATGGACAACCAAAACAAAAATCTGATTTTGGCATCAGTGCTGAGTTTCGCAGTGATCATGGGCTGGTCGCTCTTGTTTCCTCCAGCAGAAGTCCCGGCTGCCGATCCGGCTGCTGTTCAAACTGAGAGCATGGATGGCAATACCACTCTTGCAGCGCCGCCTTCAGCCACACTGGCCCCCTCACAGTCCGCCCCTGCCGAACCGACACCGCAGGCCCTAACCGACCTTGCCAATGCCCCGCGCCTAAAGATCGATTCTCCAGAGCTTGAAGGGTCGATTTCTCTCCTTGGCGGTCGCATCGACGATCTCCGCCTCAAAGAGTATCGCGAGACTTTGGACGAAAACAGCCCGATCGTCACCTTGCTCAAACCCGCGACAGAACCACACGCCTATTACGCGCTGCACGGCTGGGTTCCTGGCGGCGCGCTTGGCGCGAATGATGTCCCCGGTGCGCTCACAAATTGGGAAATCGAAAGCGGCGAAACGCTGACCCCGGAATCCCCGGTCACCCTTGCCTGGACCAACGCGACCGGCATGACTTTCCGCCGCACAATTACGCTTGATGAGAATTTCATGTTCAACATCACTCAATCGGTGGAGAACAACTCCGGCGCAGCACAACGCCTCGCGCCCTATGGCCTCATTGCGCGTCATTCCGAACCAGATAACCTCAAAGGGTTCTTCATCCTGCATGAAGGGATTATCCTTCAAACGGATCAGGAGTTGAAAGAAATCGACTACGATAAGGTCGTTGATTTTGATGTGAACCCCAACGAAGCGACCCCCCTGGAGCTGGACTCCGTTGCCGAACACGGCTGGATCGGTTTCACAGATCATTACTGGATGACCACCCTGGTTCCCGGCGAAGGCCAGCCCTTCACCGCCGCAACAAAATACATCCCCGGCGCCGATATCTACCAAACCGAAACGCGTTTGCCGCTGGTGGAAATCGCGCCCGGAGCCTCCCATGACGTGACAACGAAATTGTTTGCGGGCGCGAAAGAATGGGAAACCATTCGCGCCTACCAGAACGACAACGGCATTTACCGTTTCTTGGAAACCATTGATTGGGGCATGTTTTTCTTCCTGACAAAGCCAATGTTCGCGGTTCTTCATTGGCTGCATTCGGTGATCGGCAACATGGGTTGGGCCATTATCGCACTGACATTCATGGTCAAAGCGGCGCTTTTCCCCCTCGCCTACAAGTCCTACGTTTCGATGGCGCGCATGCGCGAATTGCAGCCCGAAATGCAAAAAATCAAAGAACGGGCCGGCGATGATCGCGCAAAACAACAACAAGAGATCATGCAGCTCTACAAGTCCGAGAAAGTGAACCCCGCCTCTGGGTGTCTTCCGCTGATCCTGCAAATTCCGATCTTCTTTTCACTCTACAAGGTGATTTTCGTCACCCTCGAAGTACGCCATCAGCCCTGGCTCGGCTGGATTCGGGATCTCTCCGCACCTGATCCCAGCTCAATTCTGAACCTTTTCGGACTTCTGAGCTACGCCGCCCCCAGCCCCGACAGCCTGCTTTCGTTCATTTCGTTGGGCATACTGCCAATCCTTCTTGGCGTGTCTATGTGGCTACAACAGAAACTGAATCCAGCCCCCACCGACGCGACACAAGCCACGATCATGGCCTGGATGCCTTGGGTCTTCATGTTCATGCTCGGCGGCTTCGCCTCCGGCCTCGTTCTCTACTGGATTGCCAACAACACGCTGACATTTATCCAGCAATACACAATCATGCGCAGCCATGGCGCCAAGCCGGATCTCTTTGGGAACATCCGCTCAAGTATTGCACGCAAGAAACCATCGGACGAAACCTAGCAACATGACCGCCGCTCTCCCTTTTCCCCTGGCAGACGCACCCGACGACCACATGCGGGAAGCAGGGCGGCTGTTGTTTGCCGCTGAAACCGACTTCCTGAAAGGCGTTGTGGCGATGGACGGTTTGCCACCAGCGGACCGTCTGGAAGTTTGCTTTGCCGGGCGGTCCAATGTTGGCAAAAGCTCCCTGATCAATGCGCTCACCGGGCGAAAAGGTCTTGCCCGCGCATCCAACACACCGGGACGCACACAAGAAATCAACTTTTTCACCACGACCAACGGCCCCTATCTTGTCGATTTACCGGGCTATGGGTTCGCCAATGCGCCCGTGGCCGTTGTCGCGAAATGGCAGCGCTTGCTCAAAGCCTACCTTTCCGGGCGCGCGAATTTGCGTCGCGCATTTGTGCTCGTCGATTTTCGTCATGGCGTTAAACCTGTTGATGAAGAAATCATGGACCTCTTGGACCGCGCCGCTGTGACGTTTCAGGTGGTCTTGACGAAGGCCGATAAAGTCAAAGATAAGGACCGGGAAACCGTCTTGGCACAGGTCCGCAAAGCCCTGTCAAAACACCCAGCCGCCTACCCTGAAATGGTCCTGACCTCCTCTGAAAAAGGCCAAGGCATTGAGTCCCTCCGCGCTATCATCGCGGGCTTGGATTAACCCACAACCGTTTCATCTAGTCATCGTCTTGTTTGCCGCGCATGAAGCGCGTAACACTCAGCCTGCGCGCCCTGCCAATGCGCGCTTCCTGAAGGACAGAAAATGAGACCGAAAATGAACCGCGACTGGATTGCAACCGCCCGCACCCTGAATGAAGCCCTGCCCTATTTGCAGCGCTACGAAGGCGCGACAGTCGTCATCAAATTCGGCGGCAACGCCATGGGCGACGATGAAGCCATGGCCAATTTCGCCCGCGACATCGTGTTGATGCGTCACGTCGGCGTGAACCCGGTTGTGGTGCATGGCGGCGGTCCAATGATCAATGACATGCTCGCGAAATTGGGCGTGGAAAGTGACTGGGTCAACGGCAAACGCGTGACCGATGCCGCGACTGTTGAAGTCGTTGAAATGGTCCTTTCCGGGCGGGTCAACAAACGAATTGTGCAGGCCATTAACGCCGAAGGCGGGCGCGCTGTCGGCCTGTCGGGCAAAGATGCGAACCTCATGGTGTGCGACCAAACGGACCCCAAATTGGGCTTCGTCGGATCGCCCGTTGAAGTGGACCCCTTTGTGTTAAAACGTCTCGCTGAGTCTGAAACAATCCCAGTGATTGCCCCAATCGGCGTGGGCCGGGACGGCGAAACCTTCAACGTCAACGGCGATACAGCCGCCGGTGCTATCGCCTCGGCCCTCAAGGCAGATCGCCTCCTGCTGCTCACAGATATTGCAGGCGTGAAAAACAAAGACGGGCAATTCGTGACGGAACTGACCGCACAGCAAATTCGCGACATGACAAGCGACGGCACAATCGCGGGTGGCATGATTCCCAAGACTGAGACTGCCTTGGCGGCGATTGAAGGGGGTGTGCGCGCTGTTGTGATCTTGGATGGGCGCGTGCCAAATGCCTGCTTGCTTGAGCTTTACACAGAGCAAGGCCCCGGTTCGATCATCCGCCGGGATTGACCTTTGCTGCAGCGCGGCGGCGAAGTTGCTGGACCGAGACCCACTTGATCGTCTAAAGATAAAGGCCCTCCCTTTATCTGCGAGTCCCGACTGCCTATGACCAAACGCCTTATCCTGATCCGCCACGCAAAATCCGCCTGGGACGATCCCTTCATGTCCGATCATGACCGCCCGTTAAATGCACGTGGGCGCGAGTCGGCCACGGCGATTGGCGGATGGCTTAAGAAAAGCGGATATGACGTTAAGGCGGCGTTGGTCTCCTCCGCAGAGCGCACGCGCGAGACTTGGGACAATTTGGCCGCAGCCGCGAATTTGTCGATCGCTCCAGACATCTTGCCCCCGCTTTATTTGGCGGAACCCGACCTGATGCTGAATATCCTCAAAGACCAATCGGGAGATAACATCGCGCTGATTGCGCATAATCCGGGCATCGCGTATCTCGCCCATGGTCTGCTGAAAACACCGCCGAGCGACAGCCGGTTTGACCGTTTTCCGACAGGAACAACCTGCGTGATTGATCTGGACATTGACGCGTGGTCTAGCCTCACATGGCGCGCGGGCGTCTTGACGGATTTGGCCTTTCCGCGCGATTTGGTTCCCGCCTCAGCCTGAAAATCACGGCCCTAACCGCAACTTTAAAGAGGCCCGTGCGCAACCTGTTTTTGGGCCTTAACGAAACGGCGGCGCGTAGATCAAACCGCCGTCTTTCCACTGCGCGTTCAATCCGCGTGCCAGCCCAACCGGGGTATCTTCGCCAATGTTTCGCGCGAAGATTTCGCCGTAGTTTCCGCCGACCATGATGGCCCGCTTGGCCCATTCCGGGTCAAGGTCCATCATCGCCCCGAAATCGCCCTCGACCCCAAGGATCCGGTTGATTTCCGGGCTGTTGGTGCCCTTGGAAAGCTCTTCGATATTGGCCGAAGTGATCCCAAGTTCCTCCGCTGCAATGAGCGCATTCAACGTCCATCGAACAATATCGCCCCAGGAATCATCACCCTGTCGCACCAATGGGCCGAGCGGTTCTTTCGAAATGATTTCTGGCAGAATGACGTGATCACTTGGCGCTTCAAAGGTTGCGCGCGTCGCCGCCAGCCCCGAGGCATCCGCCGTATACACATCACACGCACCATCTTGATATTTGCGCTGCGCATCCGCCATTTCGTCCACGGGGATGGGTTTGTAATCCATGTTGTTGGAGCGGAAAAAATCCGCCAGATTCAACTCTGTCGTTGTCCCCGTTTCAATGCAAACGGCCGCGCCATTCAGATCTTTTGCCGAGGTCACGCCAAGCGCTTTGGGCACCATGAAGCCCTGGCCATCATAATAGTTCACACCGACGAAATCAAAATCCTGGTCCACATCATGCGTGAATGTCCAAGTGGTGTTTCGCGCCAAAAGGTCAACCTCGCCAGAGGTGAGCGAGGTGAAGCGGGTCTTGCCATTTGTCGGAACGAATTCCACAGCTTCCGGGTCAGCCAAAACCGCGCTGGCCACCGCCCGACAAAACGAAGCGTCAAAACCGTCCCACCGTCCATTCGCATCAGCCATAGCGAAGCCGGTCATGCCGGTATTTACGCCACACTTGAGCACACCGCGCGCACGCACATCATCAAGCGTCCCGGCATTCACCGCCCCGGCCAAGGTAACGGCCACAGCAAACCCGCCAAGAAAAACTGATTGTTTCATTTCCACCTCATTCAGAGTTCCCACCATTTCGGTGGTCATGTTGGGCTGTCTCCAACCCTAGGTGCGCCCTTTTTCGTAGGTTGCCCGTTCCGCCCCTAGATTGGTGGACACCACCAAAGCCGTCAAGGTCTCAAGCGCCATTCCAAGGCGCTAAACCCTAACTTATGTTCACGTTTTTGCGTGTTTTTTGGGACGCAAATCAACCTAAGCGCGCGAGCATTTCGCAAAACTTTGCGGCCTGCAAAAACCCGTCCTTTTTCACCTGAGCAAGCGCTTGCGCCTCCTCGTCCTCGCCCCATTGCTCCTCTTGCCACATCTCATCAACCCGCGACATGTGCCAAACATCCTCAGGAGCGAAGGCTTTCAGATAGGTGGCAAACCCCAACACGAGTGAACCGGAGATCGCCACGAGGTCATGAAATCCAGCAAGTTGGAACGCATCAAGCTGATGGACGCGGGCGCTCAAAGCTTGTTGAGACTCTAAGGATTGCGCCGCGTGAATCACGCCTGTGCGCGGTTCAAGCTTTGCCCCAAGGGTCTGCGCCGCCCAAGCCAACATCGGATCCCAACTCGCCGCCTGCCGTTTAACCAGCTCCGCTGGCGTATCGGCCCGATAGCACAACAAATCGCTGTCCCCATAAGCCGCGAGCATATCTGCAACCTCCGCACGCTGTAGGCGCACCTTGTCGATCGCGGAATTTGCAGTGCGGGTCATGGGCATTGTGTCCGGGCGTACTTCACCGTCTTGCGCATCCCATTCCGCAGCGCACGCCTCAGCGAGCGCCTGAGTGGGAACAACAAACGGGCTTTTGGCAGGGGTTCGCACCGAGCGGCCATCCAACACCACGCTAAAACCATCCCCCTCGGGGATCACGCTCGTTTCTGTCCAAAACCGTTTCGGGGCCCATGTGCTCATGCTGCGCCGCTCCATTCTTCGTTCCACATGTGGCGCTCATTCGTCCTCAAACGGATCAGCCGGAGCCTCTTCAGGGCGCCACCCCATCGTCTGCCATGTCCGCGCCATATGTTCGGGCAGATCCGCAACAAAGGTCATTGGCTTTTTCGTCACAGGATGTTTGATCGTCAAGGACCGTGCGTGGAGGTGCAGTTTGCGCGAAATATCACCGCCGAGCATTGCCCCCCATCCGTCACCCAAGTTTTCTTGGCCTGAACCACCGTATTTTCCGTCACCGACAATCGGGTGCCCCATCTCAGCCATATGCGCGCGCAACTGATGAGTGCGGCCTGTGATCGGCACAAGTCCGACCCAAGCGGCCCGCATGGCAAGTTTTTCGATCACTGCGTAATCTGTCACCGCCCGTTTTGCATCGGGGTTTTCGGACATGCGCGAAGGGTTGATACAGATCATTTTTTCACCCTCCCCTTTGCCGCCATGGCCGGGTGCTTTCATCAACGCCCATTTGACGGTGCCCATGCGTGGCATTGGCACGCCCGCGACAATCGCCCAATAAATCTTACGGGTATCGCGCGACCGAAACGCATCGGTGAGCGCCTTGGCAACAAGCCGCGTACGCGCCATGACCATAACGCCGGAGGTGTCCTTGTCCAAACGATGCACAAGTCGAGGCTTTTCTTCCATCCCAAACTTGAGCGCCTCCGCCAAACCATCCACATGGCGCGTCTGCTTTGATCCCCCCTGGCTCGGAAGCCCGGCAGGTTTGTTCAGCACGATGATGTCGTCATCCTTGTAAATCACACAGGACTGGATGAGCTTTGTGTCAGCATCACTGACTTTGGTTGTCGCGAAAACCATCGGACGTTCCGAGGGCAAAGGCAGCGGCGGCACCCGCACGGTTTGCCCCGTTTCAAGACGCGTATTCGCCTTTACGCGGCCCCCATCAACCCGGATTTCGCCCTTTCGGCACATCTTCTCAATGCGCCCCTGCGCGATATGCGGAAAAATGCGCCTAAACCAACGATCAAGCCGTTGATCGCCATCATCGGGGCCAATTTCGATCATCTGAACATTGCTCATGCCATCACCATCCGCGTTGCCAAAACCCCAAGAACAACGGCCCCCAAAGACAGGCCGACAGAAAGCGCAACATAAAGCGCTGCACTGCTGATTTGGCCGCGCTCAAACAGAGTGAGCGTGTCCAGAGAGAATGCTGAAAAGGTCGTAAACCCGCCGAGCAATCCTGTCATCAAAAAGGGCGCGGCCTGCGTGCCCCCCTTCTTGGCGAGCACCACCACAAGAACGCCCATCAAAAACGAGCCAAAGACGTTCACCATGAGCGTGCCCATTGGAAAGCCCGGCCCAAAGGCGCGCATCGTGAAGACATTCACAAGGTAGCGTGAGCATGCGCCAAGCGCGCCGCCAAGCCCCACAAAGAGAAACGTCGAAAACATGGCTGCTGCATCGGCTCAATCGGCGGCTTTGTCAACCTTGCCGCTTGGCCCGAAGCCCCTCAAAATAGGCGACTCGTTTCTTGAGATCACGCTCGAACCCGCGTTCAACAGGCTGATAATAGGCGCCACGTTGCATCCCGTCCGGGAAATAGTTTTGGCCGGAGAACCCATCCTCGGCGTCGTGATCATAAGCATAACCAGTCCCGTAACCTTGATCTTCCATCAATTTCGTGGGCGCATTCAAGATGTGCTTGGGCGGCATTTGCGAGCCAGTTTTGCGCGCGGCAGATCGCGCGGCCTTATAGGCGACATAGGCGGCATTGGATTTGGGTGCCAGCGCCAGATAAATCACAGCTTGGCTCAACGCCAACTCACCTTCAGGGCTGCCAAGCCGCTCATAGGTTTCCCAAGCATGGAGACACACCGCGTTTGCCTGCGGGTCCGCAAGCGCGATGTCTTCAACGGACATTCGCACGAGCCTGCGCGCCAAAAACCGGGGATCTTCACCGCCCTCCAGCATCCGCGCGAACCAATAAAGCGCGCCATCCGGGTCTGAGCCACGAATAGACTTATGTAAGGCGGAAATCAGGTTGTAATGCTCGTCGCCCGATTTGTCATACCGTGCTGCGCGCTTCATGAGCCGCGTGGCCAGCTGGTCTCGCGACAATGTTTCCCGACTCGGCCACGCCATGACCTGCTCAATCAGGTTCAACAGAGCGCGCCCATCCCCGTCCGCCATTTCCAACAAGGCCTCACGGGCTTCTTCGTCCAGAGGGAGATCGCGGGCCAATTCCGCTTCGGCGCGCTTTGCCAAACGCTCCAAATCATCATGTTCGAGCCGGTTCAACACCAACACCTGCGCGCGGGACAAGACCGCCGCATTCAACTCAAAAGAAGGGTTTTCCGTCGTGGCACCGACCAACAAGATCGTGCCGTCTTCCATATAGGGCAAAAACCCGTCTTGTTGCGCTTTGTTGAAACGGTGAATCTCATCAACGAACAACAAAGTCCCCTGCCCGTTTGAGCGGCGATGTTTCGCAGCCTCAAAAACCTTTCGTAACTCAGGAACGCCGGTAAAGATCGCACTGATCTGGACGAAATGCAGGTCCGTTTCATCCGCCAACAGTCGCGCGATTGTCGTCTTTCCAACGCCGGGTGGCCCCCACAAAACGAGCGAGGACAATGAGCGGGAGGATAACATCACCCCAAGCGGTGCGTCCGGGCCAAGCACCTGTTCCTGTCCGATCACCTCACCAAGCGATTGCGGGCGCAACTTGTCAGCCAGCGGGCGCGGCGCGGCGTTTGATTCGGGCGTTTGGTCAGATTGGAAGAGGTCAGCCATGCGCTGAGACTACCCCTCGAAAGGAGGCGCCGCTAGAGCAGGTTGTATTCTTGCGCGCGTTGAATCGCCTCGGCGGTGGTGCGAACAAAAAGCCGCTCTCGCGCGGAGCGCAACCGGGCTTTGAGCGCGCTTTCCGAAATCCCCAGCAGACCAGCCGCTTCAGCATGGCGGCTGCCCTTCGCGATCAAACGAAGCGCCATGCGTTGCGCAGATGTGAGGTGTTCGGGTGGGGTCGAATCCTCATGAAGTTGCACAACGATTTGTTGGATTTGGGCGATCTCGTCTTCGTTATACTCGCGGTCCTGACGCGCAAACCCACCGATGGTGCGCGACGCAGTTGGCCCATGAGCCACCACCACACCATATTCCAGACCGAAACTGCGCGCTTGGCCAAGAATATTGTGAGGATCGGGCAAATCGACTTCGCTCCATCGAATCCAGCCATCATGCCCAAAGCCCCAAAACACCGTGGGATCAGCGAGCATGTAACCGCGCTCTGTGTAAATCTCTGTCCAGCGCGGATCATACGTTTGGATCATCAGATGCGCCGCAGCAAAGCGGATATGCAAACCAAGCGTAAAACCTTTGGGCGCGAAATCCGCCAATCTCGCGAGGCTTTGATCCAGCTTCTTGGTGTCCGTCACACGCGTGTTCCTCCCCTTCCACAAACAGTGGGCGCTTAGAAATCGAAAACTAACTTCATCAACTATAAGAAGAGTAACCAGAATGTGGCAAGTCGATTGGCCGTTTTGGACGCAGAGGAAGGCGTGAAATGGCGGAATTCCGACACTATTTCATGGACGAACCCGCTGAACGCGCAGCAAAACGCGATATGAACGCCGTTTCCGCCTCCGGTGGCGCAAAACGACATTGGGAAATCCGTGCTGTGACCGCGTGGCAACGAACCCTTCTATCGGCAAAACACCCCAGGGCGGCATGACGCGCAAATTTCCTGACGATGCGCAGCATTCCCCGCGAAAAGCAAAAAACCCCGCTCATTCCTGAGCGGGGTTTCTCAAACTTCACGTAAAGCGAAGGTTTATTCTTCAGCGAAAGCTGCTTCTTCTGCCGCAGCAACGCGCGCTTTATCAGCTGCGCCTTTTGCGTCCACATCGCGGTCAACAAATTCGATGATCGCCATAGGCGCCATGTCGCCGTAGCGGAAGCCAGCCTTCAGAACGCGCACGTAGCCGCCTTGACGGTCTTTGTAGCGCGGGCCAAGCACGTCGAACAGTTTCGCAACATAGGCGTCCTGCTTCAGCTGTGCACCTGCTTGACGGCGCGCGTGCAGATCGCCGCGTTTGCCAAGTGTAATGAGTTTTTCAACGATGCGGCGAAGCTCTTTTGCTTTCGGCAGAGTTGTTTTGATTTGCTCATGCTCGATGAGCGAGCCGGCCATATTCGCGAACAGCGCTTTGCGGTGTTCATGGGTGCGGTTCAGGCGGCGGTATCCTTTTGCGTGACGCATGTCTTTATCCTTAACTTTTGTTTTGCTTTGTCTGGCAGCCGATGCGTGTCAGCCACTCTCCTTGGGGCATTTGCCCTGATCTTCCCCGGCAAACCGGGCATTCGTAGGGGGCGGTCGCCCGCCCCCCAAATCTTAGAATTGATCTTCGAATTTCTTCGCGAGATCTTCGATGTTCTCAGGTGGCCATTCTTCGACATCCATGCCGAGGTGCAGACCCATGCCCGAAAGCACTTCCTTGATCTCGTTGAGCGACTTGCGGCCAAAGTTTGGCGTGCGCAGCATCTCTGCTTCGGTTTTCTGGATGAGATCACCGATGTAGACAATGTTGTCGTTCTTGAGGCAGTTCGCGGACCGGACAGACAGCTCCAACTCGTCCACTTTCTTGAGCAGAAGCGGGTTGAACTCAAGGCCGTCATCTTCGTCCTGACGACCAGCCGCTTCAGGCTCATCGAAGTTCACGAAAATCGACAGTTGATCTTGCAGAATACGCGCAGCAAAAGCCACGGCGTCATCTGGTGTGATCGAGCCGTCTGTTTCGACTTTCAACGTCAGCTTGTCATAGTCGAGCACCTGACCTTCACGGGTCGGCTGCACGTCGTAAGACACTTTTTTCACTGGCGAATAAATCGCATCAACCGGGATCAGGCCAATCGGCGCGTCTTCCGGTTTGTTCTTCTCAGCCGAAACATAGCCTTTGCCGGTGTTGACTGTCAGCTCCATGAACAAATCAGCGCCATCATCGAGGTGACAAATCACGTGATCTTTGTTCAGGACTTCGATGCCCGCGCTTTCGGCAATGTCGCCAGCGGTCACAACCTGTGGCCCTTTGGCAGAAATCGACAGACGTTTTGGCCCTTCGACTTCCATACGCAGCGCGACACCTTTGAGGTTCAGCACAACATCGGTCACGTCTTCGCGAACGCCAGCAATCGAGGAAAACTCGTGCAGGACGTTGTCGATTTGAACCGAAGTGATCGCCGCGCCTTGCAGGCTCGACATCAAAATACGGCGCAATGCGTTTCCGAGTGTAAGACCGAAACCACGCTCAAGTGGTTCGGCAATCACAGTCGCCTGACGCGCAGGCTCGTTGCCCGGCTTAACGTCAAGTTGTGTGGGTTTAATTAGTTCAGCCCAGTTTTTGTGGATCATGCGTCCCTCCATACCAGTCCTGCCTTCATGTCCAAAAGGCAGCACGCCCGAGGTTTAAAAATGACGTACTCGGGCCAAGAGAATCCAAGGCCCGAGTGAGAAAATTCTGCCTTAAACGCGGCGGCGTTTGGGCGGACGACAACCGTTGTGTGCCATCGGTGTCACGTCACGAATAGACGTGATGTTGAACCCGATTGCAGCCAAAGCGCGCAATGCGCTTTCACGGCCCGAACCCGGCCCTTGCACTTCGACTTCAAGCGTTTTCACGCCGTGCTCTTGTGCTTTTTTGCCTGCATCTTCAGCAGCCATTTGAGCGGCATAAGGCGTCGATTTGCGCGAGCCTTTGAAACCCATGGTGCCTGCGGAGGACCAGGAAATTGCGTTGCCCTGAACGTCTGAGATCAGGATTTTGGTGTTGTTGAACGAAGAGTTCACATGCGCCACACCGGAGGCGATGTTCTTGCGCTCTTTGCGCTTGGTCCGAACTTTATCGCGTGCCATTGATCAAACCCTCCCTTACTTCTTCTTGCCAGCGATTGCTTTCGCCGGGCCTTTGCGCGTGCGCGCATTCGTGTGAGTCCGCTGACCGCGAACAGGAAGGTTACGACGATGACGCAGGCCGCGGTAGCAACCAAGGTCCATCAGACGTTTGATGTTCATTTGCGTTTCACGGCGCAAATCACCTTCAACTGTGTAATTTGCGTCGATGTGCTCACGAACCGCGAGAACTTCAGCATCGGACAGCTCATTTACGCGGCGTGTCACGTCAATTTTGACGGCTTCGCAAATCGCTTGAGCGGAGGTAGGGCCAATGCCTGTGATATATGTGAGGGCAATCGGGACGCGTTTATGCGTCGGGATATTAACGCCGGCAATACGTGCCAAGGTATCTTCCTTTCGTTGCGGACCCGTGGTTCCAGGTCCTTTTTTCACAACGTAAGCCCGCCGGGATCATCCCCCGCGGGCCGCAGCTGAAACTATGATCTGGTGAGTATAGGGGGCGACCCCAGACACACCGATTCCCATAAGGGATGCGGTGACTTACGAGGCTTTGAAGTCCGGGTCAAGACCAACCCTTAAAAACAAGTGCACGACGCCACGACGCCCGCTAAGGCGCGCGGCAAATCGTGAGGATCAAAGGGTCATCCCAGCGGGAGCTGTCCAGCTGGACAGTGCCATCGCTCCGCTCCATGAGCGTAAACACGCCCGGCTCAATAAACCCCGGTTCCATGCAATATCCGGCTTGGATTTGCACCTCGCCTTCTTCCATGTAGGGGTCAAACGGGTTTTGAAAAGCACAAAACCACTCAATCGCTGACAATTCACCCCCTGTGAGGATCGTGTGATCCTCGTCTTGGGTATAGATCGCGCCATATTGGTCCCAGCTTTCAATATAGTCACAGCCCTTCGGACCGTTCACAAATACGTTTGCATAAGCCGGGCCAGCAAGCGCCAAGGCCGTTATCGCGGTTGTCAAAAATCGTTTCATTGCGTCATTCCCCAGTAAGACATCAAAAGGATAGGACGCGAGCCGCCCCTTGCCAAACGAAAAACGCCGCCCTGCGCAGTGGCGGGCGGCGTTCGCATAGGGTCACATCCCGATTCTAGCCGAGAATTTTCGCGATCGAAGCAGAAACATCATCAATTGACGCAAGGCCATCGATGGCTTTCAAATCCCCTTTGGCCCAGTAATAGCCGATGAGAGGCGATGTCTTCTTGTAGTATTCCATCAACCGGATCTTGAGGCTTTCCTCATTATCGTCCGCGCGCACGGGTTTCCCCGCTGCGGCAGCTTCCTGAGCACGGCCAACGATGCGACCAACAAGTACATCGTCCTCGACCTGCATCTCGATCACGGCATCAAGGGTTTCACCCTTTTCCGCCAAGAGATCGCCAAGCGCATCCGCCTGCGCGAGGGTGCGCGGAAAGCCATCAAAAATGAAGCCGCCCTTTTTCTCGCCCTCAAGCTGTTCGCGGATCAAACCGATCACGATCTCGTCTGTCACCAGCTCGCCCGCGTCCATGATCGCCGCGACCTTGTTGCCCATCTCAGTGCCCGAAGTACGTGCAGCGCGTAGCATATCTCCTGTGGAAAGCTGGATCATGTCCCGCTCTTCCACAAGCTTTGCCGCCTGCGTCCCTTTGCCCGCTCCTGGCGGTCCAAGCAGAATAATGTTCATCGTCTAGCCGGCCCCTTCCGTCCCTTTTTCGCTTTCCCACCGCGCTTACCACGCAGCTGAGATTTCTCAATAAGCCCTTCGTATTGGTGCGCCATGAGATGGCTTTGGACTTGTGTGATCGTATCCATACCAACCGACACCATAATGAGGATCGAGGTGCCGCCGAAATAGAACGGAACAGACATTTGGCTGCGCATGATTTCTGGCAACAAACAAATCGCAGCCAGATACAGCGAACCAAGCACCAAAATACGGTTCACAACGTAATCGAGATATTCCGCTGTTTTCTTGCCCGGACGAATACCCGGTACAAAGCCGTTTTGTTGTTTGAGGTTGTCCGCCGCATCATCGGTCTTGAACGCAACTTCCTTGGTATAAAAGAAGGTAAAGAACACGATCATAGCTGTGAAAAACAGCAGGTACAAAGGCTGCCCGGGACCGAAATAAGCCAGCACCCAAGACATCACCGGATTACTGGTGCCGCCGGTGTTCAGCCCGGACAAGGTCGTCGGCAACAACAAAAGTGCAGAGGCGAAAATCGCAGGGATAACGCCCGCCGGGTTCACCTTGATCGGCAAGTGCGAAGACCCTGCGTCATAGACCTTCATCCCGACCTGACGACGCGGGTATTGAATGTGGATTTTGCGCAGCGCGCGCTCCATCAGGACAGCAAACCCAATCACAGCGACAAACATGACAAGCACGGCGATAATCACCCCCGCGCTCACAGTACCTGCGCGCCCTTGGCTTAGAAACTGCGCGAACTGAGCTGGAAGCTCAGACACAATACCAACGTAGATAATCAGCGAAATCCCGTTGCCGATGCCGCGCGCGGTGATTTGCTCACCGAGCCACATCAAGAACATGGTCCCACCCACCAGCGTCACGATAGCGCTGGAAAGGAAGTAAACGCCCGGATTTGTGACGAGATCACCGGCTTGCAAGCTGTTCGCCAGCGCAAATGCTTGCCCCGTCGCCAATACGACAGTCCCGTAGCGGGTGTACTGGTTGATTTTCTTGCGCCCCGCTTCGCCTTCTTTTTTCAGCTGTTTGAGCGGCTCCCACATTGAAGCCAACAGTTGAATGATGATGGACGCTGTAATGTAGGGCATGATCCCAAGGGCGAACACACCCATCCGGCCAAGTGCGCCCCCGGTAAACATCGACAAGATGCCGCCAATGCCCGATCCAGCGGCCTCCATGAAGTCGCGCAGCGCACCCGCATCAATCCCCGGCACCGGGATATACGTCCCAATCCGGTAGATAATCAGCAAGCCGATCGTAAAGAAAATTCGTTGGCGCAGCTCAGTCGCCTTGCCCATCATCCCCCAAGAAAGGTTTGATGCCATTTGTTCCGCTGCAGATGCCATGAGGCCCCCTGTCATGTAAAAACGCCGCCAAACCGATCCTCGGCTGTGGCGGCGTTGGTAATCTGTGCGTTATGTAAGGGGCCAAGCGGCCCCTCGCAAGCGTTACTCTGCCGCAGGTGCCTGAGCGACGGTGAGCGAGCCACCCGCTTTGGCCACCGCGTCAACAGCAGCTTTGGAAGCGCCCGTCACTGTGATGTTGGTTTTTGCGGTGAATTCGCCTTTGGCCAACACGCGGATACCGTCAAGTTTGCGGCGCACGAGACCAGATGCGATCAGGCTGTCTTCGGTGATATCGCCGGAGAGTTTCTTCTCGTCGATGAATTTCTGGATCAGGCCCAGATTGATGACAGCATATTTCTTGCGGTTCGGCTTATTGAAGCCACGCTTTGGCAGACGTTGGTAGAGGGGCATTTGCCCGCCTTCGTACCCTTTGATCGCCACACCCGAACGGGATTTTTGGCCTTTGATACCACGGCCAGCCATTTTACCAGTACCAGAACCCGGACCGCGACCTACGCGTTTACGGGGTTTGGTTGCGCCGGGATTGTCCCGAAGTTCATTCAGTTTCATGTCGCTTCTCCTTTGCCGGAACTGCCCTCCAGCGACGGAGTGGGCAAACACGGCGTTTCTTGATTGATTCTACGGACCACGGATGGCCACCGGAGGCGTATAGACGGAAGGGCGGCACGGTGCAAGTCTGGGATTAAGCGCGTTTGCCAGACAGCCCCAAGGCGATTCCCCCTAAGATAAAGACACATGCCAGAACAGCGCGTCCCGAAATCGGTTCAGCCAAAAAAACAGCGCCCGCAACAAGCGCAATCACAGGAACCGAAAGTTGCGCGAGCGCGCCGGTTGTGGCCTCCATATGTGGCAACACGCGATACCAGAGCGCATATCCAAGCCCTGAGGTAAGTGCGCCAGATAGCATGGCAAGCAGAATTCCACGCAACGCTAACGGCTCATCCGGCATGAATGGCAGCGCGACCGCAAGGACAAGCGGCACAGTGTAAACAAAATTCCAAGCCGTTGCCGCAATTGGCTCCACTGCCCGTTTTCCAAGGATGGAATAGATACCCCAGCCAATCGCCGCGAATGCCATAAGGATCAACGGAAAGGTTGGCGTAGTCTGCACCTGACTTGGCCAAACCAAATAAGCCAACCCCGCCAAAGACAAGCCCATCCCGGTCCACCGTCTAGCGGGAATAGGATCGTCTCCGCGCAGACCGCCCGCGAACATGGTGATCTGAACGCCTGCAAATAAAACCAACGCGCCTAGGCCCGCGTCCAACGCGACGTAGGCAAAGGAAAAGCCCAGCACATAGGTCGTCAGCGATACAATTGCGGGGAAATTGGGCGCCATGAATGCTGGTCGACCACGGGATTTTCCCCAGAGGAGCAGATAAAGGACCAGTGCCCCCGCCATCACGCGCAGCGCCGCGAACCCCGCAGGACCGATGTCTCCCGCTGTCAAAGCCGCCCGGTTCAGCAATGAGTTCGCAGCAAAGGCAATCATAGCAAGGAGCGTTAGAAGGAAAAGTTTCACGCGAGACCTCTCTATTGGGCGTATTTGGCGAGCCGACCTGCCTCGCCTCTTGGGCGCAATCACTTTGTGACGCCTACTACCCGCAAAACGTCAAAGAAAAACGCCCCGGCCATTTTTGACCGGGGCGCTCAATTTCTATCAAAGGCAGTCGGACTTAGCCGCGCTCTTCAATGATCTGCACGAGGTGCGGGATCGAGTCGACCATGCCGCGCACGGAAGGCGTATCTTCCAGCTCACGAGTCCGGTGCATTTTGTTCAAGCCGAGGCCAACCAGTGTCGCGCGCTGTTTGGCGGGACGACGGATTGGGGAGCCGATTTGTTTTACAACGATAGTTTTCGCCATGAGATCGTCTCCTTATGCTTCAGCTGTTTCAGTGGGCGCTTCAGCCGCCGGAGCGTCCGATTTTGCACCCAGAATGTCAGCAACTTTTTTGCCACGACGCTGAGCCACGGACCGTGGGGAGGACTCAGATT
Source organism: Maritimibacter sp. (assembly GCA_050633625.1). Lineage (GTDB taxonomy): Bacteria > Pseudomonadota > Alphaproteobacteria > Rhodobacterales > Rhodobacteraceae > JBOEGW01. The sequence goes on along the minus strand of JBOEGW010000004.1, from coordinate 15,146 downwards.
TGAGGCCATTCAGCGTTGCGCGGATCATGTTGTATGGGTTTTGCGAACCGATCGACTTGGACACAACGTCCTTCACGCCGAGCATTTCAAACACAGCACGCATCGGACCACCGGCGATGATACCAGTACCTTCTGGCGCCGTCCGCATCACAACTTTACCAGCGCCGTGACGGCCCTCGATGTCGTGGTGCAATGTGCGGCCTTCTTTGAGCGGGATGCGCACCATGTTGCGTTTCGCGGCTTCAGTGGCTTTACGAATGGCCTCAGGGACCTCTTTCGCTTTACCCTTACCAAAGCCAACGCGGCCTTTTTGGTCGCCAACAACCACAAGAGCAGCAAAGCCAAAACGCTTACCACCTTTTACGGTTTTGGAAACACGGTTGATCGCAACCAAGCGATCGGCGAATTCCGGAGTTTCGTCGCGGTCACGACCACGGCCCCGGCGGTTATTGTCACGTTCTGCCATGAGGCAATCCTTTCAAGGTGGCGCGTCTTGCGCCGAAAATCAGTTCAATCCAAGTGCGAAGCCAAAGCCTTGCCCGGATCATCGGGAGGGCACCTTCGCGCCCTCCGCCAATGGTGTCACGCGCGCCCACAGAGGCGCACGAGGATGATTAGAACTTGAGACCACCTTCACGGGCAGCAGCGGCCAAGGCCTTCACTTTCCCATGAAAGAGGAAACCGCCACGGTCGAAGTAAACTTCTTCCACGCCAGCTTTTTTCGCGCGCTCGGCAATCAACGTGCCGACCTTTGACGCGGCCTCCACGTTGTTTTTCCCGAACAAGCCCAAATCCTTCTCCAAAGTGGAGGCGGACGCGAGCGTTACGCCGTTCACATCGTCGATCAGCTGTGCGCTGATGTTCTTGTTGGAACGGTGAACCGACAGACGAAGCTTGCCGACATTCACTTTCCGTTGTTTGTTCCGAACGCGCTGGCGGCGCTTCAAGAACAGGTCTCGTTTGCTGTTTGCCATTTGTCCGGTCCTTACTTCTTCTTGCCTTCCTTGCGGAAGATGTACTCGTCTTTGTACTTGATGCCTTTGCCTTTGTAGGGCTCTGGCGCACGCCATTCGCGGATATTGGCCGCGACTTGGCCGACGAGTTGCTGATCAATACCCTCAACGACGATTTCAGTCTGCTTAGGAGCAGTCACCGTAACGCCTTCAGGGGCAACGAAGTCCACATCGTGGGAGTAACCAAGGTTCAGTTTCAGGGTGTTGCCCTGCATCTGCGCCCGGTAACCAACACCGTTGATTTCCAGCTCTTTCTTGAAGCCGTCCGTCACGCCGGTCACCATGTTGCCCACCATCGTGCGCGACATGCCCCACTGTTGACGCGCACGCTTAGATTTGCCGCGTGGCTCAACTGTGATTGCGTTCTCTGCCACGTTCAACGTGACATCGTCTGTTGCTGTAAAAGTGCGGGTGCCCTTCGGCCCCTTCACTTCAATGGTCTGGCCCGACACAGATGCTGTTACACCTGCGGGGAGCTCGACCGGCCGTTTACCAATTCGAGACATACCAGACTCCTTAGAAGACAGTGCAAAGCACTTCGCCACCAACATTTTGGCTGCGAGCGTTTGCATCAGACATCACACCTTTAGGTGTGGAGACAATCGAAATACCGAGGCCCTGACGGACCTGTGGGATTTCTTTGGACCCCATGTAAACGCGACGACCAGGCTTAGAAACCCGCTGCAATTCGCGAATGACGGGGGTACCGTCGAAGTATTTGAGGGCAATCTCGAGGGTCGGGTGACCGTTCGCATCCGTGCCAGTTTCATAGCCACGAATGTAGCCTTCGTCTGCAAGGACGTCCAAAACCCAGGCCCGCAGCTTGGAAGCCGGGGTTGGGACGATGGATTTGCCGCGCATCTGTGCGTTACGGATGCGTGTGAGCATATCGCCGATAGGATCGTTCATAATACTCTCTCCTTACCAGCTGGATTTCACGAGGCCGGGGATCTGACCGTTCGAGCCAAGCTCGCGCAGCATGATCCGGCTGACTTTAAGTTTACGGTAGTACGCATGTGGACGACCGGTCAGCTGGCAACGATTGTGAAGACGTGTCGCCGAGGAGTTCCGCGGCAATTTCGCAAGTTTCAAAGACGCGCGAAAACGGTCTTCCATTGGCTTGCTTTCGTCATTGATGATTTCCTTGAGGGCGGCGCGTTTCGTTGCATATTTTGCAACGAGCTTTTGGCGCTTAACCTCGCGGGCGACCATGGATTTCTTAGCCATATTCTAATTCCTCCCAGCGATCAGCTATTGAAAGGCATGTTGAAAGCAGTCAACAGCGCTTTAGCTTCCGCGTCGGATTTCGCGTTGGTTGCGATTACGATGTCCATACCCCAGACTTCATCGACTTTGTCGAAGTCAATCTCAGGGAAAACGATGTGCTCTTTGAGCCCCATGGCGTAGTTGCCACGGCCATCAAAGGATTTGCCCGAAACGCCGCGGAAGTCGCGTACGCGAGGCATAGCAATCGTGATAAGACGATCGAGGAATTCATACATCCGATCTCCACGCAGGGTCACTTTCGCACCCAGCGGCATGTCCTCACGAACACGGAAACCAGCGATGGATTTCTTGGCTTTCGTTGTCAAAGCTTTTTGACCAGCGATCAGTGTGAGATCCGCCTGAGCCGATTTGGCTTTCTTGGAATCACGCACAGCTTCAGCGCCACAACCGATGTTCAGAACGATTTTGTCCAGACGCGGGATCTGCATGTCGTTCTTGTAACCGAACTCTTCCTTGAGAGCGGCACGGATCGTGTCACGGTAAACAGCCTTCAGACGCGGGGTGTAATTTGCAGTATCCAGCATTAGATCACATCCCCTGTTGTTTTCGCGAAGCGGACCTTCTTGTCGCCTTCCATGCGGAAGCCAACGCGGGTTGCTTTGCCGTTTGCGTCAAGCACTGCGAGGTTCGACAGATCAATAGGCATCGCTTTTGGCACGCGGCCACCTTGCGAGTCTTGTGTCTGGCGCTGGTGACGGATGGAAATGTTCACACCGTCAACAATCGCTTGGCCAGCATCAGGCATCATACGAGTGATTTCACCCTTTTTGCCTTTGTCTTTGCCAGCAAGCACGACGACCGTGTCGCCTTTTTTCAACTTAGCAGCCATTTAGAGCACCTCCGGAGCGAGGGAGATAATCTTCATGAAGTTTTTCGCGCGCAGCTCACGCACAACTGGCCCAAAGATACGTGTACCTACTGGCTCGTTGCTTGTGTTCAGGATGACGGCGGCGTTGCGATCAAAGCGGATCGCTGTGCCATCTTCGCGGCGAACTTCTTTGGCGGTGCGCACGACGACGGCTTTACGCACGTCACCTTTCTTTACGCGGCCGCGCGGGATGGCTTCTTTCACCGAGACAACAATGATGTCGCCAACGGAAGCGTATTTACGCTTAGAACCACCCAGGACCTTGATGCACTGCACCCGGCGAGCGCCGGAGTTGTCAGCGACATCCAGATTGGTCTGCATCTGGATCATAGGGTTTCTCCTGACCTGTGGGGACGTCTTAGCCCCATGGTTTCGATTGAGCTGAAAAGCCCCGCCTTAGCTGGCGAGAACTTCCCAACGTTTGGTTTTCGACTTCGGCGCACATTCTTGAATGCGCACTTGGTCGCCGACTTTGAACGTGTTCTGTTCGTCGTGGGCGCGGTACTTCTTGGATTTACGCACTGTCTTTTTGAACAATGGGTGTTTGAAGCGACGCTCGACGAGCACAGTCACGGTTTGGGCATTGGCGTCCGAGGTTACGGTGCCGTTCAGGATACGTTTGGGCATCTGTGGGGCCTCCTCTTACGCTTCGCCAGCTGCGGCTGCAGCTTTTTCGTTCAGGATCGTCTTGACGCGGGCTGCATCGCGACGAACCGTGCGCATACGCGCAGTGTTTTCCATTTGGCCAGTTGCCTGCTGAAAACGCAGGTTGAAGGCCTCTTTCTTGAGCTCGGCCAGCTGTTCGTTCAGCTGATCTGCACTCTTGTCACGCAAGTCTTGGGCGTTCATTCGCCTTTTCCTTTCCAATCACCGGAGGGCGCCCGTTTGAGGGGTAACCGCGGTCCCGGTGGGTTCATGCAAAACACACGAATCCCGTTGCCGGGAATCGTGAGATGTCGCTCTATAGGGGAGGCCCATCAGAGGGGCAAGGAAAACTTTGGGAATACGGCGATTAGCTCGCGCCAAGCCCGCCGCCAATGCGCCCCTGAAACCAGATCAAAACCGGGTAGGCCGAAATCCATATCCAGAAAAACCGGTTCAGTCCGAAAAAGCAAGCATTGGCGAAATGAAAACTCGCGGTCGCGATCAATGCCGCCAACATGGCCGGCACCCACAAGAGCGTAACCGGGAACAACACCTCCAGCAACATCACCGCCCAGCCCATCACGAACAACAGGCGCGGACGCTCGGCCCAAAGCCTGAGCCGCGCGCTCACCGGGTACGTCGAGTAGCGAAACACATCCACCAACGCCCTCCCCCGCCGCCATTCCGGGTTCACGATTTTGATCCAGCCCGACACGAAGTAGGACAAGACAAGCTGCGCCGCGAGATATGCCATCGCCAATTCCTGAGCGGCTTCATTTGGCACCACCCGCGCCAATCCGAGGCAGGTCAGGATCAACACCGCCATCTTATCCGCACCACCATTATACGGCCCATGGTGGCGTCGAAGATGCAGCACTGTCAGCAGCCAAAGGGTGCCAGTGGCGATCACAGGCACCACACCAAGCATGAGTACAAACGCCGCCCCCGCGCGCACCACGTAAATTGCGCGCCAGCGATGATCCCCCGCCACATGTTCCAGGCTGGCTTGCAACAAAGCAAAGCCAAGCAAGATTTCGGTCGCACGCAGGGCAGCCTCAAAGCTCAAGGGCGACTCCCCGCAAGATCCGCGAGCGCCTGTGGCGCGCTCTCAAACAAAACATGCCGCTCCAATTGATCCCCCTCGCGCACAACGAAAATCAAACGAAATTGTAGCTTGCCAGACTGATCCGGCAGGCGCGCCGCGATCCGTTGGTTCAACTCGCGCTCAAAAAACCCGTCCTCCGTGGCGATCAATCTCTCCGCGCATGTCGAGAGAAAAAGCGCTTCGTTCCACCGAGCATTCCACAACATCCGGCGCAACATTTCGGCACCCCCCACATGAACAGGACGGGGATCTGCCTCTTGCCAAGGGGTCGTGCCCGCCGCCTCATGCAGGCGGTATTCGACGCGTGGACTAGGCGCGACAGTTTTGAAAAACCTCCACGAGGGGATCAGCGCGGGAAGAATTAGGCGAACTGTGTTAAACAAAAGAGCCTCCGGGTTTCCCCGAAGGCTAAATCAAGAAGGTTAATGGTCGATGGAGAGCATTCCCTGAGCGCGTTATGCGGCCGGGAAAAACGCCGCAGGGCTGGCGCCGGTAAAGGTGATGTCGCTCCAGCTCGCCGCCGCAAGGCCAAAGCTCAACTGAACTTCCTGCGCTTCTTCGCTGTCATGATCGAACGTCATGAACAAACGTGTTTCACCATCCGTATCGGTTTCAAGGCGCGCATCGCTAAACACATACCCGGCATCAGCATAGTCTGACGTGTCCACTTGTAGCGTTTCCACCCCTGCCTCAAAATCTGCCAAAACAACGCTTTCAAACTCATGCGTAGGGGGCACCGCCGGATCGGTGGAGGCTTCGCCAACCTGTAAGTCGATCTCAAAGGCGTCCGTTCCCTCCCCGCCGTGCAGCGCAGGCGCACCGCCAAGGTCAAAAACCGTCCCAATTTCGCTCAGGTTTCCAGTGTAGCGCAGCGTGTCGTTACCAGCATCACCATAGGCTGTGCCCCATTGCCCCGTCGCTTCTACATTGGACGCGGTGAGCGTCACTGTATCATTGCCCTCATCGCCATGAAATTCGCCAAAGCTGCCGGTGATTTCATCATCGCCCGCGCCGCCATTTACCTCGCCTGTTGAAAGCATGGACCCAACTTCAATTCTGTCGTCGCCAGCGCCGCCATTGATCACGCTGTCCCAAACAACAAGATCGCCCTCAAAGGTATCGTCACCATCGCCAAGCTCAAATGTGCTGCCGGTCACCGCCGCGTTTGGAACATCGAAGGTCACATCCACGACGTCATTCCCAGCGCCCGTATTGACCAAAAGCGAATCTAAATTGGCCAACGTCGGGTCTACTGAGACCACGTCATTTCCAGCGCCGGTCTCAAGCTCTGTTGTGGTGCTGTCTATCGTGACGATCTGGTCGACCGGAACAACATCACCCTCTGGCTCCGGCAAAGCATCTCCCTCACCATCGCCCCCCGAGCCATCGTCCTCCGGCTCAGCGTCAAAAAAATTGAACGCCAAGGCCAAACCAATACCCAGCACCATCAATAATAGAAAACCCACCGCCCAACATCCAATCTCAAAATACACTCAGTTTATATGATTCTGCCCCCATTTAAGCGGGGTTTCCCGCTCTGAGTCAAATCGTGGCCGGATTCGCAGGCAAACGGCCCTCGCACGGAAAACGCAGCTGGGCTATACGAAGCCATGGCTGATATTAAATCCCTCTTCGTGACCCGCCTTTACCGCGCCCCTTTGTCTGAGCATGGACCTGCCGTCGATGCGACTGAACTGGAAGCGTCCTGTTTTACAATCGCTGAAGACGATGAGGCGGGCCAAGAGTGGTGTGAGGAAAACGGATACCCCGGCTATACCTCCTACGCCTCGCTCACCGACCTGCCGTGGCGGTTTCCAATCTTTAAGGACATGGTCGACGCGCTGGACAAACATGTTGCCGCCTTTGCGCAGGACTTGGAGTTTGATCTGGATGGGCGGACGCTGGTGCTGGAGGATTTGTGGATCAACATTCTGCCCGAAGGCGGCACGCATTCCTCGCACATCCACCCGCACTCTGTCATTTCCGGCACGACCTATGTGTCCATGCCCGAAGGGGCCAGCGCGCTAAAACTCGAAGACCCACGTTCCGCCCGCATGATGGCCGCACCACCTCGTCGCAAAGACGCCCGCGAAGAACTAAAAACCTTCGTCTACGCCAAACCCGCCGTTGGCGATGTGCTGCTCTGGGAAAGCTGGCTCCGTCATGAGGTGCCGATGAATATGGCGGAAGATGAGCGAGTCTCGGTTAGCTTTAACTACAAGTGGGTTTGATGCGACCACTTGCGTGCGGTGGAGCAGGTTTCTTCGAGGCCCGCGGGCCGCGCCCCGGTAAAGTCTGGGCAATACGAACAAATCCCCTTTGACACCTCCGGCGTGGGCGACCAGCCCACGGTGCGCCCGATCCTCCCCCTGGGAGGGCGCATTGACGATGGGGTTTGCCGCACAGAGCCAGCGCAGGGTTGCGCGATCAAGCGGCGACCCCTGATGCAGTACGGCGCCCACCCTAGATCAGATTCGGCCGTTCCTGACCCCAAAAGTTCTCGCAATGTTCTTGAAAACGCGATCTCGGAACACATTTAATCTCCTATTAACTATTAACCAACTAGGAGATAATTATGGCTCGGAACTCAAAGAAAACGTCATCCGGCATCGCATCGCGTGCTTCCAAAACTCTTTCCAATCCGAGAGCATCCAAGACGGCAAAAAGCCTCGCTGGCTCTGCCCTCGCTCAACGCAAGACGACGAAACAAACTAGCGGCCGTGTTGAAACCACTGCTTCGAAAGTCGTTTCGGGAAAAAAGTATAACTCCAATACTAAGAAACTGGCTGGGTCGGTCCTCTCGCAGTCGAACAAGGCCCGATAGAAAAAGGGCGGGGAAGTCCCCGCCCTTCTTATTTTTTCAAACCGAGTGCGGCCCGCAGGTTTCTGTGAAACCCGCTACACCGCACTCGTGAAGATTGTTACCAATCTTCACGTACCACGGTGCGGGTCTTGATCGGGAGCTTCATCGCAGCAAGGCGCAGGGCCTCGCGGGCGACTTCGTCCGACACGCCATCGATCTCAAACATGATCCGGCCAGGCTTCACCTTTGCCGCCCAGAAATCGACCGAACCTTTACCTTTACCCATACGAACTTCGACGGGTTTGGAGGACACGGCGACATCCGGGAAAATCCGGATCCAGACACGACCTTGACGCTTCATGTGACGCGTCATCGCACGACGTGCAGCTTCGATCTGACGCGCAGTGACACGCTCAGGTTGGAGAGCTTTGAGGCCATAAGACCCAAAGTTCAGATCAGACCCGCCTTTTGCTTGGCCTTTGATCCGGCCTTTGTGCATTTTGCGGAATTTTGTACGCTTTGGTTGCAGCATTTTACTGTCTCCTTACCGACGGCCGCCCATGGCACCACGAGGGGCCGGGCCTTCTTGGAGTTCCTGCTGGCGACGATCACGCGCGGCTGGATCATGTTCCATGATCTCACCTTTAAAGATCCAGACCTTAATGCCGATGATCCCGTAAGGAGTCATGGCTTCGGCCGGAGCGTAATCGATGTCAGCGCGAAGCGTATGCAAAGGCACACGGCCTTCACGGATCCACTCTGTCCGCGCGATCTCTGCACCGCCAAGACGGCCAGCACAGTTCACACGAATACCAAGGGCACCCATACGCATTGCGTTCTGACCAGCGCGCTTCATCGCACGACGGAAAGACACACGGCGCTCAAGCTGCTGCGCGATGCTTTCAGCCACAAGTGCGGCGTCCAGCTCAGGCTTGCGAACTTCAACGATGTTCAAGTGCAACTCAGAGTCTGTCAGGTTGGCGAGCTTCTTGCGGAGCACTTCAATGTCCGCGCCTTTCTTACCAATGATGACACCGGGACGCGCAGTGTGGATTGTGACGCGGCACTTTTTGTGCGGACGTTCAATGATCACACGGCTGATGCCGGCTTGTTTGCACTCTTCACCGATGAATTCACGCATCTTGATGTCTTCCATAAGAAGATCACCGTATTCAGCGGTATCGGCGTACCAGCGGCTGTCCCAGGTACGGTTGACCTGAAGGCGCATGCCAATCGGATTGACTTTCTGACCCATTAGGCTTGCTCCTCAACTTGACGCACCTTGATGGTGATCTCCGAAAACGGCTTTTTGATAGCGCCGTAACGGCCACGTGCCCGCGGACGGCCACGCTTCATCACAAGGTTTTTGCCCACAAACGCTTCCGCGACGATCAGCTCGTCAACGTCAAGGTTGTGGTTGTTCTCAGCATTAGCGATGGCGGACTGAAGACATTTCTTCACATCCATAGCGATCCGCTTTTTCGAGAAGGTGAGGTCGGCCAGAGCCTTGTCCACTTTCTTGCCACGGATCATCTGAGCCACCAGGTTCAGCTTTTGCGGGGAAGTACGGAGCATGCGTGTTTTCGCCATTGCTTCGTTATCTGCCACGCGGCGGGGGTTCTTATCCTTGCCCATGACTTACTTCCGCTTCGCTTTTTTGTCGGCAGCATGCCCGTAGTAGGTACGGGTCGGTGCATATTCACCGAACTTCTGACCGATCATTTCTTCGGTTACATTGACAGGAATGTGTTTTTTCCCGTTGTAAACGCCAAACGTCAGACCCACGAATTGGGGCAGGATCGTCGAGCGGCGCGACCAAATTTTGATGACTTCATTGCGACCCGACTCGCGGGACTTTTCGGCCTTCTTGAGGACGTATGAGTCAACAAAAGGGCCTTTCCATACAGAACGTGCCATAGTTTAGCGGCCCTTCTTCTTGGCGTGACGCGAGCGGATAATCAGCTTCGACGACGCCTTGTTCTTGTTGCGAGTGCGCGCACCCTTGGTCGGCTTACCCCATGGTGTCACTGGGTGACGACCACCGGAGGTACGACCCTCACCACCACCGTGCGGGTGATCGACAGGGTTCATGACCACACCACGCACAGACGGGCGTTTGCCCATGTGGCGGCGACGGCCAGCTTTACCGAGGTTTTGATTCGAGTTGTCAGGGTTGGACACGGCACCAACGGTGGCCATGCATTCCTGACGCACGAGGCGCAATTCGCCAGAGGAGAGGCGGATTTGTGCGTAACCACCGTCACGACCAACAAACTGAGCATAGGCACCAGCAGCACGGGCGATTTGACCGCCTTTGCCTGGCTTAAGCTCAATGTTGTGAATGATCGTGCCGATTGGCATCGAGGAGAATGGCATTGCGTTACCAGGCTTGATGTCAGCCTTCGCAGCAGCAATTACCTTATCGCCAACAGCCAAACGCTGAGGAGCCAAGATATATGCCTGTTCGCCATCTTCGTATTTAATGAGCGCGATAAACGCTGTGCGGTTCGGGTCATATTCGATCCGTTCCACAGTTGCCGGAACATCAAACTTCGTCCGTTTGAAATCCACAATGCGGTAAAGACGCTTTGCGCCCCCACCACGGCGACGCATCGTAATCCGTCCGGTGTTGTTCCGGCCGCCTTTTTTGGTCAAACCCTCAGTGAGAGCCTTAACCGGGCGTCCTTTCCAAAGCTCCGAACGGTCGATCAGAACCAGCCCACGCTGGCCCGGCGTCGTCGGTTTATACGACTTGAGTGCCATGCTTTCTGTCTTCCGTTGCTTTGCGGCAGGTTTCCCCACCTTCGTTATAGCCCCCCGTAGGTGGCCGTTTTGTAGGCCCCCGTAGGTGCCCAAATTCCAAACATCACAAGGCCCCAGAACGAATCCGGGGCCGAGAGATTGGCAGCGTATAGCGGGGTTGGGAAACCGAGTCTATAGGGGGTGCATGTTTTATTGGGATTGAGGGGCGAGACCCTTTCGCGGATGCCGTGTGTGCCGCGGTGCCTTCAAAGAGATCGAGCGCATTACCCCCGCAAAATCTTATCCATTGCTTTGCCCTTCGCCAATTCATCAATGAGCTTGTCCAGCAATCTGATTTCCTTCATCAGCGGGTCTTCGACCTCCTCCACCCGCACACCGCAGACCACACCCGTTATCAGCGCGCGGTTCGGGTTCATCGAAGGGGCGGTTTCAAAGAAGGTTTCAAAATCGCGTTTGTCCTGAAGCGCCTGCGCCAATCCAGCAGCGTCCAGCCCTGTCAGCCAGCAGATGATCTCATCCACCTCAGCCTGACTGCGCCCTTTTCGTTCTGCCTTTGTCACGTAATGCGGATAAACGCTTGCGAAACTCATTTTGAAGATGCGGTGTCCGGCCAATGTTCCCTCCTCAGTATTATACGCCCGATCTTATGCGCATCTTGGGCAGCACGAAAGAGGGCAGATCTAGCCGCCAATCAAACGTCGAAAGAACGAACGCGGCTTGGCCGTGGTTTCTTCGCGCTCTTTTAGGCGCGCGATGACATCGACGTTCTGAGGCGCGGCGGCGCGCATATGCGGCGGTTGTTGCAACCAAGAAGCCTCCAACGCCTTGGGCGCGTCTGGTTCATCCAGATCACCCTGGCTCACTTTCTCAGGTTGAGCGGTTTGCGCGCTCAAAGCTTGCGCCTGCGCTGCCTTTTCGGCCTCTCCCGCCTCAGCAAGTGCGCGTGCCTCTTCTTCGAGCATTTCCTTAATGGATTTCTTCGTAAATGCTGTCGGCACATATCCATTGGTGCCCTCAAGCGGCTTAATACGCCCGTATTCCATATCGACATTCCTTGGTTTTGGCGCACAATGCGCCCACAGAAAAAAGCAAAAAAATCTAGGCAAACAACCTGCGGGCGAAGAATGGCGGTTTTTGGGAAAATTTGAGGAAATACGGCGAAGCAAAGGCCAACGCGCGGAATACATGCTGGTCTTCTGGATATCCTTACGCCATTCTGCCCCTAACACGTAGGAGACTGATTTGATGACGAAACCAATCCTGATATTGGCAAGTTTGCCTTGGGTTCTTATGGCCTGCCAAGCAGGCGACTTTGCCGCGACAGCCCCAAGCGAGTTCTTTGCGGAGGTGCCCGAAGGCGTATTGGAAATCGCCGCGCCCTATCAGGATCTCACAGCGGTCAAAATCGACCCCGTAGACGGCTGTTACGTCTATCGCCACGTTGGTCCGGTCGAGACAACCTTCTTGCCACTCCGCGCCACAAATGGCCGTCCGATTTGCTCGCGCGCACCCGGAGAAGCCACAAGTTAAGTCGTCTGATTTAGCTGCGCGCCGAAATCATGTCTTCGGGCGGATGCAAATGCGCCGTCACACCCTTAGAAACATAAGGGTACAAACCATTAATATGCGCCATTACCATCCGCACGCAGCCAGAGCTTGCACGCCCCCCGATAGACCGCGGCGCAGGTGAGCCGTGAATGCGCAAATAGGTGTCACGATTGCCGCGGTACAAATAGAACGCGCGTGATCCGAGCGGATTGTTTGGCCCGGCGTCCATTCCGCCTTCGTGTTGCTTATAAAGCCCCGGATCACGTTTGATCATCGCCGCCGTTGGCGTCCAGGTTGGCCACTTCGCCTTGCGACCCACGCGGTACACTCCCGGCTCGTAAAGATTTCCGCGCGCAATCGCCACCCCATAGCGCATCGCTGTGCCATCGGTGCCAATGTGGTACAAATAGCGTGCGACAGCATCCACATGAAGGTCACCCGGCGTCAGGCCTGCGTTGGCTTCCACGCGTTGTGGCAAGAACCGGCGATGGAACCCCCATGGGTTCGAGGTCGCCGGGTCATAATTCGCAGGCGTGATTTGCGCATCCCACGCATCCCATTTTGACGAGGGCGACACAGGCGCAGACAGCGCTGGCGCCGCGCCCAACAAAGGCGCAGAAAATAGTGCAGCAGAGGTCATTACAAAATGGCGTCGGGTGAGCATGGCAGCAAATCCTTCTGAATATACCCGCCCATTGTCTGTCACGACACAGGTAAGGTTCAAGCCCAAACAGGCTCACAAAGGCGTTTGCATCTACTTTTTGTCGCGCGCGGCTTTTTCTTCTTTGGTGAGCTTGTTGTTCCAAACATTGTTGCTCAAGCCCAGTTCAGCAGCCAATGGTTTTGTTTTTCCAACACTCACCGTGCCGCCTTTATTCAAGAATTCCTGAATAAGCGCGTCGTCAGTCGTTTCTTTGGGGACATGTTTCATGACAGGAGCCTAGCCTCTCGCGGACCTTGAAGCAACCGGCACGAAAAAGGCCCCCGGGATTGCGCCGGGGGCCTTTCTAAACATGTCAACGTCGGGCGCATCGCCCGCCACAAACCCTTAGAGGCCAGTGGATACGTCGATTGTGTTGCCCTCTTCGAGCGTCACATATGCCTTTTTGACATCCTTACGTTTGCCGAGTTTACCCCGGAAACGCTTGGTTTTGCCTTTGGTGATCGTCGTGTTGACAGCTTTGACCTTCACACCAAAGAGCGCTTCAACAGCTTCTTTGATCTGTGGCTTATTGCTGTCGATTGCCACTTCAAAAACCACTGCGCCATTTTCAGACGCCATTGTTGTTTTTTCAGTGATGATCGGCTTGCGGATCACGTCATAAAGTGCAGCTTTTTCGGTCATTTCAAACGAGCCTCCAGAGCTTCAACACCCGCTTTCGTGAGCACGAGAGTGTCACGCTTGAGGATGTCGTACACGTTAGCGCCCATCGTTGGCAGGATATCCAAACCTTCGATGTTACGGGCAGCTTTCGCGAAGTTTTCGTTCACGTCCGACCCATCAATGATGAGAGCACGTTTCCAGCCAAGGTTTGCAACCTGTTTCGCAAGAACCGAAGTTTTACCTTCGCTATCAAGCGCGTCGATCACAACCAACTCACCCGCTTGGGCTTTGGCAGAAAGCGCGTGCTTCAGACCAAGCTTGCGGAATTTCTTCGGCAAGTCATGACCGTGCGAACGCGGTGTTGGGCCTTTGTAGATACCACCTTTACGGAAGATCGGCGCGTTACGGTCACCGTGGCGCGCGCCACCTGTGCCTTTTTGGCGGTAGATCTTTTTCGTAGAGTAGGAAGTTTCCGAGCGGGTCTTTACCTTGTGGGTACCAGCCTGCGCATTGTTGCGCTGCCAGCGAACCACACGGTGCAGGATGTCCGCACGCGGCTCCAGACCGAACAGGGCCTCATCCAGGTCAACCGACCCAGCTTTGGCGCCATCGAGTTTGATCACGTCAAGTTTCATTCTTCAGCGCCTCCTTCGGGGGCCTCAGCAGCGGCCTCAGCCGGAGCAGCGGCGGCAGCCGATTTCAAAGCAGCCGGGAAAGGAACACCCTCAGGCAACTTCTTCTTCACGGCGTCTTTGATCGTGACCCAGCCACCTTTGGAGCCAGGAACGGCGCCTTTGATAAACACGAGACCACGGCCAGCGTCGGTGCGTACCACTTCAAGGTTTTGAGTCGTCACGCGGGCAGCACCCATGTGACCAGCCATTTTCTTACCCTTGAAAACGCGACCCGGATCTTGACATTGACCCGTCGAGCCGTGCGAACGGTGCGAAATCGACACACCGTGAGTCGCCCGAAGGCCACCAAAGTTGTGACGCTTCATCGCACCGGCAAAACCCTTACCGATCGAAGTGCCCGAAACGTCAACCTTTTGGCCTTCCACGTAGTGCTCTGCGGACAGCTCTTCGCCAATTGCGATGAGGTTATCTTCAGTCACGCGGAATTCCACGATTTTACGTTTGGGTTCAACCTTTGCAGCAGCAAATACACCGCGCATTGCTTGCGATGTGCGTTTTGCTTTTGCGGAGCCAGCACCGAGTTGAACAGCTGTGTAGCCGTCTTTGTCGGCGGTGCGCTGAGCGACCACTTGCAGGTTATCGAGTTGAAGAACGGTCACAGGAATCTGCTTACCGTCTTCCATGAACAGCCGGGTCATACCGACTTTTTTGGCGAGAATACCAGAACGCATCAGATACCCCTCCTTAGACCGAAATCTGAACGTCAACACCAGCGGCGAGGTCGAGCTTCATCAGCGCTTCCACAGTCTGTGGTGTTGGGTCAACGATATCGAGCAGACGCTTGTGCGTGCGGATCTCGAATTGATCGCGGGATTTCTTGTTGACGTGTGGCCCACGGAGAACCGTGAACTTTTCAATCTTGTTCGGCAGCGGGATTGGGCCACGCACTTGTGCGCCCGTACGCTTAGCTGTGTTTACGATTTCCTGCGTGCTGGCATCCAGTACACGGTAATCAAAAGCCTTCAGCCGAATGCGAATGTTTTGGCTTTGCATTTTTGAGCCTTTCGCGGCGTTAGAGTTGATAGGAGGATCCCCGGCTCATCCGGAGACCCTCTTCGAACCCAAAAAGGGATTTACTCGACGATTTTGGACACA